>NZ_FNXF01000016.1 GCF_900108485.1 Rheinheimera pacifica | reverse complement strand
TGAATCATACCGGGTTTGTCGGAGGCTAATTTTCTTGAGAGAATTAGCTTATGAACAAGAGAACAACATATTCAGCAGAAGTCCGCGAGCGTGCAGTTCGCATGGTTTTGACCTCAGAGCATGATCACCCATCCCGGTGGGCGGCACTGGTGTCTATTTCATCAAAAATTGGCTGTACACCTGAGACATTAAGGGCTTGGGTTAATCGAATTGAGGTGGATTCAGGCAAAAGGCCTGGAGTTACCACCGATGCCGCAGCCAAGATCAAACAACTTGAGCGAGAAAATAAAGAGCTTAAGCAGGCTAACGAAATCCTGAAGAAAGCTGCTGCGTTTTTTGCTCAAGCGGAGCTCGACCGCAAACCGAAGAAATAATCCAGTTCATTGATTCGCACCGAGCGTTGCATGGTGTCGAGCCGATTTGCCGCGTATTGCAGATCGCGCCATCAACGTATTACCGGTGCAAGTCACTTGAAGCGCAGCCTCAACGGCGCTGTCAGCGTTACCATCAGGATGAGGCTCTGAAGCCGGAGATCCTGCGTGTATGGCAGGATAACCGGCAATGCTATGGCATCAGGAAAGTCTGGAAGCAACTGAAGCGTGAAGACTTCTCGGTGGCTCGCTGCACGGTTGCCAGACTGATGAGTACGCTTGGGATCCAAGGCGTGCGGCGTGGCCGTCGTTGTATCACGACGATCCCTGATGATGCCGCTGCTAAACCATTGGATCTGGTGAAACGGGAGTTCAGTGCCAACCGGCCAAACCAATTGTGGGTTGCAGATATCACTTATGTTGCTACGTGGTCAGGCTTCATTTATGTCGCCTTCGTAATCGATGTGTTCTCCCGGAAAATCGTGGGCTGGCGTGTGATGAAGACGATGCAGACACAGTTGATTCTGGACGCGCTAGAGCAAGCATTATGGGCCAGAGGTAAACCTAAAGGCGTCATTCATCACAGCGACAGAGGAAGCCAGTATGTCTCGATACGTTACTCTGAACGGTTATCAGAAGCCGGCTTTACGGCGTCTGTTGGCAGTGTTGGCGACTCGTATGACAATGCCTTGGCTGAAACGATTAACGGCTTGTACAAAGCTGAGGTGATTTATAAAGACGGCCCGTGGAGAGGGCTGGAGCAGGTTGAGTTGGCAACGCTGGACTGGGTTGACTGGTTTAACAATAGACGATTGCTGAGCTCAATTGGTGATATCCCGCCAGCTGAATATGAGGAAAACTACTATCGACAATTAACACAAGATACGGCAGCATGACTCAAACAAATCCGCCTCCGAATTTACCGGTGCGATTCATATCGCCTTTACATACATTGGCTCTGACGCTTTTAGTAACTGGAAGCCGCTCACTATCCAAAACTTGTAGAACGTTGGTTTTAGCAGGATGCCCACTCACTATCTTCATGACCTCAATAGGGAAACCTGAAGCTTGGGCAGGCAGGTTTAACAAAAGGCTGTTTGATGTTTCTGTGCATCGAGTTTGGTTAATTGTCATGGTCGTACACCTCAAAAGTTTGTAATTGATGATAATTGCAGCGCTGTAGGTGAATGATACAACTCGCATCGGTGAGGAACTTTTCCATGAGAACAATTGATCAGATTAAATTTTTTGGATTGAAAAAAAACATGGAGAAAAACTTAAAACGCCTTCAGAAGGCTTGATTTTTACAGCTTCTATAACTTTTCTAGATTTCAAATTTCTCAGAAAAAAACTAATAATATAAAAATCGTTCAACCAAAAAGCTGGAAAACAATAAAATCCATATAGAACAAGTGCTTAATTTAAGGAAAGCCTTTAGTAGCTCTATATAAACTGAGCAAGCCTTAGAAGATTCTTTTTAAAAAGTTGACCTCTAGGCCAGGTTGAATCTAGATTGATTGAAATATTGGAGTGCTGCGATATGTCTACAAACAAAATTGATAGAAGTAAGTATGAAGTGCCTAGGGAACTAAGGATAGCAAGTAGCACAAACTATATAGTCCCCAAACTAAAGCTCTACGAAAGGCAGGGGCTTAAAAAACACATGGCAAAGGCCCTGCACACAGGAGATTTTTCCAGATATAAATACCCACATGATGAGAGTTATCATCATGTTATAAATCTTTTATCTACACCCGAACTATCTCCCGATGAATTAAGGCTAGGGCTTTTTCTATTTGAAATGGCATACGAGAAACGGAACTTTAAACCCGTTTATTGCCTTGCCGATGAAGACTTCAGAACTCAAAAAGTAGGTGAAAATGAATTAATACACATTGGAAAACCAAAATCTTCTAAGCATACCTTCTCAGCAATGCCGATTACGAGCCTTGTGATCAAGCTGCAAAACAACCAGATCCGCATGGATAGTTTTAACCTTCTTCCTATGCTTGAAAAGCTGGAGAGCTTTGGAGTGCTTACAATGACTGAAATTTGCAACAAAAACTGTGTAAATCCAGATGTAGAGGAGTTCGTAACGAACTGTGTATATCTCGAACTGAATCTTGGTTTCACATCTACTGTAATTAATAGAAAATGGATGTAGTAACTCCTGCATATTCTTAGTTTAGTCAACATGAGCCGTGTCATAAATACTGGTTGTATTTCCACCAACTCCAGCGCTACCATGGTGTAGCGCTCTTTCTTGCGCTCCCTTTCTCACTCTTTTTCAATCTGATTATCACTATCTAACGAGGTGCTCTATGAGTACAGCTTCGCCGTATTCGCTTTACCTGAGCAGACTGTCGGCTAATAGCAAAACGTCTATTGCGTCACAGCTTCGTAGTATCGCTAAAATCATGGACTGGCCGGTTGAAGATGAATCACGCTTTCACCGTATCAACTATCAGGACATGCTCCAAATACGCGCTATGTTGCAGCATGCAGGCTGGGCGTCGCGCTCGATTAACCGGGCGCAAGTCGCTATTCGCAGTATTGTCAAAGTTGCTGTCATGATGAAGCTAGCCGATAGCGAGCAGTTTAATCAGCTAAGTAGCTTAAGTAAGCTAAAACATGCCGAATACCCCGGCACTGCGCTGACAAAGCAGCAGGTTCAAGCACTCTTTACACTACTGGACCGGTCAACATCAGCAGTGGGTAAGCGCAATATAGCGCTATTTGCAGTATTGCTTGGCACTGGCCTTCGACGTAGTGAGCTGGTGGCACTTGAGCTAAAAGATGTCGATTTGAACAAGCAAACGCTTCTGGTACGTAACGGTAAGGGCAGCAAGTCCCGCACTGTATTCTTACCCAAGTGGTGCCTGAACTATCTGCAAATCTGGCTAAAACTACGCTCTATGCAGCCTGGCTATCTGTTTTGCTCTATGTTGATAAACGGCAGCGTCAAACCGGCCAAACCTTTAAGCGTTTGGCTGGTGTACAGGCTAATCAAAGATAAGTTACAGCATATCGGTGTTGAGAATGCGTCACCGCATGATTTACGCCGCACCTTTATTACGCGCTTGCTAGAGCAGAATATCGACCTTAATACAGTACGCCAGATGGCCGGTCATGCGTCTATTACTACCACAACCATTTATGACAAGCGCGATATGCAGTTTATGCAGCAGGCGGCAACGGCACTTAACTATGATATTGCCGGGGGCAAGCATGATAACCCCGCCTAATACACCGCTGCCTTGTCACTATTTAGCGGCATTTTATGCCAGACATGTAATTAGCTTGATAGATGTGGACTTGGCGATGACGAATGTTAGTCGCGCTATTTTAAAGCGTATCAGCGGCCATGTACTTGATAGCCAAGTTGAGCTGACTACGGCTACTGCGCTTAAACACTTAAAAATTGCTGATGCTTCGCCTGAGCTGACGGCACGGGTTGAGCAGAATTTAGCGACACTTTGCACCTTGTTTAATGTCGCGCCAAACTTTGGTCCTGCTCTAGGCTTTTTAGTACTGATGAACATTAATCAGGGGCTTAATCAGCTGGTGGATTTTGTGGGTGGCCACTTTGAAGAAAAAGCACTGGAGAGGTTGCTTTGTGAGGTATCCGGTTTAAGCGCTAACGATGTCTCGCACAGCTTATCGGTTTTGCAGCAAAACGGCGTGATATTGGTAGACCAATATTTGAATGAACTGCAGGACATCACGATACCGGCAAGCATACTGTATGTGTTGACCAGTGAGCGAATAGAAAGCAAAGCGCAGTTGCTGCGCCATCTGCTTTGTCCAAGCATCGAAACACCGTTAAAGACTGATGATTTTAGCTATGTCGATGTCGCGCTGCTGCAAGGCTATCTGGCCGAGGCGATAAGCCAGCAGCTTACCGGCGTTAACATTTTGCTCTATGGCGAAGCCGGTAGCGGCAAAACAGCACTGGCGAAAGTGCTGGCAAAAAGCCTGTCCGTGCCACTTTATGAAGCCCAGAACGTGCGTATGGACGAAGGCTTTTTGTCTAACGAGTTTGGCGCGAAAAGCTCTGACACCCAGCGCATTCAGTACATCACTATGCTGCAAAGCTTAATGGGCCAAAGCGCCATGATGCTGCTGGTCGATGAATGTGAAAGCCTGTTCTATAGCGCTGACACACACTACTCGAAAGAGTCGGTGCACCGGTTATTAGAGCAAAACGCGGTGCCGACTATTTGGATTACTAACTACGTTGACCAGTTGGAGCACAGCTATATACGCCGCTTTAAGTTAGTCATGCCGGTTAATGCACCGAAAGACGAAGTGCTGGAGAAAATGAGCCGTGCGGAGTTTAAAGGCTTAGGCATCAGCAGTGAGTTTCATACACGGCTCAGTAAAACACCGAACCTGACACCGGCACTGCTAGCTAACGCCTCCCACGTTGCCAGAACGCTGGGTGTTAAACGTAGTTTGGCACAAGGCGTTATCGAGGATGTGATAGAGAACAGCCTGACCGCCTGCGACTTGTGGGATGACAGTATGCGCTATCAGGCAGAATTGGCGTTTGATATGTCGCTACTGAACATCAAACAGTCCAGCACGGTGCTAAAGCAGATAAACCACGCTGTTGCCACTAACGCACCGATACGGGTGTTGATTAGTGGTCCGCCAGGCACCGGTAAAACCGCGCTGGCCCATCATTTAGCCGAGCAGCATAAGCGTGAGCTAAAGCGGGTATTAAGCTCGGATGTACTGAGTAAATATGTCGGTGGCTCAGAGAAGCAAATAGCAAGGCTCTTTCAGCAAGCGCACCGCAACAACCAGATGTTGCTACTGGATGAAGTAGACAGCCTGCTGACCAGTCGGGAACGGCTAAACATGCACCACGAGCGGCAAGTGGTGAACGAACTGCTGGCGCAGCTTGAGTGCTTTAGCTATCCGCTCTTTGCTGCAACTAATTTCGAAACGGCTTTGGATAGCGCCATATTGCGCCGCTTTGATTTCAAGTTGCAGTGTGACTACTTGAGCGCGCCGCAAGTTTTAACGCTGTACAAGCGCACTGTGAGCGCTCCACAGCTATCGACGTTAGAGACTGAGCAGCTAAGTTCGCTTAGCAGATTGACGCCCGGCGATTTTGCACTTTTAACCCGTCGTTTGCGCTTTAGCGCAGCGCACGAACATCGTCAGTTAGCGCTTGCCGTGCTGACCGATGAAAACAACCGCAAGCAACCTAAAACCCCCATCGGCTTTGTGCAATAGCCACTAAGCCAACACCATAAGGAAAACACACTATGTCTATATTGAGTTCGCTCAAGGTTATCGCTCGCCCAAAAATTGAGCCTAAACCACCTATCTTAGGCAAACGCCTGAAGCTGATTGAAAAGCTGGATGAGCAGCAGGCAATGGCGCAGGCCATTTTAGATGGTCAGGCTTATGAAGCCTATAAAGACAAAAAGGTGAAAGACCCCGAAACCGGTGAGCGCAAAACCGTGCGTACACGCAAATCGGTTCGCCCCTGGTACTTTGATGACAACGAGCACTACTACTTTGAAATCAAAGTCGGGCTTAAAACGCTGGAGCTGGAAAAAGGCAAGGCGGCTATTGATGTCGGTAAGAAAGAAGACTTACCGACTGTTATCAGTACTATCATCAAGGCCGTCGAAAGCGGTGAGTTAGATGCGCAGATATTGCAACTGTCACCCGCAAAACCACCGAAACCACCCAAAGCCAAAACCACGGATAAAAAGTGATATGACATGGCCGGTCACTAAGCCGGCCAATTCATTCAATCAGGTTAAAAAACGTATAGCAGGTTTTGGAGGTGCATTTTGGCAACCCTGCGAGAAATAGAACTGACCTACCGTTTTAAAGAAGTGGACTGTGACATTACCGGTAAAACGGCAAACAGCCCTGAAGTCATCGGTAAGCTTTTTGACTACCTAAAGCATGAAACCAAAGAAGTGTTTATTGTGGTAAACCTCACCGCACAGCACGAAGTGAATTGCTTTGAAGTGGTGGCTAAAGGCACGGCCGATGCAATCAGCACAAGGCCGGTTGAGCTGCTACGTTCCGCAGTCATTTTAAATTTGAAGGCAGTTATCTTAATTCACAACCACCCATCAGGGTTAAGTGAACCCAGCCAGGCCGATGTGCGCTTTACCGAGCGGGTCATCGAGATTGGCAACATCTTAAATATCGCCGTGCTGGACCATGTGATTATCGGCCTTAACCAACACACCAGCATGCGACAAACCCACGCTCATATTTTTAAGTAAACACCCCATATCTTCAGGAGTAAAACATTATGCGTATTCAGTACGAGGGCTTAGCTTTGCCTGTTTCAAAGCGATTTATTGATGCACTGATTAAAGCGATTGAGCCGCACAGAGAGCCACTGGCAGAATTTGTCTGCGTGAACTTTCGGGACCCGAAATACAGTGCAGAAGATGGCGGCTACCATCCGGTAGAAATACTACTTACCGGCACCAGTGGCCGTTATGACATCTGCTACATCACCGACTTTTGCTATGCCGGGATGGGTGATTGTGCTGAGCTGGTGAAGTCTTTGGACTTCGAGTTTATCGCTGGCACCTTTCAGGACATGACCGGCTACTACCCTATTGAAGTTGCCAGAGAAATCTACCCGATATGGGAAGATAACTTTTTAACCTACTGGCTTGAAATGGGCGTGTTTGACGTGGAGGTAAGCTAATGACTAAATACATCACTAAACGAAGTAAGTCAGACTTAAACGGTAGCGCTAAGCGAGTAGCACTTGGCAACTGGCTTCGCGAACAGCGTGAAGCTAAAGGTATGACTATGCGTGACCTAAGCGCCGTAAGCGGCAAGCCACATAGTTACTTTGGTAAAATTGAGCAAGCACAACGTGGACTCGATTTGTTGGAATTTATCGATATATGCCGATGGCTTCATATCGCACCAATAAAGTCTTTGCTTTCACTGCTTGTGCTTCTCAAAGATCCAGACCAACTACAGCAATAAGTAAACCAACAACTCAAGATAAGTTTTTTGAATCTGTAAATCCTGATTGCAACCTAAGCAATCAGGAACCAGAAATGAAAAAGCACAAAAAGAAGTTTAAGAAATACTATGTCATCTTTGTCGGCGCATGCCCAGGTATTTATGAATCATGGGATGAAGTGTGGCGCTATGTTGAACACTACTCAAAACCAGTTTACAAGAAGTACTATTCACTTCGAGAAGCTGAGGAAGCATTTTACAATCGAAGCCAATCAAGTTATGACCCGCGAAAAAGTTTTAGCTGGTCACATCCGAGATTAAAAAAGAAAAATATCGTATAGTTACCATAAGATAGAAACTCAGTAACAGCACGGCATTCACCATCTTTCGAATAAGTTGCCATTATTAAGTTGTTCATGGAAGTAACTCGTCAAAATGGGCTGACACTATATTGGCTATCTTACGCACAAAGTCCGTTGCATTTTGCCCCTGAAATGTTTGCATAAAACGTTGATATCCAGCCCTTATCATAATAATTCCTTTTATTTCACAGTTACCTGACCATTCATAAGCATTGGGAGAAGCCAAACGCGGGAGAGATTGCTCACCGCGCGGCTAGCTTTAAAGGTAGTGTTTTCGAGCATGCTTTTGGAAGTTGCGTAAAGTGAGAAATATAACAAAGCCAGTCAGCAGGACGCTCGCAAGGTCGCGCCTCTGCTGACGGCTTTAACGACCGTTGTTCGCTCATTCCAGCAGATAGACCTCGGCTGCCTGGCAGCTAAGTGCCATTAAGAGACATTCACTTAGCTCTTACAACAACTTTGGCCTTCTTGAATTGGTGGGCATTTCACTGTTCCATAAGAGCAGTATACACAACAATCGCCCTTCAAAGGCTTTAGGAGAACTTTGCAAGATTCACATTCATAATACCACTGGCAAGCGTTGGTTGACATTTCTTCGGTTTTACTGAAACCGCACTCAGGGCAAGTAATGGTAGAATTTAACTCTATACCTCGCATGTTTGCTCCTTCAAAGGTTTAACAATGTCCAATACGGACATTACAATCATCAAACAAATACCCACATAGAACAAATAAGTGCTCCAGTCATATTGCCATAGTGGATAGAGGGTTAACAAAACAGCTATAGGCCCAATAACTCCAAGAGTACCTCTCGTATGATTTTGGTTTTTATACCAGTTATACAAATTTACCAACAACGCCAAAGTTGCAAATATAGGTAACAAGGTATTTACAGCAATCCCCTCAAAGTGAGAGAGAAAGCCTAATCCCAATGCTGATGCTAATGAACCGAGAGCAGGGAAACACCCCGTACAACTGAGGGCTGCAAGCCAAACACCACCTGAGCCAACTTTATCTAAAATCTTATTAATCATTTTTAACGTCTAACATTATTTGAATGACTTGAGTGTAAACTCCGTAGATAGGTACGGAGTCAATGCTATTTTAGCGAATCGATTATTGGGCAGTGAGATTGGTCGTTATTGTTGCGGCATGAATTAGTCATTTCTTTTATGACGACTTCTAAGCGTTGAAGGTCAGCTATCTTACTTTGAATTAAGCTCAGTTTCTGCAAACCTAGAGATTCAACTTTGGCACAATCGCCATCCATTGACATCAAAGACGCTACTTCCTTTAGAGTAAAGCCAAGTGCTTTAGCCTTACAAATGAATTGTAATTGCTTGGTGATTGAGTCGTCATACACCCGATAACCATTTTGAGGTTTTTGGGGCTGCTTTATTAGGCCTTCTCGCTCATAAAACCGTATAGTTTCTAAGCCTAAATCAAGTTCTTTAGCCAACTTACCTATCGTTTTCATCGTATAACCACAAAATCAGCCTACTTCATGACATTAGTATATCAATACGATGTAAAATTTCTCGAACTACTAATGACCGCTTCTCGCTCTTAGCTGACGGTCGATTCGAATATTAGATATTTGGATCAATGGGGAAGTAAACATTCGGGCTAAATAAGAATTTATGGTGCCTAGGGCCGGACTCGAACCGGCACGTTGTCGCCAACGGTGGATTTTGAATCCACTGCGTCTACCAATTTCGCCACCCAGGCATTTGAGAGGACTTTTTATCTTGTAACTAAGCTAGTTACAGGACTTTACAAAACTTTACAAGCTGCTTTTAGCGCTGATAACTTTTTAATTGTAGACTAATCAATAAGTTATGTCTACCTCAATCTAAGACGCGTTGCATTTTGAATCCGCTGCGTCTACCGATTTCGCCACCCAGGCACTGAGGGATATTTTGAGGTAAACGCCTGCATTATACGATGCGAATGGCGATGCGCAAGCGAATTTATCCGCCGGGCTTTCAGTTGCACAAAATTGCAGCAGCTTCGAAAAAGCGTTGCTGCATGTTACACTTGCGCGGTTTTTATTATCGGACGACGTTATGTTTGCTAATGCACCCCGTGCGGGTTTAATTCGCCGTCTGGCGGCTATTATGTATGACTGGTTAATTCTGGCTGCACTGTGGATGGCGGCCATGGCGTTGGCGTTGTTGCTAGTGGCACTGTTAAACAGTGTGGGTGTTATTTCGCTGGCTAACTATACCGATCATGCCGATTTTATTACCCGGCATAAAATCTGGTTTCAGTTGTATTCTGTATTGTGGTTTTTCTGGTTTTATCTGTATTTTTGGTACAAAGGTGGCCAAACGCTGGGCATGCGTGCCTGGCGCTTATTTCTGGTACAACAGGATGGAGCAGCTATCAGTTTTAAACAGGCGTTAGTACGTGCTGTTACGGCGTTGTTGGGGCTGGGTAATTTCTGGCTATGGTTGCGCTGGGGTAAAGGCCTGGCGTTGCAGGATCAGCTAAGCAATACCCAGGTAGTAGTGCTGACCAAAGAGCAAAGTAAACTGTTAAACCTGCACAAAGCAGCCCGTTAGGGCTGTTTTGTTAAACCAATCAGACTTTCTTTCGCATAAAATACACCGATAGCCCGATAAACAGCAGGCTGGGCACCATGGCGCCAGCCAGTGGGGGGAGCTGATACACCAGAGCTACCGGGCCGAATACTTCGTTGCTCATATAAAACGCAAAGCCGGTAAGAATACCCATCAACACTCTTGCAGCCATGGTTACGCTTCTTAACGGGCCGAAAATAAACGACAGTGCCATTAACAGCATGGCGGCTATAGTTAGTGGTTGCAGGGCTTTACGCCAGAATGCCAGTTCATAGCGGCTGGATTCCTGAGCGTTCTGTTGCAGATAGTCGACATAATCATTCAGGCCGGTTAGTGACAGCATTTCCGGCTTTATGGTAACCACGCTCAGTTTGTCGGGTGTTAATGATGAACGCCAGCTTTGCTGTGGTGCTAACTGTTTTAGTATTCTGTCGGCAGTAAAGTCCTGCCGTACCACTTGCTGTAACTGCCAGGCATCGTTGCGATATACCGCGCTATCTGCGCTGACGATAGACACCAGTTTAAGATCGGTATCAAACTGATAAATAATCACATCGGTCAGGTTGCCCAGGTCATCTACTTTGCCTATGTTAACAAACTGATCGCCGTCTTTGGCCCATATACCTTGTTGCGCAGCAAACAGGTTACCGTCTGAAATAGCTTTAGTGCGCAGCTCACGGGCGGCACGATCGCTGATTGGCGCACCCCATTCGGCCACTGCCATAACAATAAGCATCATGATGACAGAGGTTTTCATCACTGAGCTGATAATGTTAAAGCGCGACAAACCTGCGGCCTGCATAACCACCAGCTCACTGTTGCTGGCCAGCATACCAAGGCCAATTAAACCGCCGATTAATGCGGCCATAGGGAAAAAAGTGACCAAATCACCGGGTACGCTGTAAAGCGTAAACAGCGCGGCGTGTACCATGTCGTAGTAACCCCGGCCCACAGATCGCATCTGATCAATAAATTTAAACATGGCCGAAATAACCAGCAACACACTTAATGCCAGCATTGTGGTGGTTAAAATAGTGCGGCCGATATAGATATCAATAATTTTCAGCATGTTAAGTTCTACCCGCTAACCAGGCTTGAAAACGTTGTGCACTGGAACGATGGCGCATAATTAACACTACCCCTACCACTAAGGCACTCAAGTGCAGCCACCACATACCTAACGCAGGCGGAATTTTGCCGTCTTCCAGTGCTGAGCGGGCGATAATCAGTAAAGAGTAATAACCCAGATACAGCAGCAAGGCGGGCAATAAGCGGCCAAACTTACCCTGACGCGGATTAACCCGGCTTAACGGTACCGCGATTAACGCCAGCAACGGAATCGATAACGGAATGGCAATACGCCAGTGCCATTCGGCAATAGCTTCATTGCTGTCCATGCCATATAGCTCGGAGGTTGGCAGGCTGCCAAGCTTACGCCGGCGTTGCTCTACCTCCTGTTCGCGGATCTGGATCTGGTAACGGCCAAATTCGGTAATTTCAAAGGCCGGTGATTTCACATCACCTGCATAACGGCGGCCTTGTTCAAGCTGCATCATCTGGGCGCCACTGATGTCTTCCTTAACATTACCTGACATGGCATACACGATAGAATGGTCACCCAGGGTATCGCGGGCATTATTTTGTGCCACAAACACTTTTTGTAACTCGCCATTGTCACGGCTAATGCTTTGGACAAAGATCACTGCATTTTCGTTTGACGTATGCTGAAACCGCCCCGGCACCAGAGAGATTAACCCGGCATTGGCATCGGCTTTTTCCAGCAGGCGGTATTCCTGCTCGGTGGCCCAGGGGCTGAGATACAAAGTCACAGCGCCAGCTACGACAGCCAGCACTAGCGAAAGTAATAACGTAAGGCGGGTAACATACCATTCGCTTACGCCGGTGGCGTGCAGTACTGTCATTTCACTGTCGGCATATACGCGGCCATAGGCTACCAATATGCCAACAAAGGCACTGAGTGGCAGAATAATCACGGCCAGTTGCGGTAATTTCAGCGCAACTATGCTCATAACCAGTTGCCCAGGAAGTTCACCTTCAGATGCATCGGCCAGAATTTTGACAAAGCGCTGGCTAATGATAATGGTCATCAGAATGACAAATACCGCCAGCTGTGACTTAAATACCTCAGCTAACAGGTAACGAAAAATGATCAAAACGCCCCCTAAAAACCTGCCTTTTTGCTGGAACCCTGGCGATTTTTCAGTAAACTTGATATTTATAGCAATTATTATCGACCAAACGGCTTAGAAAACCGAGCTTTTTTATAAATTCACGGTAGAATTTGGCCATATATGTGCAGGTTATGTTAGCACAGTCTATTAGAATCAGGAGTTAGTATGGAGTTCAGCGTAAAAAGCGGAAGTCCGGAAAAACAACGCAGTGCATGCATTGTGGTTGGCGTGTACGAGCCACGCCGTCTTTCCGCCGTAGCAGAACAACTGGATAAAATCAGTGAAGGATATATCAGCAACTTGCTGCGCCGTGGTGATTTGGAAGGCAAGCCCGGCCAGATGTTGTTACTGCACCATGTGCCTAACGTACTGAGCGAACGTGTATTATTAGTAGGCTGCGGCAAAGAACGAGAGCTGGACGAACGCCAGTACCGGCAGATTATTGCCAAAACCATCAGTACCTTAAACGAAACCGGTTCAATGGAAGCAGTATGCTTTTTATCTGAATTACACGTAAAAGGCCGCGACACCTACTGGAAAGTGCGCCACGCGGTGGAAACCACACAAGACTGCCTGTACGTATTTGATCGCTTAAAAAGCAAAAAAGATGAAACCCGCCGTCCGCTGCGCAAAATTGTATTTAATGTACCCACCCGGCGCGATCTGACCATTGGCGAAAAAGCAGTAGAGCATGGCTTAGCTATAGCTGCAGGTATTAAACAATGTAAAGACGTCGGCAATATGCCGCCAAATATCTGTACGCCGCAATATCTGGCCGATCAGGCGCTGTTGCTGGCCGAAAGCTCAGCCAAAATCAGTGTCGATGTGTTAGGCCCGGAAGAGCTGGCCGCGCATGGCATGAATTCTTACCTGGCGGTTGGCCGTGGCTCAGTCAACGGCCCGCGCATGGCCGTTATTAAGTACAACGGCGCCGGTAACGACAGCGCGCCGGTGGTACTGGTAGGTAAAGGCTTAACTTTCGACTCCGGCGGTATCAGTTTAAAACCGGGCGATGGCATGGACGAAATGAAATATGATATGTGTGGCGCCGCCTCTGTGCTGGGTACCATGCATGCCGTAGTGCAGCTTAACCTGCCGGTGAACATTGTGGCCGTATTGGCGGCAGCGGAGAACATGCCGGACGCTAACGCCTACCGGCCGGGTGATATTTTAACTACCATGTCTGGCCAGACGGTGGAAGTATTAAACACCGACGCTGAAGGCCGGCTGGTATTGTGCGATGCGTTAACCTATGTTGAGCGTTTTGACCCCGAGCTGGTAATAGACGTGGCTACATTAACCGGTGCCTGCGTTATTGCGCTGGGTAAACACGCTACCGGCTTACTGAGTAACCATAACCCGTTGGCGCATGAAATTTTAAATGCCTCTGAGCAAAGTGGGGATCGCGCCTGGCGCCTGCCACTGTGGGATGATTATCAGGACCAACTGGAAAGCCCCTTTGCCGATTTTAGTAACTTAGGTGGCCGCGCCGCCGGTACTATTACTGCAGCCTGCTTTTTATCGCGCTTTACCCGCAAATATAACTGGGCGCACCTGGATATTGCCGGTACAGCCTGGCGCAGTGGCGGCAAAGATAAAGGCAGCACCGGCCGGCCAGTGCCTTTGCTAACTCAGTTTTTAATTAACCGGGTTGGCCAGCAGCAGGATCATTAATGCAAGTTAGCTTTTATCTGCTAAGCGACACGCCGGCAGAAAATCAAGCGATACAAAATGAGCTGAGCACCACGCCAGCTCATTTTACTTTAGCCTGCCAGCTTTGTGCCGACTTGTACCGCGCCAAGCAGCGGGTTTTCGTTTATACTGCCGACCAGCAACAGGCCGAAGCGTTTGACGAACTGCTATGGCAGTTTGATGCGCAGCGCTTTGTACCGCATAACTTAAGCGGTGAAGGCCCGAAATACGGCGCACCGGTAGAAATAAGCTGGCAGGCGCCACGGCAAAACCGCCAGGTGCTGATTAATTTAGCCACTGAGATCCCGGCTTTTGCCAACCGCTTTAGCCAAATCATCGAATTTGTTCCCGCCGCCGAGCAACTAAAAGTGCAGGCGCGGGAGCGTTTTAAGCAATATCGTCAGCTGGGCGTTAACCCGCAAACCGTTAACGCCGGCTGAGCACAGGTACTATCATGGAAAAAACGTTTAACCCCAGTGAAATAGAACAGGCGATGTATAACGCATGGCAGGCTAAAGGCTACTTTGCGCCACACGGCGATGAAAGTAACGGCAACTACTGCATTATGATCCCGCCGCCAAATGTTACCGGCAGCCTGCATATGGGCCATGCCTTTCAGCAAACCATTATGGACGCCCTTACCCGCTACCAGCGTATGCAGGGTAAAAACACCCTGTGGCAGGTAGGTACCGACCACGCCGGTATTGCTACGCAAATGGTGGTAGAGCGTAAGCTGGCGGCAGAAGGCTTACCGGGCCGTCACCAACTGGGCCGCGATGCGTTTATTGAAAAAGTCTGGCAGTGGAAGGAAGAGTCCGGCGGCACTATTACCTCGCAGATGCGCCGTTTAGGCAACTCGGTAGACTGGCAGCGCGAGCGCTTTACCATGGATGAAGGCTTATCCAATGCAGTGCAGGAAGTGTTTGTTCGTTTGTATGACGACGAGCTGATTTACCGCGGCAAGCGCCTGGTAAACTGGGATCCGAAACTGCACACCGCCATCTCTGATCTGGAAGTGGAAAACAAAGAGCAAAAAGGCCAGATGTGGCACCTGCGTTATCCGCTGGCTGATGGTGCCGTTACTGCCGATGGTAAAAATTATCTGGTAGTAGCAACTACACGGCCGGAAACCATGCTCGGTGATACCGGCGTAGCGGTTAACCCGGAAGATGAGCGTTATCAGGCACTGATTGGCAAAGAAATCCTGCTGCCATTGGTAAACCGCCGCATTCCTATCGTTGCCGATGAGCATGCCGATATGGAAAAAGGCACCGGCTGCGTCAAAATTACCCCGGCACACGATTTTAACGACTATGAAGTGGGCAAGCGCCATCAGCTGCCAATGATTAACGTAATGACACCGGATGCCACTATCCGTAGCGAAGGCGAAGGCTTCCACAGCAATGGCGAATTAAACCCGGCGCTGGTTGGCGTTATTCCACAAGAGTATCAGGGCCTGGACCGCTACGCCGCGCGTAAAGCTATTGTCGCCGCCTTTGACGCTGCCGGCTTGCTGGAAAAAGTAGAAGATCACAACAACACCCTGCCGTACGGTGACCGTAGCGGCGTGGTAATTGAACCGCTGTTAACTGATCAGTGGTATGTGCGGGTTGCGCCACTGGCGAAAACCGCAACTGAAGCGGTAGAAAGTGGCCAGATTGAATTTGTACCCAAGCAATACGAAAACATGTACTACAGCTGGATGCGCGACATTCAGGATTGGTGTATCTCACGTCAGTTATGGTGGGGCCACCGTATTCCGGCCTGGTACGACCAAAACGGTAAAGTCTATGTTGGCCGCAATGAAGCTGAAGTGCGCGCTAAACATCAGTTAGCCGACAGCGTAACGTTAAAGCAGGATGATGACGTATTAGACACCTGGTTCAGCTCGGCACTGTGGACTTTCTCCACCCTGGGCTGGCCGGACGATACCGAGGCACTGCGTACTTTCCACCCCACCAACGTGCTGGTTACCGGTTTTGACATTATTTTCTTCTGGGTAGCCAGAATGATCATGATGACCATGCACTTTATTAAAGATAAAGACGGCAAGCCGCAGGTGCCGTTTAAAACCGTCTATGTTACCGGGCTTATCCGCGATGAAAACGGCGATAAGATGTCAAAATCCAAGGGCAACGTGGTTGACCCGCTGGATATGATCGACGGCATTACGCTGGACGAGTTACTGGCCAAACGCACCAGCAATATGATGCAGCCCAAAGATGCCGAGAAAATTGCTGAGCGTACCCGCAAGCAATTCCCTGACGGTATCAGCGCCAGTGGTACCGATGCGCTGCGCTTTACCTTAGCGGCGCTGGCATCTACCGGGCGTGATATTAACTGGGATATGAAGCGTTTAGAGGGCTACCGTAACTTCTGCAATAAACTGTGGAACGCCAGCCGCTACGTGCTGATGAACACCGAAGGTCAGGATTGCGGCTTTAACGGCGGTGATATGCAGTTATCGCTGGCCGATAAATGGATATTGGCGCAGTACCAGCAAACGGTTAAACAAGTGCGGCAGCACTTTGATACCTACCGCTTTGATTTAGCCGCCACCGCCTTATATGAATTTACCTGGAACCAGTTCTGTGACTGGTACCTGGAGCTGACCAAGCCGGTGCTGTTCAAAGGTAATGAAGCCCAGCAACGCGCTACCCGCCATACGTTGGTTACCGTGCTGGAAAGCCTGCTGCGTTTAATGCACCCGATAATGCCGTTTATTACCGAAACCATCTGGCAATCGGTAAAACCTTTAGCCAACATCAATGCTGACAGTATTATGCTGCAAGCCTACCCGCAAGTGGATGACAGCCTGGTTGATGCTACGGCAACTAATGATCTGGAGTGGTTAAAAGCGGTGATCACCGCTATCCGTAACGTGCGCGGCGAGATGAATATTGCGCCGGGTAAACCGCTGAGCATACTGCTGCGCAATCTGAACAGCGAAGAGCAGCGCCGCTTAAGCGAAAACGAGAGCTTCCTGATGAACCTGGCTAAGCTGGAGCAAATCACTGTGCTGTCAGATGATGCGCCGGCGCCAACCTGCGCCACGCAGTTAATCGGCAGTATGGATTTACTGATCCCAATGGCCGGTTTAATTGATAAAGACGCCGAGCTTAGCCGTATTGCCAAACAGCTGGAGAAAACCCAGCAGGAACTGGCCCGTGTGGCAGGCAAGCTGGGCAACGAAGGTTTTGTTGCCAAAGCCCCGGAAGCAGTGCTGGAAAAAGAGCGCGCCAAGCAAGCTGAGCTGGAGCAGGCCGTGGTTAAGCTGCAAGCCCAACAAGCCGAAATCGCGGCGCTGTAAACCAAGCGAGTTTTTGTAGTGCTAAGGCGGCCTGATGGCCGCCTTTTTTATCCGCATTGTATTGCCAGCAGGTGAAATCAGCCTCAATTGTATGCATTTTCACTAACTGATAGTGAAAGCCGCTGCTTATCTCACCAAGATGTAAATATGAATCAGTTTAATTTCAATGTCTTATGTGGATTTCCACTATGGCGCATCATTTGCAAATCCCTAATTTCTATAACTAAAGGATTGATGGGAATGAAAAAATTCTGTGGATTTGTCTTAGTGCTGTTCTTTGCCATAGCCGCACTATGGTTTGTGCTGCCGAAGCAGCAAAACGTCAGCCAAAGTATAGCCGAGCTGGAACTGTACTTACCTGCCCTGATGGAAGAGGCTGCTATACCCGGGCTTGCGATTGCGCGGATTAAAAATGGTCAGACGGTATTGCTGCAAACTTATGGCAAAGCCAATATTGAAACCGGCGCACCGGTAACCAAAGACACCTTATTTAATCTGGCCTCGATCAGCAAACCCATCATGGGCCTTGTGCTGTTGCAACTGGTGGATCAGGGTAAGCTCGATTTAGCGCAAGATATTAATAACTACTTGCCATTCAAGGTTGATAATCCCCATACTGCAGAGGAAAAAATAACCTTGCGCCATCTGGCCAGCCACTCATCTGGCATTGCCGATTTTTATGACATCAACAGCTATGCAGAAAATCAGGATCCAGATATCTCCTTAGGACAACATCTAACCAGCCTGCTGTTAGCTGATGGCGATAATTACCGGCAAGGTGAACACTTTTTGCCGCAGTTACCCGGTGAAAAACGCCAGTACAGTAATTTAGCCGCAGGGCTTGCCGGCTATCTTGTCGAAGCTACGACGGGCATGTCGCTGGCACAGTACAGTAAAGCTAAAGTGTTTCCGGCTTTGGCGATGCCCCATAGCAGCTGGTTGCTGCATGATGTGGCTCTGGAAACTGTGGCAGTACCTTATGAAGTAGAACAATGTGTACCTTATTTGTTCCTTTGCGCAGATACGGAATCGCCAAGCGTAAACTACCTGATTGGCCGCTATATCGATCCGCCTGCAAAGTATAAAAGCTTCAAACCTTACCCACATTTCGGTAATCCACAATACCCGGACGGAGGTGTTCGCAGTAGCATCAGCGAACTGAGTCAGTTTCTGGTTGCACTGTTGAATAATCAGGATAGTGCTGGTCGGCCTTTATTGTCGGACGCTATGTATAACGAAATGTTTAGCTTACAACTGCCAGAGTCAGTTTCTGCTAATCAACGTTTTTTCTGGCGAGACAATGAAATGGGCTTAACAGGCCATATGGGTTCAGACTTAGGTGTCTTTACCGCGCTTTATTTTGACCGCAGTAGCAAAGATGGCTTTATTATCCTGATGAACAGAGGCGTGGACGACAAAGCTGCAGCTGCCATGAAGCAGATTGCCACAAAGTTAGTTGACCTTTAGTTTCTCAGGCTGTGCAGAATAAAAGACAGTTTTTGAAAGTGCTATACAGTTAAAGCTGAATCAATACCTTGATATTGTTCCGGTTTTATTTCTGTTATATTGCCTGTAGCGTAAAACCGATGGGCGGAATAGTGATGGCCGGGGTGGCAACACATAACAACAAATTAAAACAGTTACTGGCCGAGCTCACCAGGCGCAGCCGTACTGCTACCACCGTGCAGGACTTGCTGGAGATAACGGAACTGGCCGCGCGTTTTAATGCGCCACTGGTGTACCGTAACCAACTGCAATACGTTCTGGCGGCTGTATTTGTGCTGGCCGGTGCTTTGTTACTGTTTTTTCAGCATCAGTATTATCTGTATATCCGGCCGTCAGGCTGGACGGGGTTTACCTTGTTAATGACAGCCGCGGCCGGACTGTTACTGTTTGCCCTTTCGCGTAACCGCAGTATCAGCCGGTTATCCAATGATATTTTTACTAAAAACGTCTTGTTCGATAACCAGCTTAAACCACTGGCAGAAAAAGATGTCGCTAACCAGCTGCTTGCGGCCTTTTTAGAATTTAAACGGGGTAATTACAGCCGGAAAATAGAGCAGCTTTATCAGGGGCATTCAGCAAGCGATAACAGCAGTTTCAGCTACTATTTTTATCATTTTCATTATGTGGATAAACGCAGAGAAACCTATACCGAAAGTGACGGTAAAGGCGGAACCCGTATCCGTACCAGAACGGTATACGACCACTACCACCGCTATGGTATCTGTGTTCCAGAGTTCAAAAACCCGGCTGTAATGGTATACAGCCATGCACCGGAGCACAAACTGCCGGCAGCTTATCGCCCGGCATCTAACCGTTTTAATAATCACTACCGGGTGCAAAGTACAGATGAAATGCAGGCAGCCCGGCTGATGAAACCTGCGGTAGTGATTGCTTTTGAAGATCTGTATCCGATATTACAACGGCCTAATGTTGAACTGCAGCCCGATGCCGGTTTATGTCTGTCATTTAATGACAACAACCTGCTGCTGGCTAAGCGGCAATACTCGTTGCAGCAGCCACAGTTATTTCGCCAGGAAATTGCAGCCCACACACCACTGGACAAATTGCATCAGGCGTTGCATTTTATTCATCATCTTGCCAATCATGCCGCTATCTCTTTACAGGATGCCAGACTATGACCACTTTTATTACTATTGCTGTTATTGCTGCTTTACTGGCGATTATTATTATTGCCATTTACAACGGCATTATTACCCGCCTTAACGCGGTAGAGCGGGCCTGGGCCAATGTGATTACGCAGGAACGGCAGAAAAACAAAATTATCCCGGCACTAGAACAACTGACCGAGCAATATCAGTTATACGAAGCGGGGGTAATGACACAGATCACCGAGCTGCGCAGCGCCTTACACAGCCTGTCGGCAGATAACGTAGACACTGCCGGCCTGGCACAAGCTGAACAGAAAACCACAAATCTTATTAAAGGCTTACAGGTAGCGGTAGAAAACTATCCTGAGCTGAAAGCATCCGACAGCTTTAATAATCTCATGCGGGAAATCAGCAATCAGCAGGAAAATATCGGCGCGGCTATCCGTATTTTTAACCAAAACGTGGAAGATTTTAATAACGGTATTGAAACCTTTCCAAACTCGCTGGTTAACCAGCAGTTTAACCGCAAACAAAAAATCCAGACCTTTACTGATTCAGAAGCAGAGCAGGGCTTTGAATATAGCTTGAAAAAACAGTAATCACAGCGGGCAAGGCTGCACAAAGATCCGATTGCCAGAAGAAATTTTTTTGCTATGATTGCGCGGTATTTCGGCAGCTGGCTGCAAATACACTTGCACTGCGTATTTATGCAGTAAAGTCTGATGTTTAGCGCTCACTTTTTCAGCGCAGCACGGCTGATATAGCAAGCAAACGCTCCGTTGAGTTTGGTTATCTGCTGCAACGGTTCACTTAACTTTTATCCGGCTTGCCGGAGTTAACTTTGAGAATAATAAATGATGTCAGCAGATACCCTGGTCGAGAGCCTCGCCGAACCTGTTGCAGCGGCGGCCGAAGCGGCCGCCGACGTTATCACTATCGAACCTTCCATTATAAGTTTAATACCCCCTGTTGTAGTGCTGGCTATTGCCATCTGGCTGAAACGGCCGATATTAGCGCTGATCATGGGGGCAATTGCCGGTATGTTGCTGCTATCGCCTGCAGGTGCTTTAGGCAATATGGCCGACACTTCACTGCGGGTAATGCAGGACGAAACCATTGGCTGGTTAATTCTGGTGTGTGGTGGTTTTGGCTCACTTATCGCTTTACTGGTGCACA
Source organism: Rheinheimera pacifica (assembly GCF_900108485.1). GTDB lineage: Bacteria > Pseudomonadota > Gammaproteobacteria > Enterobacterales > Alteromonadaceae > Alishewanella > Alishewanella pacifica. The sequence continues at coordinate 86,679 of NZ_FNXF01000016.1, read as the reverse complement.
CCGGCGGGGCTTTTGCTTTTGGCCGCGCCGCACAGCGCGTGGCTACCGGGCGTAAGTCTTCCATGCTGATGACCTGTTTTTTGGGTATCGTTATTTTTGTTGATGATTACTTAAATGCGCTGACAGTGGGTGAAACCATGAAGCGCATTACCGACAAGTATAAAGTATCACGCGAGATGCTGGCCTATATTGTCGACTCTACCGCCGCCCCCATTTGTGTGCTTATTCCCATTTCCACCTGGGCGGTGTTCTTCGGTGGTTTGCTGGTAGCCAATGATGTAACACCGGCCGGCGACGCCAGCGGTATTCAAACCTATATTTCTGCCATTCCTTATATGTTGTACGCCTGGCTGGCGATGATTATGGTTATCCTGGTTATTATTGGTGTAGTGCCGGTATTTGGCCCGATGAAAAAAGCCGAGCTGGCAGCACAGCAATCCCTGATCGCGGCAGAAGATGCGCCTCATTCGGCCACTACCGCACAGGATACCCACTCAGCTGATGATTTTGCCGTGCAGTCGTTCGATGAAGAGTTTGAGCAAAGCAACCGCAACACCGGCAAGTTACATAACTTTTTGCTGCCAATGATTATGCTGGTTGGTTTTACCATCTGGTTTGAAATTGACGTCTGGAAAGGCCTGTTAATGACCTTTCTGCTGACATTGCCATTGTATTTAGTACAGCGGCTGATGAACATCTCGGAAATGATGGATGTAATGATCCATGGTTTTAAAACCATGTTGCCTGCCATTTGTACCGTTATCGCTGCTTTTGTTTTTAAAGATGTCTGCGATCAGTTAGGCCTGCCACAGTTTATTATTGATAACCTGGCGCCTTATATGAGTGCCCAAATGCTACCGGCGCTGGTGTTTTTATCCATGGCGGTGCTGGCGTTTGCTACCGGTTCGTCCTGGGGTATTTTCGCCGTGTCTATTCCTATCGTTATGCCATTGGCGTTTGCCGTTGAAGCCAATATCCCACTGGTAATTGGTGCGCTGTTATCGGCCAGCTCATTCGGTAGCCAGGCCTGTTTTTACAGTGATTCTACCGTACTGGCAGCGCAGGGTTCAGGCTGTAACCTGATGAGCCATGCTATCACGCAGTTTCCTTATGCCTTTACGGCAGCAGTGCTGGCGTTCTTTGGCTTTATTGCACTGGCGTAACCGTCGGTTTAAGCTGCCTGTTTAATACAAGGCGCTGGCTGTAATGGCTCGGCGCCTTTTTTATCGCTGCTATATTAAACTTGTGCCGCTTAAACACTTTGTCACTTCAACAGTTTGTTACTTCAACACTTTGTCACTTTTTTACGCCTGACAAAATGCCCTGACACTGTTACCTTATATAACAACCCTCTATAACAACTTTATACAGCCTGTTTACCGGAGTTTTTATGCTTACCATGCTGGCTAAAATTCTTAAAGTACTTAACTCACAAGCGTCACCCTGGCAAATTGGCTGGGCTATTGCGCTGGGCCTGTTTGCCGGCATACTGCCGCTGGGTTTACTGACATTGCTTATCGTGCTTATTGTGTGTCTGCTAACCGTTAATCTGTCTACTTTTATTGTGGTCTGGGGGTTAACCGAAGGCTTAATGCTGCTGTTTGCCACACCGCTGGAAAACCTGACCTGGCAATACGCGCAAAACGATACGCTGCTGCAACTGTTGGCCAATACCGAAACCCTGCAGCTGCTGCATTTACACCATACGTTAACCCTGGGCGCCTTTGTGCTGGGTGCAGTGTTAGTAGTGCCGGTAGCCTGGCTTAGCAAAGTGCTGGTTATGCAATACCGCAGCCGTGTGATGAGCAGCGTACAAAAATGGAAGCTCACCCAAATGTTAAAAGCCAGCAAGCTGTTTGCGCTGTACGAAAAATTGAATTAAGGAGCTGAGCATGATCCGTAAATCCGGTTGGTTAGTGTTTATTGTTTTCTTTGCCGCTCTGCTGGCGTTGGTTTATCTGGTAGCTGGCCCGGCCATACGCCTGGGTATGGTATACAGCCTGGAAAAAGCCGTTGGTGCTGAGGTGAATATCAGCAAGGTCTCGCTTGAACTGGCGCCACTGGCGCTGCGTATTAATAACCTGCAAATAACCGATGCCGCAAAACCTACCCACAACAGTCTCAGTTTTGGCCATGCCCGCGCCGCACTGGAAGTATGGCCGGCGCTGTTAGGCTATTACGTTATTGACGAGCTAACAGTAGATGGCCTGCAGTATGGTGCCGAGCGTAGCAGTGAAGGCAAGGTATACCGCGTGCCTGGCAGCGACAGTGAAAAAATTGATATTGCCCAGCTACTGCAGGTAGACCTGCCCGACGCCGACGAGCTTATCGCCCGTGCTAACCTGCAAACGCCAGCCAAAGCTGAAGCACTAAAACAACTGGCGGCTACTGAGCAGCAGCAACTCAAAACGCTGCAAACCCAGCTGCCTACTAAAGACTCGCTGGCGCAGTATCAGGCCGATATTAAAGCCTTAACCGACAGTAAAGTTGCCAACGCTACCGATTTAGCTGCTAAGGCGCAGCAGCTACAACAACTAAAAGATAAACTTAACAGCGAAAAAGCCAAAGTAGAGCAGGTAAAGCAGCAATTAACACAGAGTAAAAACAGCCTGCAGCGCGCAGTGGATGACCTGACAGCCGCCAGCAAAGCCGATTACGCCAAAGTGCAGCAACTGGCTAACCTGAGCGATGGCGGCCTGGCCGGCATCAGCCAGATTTTGCTCGGTGATGTCTGGGGCGAGCGTGTAGCACAGTTACAAACGCTGTACGAGTTGGCTAAGCCTTATATACCCGAAGGCGGCATATCAGGGCCGGGCAATGAAACAGCCGAGCCGGAAGTGGTTTTACCAAACCGTATTTTGCCATTACCAGGCCAGCCTTATCCTGATTTCTGGGTAAAAACCGCCAGGGTTAACTGGCTGATTGGCGGCGGCGAGGCCACCATAGCGCTGCAGGATATTACCGCCCAGCATGCGCTGATTAACAGCGCGACTAAGTTTTCACTGGATGTAAAGCAACTGCCGCAACTGGCCGCGTTTAACCTCAGCGGCGAATTTGCTGTGCTGCAGCAAATGGTCACCAACCTGAACTGGCAACTGGACGGCTTAAACCTGCAACCGCTTACCTTAGGTAAAGGTGATACCGCGCTCGATTTAGCCGCCGGTTTAATCAGCTCCAGCGGTAAGTTAAACCTTACCGATAACCGCATTCAGCAGCAAGCCAGCGTGGTATTAAACGCCGCTAATTTTAACAGCAGCGGCAATAAGTACCTGCAGCAACTGGCAAGCCTGCTTAACCAGCAACAGCAAATTCCGCTTAATATCGCCACCACCGGCCTTATCAGTGCGCCAGAGGTAAGTATCCGCTCGTCGTTAGACAAAATACTCGGCGATGCGCTGCTGGGCGAGGCCAAACAAAAAGTGGCGGCGTACCAAGCTGAGTTACAGGCTAAGCTAAACAGCCAACTGCAAACCGGCCTGGCTGGCCAGCAAGACTGGGCGGCACTGTTAACCCAGCAGGATGGTGAAGTGGCCGACATCAGCGGCAGCATTGAAACTATGCTTAGCGCTAAAATGGCGGATGTAAAAGATCAGGCCAAAGATAAGTTAAAAGACAAGCTGCTGGATAAACTCGGCGGCGGTAATTAAACGCCACTAATTAAACGCCACCATACAGGCTGTAACTGGTTGTTACAGCCTGTAAGTCTTTATTAATAGCGCCCCGCCTGGCGCAAAATTGCCCCCGCTTAACCTATCTGCATAGCTTTTTTCCTGCCTCAGGATAGATTTCTGCTACTTCAGTGCATGGAATTGCCCTATATGAATTTAACCCGCGCGGCATTAAAAAATCCGGCCAGTATTGTAGTGCTGGCTGTGCTTATCTTATTGTTTGGCGTGATCAGCTTGCTAAAACTGCCAATCCAGATCACGCCCGACATTGAACAACCACAAATTTCTGTTTTTACCGGTTGGCGCTCGGCAGCACCGCAGGAAGTCGAAGCCGTTATTATTGAACCGATTGAAAACGCCATAAAAAATACCCGCGGCGTTATCAAGGTAGAAACCAATATTCAGCGTGGTTTTGGTTCTATTACACTGACATTTGATGTTGGCGCGAACATGCAGCAGGCAACACTGGATGTGATAAACAACCTGAACCAGGCACCGGCACTGCCGCTGGATGCGCTTGAGCCTACCGTTGTCGCCGGCGGTGGCCAGAATACGCCGAATGCCGCATCGCTGTTGATCCGGCCGTTACCGGGTAACAATGTGCGTGATGTAGCGCAGTACCAGCAACTGATTGAAGACGTGGTTTACCCGCGGTTAAGCCGTATTCAGGGGGTAGGCCAGGTTAATTTAAACAGTCAGCGGCCGCGTGAGCTGCGCATTACCTTTGATCCGCAACGCGCTGCCGCGCTGGGGCTGAATATCAATAATATGGCAGCGCAAATTCGCGCCGCTACCGATGCCTCAGGCGGCTTTGCCGATGTTGGCCGGCGCCAGTATACCGTGCGTTTTGCCGGCCAGTTTAACCCGGCATCACTGCTGGATATGATCATCAGCTACAGTGGCGAGCGGCCAATTTACCTGCGTGATGTGGCTACAGTAAAAACCGGTTTTAGCGACCGTACCGGCTTTACGCTGCGTAATGGTGCCCATGCCTATTACATTACGATAGCGCGTAACAACGATGCCAATACAGTGGCGTTGCTTGATGACATTAACCTGGCACTGCGTGAGCTGAACGAAGGGCCGTTGCTGGAAGCCGGCCTGGTAATGGATTTAAGCTTTGATGCCTCCGTTCACATACGTAATGCGCTGGCGCTGGTAAAAAGTAACCTGGGCTTAGGTGTGCTGCTGGCGCTGAGTTTACTGTGGTTGTTTATGCGCGGCTGGCGCGCCACTGCCATTATTGCGCTGAGTATTCCGCTGTCGCTGGCTATTGCCCTGCTGGCGCTGCAACTGCTTGGCCGCAGCCTGAATGTGATCTCGCTGGCGGGGCTGGCATTTGCTGTCGGCCTGGTGCTGGATGCAGCCATCATAGTGCAGGAAAATATTCTGCGGTTAAAAAGCGAAGGGCTGGACGACAAAAAGGCCGCTTTGCGCGGCGCGGCCCAGGTTAGTGGTGCTTTGCTAGCCTCTACTGCAACAACAGTAGCAATTTTTCTGCCCATTCTGTTTATGGCCGGCATTGAAGGCCAGCTGTTTTCTGACCTGGCACTAACGTTATCGGTGGCGGTATGCAGCAGCTTTATTGCCGCCACTACCGTTATTCCGCTGGCCAGCCGCTACTGGCTTGGCCGCAGCGTCAGCACCGACCCTTTTGCGCAGTACTGGCAACGTTTAAGTCAGCTGATTATGCGCCTGACCAATAACAGCGTTAAGCGCTTAAGCTGGCTAACAGGGCTGACGCTGGGATCGGTGCTGCTGACCCTGCTGCTGATGCCGCGTACCGACTTTATGCCAAGGGCGCCGACAGACGGCTTCTTTTATTCATTTAGCCTGCCGCCGGGCGGTAATATTGATTTTCTCGAGCAGGAGCTGGCCAACCGCGTGGTACAGCGGCTGGAGCCTCATTACAGTGGCGGCAAGTTACCGGGCATTAAAAGCTATAACTTTTATACTTTTGGCCCCAATGCCAGTGGTGGTTTTGTGTACGCGGCCGACCCGACTCAGGTAGAACAGTTAATGGACGTAGTACGCAACGACGTCTTCGCCGGCATACCAGATACCCAGGTATTTTTATTTCGCGGCTCAATGATTAACGTATCAGGCGGCGGCGATGGCCGCAGTGTCGAGCTAAACCTGCAAGGGCCGGATTTAACGGCACTGCTGCAGGTAGCGCGTATTGGTGTGGCAGCGGTGCAGCACCACCTGCCCGGCGGCAGTGCCCAGCCGATACCCGCGCTCGACATGGCTGAGCCAGAACTGCAATTGCTACCCAACGACAGAGCCATCAGCCAGGCAGGCCTGAACCGCGCTGAAGTGGCTAACTATGTGCGCGCTTTTACCAGTGGTTTATTCGTGTCAGAGTATTTTGACGGTAACGACAGAATGGACGTTATTCTGCGCGCCCAGCAATGGCACACGCCAGAGCAACTGGCGGCCATGCCGCTGGTAACACCGCGCGCAGGCGTGCAAACACTGGCCGATATGGCCCAGATCCGCCAGACAGTCGGGCCATCGCAGTTGCGGCGTATTGGCGGCAAACGCACTATCAGTTTAATTGTCCGGCCACCGGAGGGGATGTCACTGGATGAAACCATGGAGCTGCTACAACAACACGTTATGCCAGCCATGCAGCGGGTATTACCTGATGGCGCCAGCCTGCAGCTAAGTGGCAACGCCAGCCAGATGAATTCGGCCATTGATGAGATGTTGCTGAACTTCGCGCTGGCGCTGCTGATTTTGCTGTTATTAATGACGGCACTGTTTAAATCATTGCGCGATGCACTACTGGTGTTACTGGTTATGCCGCTGGCCATTGCCGGCGGTGTGATGGCATTGGCACTGGTAAACCTGTTTACGCCGCAGTCGCTGGATCTGCTAACGATGATTGGTTTTATTATTTTGCTTGGCCTGGTGGTAAACAATGCCATTTTACTGGTCGATCAAACCCGCAGTGGCGAGCGTGACGGCTTAACCCGCACAGATGCTGTACAACAAGCAATATTACTGCGCGCCCGGCCAGTATATATGAGCACGCTGACCAGTTTATTCGGTATGCTGCCGCTGATGTTAATACCCGGCGTTGGCGCTGAGATTTATCGTGGTCTGGCTACGGTGATAGTGGGCGGTATGGCTATCAGCGCAATATTTACCCTGATTTTACTACCAGCGGTGCTGCAAATGCAGCGGCCTAAGGTGGTGCAACCTGCAACTTTATCTGCTTCGGCTCAAGGATCTCATCATGCGTAAGTCTATGCTGGTTATCACACTGTGCTGCAGCTTTAGCCTGCTAGCGCAAACTGCCGTGCCCACGCCAACAGCCACATCAGTGCAATTAAGTGAAAGCCGGTTATCTTATGAAGTGCCAACAATAGATGCCGCCGGCACCGTATACAGTATCAACAATACTGAAATAACCGCCGGTATTGATGGCAGGCTAAGTTGGGTTGCCGAAGCGGGTACCTTGGTGCAAGCCGGCGACTTGCTGGTGCAATTAGACCCGGTGCCGCTGCAGTTGCAAAAAGCCGAACTAACGGCGCAGTGGCAACGCGCTAAATTGCAAACTGCTTATTTTCAGGCCGAGTATCAGCGGTTACAGAATTTACAGCAAAGCCAGAGTGTTTCGCTGTTGCAACTGGATAAAGCCCGCTCAGATTATCAGTTGGCTCAGGCCGATGCCGATATCATCGCTGCCCGTATTGCCCAGTTGGATGATCAGCTAAGCCGCACCCAGGTTACCGCGCCCTTTGCCGGTGTGGTAGCCCAGCGGTTGCGTGAAGCCGGCGGCGATGTTTCCCGCAGTACGCCGTTATTGCGGTTACAGGATATTTATCAGCTGGAAGTACGCGCTTATGTGCCGTTGCAATATCTGCGCTATGTAAAACTGGGCGATATATTGCAGATCAGTAACCTGCAATATCAGGGCAGTGCAGCCGTAACCGCAGTGATCCCGGCGGCCGATGCGCAAAGCCAGCGCGCTGAACTGCGGTTAAAACTGGGGGCAGCATCTACGCAGTGGCTGGCAGGGGAGCTGGTTAACGTAAAAGTTGCCACCCGTAATAGCAAGGCCGCGATAACAATACACCGCGATGCAGTGCTGCTGCGCAGTGACGGCACCTATGTTGTTACCGTGGATAACAATAACATTGCCAGGCGTAAGGCCGTGAAAATCAGTGATGGCCACGGCGACTGGGTTACGGTAGATGAAGGCCTGCAGGCCGGTGAAAAGGTTGTAACCCGCGGCGCTGAACGCCTGCAGGACGGCCAGAGCGTTTCACAAAGTTAACCTGGCCCCAGGCAGCGGCCGGAAAATAGCTGAGTATAACTAAGCTACAGTGTTTTACATCTGCCGCTAAGTATCGCAAAATAACACCAGCTGTACCCACTTAAGGCCTTTAATAGCACTATTAAAGGCCTAACCTACCAAGGACAGGATATGACATTAGGCTGGACCATCTTCGCCTGTATCGCTACCTTTTTTGCCGCTTATATCGTGTTTGCCATTGGCTTTTATTCGTCGATGGGTATACAGCACCGCAGCCGCTTACTGCACGCCTATATGCTCAGCGCCTGGCTATGGTTACCCGGCTCGGGCATAGTGGGTATAATTTTAGGTATTATTAACTACCAAAATGAAGCAGACAGCAGCGGCTACTGGATCTTTACCCTGCCGCTTATAGCACTGGCCGTGTACTTTGCTGGGTTTGTGTTGTTAAGCAAAAAGCCTTAATAGTGCAGATGTAATTTTGGCAGATTGCTTGAGTAACGACATCGGTAGACGCAGTGGACGTAAAATCTCTAGGGCAACTCCGCGACTGTTCGAATCTGGCCCTGAGCACCAATAGCTTACAAAAATCCCTAATAGATTCTTCAGTGATATAAATTTTTCTGGTTAAGTGCTTTGCACGAGTTGCTATGTAATTGGGCTGCAGCTAAAGGCGAAGCGAGCCCGACCAAAAGTAATATGTATTCTTTCAAAACTAGCCAGAGTAAAATTTTCCCTGCCCACGACACCTATACACCGTTGCCGCAATACTTTTTTGTTTTGCTCTTATCAAAATAGCGAGCTGTGAGTTGGCGTATGTGGCACAGTAACCTTCTGAATATTTGCAAGAATGTGAATTTTAACTAATCTAGTGACAGCCTGATAATAATTCATTAAGTTAGACACAATCGGCGCTTTGTCTTTTTGATGTTGTGGCATGTATCGGAGCTATTAGGTAATTTTACTTTGACCCAGGTACGCAGTTTTATAGGTTAAAAAGCGACATCAAATTCTCCATATTTAGCAGTATCCTTGTGCCGTGTTTTTATCGCTATCAATAAATGGATTTTAAAAATTAAGTAAGACACCGTGAGGGATTTATGCCAGCAGAAAACCGCTCCAAACTTCTTCGTATGACCATACGGAATATCGGATGTATAGGGAATGACGGGATCGATATTGCACTCGATAACATCGTTTGCCTAGTAGGCAAAAACAACGCAGGGAAGTCAACTGTTCTACGAGCATATGAGCTTGCGAAAGGTGTTATGGCTTTCAATGTTAGCAATGATCGTCACCAAAGTGCAACTGATGGTCAACCCTCTGAAATATTGCTTGAAGTACACATACCCGATGGTATTGGTAATGTAGATGCAAAATGGAAACAAGCGAAAGATGGCTTTCTTATCGTTAAAAGCCGCTGGCAGTGGAGTGCCCCTAATTTCGAAAAGGTAAGAACTACTTGGGATCCTACAGCCGGTGACAATGGTGAGGGGGGATGGGCGGAAGATGGTAAAGCCGGTGGAGCTGATCCAGTGTTCAGCTCGCGTCTTCCAAGACCGTTGCGCATAGGTTCGTTAGATGATGCAGGAAAAACTGAAGATGTTCTTCTGAATTTCGCACTCTCCCCATTACAGAAAGAGCTTGAAAAGGCGAGGCTTGACCCTAGCTCTCCATTGGCTATAGCTATTCATAGTGTTACAGGTAGTATAAATTTACTTAGCGAACAACATCAGGAGCATTTTAACGGCATCGCAGGAAGGGTTGCCGAAGGCTTTAAAGGGGTTTTTCCAGGGCTTGATGTTACTTTGAGTGTTGGTGCCGCTCCTCTGGTGCCCAAAGTTGGGGATCTTATTAAAAGTGGCTCCAGCCTTAAAATTAGGGATGGCCATGCAAATACTAGCCTTAGCCAGCAAGGCACAGGTGCTCGTCGTGCATTATTCTGGTCAATGCTTCAGGTCCATAATGAGTTAAATCGTGACAAAGAAGTGCGGGAAGAATTTCGTAAAAGGCTAGCTAAGGATTTAGCTGAGATTGAGAAGAAAATAAGCAAGCCACCCAAAGGGGCAGAGTTGGATGTACTCAATGATGAATTGTTAAAAGCGAAAGCGCGTTTAGAATCTCATGATGGCGGTGCGCCTATACCTGATAGCCCTGATGATCCTGCGTTTCCTGGATATTTACTGCTGATTGATGAACCAGAAAATGCACTTCACCCGATGGCTGCTCGTGCAGCTCAACGCCACCTGTATCAGCTTGCTAAAAACCCTGATTGGCAGGTCATAATGACAACTCACTCGCCATGCTTCATCAATCCATTTGAGGATCATACGACAATTGTAAGGCTTGAGCGCAGCAATGTAGGTGCATATTCTGAGATAACACCGAAAACCTACCGTTCAGATCACATTACATTCATAGGTGATGAAAAACAACGGTTACAGGCTTTGCAGCATATAGATCCAAGTTTCTCAGAAGTATTCTTCGGTTCCTATCCAATCTTAGTTGAGGGAGATACAGAGCATGCTGCTTTTATGGCCTCGATCATTGAGCGTAATAATGCATTGATGGACCAGATTACTATCATACGTGCTCGGGGGAAAGCAATTCTGGTTCCTTTAATCAAAGTTCTAACTCACTTTAGAATTCATTTCAGTCTTATTCATGATTCGGATTCACCTTACCGCTCTGATGGAAGTAACAATGGAATGTGGACTGAAAACAGAAAAATACATCGAGCTCTCTGCCAAGCTAGAAGTGCTGGGCTAGCCATTCGTCATCACGTCAGTGTGCCAGATTTTGAACGCTTTCTGGGCCAAGACGAGGCACAGAAGGATAAACCGCTGAATGCTTATCTGCAGATTAAGCTGGACGAAGGGTTAGCTCGCAGCGTTCAGACACTTATGGATTCTCTTCTGAATTCCGAAGAGCATTGTATGTTTGGGAGTGAAACTGATACTGATGAATACATGAAAAATCTTCTAGCGATGGTTTTAGGCTGGGCTACTGCCAATGGGATGGCTGAAAATGTTCGTTTCAAAATTAATGAGTAAGCACCTCGGGAGCAGTTCCTGAAGTACTCTCAGTTATAAGATGGATTGGGTTACTTTGGGGATAAAGTCGACCCGCCGCATTAGAGTCATTTGACTCCTTAATACTGCATCACGCTAATAAATCGGGAAGTGCACATAAAAATGAACGACTATGACTTTAGTCAACTAAATGACAAAGAATTCGAAGTGATGTGTGCAGATTTGCTCGGATACGAAGAGTCAGTTCGATACGAACGCTTTAAGCCCGGAAAAGACGCCGGGGTTGATGGTAGGTTTTTTTCAGCAACTGGTAATGAAACAATTTTGCAATGCAAACACTGGGCTTCAAGTCCTTTAAAAAATCTTATTTCGCATCTTGAAACAGTTGAGTTTCCAAAAGTAGCTAAACTTAACCCCGATAGATACGTACTGATGATTTCTCATTCTCTTTCGAGATCCGACAAGACAAAAATTTCTGCTGCTCTTCACCCATTTATTCTGACAGACAGCGATATTTTTGGAAGGGAAGATTTGAATGACCTGCTTGCTCGCCATTCCGAAGTCGAACAGAGGCATTACAAGCTCTGGATATCTAGTACAACAGTCCTAAAGTGTATAATTAATAAACCCATAATGGATCGTAGTCAGTTTGAAATTGAAGAAATTGTTGAAAACGCTCGCCTTTATGTCCCCACTATTAATCACCAAGAAGCACTTGAGAAATTAGAATCTCTAGGCTGTGCCATAATCACAGGACATGCAGGTATTGGTAAGACAACTCTGGCTAAACATTTAGCGCTTCATTATATTTCAAAGGGTTTTCAATTCTTTTCCCTCGCAGAAGGAATTCGTGAAGCCGAAGCTGTTTTTGAATCCAATAAACTTCAAGTATTTCTTTTTGATGATTTTTTAGGTAGTAACTATCTTGAAGCTCTTTCTGGTCATGAAGGAACTCATATAGTTCAGTTTATCAAGCGTATAGTGAGAGATAAAACAAAGCGCTTCCTTTTGACATCTCGTTCAACAATACTTAATCAAGGAAAGCTATTGAGCAATGCATTCCAACATTACAATATAGAAAGAAACGAGTTTGAGATTACTTTGGGTTCGCTTGCAGATATTGACAAAGCGCAAATGCTATATAACCATATGTGGCATTCAGATTTGCCAGATGAGTATGTAGATAAACTATATCAAGATAAACGCTACAGGAAAATCATTGCTCACAAAAACTTTAATCCACGTCTAATAAAATATATAACAAACGTTGAGTGGGTCTCTAATAATCAGCCGGATGATTACTGGAGTTATATTTCTGAAATGATGGATAATCCCGTTCGTGTATGGGAGCATCCATTCGAAGCGCAACATGATGACTTTGGTCGGGCATTAGTCTTACTGGTAACGTTGAATAGACGTTCAATAGATCAAAATTCCTTGGCTGATGCCTATAAAAGATTTGTCTCTTTCCCTGAAAATTTGACAATGAACGGACGTCGAGATTTCTTAACTACCATGAAGCATCTGTCTGGCTCTCTTTTGTCTCGAGTAGTTATGAAAAACATGAACCAGAAAGCAATTATTAACTTGTTTAATCCATCAATTGGTGACTATGTATTGCACCGATACGCAAAAGACATTCCCTCACTAAAGTCCGCATTCTCCAGTTTACGCACGGCAAACTCTCTAAGAACACTGGAGTATTTAACAGAGGAGAAATTATTAGATGCGAAGGCTGTAAATTCCATGTTGATGGAACTACTAGCTGAGGCTATCAATAGTAATTACTCTGGGTGTGATTCGGAGTATGTTGCGATGCTTTGCAAACAACGTCGAAAGGTAGACCCAAGTTTACATCCTAGCCACCCTCATATAAGCGAAGCAACAAAATATATATTGTCTGTAGATTGTCCATCAGTTTTCGAAGCAGCTGCAGAGCTAATTGAATGGGTGTTTTCATGTGATATGCTTAGTTCTGCCGATGTGGTTGATTTTTTCTTGAGGGCATGTGAAAAGCACCCTAGTTACTCTGAAATTGCATCGCTGACATTGATAATATCTAAACTGGATTCGTTAGAAAAAGCTATTTTAATGCCGAAATTCGGCGATGCAGTCGCTGACTATCTTATCGACGCAGCTTATGACGAGTTCCCTGATGATAACGTGTTTGATCAAGTGTATCCTGGGGAATATTCAGATGCGGAAAAAAACTTACGTTGTCTTGTGACAGATAAGCTTAGTGACTTCGGCTTCGAAAGTGATAGTGATTTAATTGAAAGAATAGTCGATGGTTATGCTCTTTATACTAGGCATGATGAGTACTTTGGGTCACATGAGCCTGATCTTGATACTGGGCGTTCAAGTGCCGAATATAGACATTTCGATGAGATAGATGATCTCTTTGAGCGAATAAGATAAAGAGGCGATTGACGTAGCAGTTGATCTTATCAGATAGATGTTTTGACAACTCCACCATCTCTCATTATTCGCGCTAGAACAAAACTCACCTGCTTTGCTACTTTTCGCTTTCAGCCTCGTCTTCATGACGCATCTTCGTGCTGCTGACGCTGAGATAACCAGAACAGAACATTTTAATTATTATAAAACAATAACCTAAGCGGTATTTCTAAAATTCTGCCAAATGCTTGTCGATTTCCTGTTTCCCCATCCGACTAACTAACGTGAGTTAATCACTGCTACCTTTACTGCAGCATCAGCTGGCTGTGGCGGGATATTGCCAATTTATAGGAGCAACACGATGAAATTTAACCCGGTAGTGCATTTTGAAATTTACGTAGAAAATATGCAGCGCGCCAAAGCGTTTTATCAGGCGCTGTTTGATATCAAGCTGGAACACATGCCGTCACCCACGCCGGAGGTTGAGATGGAGATGTGGTTCTTTCCGATGGATAAAGAGAACGGCATGAGTTACTACGGTGCCGGCGGTAGCCTGGTAAAAATGGACGGTTTTACTCCAGGCGGCGGTGGCACCCTGGTGTATTTTGGCTGCGAGGATTGTGCAGTGCAGGCTGAACGTGCTAAAGCCAATGGCGGCAGTATACAGCAGGAGAAAATGTCTATAGGCGCACATGGTTTTTGCGCCGTGGTGCGCGACTCTGAGGGCAATTTAATCGGCCTGCACTCGATGGCATAAGTTAGCCAACGCATTTACATACCAGGTGCCCCTTTTACTCAGGGGGCGTTGCTACTGCAAAGTTTTTATGCTGCTGACCGCAGCATCTGATATCCCGTCATCCTCCTGCTAAGCGTTCGTTACGGCTTAACTATGATTTTTACTCATGGGTTAATGAAATAATATCATTTTTATTCATGCAGCGCCGGGTGTATAAATTACACATGGCTTTAAGTCTAGACGTCTAGATGTTTTATCGGCGGTTAGCACAGGGGATAGCAGAGCATGAACAAAGATTTCAGTTTTACCATTAAGCGTATCCGGTTTGATGAGCATTATCAGCCGGCAGACAGTACCCGTATCACCACCAACTTCGCTAACCTGGCAAGAGGTGAGTGCCGCCAGCAGAATTTGCGGAATGCTTTAACGATGATTAACAACCGTTTTAATGCGTTGGCGCAATGGGATAACCCCAAAGGCGATCGTTACTCTGTCGAGCTGGATATTATTTCGGTTGATGTAGATATCGACGGCAATGGCGCCGGCTTTCCGTCGATTGAAGTATTAAAAACCAATATTGTTGATCATAAAACCAACGAGCGCATCGAAGGCATAGTGGGTAATAACTTTTCCTCTTATGTGCGGGATTATGATTTTAGCGTATTGCTGCTGGAGCATAATAAGCAGCAAGCGCAATTTAGCATCCCGGAGAATTTTGGCGAGCTGCATGGCAAGCTGTTCAAATATTTTGTTAACTCAGATGCTTACAAGCAACACTTTAAAAAGCCGCCGGTTATATGCCTGAGTGTGTCGGATAACAAAACCTATCAGCGCACGGAAAACCAGCACCCGGTATTGGGGGTGGAATACCTGCCAAACGAGTCGTCGTTAACCGAGCAGTATTTTAACAAGATGGGCTTGCAGGTGCGTTATTTTATGCCGGCAAACAGTGTGGCGCCCTTGGCCTTTCATTTTGTTGGTGACTTGCTTAACGACTACACCAACCTGGAGCTGATTAGTACCATCAGCACGATGGAAACCTTCCAGAAGATTTACCGGCCGGAGATTTATAACGCCAATGCGGTTGCAGGCAAAAGCTATAAACCGGATTTAAAAAATCAGGATCATTCCATTACGCAAATTGTGTATGACCGCGAAGAGCGCAGCAAGTTAGCTATAGCTCAGGGCAGGTTTGCTGAAGAGCATTTTATTAAACCGCACCGTGCAACGCTGGAACAATGGTCGGCTAACTACGCTTAAGGAAAATTACTTACGATGAAAACATTATTACCTACCTCTACTGCCGGCAGTTTACCTAAACCATCCTGGCTGGCACAGCCTGAGACACTGTGGTCACCTTGGAAACTGCAGGGTGACGAACTGGCTGATGGCAAACAGGATGCGCTGCGGCTGTCATTGCAACAGCAGCAACTGGCCGGCATTGATATTGTCAGTGATGGCGAGCAAACGCGGCAACACTTTGTCACCACCTTTATAGAGCACTTAAACGGCGTGGATTTTAACCAGCGCAAAACGGTCAGAATCCGTAACCGCTATGATGCCAGTGTGCCAACCGTGGTGGGCCCGGTGTCGCGGCCAAAGCCGGTGTTTGTTGAAGATGCTAAGTTTTTACGAACGCAAACCAGCCAGCCGATAAAATGGGCCTTGCCGGGCCCGATGACAATGATCGACACGCTGTACGATGACCATTATAAAAGCCGCGAGCAACTGGCGTGGGAATTTGCCAAAATACTGAACCAGGAAGCAAAAGACTTAGAAGCTGCCGGTGTGGATATTATTCAGTTTGATGAGCCGGCCTTTAATGTGTTTTTTGATGAGGTTAATGAGTGGGGCATTAAGTGTTTAGAGCGCGCCATCGAAGGGCTTAAATGCGAAACGGCCGTACATATTTGCTATGGCTACGGCATTAAAGCCAATACCGATTGGAAAAAAACCTTGGGCTCTGAGTGGCGGCAATACGAAGCAGTATTCCCCAAACTGCAGCAATCCAATATCGATATTATATCCTTGGAGTGCCACAACTCGCATGTGCCGCTTGAGCTACTGGAGCTTATCCGCGGTAAAAAAGTGATGGTAGGCGCCATTGATGTGGCAACTGACACCATAGAAACGCCAGAAGAAGTGGCGGCTACGCTGAGAAAAGCACTGCAGTATGTCGATGCCGACAAGCTTTACCCCTGCACTAACTGTGGTATGGCGCCGTTATCCCGTGACGTTGCCACCGGCAAGCTGAATGCCTTAGCGGCAGGGGCAGAGATTGTGCGCAATGAATTACTGGCCAGGTAATATGCAATAACCTTAACAACCTGATGTTTCAATTTATTTGGATTTTAAAATTGGTATTTATTTTGCAACTGAATTGGTGATTTTGTTTAACTGAGGAGGGTTGCTATGGATATTTCAGGAATTCGGCAAAATATTGCCGTAGAAAAAAGTCAGTATTCGCAGTACAACACGAATGCTATTTCTAATTTTAAGTCATCTGGAATTTCTTCAGATAACACGGTAACCGAACCAGAGAAAGTGCATATTGATATGCGTAATATATCTCCGGATGAATATAGTGAATTAGTGAGATCGGGTATTGCTGATATTCCTGTGCCAATGATACTTCCTGATGGCCAGTATCATTTAGATGGTAAACAGTCTGATTTATCTAATAAAAAAGTTGATTACATAGGTCAAATAGAGAAATCTATAGAATTTAGCAAGAGTATTGGAGACCATAAAAGCGTTGATTTTTTGACAGGCCGCTTAGACCAAGTTAAAAAGCTACATGGATTAGAGTATATACCTATCCAGGATAGTAAAGGCATCGACGTAGCTGTTTAGACATGTGGCATGTTTATATACGGAGTGTGATGTGTTTTATCGTGCAGGTTTCGAATAGCGATAGTTTCTCTTAATTGTTGTTATTCGGAACCTTAGCTTTTTTTTGGTGGTAGTCATACGACTCCGTCTGATTCAAGATTTAATACGCCAGTTTAGTCCTTTCTTGTTGCTTACGAACACGCTCAGCCTGTTCCATTAAGCCTTCGAGCGCTTTGCCGAGCTTCTCCAGTTTGGCATCCAGTACGGCTATTTTACCGTCGCGCTCCGGGCTTTGTGGTTGCTGTTGCAGGGCATCTTTTTCGGCCTGGGCTTCTTCTATCTTCTGCTGTATTTCATCGTACTTTTGTTTATCCAGCCCGATGCGGTTGGCCAGCATTTGGTCCATTAGCTGGCTTAAAAATGCCTCTTGCTGTTTGCTGGTTTCATCCTGCTGCTGCGGTGCATGCTGTGTTGTCGGTTTTGTTGCCGCCGATGTAGCGATGGCGGCAATTTCCTGCCGCTGTGTGCCGGTATCGGCAACGTCGGTTTCTGGTTTTAGTAACTGATATTGCAGTTGGTAGTTATTAATACTAAGGCCTGACACTGTCATTTGCTGCACTCCGCTGTGAGTAGAATTTTGCCTGTACCGAAATAAAGCAGAAACTGTGCCAGTTGCTAAGGTTGTGGCGCGCCAACAGCGCTGGAAGCGATTTTGGCCGTTATTTGACGAGGGATACGGCTATACCAGCGCACTAACATAGCCTTGGTTAGCTGTAATCTGTTAACATTTGCTCAAAGCATAAGCAGTAGGGGTAGAGATGTTGCAGTGGTTACGTCAGTGGTTTGAATATCCGGCCGACCCTTTGCTGCTTGCCGGCAGTTATGACCCCAGCCTGGTGCTGCTGTCTTTTCTGATTGCGGTATTTTCTTCTGCTATTGCCATTCATATTACTGCCCAGGCCATCAGCGTTAAGAAAAAAAGCCTGCGCCTGCTGATGCTGGGCAGCGGCAGCGTTGCGCTGGGGGGCGGTGTCTGGTCGATGCATTTTATCGGTATGCTGGCGTTTGCTTTGTGTACTGGTGTCAGTTATCAGCCCGGTTTAACCTTTTTATCTTTGATCCCCAGTATTGCTGCCTCCTGGGTAGCGCTTGATCTGATCAGTAAAAAACAGCTGCGCAGCTTACAACTGCTGAGCGGCGGCGTACTGGTGGGAGCCGGTATTGGTACCATGCATTATATGGGCATGGCAGCTATGCAAATGTCGGTGGCGCTGCGTTACGACTTGCCGATGTTTTTGTTGTCTATTCTGGTGGCGGTAGTGCTGGCCATTATTGCGCTGTGGGTACGCTTTGGCTTGCGCCGTTTTAATCTGGCACCGCACTGGCTTACGTTGCTTAGCAGTGTGGTGATGGGGGCGGCGATCAGCGGTATGCATTATACCGGTATGGCAGCAGCCCGTTTTGTACCGCCGCCGGGCTTTACCGCGATAAATGACAGCAACGATATTTCCTGGCAGCTGTCACTGGCGGTAGCCTTTATTACGCTGATGATCACCGGCCTGGTGGTGGCGGTGAATTTGCTGTTTAAATACCGCGAGCTGAATTGGCAGGTGAACGCCAAAGAGACTCTGGCCAGAGAGAATGAAGAAAAATATCGCTCGTTAATTAGCAATATTCCCGGTGCGGCTTATCGTTGTTTGCACAATGACAACTGGGACATGCTGTTTATCAGCGATGCCGTTGAATTGTTATCGGGTTACCCGGCCAGCGATTTTATGCTGCCGTCGCCACGGCGCAGCTGGTCTGATTTAGTGCATCCGGCCGACAAAGCCACTACCACCCAGTTGGACTTGTATCAGGGCGGTTTTAAGCTGGAATACCGTATCCGCCATCAGGACGGCAGCTGGCGCTGGATTTTAGAGCACGGTGAAGCGATAAAATCAGACAGCGGCGACATTATATGGTTAGACGGCTTTTTAATGGATATCAGTACCCGCAAACAGATGGAACAAGAGCTGGTGCTGGCCAAGGATATCGCCGAGCAGGCCGCCGAAGCCCGTGCTGCTTTTTTAGCCAATATGAGCCATGAGATCCGCACACCAATGAATGCCATTATTGGTTTTAGCGATTTAATGCTGTCCGACGATTTAGCACCACAGCAACATAAACACCTGCAAACCATCCACAGTGCTGCGCGCTCTTTGCTACACCTGCTAAATGATATTCTTGACAGCGCCAAACTGGAAAAAGGCAAACTGGAGCTTGAATATACCGATTTTTCGTTACCGGCACTGCTGGATACGGTGGTGTCAACCCTGTGGCTGCAGGCCCGCAAAAAGCAACTGCAACTGACGCTGGAGCTGGATCCGGCAGCAGGCGAGTTTTACTACGGTGCGCCAGACCGGTTACGCCAGGTGCTGACTAACCTGCTGGGCAATGCGATTAAATTTACTGAGCACGGCAGTGTCAGGGTAAAAGTGCAGCTAAGCGCACCGTCAGAGCTGACATTCAGCATTAGTGATACCGGCATTGGTATTTCACCACAGCGTTTGCCGTACATTTTTGACGCTTTTACCCAGGCCGATGCCTCAATGAGCCGCCGCTTTGGTGGTACCGGGCTTGGTACCACCATCAGTAAACAGTTAGTTGAGCTGATGGGCGGCCAGATCAGTGTGCAAAGCACCGAAGGCGTGGGCAGCTGTTTTAGCTTTACTGTGCCACTGCAACCCGGTGTGGCCCTGGTGCAGCACAATACCGACCGCGCGCTGGCACTACCGGCGTTATCTGTGCTGATAACCGACGACATAGTGCAAAATCTGGAACTGCTGCAACTGATGCTGGAACGCGCCGGGCATACGGTGGTTGCCGTGGCCGATGGCGAGCAAGCTGTCGCCGCAGTGCAACAGCAGTATTTTGATGTGGTACTGATGGATATTCAGATGCCGGTAATGGATGGCTTGGAGGCTTGCCGGCGGATCCGCCAGTGGGAACAGGCGCAGCAGCGAAAGCCGCTGGCGGTTATTGCCCTAACCGCCAGTGTACTGGATGAAGATAAGGTTGCCGCCAAAGAGGCTGGTATGCAGGGTTTTGCCAGCAAACCGGTTGATTTTGCTGCGCTAACTAACGAAATAGCGCGGGTGCTGCAGCTTAATGCCGGCACAACGGCTGTTGTCGTAGCGGCAGAGCCTGCGCCACTGCAACTGCTGAATATGACAAAAGCGCTGCAATTGTGGGGCTCGGTAACCCATTACCAGCCGCAGCTTGAGCAGTTTTTGCAGCAGCAACAGCCCATGCTGACAAAAGCGGCAGAGTATCTGCAGGTGCAGCGTTTTGACGAACTGCAAAAAGTGGCGCACGCCATCAAAGGCGTTAGTGGTAACCTGGCATTAGAGCAACTGAGTAAACTGTGTGGTGAGTTAGAACAGGCTGCCCGGCAGCAACAGCATCAGCGGGCAGACAAAATCTTACAACAGATTATGCAAAACTGGCCGCAATACCAGGCGGCATGCCAGCAGTTGCAACAGCAGGCCGGTAACGGCACAGCAAAAACACTGCAGCAGTTTGACGATAGGGCACTGGCAGCGTTGCTCACATCCTTGCACCATGCTCTGCAGCGCCATGAGCTGGACGACAATGTACTAAAACAGCTGGAAATATACAGTGGTAAACACGAGACGCTGATCTTATCACTGCTGGATGCTGTAAATGATTTTGACTTTGCCCATGCTTTAGCGGTGCTGGAGCAGCTGCAACAGCATATCAATACAGGACAACACTGATGGCCGACAAGCAAACATTGTTGCTGGTAGATGATGAGCCAACCAACTTGCGGGTGCTGCGCACTATACTGCAGGACGACTATCGGCTGTTGTTTGCCAAAAGTGGTGAAGAGGCGCTGCAGTTAGTGCAACAGCAGCAACCGGATCTTATTTTGCTGGATGTGATGATGCCGGGCATGACCGGCTACGATGTGTGCGCCCGCTTAAAAGCCAGCCCGGCTACCCAGCGGCTGCCGGTTATTTTTGTTACCGCCTTAAAAGACGAGGTAGACGAAACCAAAGGCTTTGCGGTGGGTGCGGTAGATTACATTACCAAACCGGTATCACCCGCTGTGGTAAGGGCCAGGGTTAAAACCCATTTGTCGCTGGTACGCGCCGACGAGCTGAAACAAACCCGGCTGCAGGTTATTCAGCGCCTGGGCCGGGCGGCAGAATATAAAGACAATGAAACCGGTTTACATGTAATGCGTATGAGCCACTACGCCCAGGTACTGGCACTGGCTTATGGCTTATCTGCGCAACAGGCTGAAGATTTGCTGCATGCCGCGCCAATGCATGATATTGGCAAAATAGGCATTGCCGACAGTATTTTACTTAAGCCCGGTAAGCTTACTGCAGAAGAGTATCAGCAAATGCAACAACACCCGCTGATAGGCGCAGAAATTATCGGCGACTGCGATTCTGATCTGCTGCGCATGGCAAAAGTGGTGGCGCTGTATCATCACGAAAAATGGGACGGCAGTGGTTATCCGCATGGCCTGGTGGGCGAGGCTATTCCGCTTGAAGCCCGTATTGTGGCGGTATCGGATGTGTTTGACGCGCTAACCAGTGCGCGGCCATATAAAACAGCCTGGAGCATCGAAGAGACGCTGCAATATATGCGGGCACAAAAAGGCCTGCACTTTGAGCCCCGGCTGGTCGATCTGCTGGAGCAACACCTGCCTGACATTCTGGCTATCCGCCAACGCTGGGCCGAGTAGCCAGCCGCCTGCGGATTGCCTCTGCACTTCGCTGTCGTAAATCATTAATTTTACTGTAAGAAAACCATCATATAGCTGCTGTAGTGTAGCGGCGTTCCTGATGGCAGGATGCAGTGCCACGGTTTTTACCTGAGTTGCTGTGGCTCAGGAGCACTTACTAGCAAATCCGATAATAACCGTGCGCGCCAGGCCGGGTTGCTGTGATAGCGACCGGGTCGGCGATAGCTATTAGCAGTGGGTACACAGATGCAGTCCTCTTTTAAACACAACGACATCAGCAAATTACAACAAAAACCATTAAGCCGTGCAGTACAGCAAATTTTAATCAGCGCTGCGCTGGTTGCTGCTGCGCCAGTGCTGGCGCAAACTGCAGACAACAGCGCAGAACAAGCTGTTGAGGTAATTTCAGTTACCGGCAGTTACAGCCGCAGCCTGGAAAAAGCGGTAGATCTGAAAAAAACCAATATCGGTTTTTCTGATTCTATCGTCGCTACCGACGTAGCCGATTTCCCCGAGCAAAACCTGGCTGAAGCACTACAGCGGATGCCGGGCGTTACCATAGAGCGCAATAAGGGCCTGGGCAGTAAAATTAACGTGCGCAGCCTGCCAAGTGAATTTACCCATGTGTCGATAAACAACCTGGCGACAGCATCAGGCAGTGGTGGCCGCGATGTGGAATTTGATATTTTTGCCTCAGAAATTATTCAAAGCGTTACCGTGCAAAAATCACCAACGGCAGCAGATGAAGAAGGCGGTATTGCCGGTTCGGTAATGATCTCTACCGCGCGGCCGTTTGATTACAGCGAGCGCAAGCTGATCGTGTCGGCTGAAGGCGCGCACAACTCTATTTCCGAAGAAATTGACCCTAAGTTCTCTTTTTTAGCCAGCGATACCTTTGGTGACTGGGGCGCTTTGGTATCGTTTTCTAAAGCTACCCGTACCAACAGAACCGACGCCAACTCCGGTATTAACTTCAGGCCAATGGGCCGCTTTTTGGAAGCTACAGGCACGCGCTCTGATCAGGCTGCTGCCGTGCTGGAACGTGATGCCGGTATAGTGGTGAGCGACCGCAGAGATAAAAACGAAACCAGCCGGATTATTTTTCAGGATAAAGTCGGCGACCGGTTATACCTGAATGATCAGGATAAATGGGGCGCTACCGCATCGCTGCAGTACAAACCAAGCAATGATTTCAGCCTGACGCTGGATGCGATGAAAGGCGGCTACGATGTAACAGAAGATGAGTATGACGCTGCAGCTTATTCGGCGTCCAGCCGCAGCACGCTGGAAACCATTCACGACTACGACGACACCACGTTGGCGCAATACGGCATAGTGGTACTGACCGATGTGTCGTACACCGCAACACAGCACGAGTTTTTAAGCAAACAGCGTATTAACGAAACCGATTACTCGCAGTACAGCCTGGCACTGGACTGGCAAACCAACGGCTGGGATATCAACGGCCTGGTAGGTTACTCGGGGGCAAAGAAAGATCAGGATTACGCTAACCTGAAACACGTGGCCTATGCGCCGTCACGCACACGCTGGACAGCAACCGGCGGTGAAACCATTGTTAGCGCTAACCCGGCCAGTATTGATATGTACAACTCGCCGCAAAGTTACCTGTTTGAAGCGTACGAAACTGAACTGGAACGGGTTACCGACGATAAATATGCCGCCCAGCTTGATTTTAAAAAAGCGCTTGAGCTGTCGTTTATGCCAGCGCTGAGCAGTGTACAATTTGGTGTGCGTTACACCGATAAATCAAAAGAGCGTCAGTTTGGCAGTGCTAAAATTCAGGGCCCGGCGGCAGGTGATGCGTCCTGGGTAAATAGCCGTACTCTGGCTGACAGCGAACTGCAATGGGTAACTGATATAGTGCCAGGCGGTGCGTATAAAGCTAAAGATCTGAACTGGATGCAGGTAGCTAACGATTACGCCCGTAACACTTTTCGCTATGCCGGTTTTAGCACGCCGTTTACCGAGGGCAACTACTACCGCGTAGATGAAGAAGTTATCAGCCTGTATGCCATGGCAAACCTGGACTTTGATCTGGCCGGCCTGCCGGTAACCCTGAACGCCGGTGTACGGGCGGTAGATACCTCGGTATTGTCGTTTGGTTACCACCAGGTGCAAAACGAAGATGGCTCTAACGGCTACACCGATACACCAATTTCGAAAAAAGGCAGTTATAACGACCTGTTACCCAGCCTGAATATGACGGTGGAGCTGGCAGATGGCGTATTACTGCGCGCTGCAGCCTCAGAAACCCTGATGCGCCCGGCGCTGGGCGATATTGCTTATAAGCGCTCGGTTAGCTGGAGTGAATTCCGCTTTAAAGACGGCAACCCGGATCTTAAACCTACCACGGCCAAGCAGTGGGAAGCCGGTGTGGAATGGTATCTGGAAAGCGGTGGTATTCTGGCGGCGTCTTACTTCTGGAAAGAAATTGACGGGGTGGTGCGTGAAGCCCTGACCGGTGTGGTAGAAAACGTTGAAAAACGCAATGCCAACGGTACTTTAGATGGTTACTACGATTTTGATGTGTTCCAGCCGGTAAATGCTGCAGGCTCGTACAAAGTAACCGGGCTGGAGCTGATTGCCCAGCTGCCGCTGAATGTGCTGCATCCGGCACTGGAAGGTTTTGGTATTAACAGCAACTACACCATGCTGGATAACTCGTTAACCGGCGCTTCTGATTTGGACATTCCCACCCCGCCGGAAGGCCTGGCCGATAAAACCTACAACTTTACGTTGTACTATGAGAATGACCGCTTCGATACCCGTATTTCTTATAACTACAAAGACAAGTACGTAGAGTATATCCACCTGAATATGTACCCGGTATACCGTGATGCTTATGGCCAGGTAGATATCGCTATTGGCTATAACCTTACCGACAATATCAAGCTGAGCTTAAAAGGTATTAATATTACCGACGAAGAAGCTACCGGCTATACGTTAAGCCCGTTGTTCCCGGTAATGAATGAGTTCTCCGGTCGGCGGATCAGCTTAGGCATCCGCGCGGATTTCTAAGTGCAATAAGCACCCCGGCGCTGTAACTTTGCTGGTTACAGCGTTGGCGGTACACTGTTTTGATTTTGTAGTAGTAGTTGGCAAAAGTATGCAGTTTAAGTATTTTCCCGGTTTTGTTCTGGCGGCAACAGGCATCGCGCTGGGTATCAGCGCTTGCTCGGAGCAACCTGCCTCCACACAAGCTTTAACATCAGTATCAACAGCAACACCCGCTGCTGAGTTAGCTGCCGGGCAAGAGCTGCAAATCGCTTTTATGCCAGACATTCATTTTCACGATATTTACGCTAATTTCAGCGATGGCGCCTTTGCCGGTTTACCTAACAGCCAAAGCGGTAAAAATGCCACTATCCGTAGCATGGCAGCCCAGCTTAAATCTACCCGGTTATTTAATGAAAACTACTTTGCTTTGCTGGCGGCATTGGACGATGCCGCCTCCCGCGGTGTTAAACTGATAGCGCTGCCCGGTGATTTTAGCGATGACGGCCAGCCGCTGCATATCCGCGGCCTGGCAGCTATTTTGCAGCATTACAGCGACACTTACGGCATGCAGTTTTTTGCAGCCCCCGGTAACCATGATCCGGTACGGCCCTTTAGCCGCCCGGCCGGTAAAAGTGATTATTTAGGCGCTGATGGCTATGAACAACCGATCTATAGCCCCGGCAGTGCTGCGTGCGCTGGTACATTGCCAGCAGCACAGAGCCACAGCAAACTTAGCACCATTTGCAGCGAAGAGGTAAAAGAGCTGGGCTATCAAGAGATTATGGCGCAGCTGGCGCCGTTTGGTTTTTACCCTCAGCCGTGGTATATCTATTGGGAAACGCCGTACAGCGATTATACCGAACATAACTACAGCGCTAACCTTGCCAGTGAGCAGGCTACTTACAGCCAACGCCAGTATGAAATATGCCTGCAAGGCACCGGCGGGCGCTATAAGCAGCCCGGATACAGCCAGTGCAGCATGGTACCCGACAGCAGTTATCTGGTAGAGCCGGTAGAGGGGCTATGGTTGCTGGCAATAGATGCCAATGTTTATTTGCCGCAGGCCGATGGCAACGGTTATGCCGGGGCCGGTAATGCCGGTTATAACAGAATGTTTAGCCATAAAACCCAGGTAACAGACTGGATAACCCAGGTAGTGCAGCGCGCTGAGCAAGCCGGCAAAACGCTGATTGCCTTTAGCCATTACCCGATGACCGAGTTTTACAATGGCCAGTCTGCTGCTATTGCCGCGCAGTTTGGTGCCGACAGTTTTCAGCTGGCACGCCGCCCGGCCGACAATGTCAGCCAGTTGCTGGCTGATACCGGCTTAAAGCTGCATATTGGCGGCCACATGCATATTAACGACACCGGCATCAGCAAAAGCCCGGATGGTAAAGTGCTGGTTAATGTACAGGCGCCGTCGCTGGCCGCTTATGTACCGGCGTATAAGCTGGTAACAATAAAGCCGCAGCAAAAAGTTGAAGTACAAACCGTGGTACTAAATGATATCCCGCGTTATAACGAGTTATTTGAGCATTATCAGCAAGAGCATAACAGGCTGACACAGCAGGGCGCACCGTTGTGGAACAAAGCGATTTTAACGGCAAAAAACTACCGCGAATTTACCAACTGGCATCTTAGCGAATTAACCCGGCAACGCTTTTTACCGCAAGACTGGCCAGCGCCGCTGCGCGATAGCCTGCTGGTATTAAATGGCCGGCAAATGCTGGTGTTATCACAACTGCAAAACCCGCTGGTTGTAGCACCGCTATTGGCAGAGCTGCCAACCTTGCAGCAAAGCCAAAACTGGCAGCAGGCTACAGCGGTAGCCGATACATTGGCAGCAGAGGCTGGTTTTACGCTGCAGCAGTTTGCCAGCTGGAATGGTTTTGATTTAGCAGTAGATTTTTACCGGCTGCGTAATGCCGGCCAACTGGCACTGCAGGATATCAGCCCGCAGCGGCTGGCGCAGTATCAGTTGCTTACGCGCTTACTGGCGGCTAAAGCCGAAACCGCAACCGGCAGCAATAGCTTTGCCCGGCAGTTTGGCGATGTGTTTCAGCTGCTACAGGCCTTTCGCCATGGTGAAAGCGATATGCACTTTATGCTGGATTTAACCAACGGCAATATTAGCGAGCTAAGCCAGTAGCTAATTAACCCTTTATACAGTGCCGGCTATTCAACATATATTTCTTTGCCCAATGCTAATTTGTAGGCATCGCTTTTGCTGGCGCAGCTGCTATACAACTGCTCAAGGATCTGCATATCGGCGCGATTTTGCCGTTTAAGTGCTACAGCCTGTTCGGCCAGTGGCAGTAAATTTGGTGCTGGTTCTTCACCTTTAAGATAAAACAGCACTGTAGCTGCACTGGCATTAACGCCACCGGCGTCGTTTAGCACGGTAACCAGGTTTTCACTGGCATCGCCGCATACTGTGCGCAGCACCGGCCAGGGGCTTTCTATTACGTCTGCCAGCAGGGCGTCGGCAGTAAAGGTTTTACACAGTGCGGTAACTTCGGTATTGATTTGCTGTTCGGCTTTGCCTTGCTGCCAGCCCTGATACGCCAGTGCAATAAGCTTAGCGCCGGCGCTGTCCGGCAAGCGGCCAAGGCGCTCTATAGTCATATTTAGCGGATGGCCCATTTCCAGCCAGGTTTGGGCACCGTAAACTGCCGCAGGGGCATCGATGTCACATTGGTTAAATTGCGCTGATGCCAATAGCGGTGTGCACAGCAATGGCAGTAAATACAGCTTACTCAGGGCAAAGCGGGCCATAGTATCTCCTTGTCTAATTGCACTGTTACTCAATAACGCTGCGATGTAGTGTTAGCTATAACGGCTGAACTGGCAATGTTCTTCCGGCAGCTGCCGATTGCTCAGCCAGTTCAAGCAGCTGCATTACGCTGCAGGCTTGCAGTGGCGGTACCGGGTTTGGGCCCTTGCCGTTTATGGCAGCAACAATGGCTGCATAATAATGCTGATAACAGCCCACGGCTGTGCTGTACGGTGTAACGTGGTCTGCCTGATACAATAAGCCGGGTTGGGGTTCTATGCCCCAGCCAGCATCAGCAGGTGTTAAGCCTTGTTTTAGCTGATCTTCCTGTATATCCAGACCAAATTTTTGCCAGTTACCCAGTTGAGCCTGCAAGGTAAAGCGCGGCGAAGGGGCGGCGGCCAGCATAGAGGCGCCAAGGGTTACGCTAAAGTGGCTGTAATCCAGCAACACCGAGAACCAGTCGGTGGCTGTGGCATCTGGCCGTAGCGTTTTTAAGCTGGCCGTAATGCTGTGAGGCAGGCCAAATAACACCAGGCTTTGGTCCAGCAGGTGCGGGCCTAAATCGAACCATAAACCGGCGCCCGGCCCGGCCTGTTCACGCCAGCGCTCACGCACCTGCGGCCGGAAGCGGTCAAAGCGTGATTCTAAATGTGCTACCCGGCCCAGCTGAGCGCTATTTAGCAGTTGCTGCAGGCTGAGAAAATCGGCATCAAAGCGGCGGTTATGAAATACCGACAGCAGCAGTTTTTGTTCTGTCGCCAGTGCGGTTAACGCTGTGGCTTCTTTAAAGGTGAGGGCAAAGGGTTTATCTACCACTACATGCTTACCGGCGCGCAGTGCCAGTTCGGCTAAAGGTGCATGGCTGTCGTTCGGGCTGGCAATTACCACCAGATCAATATCCGCCAGTTGCACGGCGGCAGGGTAATCGGCCAGTACAGTGACATCAATCCCCAGCTGTTGTTTAACCTGTGCTGCCTGCGATGACGCGACATGCGTCAGCTTAATGCCCGGCGTTGCCCGTAGCAGCGGTGCGTGAAAAGTTTTACCGGCATAACCATAACCCACCAGCAGAGTACGCAGTTCTGAAGCCATTGGTATATTGATCTCGCGCTTATTAACAGAGGTGTTTACTTTGCGAAAATAACCGCCTTAGCGCAACTTAAAATTAGTACAACTGAAAATGCTAGGGCAACCGGAATTACACGCCTGACTTTACCGGTATATATGTTTTATATATACTTCGTATATTGCGGCCCCAGTAGCGGAGTATCACCTTGGGTATTGTTAAAATTGCAGATGAACTGCATGAAGAAATTCGTAAAGCCAGCGGCGCTATGTCACGCTCAATTAATGCGCAGGCCGAATTCTGGTTGAAAATGGGTATGCTGGCTGAACTGCACCCAACACATAATTATCAGCAGTTGGTGCAAATGCTGCTGCAGCAGGCCGAGTTTAAACTGGCCGGAGGCAGCGATGAGCGCCGTTCAGCTTAAAACTGCCGCCGAGCTGGCGTTGCAGCGTGAGGCCGGCCGCTTGCTGACTCAGGTATTTGCCATGCTGGATAAAAACATCGTAGCGGGCATGTCTACGTTGCAGATCAATGATTTGGCAGAGCGCTATATTGTTGATGAATTACAGGCGCGCCCGGCCAGCAAAGGCCAGTATGGTTTTGCTTATGTACTGAATACGTCGGTTAACGACGTCGTATGCCATGGCGTGCCTTCAGCTACGCAGGTGCTGAAAGACGGTGATATTGTTAATGTCGATATTACGCTGGAAAAACATGGCTTTATTGCCGATTCCAGCAAGATGTACGGCATTGGTGAGCTGAGCTTTCTGGCGCGCCAGTTAATAGACGACTGTTACAGCGCGCTATGGCTTGGTATTAAGGCGGTAAAACCCGGTGCCCGTTTAGGCGATATTGGCTTTGCCATTGAACAGTTTGCCCGCAGCAAAGGTTATAGCGTGGTACGCGAATATTGCGGCCACGGCATTGGCCGTGAAATGCACGAAGAGCCACAGGTACTGCATTATGGTGCTGCGGGAACCGGTATGCTGTTAAAGCCGGGCATGGTATTTACCATAGAGCCCATGCTGAACCAGGGCAGCGCCAAAGTAAAAACCAAAAAAGATGGCTGGACAGTGGTAACCCGCGACAAAAAGTTATCGGCGCAGTGGGAGCATACCGTTGCCGTAACCGAAGACGGGGTAGAGGTGTTAACGCTGCGAGCGGAAGAACAAGCCCGGTTGTGTTAATAAACATAAACAAAACAGCAAATTTGAGCATTTCTTCAAACGGGTACTAATGCTAGCCTGTAAGCACTTGCTCTGACTTAGCGGAATTTTTATGCGTTTTTCAGCTTTTGCACTGTGTTTACTTATTGCCCCGGCACTGGCTGCCAACCCGCCCTGGCCGGCACAGCCGGTATTAACACTTAAGCCGCAAATGCAGCAGTTAGTGGCT
Source organism: Rheinheimera pacifica (assembly GCF_900108485.1). Taxonomy (GTDB): domain Bacteria; phylum Pseudomonadota; class Gammaproteobacteria; order Enterobacterales; family Alteromonadaceae; genus Alishewanella; species Alishewanella pacifica. Next base: position 56,733 of record NZ_FNXF01000016.1, on the reverse strand, counting down.
GCAGATGCAACGCTGGAGCAGCTGGCCACAGGCTTTCGCTGGGCAGAAGGGCCGGTAGCCGAGCCTGATACCGGCGATATTCTGTTCTCCGATGTACCGGAGAATAAAGTTTTCCGCTGGAGTGAAGCACGCGGTTTAACGGTATATCTGCAGCCTTCTGGCTATAGTGGCCTGTACCCGGAGAATAATCTGCAGGAAGGTGCCAACGGCCTGATCTTTAATGCCGACAATCAGCTGGTGCTGGCGCAGCATGGCGATCGGCGCCTGGCGCTGTTGCAGGATGCCTCCGGCAAATTACCGCGTTATCAGACATTGGTGAGCCATTATCAGGGCAAACTGCTAAACAGCCCGAATGATCTGGTGCAGCATAGCAGCGGTGCTTACTACTTTACTGATCCGCCTTATGGCTTAAAAGGCGGTGATGATTCAGCGCAAAAACAGCAAAGCGTAAATGGCGTATACCGGCTGGGACCAGATGGCAAGATCACGCTGTTAGCTGATAATTTAACACGACCGAATGGCCTGGCGTTTTCACCGGACGAGCAATGGCTGTATGTTGCCAATTCTGACCCTGCGGCAGCGCAGTGGTGGCGTTATGCTGTTAACGCCGATGGCAGTTTGGCGAAAGGCGAGCTGTTTTTTGATGCCACAGATGCAACTAAAACTGCCAGCGGCCTGCCCGATGGCTTAAAAGTGCTGCCATCAGGCGTATTGCTAGCCACCGGGCCGGGTGGCGTTTGGCTGTTATCGCCACAGGGTGAACACCTTGGCACAATACAAACCGGTGTAGCTGCGGCCAATGTGGCGTTAAGCCGTGACAACAGTTGGCTGTATATCACCGCCAGCCGTTATTTACTGCGGATTAAGCTGCAACCAGGCAAACTATAATTCTGCTTTGCTGCGCAGTACGCAACGACGGTTGTGGCGGCGTTAGTCTGGTGACTGATACACACAATTACGGCCATTGGATTTTGCCTGATACAGAGTTTCATCGGCGCGCTGGATTAAACTGTGCAGATCGTCAGAGGCGATATATTGTGTCACCCCTATGCTGGCGGTACAGGTTGGTATTGCAGAGTTGTCGGTGGTTTGCTGTTCCAAAGCCTGACGAATGCGGTTGGCAAGCACGCAAGCACTGCTGATATTGGTGTCGGGTAAAAGAACCAGAAACTCTTCGCCGCCAATGCGGCCGATAAAGTCGGTTTTTCTCAGCTGTTGTTTAAAAGTTTCAGCGGCACTTTTTAAGGCCCGATCGCCGGCCTGATGGCCATAACTGTCGTTTATCGCCTTAAAGTGATCCAGGTCCAGCATCATAATACTCAGCGCAGCACCCTGGCGATCAGCGCGGGCAACCTCCAGCTCAAGCAGGCGCATAATTTCGCGCCGGTTTAACAGCTCTGTCAGCTCATCCGTGGTGGCCATTTTCTCCAACTGGGCCGTACGTTTTTTTACCTCAGCTTCCAGCCGCTGGTTCGATGCGGCCAGTTCATGTTCAGCCCGCATCAGTGCCACAATTTTAGCCTCCATAGCACGTTTGCCGGGTAAGCTTATCGCCTGCGGCAGCAAGTACCAGAGTAATATCGCTGTCAGGATGGAGATAATGCCGGTCATCGACTTTATAATGCCGTGAATATAGTAATAGCCATGCCAGACATTGATAATGCCAAGAATATGGGTGGCGCCGCAGAAAAAGATAAAACCGGCAAATAGCAGAAACATCCAGTCAAAGCGCAGATCATCCCTTGCCCTTACGAGCCTTATCAAGGCTATCGGGATCAGCATATAGGCGATAAATGTCAGCGTATCGCCCCCCACATGTAGCAGCAGTAAATCGGTGCGCCATAGCAAACAATGGCCATGCGGCATAAAATCACCGTTTAGTAATTCATTGAAAAAATTCATTTTTAGTCCTGTTTGCGGTTACAGCTAAAAATCAGCTTAGTCAACATTGGGCAAAGGTGTTGTAACAACCGAAACAAAGATACAGCAAGTGAAACTGTTAGCGCTACAAGGTTGTTAGCAGACGAGATAGGGCTGTTACAACGCTACCAGCCCGCTCAGCTGCGATACGCTTAATGATTAAGCGGCGAAAAGCGGCGCAACCGCGGTTTTAGCCACTGTAAAACATCATCTACACAGCTGTACACCACCGGTATTACCAGCAGGCTGAGAAAGGTAGAGGTGATAAGACCACCAATAACGACAATTGCCATCGGGGCGCGAAAGCCCGGATCGCCGCCCATACCTAAGGCGATCGGCATCATGCCGGCGCCCATGGCAATGGTTGTCATCACTATTGGCCGCGCCCGTTTGCGGCAAGCGTCGATCACGGCATCCCAGCGGTTCAGCTGGTGTTCGCGTCTGGCAATGATGATGTAATCAATCAGCAGAATAGAGTTTTTGGTGGCGATACCCATTAACATAATTAAGCCAATCATTGCCGGTAACGACAGTGCGGCATTGGTTAAAAACAGCGCCAGAAAGGCACCCGGTACAGAAAGAACCAGCGCGGTAAGGATAGTTAGCGGCTGAATAAAATCTTTTAGTAACAACACCAGCACCATATAAATACAGATCACGCCGGTTAACATGGCCACTGCGAAACCGCTGGCGAGTTCACCCATCATTTCAGCATCGCCCAATGTAGTTTGGAACACACCGGGCGGCAGGGTTTGCAGGCTTGGCAGCGCCAGTACAGCCTGCTCAACCACACCCAGCGGCAGGTTGTTTAGCTCTACTTCAAAGTTAATATTACGCATCCGGTCAAAACGGGCAATTTCAGCCGGGCCACTGCCTATTTCCAGCCGGGCGACGTTTTCCAGTGCTACCGGACCGCGGGCACCGGGTATGGGTAAGCGTTTAAAGGTGTCAAAGTCTTCGCGGGCGATATCGTTCAGGCGCACTACTACCGGTACCTGGCGTTCACTCAGGTTAAGCTTGGGTAAGTCCTGATCATAGTCGCCGGAGGTGGCAACCCGCAGCGTATCGGCAATGGCCGAGGAGGTTACACCAAGGTCGGCTGCGCGGGCAAAATCAGGGGTAACAATCAGCTCCGGCCGTACCAGGCTGGCCGTTGAGGTAACGGCACCAATGCCTGGGATAGCGCGCAGTTCGCGCTCTACCTGCAGTGCATGTTGCTGTAAAATACGGCTATCTTCGCCGGCCAGCACCAGCATATAGTTTTCGCTTCCGCCCATACCGACTTTAACCCTGGCACCCGGCAATGTACTTAACATGTCGCGCAGTTGCTGTTCAATTTGTTGTTTATGTAAGCCAGCCCGCTGATGCCGATGGGTAAGGCTAAGTGTTAGTACCGCAGAGCGCACACTGGCTGCTGTGCTGCCTGCGTCATTAAATGCACCCGAGCTGCTACTGCCAATAGCAGTGTAAACCTGTTTTACATGCTCATTTTGCTGCAGTATCTGGCGCGCCTGTTCAGCCAGGGCGACGGTGTCCTGCAATTTAGTGCCAGGCTGCAGTGTAAGCGTAACCTGGGTTTGCTGATTGTCATCTGCCGGCATAAAGTCACCGGGCAGTACCATGGCCAGCATAATACCGCCAGCAAAAAATACTGACGCAGCAGCCAGGGTTGTACTTTTGTGCTGCAAACACCAGGTCACCAGATTAAGGTAGTGGCGGATCCAACCCGGCTCTGCTTTAACCTGCTGCTTATTTTGCAACTGGGGTGAGCGCAGCAGGTACGCGGCCATCATTGGCGTAAGCATGCGGGCCACCAGCAGGGAAAACAGCACTGCTATGGCGGCTGTCCAGCCAAACTGTACGAAGAACTTGCCTATTACGCCGCTCATAAAGGCGGTGGGTAAAAATACCGCTATCAATGTAAAGGTGGTGGCAACCACTGCCAGACCTATTTCATCGGCAGCTTCCATAGCAGCCTGGTAAGGCGTTTTGCCCATTAGCAAGTGGCGCTCGATGTTTTCAATTTGAACGATAGCATCGTCAACCAACACCCCGATCACCAAAGATAACGATAATAAAGTGACGGTATTGAGCGAAAAGCCCATCATATGGATCACCATAAAGGTGGGGATAATAGACAGAGGCAGTGCCAGCGCAGAAATAAAGGTGGCGCGCCAGTCGCGTAAGAACAGAAATACCACCAGTACCGCCAGCAAGGCACCTTCATATAGTAGCTGCATGGAACCGGCATAGTTTTCCGCTACCGGGTCAATCAGGTTAAACACTTCTGTTACGCTGATATCCGGCCGCTGAGTTTGTAGCTGCTGCAGTGCCGCCCGTACCCCTTCTGCTACTTCAATTTCGCCGTAACCGATGGCGCGAGTGATCTCAAAACCGACCACAGCTTCGCCGTTAAGAAAGGCCGCAGAACGTTGCTCGGCCACGGTGTCAGACACTGTCGCTATTTGATCCAGCCGCAACCTGCGGCCATCAGTTAAAGTAAGTTCCATAGCGGCGAACTCTGCAGCCGACTGCACGGTAGCAATGGTTCTTACCGATTGTTCCATACCGCCAAAATGGGCGCGGCCCCCGGCAGCTTCCTGCTGCACCAGCCGTAACTGGCGTGAAATATCGGCGGCAGTGGTATTGAATGCCAGCAGGGCGGCAAAATCCAGATCAATGCGTATTTCGCGGTTAACGCCACCCACCCGGCTAACAGCACCCACGCCCCGAACTGCCAGCAGAGCTTTGCTGATGTCGTTATCAACAAACCAGGATAAGGCTTCGTTATCCATCTGTGCTGAGCTCAGGCTGTAAGTCAGAATAGGTGAGCCGGACAATTCTTCCTTTTTTATTACCGGATCGCGCAAGTCTGACGGCAAATCGGCCCGGATGCGCGATACCGCATCGCGTACATCATCAACGGCTTCCTGTATCGAACGCTCCAGCCGGAACTCTACCGAAATACTGGCTTCACCATCGGTCAGGTTGCTGTATATATGTTTAACGCCCTGCACGATAGCCAGAGAGCTTTCGATTTTACGTACCACATCGGTTTCAAGTTGCGACGGAGAAGCCCCCGGCAACGCCACTGTTACGGTAACAGTGGGTAAATCAAGATCAGGTAAATCCTGAACTTTCATCGCCCGAAAACTAATAATTCCGGCAAAGGTCAGCAGAATAAATAGCAGAATAGCCGGCGTAGGGTTGCGTATGGCCCAGGTAGAGATATTTAAATTCATTTTGTACTCCGGCTACATCGCTTCGTCTGATGAAGCGGTGACAGCCGCTGGGGTTGTATTGGGTTTTACTGCTGGCCGCGTGGCGGTGGGGAGGGGGACAACCTGCACCAAATCACCATCGCCAAGAAAGGCACCGCCTGTGGCAACAACCTGATCAGCCGGGGTAATGCCGCTGGTAATTTCCACCAAATCAGCAGTGCGCCGCCCGGTGCTGACTTTGGTTTGCCTGGCGCGGCCATCCGGGCCTACACGCAGTACATAGCTAAAACCATCCCGCAGTTGCACGGCACTTTGCGGCAGTGTTAGTACCTCAGCGGCACCCAGGTCAAACTGACCGCGGGCAAAGCTACCAGCCCGGGTGGTGCTATCGACAGGCAGATCAACATAAACCAAAGCATTGCGGGTTTGGGTATCTACCACCGGCGCTATCATACGCAGCGAACCTGTGATGGTGTTACCGCCGACCGGGGTAACCTGTACCATTTGTCCCGGTTGCAGTTTTGCCAAATCCTGTGCGGACACTTCAGCCCTCCATTCCAGCCGGCTACCGCGGATCAGCCGGAATAGCTCCTGGCCTACCGGCAACACAGCGCCGACAGTGGCGGTTCTGGCAGAAATTATGCCGTTGTCAGGTGCCAGCACCTGCGTTTGTTTCAGGCGTAGTTGCTGGGTGTCCAGCTGAGCTTGTGCCGATTTAAGCCTGGCCTGTGCGGTTTTCTCTGTGGTGCGGTATTGCTGAATTTGCTGTGCAGACAGCGCGCCGCTGCTTTGCAGTTCAATAGTACGCTTTACGTTGTCGGCAGCCTCAGCCAGTACCGCTTCGGCTTCTGCCACCGCAGCCTGGCTTTGTGCCAGTTCTGCCTTAACCGTATCTGCAGCGAAAGTCGCCAGCAGCTGGCCACGCTGTACAATATCGCCAACATTCACATTCACTTGTGCCAGCCTTAAACCGTCGGTTTCATTACCGATAATGGCTTCCTGCCAGGCGCTGATACTGCCATTGGCCGATATTGTCAGCGGCAATACTATAAGTTGCGGTGTCGCCAGGTTAACTGTCAACGTTGGCTTAGCGGCCGCAATGCCGGGAGGGGGAGCCGGCGTATCAGCGGCGATGACTATTACCGTTGTAATGGCCACCACAAACACTGTGGCTATTAAAACAACCTGATGTGACCTTTTCATGTTCTGCTTCCTTATTAGATCGGGCATGGCAGCTACTTTCCGTTAAGTTGTCTTTCAGCAAACTTACTGACGCAAAAACAGCAAAAAAAAGTTTTGGTAAGTTTTAGGTAAGTCAGGCGGTGGATGATGGAGGCTGTTTTTACATACAACGCCACCTATACATCACCTGAAAGGAAGTTATCTATGCGCTTATTGATCTCCACCGTGCCTAATTCCAAAGCGGTATTGGCCCGTACTGTTACGGCTTCGTTTATGCTGCTTGGCGCAGGTTTACCTTTGGCCGTTGCCGCACAGCAGCCGGATGACGGTTCCTCTTCCTGGGGGCTGGGAGTGGCAGTAGGCAGCAGCCAAAAGGCATACACGGATATTGACCGTGACACCAAGGTGTTACCGATACTGAGCTACGAAAACCGCTATATCCGGCTGGCCGGGCCCGAGCTGGCAGTAAAGTTACCGGGTTATCAGTTTAGTGAATCAAATAAACTTAATTTCAGTGTTATCGGCAAATACGACTTTACCGACTATAAACAAAGCGATGCGCCAATTCTTAATGGTATGGAAGATCGCGACGGTGGTTTCTGGGCGGGCTTTAAAGCAGAATGGCAAAACAGCCTGGTTGATATTAGTGCCGAATATATTACTGAAGTCGCTGGCGACAGCGAAGGTAGCGCCTTTAATTTTGGTTTAGAGAGAACTTGGCATTTTAAACAACATTTTATGTTTACCCCGCGGGTGGTAGTGAGCTTACTGGATAAAAAGTATGTTGATTATTACTATGGTGTGCGCGCCAATGAAGTAACGGCTGACAGGGCTTATTATCAGGGTGAATCTGCAGTAAATATTGAGGTAGGCGCCCGTGGAGGCTATATGTTTAAACAAAAGCATTTTGTGTTTCTTGATGTTAGCGTTACCAGCCTGGCGTCAGAAATAAAAGATAGCCCTTTGGTAGATAGTTCAACAGAAAACCGGGTGATACTCGGTTATATTTACCGCTTCTGATGAACCGCATCCTGTTACTTGAAGATCACGAGCGCTTAGCCCGGCTGATAGGCGAAGGGCTGGCGCCTGCTGGTATTGCTGCCGATGTATTTAGCCGCATTGACCATGCCTGGGGGGCTTTACAGCAAGTGCCTTATCAGGCACTGGTGATAGATCGTGGCGTACCAGACGGTGATGGCTTATCGCTGTTGCGGCGTTTACGTGAGGCCGGCAATACTATTCCCTGCCTGGTACTGACTGCGCGCACGGCACTAAATGATCGGGTGGAAGGGCTCGATGCCGGCGCCGATGATTATCTGGCCAAACCCTTTGCCATGGAAGAAATGGTGGCGCGGGTGCGAGCATTATTGCGCAGGCCGGCGGAAGTACGCTCACTGGAGCCCCGATGTGGCGATTTAACCTTGCGCCCGGCTGACAGCCTTATGTGCTGCAATGGTAAAAGCGAGATACTGGCGCAGGCCGAGCTGCAAATTATGCTGTTACTGGTGCGCAGATGTAATGAAGCAGTGCGCCACAGTGCGCTTGAAGCCGCCGGTTGGGGCTTTAGTGAGGCGGTTACACCCAAAGCACTGGATGTGGTGTTGCACCGGCTACGGCGCAAACTACAGGCCATTGGTTCGCAACAGCGGATAGTAAATATAAGAGGTATAGGCTATGCGCTTCGTAACGATGCGTCACTTCAATAGTTTACGCCTGCAGGTACTGCTATCGTATCTCGCCGGGATGATTTTAAGCGTAATATTGCTGGTGTTGGCTGCGCTTTGGGTGTTGCAAGACAATACGCTTGCCAGAATGGATCTGGCTGACGCGGCGGCTGGGATTGCAGATGATATCAGGTACGACAACGATGGCACGCCGATTGGATTTGCTGCGAAGGTAGAGGATGTGACATGGTTATTTGAAAGTATCCCGCGTGAAACGGCGTACCGGATACTGGACGAAGCCGGTAACGTGGTATTGCAATCAGGTACCGGCGAGTCAGTCTGGCCAAAGAGCAAACAGGTACTCAGACTGGTGCGCGGCCGGTTCGATTTTGAGCATAATGGCCTTACCATGCATGGGGCAACTGAGCCAATCAGGCACAATGGTAAAATCTGGTATTTGCAGCTTACCGCCAGCACAAGGTTTATGGAGCTTATGCATCGCCATATTGCAATGCCGCTGGTGGGAGCCGGTGTTGCGCTGTTTAGTGTGGTGCTACTGCTTGCTTTCGGTTTGTTTGCTTACATCACTTTGCGCTATACCCTAAGGCCGCTTAAAGATATATCTCAGTCTGCGTCCACTATCTCTCCTTATTCTCTGGATGTGCGTCTGCCGGTTAAAGGCGTGCCTAACGAACTTGCCCCGCTGGTAAGCAGCTTTAATCAGGCACTTGAGCGGTTGGAACATGGTTATCGTGTACAACAGGAGTTTCTGGCCACCGCAGCGCATGAACTAAAAACCCCGTTGGCATTAATCCGCGCCCAACTTGAATTAATGCCGCAAACAGAACAACGCAACTGGTTACTGCATGACGTCAGCTATATGTCGCGTCAGGTACAGCAATTGTTATTGCTGGCAGAAGCCAGTGAACGGCAGAACTACAAGTTTATCCGGGTTAATGTGCCGGAACAGGTAGCAGAGACAGTAGCCTATTTACAACGGATGGCCGACGCTACACAGGTTAAGCTGAATTTGGAGCTGCATGCCCCCGGCACTATGTTACAGGCTGACAAGGGCGCTTTATTTACGCTGCTAAAGAACCTGCTGGAAAATGCCATACAACATGCACCTGAAGGCAGCGCTGTGTCGGTAGACGTGTTCTCTGACAATATTACCGTGCGCGACCAGGGCCCGGGTATTGCAGACGCTCATTTAGCAAAGTTGTTTGAGCGCTTCTGGCGCGGCGCACACAAGCGCGATACCGGAGCCGGGCTGGGCCTGACCATTTGCCGCGAAATTGCCCGCGCTCATGGCTGGGCAATATCAGCACATAAAATGCAGCCGGGGTTGATGTTCCGGTTGCAACTGCATACCGACAACGGTGTGAATATTGAGAACAGTGGTAGCTTTACCGCTATATAGCCGGCGCTTGCTATCAGAATTATTCGGGTCAGAATACAAGCGTGTTGCTAATGTTACTCTGACCCGGCCTGGCTGGTTAGAATTGGTTTAATAAACGGGTTAACGTTGCCAGTTGCTGTTCGTTTGCTGCAGTTAAAGGCTTACGGGGCTGGCCGACGTCAAAACCTTTTAATGCCAAACCAGCTTTGACTGTTTTAGGCAGACCACCTGATACAATAAAGTTTAACAATGGCAACTGGCGGTAAAAGTTATCTTTAGCCGCCTGCAGATCGCCTGCCTGAACCTGATTAAACAACTCTTTTGGTAAGCTACCCAGTAAATTAGGTGCTGCGGTACACCAACCACTGGCGCCGGCACATAAAGCTTCTAAAGCCAGTGGATTACTACCATTGTAAAAAGGCAGTTCACCGGATGAAAGCTGATAGATTTTGTGCATCCGCTGAATATCACCCGTGCTTTCTTTCACCATAGTAATTTGAGGTATGCCTCTGAACATTTTTACAATTAGCTCAGGTGACATATCCACGCCACTGGTCGCCGGATTGTTATAGACCATTACCGGTAAAGAGACTTCAGCGGTGATAGCCTGGTAGTAGCCAAAAATCTCATCATCTGTCAGTTTCCAGTAGGAAACCGGGATCACCATAATGGCATCGGCACCAATTTCTGCAGCAAAACGGGCTTTGTTAATCGCCTGCTCTGTCGTCAGTTCAGAAATACCTATGATCACAGGAATACGTTTGGCGACAACCTGCACCGAGTGCTGCGCTACTTGCTGCCATTCGGCAAAACTCAGATATGCACTCTCACCTGTGCTGCCTAACGGTGCTATGGCATCGCAACCGTTTTGCAGCAACAACTCGATACTTTGCGCCAGTTTCTGTAAATCCGGTTGGCTGCCGTCTGCCGTAAAAGGGGTGATTGGATAAGCAATAATGCCGGTTAATTTCATCTTAAACTCCTCAGATAGATTCAGGGTGGGACTTCAGTGCTTTTCTGGCGTAATAGGCAAAATTGACTTTGCTGCGACGTTCCGTCGATAGCCAGTCATGGGCTTCCTGAGCCAAAGCGGCAGGCAGCGGTTGCACCTGACCAGCGGCCATGGCCAGCAGTTGTAAACGGGCGGCGCGTTCAATCATCAGCGCAAGGTTGCAAGCTTCTTCAATGGTTTTGCCTACGACCAACTGACCGTGATGGGCGAGCAAAATGGCTCTGTTGTTGCCCAGCGCATTGGAAATAATGACGCCTTCTTCATTCCCCACAGGAACGCCTGGCCACTCACCTAAAAAGGCACAGTCATTAAATAAACTGCAGGTATCCATTTGGGCCACCAGCAGCGGAACTCTGAGCATAGAAAGTGCCGCTACATGAGTGGGGTGAGTGTGAATAATGCAATTGACTTCAGGGTGTTGCTGGTAAATCCAGGTATGAAATCTGTTGGCAGGATTTGGCATCGCCTGTTGGTCGACAGGCTCCAGATCCTGATTGACTTCTATCAGGTTATCCGCGGTGATTTCATCAAAACCCAAGCCAAATCGCTGGGTGATAAAGGTATTGCCCGCTGCAGTGCGGGCAGTGATCTGACCCGCCAAACCTGCATCATGGCCGTGGTCATACAAAATTCTGCAGGTTAAAGCGAGTTTTTGCCTGTCGTTAAACTGGCCTTGATTCAGTAACGCATCCATTTGCTGTTGCGCAATGGACATTAACTGTTGTTTATCTAGATGTGCTGTTTTCATCATGGTCTGCCTCCGGATCTGGACGTTGATTCACTGCCGCCAAGATTAAAATGATTCTGGACCGGTAAGAACATCCAGTTTTATAATCAGTGATGGTCCAGTTCGGTGGCCAGATTACCGCTGAGAGTGGAGGGTAAAGATGTTACGTCCGTGGCAAACGCAGTTATCGCTGGAGCACAGTACGGGTGACACTATTCACTCGAGGCTGGTAAATAAGCTGATTGCAGACATCTTAACCGGCAGGCTGGAAGCCGGAGCTCTGTTGCCGGGTTCCCGCTCTTTAGCCACGGTGTTGGGGCTGAATCGTAAAACGGTGCAAATAGCCTATGACGAACTGATTGCACAGGGATGGCTGGTTACCCAGGCAAAACGCGGAACGTTCGTATCAGACCGGCTACCCGAGCAACGTATGTCTGAGCAATACCAGCACTTACTTGCAGGTGCAGCCAGAACCGACAGCGAACAGGCAGAAGTGGCGCCCGTTGCGGGCAAACAGAGCCAATCCGGCAATGACGGGATCCCGGATGCACGTCTTATTCCCTACGAACTGATGGCGCGGGCTTACCGCCGGGCATTAATTGCCGCCAGCCGCAAGCAGTACCTTGGTTATGGCGATCCGCAGGGAACTATCGAATTGCGTCAGGCTTTACAACGTATGCTGAGGCAGGAACGCTATCTGCATCTGAGCTGCGCGCAGATTTGCATTGTGCGGGGCAGCCAGATGGCGATTTATCTGGCCTCCCGCGTGCTTAGGCCGTCTGATGGTGTGATGGTGTTTGAAGAGTTGACTTATGCGCCCGCTCTGGCCGCTTTTGCGGAGGCAGGATTTACCATACTGCGCTGCAAAACGGATCAGCAGGGGCTGGATATCACGCATTTACAACAATTGATCGCAGGCCGGAAAGTAGCGGCTATTTACACGACTCCTCATCATCATTATCCAACCACTGTTACTCTGGTGATGGAGCGGCGTTTGCTGTTGCTGCAACTGTCGGCCCAACATGATTTTTATATAGTGGAAGACGATTATGATCACGAGTTTCATTTTGACAGCAGGCCTATACCGCCGCTTGCCAGCCTGCCAGGTGCAGAACGGGTGCTGCATATAGGCTCTTTATCCAAGGTCTTTGCTCCAGGCCTGCGGGTCGGTTATCTGGTGGCCAGCGCGGCCTTTATCAAAAAAGCAGTACAACAAATTTTAATGATCGACCGCCAGGGCAATACATTAACTGAGCTGGCTTTAGCTGAATTACTCGAGTCGGGGGAAGTGAAACGTCATATCCGCAAATGCAAAAAACTCTACAAAACCCGTCGGGATCACTGTGTAAATGAGCTCAAACGGTTGTTTGCTGACACAGTGCGTTTTCATATTCCTGCAGGAGGGCTGGCATTCTGGCTGCAGTTTGGTCCCCGGCAGCAGTTTAATCTGGCAGAGTTAGCAACAGAGGCGTACTTTTTTGTAGATAAGCAGAGTTGCGCTGTGCGGTTTGGTTTTGGGGCCTTCACAGAGCAGGAAACCACAGCGGCGCTTACCCGGCTGCGGTCCCTTATGAGTTGATCCCTTGGGTTTTATCTCATGGTAACAAATTCTTCCGCACTGGTAGGGTGCAGTGCCACAGTGGCGTCAAAATCAGCCTTGGTGGCGCCCATTTTTATTGCTACAGCAAAGCCTTGCAGCACTTCATCCATACCTTCGCCAATACCATGCAGGCCCACTACTTTTTCGTCTTTGCCTGTGCATACCAGCTTAAAGCGGCTAAGGGCGCGATGCTCGGTTATGGCGTTATACATAGCAGCAAAGCCAGAGCGGTACACTTTTACATTGGTTGCGCCATACTTTTCAATGGCTTCAGCTTCGGTTAGCCCAATGGTGCCAATTGGCGGATGGCTGAACACTACGGTTGGGATCAATGAGTAATCCATATGCGCATCGGGCATATTTTTATTAAATAAGCGCTCTGCTAATAAACGGCCGGCTTTAACTGCTACCGGGGTTAATTGGGCTTCACCGGTAACGTCACCCACAGCATAAATGCCTTTTACGTTAGTATTCTGGTATTTGTCGGTAGTGATATTGCCGTCTTTATCTGTTTTCACCCCGGCTGCCGCCAGGTTGAGTTTGTCACTGGCAGGGGCACGGCCGATGGCCCAGATTACACAATCTACGCCGGTAAACTCAACGCCGTTATCGCAATGCACCGTTAAGTTGCCGTCGCTGATTTTCTCTATTTTAATCACGTTGGTTTGCTTATGCAGTTTGAGTTTGTCCTGCGTCATCCGCTCAAGCAGCATATCGGTAATGTCAGAGTCGAAACTGCGCAGTGGCTTATCGCCGCGTATTAGTAAGTGTGTTTCTGTGCCAAGTGCATGTAATACACCGGCAACTTCTACCGCAATATAACCGGCACCTATTACCAGCGCTTTTTTCGGCTGCTCTGTTAAGGCAAAAAAACCGTCTGAATCTATACCGTGCTCTGCGCCAGGAATATCAGGCAGTACCGGGCGGCCGCCGGTGGCGATAGTAATATGATCGGCAGTAATACGCTCGCCGTTAACTTCAACGGTACGTTCGTCAATAAAGCGGGCAAAACCTTCAATATAGGTCACGCCATTATTATCAAAGCCCTTGTGATAGCTGCCATGAATGCGCTGGATATAAGCTTCGCGGTTTTTTACCAGCGTGGCCCAGTTAAAGCTGTTTTGTGTAATGTCAAAGCCATAGGCCGGGCTGTATTTTAGTGCTTCGGCAATATGCGCGCCGTACCACATCACTTTTTTGGGCACGCAACCGACATTCACGCAGGTGCCGCCTACGGCTTTTGCTTCAATTACTGCAGCAGTAGCACCACGAATAGCCGCACGGTTGGCGCTGGCAATACCGCCGCTGCCGCCACCAATAGACAGATAGTTAAAATGACGAGACATCAGACAATTCCGCAAAGTAGACATTACTGCGGTTATAGGGGTTAGGGTGGTGTTTTACAAGCCCTGTTGCCAGACTGTTCTGTTCCGGCGACAGGGCAGTAGGGCCTAAGACCGTAGTTACAGCTTTTTTAAATCAATGCTGTTGGCCAGCGCTAACATAGTACTTTGGTTAGCGTTATCGCCCCGTACGGTAACCATGGCACCGCTTTGGGTAACAAACTGAATTTCCAGCCTGCCGCCATCAAGCCGCTGTACTGCCTGCAGCCCTTGAATTTTAGTCATTTTGCCACCCGACATTGCTATCATTGAAGGGTTACTCAACATCATTGAAAACGCCTGCAGCATCGGAGAATCCATCATCAGTTCAATATCAATGCTGTCACTGTCGTTGTAGTAATTGCGCGAGGCACTGATACCACCGCCAAACATCGCGGCTGCGGCCACTTCAGCATTGGCATCCTGCGCCTGCCAGCCGCTGGGTGCGGCGGGGAAGGCCAGTTTTACCTGCTCGCCTTTTTCCTGGCGGATTAAGGTGCTGGCATAATCCAGCTGAGATATCGCCTGCGACAATTCTCCGGCTTTATAGTGTTTAGTGGCAGCGGTTATGGCTTCATCTATTTCGCCGGCACTAGCCGACAGGTTCAGGCAGCTAAGTAACAGGCAGCTGACAGCGGTTTTTTGCAGTATTTTCATTTGGGTTTCATTCCTTTGATTAACAAATTTTGCACAGTATAGCCAACGACATTAGTTACTGCCAATAAGGCCGTTTTAGCATTGACAATGGCGGTGTTTGCCCCAACATTATGGCTAATGTTTGTCACTTTGTTTAAGGTTTGCTATGTCTGCTACCCAAAATATACTGTTGTCGTTCCCGGATTTACCGCCGTTTTCCCAGATTACGCCAGAGCAGGTTAAGCCTGCGGTTGAACAAGCTATTGCACAGGCACGGGCTGCGGTAGAGGCTGCAGTGGCACTGCCGGACGTTAGCTGGCATACGCTGATAGAACAGCTGGATCAGGACAGTGAGCGTTTAGGTAAATTGTGGTCGCCGGTGTCGCATATGAACTCGGTAGTAAATACCCCCGAGCTGCGCGAAGCCTATGAGAGCTGTCTGCCGTTGCTGTCTGAATACAGCACTTGGGTTGGCCAGCATGAAGGCCTGTACCAGAAGTACCAGCAACTGGCGCAAAGCGAGCAGTATGCTGGCTTAACGGCGGCGCAGCAAAAAGTGATTCAAAATGCCCTGCGTGATTTTAAGCTGTCGGGCATTGGCTTATCGGCCGGGAAAAAACAGCGCTACGGCGAAATTCAAAGCCGCTTATCAGATTTAAGCTCGCAGTTTTCCAACAATACGCTGGACGCTACCCAAGCCTGGTTTAAACATATTACCGATGCAGCAGATTTGTTGGGGTTACCCGACGACGCCAAACTGGCCGCCGCCGAAGAAGCTCAAAGCCGTGAGTTGGAAGGTTGGGTGTTTACGCTGGAATTCCCCAGCTACATTGCCGTAATGACCTATGCTGACAAACGTGAGCTGCGCGAAGAGCTGTACAGCGCCTACTGCACCCGGGCATCGGATCAGGGCCCGACTGCGGGCCAGTTTGATAACAGCGCCATTATTGAAGAAACGCTGGCATTAAAGCATGAGCTGGCGCAATTGCTCGACTTTAACAACGCGGCAGAAGAATCACTGGCCACCAAAATGGCACAAAGCCCTGCGCAGGTGCTGGATTTCCTGCAGGATTTAGCCCGCCGAGCCAAGCCTCAGGCGCAGCAGGATTTAGCGGAGTTAAGGGCTTTTGCCCAAAGCGAATATGCTGTGAAAGAACTGGCAGCCTGGGATATTACTTACTATGCCGAAAAGCTAAAACAGGCCAAATACGCTATTTCTGATGAACAACTGCGGCCATATTTCCCTGAACACAAAGTGGTAGCCGGTTTATTTACCGTACTGAACAAGCTGTTTGGTGTAGAAGTAAAGCAGCGCGACGGGGTGGATGTATGGCACAGCGACGTTAAGTTTTACGACATTATTGATGCCACCGGCACTTTACGCGGTAGTTTTTATCTGGATTTATACGCCCGGGCGAAAAAGCGCGGCGGTGCCTGGATGGACGACTGCCAGGGCCGGCGTATTTTGCCTGATGGCAGCATACAAACGCCGGTAGCTTATTTAACCTGTAACTTTAATAAACCGGTGGGTGGCAAGCCGGCACTGTTTACTCATGATGAAGTGGTTACGTTATTCCACGAATTTGGCCATGGCATTCATCATATGCTCACCAAAGTGGATGCTGCTGCGGTAGCCGGCATTAACGGTGTTGCCTGGGACGCGGTAGAGCTGCCCAGCCAATTTCTGGAAAACTGGTGCTGGCAAAGCGAGGCCCTGGCCATTATTTCCGGCCACTATGAGATTGGCGAGCCTTTACCGCAGGACTTACTGGATAAAATGCTGGCGGCGAAAAACTTCCAGTCGGCGATGTTCTTGGTGCGCCAGCTTGAATTTGCCTTATTCGATTTTCGTTTGCACGCCGAATACGATCCGGCGCAGGGCGGCCGTGTCCAGCAGATGCTGGACGAAGTGCGTAATGAAGTGTCGGTTATTGTACCGCCACGCTTTAACCGCTTTCAGCATGGTTTCAGCCATATTTTTGCCGGTGGTTATGGCGCCGGTTATTACAGCTACCTGTGGGCTGAAGTGTTATCAGCCGACGCTTTTGGCCGTTTTGAGGAGGAAGGTATATTTAATGCCGACACCGGCCGTGACTTTTTGCGCTGGATTTTAGAGCGTGGCGGCAGTGCCGAGCCAATGGAGTTATTTAAAGGTTTCCGTGGCCGTGAGCCATCGAACGAAGCGTTGTTGCGCCATATGGGTATCGCCGGTTAGTACCGGCGTGGTTAATTTAAACTTAACAATTCATTGCGAATTCAGACCAGCTCTGCCAAGCTGAAGCACAACGCGGAGGAATAAATATGCGCACTAAGGTATTGATAGTAATCATGACGGCTTTAACGCTGGCAGCGTGTCAGCAGGGCCAGGCAGGCAGTGATACCACTGCAGAGCGGTTGCCACCCAAACCATTGATAGAGCCGATAGACCCAAGCAAAGATCCGGTAAGTGCGGTAAAAGCGAGGAAGCAACAAATGGCAGATGAAGTAAACCTCAGCGCCATGCGGGCTGAAATTATGGCACGGGTTGGCGATGCAAAAGCAGATAATGTTGAACAATGCCGGGTAGTAGGCTTTGGCAGCAAACCTTGCGGCGGCCCGGCCAGCTACATAGCAGTGTCTACTAAAGGCGGCAATGAAACGGAGATTATGGCTCTGATAGCCAGATACAACTCTGCTGCCAAAGCAGAGAACGAGCGCATTGGCCTTATGTCTGACTGCGCTGTCGTGCCAAAACCAGCTGTAGTGCTGCAAAACGGCGTTTGTACGCTAAAAGAGGGCGGCGAAACCTCAGCCTATTAACCAGCAGTAACGGTTACAATATAAGCATAAAGGCAACCATTCCCGTGTTGCCTTATTTTTTCACTGAAGATGAGTACAATTTTGACGACCGCAGAACCTTTTGACCGTATCTATCAGCGCGCCTGCGAGCGTAAAGGCGGCGCTGCAGCACTTGAAGCATTGCTGGGGCAAAGTGCCAGCAATGCTGATATTGCCGCTATACCAGATAACCTGCTGCTGGGCGAGCTAACCAAAAAAGTGTTTCAGTCTGGTTTTGTCTGGCGCGTGGTGCGGCAAAAGTGGCCGGGCTTTTGTGAAGTGTTTTTCGATTTTAATATCGAAAAAATGCTGCTGATGAGCGATGAAATGCTTGAAGCCAAAGCCCGTGATGAACGTATTATCCGCAACGCTGGCAAAGTATTTACCATCCGCCACAATGCCATGATGATTGATGATATTGCCCGCAAACATGGCAGCTTCGGCCGTTTTATTGCTGACTGGCCAACATCCGATATTATCGGTTTATGGGCTTACCTTAAGCAGCATGGCGCCCGCCTTGGCGGTAATACCGGGCCTTATGCGTTGCGGGCTATTGGTAAAGATACCTTTATTTTAAGCACTGATGTTGAAGCTTACCTGCGGGCAACCAACATATTTGATGGCGGTATAAACAGCAAACGCAGTTTAAATCAGATCCAGCAGCAGTTTAATCTTTGGCATAAGCAATCAGGCCGTAGCCTGGCGCACATCAGCCAGATTATTGCGTTAAGTGTTGGCGAGAATATTGTTGGAATGCAGCAATAATGCCGCTGAATTTACTACACAGCCCTGAGCTTAATGCAGACTATGCTGCCAGCCTCTGTCAGCAGTTTGGTTTAACCTTAGCCACTAAAGCCAGTGGCTGGCATCTGGCCTGGCAGGATAATGCGCTGGTGTTACGCCACAGTGAGTTACCCAAACAAGGTGATATCCTGGTCGACTTTGCCAGTGGTGCTGCCAGTTACCGGCGCTTGCATGGCGGTGGCAAAGGTGAGGCGATTGCCAAAGCTTGCGGGCTGAATAAAAAGCGCGATCTCACCGTATTAGATGCTACTGCTGGCCTGGGCCGTGATGCCTTTGTACTGGCCAGCCTGGGCGCTAAGGTCACTCTGGTTGAGCGTAACCCGGCCGTGGCAGCTTTACTGTTTGATGGTTTGCGCCGGGCTGCGGCTACAGCTGACCTTAACTGGTTGGGCGAGCGTATGCAGCTACTGCATAGCAGCGCGCTGGAGGCGCTGCAACAGCATGGTGCTGTTGATGTGGTGTATCTGGACCCGATGTTTCCACCGCGGGATAAAACCGCGCTGGTTAAAAAAGAAATGCGCGCTTTTCATGATGTAGTGGGTAGCGATACCGATGCTGATGCCTTACTGGCACCAGCACTTAAGCTGGCGCAAAAACGTGTGGTGGTAAAACGGCCCGGTTATGCTGATTTTTTAGCGCAAAAGGCGCCTGCAATGTCTGTCACCGGTAAAAATAACCGTTTTGATGTGTATATTAATGCAGCAATTTAGTGATACTTTTGACAACAGATAAATTAAACAGGGGAATTAACATGATTAAAACCGGCGACAAGTTACCTGAGGTGAGTTTTTCGCAACTGACCAAAGAAGGTGTAATGAACCCAACCACCAGCCAGATTTTTGCCAATAAAAAAGTGGTACTGTTTGCTGTGCCAGGTGCTTTTACACCTACCTGCTCTGCAGCACACTTACCGGGTTATATTACGCTGGCCGACCAGATCAAAGCCAAAGGCGTTGATACTATTGTTTGCACCGCAGTAAACGATGCTTTTGTAATGAGTGCCTGGGCAAAAAGCCAGAACGCCGAAGAAATTGTGTTTTTAGCCGACGGTGGTGCCGCTTTTCATAAAGCTATTGGCCTGACCATGGAAACCGGTGACTTTGGTGGTGTACGCTCACAGCGCTATGCCATGATCGTTGAAAACGGCGTGGTAACACTGCTAAATGTAGAAGCACCAAAAACCTTTGAAGTCAGTAAAGCTGAAGTGGTTTTAGCGGCGTTGTAATAGTTGCCATTCAAGGTCACGCATGCTGTTGCTGGCCTTGCTTTATGTTGTTTCGTAATCTGATTAAAGGAAAAAACGCAGCGTGTGGTCTTTATTGTTTACTGTTGTTCTGATTGTGGTCACGCTGTTATTGTACTGGGTGTATCAGCAAAGCCGACGTTTGCACTTGCCAGAACCGCATCTTCAGCTACTGACAATGGCGGCTGAACCGCTGCAGACCTCAGCAGCAATACCTAAAACCATCTGGACGTACTGGCACAGTGCAGAGCAACCTGAAGTAGTAAAGCGTTGCATTGCGGGTTGGCAGGCTTTAAATCCGGATTATCATATCCACGTGCTAAATGCCGATAATATAACTGATTATATTCGGCCTGTACCTGACAAGTTAACGCGCTTAAATGTAGCCAAACAAACAGATTGGATCCGTTTGGAGCTATTAAACCGCTATGGTGGCATTTGGTTGGATGCGTCTATTATTCTTACTGCTTCACTGGATTGGGTTGAGCGAATCCGGGCTGAACAAAATACTGAGTTTGTTGGTTATTATCTGGAACGTTATACCACAAATGTCCACAGGCCAGTAGTTGATAGCTGGTTTTTAGCTGCTCCTGCACAAAGTCGCTTTGTTGCGGATTGGCTGGCATTATTTAGGTGTGAAGTTATCGAGGGTGATACCGCCGATTATATTCAGGCGTTATCAGTGCAAGGACGTTTTGAAGGGCTGCGCCAGGCTATCTCAGATCCTTATTATCACACTATCCATATTGCCGCACAGGACGTATTAGAACGCGCTGCCACTACCTATCGTCTGGCGCTGTTAAAAGCGGAAGATAGCGCCTACGCATTGCAGGTAACTTCTAACTGGCGGCGTAAGAGGCTTTATATGCGCTTGCTGTTTACCGAAAAAGATGACAGACCTGCCTTGATCAAACTGCGGGGTGGTGAGCGAACAAAGTTAGAAAGTTATCTGAAATGGGGAATATATCGTAAGGCAAGCATTGCTGGACGCTATTTGCAGGCGCTACCGGAAGATAACAAGGTTGTTTAACAAAACCTAACGCAGAAATTTTTTGTGCGAAGTGAAACATGAACAGGTATTATTGCCGGTTATTACGATATATTGCCATTTGAGCAGGAAAGTGGTTGTAAATCGGTGTTAGAGCTTGTTGCCAAAACAGAGGATTCTATGACAACAGTAAATGTGTTATGTATTAAATGGGGCAAGAAATATGGCCCTGAGTATGTCAACAAGCTGCATTCGATGGTTAGCCGTAATCTGACATTACCGTTTCGTTTTGTCTGTTTAACCGATGATGCCAGCGGTATTAATGCAGATATTGAAGTTAAGGATATTCCCGCCGTAGGTTTTAAAGATTTTGATGAACGGCATCCGTGGTCATTCGGTCACGGCTGGCTGAAAGTGACCAGTTTTGCAAACCCGTTATATGATTTGTTCGGCCCTACGTTGTTTATCGATCTGGATGTGGTAATTGTTGATAATATCGACTGTTTCTTTGAGCCTCAAGGTGAGTTTTATGTAATCAAAGAATGGGATAAATCGGACGATACCGGCAATACTTCCGTCTATCGTTATGATATCGGCGCCCATAGCGACCTGATTGAGCTGTTGAAAAACCATAAAGAGCGTGAGCTGGCCAAGGTACGAAACGAGCAGGAGTTTGTGACGCAAAACCTGGCAAAGCAAGGCAAACTGCAATACTGGCCTGAAGGCTGGTGTGTCAGCTTTAAACGGCATTGTTTACCAGGTGCTATTATGTGCTGGTTTAAACCGGCAACAATTCCTCAAGGGGCTAAAATCGTAGCTTTCCATGGTAAACCAAACCCACCGGATGCTATTGCAGGTATCAGTGGTAAATGGTATCGCCGGGTTATGCCGGTACAGTGGGTCAAAGAATTATGGCGTTAGTAACGGCCTGAGTGTAAAGCGATAATATGGCTGCTGGTAAAGCGAATTCCCTGCTGCTGATGGCGGGGATTTTTATTTGTAGCAGCAAGCTTTTTCTGTAGTGGAGGTTTTATGCCGGAAGGGCACGCTAAAATTAAAGTTTTACACTTTGTTACCGGTGGCTTTTCTGGTGGTGCAACCCAAGTGGCAATTTCTCTGGTGCGTGCTGCACTGGCATCAGAGCATGTTAGTCCGCTTTTAGTGCTACGACGTAAACGCCGTGGCGATCCGGCGCGGATTGCAGAGTTACAGCAACAGGGGATTCCGTTGGCAGTAGTGCCTGGCTGGAGCAAAGTCGCCACTATTTGGGCGTTAATTAAGCTGTGTAAGCAATATCAGCCAGATATATTGGTAGCGCATGGTTTTAGTGAACACTTATGGGGACGCTATGCCGGTTTGCTGGCTAAGGTGCCAAAGTTGGTACACGTAGAGCACAATACCCGTGAACGCTACAATAGCTGGCGGCTGGCACAATCGCGTTGGTTAAGTAAAAGAACTGCAGCTATAGTCGGTTGTTCCGAAGGTGTGCGCTCGGTGTTGCTGGCGCAGGGGATGCCTGCACAGCGTACTTATGCTATATCAAATGGTATTAATACCATGCCTTTCCTTGGTACTGTGCCGCCTTTGCTGACGCGGGCACCGGATATTGTCATGGTGTCCCGTTTCTCCAAGCAAAAAGACCATGGCACTTTATTTAAAGCGCTGGCACTATTAAAAACCGAAGGATTGTTGCCTAAGCTGTACCTGGCTGGTGGCGGCAAGTCCTTGCATCGCAAACCACTGGAGAAGCTGGCTGAACAATTAGGGATCACAGGACAGGTGCACTTTTTAGGTGTGGTACGTAATGTGCCGGAATTGCTGCAGCAAAACCAGTTGGCAGTGTTAAGTTCACACTATGAAGGTATGCCATTGGCACTATTAGAGGGGATGGCTGCTGGCTGTATAGCTATCGGTACTAAAGTACCCGGTATCCAGGAAGTGCTGAATGACGGGCAGGATGGATTTTTGGTGGCTGAAAATGATGTGGCAGCCTTGGCTGCGGTAATAAGAAAGAGCTTAGCGCAAATACATGAATTGCAACCTATAGCCGATGCGGGACGGCAGCGGGCATTAACTGAATTTAGCCGGGAGAGAATGAATCAGAACTATGAGAAGCTGTTTTTACAATTAGTTCAGCCGGCTTCATTCGGATAAGGCGTATGTTAGCGCCAGCCCTTACTTTGTTTTTATATCAGCTGCTACTTTACCTCAGCAGCCCTTTAGTGTTGAGTTACTTCCTCTGGCGCTCGCGTAAAGACCCGGCCTACCGGCAGCGCTTGGCAGAGCGTTTTGCTTTTGGCTTAATAGCGAAGCAGCTAAAACCCGGTGGCATAGTGGTACATACGGTATCGGTAGGCGAGGTGATTGCCGCAACCCCGCTGATTAAACAACTACAGCAGCAGTACCCTGCAAAAACGATAACGGTAACATGTACTACGCCAACCGGCTCTGCCACTATCGCCAGTCGCTTTGGCAGCAGCGTACAACATTGTTATTTACCGCTGGATTACCCCGGTGCGGTACGGCGCTTTTTAAAGACACTGCAGCCAGCATTGTTAGTGATCCTGGAAACGGAATTGTGGCCTAACCTACTTAATTCTTGTGCCAAGCAAGGCGTGCCAGTTGCGGTAGTCAATGCCCGTTTATCGGCACGCTCTGCCAAAGGTTACCGACGCTTTTCGGTATTAAGTAAAGTGTTACTGCGTAATATCAGTTTGTTATTAACGCAAGACCGGGCCAGCAGCCAGCGCTTTCAGGCATTGGGTTATCAGGGGCAATTAGCGGTAAGTGGCAACCTTAAGTTCGAGCTGGCCATTCCGGCTAATACCCAGGATTTACTCAGCCAGTTTCGCCCTGCCTTTGCCGCGCGCTTATTATGGGTAGCTGCCAGTACACACGCCGGTGAAGATGAACAATTACTGGCTCTGTATCCAGAATTAAAACAGCAGTTTCCGCAATTATTACTCTTGTTGGTACCGCGCCATCCTGAGCGCTTTGCCAAAGTAGCCGAGCTGGTGCAGCAAGCCGGTTTCAGTCTGTGGCGGCGCAGCAGCGTATCGGCTATGCCTACTGCACCCGTATCACCTATTACGGCCGATATTGCGCTTGGGGATTCGATGGGCGAGCTATTGGCCTGGTATCAATTGGCTGATTTGGTGTTTATTGGTGGCAGCTTAATTGAACGGGGCGGCCATAATCCGCTGGAAGCGATTTGCTTTGCCAAAGCCGTGCAAAGCGGGCCACATATTTTTAATTTTAAAGACGCCTACCGGCAATTACAGCTACAGCATGCGGTAGCGCTGGTTGCCGACAATCAGGCATTGTTAAACAATAGCCAAATGTTATTGGCCGATGCGAGTGCCCGCGCGGCGCAAGGGCAACGCGCTCAGCAATTTTTCTTACAGCAGCAGGGCGCTACAGCACGCACTCTAGCTGCAATAGATTCACTTTTAATAGGAAGTCGCATGTCTACAGATGATATTTCAACCGCTGCTGCAAAGCGGCAACATACCGATTATCAGCAAATCCAACAAAACGGTACACATTACTGGTTTGATCCAGCGCTTTTCAGCGACATTCGCCCCCAGTACTTTCAAAGCACATGGTGGCAACAGCAACAAGCGGTTATCGGTAGCTCTACCGGCCGCAATACCGCGTATTTTGTACAGCATGGCGAGCATAAGCTGGTGCTAAGGCACTATTATCGTGGCGGTTTAGTGGGCAAAGTGCTGCACGATCAATTTTGGCTACAGCCAGTGGCGCAAAGCCGTGCGATGCAGGAATACCAATTATTAAGCTGGATGCGCGCGCAAGGTTTAGCCGTACCGCGCCCGGTTGCTGCCAGTTATCAGCGTAGTGGCCTGATTTATCGCGCCGATTTACTGATTGAGCTTATTCCTGACAGCAAAGATTTAGCGGCAATATTACAGCAGCGCGCTATTACCCCAAGCGAGTGGCAAGCCATTGGTGCGGCTATTGCGCAAATGCATCAACTTGGGGTGTATCACTCGGATCTTAACTGCCGCAATATTATGCTCGATGCTGCCGGTAAAGTGTGGCTGATTGATTTTGATAAATGCAGTCGCCGCAGCCCAGGGGAGTGGACGGAGCAAAATTTAGCGCGTCTTTTACGCTCCTTTAATAAAGAAAAGGGCAAACTGGTGGTATTTAACTGGCAAGAGGCCGATTGGCAAAGCCTGCAACAAGGCTATCAGCAGCAGTTGGCGGCAGCCACGCCTTTAGTCATACAGAGTAAAAATTAATGCAGCAGTGGGATGTAATAATAATAGGGGCTGGTGCAGCTGGCTTAATGTGCGCCATTGAAGCCGGTAAACGCGGCCGCAGAGTGCTGCTATTAGATAATGGTAAACGGGTGGGCCGTAAGATCCTGATGTCGGGCGGCGGCCGCTGTAATTTTACTAATATGTATGCCGGGCCGGAGAACTTCCTTTCGCAAAACAAACACTTCTGTAAATCGGCTCTCAGTCGCTATACGCAGTGGGATTTTATCGCCCTGGTGCAAAAGCATGCTATTGCCTACCATGAGAAAACGCTTGGCCAGCTGTTTTGTGATGATAGCGCTAAAGATATTGTTGATATGCTGCTAAGCGAGGCCAAAGCCGCCAATGTGCAAATTGCCCTGCAGCAAACTATTACCGGCGTCAGCTTTGCTGATGGCCAATACACTGTCACTACAGCAGAGCTTAGCCGCCAGTGTCACAGTTTAGTAGTGGCCAGCGGTGGTTTAAGCCTGCCGAATTTAGGCGCTACCGCTTTTGGTTTTCAGCTGGCTGAGCAGTTTGGTTTAAAAGTGCTGCCGCTGCGCGCCGCCTTAGTGCCATTAACCTGGCAACCGGCCGACAAAGCGGTGTTTGAAGAAATCAGCGGGGTATCCTTGCCGGTCACGGCTGAAGTGAATGGCACCGTATTCCCGGAAGATATGCTGTTTACCCACCGCGGTTTAAGCGGGCCAGCCATACTGCAAATTTCCAGCTACTGGCAACCGGGTGATGAAGTAATAGTGAATATGGCACCGCAAACTGATGTGGCAGAGTTTTTATCGGCGCAACAGCAAGCGCACCCGGAGCAGGAAGTAAAAACCGCACTGGCTAAATTGCTACCAAAACGGCTGGTAGAAAAACTACTGGAGCTAAAAGTTTTTACTAACCAGCCGCTGAAAGCGTTAAACCCGAAAAGTATTAAACAACTTGCCGACAGCCTGCATGCTTATGTGTTTAAACCCAACGGCACCGAAGGCTACCGCACCGCAGAAGTCACCATCGGCGGTGTCGATACCGATTATTTATCCTCAAAAACCATGGAAGCGAAAAATCAGCCAGGTTTGTATTTTATCGGCGAAGTGGTCGACGTAACCGGTTGGCTCGGTGGCTATAACTTTCAGTGGGCCTGGGCGTCTGGTTGGGTGGCAGGGCAGTATTGTTAAGGTAAATATCAATATGAAAAAACTCTCTGTAGTACAACAAAAACAACAGGCCGCGGTGCTCGATGCGGTGACAAAGTTAGAGCAGCAAGCGCTGGTGGAACTCCCCGGCGCGGTGCAGTGCTGGTTTAGCCTGGAATATGAAGCTTTTCCGGTATCGCTACTGGTGCGGTTGCAGCTTACTGAGCAAGCTCAGCTTGAGGCGGCGCAGCCGCAGTTGCTGGCGTGGCAGAGGCGTTTAAGCGGTTTGCTGCTGAAAAAGGGCATAGTGCTAAAAGATATGCGCAAGCATCTGGTGTTTACGCTTAATTCTCCTGATGATTAAGCGTTAAAAAAGGATACATACCACAATGAAATATTATCTGGGCGCTTACGCCGCTTCCCCCAACCATAGTGGTTGGGATCCAATACTGGAAACTGCTTATTACAACGAGTTAAAAGCGCTGCCGAATATAAAAGGCCTGGAGCATCCGTTTTGGGGCGTTTTGCATCAGCACGATGACAACTGGTTTCTGGCCAATATCGATCCAAAGTGGAATTACGTGTTTACCTGTATTCCCGGCATTATGAATGCACTGGGGCAAAACCCAATGTTTGGTATTGCTTCTGATGATGAAGCCGGGCGCCAGGCAGCGCTGGCGTTTATACAACAAGCCTGTGCAGCGATTGGCAAACTAAACACGCATTTGGGGCGCCAGGCGGTAACAGCAATTCAAATTCAAACCGCACCGGCACGGCATAAAGCGGCGTCTTCCAAAACGTCGCTGCTGGCATCGTTGCAAACTATGCTCAGCTGGAACTGGCATGGTGCCCGTATTGTGATTGAACATTGCGATGCTTATATTGATAGCCAGACACCGTCAAAAGGCTTTTTAGCACTAAGTGATGAGCTGGATGTTATCACGCAGTTAAATGCAGCTTTAAGCAAAGAACAGCAATTGGGTATGGTGATTAACTGGGGCCGCTCGGTATTTGAAACGCGCAGGGTTGCAGGTGCTGTTGAGCATATTCAGGCCGCACAGGCTGCAGGTGTGCTAAGCGGGCTGATGTTCTCTGGGGTATCGGATCAGGATAGCGAATACGGCGCCTGGCGCGATAGCCATCAACCGCCGCGCAACAGCGATCTGGTAGTAAAGGGTGAACCCGGTAGCTGGATGACAGAACAGGCCATGCACAGTTGTCTGGCAGCGTGCAACGATGCCGCAGGCTTGCCGGTGCTGGGGGCAAAAATTGGTATCCGGCCACATAGCGCCGATATTGGCCAGCGCATGGGGTATATCCGCGATACGCTGGCGATATTAGACCGTTATTTTTTACTGTCTTAGAGTGTTAAAACCGCAACTGTTACAGCCGCAAGGACGCGGCTGCAGGTTTGATATGGCCAAAGTGTTTTAGCGCCAAAAAGCCAATCAGCAGTAAAGCCAAAGCCGGCAGCAAGGTATTGATATAGCTGAGGTAGGTCAGGCTAAGCTCGTGTCGCTGGCTAAACAGCTGCCACAAACTATATAAACCAAAACCCAGCATGGGTATGGCAACCAGGCATAAATGGTAACGGCGTAGCTGGGTTTGCAGATACAGCAGGGCGATGGTAACCGGAATAGCCAGCAGCAGGTGTAGCACTAAATCCATAATGGAAAGCCATAACAGGGCTGAGCCGCGTAAGGTATCGGAGTCCATGATCCACAGTTGTAACGGGTTTATAGTGGCGATAAAACCAAAGCACAAAATCACAAAATATACATGCGCTACGCCCAGCAGCAGGGAAATAAGCGAGCGGATACTAAAAATAACAAGCTTGGCCACCATCACAGACACTCCGGCAAATACAACAGGCGGCAAACTAGCATGCAGGCCGCAAATTCACAATATAAAAGCACTTTGGGGCTTGAGCCTGAACCGGTTGCCCACACTAACACGCCGTAAACCCATCCCTGGGCGCTCGATTATAAACTTCATCCTTGAAGTTTATCCGTTGGACCAGCAAAGCTGTTCAAATTCGCTCCCGGCGAATTTGTCAGCATCCTGGCCTGCAACGGTTAGTTTAAGGCAAGCCGGTTCTGCTAAGGTTATTTGCAGCAGCCGGTCAGTTAATTTGACGGCGTGCGGTATTTTTCAAACCAGGCCAGCATATACTCTACTTTTTCAATCATCCGGCTGGGGCGGTTAGAAATACCGTGTGGTGAGCCCGGTACCCGCACCAGCGTGGTATCAACCCGGCGTAGTTTCAGCGCCTGATAAAACTGCTCCGATTCCGAGATAGGCGTGCGCCGGTCTGCTTCGCCGGTGATCAGAATAGTCGGGGTTTTTACATTACCCACCAGGCTTAGCGGCGAGCGCTGCCAGTAGTGCTCGACATTTTCCCATGGCACGCCGGGGAACTGGTGAAAGGTCTGATAGGTATAAGTGTCGCCGGTCAGTACTTTACTTAACCAGTTAATAATCGGCTTTACTACTGCCGCCGCTTTGTAGCGGTCGGTCAGGCCTATGGCATAAGCGGTAGCTATACCACCGGCCGAGCCGCCGCCGATAAACAGGTTGTTTTCATCAATAAAGCCCAGTGCCAGCATCGCATTTACGCCGCTGTCGTGGTCGGCATAGTCTTCCGGTGAGCTGTATTTATTGTGCAGCAACATGGCAAAACGTTCGCCGTAAGATGAGCTACCGCGGTGGTTGTCATAAAACACCACATAACCTTCTTTGGCATAACGCTGCATTTCTGCGCTCCACTGGGCGCCGTAGGCTAAGTGCGGACCGCCGTGAATTTCAAGCAGCAGCGGGTATTTTTTCGCCGGGTCGAAATCCGGTGGTGTCATATACCAGCCTTGTATTTCTTCACCATCAAAAGACGATTTATAAGTAATTTCATGTACCTGTGCCAGCTTCTTATGGCCGAGCAAATCTTCGTTCAGTGCAGTAAGTACGGTAGTTTTGCCTTTTTGTAGTACGGCAACCTCACTTGGGCGCTGGCTGGTGCCATGGGTATATGCGATGGTGCCATTATTGGCCACCGAGTATGAGCCACTTAAATAAGGTTGCGGCTGTGATACACCACCTAAACTGGCAGTAAGCTCGGTAATTTTACCGCTGCTGCTCAGGGTGGCCAGCTTGCGCTGACCGCGATCATCGTATTGCACCACAAAGCTGGAATTGTTCAGCCAGGCTGGTTGGTCAATGCTGCGATCAAAGTCTGCGGCAATGTCGCTGATGTTGTTTGAGCTAAGGTTTAAAATTTTCAGCTTGCTGTTGCTATAAGGCACCAGAGCGTTGTTTTGCCATAAAAATGCCAGTTGTTTACCGTCGGGTGAAAACACCGGTGATGATTCACTGCCGGGCATCGTAGTAAGGGCAGTTAACTGCTCAGTGGCTAAATCCAGCTGGTATAAATTGCTGTCGCGCGGCTGGTATTCCCATTCCGGGTCGAGGTTGGCAGAAAACACCAGTGCTTTGCTATCCGGCGTAAAGCTTAAATCGCTGCCGTAATTAAAGTCGCCCTGAGTTAGCTGACGCTCAGTGCCACCACTGGCCGGCAGAATAAATATTTGCCGGAACTGTGGCTTTAAAAAGCCCTGGCCATCGGCCTGGTAACGTACCCGGTCCAGCACTACCGCAGGTTCAGACCATTTCGCACCGTTAGGTTTTTTAACCCGCTTTACACTTTGCTTTACGGCGGCCTCACGGGCGTCCACATTCATGGTAAAAGCCAGTTGTTTGCCATCCGGTGACCAAACCAGATTAGACGGGCTTTGCAGTAATTTAGATAACTGTGCGGTTTTATTCTCTGCCAGCCAGTGCAGGTGAATTTGCCGCGAGCCGCTGAGATCAGAAATAAATGCCAGCTGTTTACCGTCGGCAGACCAGCGCGGCTGGCTGTAATTAAACTGGTCGGCAAACAGCGGCGATTGCTGGCCGGTTTTAACATCCAGCAACCACAGGCTGTTGCGCGTACTGTCGGTCATAATATCGTTGCTGGCACGCACATAGACAATTTTGCTGCCACCAGGCGATATTTGCACATCGGCGGCATATTCCAGCGCAAAAATATCTTCGGCTTCAAAATAACGGCTGCTGGCAGTGGTATTGGCGCTAGTCGCGCCAGAGGCGGCAACAGGTTCTTCAGCCAGTAAGGCAGGGCTGCTCAGTAATAAGCTGGTGGTGATCACCAACGCTGAGCGGGTAAATGTACGCATAATGCTCCCGGATAGTGCAGTTTAAGTTTATTTTTGTTTAAACCTAACCTGATCCATACAGAAGTACAAACCCCACAGCGGCAAAGCGCGGGTTTTAAGCGGCATAGCCATTATGCTGCGGGAATATAACAAAGAAAAAGCCAACGGCTGGCACTAAGGCCAGCCGTTATAGTTTTATGCAGATAAGCTGTCGAAGATGTGCAAAAAGGTGGGTGCTTGCTGAATATGCAGCTGCATGCGCAAACGCCGGGCAATATCCTGCGCGCTTATTACACCGCGGATCTGGTGTGATTCACGGTCAATGACCACACAGTGTTGCTCACCGCTCGATTGCAGCGTATTAACCACATCAGCAATGCTGCAGTGCTGCAATTGCTGATATGCCAGCGCTTTAATACGCTCACGCGGGCGCATTAAATCCGCTACAGTAATGTCATCGCGGCTGTCGCCAAAGGCAATGCGGCGCATAATTGACTGATCTGACAACTGGTCAAGGTGTAGTAACCCCACCAGTTCGGCGTCGTGATCTACTACCAGCTTAAGTTTGGTTTGCTCTTGCTGCATCATGTCCAGCGCTTCACGTGCTGTGGTCGATGCCGCCACAACATTAGGTTGGCTGTGTTTAAAATCGGTTACCACCGTCAGTGCCGGTGAGTTTAAGGTCATACCATCGAAATCAGTAGGTTGTACTAAATGATCAATGGCTTCAACAGAATATAATGCTAATGTTTTCATGGTGTTCCTCACATACCGGCACGCAGAGGCCATACCGGCTAAAAAATACTTTAAGTATGAACAGCGCTGCTGTTCTGGTTGAAACTTAATGTGAGGAGAAAACCGGCGGGGCGCGGGCCTGCAGTGAAACTAAGAAAGGTGCTTTATTAAATACACTGCGCACAGCATAAACTGTGCTGGAAAAAGCTAAACTGGTAACCCCGGCAGACAGCGGCAGCACGGGTTGTGGTTCGTCAGTACTGTCTTGTTCTGTCGTTACCGTGTGATGTGAAACAGATGGCGTAAGGGCATGAAACTGCGTATCTGCCAGCGGCGACAAGCGCTGATCATGCACAGCAAAGGCTTGCGGCGTGCACAATAAACTTAGATACAACAGTAAGGCAAAACTACTTAGCCAGCGCATACACCCTCATTCACTTAATACATCGTTTTAAAGTAACACGATGTCATTTGATAATGAGCGCTTGTGTTAACCGGCGCAAGGGGGCGCTGCAAAAATAGCCGCAAATTGCGATTAACGACTATTTTTGCACGACACAGTGGCGTTTACAGCCCGGATAGCAGGCTTTTCAGCAACAGGGCAACTAAGGTCAGGCTACCTAAACCCACCAGATACAGCAGGATAAACCAGACTATTTTCGGCAATGGCCGTCCGTTTGGCAGTGATAGTTTTACCATTAGTAACCCTCCTCGTAGTCTTCGACCTTACCGCGAAAGATATGATAACCCCACAGGGTGTATGCCAGGATCAGCGGTAAAAAGATCAGTACGCCCGGTAGCATAAAGCTCAGGCTGCTGTCAGGTGCCGCCGCGGTATAAAAGCTGATTTGGTGCGGCAGTAAATAAGGGAATAACCCGGCAACCAAACCGGCAAACGCCAGCAAAAACAAACTGGCCGCCAGCCAGAACGGGCGGCTTTCGTGGCGGATGCTAATATCAGCCTCTGCAGCAAACTGGCGCTGCACCCGGCCCAAATCACGGAATAACAGCCGGGCTGCCAGTATTGCCAGCAGCGGCAATAACATCAGTATCAGGCTGTGGGCGCCGCCAAACCAGCGCTCGCGGATTTCCGGTTGCTGGTACAGCGTAAATAAACTCACTAACAACATTGCCAGCATAACGAATAGCAGCAAGCGTTGGCCATAGCGGGCTGCTTTTTGCTGAATTTCACCCCTGCTTTTCATCGTCAGGTAAGTACAGCCCAGCAAAGCATAGCCTGCCATAACGGCTAAACCGGTAAACAGGCTAAACGGCGTTAACCACTGCAGGCTGGACGAGGCTATGCTGTCGGCATCAACACCTTGCACTAACACACCCAGCATCAGGCCCTGACAAAACGCTGCCAGGCTGGAACCTATAGCAAAAGCCCGGTTCCACCATACTTTAGAGGTATGGGATTTAAAGCGGTATTCAAACGCGACTCCGCGAAAGATCAGGCCAATCAGCATCAGCATAATCGGCAGGTACAATAACGACGCAATACTGGCATACGCCAGCGGAAAAGCGCCAAACAGGATCACACCACCAAACACCAGCCAGGTTTCGTTGCCATCCCAAACATGCGAAATAGAACGCATTAAATGGTCGTGTTCGGCATCAGTGTTAAACCAGGGGTACAAAATGCCAATGCCCAAGTCGAAGCCATCCAGCAGCACGTACATTAAAATGGCAAAACCCAGCAGCAAGAAGTAAAACAACGGTAGACCTATTTGCAGTTCCATTAGTGTTACTCCTGTTCCGGTTTTATTTGTTTGGCCAGTGCTACGGCATAGCCCGACGCTTTAACACCAATCAGCTGCTGCGACAGTTTTTCCATTGGCGGCGGCCCTTTGCGGATAAGCTTGCGCATAAAGTACAGATAAACGCCAAACAGCAGGCTGTATGTCAGCACAAACAAGGTGAGTGAAAACAGCACCCGTTCGGCCGGCAGGGGCGATACCACATCAATGGTGCGAACCAGGCCATGCACCAGCCAGGGCTGGCGGCCTACTTCTACCACATACCAGCCTGCCAGTACGGCAATAATACCGCTGGGTGCCAGATAGCTGCAGGCGGTTAAAAACCAGCGGCTTTGGTATAAGCTGCCGCGCCAGCGTAAAAAAGCACCGGTAAGCGCGATTAAAATCATCAGTACGCCAATACCCACCATTACGCGGAACGAGAAAAACACTACGGCAACATTAGGCCGCTCGTCGGCCGGTACGGCCTTTAAGCCCATCAGTTCACCGTCAGGGTCGTGGGTTAAAATCAGGCTGGCGAGTTTGGGAATACCAATTTCAAAATGATTTTTTTCGGCCGCTCTGTCGGGAATGGCAAATAACAGCAGTGGCGCACCGGCTTCGCGTTCGGCCCAAATCCCTTCCATCGCGGCCAGTTTAACCGGCTGATGTTCTTTTACATTCAGGCCGTGCAAGTCGCCGACATAAGCCTGCAGTGGCGTTAAAATCAGTGCTAGCCACAGTGTCATCGACAAGCCTTTGCGCGCCATGTTTTTATGCTCGCTGTGCCGCAGTTGCCAGGCGCTGGTGGCTAACACCACAAAAGTGCCGGTAATAAAGGCTGCCAGTAACATGTGAGTAAAGCGGTATGGCATTGACGGGTTAAAGATCACCTGCCACCAGCTCTCTACCTGAAACACACCATCAACAATAATGTGCCCGGCCGGCGTGTGCATCCAGGAGTTGGCGGCAATAATCCAGAAAGCTGAAATCCAGGTACCTACCGCTACTACCACAGTAGCCATAAAATGCAGCTTAGGCCCGACACGTTGCCAGCCAAACAGCATAATGCCGAGAAAGCCGGCTTCAAGGAAAAACGCCGTCAGCACTTCATAGGCCATTAATGGCCCCAGTACTGCACCGGTAATGCGGGAAAACTCAGAAAAGTTAGTGCCAAATTCGTATGACAGCACTATGCCCGACACCACCCCCATACCAAAGGTAATGGCAAAGGGTTTGATCCAGAATTTAGCCAGTTGCAAATAGACTGGGTTGCCGGTTTTCAGCCATAAGCCTTCCCAAATAGCAATCAGTGTTGCCAGGCCGATGGTAATAGACGGAAAAATAATATGAAAACTAACAGTAAAAGCAAACTGCAGACGGGATAGCAGCGCAGCATCCAGTTCCATATCAGCGTCTCCGTTGCTGTAAATAGCGGTATAAAGCAGGCGCTAAAGCTACTGCCACCATCAGGCTTAAAGCCAGAACTTCAGTGATTAATAAACTACTATTCATAACTTACTCTCTTAATGCGAAATCTGTTCAGTTTAGATATAGCCAGATTTGCAAGATGCTTACCACTTTGTGGGTATACTTATTAGTTTATGATTTATATCAATTTTTATATTTTTCTTGCTTGATGTGTAAACAAGGTTTACGCTTTGCGAACCAGGTTAATGTAAACGAGGTTTACAGTGCCACTGTATTTAGTATTTGAAATAAGCATGCTGTTAACCAGTATCTGTGCGGTGTTGCTGGCTGGCTGGTTACTCTGGCAGGGGCAACGCCAGCCAGGTATGCCGGCATTAGCCGGTTTTGCCGCTATGATGGCGCTGTGGTGCGCCGGGCATATCGCCATTTTGCATCAGTGGCCACAACTGGGTATTGCATTGGTACTGGCAAACCCGCTGATGCCAATGTGCTTTTTACACTTTGCGTTGCAGTTTGTTGCGGCTGGCCGGCCATTGTCGTCACGGCTAAAGGTGCTACAACGGCAGATCCCTTTACTCTATGGCTTCACTTGTCTGCTAATTGCCCTAAGCTGGCTGTTTAATGGCGGCAAAATCATTGTTACTACCGGCTTTAGTGCCTTTTTTGCTTTTCAGGGGCTGGGCTGGCTAAATTTGGTTTATACCGTGCTATTAGGTATTGCCGCCCATGGCGTGCTGCTGTATGGCTGGCGGCATCATTCTGGTAACCGCAGGCGTTCTATTGGTGCCATGTTTATTGCCGGCGGCTGGGGCTTGTTGCTGGCTACCAGTTTTATTTTTCCGTCACTTGGCCTGACCTGGTATCCGTATCCGATGTTGTTACTACCCAGCTACCTGCTGTTACTGGTGTATGGTGTGGTGCGGTATCAGGTGCTGGCCATTAATGCCTTTGCCAATAAAGCGTTGTTGTGGTTTTGCATGTTGTTGGTGGTGCTGGCACTGATGGCACTGGTCAGTGCCATGCTGGGGCAGTTTGGTATGCAGGCATTGTCGGCGGTTCCGGCATTACAGCTTTGGTTATATTCAGCTTTGTTGCTGTTATTGTCTGCAGCCTGTTATCAGCCGGTAGCCGCGCTGGCCAGGCGGTTAATATACCCCGGCGTTACCTTAAATGAAGCCTTGCTGGAGCGCTGGCGTTTACAGTTACAGCAAACTGAAAGCTGGAGTGAGCTGGCAGCCCTTGGCAGTAAATTGTTATCGCAACAGTTACGTATGCGGGTGGCCGTGCATTTGCCACAAACTCAGGCAGTGGCGGCACAGCTGCAAATTCACTGCCAGCGCGGGGCCGAGGGCTGGCATTATGAGCTTAAAGGCTGGGATGATGTGACGCCGGGCTACCGGCTGCAAGGCGAGGTGTTTGCTGCCTTATTGCTAAGCAGTTGCCGTATTCTGGAGCAATCTTTAAAACTGGCCGAAGCTGAGCGTAAACGGCTGGATCAACAGCATCTGGTTGAGCTTGGCGCATTGTCGGCCGCAATGGCGCATGAACTACGAAACCCGTTGAATATTATTGCTATGGCAGCAGCAAGTACCGCTGACGATACCCGCCAGCATATTCAGCAACAGTTAAAACGCGCCGACCGCCTGATAGCCGATTTACTGAGTTACTCCGGCCAGTTGCAGTTGCAATTAACCACTGTACCGCTTAATGCCCTGCTGCAAAGCCTGATACAGCAACATAACTGGCAAGGGGTAAGCTGCCAGTTGGATGTAGATGAACAACTGTTGATCACCGCTGACGTATACCGCTTGCAGCAGGTTATCGTAAACCTGCTGGATAATGCGCTGGCATTTTGCCGTAATCAGAGTGGTGCCATTATTAAGCTGCAGGCGCAGCAACAGGACACGCAATTGCTACTGTATGTCCATAATAACGGCCCGGCTATTGCCAGTGAGCAACACAGCAGCCTGTTTCAGCCGTTTGTCAGCAAACGGGCTGGTGGCAGTGGCCTGGGGCTGGCCATAGTGCGGCGTATTATGCAGGCACATGGTGGTGAGGTTAACCACCGCACCGATCTGGGCTGGCCGGTTAGCTTTGAATTACGCTTTAACTTAAATACAGAAGACACAGCAGATGAATAAAGGCCGTATTTTACTGATCGACGATGAACCGGCGTTTCGCCAACTGGCGCAAAGCTGGCTGCAAAACAGTGGTTATCAGGTGGTGACGGCGGCAGATTTAACCGTGGCTCGCCAGCAACTGCAGCAATTTGATGCTGATCTGATTTTGCTGGATTTATCATTACCGCCCGAATTTAACCCGCAACATACGCTACAGGCCCTGCCAGAGCTTATTTCAAGGCCGGTAATTATTTTAACCGGCCATGCCGAGCGGCAACTGGCGCTGGATGCTATAGCGTTAGGCGCCTGGGATTTTATTGCCAAGCCGGTCGATCCGGATTTACTGGCCGTGGTAATAAAACGCGCGCTGGGTAAGCATCAATTGGAGCAAGAGCTTAGCCAGCTAAAGCAGCAGCGTCAGGCCAGCACAGCAGTGCAGCGCTTAATTGGTGTATCACCGGCGATGGAAGCTATGCGCACGCTGATCCAGCGTATTGCCCCTACCGATGTACGGGTGCTGGTAACCGGGCCATCCGGTACCGGCAAAGAGGTGGTATCACGCGCATTGCATGAGCTAAGCCGGCGCGCAGAGCAAGCCTTTGTGTCAGTGCATTGCGGCGCTATTCCGGCTGATTTGCTCGAAAGCGAGTTGTTTGGCTATGTTAAAGGCGCTTTTACCGGGGCCGATAAAGACCGGCCGGGGTTGCTGAAACTGGCCGATGGTGGCACCTTGTTTCTCGACGAAATTGGCGAAATGCCATTACCGATGCAGGTTAAGCTGTTACGGGTATTGCAGGAAGGCACCTTTTTCCCGGTTGGCGGCCGTGAGCAGCAGAAAATTGATTTGCGGCTTATTTCTGCCACCAATGCTAATTTGCCACAACTGGTACAAAAAGGGCTGTTTCGTGAAGATTTATATTACCGTATTAAAGGCATTACGCTGGAAACGGTAGCACTTAGCAGCCGCAGCCAGGATATACCGCTGTTACTGCAGTTTTTTCTTGAACAGTTATCACAGCAACAGGGGCAGCGTTTGAAGCTGGACAGTACTGCCCTAAGCTGGTTTTTACAACGCGACTGGCCGGGTAATATCCGTGAGCTGAAAAACACGCTGGAAAGCGTCGCTGCTGTGGCTCAGGGCGGAGTAATTAGTATGGCCGATATCAGCTTACTACACCCCGAAGCCGGTAGTGCGGGCACTACACAAGCGGTAACAGAAGCGGGTCTACAATTGTTAGACCAGGCCGTGCAACAATTAGAAATACGCATGATTAAACAAGCGCTTGAGCAATGTAACGGTAACAAAAGCCAGGCCGCACGCCAACTGGGGTTATCCCGGCAGGGGTTACTAAAAAAAATTGATCGCTACCAACTGGCAGATTAAGGTAGGCAGCAAAACTTGGAGAATAAAAATGAAAGCAGTAGGTTATCAGCAGTCACTAGCGGCAACCGATCCACAAGCCCTGGTTGATATTGAGCTAGCAGATCCGGTAGCCAGCGGGCAGGATATTCTGGTGCGGGTGCACGCAATATCCGTTAACCCGGTGGATACTAAAATCAGAAAACGGGTTCAGCCTGAAGCCGGCCAATATAAAGTGCTGGGTTGGGACGCAGCCGGAGAAGTGGTCGCAGTAGGTGAAGACGTCAGTTTATTTAAAGTGGGCGACAAAGTGTTTTATGCCGGTTCACTTACCCGCCCTGGCAGCAACAGCGAGCTGCAACTGGTTGATGAACGCCTGGCTGCAGTAATGCCCGAGAACTTAAGCTACGCCGAAGCAGCGGCTTTGCCATTAACCGCTATTACCGCCTGGGAGCTGTTGTTTGACCGGCTGGAAATTCAGCAGCCCAGTTTAAAGCATCCACGCCCGGTGTTGCTGATAACGGGCGCAGCCGGTGGCGTAGGCTCAGTGCTGGTACAACTGGCCCGGCAGTTAACCACAGCAACAATTATTGCTACGGCATCAAGGCCTGAAACCAAACAATGGGTAACGGAGTTGGGTGCCCATTATGTGCTGGATCACAGCCAGCCGTTGCTGCCACAGCTAAAAGCGCTGGATTTAAGCTGCGTAAGCCATGTTGCCAGTTTAACCCACACCGACCAGCATTATGCTGAGCTGGTGCAGTTACTGGCACCGCAGGGCAAGCTGGCGCTGATAGACGATCCGGTTGGCGGCCTTGATATTATGCCGCTGAAGCAAAAAAGTATTTCGCTGCACTGGGAGTTTATGTTTACCCGTGCCATGTTCGGCACGCCGGATATGAACGCGCAGCATCAGCTGTTAACCGATTTAGCGCGGCTTATTCAGCAAGGTCAGATAAAAACCACGCTAAAGCAAACCCTGGGTAGTATAAATGCGGCTAATTTGCGTAGTGCGCATCAACTGCTGGAAAGCGGTACTGCTATTGGGAAAGTCGTGCTCGAAGGCTGGAGTTAACAGCTTAAAGGGGACAGCAGCCAAATCTGGCTGCTGTTAAACCGCGGCATCAGGCAATTTGCTGATCGTCGTTCATGCCGCTATACCAGGCTTTAAATAACACTCTTTCAAGTGCCTGTTGCAAGGCATCGTTAATGGGTAAATGTTGCTTACCCAATTCATAATCCAGCTCGTTTACCTGCTCTTTGGCCATGATCATCATTGGTGGCGGATCAGATTCCAGTGCTATCAGTGTGTCCTGATACGGAACCGGCCGGTCAGTTTTAATGACCTTGCACACCGACAAAGAGGTTTTACCCTGTTTATCGCGATAACCTGCGGCGCCAAACAAGCGGCAAATACTCGGGCGCTGCTGGTATACGCTGCACTGGCCCTGTTTGCCATCAAATGACTGCTTCTGATAAAAAAAACAGCCCTGAGGCTCTGTTAACTCTTCGAGTTGTGTCAGTGTTTGTTCTGCTTTACCTTGATCAAACAAGTGTAATGCCAGCGGTATCATTTCCAGCACCGTCGCTTCTATCGTCGGTTGCAAACAGCATTCACCACAGCCAGAGCGACAGTTTAAGCCACGCTGTTGTTGGTACGCTGAAAATGTTTCCGCTATTTCGCCATACACAGCCTCAACACGACGCGATAATTCACGCAGCCGTTGCATAAAGACTCCGAACGAAATAATTATTAATTTGGGTTTGCCTGTTAAGGAGCAACGAAATGTTGCAGCGCCATTGTACTGAGTTGTTCAATCTGTCAGCAATAGGCGCGGTAAAATATAGTTAGCTTTAAACAGATAACGCCAGTAACGGCATTGGCCGCGCTATGGCGTAGCCTTGCACATAATCTACCCCCAGCAGTTGCAGGGCGTCGCGCACAGCTTCGGTTTCAACATATTCGGCAATAGTTCGCATACCCACGGCTTTGGCAACCTCGTGGATAGATTTTACTATGGCTTTATCGTATTGATCGTCCAGCAAGTCACGCACAAAGTGACCGTCAATTTTTATAAAATCGGCCGGAAAGTGCTTCAGATAACTGTAAGATGAAAAGCCACTGCCAAAATCGTCCAGCGCAAACAGGCAGCCCTGGCCACGAAAGAACTGAATAAAGCTCAGCGTGTTTTGTAAGTTCACAATGGCCACGCTTTCAGTGATCTCAAAACAGATACGCTGATAGGGGATCTGATAGTCAGTAAATAGTTGCTGTACCTGCTCTTTAAAACCACTGTCGACCAGCGAGCTGCCAGACAAATTAATACAGCACAGCTCAAGTTGTTGCAGATGCTGCGGGTTCTGCTGCAACCAGCGGAAATAATGGCGAATAACCCACAGGTCGATTTGTGGCATCAAACCAAAACGTTCTGCAGAGCTCAGGAAGCTGCCGGGTCCAATCAGGGTATTGTCTTCACCATGCAGGCGCAATAGTACTTCATAGTGCAGGCCACTGCTTTGCTGTTTTAATGCCTGAATGGGCTGCTGATACAGGACAAAACGGTCTTGTGTGATGGCATCACGCAGTTGCGCAACCCATTGCATCTCTGCCTGATGGCGCTGGGTTTCCAGATCGTTGCTGTCAAACAGCTGAATACGGTTGCGGCCTTTATCTTTGGCAATGCTGCAGGCGGCATCGGCCTGCTTAATAACATCATCGGCGACAATATTATTGCCGCTGATTTCAGCGATACCAATACTGACACTGATGGGGTAAATGCTGTCTTGCCAGATAAAACGGAATTCTTTTACGGCGTCCAGTAAACGGTAGGCCAGAGCAAAGGCTTCATTGGCATTTTTGCCGGTTAGCAAGACACCAAACTCGTCGCTGTCGAGCCGGGCCAGCGGGCCATTGTGGCCAAGTGTACGTTTAAACACTTCGCTAAGCTGTTTTAGTAAAGCATTTCCGGCACTATGGCTGCAGTTGTTATTGATAAGCTTAAACTGATCAATATCAATATACAGCATACAGCCGGCCGTAGCGCCG
Source organism: Rheinheimera pacifica (assembly GCF_900108485.1). Taxonomy (GTDB): domain Bacteria; phylum Pseudomonadota; class Gammaproteobacteria; order Enterobacterales; family Alteromonadaceae; genus Alishewanella; species Alishewanella pacifica. The sequence continues at coordinate 16,101 of NZ_FNXF01000016.1, read as the reverse complement.
CCTTGCTGACACAGTGCCTGCAACTGCTGTTCAAAGTAAAAACGGTTATACAGTGCAGTAAGGCTGTCGTGGTTCGCCAGATAGGCCAGTTGTTCATGAGCCAGTTTCTGTTCGGTAATATCAATAACAGAGCCATGTACAAAAGCATCGCGATCATTTACTGAGCGCGCCAGCCGGGCCGACATCAACGCCCAGAACCGGCTGTGGTCGGCGCGTAACCCCTGAATTTCAAAGCTTTTGTTGTTGCCAAGCTCTAACTGGCGCACCAGCATTTGCCGCTCGGCCGGGTCGGCATAAAAACGTGCCATGCCGCTGCCACTCACAGCTTGTTTTAGTTCATCCAGAGTGTTGTAACCCAGAATATTCAGCAAGGCGGTGTTGGCGTTTAACAGTTTGCCATCCAAAGTGGTGGTAAACATACCCTCAACGGCATTATGAAAAATATCATGGTACTGTTGTAACTGGCTAATACTTAAGCTGTTTGCGTCACTCTGGCGCGGTATTTTTTGCAAACCAAAGCTGGTTAATGCCAGGCTGAACAGCATTAATAATTGCAGCAGGTAGAGCCAGTCAAAACCGGTGTTCAGATATCCGGCCTGGCTTAGTGTCAGTAACAAGGCACTGCACAGCGTAAAGACACAGGCCCAGACAAAAGCGCGGGCTTGTGGTTGGCCTGCCAGCGTGAAGCGGACGGCCAGTATAATATTGCTGCCAAGTACCCAGCCCAGTGCCAGAAACAACAGCAACAGCCGCAACTGGCCAGAAGCATATAGCGGGCTGAACAACAGCAACATAGCGGCAAAACTACTGGCGTGGCTAAGCCTGCGCCACAAGGGGGTATATAAATGCTGTAAAGCGTGGTGAATAAATAAGTTCAGGCACAATAGTGCGGTACCGACGCTGATATATAAAATAGCCTGATTTACTTCCGGGTGGCCTGGCCATAGCATCGCAAAAGCCATACCGTTAAGTACGGCAATAACCAGAGCGAAGCTGACAAAAAAGGCGCTGTAATACAGATAGTTTTTAGCTTTTAAACGGAAAAATTGCACCAGATTATAAAATGCCAGTAGCAATAACACGCCTTGCAACAGGCCATCCAGAATAGCTGCCTTTTGCGAGTAAGCAATAAAGCTGTTATAGCGCCATAACAATAAGTCACTGGGTACTAACGCGGCGTCTTGTACGCGTATAAAAATATCGGTTTGCTCGTGTGCAGCAAGGTTCAGGCTGACAGCGTAACTACGATAGGGTAAAGCACGCTCTGTGTACGGGTAATCATTACCCGAGCGGCTAAGCAGGCGGACGTCTTGCGTTTGTCTGTTGCGCTGGTAGATTTCAATTTTATCAGCCATCGGAAAATCATATTCCAGCACGACTTGTCGTTTCAGGTGGCTGTTGTTCTGCAGGCGGGCAAATAGCCATACTACCTGATGTTCGGCAAACAAAACCTGCTGCGAGGGCGCAAGTAAGCTAAACGCATGCTGCTTTTCCGGGTCTGCTAAAATATCGTCCAGGCCCAGTTGCGACGGTGTAACCTGAAAATAAACCTGCTGCAGGCGCTGCTGTTCTGGCAGCGGGCTGTGTAGCATGTTAACTTCAGCATGAAATGCATGGGCAGGCAGGGTAAACAGCCAGATCAATAGCAATAAGCAGTAAGTGCCTGTTCTCACTGACAGCTTTCTCCGCAGCAGGTTGAAATGTTAACGAAATGAGCTGTGAACAGTAACATATGGCGTGCTATGGTGTCAGCAAAAAACATTGTTAGCTGTTGTTTTGATACGGATCAGACAACGGGCGCTTTATCCGGTTTGAGCAGACAGCAACTTAGGTTATAACTAGATAAGAAAACAACAACACGGAGACATTATGAAACCACTGATACTAATGTGCGGGCTTTTGTTGCTGGCAGGCTCTGCCAGTGCGGCTGACATTGCTGCCGGTAAGGCCAAAGCCGCAGTGTGCGCGGCTTGCCACGGCGCGAATGGCATTTCGATTATTCCTGACTACCCTAACCTGGCCGGGCAAAAAGTAAAATATCTGGAAAGCTCAATCAAGGCTTATCGCGATGGTGAGCGGAAAAACCCGATCATGTCACCCATGGCATCCGGTTTAACCGATGCTGATGTGGCTAATATCGCCGCTTATTTTGCCAGCTTACCGGGCGGTGGCTGATTATCTGCTGCCAGATAATCACTGATCTCATCAATAAAGTCAGCACCGTACCGGGCCAGCTTTGTCTGGCCAACGCCTGATATTGCCAGCAGGCTACGGTTGTCTGTTGGCAGTTGCTGGCACATCTCAATTAAGCTGGCATCACTGAATACTACAAAAGGTGGTACATCATCGCGCTGGGCAATATTTTTACGCAGTGTTTTAAGCCGGGCAAATAAGGCCCGGTCATATTGCTGTTTGCTCAGGCGCTCTGGTTCGCGTTTTACACTTTGCAGCCTGGGCACGGCCAGCGACAGTTCGGTTTCGCCACGCAGCACCGGGCGGGCTGCCGGTTGTAGTTTTAACACCGAATGAGCAGTAATATCCTGCTGCAGCAAGCCAAAGTGAATAAGCTGACGCAAAATGCTCAGCCAGTAATCATGGCTTAACTCTTTGCCAATACCCCAGGTTGATAGCTTGTCGTGGCCCAGTTCAAGCACTTTTTGGCTCTGGCCACCACGCAGTACATCAATAACATGATGCATACCAAAACTCTGGCCGACACGGTAAACACATGACAGGGCTTTTTGTGCCAGTTCAATGCCGTTAAATTGTTGGGGGGGCTGCAGGCAAATGTCGCAGTTGCCGCAGCGGGTTTGCCGGGCTTCACCAAAGTAGTTCAGCAACACCAGACGGCGACAGGTTTGGGCTTCGGCAAAGGCGGCCATGGCTAAAAAACGTTGCCAGCTAACTTCAGCGCGCTGCGCGTTTTCTTCGGCGTCCAGCCAGCGTTTCATCCGGCCTATATCGGCCGGATCAAATAACAACATGGCTTCTGCCGCTACACCATCGCGCCCGGCCCGGCCGGTTTCCTGGTAATAGGCTTCAATGGTGCGGGGTAGCTCAAAGTGCACCACGTAACGGATATTCGATTTATTTACCCCCATGCCAAAAGCGACAGTGGCGACAATAAGCTGATAGTCGTCACGCTTAAAGGCATCCTGCACGTTATTGCGCTCGTCGCTGCTAAGGCCGGCGTGGTAAGCTGCAGCGTTAAAACCGCGCTGTTTTAGCTGTTCGGTAAGCTCATCTACTTTACGTCTTGAGCCGCAATACACTATGCCGCTGGCACCGTCTTGCTGTTGCAGGTAGCTGACCAGCTGCTCTACCGGGCGAAATTTCTCCTGTACGGTATAGCGGATGTTGGGCCGGTCGAAGCTGCCCAAATGCACTAAGGGTTGCTGCAGGTTCAGCTGTTGCAGAATATCCTGCCGTGTTGCGCCGTCGGCAGTGGCGGTTAATGCCATTACCGGTACCGTCGGGAAACGCTGCTTTAGCAGGGCCAGCGCCATATAGTCTGGCCTGAAATCATGGCCCCACTGTGAAATACAGTGGGCTTCATCAATGGCAAACAGGCTGACACCCAAATCCTGCAGCCGATCGAGAAATTGCGGTTGTAACAGGCGCTCGGGGGCCACGTACAGCAGCTTGAGTTCGCCACGGCGCAGCCGGGCAAATACCTGCAGTATTTCTTCACGGCTTTGGCTGCTGTTAATAAATTCAGCGGCAATACCGTTGGCTTGAAGTGAGTCAACCTGATCTTTCATCAGTGACATCAGCGGGGATACCACTAACGTGATCTGTGGCAGCAATAATGCCGGCAACTGATAACACAACGATTTACCCCCGCCGGTTGGCATCAGCACAAAGCTGTCCTGTCCCTGCAGCGCAGCCTGGATCACATCCAACTGACCATCACGGAATTCACTGTAACCAAAGGCTTGTTTTAACAGGGGCAGCAGAGCGTCTATCACTTAATACCATCGGGTAACGAAAATAAGCCGCCATTCTAATGGCAAAAGCGGTGCTCAGAAACAACAAATTCAGCTTATCGGTGCCAGTACTTTAGTTAGCTGACTGATTTTTGCCGTTAAGTGAGCTGCTGGGCGGGCTTATTTGGGCGTATAATAGCGCCTCATTTACCGGAGCCTGCCTGCATGTCGTTAAGTCGCGAACAAAAACTGGGGGGCATCTTCGCCGCCAGTGCTTACAGTTTATGGGGTGTCGCCCCGCTGTATTTCAAACAGATTGATTTTATTCCGGCAACAGAAATTCTGCTGCACCGTATTGTCTGGTCCTTTGTGCTGCTGTCATTGATCGTGCTGGCGTTGCGCCAGGGCGACAAAGTACTGGCTATTTTGCGTCAGCCTAAAATGCTTGGCTGGTTGCTGCTGTCGGCTTTGTTGCTTGGCGGCAACTGGGGCTTGTTTATTTGGTCGGTAAATAATCATCATATGCTGGATGCCAGCCTGGGTTACTACATTAACCCGCTGCTTAATGTGTTGCTGGGAATGTTGTTTTTAGGCGAGCGGCTGCGAAAAATGCAATGGACGGCGGTAGCGCTTGCCACCAGCGGTGTGCTGATCCAGCTGATCACCTTTGGCTCACTGCCGTGGATAGCGCTGACACTGGCCGGCTCTTTTGCTATTTATGGTTTGATGCGCAAAAAGCTGGCGGTAGATGCGATTACCGGCTTGTTTTATGAGTCTTTGTTATTGTTACCGTTGGCGCTATGGTACTGGTGGCAGTTTGCCGACAGCAGTGCGGCAAATTTATTAACTAACAGCTGGCAGCTAAATGGTTATCTGATAGCGGCAGGCCTGGTTACCACCGTGCCGCTACTGTGTTTTATCGCCGCTGCCCGGCGTTTACAGCTGTCGACTATGGGCTTTTTCCAGTACATAGGCCCAAGCTTTATGTTTGTGTTTGGTGTCTGGCTGTATCACGAGCCTTTTGCGGCTGAGCGCTTTGTAACTTTTGGTTTAATTTGGTTGGCCTTACTGTTGTACACCGCCGATGCCTGGCAATTTAACCGCCAGCGCCGGCTGCAGGCAAAACTAAAATAGCGTAAGCTGGAGATAGCTGAAATAGGAGTACATTGATGGCCGGTAGCATTGATTTAATTGCCGTTGTCTGGTTTTTTTGCCTGTGGGTTGGCTATACGTTATTTGCCAAACGCCGCGCTAAGGTGGTGTCATGCCTGTCGTTTGAACTGCGGCGCAAACGCAACGACTGGATGCAAAAGATGTTGCTGCGCGACAACAAAATGGCAGATGTCGGGCTTATTTCCACATTGGAGCGTAATGTCACCTTTTTTGCTTCCAGCACCTTACTGATACTGGCGGGTTTGCTGACGGCGATGGCGTCAGCAGAAAAGCTGAGCCTGATGCTGTCTAATCTGGTGCCCTGGGCCAGCTACAGCGAAAGCGCGGTACAACTGAAACTGTTGTTGCTGGCATTTATTTTTGTGTTTGCTTTTTTCCAGTTTACCTGGTCATTACGCCAGTATGGTTTTTGTGGTGTGTTGGTAGGGGCGGCTCCTGATGGCCGTGAGATGACGGTCGAAGATCAGCAGTTATATGCCAACCGGGCCGCTAAATTAATCGATCAGGCCGGCCACTCGTTTAACTACGGTTTGCGTTCGATCTATTTTTCATTATCGGCGTTAACCTGGTTTATCGACCCGATACTGTTTATGGTGGCGTCAGTTGTGGTAATGCTGGTTATGAAGCACCGCGAGTTCCATTCTAAGGTGCTAAAAGCGCTGCAGGAATGCTAAATAAAATGCCCGAGCTTGCAGTTGCAAGCTCGGGCATTTAAACAAACAGGTTATTCTGCTTAACCTGTTTAGTTCTGGCGGATTTCAAAAGCGCGCACTACGCGCGATACGCCTTCAACATGACGGGCAATATCCACCGCTTTGGCGGCTTCCTGCTCGGTAACTAAACCCATTAAAAACACCTCTGCGTTTTCTGTTACCACTTTGATATTCAGGCCACTTACCTGTTCATCTGCCAGCAACTGGGTTTTTACTTTGGTGGAAATCCAGCTGTCGCGGGTGCGGGTGGTCATGGCAGTGTTGTTACCCAGGCGGATCTGGTTTTGCACATCGCGCACGCCATCAATTTTGCCAACCAGTGCCTGTGCTTGCTGGCGTATGGCTTCGTTGCGGGTTTGGCCGGTAAGCAGTAATACACCGTTATAACTGGTTACGTTAATATTGCTGCCCTCAGCAGTGGTGGCGTCATCAGACAGCGCACGCTTGGCTTTTAGCACCACGTTTTTGTCATCAATTTGCGCACCCAGCGTGCGTCTGTCGTTGGCCGATGTAACTGCTGAGGCGCCGCCGGCAACCACAGCCGCGGCACAACCTTGTAATAACGCCAGTAGGGTACAGGCACAGACTAACTTTAGCGTATTCATAAATCTCCTTGTTGTGGGAACAACGTCATATCTATCAGTTCGCACAGACTGTGCAGTAAAAAGGTATAGCATTCAAAAATGCGTGCTGGCCGGTGTACCGGTACTTTCAGCTCAACATCTTGTTGATTCAGCAAACCCGACAGTTCGCCACTGGTATCTACCGTCAGCGCTATCACTTTCATGTCGTTGGTTAATGCTGCTTCGACGGCTTTTATTAAACTTGGTTCTGCACCGGTAAGCGAAATAACCAGCAGTACATCGTTACTTTGCCCCAGTGCCTTGATTTGCCGCGCCAGGTAATCCTGCTGATGGCAATGCTGCAGGCTATGGTTGTGTGGCAATAACGCCAGTGCGGGTAGTGTCGGGCGTTCGGTTTCAAACTGGTCCAGCAATAGCTGGGCAAAGTGGTTTGCCAACGCACTGGTGGCGCCTTCGCCACAGCAAATGACTTTGCCGCCGCTAATCAGGTTATTAACAATAACACAGGCGGCATTTTCCAGCGGGCCGGCCAGGCTTTCGCCAGTGGCTATCATGGTTTGAATATTTTCGCTAAACAGCTGGCGAATATGCTCTTGCATCAGGTTATCCTGCTTGTTGTACTACTGCGTAATCGCATTTTTTATCCATTGATACTGATATGGCGGCTGGCCTTCAATGGCCAACACATCAAGCCTGCATGCGGTATCGCTTAATTTGTGTTGCTGTAAATACCAGCGGCTGGCGCGCAGCAGTTTTTGCTGTTTGGCTGCAGTAACGGCGGCGATGGCACCGCCAAAAGCACTGCTGGCGCGGTATTTTACTTCAACAAATACCAGTGTGGTGCTATCGCGCATAACTAAATCTATTTCACCGGCTTTGCACTGATAATTTTGCTGTACCAGCTGTAATCCCTGGCGCTGCAGATATGCCAGAGCAAGTTGCTCATACAGCTGGCCCAGTTTATTCATAAGCTAATCAGGGTTCCTGAACCGAAGATAACCGGCTGTTGCGATAACTGGCCCAGCTTAACTGGCGTACTATGCTGCCATCAGCATTAAGCCGCAATTGTCCGGTAAGGCCGGGAAACACGGCAGACGGTAATTGTTGTTGCTGGCGCAGGCTGCCCACCAGCTTAAATGCATCATACCCCATGGCAAACAAACGCTGCAGTGTTTCATCCTGTTCTTTAAATAATTGCTGGTATTGCGCTCGCAACTCGACTGAACTTTGCTCGCCCAGCATCCAGGGCATTTCGGTAAAGGTCAGGCCGTTTAAATCGCGTAAATCTGTGCTGCTAAGGCTGGTGCTATGGCTGCGTGAGCTGGCATAAATAGGTAGCCGTGGTGCTGTCGGGCTGACAGACACATCAACAAAGGGTTTAAACAACTGGGTTTGCACCGGATCGGCAATCAGATAAATGGCATCGATATCTAACCGGCTGTGTGGCTCGGTTTCCAGTTTTTGCGGCACCAGGCTATTAATTTGTTTTAAGCGTTCGCGGCTGCGATCCGTTTCCAGTAAACGGGCGATCAGTGCTTCCAGATCCTCTTTGCTATTAAACTGGTAGCTTTCAGCCGGTTGGTGGCCCAGTTGCTGCCACTGGCGGCTAAAGTGCTGCTGCATTCGCACCGCGACGTTATTAGCAGCACTGATCACCACCGGGCGGCGATAGTTTTTTTGCTGGAACAGTTCGGCTACCTGCGTGGCCTCATCTTCCATGCTAAGGGCAAAATAAAATTTATCTTTGGCGTTGGTTTTCGCTGCGTCGTGCGTATTTAAGAACAGCGTTGGCCAGGGCCAGTCGGCTTCATTGCTGATGGTGTCGACCTGTTCTTTTAACAAAGGCCCGATAACAAACTCGGCCTGCAGTGCGCTGATTTGCTCACGCAGGGCACTGGCTGATTGCTGGCTGTCGATAAACACTAACTCAGCCTTATTGGCGCTGGCAGCGGCCAGTATGCCGTACTGAATGGCCTGAGCATGCTGGCGGAACTGACCTTGCAATGGCAATAACACGGCAATTTTTGCCGGCTGAAACGGTTGCAGGCTAAACAGTTGCTGCACGGCTTCAGGTAGCTGCTGTAACGGCGGCATACTACTGTAGCGTCGCTGCCAGTCGGCAAATGCCTGTTGCAATGCCGCCGGGCTGCCAATATGGCGGCGGCTTAACTGAGCCAGGCTAAGCCAGGCCAGGGTATTTTGCCGGGCATTTACGCGCAGGCTTTCCAACTGGCTGTCGCTAAGTGCACTAAGGTTACGCCAGAGTAAATCATTGTATTGCGGGTAGTGGGTGCTGACATCGCCGTATTGTTCCAGTTGCAATAAGCTGCGGCTGGCGGCCAGATAGCGGCGTTGCTCACTGTGATAGCTGGCAGTTAACCAGAGAAAGTCGGCCTGATCAGTACGGGCAACGTCTTTTATCTCGGTTTTTTCCAGCAAGTTGCTCAGGTTTGCATGTTGACCGGTAGCAATATAAGCCTGTAGCAGAGGCAGCAGGTTTTGCTGACGGATCTGCACAAAAGGGCTTTGTTTCAGGTTTTCACAGATGGCCAGCGCCAGCAGATAATCCTGCTCAATCAGCGCCTGACGCGCCGCTTTAAGCAAATGATAATGTTGCGGCTCGGCCTGATAATTCGCCGCTAACTGGTATAACTGGCGGGCAGCAACACCGGTTTTAACCTCGCCTTCGGCCACAGTTTCACTGCGTAGCGGGGTGTCTGTCTGGCGCTGTTGCGGGCTTTGCGCGCAACTGCTTATCACGCCTGCGGCGCAGAGAAATAACAAAGGCTTTAATTTGCTGGAAGTCACAATGCACAGTACCATAGCGAAACAATGGTCTTATCTTACTGAGACTGCCGGTTAAGCTCAATTAAATAGCGTACATTAATCATCAAATGGCAAAAGATAACGGTTTTTTATATGTAGTGGCGACCCCGATAGGCAATCTGGACGATATCAGCCAGCGTGCTATTGATACCTTAAAGCAGGCCGACTGGATAGCCGCCGAAGATACGCGCCACACCGGGCGCCTGCTGTCACATCTTGGTATCAATGCCAAAACTCTGGCATTGCATGATCACAACGAAAAACAACGTGCCGCCGGTATTATTCAAAAGTGTTTGGCCGGTGAGCATGTAGCGCTGGTATCAGATGCCGGCACGCCGCTGATAAGCGACCCCGGCTACAGTTTAGTGCGCCAGTGCCGCGACGCCGGTGTGCGGGTAATCCCTATTCCCGGCCCCTGTGCGCTAATTACCGCCTTGTGCGCAGCTGGCTTGCCGACCGACAAATTCCATTTTATCGGCTTTTTAATGCCGAAAAGCCAGCAGCGGCAAAACCAGCTGGCAGATATTCCGGCCGGTGTCGGCACTATTATTTGTTATGACACCGCGCGGCGCATTAAAGACACGCTACAGGATGTGGTTGTGGTCTTCGGACCTGAGCGCGAGTTAGTACTGGCCAAAGAGCTGACCAAAACCTTTGAGCATCTGGAATATGGCACAGCGGCACAGATCGCCGCCTGGCTCGAAGCCGATCCACAGCGCTGCCAGGGCGAAATGGTACTGATGATAGCGCCCACACCCAAAGCCGAAAGTGAAGTAAGCGATGCTGAACTAAGCACCCTTAAACTGTTACTAACCGAGCTGCCACTGAAAAAGGCCGCTGCGTTAACGGCACAAATCCATGGCGGTAAGAAAAACGCTTTGTATAAAGTGGCACTGCAATTGTCTGGTGAAACCGGATAAAACCGGTATAATCGCGCCGTGAGTTGGCCAAGACAATCGCTGCCTGCGCAAGCAGGGGGAGGAAAGTCCGGGCTCCACAGGGCAGGGTGCCAGGTAACGCCTGGGGGGCGTGAGCCTACGACCAGTGCAACAGAGAGCAAACCGCCGATGGCCCACGCAAGTGGGATCAGGTAAGGGTGAAAGGGTGCGGTAAGAGCGCACCGCGCGGCTGGCAACAGTTCGTGGCACGGTAAACTCCACCCGGAGCAAGATCAAATAGGCCCCCTTTGGCGCGGCCCGCGTTGGGGGCGGGTAGATTGCTTGAGGCTTAAGGCGACTTAAGTCCTAGAGGAATGATTGTCACTCTGGCAACAGAGCACAGAACCCGGCTTAACGGCTGGCTCACACCAAACACCACAAAAACCGCAGCTGTAACAGGCTGCGGTTTTTTGTTTTCCGCGCTCTGCGTTTTTACTGCTTGCTCTGTTGGAAAAGCCATCATTACTTAACGTTTGATTTGTAAAGCTTGTTGCAAAACTGGCTAAAAAACAGCTTGTGAATTTGTAAAGATTTGTATATCGTGCACCTGTTCAGCTTGGGTTCATTTTTAATCGCAACTCACAAGCTAAGACAATTAAAGGGCAAACTGCACCGAAAGGGCAGGACGCAAAGCTACTGGTCTAATAATGTTCGTACGAATGTTAATGACGGCAGTGGTTGCATTAGCTTAGTCGCATATGCCGAAGTAACCAGTGTAGCTTTTTACGCCACCCGGCCAGCACTTTCTATGTAGTTTTTCCTTACTTATCGGCAGCTATAACTGTTGCCGTCCGGCTATTGCAGGATATAGGAATTGCGGTTAGCAATGGTGTAAAACATATGACTCAATATATAAAACAGATCTTGCTGGTTTGCTCAAGCATAATACTGCTTAGCGCATGCGCTCAGAGCAAATCTCCCGGACAAAGTAAGCCTCCGGTACAAAGCTATCCGCACAGTGACATTGAAATTAAGTATGCAGTGCGTCATTTTGAAGCTGATTTAGTTCAGTCAGTAGCGAAGTTTAAAGGTAACTACCTTAGCCGTGAGCAGCTTGAAACAATAATCAGAAAGCATTTTATCAGCCAGTTGGCAGAGCAAAACCTGCTTGCAGCAGAGGATGATATCAACGTAGTTGATTTGGATATCTTTGTTGATTATTCCCGTCGCTTTGTCGGTGACGCCACCCCGTTTCCTGTTGAGAAAATGGTGTCTCCGATAATAGCCTTGCATGAAAACAGCTACTTAGGTGATGTGGTTATCCGCAGTAAAGTTAGTGGCGGTATGGCACTTGCAGACATATTTAACGGCCTTACCACTCACAATATAGAACTTGAACATAAAACCGCGCAAGCCATTGCCAACAGCTTGATCAAGCGGCTGATTAGCACGATGCAATACGACAAGAATGCGTTTGCTGCAATAACTGCTGGCATGTCCGCTGAACAGATAAAGCAGAATCGGCTGTATACCAAAAAAGAGGTATTAACCAAAGCTAAACCAGCGGGTTTAGCCTCAGAGCAATATCTGCCCGAAGAACTGGTGCAAAGTTATCTGTTATCGTTGACAGAAGGTAATGCGGCTAAGCGTATTGATTTATATAAGCAACTGATCTCTGAATGGAATAACAGTACTGCTGTATATGACGTTATTAATGCCAGAGTATTGGCAGGTTACCAAAACACCGCCGCTACGGATGTAGAGGAAATGACTTGGGCGACCAAAGCACTGGCCTATTCCGGTTTAGAGCGCTACCGCCCAACGCTGGATACGGTAGTAACCGGCGACGCACCGAAAAAGTTGCAAGACTATGTTAGAAAGTACCTTGAGACTATGACTGTTCGTTCAGAGCAGGCCAGCGTAATCCATGATATTTCAACCATGTATCCTGAACTGGATTGGCAAACTAACCAACTGCTAAATATGTTGAATAGCAGCGACAGTTCGTTGCGGCTTGACGCAGTAAAAGTTATTTATAAGCAACAGCTCAATAATGAGCGATTGCTGGATGAACTAAGTGACATTCTGCAACGTGAAGCCAAGGTGCAACGTAACCGCTACGCCGGCTATTCTGACTTCCACGCCTGGAGTTGCAGGGTACTGGGGAGTTCCGGCAATGCTAAATACAAAGCAGTTCTAACTGACCTTGCCGACAATGCATACACCTACAAAGTGCGGGAATTCGCTGGTAAGTTTGTTCGCAAATTGTAAGCATTACATTCAGCGACAGCCGGCTATGCGGTTGTCGCCTATGTCTGCTATATGTTTCTGAGGAGCATGGTAATGCTTTGTTACCTTATTGATCGCGTAAAGGCAATGTCCGGCAAGTTTATTTTTGCCCTGCTGATTTCCGCTATTGCAGGCTGTGCGGCAAATGATACCCGTGCACCGGATAACCAAAATACAGCAGTACCTGCAGCGCAGCCTTTAGCTGGAAAAGCCTTTCTGCCTGTAGCTACCGCTTCGTCTATTTTAAATTATGCGGTCAAGATACGGACACAGTGTATGTACTTGTTCAGTTACACCGGCATAGAGTTATTAAAGCTTAATAAAAACGCGCCCGGCGACATAAAGCTGGCAGTGTCAGAGAACAGCAATAATATCCATGATCAACTACAAACTATCAGAGAGCGTGCAGAGAAGCTGACAACGCATAAATTGGAAAGACCTGATGTTGCGTTAAACAGTTCTGAAGATTTTATGCTGGAAATGGAGAATGGTATTGCTGTATGCAGTAATGCTTTAATATCGTTTATTGATAATATTTCCTCTGAAGATTTTTTAATGCCTGGAGACAGGAATTATTTGTCAGATGATGAGCGTTATTCCCGTTTTAAAGAAATGATGTATCCTCAATTAAATGTTTTGGGGATGACATATGCTTTCGAAGTCAATGAGTATTCGCAGTATAACAATACAATTTCGGCGCAGTATCACTTCAGCTTACTAATGCAGCATCTGTATCAAACATTATTGGCCATTTCGCAAAGCCATTTTGGCAATGCAGCTCAGCTCGCTAATAAAGAATATAAGGCTGCTTTAGTGACTTATTTAGATCTAAAGACAAAGGCCAGAAAGGAAGTTGATACGATGGTAGGCATGCATTTTTTGCTGCAGCTATCCAGCGGAGTACTAAACCCTGAAATACTGAAAAGTAAAGATGTTATGGCTGGTAAAGATACTGCAAACCTGTTAGCGGAATATGATGAAATAATAGCGGAGTTTGACTCTGATTTTGTTACTCTGCTCACTGAGCTATCCAAGGTGAACTCGGATGATAGTCAGGTTAATGATCTGCTGGGTAAACTCCTTCAAAAAATTGTTGGTCATGAGGTTGCAAGAACAAAAATTAGACAGGATTATAGGAGAATGATGCTGAAGGTCTTTCAGATGATGATTTTGCAAAAAAATAAATAGTTTTATATATAATCCATTGAAAATTAAAAAATAACTTTTATTTGTTCTTTGTAGGTAGGGTGAAGGAATGCGGATATTATTGAGCTTTTTTTTAACGTTATTGGCATTTTCTGCTCATGGTTTGGAACTGTGTAAGGCAGAAAAAGGAGAAGGTTACGTTATGGAGCAGTTAGCCGAAATGACGGCATTAGATGCACAAGGTCAGGATAAACTTAAGCCAATGCTAGCTGAACTAAAGAAAGCGGCAAAAATGACTGAAGATCAGTTGCTTAACTATAGTGTCGGATTGCTGTCGAGGCCTGAGTTGAGCAAGTTGTATGCTGAGCGTATGACTCATGGTTTAAAACTGATGAGCTTGGTGGCAGGGAAAGATTGCGATGCTTTTATTAAGACCCGGGATAAGTTGGCGGAAGTTGCAAAACGGGAGTGGGAGATGACATTTAAAGTTATTTCGGCAGATATGAAAAAATATAAATAGTTGTTTTTATGGTGAAAAAGTAACAAGTGAATATAATTTTTGGTGTGTGGTGGTTTTTGATGAGCGGCGTTGATATGAAAATTATTTTCCTGGTAGCTATTTTATCTTTAGTGAACGCATGTAGCACATTGGTGACCACTTATAACCCCAGCCAGATAGCGCATAGCAAGCTGGCTAAAATAGAGAGCCATAACATACCAGGTGAAGGCCCTGTATTTGCCAGCATTTTGAGTGTGTCCGACATGAAGAAGAATATTATTGTTGGTGACAAAAAGCTTACCGGCGGTTTGAAACCGATAATGAAAGATATTTATTTAGAGCCTGGAAAATATATTGTTGTGTTCCGTTGCGGTACTGATAGCGTTAGAGCAATTTCCGAGCAAGCTCTGCAGGCTAAGTCCGGAAAAACATATCGCTTAGAATGTATAATCACAGAAACTAAAAGTGGCATTTTCTCTGGTGACATACCGAAAAGAGTCCGGCTTAAAATAAGCGAGATATAAAACCGACTAATTTCCACTAGCCATAGTGAACTTGTCAGTATTTTCTTGCCGTGGTCATTGGCGCGGAAGTCCGATATTTTTTATAAAATATTTTAATGTCACCTTGTTTTGGATGAGTTCTATGGATCAATTAAAATCGCGGTTGTGTCTTGTGGTGTTATTGGCAGGACTTTCAGCTTGTGCAGCGGATAAATCCCAGAAAGTTCACGATAAAAAAGATGGCAATACTGTAGAAAAATACTACAAGCAGCTCAGTGCTATGCAACAAGAGCAGGAAAGAAAAAATTATGAAAGTTATATCGCCGACTGTAAGTTTGGCTTAACGGAGCTGTCATGGCAGACAAAAAGAAGTGAATTATTAGAGGATGCGTACCAAGTATGTATGCGTGAGTTTAGAGCCGAAATGGATGAAGAAGGTTTCCACAAAGCAGTTGTTCTGGAGCTAAAAGCATCAGCTCTTTGGCTGGACAGTGCGCTATGGTTACATAAAAAGGGATTGTATGTGCCTTTGGCACTGGACTTGTGTCAGCAATTGGCAATTGCTCCAGAAAAATTCTTATACCTCCCCAGGATGTCAAGATATCCTGTTCAGGCTGCCCGTGATGGGATTGAGGGGAAGGTGGTAGTTACTCAAGTATTTGATGGTGCAGGTTTTCATAAAGAGTTTGTTGAAATCGTCAGTACTCCTGAAAGAGTATTTTCCAGAAATGCAGAGAGATTGTTTAGCCGTGCAGCTATATGCCCCACAGGTTCAGATGCTATGAGTACAGTAACTCTTGATTTCACTTTAAAAAATAACAAGACGGGTCATGAGTTGTCAGAGGGATCATGAGTATTTCCCCAATAATGCTGTAGCTCGCTGTATCAAGTAACTGCCTGCAGTGGTGCAACTTGCTGCGCCACTGTTCTGTTGTAAAGCAACTCCTCCCCCGTTTCTCTGCTTTTCCTCCTCCCGCAAAAATTATCATTACTTAATACTTGATTTGTAAAGCTTGTTGCGAAATTGGCTAAAAAACAACTTGTGAATTTGTAATTATTTGTATATCTTGCTGTCCGTTCAGCTTGCGTTAATGCAGTAGCGTTCTCGTTTCAAGCTAAGACAATTAAAAGGCAAACTGTACCGAAAGGTCAGGACGCAAAGCCGCTGGTCTAATAATGTTCGTTACGAATGTTAATGATGGCAGTGGTTGCATTAGCTTAGTCACATCTGTTTGATGTCAATCATAGCGGTACTTTTTACCGTTATCCGAGGTAGTGTTCAAAATTCTGTGTCATTTCATTAAACTAAGCG
Organism: Rheinheimera pacifica; assembly: GCF_900108485.1. Taxonomy (GTDB): domain Bacteria; phylum Pseudomonadota; class Gammaproteobacteria; order Enterobacterales; family Alteromonadaceae; genus Alishewanella; species Alishewanella pacifica. Next base: position 252 of record NZ_FNXF01000016.1, on the reverse strand, counting down.
AAAACGAGATGACACATGACCAACCCAACTTTCGATATACAAGCAGCCATTCAGGCATTACGTGATGGCAAAGGTTTGTCTGGTAAAGACGGTATCTTAACGCCGTTAATTAAACAACTGACCGAAGCAGCGATGCAGGCCGAGTTAGAGCAGCACCTTGAGCAAGATGAAGCCCCTAATCGCAAGAACGGCAGCTCTGCCAAAACCATGAAAAGCACCGCCGGCAGCTTTGAATTGAATACACCACGTGAC
>NZ_FNXF01000015.1 GCF_900108485.1 Rheinheimera pacifica | reverse complement strand
CGCGTTGTTTTAGGCGTTTGTTATGTGAATTTCTATCCAGACAAACGACCGTACAATATTTCTAAATTCTCAAGATAATCTTCACTGATTTCGTCAGCATTCCAAGCCCTACGTTCCTTTGAAACTGTATTGAACACTTTTAGGTGTGGAGCTTGCTCAATCGGACAGCAATATACCGATAAATACTGTCTTTTCTTCTTTATTTTGTTACTTAGCGCATTATCAGAAATCAGGTTAAATTGATCAGCGGTTATATCGATTAATGTACTACCACTTTCAACCCACCAATGCCCAACTTCACTGGCACGCATTGGAGATACACCAAACACAAGCTCTAATGGCCCGCTAAAACCTTTCTTTCTCATATGGAAGCAATATAACAAAGAAGCATGCTTACATGCGTTTATTGGGAAATCAGGACTGAAAAGGAGCGTATCATCGTAAGCAATGGACTCGATTTTTCTCCTCATCCAAAGTGCTTCTTTCCTTAAAATGCTCATATTCCCCAATTCACATAGCAGCTTATTCAAAGGATCAAAACCCGCGAGTTGCGTTGCTCGAATCCCGCAAGTTGCAAAATTAGTTCCAGTCTAGGTCGCTAGTTGAATGTAAATCAAGCATTTTTATCTTGTAGCAATTTTTGTTGTTGCAACTTGCAGTTTTTGCACCCGCGAGTTGCTGATAAAAAACTCAAAGACCAAACTGTGTTTTTGAACAGGTATTTCAGTTGGCTTGATGCCAAGTTCGTTAAACCCTGCAATTTTTACAATTCTCCCTCCCTACCGTGAATACCTTACCGGGCCGGGCAAAGGGGGCTTTTGCTAAAACGCCCTGCTGGCGCGCTCTTGCCAGTCTGGAACAGCTCTTGCTGCAGTATGGGTAGCTTAACCGCGCGGATAACATTCTCGTTATCGACAACACTGCTTATCAACTAAGGAGAACCACATGGCTATTATCAAATGGGCTACTGCAAAATATGAAGGTCTTGGCAAAGACGGTAAAGGACATGTTTCTACTGAATCGGGCGCTTTGAAAGATCAGCCTTATGGCTTTAATACCCGGTTTGAAGACAAAGCAGGCACCAACCCGGAAGAGCAAATCGCTGCGGCGCATGCATCGTGTTTTACGATGGCGCTGTCTTTTGGCCTGGCGAAGCTCGGCTTTAGTAAAGGTAGCTTAGCATCTAAGGTAGCTATTACACTGGTAAAAGAAGGTGACGGTTTTACTATCTCAAAATCCGAAATTTGGTTAGATGCCAAAGTACCGGGTATGAGCGGTGCAGATTTTGAAAAAGCGGCGGTAGAGGCCAAACTAACCTGCCCGATATCCAGGTTATTAACGTGCGATGTTACCTTGGATATTACCTCGTTTGAAGGTAGTTAATTAAGCTGAGTTAGTTAGCTATCTCAGGGTAACTAATAAAGCCCGTTTTAATAGCGTTAAAACGGGCCGCTTTAAACACAATGGAGCCTGATTAATGACATCTGAGCAAACTGAGCAACCTGAAGAAGAGTCACGTAGTTTTATGCACTATGCGGCACTGAAAACCGCCATTGTTAATAATGAAGAGCAGCGGGTAAAAGAGCTGCTGGCAAACCAAAGTATGCAAGCGCTGGAAAAAGGCTACCTGCTTGATTTAGCCGGGTTAAACAATAACAGCACTATTGTGGCGCTATTGGAAGCTGTGCCAGTCACGCCATAAATTCAGCAAAAAATGCTTCTGCTCTCTGGCTGCCGTTACTGGTATTTCCCACAACTGCACTAGCGCAGTAACTTAAGTATTTACTAAGTTCTGGTACATCTGCGCCAGCGCTTGCGCTACCTGCGCTTGCTGCTCTGTAGTTAGGCCAACCAGCATTTTGCCGGCTATCTGGCGTTTTTTTGCCTTTAGCTCTGCGGCTAATTGCTGGCCTTGTGCCGACAATACCAGTAGCTGGCGCCTGCCATCTGCAGGATCGTTTTGGCGCTGTAATAAAGCAGCTTGCTGTAAGTCATTTAACAACCGGGTAATTTGCGCTTTATCCCGCCTTAAAAGCTGTGTTAGTTGCTGCGCTGTGCTGCCTGGTTTTACAGCCAGCATCAGCAGCAGGCGGCCATGCATTGCTGTTAGCCCCGGTAATTCTGGGGCCAGTTGCTGAAAAAACTGGCCGCGTAATTCCGCAGTTAGCTGTTGCAGTTGGTCGAGCAAATCCCGCTTTTCATCCATAACGCTGCCTTAAACACCATCAACAAGTTGACATTATCAACTAAAAACCCAATAATTAAGTTGATTATATCAACCAATACAGCAAAAACCAGTTAGGAGTTAATAATGTCTGATGTACACAGCTGCCCCACCTGCAATGCCAGAGCAAAAAAGATCATCGACCCACAAAGCGGCGAGCCACGGCTTAAAGCGTTGCAAGATGATGAGGTTGCAGCCAAAGTAGTGCAGCTAAAACTGATGCTGCAAAAAGAAAAACAACGTAATGAGCAGCTAAAAACCAGGCTGGCTGAGCTGGAACAACACAACTGAGCGCAGTAGCTGCTGCAACTGTTCTCAGATGTTGGCTGGACCGAAATGTGGTTTACGATCGCCGGAAAAACGTCACTACCAGTGCCACAAAGCCAGCAACACAGAACACCGGAATTAATATTGCTACACCGATAATAGCAATAGCGGTAATAATATCCGGATAATCAAAGGTGCTTGTACAACCACTGTTATTGCCGCCACCAAAACTCAGGCAAAGATCGGCAAAAATCAATGCGCAGCCGACCCATGCAGCGCCGGTAAACAATGTTAGTAACCAGTAAAAGCCTGCGGTTTTCTTCTTGGTTTTATTAGGTTTTTCCATAATGCCTGATGTTGTGTTTAATAATGTTGTTAACTAAGTATGCCCAACCGCTAGCCGGGTTAACACTGCCAGATACTGCCGGTAAGCTGCCTCGTTAAAAGCTTTGGATGCCGGGTTCATAAAACCATGGGCAAACGGCGTGGTAACGGCACTTACTGCCGGTTGTTGCTGCAACTGCGCGCAGATATCGGCAACAGCAAAATGCGGCTCGCTATCGCCAAAGATTACCTGCGTTGGCACTTGCGGCGTCACACACAGATGCCGGTGAATTTGACCGGGGTAAAATAATACTGCCTGTTTTACTGTGCTGGTTTCTATGCCCGCCAAAGCTCGCCATAGTGCACTGGCACCGGCGCTAAAACCAATAGCAAGCTCAAACGGCTGCTGTACTGTTTGCAGTGCCTGCAAAACCTGCCCGGCATAAATATCATGGCCACACTGGGTGCTGTAAGCGGCATAAGCCTGTTGCTCATCGGCAAACTGTTGCGCCGTGCCCTGATAGGGATCGATAAGCTGTATCTGCACAGCCGCATTGGCGGCCAAATCCTGTGCCAGCCGGTTAAGCCCGGTACAAAGGCCAAATATATCACTGACCAGTAAAATACGCGGTGACATCTGCTTAACTCCCCCGCACCAGTACAGAAATGTGCAGCTTAATTGATACAAAGCCGGTTTAGCGGCGTAGTATTAGTGTTTTACGGCCAAAACAAAAGGTTGTTATGAAATTTTTGCTTAAAATTGCATTACTTTTAGCCAGTAGCATGTTGCTGCAAAGTTGTACCGGCGTGCCGGATGGTGTTAAACCGGTAACACCGTTTGAACTTAACCGCTATCTGGGCGAATGGCATGAAATTGCCCGGTTGGACCACCGTTTTGAGCGTGGTTTAACCGAAGTAACGGCTAACTACAGCTTACGCGATGATGGCGGCGTTAAAGTAATTAACCGCGGTTTTAATGCTGCAGATAACGAGTGGCAACAGGCTGAAGGCAAGGCTTACTTTGTTGGCGACAGCAATACCGGCGCGCTTAAGGTATCGTTTTTTGGCCCTTTTTACGGCAGCTATAATGTAGCCAAACTAAGCGCTGACTACAGCCTGGTGCTGGTTGTAGGCCCGTCAACAGACTACGCCTGGTTACTGGCACGCAGCAAAACACCAGACAAAGCACAGTGTGATGACTATATGGCATTTGCTGAACGCCTTGGTATTACGGCGCAACAATGGATTTGGCTGCAAACATGTGTTTGATTTAATAAGTATTTCGCATAGCTAAATTGATAACGGCTACAGCCTGAGTGGCCAAAGTTATGTTTTGCGCATTGCATTAGCTGCGCGCTCTGTTTAAAGTAATTTTAATTCAGCCAGTTAGAGCCCGATAAGCTATGAGCACAATCCCCCCTGCCGATAATGCTACAATTTCTGAAGTGGCACCCGACACCTTTGTTGATAGCAGCGGTAAACAGCTTACGGAGCGCCAGGTACGGCGTGTGGTTACGCCACATGTATTTGCTGTAGCACCGGAGTTAATTGGCAAGCCATTGGCCAGGCCGGCGCGCCGTGGTGTGGCGATACTGATTGACGGTTTTTTTATTGCCGCCCTTACTTCCGGCAGCCTGATTTTTCTGTTGCCTATGCTGACGTACCTGGCATGGTCACGCTGGCAGGCGGCCAAAACCGGGCAGGTAGCTATTCTGGCCTGTACGGCACTGGTGCTGTTTACCAGCCATAACTGGACATCGTCGCTACCCTCTGACACTGCGATTAAACGTGTGACTGACAGCACCGCCGTATCGGCGAATGCCTTGCGGTTAAGCCAGGCCGACTGCGATGCAGCCTGTGCCCAAAAACAGTTGCAGGCAGTAGTGCAACAACTGCAGAAAACCCAGCTAAGCATTGCCGAACGGGAAGAAATGCTTAGCGACTTACTGGATATAAGCCAGTTGTCTGCCAGCGAAAAAGCTTCAGTGATGACAGAAGCAATTACCAGCCTCAAAATTGGCGCTACGGTAGAACAAATGAGCGCGACAGTACAAGGTACAACAACCGAGCCGGAGCCTGTCACATCAATTACCAGAGCATCGCTGTGGCAACGGTTGCAAAAGTCTGATCACAGTATACTGAAATGGGTGCAGGGTATCCTGGCCGATTTAGGTATCGGTTTTGGCTGGGCTATCGGCTATTTTACGCTGTTTATAGCCTGGAATAATGGCCAGACTATTGGCAAAAAATTATGCGGCATTCGCGTAGTGCAACTGGACAACAAGCCGATCTCGCTGTGGGGCGCTTTTGGCCGTCAGGGTGGTTACAGTGCTGGTATCGCCACCGGCTTGCTGGGCTTTTTGCAAGTATACTGGGACCCAAACCGTCAGGCCATTCAGGACAAACTGGCCGACACCCTGGTTATTAGGTTGTAGCGCCAAATACCTGCCAAAGTATATTAAATAGCTGACAAATTAAACAAATTACGAAATACTATGGCCCTTTTATCCGAAATATTAAAGGACATAATAAATGTTTATTTTGTTGGTTATGCTCAGCACTTTGCCTGCTACGACAGAGCCAATAATTATTCGGGGGGGTACTGTTGAATCTTTCCCTGCCCTGCAATTGCAAAACAATAAAATTCTGCCAGAGCATGAATTTGGCTATAAAGAAGTAACCGACTGCATTGAGCAACAGCTGAATATTGATATTCAGTGGCAGGCCATGCCGACTAACCGCTTATTGAAAATGCTGGCAGAAAATGAACTGGATATTGGCTTTTCGCTGGGCTTTACTGAACAACGCAGCGCGTATTTGCAGCCAAGCCAATATGTAAAAATAGATCATGACTATTTTTTATTTAAAGACAACAGCCTTAATTTAGACGATAAGCAATTATCTATTGCCGTTAAGCGCGGTTCACCGCAACAAGACCATCTGGCCCGCCAGGGCTACAACAATATTTATCCGGTATCTGATTACAACGAGCTGATACCCCTGCTGTTAAACCACCGGATAAACGCCGTATCCCTGCCTTTTTCTTTGCTTGCCAGCGTACAATCCAGCATAGAGCAACATCAGCTGCTGCTAAAAAAACACCACAGCCGCGGCACCGGGTTTTATCTGTCTCCAACCTTTGCCAGCCAATATCTACCTGCGTTAAATACCGCCATATTACAGTGCCGGCAACATGCCTTACCTAACACAACACAGCCTTTGTAGCCGCTGATTTGTTCTGTACGCCGCCCTGAGGTAGACTGTCGCGCCGAAATAACGACTGCTCAGCAGTACATAATAACGATTCGATACAGGGCTTTTTCTCCTATGGCTAAATTTTTACGGGTACCACACACCCTTACTTTGCTGTTTGGCATGATGGTACTGGCGATGATCGCCACCTGGATAGTACCGCAAGGCTTTTTTGAAACCCAAACCCTGGCCAATGGCCGCTCTGCAGTGGTGCCCGGCACCTTTGCTTTAGTAGAAGAACGCCAGTACTTAAGCCCGTGGCAATTGTTAACCGCCATACCACGCGCTTTTGCCAGCGCCCAGGATGTGATTTTCTTTGTGATGATTTTAGGCGGTGTGCTGTCTATCGCCCGCGCTACCGGCACGGTAGATGCGCTGATCGGCCGCCTGCTGACCCGGTTTGGCGAAAAGCCACATATGCTGATCTTTATGGTGGTGTTCTGTTTTGCCATGGCGTCCAGCGCTATCGGCACTGCCGGTGAGTATATTCCCTTTGTGCTGATTTTAGTTGCGCTGTGTAAAGCGATGCGGCTGGATGCGATGACCGCTGTCGGCATGACCGTCGCCGGTTACGGCATTGGTTATGGCGTATCGGCTATTAACCCTTTTACAGTGATTATTGCCCAGCAAATTGCCGAAGTGCCGGTACTGTCGGGCATGGAACTGCGGTTGGCGATTTTTATTCCCTTTGTGCTGATTGGTTTTCATCATGTCTGGAGCTACGCCAAAAAGGTACTGGCTGATCCGGCTAACTCGATGGTAGCCGATTTACCCTGCCCGCTGGGTGATAAACAAACCGCCACTTACCCGCAGCTGGCACTAAACCATAAACTGATTTTAGCCAGCTTTGTTGGCACCATTGCCGTGGTAGCTTATGGTATTCGGGTGCATGGCTGGTACTTATACGAGCTAAGCGCCTGCTTTGTTGCCTGGGGCCTGTTTACTGCCGTAGTGGGCCGTATTTCTACCGACACTGCCGCGCAAAAGTTTATTGACGGCGCCATGGAGTTGACCACCACCGCAATGTTAATTGGCGTGGCACGCGGTATTTCTCTGATTATGGAAGATGGCCAGATTTTGCACTCGCTGGTGCATGGTATGTCGCTGCCATTATCCTATGTCGGCGCAGAAGCGGCCGCTGTGGGTATGCTGGTTATTCAAACCCTGTTGAATTTCTTTATTCCCTCCGGCAGCGGCCAGGCCTATGTCACTATGCCGTTAATGGTGCCGCTAAGCGATTTACTCGACATTCCGCGCCAGGTTGCCGTGCTGGCATATCAGTTTGGTGATGGCTTTTCTAATATGATTATCCCCACCAATGCGGTATTAATGGGCATTATCGGTATTGCCGGTATTCCTTACGGCCACTGGTTCCGCTTTTGTTTGCCCCTGCTGTTAAAGTTAATGTTAGCGGCTTCGGTAGTATTAGTGTTGGCAGTAGTATTTGACTATGGCGATAGCGTACAACCCCAAACTCCTGCAGGCGCAAACCTGAGCCAACCGGATTAAACTCTGTAACACCTGCGGTAGCAACTTACCGCAGGTGTTACTGGTAATTCAGTGGCTTCCTGATTAGAGTACGCTAATCAGACAACCGCCAGAACCTTAACCGCAGGCCGCTATATGAGTCAGGCGAAACAAATTGCTGAAATAATCTTAAAGGGCTTTCGCCGCCACTTCAGCTTATTTCAGGCTATTACCGCCAAAGCCAAACAACGTTTTGAGCTGGCCGACTGGCGCGCTTTTCAGCAAGACAGTTCAGACCGCATTTCGTTTTATGATCAGCGCGTTACCGAAGCTATTGCCCATCTGGCTACCGAACTGCCAACCCAGTGCTTAAACGAAACACTGTGGCAGCAGGTAAAGCAGCACTATATGGAGTTTCTGGCGTTTCACCCTCAGGCCGAACTGGCCGAAACCTTTTATAACTCGGTGTTTTGCCAGCTATTTGAGCGTAAGTACTTTCACAATAAGAATATTTTTGTTGAGTCGACGCTAAGCAAACAGCATTTGCCGGCGCCGGTAGCATCGGTATACGACAGCTACTTTCCGGCCCAGGACGGCTTAAAGCAAACTATCCGCAATATTGTCTCCGGCTTTGGCTTTATTACGCCCTTTATTAACCTGGACCGGGATATCCGCCTGATTGTAAAAAGCTTTATGGCGCAGTCCAGCCATGGCCGCCATCCGGTGTATCAAATTCGGTTTGATATTTTAAGGTCAGTATTTTACCGCAATAAAGCCGCTTATATTGTTGGCCGCGCAGTCACGCCGGATGGCCAGCAGCCGTTTATTATTCCGCTGCTGCACCGCGAAGGCGCCGGCTTATATATCGATACCCTGGTAACAGACGCCAAACAGATGACGATTATTTTCGGCTTCTCGCGCGCTTATTTTATGGTGGCTACCCAGGTGCCATCGGCATTGGTGCATTTTTTACGCGAGTTACTGCCGCATAAAACCCTGGCCGAGCTATATGCCAGTATTGGCTTACACAAACAGGGCAAAACCGAATTTTACCGCGAGCTGCTGGGCCACCTGGACAACAGCAATGATCAGTTTGTTGCCGCACCGGGTATTCGCGGCATGGTAATGATGGTGTTTACCCTGCCATCGTTTCCTTATGTGTTTAAAGTGATCCGCGACAAGTTTGCCCCCAGCAAAGAATTTGGCCGCGACACGGTAAAAGCGCGCTACCTGCTGGTTAAAAAACATGACCGCGTTGGCCGCATGGCCGATACGCTGGAATACTCTTATGTCGCCTTGCCGAAAAAGCGTTTTTCGGCTGAATTACTCGAAGAATTACAGCAGGTTATCGGCGACTCACTTAGCTTTGAAGATGAACTGGTGGTAATTAAACACCTGTATATTGAACGGCGGATGATCCCGCTGAATATCTATCTGGAAACCGCCTCGTTGGAAGAAAAAGCGCATATTATGGACGACTACGGCCAGGCGATTAAACAGATGCTGGCCGCCAATATTTTCCCCGGTGATATGCTGCTGAAAAACTTTGGCGTAACACGGCACAAACGCGTAGTGTTTTACGACTACGACGAAGTGCAGTATATGCTGGATGTTAATTTCAGAAGCTTTCCGAAAACCGATAACTACGAGGATGCGCTGTTTGCTGAAGGCACAGTGTGTGCCGCACCGGGTGACGTATTCCCCGAGCAGATGGCCACCTTTGTGACGCCGCAGCCGCAAATCCGCGAATTGCTGTTTAGCAAACATCCTGAATTGCTTGATGCCGCTTATTGGCGGCAAAAACAGCAAAATATCCGCAATGGCGTGGTAGAAGATATTTTCCCCTACCCCGACAGTATGCGCTTTTACCATGCTTATCAGGATGACAGCAGCAACGAACCGCACTAGCTTTATCACTATAACTTCGCTACACAGGACAGTTAATGATGAGCGCAACCACTATTTCGCCGGTTACAGCCCATTGGCTAAACCGCTTATTGCCCGCCAGATCGCCACAAGCGCATAAAGGCGACTTTGGCCATGTCCTGGTGATCGGTGGCGACCACGGCTATGGCGGCGCGGCAATAATGGCGGCGCAAAGCGCAGTGCACTGCGGGGCAGGTTTAGTCAGCTTGTTCACCCGGCCGGAGCATGTCAACGCTATGCTGTGCCGTCAGCCGGAAGTGATGGTAAGCCACCAACACATTAATGACATGATCACGCGGGCCACCGTGCTGCTGGCAGGACCGGGTCTTGGCCTGTGCAGCTGGGGTACCGCTTTACTGGCTCAGGCATTGGCATCTGATAAACCGCTGTTACTCGACGCCGATGCGCTGAATTATCTGGCGGCAATACCTGCGGCTGAACAACAGCGCTTAAAACGCGATAGCTGGCTGCTGACGCCACACCCGGGGGAAGCCGCACGTATGCTCGGTTGCAGCAGCGCCGATATTCAGCACGACAGAGTCGCGGCTGTGCAACAACTGCAGCAACGCTTTGGCGGCACTGTATTGCTAAAAGGCCATGCCAGCCTGATCGCCGGGCCGGGGCAACAGCTGGCCAGGCTTGACTGCGGCAATCCCGGCATGGCCGGTGGTGGTATGGGCGATGTATTGTCCGGCATTATTGCCGCGCTGCTGGCACAGGGTTTAACCGGTTTTGATGCAGCGGCATTGGGGGGTTATCTGCATGGTACTGCGGCAGACCAACTGGCAGCCGTCCGGGGCGAGCGTGGCCTGCCGGCAACTGCTATACTGCCGCACCTGCAGCCACTACTAAACGGAAAATCCTGACAGATGAAAATATACGTCGACGCCGATGCCTGCCCGGTGGTGATTAAAGACATTATTTTTCGCGCCGCTGAGCGCAAACAGATAGCAACACTGCTGGTGGCGAATCAACCCATCCGCGTACCGCCTTCAAAGTTCATCTCGGCCATTACGGTGTCCAGCGGCTTTGATGAAGCCGACAACGAAATAGTGCGCCGTTGTGAAGCCGGCGATTTGGTGATCACCGCAGATATTCCGCTGGCGGCCGACGTGCTGGCCAAAGGCGGCCATGCGCTGAACCCGCGCGGCGAGCTGTACAGCAACGACACCATTAAACAAAAGCTGACGATGCGTGATTTTATGGACACCCTGCGCGGCAGCGGTGTGCATACCGGCGGCCCGCCACCGCTAAACCAAAGCGATCGCCAGGCCTTTGCTAATCAGCTGGATAAGCTGTTACAGCAGCATGCGAAAGCTTAACCCAGCCAGGCCGACAGCTGCTGTTTACTGCTGAATTGCTGCTGTTCTTGCGTTAGCGGATCAGTAAAACTTAACTGTTTTGCCAGCAATTGCAACGGCTTATCAAACTGCGGCGCCTGCTTCGGTTGCAGCTTGGGGTAATAAGTATCATGCAAAATCGGCATCGCCAAACTAAGCATATGCAGGCGCAGCTGATGGGTTTTACCGCTGTGTGGTGTCAGCTCAAACAACCCGAGCTCGCCGCTTTTCGCCACCAGGCTGATAGTTGATTGCGCATTTACCTCACCGGCCACTATGGCATTAATAAAGCGCGGTGTGCTTTTCTCAATCCGGTTTGCAATATGCCACTGCTTTGGTAACGCAGCTGTGGCAGCCTGCGGTGTTAACCGCGCCACTGCCTGATATTGCTTATGGATAGTGCCCTCACTAAACAACTGGTAATAAGCCGGCCGGCTTTGGGCATTAACAGAAAACAGTACCAGGCCGGCAGTATCGCGGTCCAGCCGGTGCAGCGGTACAATGTCGCTTAAGCCGGTGTCGCGCTGTAAGCGCGCCAGTAAGCACTCATTAACATAGTCACCGCCTGGCGTTACCGGCAAAAAATGCGGCTTATCGGCGACAATAATATGCTGGTCCCGGTACAGAATTTCATGGGCAAACGGGATAGCCGGCTCAGCCGTGACTTCACGGTAATAACACAGCCGTTTGCTTGGCATAAAAGGCGTATCTGCACTAATAACCGCGCCGTTAAACCAATGCACTTTGCCTGCAGCAATACGCTGACGCCAGATAGTCTCGCTGATAAACGGAAACTGACTGCAAAGAAACTGCAGCACAGTATGCCAGCCGTTATTGACAGCAGGCAGGGTAATTTCAGAGGCTTGGCGGGCTATCGACACGGTAGATTCCGGCAGAAAAATCAGCGCGCAGTGTAGCATACCCAATGGATTTCGACATGCACGTAGGCGGCAAGGCCGTGAATCCCCATGAGCTTAGCTGTACTAAGTGATTGGGGTAAACGGCAGCAGCCAACACCCGTGCATTTTGAAAGACGACGGGTATAAAAGCGGCTACAATAGCCGCCCCTTAACGCCCGGTTGTTAGCAGAAGCAAGATGTCACATACAAATTCAGTGCTGCGTTTACGCACACAGGAGCTGGCAAAAGCCACCCGGGTGTTTAACGCCCGTGGCAGCAAAGTTAAACGCTGTGAGCAGTGCCTGCTGCCGGCCAGCGACTGCATTTGCGCCAGTAAACCCGGCGTCAGCAGTAACAGCGCCTTTTGTTTTATTATGTACACCGGCGAGTGTTACAAACCCAGCAATACCGGTCGCATTATTGCCGATGTTATCGCCGATAATCATGCCTTTATCTGGGACAGAACAAAACCCGACGCAGCCATGCTGGCACTGCTGGCCGATGCGCGTTATGCCCCGATAGTGGTATTTCCGCAGCAATACGCTGAAGCTGAGCGTTGTATCAACAGCCCGCTGGAACTTAGCGCCGTGCAAAACGGCAAGATACCGCTGTTTATTATGCTGGACGGCACCTGGCGTGAAGCGAAGAAGATGTTTAAAAGCCCCTATTTAGCTAACTTGCCGGTGCTGGGTATTCAGCCACAGCAGGGCTCAAGCTATCAGCTGCGCGAAGCGGCGCATTTGCATCAACTATGCACTGCCGAGGTCGCTATAGAAGTATTAAAACTGGCGAATGATACCGCCGCCGCAATAGCGTTGGCCGAATACTTTGCCGTATTTCGCCGCGCTTACATTGTCGGCAAACCCCACCTTAATTTTACTGAATCAGCAGAGTAGTCTGCTAAGGATCTGACATGCGTGATGTAATACTGAGCAAACCCGCGGTAGAGCTGTATAAAATACTCAAATTTGAGGGCCTGCTTAGCAGTGGCGGCGAAGCAAAAGCAGCCATAGACAGCGGTTTGGTAAAAGTGAATGGCGAAGTAGAAACCCGCAAACGCCGGCAAATTAACGCCGGCGATATTATTGAAATTGGCGGCGATAAGCTGCAAATGCGCCTGGGTTAACATCAGGGTTAAACCAAGTGATTGGGGTGAATGGGAATTGCCATTGAAGTACTGAAGCTGGCGAACGATAATAGCGCTGCCACAGCATTGCAACACTACTTTGATACCTTTCGCTGTGCGTATATTGCCGGTAAACCTCATCTGAGTTTTGCCTTGTAACACAGCAGAGACAACAGCAGGAATATTATGATCCAGGCAGTTATTTTTGATATGGACGGCGTACTGATTGATTCAGAGCCTATGTGGCATCAGGCTGAGCTTGAGGTATTTGGCAGCCTTGGCGTAACGATTTGCCCGCAGCGCCAGCAGCAAACTGTCGGCATGACCACCAAAGCCGTTACTGCGCACTGGTATCAGCAGTCGCCATGGTCGTCTATGTCACTGGATGAAGCCGAGCAAGCTGTATTGCAACATGTTGCCACGCAGATAAAGCTGCGCGGCGTAGCGAAAAAAGGCTTGCTGCCGTTACTAAACCGGCTAAAGCAAGCGGCAATACCTACTGGCCTTGCAACTAACTCACCCGGTTTTTTAATGGACACCACCTTAGAAAAACTGCAGATCCGCCATTACTTTAATACCCACTGCTCGGTAGAGATGGTACAGCAAGGCAAACCGGCGCCGGATATTTATTTGCTGGCAGCAGAAAACCTTGGCGTAGCGCCACAGCATTGCCTGGTATTTGAAGACTCTTACACCGGGCTAAGTGCAGCCAAGGCGGCCGGGATGCAAGTAATAGCCTTACCTGCTGTGCACGACTGGCACCTGGAAAAGTTTGACCTGGCCGAGCTGAAACTACGCTGCCTCAGTGAATTTGACTTAAATCAGCTTAACAGCAACCCCTTTACTGTAGCCCAGTTTAGCGCCCAGCCTGCCTGATAGCGGCAAGCTGCTGCTGGTATTGCGCTACCAGCCACGGTGCGTCATCCAGCGCTAAATCGTGCCCGGCCCAGGGGTGCTGAATATGCGCTACCTGCCAGTAACGGGCTAAATCAAGCGAGCACTGCGGGCTCACCAGCGTATCGCCGAGGCTGCTAAATAACAAAGTGGGACACTGCGGCGACGGCGTTACCACAAAGCGGCTGGCCGCCCATAACTGGCGCAGTGCATTGCTTTTACTTACCGGCCTTTGCTGCTGCCACAATTGCCAACTGGCAACGATGTCGGTATGTTCTGTGGGCCTGGCGCTGGTTAATTGCAAAATAGCCTGTTCGCGCTGCGCGGCCCCCGCGATGATACTGCGCAAAATAGCCGGGTAATTACGCCAGCACAAACGGCGGTAAAACGGCGACAACGGCTTGGCACTGCTGTTAATCAGCGTGACCGAGGCCACTTCATGCGGATACTGCGCCGCCCAGTCGGCCGCCAGCATTCCGCCCAGTGAAATAGCCAGCAAATGCACCCTGCCGTTATACTGTGGCGCCTGCTGCCATTGCTGGCGCACCGACTGGCGCAAACCACTTATGCTGCCAGGCGAGCGCTGCTGATACAGCTGGCCGGTACCGGCAAAGTCAAAGCTCAGCACCGGGTTTGGCAAAGCAGCACTCAGCAGGGTTTTAAATTCGCCCCAGTGCCGCTGCTCGCGGGTAAGGCCACGGATCAGCAGTACTGGTGTGGCATCATCGGCTAATACCATATGGCTCTGGCCTGTGCCTGTAACTGCGGGCGGTTAACCTGCGGCAACCAGTTTTGATATGACATGGTGCTGTTAATAAGAAAATTAATCAGAATAAGGTGGCTGCGCAGCACCCGCCTTACCCGGTGCGGCTTTACCGGATGAAACATGCCCAGGCTGGATAACAGCTGAAACGGGTTTTTCCGCACCCAGTTCCACGAGCCCATTTCCAGTGTTAACGGCAACATAGTGGTGTTGTGCGTCAGTGATAAATCGTACAGGTAGTCCCATAAATCACCATGGCACAAATAGTGCTGCGATTGCGGCTCAAAAATATAATTTTGGTGCGGGTAGGTTTGAAACAGCAATTCGCGCAGCCGGTACATTTCAGCCAGATGCGCTATAGGCTCACGGCGGCTTTTCGCATAAGGAAACCATAAGCGGTCAGTAGTGCCGAAGCCGGAATGACAATCCAGTACCAGTGAAAACGGCCGGTTAAACAGCTCGTGCTGAATAAAATCGGTTACCGCCTGACTTTCTGCTTCCATTTTATCGCTACGGCCACGATGCCAGGGAATGGTGCGGCTGATACGCTGACCACCAACCAGCCAGGCCGCCCCTTCGGTACATTCCACCGGGGCATTACGCATTAAATCAACGCTATTGCCATTAGCCCGCCAGCCATTGGCCATGCCGGCCGGGTTAACCAGTGGGATAAAATAAATACAGCAATGCGCCAGCGTATGTTGCAGGCAAAGATCCCAGGGTAAGCGGTTAAGTAAGGTTTGCAAATAAGCCAGCACCACCTGGGTACCGATACGCTCCAGGCCATGAATGCCCCCTACCAGCACGACTGCCGGAACAGATGCACTGCGGTTGCCAAGTGCCAGGCCATATAACGGCAAACGCTCTGCCATATGCGGTATGCTGGCGAGCAATTCAACCTGTAATTCTGGCGGGGCTGTGTCAATTAACTGTTGCAGCTGAGCCAGCTCGGGCAGCATGGTATCAGTATCAACCAACAGCTCACTCCGTTAGTGAAAGTTATATGACAGCATACCTGAAGGCCGCCAGACAAAAATGGCAGTTTTATGAAGATTTCAGCCAGCTTTACCCCGGATTTTCATCCGGTTATCCTGCGCTGTCGGCAAAAGCTGCCGTGTCATTTATACTCAGGGCAGTTCAACCGGTGGGGCCGGATATGCCGTTTTTCAGTCTGGGGAAATTACTACGCTTTAATCTTTACTACTGGTCAGCCATTTTAATACTGGGCTTGCTCAGCTCCTTGCATGCAGCGGTCTTATACAACAAGCCGTTTGACTGGCGCCATCTGCCGATGATGCTGGCCGGCGACCTGGTTGCAATGCTATTAACAGCGGCGTTGGTAGTTTGGACCTATCGGCGTTTGGTGCAGCAGGCGTTCAGTAACTGGCAATTACTGTCCGGCGTGGCGGTGGTTGCCGCGCTGTATATTCCGGCAGAAAATGCGCTATGGATGCTGCTATGGGACGGAGAGATTGCCGATATCCGCAAGCTTGTTGGTAATTTGGATACCTCTGTGCTGGCATTTTTTGTCTGGACGGCCTGTTACCTTACCGTACTTCTGTACCAACAGCAGTTACAGCGGCTGGCGCAAACCAGCGCATTAAGCCAAAAAATTCAGCAACTGGAACTGCAGGCGCTAAGCCATCAGCTCAACCCGCATTTTACCTTTAATGCCCTTAATTCCGTTTGTGCCCTGCTGGAAGCCCAGCGCTATGACGACGCAGAAACCATGTCTGAGCAGTTGGCGACCTTTTTACGTTATTCGCTGAGTAAATCGCCCGACAGCCTGGTGCAACTGGCCGATGAGCTGGCGGCGATTAATGCTTATCTGCAACTGCAAAAAACGCGCTTTGGCGACAAACTAAAGGTTAACTGGCAGATTGACGACTCACTTAAACAGCAGCGTATTCCGCCACTATTACTGCAACCTCTGGTAGAAAATGCTATTAAGTACGCCGTTGCTACCCGTAAACAAGGCGCAACCATTACCATAGGCGGCGCGCGTGAGCATAACAACTTACATTTGACTATCAGCGATGACGGCCCAGGATCACAGCTGGCGGCCCACAACAGTGGCGCCGGAGTGGGCCTGAATAATATCCGCAACCGCTTGCTGCAACACTTTGGCGACAGCGCCAGGTTAGATATAGGCGCCAGCCCACAAGGCTTTAAAGTGAATATCAGCTTACCATGGCAAACAGCATGATCTTGGCCGGTGTGCAGCATCGGCTGGCTAATTTTTGGTACTGGCACCTGCTGTACTGGTTAAGTTATCTGTTGGTGAAATATACCCACCTGGTGGTGCTGGTGCCGCTGCAAAACGAAGCTACCTGGCCGTATTTAGCGATCTACAGCCTGGTGACATTAATCAATATTCTGTGCACCGGCGCACTGGGCCAACACGAGTTACTACAGCAGCGGCCGTTATTGCAGCAGCTCAAACGTCTGCTATTGGTGTTGTTGCCGTTGTGGTTGTTACTGGTAATACTGCGACAGTATCTGGTAATGCACTACGCTAGCGACATGATGTACAACGTCAGCTCAGTGCTGAAATATTTTTCAGCCTTCTCACTGGTACTACTGCCGCTGGCCGGCTGGCTGGCAGTTTTTATGCTGATTAAAACCAATCAGCTGCATTATGCTGGCGTGCTGCAACAACAACAGCTGGCAAAGCAAGCGCGGCAGGCCAGATTAAAAGTACTGCGTTATCAGCTTAATCCGCACTTTATGTTTAATACACTCAATGCGCTAAACGCACTAATAGTGCAGCGCAGCGGCACGGCTGCTGAACAGCTGATCCAGCATCTATCTACTTATTTGCGCCATTCACTGAAAAACCAGCAGGATGAGTTTATCCCGCTGCAGCAAGAGCTGGATGCGCTGTCCGCTTATATGGCGATACAACAGGTACGTTTTGGTGCGCGGTTGCAACTGTGCTGGCAACTGCCACAACAGCTGCCGGCTTTACGTTTCCCGCCATTGTTGCTGCAGCCGCTGGCCGAAAATGCCATTCAATACAGCGTAGCGGAGGTGGCAGGTAACATCTGCCTGCAGATCAGCCTGCAACTGCAGGATGACTATTTAAACATTACCCTGGCACAGCAAGGGGCTGATGCCGCTGCCGGCTGGCCCGGTGCACAACAACCCCTAAACTTAATTAATCTTGCTGAGCGGCTACAGTTGTTGTTTGGTAGTGCCGCCGCTTTAACCCTAAGCCACAGCGCCAGCGGCTTTTACAGCCAGCTGCGCATAGCAACGGAGGCGCTGAATGACAGCCGCACTTAAAGTCATTATTGCCGATGACGAACCCCTGGCGATCAGTAATTTAAAAGCCAAACTGGCGTTATATTCTAATCTTGAAATTATCGACTGCTTTGATAACGGCGATGACACCTTACAATTTTTGCAGACCGCGCCGGATATCGACCTGGTATTTCTTGATATTCAGATGCCGGGCATTAAAGGTATCGACATTTTGCAACAGCTTGCTAAAGGCTCTGCCATGACCAGACCGTTGTTTATTCTCGTTACAGCCTATGAGCAATTTGCCTTTTCGGCATTTGAGCACTTTGCCTTTGATTACCTGCTAAAACCGGTATCGCGCCAGCGCCTGGCGCAATCGCTGCTGGATGCCCGTACGGCACTGGACAAACTGACACTGCACACAGCACCGGCACAGGTTAATAAGCTGACGTTTAAAACCGGCGCCTCCACCCTGTTGCTGGACGATATTGACATCATGCTGATTGAAGCCGCCGGCAACTATTTATGTATCCATACCTTAAACGACATCCTGGTCATACGGGAAACCATGAAAGAGTTACTGCAACGTTTGCCAAAACAGTTTGTCCAGGTACATCGCTCAACTTTGCTTAATCTGCATCATGTCCACAAGCTGCAACCGCATAATAATGATTACGAATTTCTGCTTAGCAACGGTAAAAAGGTGAATGCTTCGCGCCGCTACAAACTGAACTGGGCCGGCCAACTCAGCGCTCTGCCACAGCATTAACCTTTCCGCTTGTCCCTGCCGGGCGCCGGCTTATCACTTGATAACAACGGCGCCACCTCTTACCCCAATACTGCGGCAACCCGGTGCAATATTGCCACAATAGGCCTATGGCAAACGCCATATGTTCAACAACTGAGGATAGCACCATGAAAACAGCACTTTTATTCGCAATATCGTTGGCAGGTGCCGGTGTCGCAATGCCGGCAAGCGCCGACAACTATGTCAAAGGCAGCTATTTACATAACGCTTTAGTACAAGTGTGCAGTGAAACTGCAGCTGACGATCGCTTAGGTTTACATAGCACGCTAAAAGCTTATCGCATCAGTAAACAGGCGGCGGTAGAAAAAGTGGTATGTAACGGTCAGCGGCTAATGGACTTTGCCCGTGCTAACCAGGCAGTTAAAGTCACCGCTATGTTGCAGCGATATGAAGACCGCATTAAAGGCCGCGTAACTATTCAGGACGTTGCTGCGTCAGCTGCTAACTAACCTGGCAAACGGGACAGCAGCCCAATCGCTGTCCCGCCCTTTTGTTTAATTTGCTGCGGTATCCAGCGGCGCAAAGCTTTTGACTAAATCATCTACCGCTTTCATTTGCAATAAATAATCTTCCAGCTTGGCTAATGGCAAGGCACAGGGGCCATCACATTTAGCCTGATTTGGATCCGGGTGCGCCTCGATAAACAAACCAGCCAGCCCCAATGCCATACCGGAGCGTGCCAGCTGTGCAGCCTGAGCACGGCGGCCATCGGCCGAGCTTTCGCGGCCACCGGGTTTTTGTAAGGCATGGGTGGCATCAAAAATCACCGGGCCGTAGTTTTTCATTTCGTCCATACCCAGCATATCAACTACCAGGTTGTTGTAACCAAAGCAGCTGCCGCGCTCACACAAGATCACCTGCTCATTACCGGCTTCTTTAAACTTGGTAATAATATGGCGCATTTCATGCGGGGCTAAAAACTGCGGTTTTTTTACATTAATTACCGCGCCGGTTTTTGCCATTGCTACCACTAAATCGGTTTGCCGCGCTAAAAAGGCCGGTAATTGGATCACATCTACCACTTCTGCTACCGGTGCGGCCTGGTGTGGCTCATGTACATCGGTAATTAATGGCACATTAAAAGTACGCTTAATTTCTTCAAATATTCTTAAGCCCTCTTCCATGCCCGGGCCCCGGTAAGAATGCACCGAAGAGCGGTTAGCCTTGTCAAACGAGGCTTTAAATACGTAAGGAATACCCAGCTTAGTGGTGACTTCCACATAGTGCTCGGCAATACGCATGGCTAAATCACGTGATTCGAGCACATTCATGCCGCCAAACAACACGAAAGGTAAATGGTTAGCCACTTGCGTGCTGCCAACCTGAATAATTTGCGCAGTCATAGTTTTTCCGTAGTAAGTTACCAACCGCAAGGCTGGCTGTAATCAAATCAGAATGCAGTTAAGAACACCGGCTGTTTAGTCATGGCTACCCGCAGTACCAGGCCCAGCCAACCCAGCGCGCCTAAAAAACAAATCCAGCGGATAGCCGCTGTGCGGCCTTTAAATGCCATTACGCCCAAGGCAATATAGGCCAGCACCGCCAGTAATTTCTCTGTCAGCCAGGCATGCACAAAAGGATACTGCTGCAGTGTCATCATCAGCAGCACGGCGCTTACCAGTAACAGCGTATCAATAACGTGTGGCGCTATTTTAAAAAATTTTGTTTGTAACATTGCTGCTGGCTTTAGGCTCATGGCATAACGCACTAACAGAAAACTGACACTGAGCACCACCATTAACAGGTGAAAATGCTTATAAGCCATATACATAACGCTTGTCCTTTCTTTATTAATAAAACAGCCAGCGTAAGCTGGCTGCAGTTACTCGTTGCTGTCCGGGTATTTTTGCAGTATTGCTTCCAATTTGTCGACCCGGCTTTTAAATATTTCTACCAGCTTGGGGTCAAATTGCTTACCGGCTTCAGCTTCAATTGTTGCCATTACCTGATCCAGCGGCCAGGCTGACTTATAACAGCGTCGGTGACGCAATGCATCATAAACATCAGCCAATGCGGCAATACGGCCGTAAATATGAATATCTTCGCCTTTTTTACCCGCCGGGTAACCTGTACCGTCCCATTTTTCATGGTGATCCTGCGCGATAACTGCACCGGCCTGAATAA
The DNA here is from genome assembly GCF_900108485.1 of Rheinheimera pacifica. Lineage (GTDB taxonomy): Bacteria > Pseudomonadota > Gammaproteobacteria > Enterobacterales > Alteromonadaceae > Alishewanella > Alishewanella pacifica. The sequence goes on along the minus strand of NZ_FNXF01000015.1, from coordinate 94,933 downwards.
TGCTGCGTTTGGAATTTTTTAATATCTCATAGCCAATACTGGTATGGGTTTTCATTACTTCCCATTCCTGCCCCTGCAGTTTAGCGGGCTTATTTAAAATACCATCCGGAATACCCACTTTGCCAACGTCATGCAACGGCGCCGCAAACATCAGCCGCTCGGCTTCTTCTTCCGGTAAACCATAGGCTTTGGCCAGATCATAACAAATAAAGGCTACCCGTTTAACATGGTTACCAGTTTCTATCGACCGGTGCTCTACCGCTTCACTTAAGCGGTAAACAATTTCGCGCTGGGTGTCTTCTATTTCATGCTGCAGTTGCACATTTTCATAGGCTATTTGTACGTTTTGCGAGAACAGCTCAATCAGCTTCTTTTGATTCTCAGTAATAATGCCCGGCAAGCCAGAGATATACAGCAAAGAGCCATGGGTAAATTTACTGGTGCAATAAGCCACCAGATAGTTGTCACGGTACACTATGCCGCGTGATTTCAGCGCGGTATCAAAGGCTTCCATCAACTCTGGTGCCAGTACTTCCTGCACCGGTTTACCTTCTTTGCTTTCAAACTCGCCCTGGCCGGCAAACACCACCAGATTGTGCGGATCGGTTATTTCACCGGCAACATTGCCGGCTACCAAAGATGAGCTAACCAGCAGCGCGTCTTCATTACAGCCCAGAATAGAGGTGAGTTGCTGTAATACACCATCGATAAACTGCTCCATCGAATGCGATGAAAATAAGTCGGCCGAGGCATTAATAATTTTTTCCAAGCCCTGGCGGCTTTGCTCCAGTGACATAATATCGCGGTAGGAACGCAGGCTGGACATAATAACGGTAAACAGTTTTTGTGCGGTAAGTTCGGTTTTAGATTTATAGTCGTTAATATCGTAGTTAATAATAACCTGGCGCTCTGGCGCCTGCCCCGGCTGGCCGGTACGTAAAATAATGCGCACATGTTCGTTGTGCAGCTCTTCACGGATATAGCGCGCCACCAGCAAGCCGGCATCGTCGGTTTCCATGACTACGTCCAGCAAAATAATAGCGGTGTCGGGGTGTTGTTTAATCAGCGCTTTAGCTTCACTGCCGGAATAAGCACTGAGGAAGCTCAGGTTTTTACTTTGAAAGGTAAAATCACTCAGCGCCAGCTTGGTAACGGCATGCACTTCAGGTTCATCGTCAACAATCAGTACTTTCCAGCTGCCGTTAAGCACTGCGATTATTGGCTCTGGTTCTTCGGCAAATAAAAAATCATCGCTCATCCGCTTTTCCTTTAGCTTGCATTTAGTCTGAGTCATTGCTGAATTAGTTATATGCTGTATCCAGAGCAGGGTCAAAGGAAATGGATAAAAACAATCTCTTAGTCGTCTGGTAAGCAACCGCCACTGATACGCCAGTTATTACCATAATCTCGCTTTGATTCAACCTGAGTAAAACCGGCTTGTTTTAGCAATAATCGCACTGCATCAGCCTGATTATAGCCATGTTCCAGATAAAGCCAGCCATTGGCATTCAGGTGCTGTGGCGCCTGACGTATTATCTGGCTAATGTCAGCCAGCCCCTGTTGCTCAGCAGTCAGGGCAGTTACCGGTTCATATTTAAGGCTGGCTAAATGCGGGTCCTGCGGGTCGATGTACGGCGGGTTGCTGACAATCAGATCAAACTTTGCGCTGCCCAGTGCGCTAAACCAGTTACTTTGCACCACGGTGCAATTTTTTATCTGCAGTTTTTCCCGGTTCCGTTCGGCCAGGGCTGCCGCTTCGGCAATGTAGTCTACCGCAGTTAGCTGCCACTGCGGTTTATTGTGCGCCAGCGCCAGTGCAATAGCACCGGTGCCGGTGCCTAAATCCAACACTGTTGCCTGTGCGGGCAGTGGCAGCGCTAAGGCTTGCTCTACCAGCAGTTCGGTGTCTGGCCGCGGGATTAACGTGCTGGGGGCGACTTCAAGCTGTAAGTCAAAAAAGTGCCAGTAACCAAACAAATAAGCCAATGGCTGACCCAGCAGGCGCGCGCCTAGCAGCTCAGTTAGCCGGGCGTGCTCTGCACTATTAAGTTCGCGCTCGGGGTAGCTATATAAATAGCTATTGCTAACATTAAGCACATGACACAGGCATAACCGGGCTTCAATATCAGCCGTTGGGCTAATTGCTGCCAGTTGCTGCTGCGCCTGTTTTTGCCACTGAGCCAGAGTTTGCTGCGCTGTTAGGTGCTGCACTGTTTGTTGCTGCACTGTTTGTTGCTGCACTTTTTGTTGCACTTAGCGGTTCTCGTCGGCCAGCGCGGCTAACAAGTCGGCCTGATGCTCGTGTTTCAGCGGCTCTAATACCTGATCTAAATCACCTTCCATTACCTCGTTTAAGCGGTAAATAGTAAGGTTGATACGGTGATCGGTTAAACGGCCCTGCGGGAAGTTATAGGTGCGGATGCGCTCAGAACGATCGCCACTGCCCACTAACGAGCGGCGGGTAGATTCTTCCACTAAACGGCGTTTCTCATCTTCTGCTGCCTGAATCCGTGATTGCAGCACGCTCATGGCACGGGCACGATTTTTATGCTGCGAGCGTTCGTCCTGGCACTCCACCACTATGCCGGTAGGTAAGTGGGTAATACGAATGGCCGAATCAGTACGGTTAACATGCTGACCACCGGCACCCGAGGCGCGGTAAGTATCCACTTTTAAATCTGCCGGGTTAATTTCTATCGCTTCATTTTCCGGCACTTCCGGCATAATAGCCACGGTACAGGCCGAGGTATGCACCCGGCCCTGTGATTCAGTGGCCGGAACCCGCTGCACGCGGTGGCCGCCTGATTCAAACTTCAGCGTACCGTAAGCGCCCTCGCCCTGCACACTGGCGATAATTTCTTTGTAGCCGCCATGCTCGCCGTCACTGGCGCTGACAACTTCAAGCTTCCAGCGGCGTTTTTCGGCAAAACGACTGTACATACGAAAGACATCGCCGGCAAAGATAGCCGCTTCATCACCACCGGCGCCGGCACGAATTTCTAAAAAGCAGCTGTTGTTGTCGTTCGGATCTTTGGGCAGCAACAAAATTTGCAGGTGCTGATCCAGTTGTTCAATCCGCTCTTTGGCTGCTTTATATTCTTCCTGCGCCATTTCACGCATATCCGGATCGCTGTCTTTTTGCATGTCTTCAGCCGAGGCTAAATCCTGCTGCGCCTGCTGATAGTCGGCAAAAGCTTTGCTGATATCTTCCAGTTGGCTGTATTCTTTTGACAGCTCGCGGAATTTGCTTTGATCGCTTATTACGCCAGCATCACTTAACAATGCCTGCACTTCTTCGTAGCGCTCAGCCAGGCCTTCCAGCTTGCGGTATACCGATTCTTTCATGGTGTTTTATTTGCCTGATTACAGATCTAACAAAGTGTTGATCAATGTTTGTTTGTTCGGTTCATCATCCTGCACTAACTGGCGGATGGCTTTGGTTGGGCTGTGCATCAGCCGGTTACTCAGTTTAGTTGACAGCTCAGCCAGCACTTTTTCAGCATCTTGCCCGGCGGCCAGCTGGTTTGCAGCTTTGGCCAGTAATTCTGTACGCACCTGCTCGCAGCGCTGGCGGTAGTCACGCACCCAGTCGACACTACCCTGCAGCGTTAACCACTGGGCAAACTCTGCTGCGCCAACCGCTATCATCTGTTTTGCCTGCTCGGCGGCCTGCAGGCGGTTATTCAGGTTTTGCGCCACTATCGACTGTAAATCATCTACTGTATACAGGTAAGCATCCTCCAGCTCTGCCACTTGCTGCTCAATATCGCGCGGCACGGCTAAATCAACCAGAAACATCGGCTTGTGCTTTCGCTGCTTTAGCGCTTGCTCTACCATGCCTTTACCAACAATAGGTAAAGTGCTGGCGGTAGAGCTGATGACAATATCTGCATCAGCCAGAGTTGACGGCACCTGCGCCAGCGTAATGGCAGAGGCACTGAATTGCTCGGCCAGATGCACAGCGCGCTCATAAGTGCGGTTAGCTACCGTTAGCTGTCCGGCGCCCTGCTCTTGCAAGTGCTTGGCTACCAATTCAATGGTTTCACCGGCGCCAATCAGCAACACCCGTACTTTGGCCAGGTTACCGAAAATTTGCTTGGCCAGGCTTACCGCCGCAAAAGCGACAGATACTGCATTGGCACCAATATCCGTCTCGGTGCGCACCTGTTTGGCAACCGCGAAGGTTTTTTGAAATAAACGTTCAAACTGCGGATTTACGGTACCCGCACTGCGGGCCTGATTATAAGCCTGTTTTACCTGGCCGAGAATTTGCGGCTCGCCCAGCACCAATGAATCCAGGCCGGAGGCCACTTGCATCAGATGCTCGGCGGCGGCATTGTCCTGATGTAAATACAAATGCGGTTGCAATTCACTGCCATCAATCGCATGAAATTGTGCCAGCCAGGCAATTACCTGTTCCGCTTGGGTGGCAGTACCGTTAAAATACAGCTCGGTGCGGTTACAGGTAGATAAAATCACCGCATCGGAAATACTGGTTAAGGTAGTCAGTTCGCGCAAGGCTTCAGGCAACTGCTCAGGCGCAAAAGCAACTTGCTCGCGCAGGGCAACCGGTGCCGTTTTATGATTAATGCCGAGTGCGAAAATGGCTGTCACCTGTATCATCAGAATTGTCAGGGGGCGAATTGTACAAAAAGCCCCAACTTAATAAAAGCGAAGAAAGCTCAGTGAAGGACTTTAGTGTGGTGCATCCGTTTATTCGTCCGTTATTTATCAGTATTGTTATTTTATTGCTAAGTGCTTGTACTGTATTTCAGCGCCCGGCGCCGGCTGAAACGCCGCTGAGTACTAATGAGCGCGAACAACACATACTGGCTATGCAGCAATTTTCATTGCAGGCCAGTGTCGGTATTAAAACGCCGGAGGAGTCACTTAGCGGTAATTTACGCTGGCAACAGGAGGATGGCGTCACTTATGACGCCCGTTTAAGTAATTTTCTTGGTATCAGCCTGTTTGAGCTGAGCGAAACTGAACAAGGCAGCGCTATTACTATTAAAGGTGAAACCTACCGCGCTGTAGATACCAGTACCTTATTGCTGCAACTATCAGGCTGGTCAATGCCGCTACATGATATGCCGCTGTGGCTACGGGGCTTACCCGGCAGTAAAGGCCGCGACATAATGCGCGACGAATTTGGCCGGGTGACAGCGTTTAATTTAACTGACAGCACCGGTATTGTCTGGCAGCTGCAGTATCAGGGCTTTTTCCCCGACAGTCTGGCGCTGCCCAGACGCATGCTGCTGCAAAGCAGCGACAGCCAAATTAAAATTGTTATCCGGAGCTGGCAATGAAGCACCTTACCCTGCCAGCAGTGGCGAAGCTGAATTTATTTTTACATATTACCGACCGCCGGCCTGATGGCTACCATAACCTGCAAACCTTGTTTCAATTGCTGGATGTGGGCGATGAACTGACATTTACGCTGCGCCAGGACGATGAAATCCGGCTTGATTGCAATAACAGCGAGCTGATCAACGAGCAAAACCTGGTACTGCGTGCTGCCCGCCTGCTGCAGCAATACAGCAACTGCACACAAGGTTGTGATATTTATCTGGATAAACGCCTGCCAATGGGTGGCGGTTTAGGCGGTGGCTCATCTGATGCCGCCACTACCTTGCTGGGGTTAAATAAATTATGGCAACTTAATTTAACCACCGATACGCTGGCCGGACTGGGGCTAAAACTGGGTGCCGATGTACCCTTGTTTGTCCGCGGTTACACTGCTTTTGCTGAAGGCGTAGGGGAAAAATTACAGCCGCTGCCCATGGCTGAAAAAGTTTACCTGGTGGTTACACCAGATTGTCATATCAGCACAGCAGAAATTTTCCAACACCCTGATTTAACTCGCAATACACCCATCATAAGCGTTGATCAGGTGTTAACAGCCCCCTGGCGCAATGACTGCCAGCCATTGGTAGAACAGCTCTACCCTATTGTTGCAATAACCTTACAGTGGTTGGTAGAATACGCGCCGTGTCAAATGACGGGTACTGGCGCCAGTGTGTTCGCCGCATTCCCGGACCAGACCAGTGCTCAGCATGCTCTTGCGCAATTACCGCCGTCCTGGCGTGGTTTTATTGCTAAAGGGGTCAACCAGTCGCCTGTGTGGGCTGCGTTGGCAGATACCGAATAAGTAACCGCAGCGGTGCTTTTGCCGCTGTTAATTGATAAACCGGACTCACCACCGCCCTGAGGATCCTACCGTGCCTGACATGAAGGTTTTCGCTGGTAACGCCATACCAGAACTCGCAAGTAAAATCGCCAGCCGTCTGTATATTAAACTTGGAGATGCCGAAGTCGGCCGTTTCAGTGATGGGGAAGTTAGTGTCCAGATCAATGAAAATGTGCGTGGTTCTGATGTGTTTATCATCCAATCTACCTGCGCCCCAACCAACGATAACCTGATGGAACTGATTGTCATGGTCGACGCCCTGCGTCGTGCCTCAGCCGGCCGTATTACCGCAGTAATGCCGTACTTCGGTTATGCGCGGCAAGACCGCCGGGTACGTTCAGCCCGGGTACCTATTACTGCCAAAGTAGTAGCCGACTTCTTATCCAGCGTAGGCGTAGACCGCGTATTAACGGTAGATTTGCACGCCGAGCAAATTCAGGGTTTCTTCGATGTACCGGTAGATAACGTATTCGCCAGCCCGGTGCTGCTGGATGATATGCGTAAAAAAGGCTTTACCTCGCCGGTCGTGGTGTCACCGGATATCGGTGGTGTGGTGCGGGCCCGCGCTATTGCCAAACTGCTGAACGACGCCGATTTAGCCATTATCGATAAACGCCGGCCAAAAGCTAACGTAGCCCAGGTAATGCATATTATCGGTGATGTAAAAGATCGCGACTGTATTATTGTTGATGACATGATCGACACCGGCGGTACTTTATGTAAAGCCGCTGAAGCCTTAAAAGAGCAAGGCGCCAAGCGCGTATTTGCTTATGCTACCCACCCGGTATTTTCCGGTGGCGCGGCAGAAAATATCGCCAATTCTGTCATCGATGAGCTGATTATCACTGACACTATTCCGCTAAGTGCCGAAATGAAAGCGGTGTCTAAAGTACGCCAACTGACGTTGAGCGAAATGTTGGCCGAGTGTATCCGCCGTATCAGCAATGAAGAATCTATCTCGTCGATGTTCGACTAAATTTTCCAGCTAAAAAACAGCGCTCCGAGAGCGCTGTTTTTTTATCTGCCGAAGATAAAAGCCCGATGCAATCAGGGCATGACTTTAATAAAACGCCGGAATTGGACGCGGGCTTTGATTAGCCAACCGGGTGTCCCTGCACCACTGCCCGCAAGCTGCAATTGGGGATGGCGGCGCACGGTACGGTTCAGGATAGCTTCGTCTTGTGAATCAATATCAACAAATAACACATGTTTACCTTGTTTAAGAATGTCCTTAAACTGCTTAAAGTGAGTATTGGGCTCCTGAATGCCAATAAATCCACCTTCCCAGGTGCAAAACCCAAGCACCACAATAGCCAGAAAGATAAACGGGATCCAGCCAGCTGCCGTGTCAGTCCAACCGAATGCATATGCGATAAGCAATACCAGTGCGGCGCCTATGACCCCAATTATTGCGCCCCGTTCTGTAGCGTGAACCACATCGCTTTTTAATACCGGCGAAACCTCTGGTAACTGATGCAGCTCGATATTGGCATCCTGTTCACTTAATACATGTATTTGTTCAGTATTAATGCCCTGCTGTTCCAATTCATGTTCTACTGTTTTGAGCTCGGTCAGATCTTCACTGACAAAATACCGTCTTAACATAACATCCTCCGCAAAACCCTGGTGAATACGCCACTTCCTGATTACATGCCAGCTATTAGCTAAAATGACAGTATTGCAACCATACCACTGCGCAGCTGATTATTTTTTAAACAACGCATCAAGTATAGCTGCTGTCAGGCATTAGGGTAAATTTGCCATCACTTTACAATTGCAGCCGTCAGGGTCCGGTGGTAATATGTCGCGCCCCTGAAAAGGGCATCCAGCCTGAGACTGGTCGCGAGTCTTGGGAAACCTTAATTTTTGGAGTACACCATGTCTGATGCAATTTTTACATTAAATGCAGAAGTCCGTACTGACGCGGGGAAAGGTGCGAGCCGCCGCCTGCGTCACGAAGACAAAGTACCAGCTATCATTTACGGTGGTAGCAAAGCCCCGGTTTCTATCACTTTAGAGCATTCTAAACTGTTAAAAGCACAAAGCTTTGAAGCGTTTTACTCTCACATCCTGACTATCAAAGTTGGCAAAGAAGACGTAAAAGCTATCGTTAAAGCCATGCAACGTCACCCGTTCAAGCCAAAAATCATGCACGTTGACTTCCAACGCGTTGAAGCTGGCCATGAGCTGCACACTGTTGTTCCTGTTCACTTCGTTAATGAAGAAGCAGCAGTTAAAAAAGGCGGTGTTGTAGTTCACGCTGCGAACGAAATCGAAATCTCTTGTTTGCCAAAAGACTTACCAGAGTTTATCGAAGTTGACATGAGCAACGTTGAAGTAGGCGCGCACTTACACTTATCTGATCTGAAAGCACCTAAAGGTGTTACTTTTGTTCAGTTAGCGAAAGGTCACGACCTGGCTGTTGTATCTGTGAACAAACCAGCTGGTAAAGCTGCTGACGAAGATACTGCCGCAGAGTAATGTCTGGCAGCGTTCAGTCAACAGTTCAGTTGATTGTGGGCCTGGGTAATCCGGGCCCGGAATACAGCCAGACACGGCACAACGCCGGTGTCTGGTTTGTTCAGCAGCTGGCCCACGCCTTTAATACCAGCTTAAAGAACGAGCCGAAGTTTTTCGGTTATACCGGCAAGTTTGTCTGCGCCGGGCAAGAGTTCAAGTTACTTATTCCCTCGACTTATATGAATTTAAGCGGTAAAGCCGTGCTGGCTATGGCACAGTTTTACAAGCTGACACCTGAACAAATTTTGGTAGCGCATGATGAAATGGCGCTGGAACCGGGTGTGGCAAAATTTAAACTCGGTGGTGGCCATGCCGGCCACAATGGCCTGCGTGATATTATGGCCCGCCTTGGCAATAACCCGAATTTTTACCGGCTACGGCTTGGCATTGGCCACCCGGGGCATAAAGATCAGGTAACCGGCTATGTATTGGGCAAGGCCCCGGCCAGTGAACAAAATCTGATCGAACAATCTATTGATGAGGCAACACGTTGCTTTGATATTCTGGCCCGCGATGGTCTGGTTAAAGCACAAAACCGCCTACACAGTTTTAAAGCCGGCTAAAGCAGCAGGCACAGCAATTTCCAGCACGTAAAGGATACTAATTATGGGTTTCAAATGTGGCATCGTCGGCTTACCTAACGTAGGCAAATCCACCCTGTTTAATGCGTTAACCAAGGCAGGCATTGAAGCGGCTAACTTTCCGTTCTGTACTATTGAACCGAATACCGGCGTAGTACCGGTACCGGATTTACGTCTGGATAAGCTGGCGCAAATTGTTAACCCACAGCGTGTATTACCTACCACCATGGAATTTGTTGATATCGCCGGCTTAGTAAAAGGCGCGTCCAAAGGTGAAGGCCTGGGCAATAAATTTCTGGCGAATATCCGCGAAACCGATGCTATTGGCCACGTAGTGCGCTGCTTTGACGACGACAATATTATTCACGTAGCGGGCAAAATTGACCCGGCAGATGATATCGATACCATTAATATGGAACTGGTACTGTCAGATATGGACAGCGCCGAGCGTGCTATTTTCCGTGTTAGCAAAAAAGCTAAAGGTGGCGATAAAGACGCCAAAGCCGAAATGGCAGTGCTGGAAAAAGTAAAACTGCATTTAGAGCAAGGCCATACCCTGCGTCAGTTGCCGCTTGATAAAGAAGAAAAGGCTTTAATTGCCTATATGAACTTCTTAACCATTAAGCCAACGATGTATATTGCCAACGTAATGGACGACGGCTTTGAAAATAACCCTTACTTAGACATAGTACAGGCCATTGCAGACAAAGAAGGTGCCATAGTGGTACCGGTATGCGCCGCTATTGAGTCAGAAATTGCCGAGCTGGACGAAGACGAGAAAGCCGAGTTTATGGCCGATATGGGCTTAGAAGAACCCGGCTTAAACCGGGTTATTCGTGGCGGTTATTCGCTGCTGAACCTGCACACCTATTTTACTGCCGGCGTTAAAGAAGTTCGTGCCTGGACCGTTGCCGTGGGTGCAACTGCCCCACAAGCAGCCGGCGTTATTCACACCGACTTTGAAAAAGGTTTTATCCGCGCTGAAGTAATAGCCTATAACGACTTTGTGCAGTTTAACGGTGAAGCTGGTGCCAAAGAAGCTGGTAAATGGCGCTTAGAAGGTAAAGAGTACATCGTAAAAGACGGCGACGTAATGCATTTCCGTTTTAACGTTTAAGCACGTTTTAACACAAAAAAAGCCGTTGTTTGCCGACAACGGCTTTTTTATTGCCTGTGGAGCCGACATAGCGGCAACGCCCGAATTATTTCGCCAGCCTGTTGGCAAATTGTGAAACTGCAGCCACGACTTTCTGAGCTGCTTCCTGAATCTCATCTATAGTCACTCGGGCTTGGGTAACTAAACCGTTAACATCTTTTGCCTGTTGCTGCCCGCTTTCTATAATGCTGACCGCACCGTCAGAAAGCTGCTGATTACGGCTAACTACCTCCACAATTTCAACCGTCGCCGCACTGGTTCGGGACGCCAGTTGTCGTACTTCATCCGCCACCACAGCAAAGCCACGGCCCTGTTCACCGGCACGGGCGGCTTCTATTGCCGCATTTAACGCCAGTAAATTGGTTTGATCCGCTATACTGCTGATACTTTGAATAATAGAGCCAATAAGCTGCGACTGTTTAGCAAGGTCATTAATATTCTCCACTGCCTTTGTCATCTGCTGCTCAAGCTGCCCCATTACTGCGGCCATATCATTCATAACCTGTATACCGCTCTTTGCACTATGATCAGTAGCTTGTGACGTTTCATACGCCACCTGAGCCGCAGTTGACACTTCCATCTCTTGCTTTACCTGCTCGGTAATCACAGTGGCAAACTTAACCACCTTGTAGTATTTGCCTGTAGCATCATCAATCGGGTTGTATGATGCCTCCAGCCAAATCTCACGGCCTGCACGATCAACCCTTTTAAAGCGTTCGGCAATAAATTGTCCTTTAGCTAATTTTTGCCAAAACAGTTCATACTCCCGGCTATTTGCAATCTCTGGCGGACAAAACATCCGGTGATGCTTACCTTTGATCTCTTCCAGCCGGTATCCGGTAGCGCCCAGAAACAAGTCATTGGCATCTAATATATGACCTGACAGGTCAAACTCAATCACAGCTGTAGATCGTTGCATAGCTTTAACCAGGCTTTCATATTGCTGTGAGGTTTCAATCGTTCTGGTCAGGTTGGAGGCATATACCTCGAACCGCTCCAGATCGTCCTGCCGGTTCTTAATTGGACAAAGCGCCATTCTGATCCAAAGGGCCTGCCCCTGCCGGTTAATAATTTGCCAGGCTCCGCTCCAGAAATTGCCAGAACCCAAGGCTTTTTGCATCTTATTAAAATGCTCTGTACTGCGTAACTCAGCCGGCACCAGCTCTTTAATATTGCGGCTAAGTACATCAGTCTCATTCATCTGGGTTTCTTTGACAAAGTTATCATTTACCTTTTGAATGCTGCCAGTAGCATCAAGTTTCAAATGCATCATGTGTTTGCGGACACTGGCATTAGCCTGTCTCAGCATATTAACTTCTTCTTTTAAACGTTCATTTTCTTCCTGCAGCGCTTTTTTACCGAAACGGCCAAACATGACAACCTCCTGAAAAATTAGCGGTCAAAACTTATCAAAGTTAGCTTACCCAGCTTAAATACTCGAATTAAAACGTAAATATTTAGTTAAATGGCTGCCTTATTCAACTGCTGGTCTTACTTTTCTGAAAAAACGCGCCATACAGGGTTTAATGTTGCTAAATGGCTGTGTTTTGTTTGAAACTACAGCAGCATGGGCAAAAAAACAGCAAACAAACGCTAGTTAACCGCAAGCAGAGAAAAAACGGTTGACGCTATAGGGGCAGTTCTGGATAATACGCGCCACTTGCTTAGGTCAAGTTAGCGTGGCTACATAGCTCAGCTGGTTAGAGCACAGCACTCATAATGCTGGGGTCGCAGGTTCGATTCCCGCTGTAGCCACCACTTAACTTTACCTGTGCATGCGGGGATGGCGGAATTGGTAGACGCACTGGATTTAGGTTCCAGCGCCGCGAGGTGTGAGAGTTCGAGTCTCTCTCTCCGCACCACTTTTACAGTGGTTGCACACAAGTTTTTGCAGGGGCGTAGCCAAGCGGTAAGGCAGCGGGTTTTGATCCCGCCATGCGTTGGTTCGAATCCAGCCGCCCCTGCCATTAATTCAGTGAACGTAGTTTTCGTAAAATCCTGCCAAACGACGATCACACAACAGTGTTTCAGTAGGGGCGTAGCCAAGCGGTAAGGCAGCGGGTTTTGATCCCGCCATGCGTTGGTTCGAATCCAGCCGCCCCTGCCATTAAACAGAAAAACCCAGCTTAGGCTGGGTTTTTGCTTTCTGGTTCGGCCTCACCTTTCCGGTTACAGCTTCTTTTATGCTCGCCGCAGCAACTCACAAATGCTCACGCATTTGCTCAAACACTCTGCGGCTGTGCTAAAAGAGTTCTCACCTGCTTATTCAGAACCCACCGCATAACGTGCTACTAAGGTTTTTAGCATAGTACTGCGCGCCGCCACACTTAATGCCAGCTGGCGCAATTTACGCAGCGGCGTAATATCATTTCCGAATACCTGATAAAAGCCATCCATCGCGCTCATCATTAATAAATTGGCTGGCTTACGTTTCCGCTGATAGCTACGTAGCAGTTGCTCACTGCCAATATCGTTGTTATGCCGTCTTGCATCGATAATCAGCTCTGTCAGCAGTTTAGCGTCAGCAAAGCCCAGATTAACACCCTGCCCCGCCAGCGGGTTAATGGTATGGGCGGCATCGCCGGCTAACGCTACACGGCCAGCGTAATAGCGATTAGCATCCATCCGCGCCAGCGGAAACCAACTGCTGTTAACAACCTCTACCGCACCTATTTGTGCCGGAAAAGCTTTAACAAGCTCCTGCGTTAACTGCGCCGGGCTAAGAGCCGCCAGCTGTTTTACCCTTGTGGCCTCGTCGTACCAGACTATTGAGCCCTGATTACCCGGCAATGGTAAAAAGGCTTTTGGTCCGGTTGGCGTAAATTGCTGCCAGGTCACATCTTGCTGTGGGTAAGGTGTATTAACTAATGCAACCAAACAAGCCTGGCGGTATTGCCAGCCATTAGTACCAATACCGGCCAGTTGACGCAGTTGTGAATTAGCGCCGTCGGCTGCAATCACCAGCTTACTTATTAGGGTTTCACCGCTATCGAGCAGCAAAGTCGCACTGTCGGCATTTTGCTGCAATGCGCTGACAGATGCCGGACAAAATAGTTGTACATTAGCGCCAAATTGCTGCCACAGCGCCAGCTGCAGCAAGTTGTTCTCGACAATATGGCCCAGGTGGCTGCGCTTAATATCCACCGCATTAAAGCTGACAATGCTGTGCGGTTGCTCAAACGCCTGCAAGCGCTGATAAGGGCAAAGCCGCATCTGCTCAAGCGCCTGCCAGGAGCCTAGTCGGGTTAGCCAGGCTTCGCTGGCAAGGTTAATAGATGACACCCGTAAATCCGGCGCGCTGCCAGCGTTAAACTCAGCCGGCGGCTGTTTTTCTATCAGGGCGACACGTATACCCGCCTGACTTAATGCCAGTGCAATAGCCGCGCCTACCATGCCGCCGCCTACAATGCTGATGTCGATATTATGCTCTGACGCTGTAGTAGTCATATATATTCTTCACACTCTGTATTAGCGGCATTGTACGCCAGAGCCGCGCAAAAACGAAAACTGCCGTTTATTACTGAACAGTGAAAGTAAAACGGCGTAGCCCCTGTCTTTGTTATTTCAAAATGGGATAACAAGGACACTTTATGAAACTTTATCTAAGTACAGCTATGGGTTTATTGTTCAGCATCAAACTTATGGCCGCTACCATAGCCTCTTCTCCTGAACAGGTAACACCGTTATTAAACGGTTTAACCATACCGGCAGTTAGCTTAACAACAGCTGATAATACCCCTGTACTCCTTAAAGACCTGGTAAAACAAAAACCCAGCGTCATTGTATTTTATCGTGGCGGCTGGTGCCCGTATTGCAATGCACAACTGTCTGCACTGCGCGATATCGAGCCCCAACTTAGCGCGCTGGGTTATCAGCTGATTGCAATAACGCCGGATAGCACGGCATCGATCAGCAAAAGTTTGCGTGATACCGGCGGCCAGCAACTGAGCTACACCTTGTTATCTGATGCCAACTTTAGCGCCAGCAGCGCCTTTGGCCTGGCCTATTATCTGGATGATAAAACTGCAACAGCTTATAAAGGTAAGCTCGGCAGCTTGATCACCACCGAAGCCGGCACTGAGAAAGTGGTGCTACCGGTACCGGCGGTGTATATCGTCAATACCCAGGGCGAAGCTTTGTTTAACTATGTACATATCAACTATAAAACCCGGCTGGAAGGCGAATTGCTGTTAAAAGCAGCCGAGTTAGCGTTGCAATAAACCACTCTTTTTTCAGCTCGTCTCTCATCTGTTCACCGCAGCGGACAAAGCCGTATTTTCCGCTGCTGTTTTTTTATTAAAAAGCGTTGACGCAACGCTAAAAATACGGCATTTTCGCGCCCTGTTTGGCAAGCGCCCTTAACTGATGCTAGCCTGTTGGTTTTACCTTCTGTCGGAGATAACTGATGCGTAATGTAACCGTTGCTGCAACTCAAATGATTGGCGGCTGGAATGTTGATGAAAACATCGAACGTGGCGAGCGTTTAGTACGTGATGCGGCAGCAAAAGGCGCGCAGATCATCCTGCTGCAAGAGCTGTTTGAGCGTAATTATTTCTGTCAGAAACAAAAACCTGACTATTTAGCCTTTGCTACCACAGTGGCAGAGAACAAAGCCGTTGCGCATTTTACTAAAATTGCCAAAGAGCTGAATGTAGTGCTACCAATCAGCATTTACGAGCGCGCCGGTAACTGCCTGTATAACAGCGTAGTGATTATTGATGCCGACGGCGAAAACCTCGGTACCTACCGCAAAAGCCATATTCCGGATGGCCCGGGCTACAGCGAGAAGTACTACTTCACACCGGGCGATACCGGTTTTAAAGTGTTTGCCACTAAGTATGCCAAAATCGGTGTGGGTATTTGCTGGGATCAGTGGTTCCCGGAATGTGCCCGCAGCATGGCCTTAATGGGTGCTGAGCTGCTGTTTTACCCTACAGCTATTGGCAGCGAGCCGCACGACCCAACGATCAGCTCACGCGATCACTGGCAACGCACGCAGCAAGGCCATGCCGCCGCAAACCTGATGCCGTTAATTGCCTCTAACCGTATTGGTACCGAAACCGAAGGCGATTACCACATTACCTTCTACGGCAGCTCTTTTATTGCCGACGAAACCGGTGCCAAGGTACAGGAAGCCAATGAAACCGATGAAGCTGTGCTGGTGCATACCTTCGATTTAGACGCCGTTGCCGCTACCCGCCGTGCATGGGGTATTTTCCGTGACCGCCGTATTGATATCTATGGCGCTGTTATGACCAAAGATGGCGAAACCAAACAACCTGTTAAACAAGGTGGTAACTAAGTGGCCTTTACAACCCTGAACAGCACACCACGCGCTGATGGTTTTAGCATGCCTGCCGAATGGGCAGCGCATAAGCAAACCTGGATGGTGTGGCCCGAGCGTACCGACAGTTGGCGTTTAGGTGCCAAACCGGCACAGCAGGCCTTTGTTGCGGTAATTAAAGCTATTGCCGGGTTTGAGCCGGTAACGGTAGGTGTATCAGCCAATCAATATGCGAATGCGTTAGTACAGTTGTCTGACGCTGGCACTAAGTTTCCGATTCGCGTAGTTGAGGTATCGAACAACGACGCCTGGTGTCGTGATACCGGGCCAACCTTTGTTACTAATGCTAAAGGCGAAGTACGCGGTATCGACTGGACTTTTAACGCCTGGGGCGGTTTAAACGGTGGTTTATACTTCCCGTGGGATAAAGATGATCAGGTTGCCAGCAAAGTGCTGGGCATAGAGCAGCTGCCGCGTTACCGCACTGAGGGTTTTGTGCTCGAAGGCGGCGCTATTCACGTTGATGGCGAAGGTACTCTGCTAACTACCGCAGAGTGCTTATTAAACAGCAACCGTAACCCGCATTTAAGCCGTGAGCAAATTGAACAGCAGATGCGCGATTATTTGGGCATCGACAAAGTATTGTGGTTAGAAGACGGTATCTTTAACGACGAAACCGATGGCCACATTGATAACATGGCCTGTTTTGTTAAACCAGGCGAAGTAGTACTGGCCTGGACTGACGATACAACCGATCCGCAGTATGCCCGCAGTAAAGCGGCGCTGGATTATTTAGAAGCAGCAACGGATGCCAAAGGCCGTAAAATAAAGGTGCATAAGCTGCCGGTACCAGCACCTATTATCGCCAAAGCCGAAGAATATGCCACGGTAGATGCAACCATGAGCGCCATTCCACGCGAGGCCAATGCCCGTTTGGCTGGCTCTTACATTAACTTCTATTTGTGTAACGGCGGTTTAATTCTGCCTACTTTTGATGATCCTAACGATAAAGTAGCCGCAGACATTCTGCAAAGCCTGTATCCGGCGCATAAAGTAGTAACAGTGCCCGGCCGCGAGATCTTGCTTGGCGGCGGTAATATTCACTGTATTACCCAGCAACAGCCATTAGCTTAAGCGAGCAATACCATGTCCAAAGCCTGCGCCTTACATATACTGGTTAAAACCAGAGAACAAGCAGACAAGTTAAAGCAACAACTGCAAAAAGGTGCAGACTTTGGCAAGCTGGCCAAGCAGCATTCGCTGTGTCCGTCGGGTAAAAAAGGCGGCGATTTAGGCGAGTTTCGCAAAGGCCAGATGGTAAAAGCCTTTGATGATGTCGTATTTAAAGGCCCGCTATTAGAAGTACAGGGGCCGGTAAAAACCCAGTTTGGTTTTCACCTGATTAAAACGCTGTATCGCAGCTAGGTTAACTACACAGAGCGCAGGATGGCTATGCGCAACTGACTATCTGATTAACAGCGCTGATACTGCCGTTTTGCCAGATCATCTCATAATGGCCGCACTGAACAATTTGCCTGACATACTGCGGGCTAAATAAGCCCCAACAAACAGCACCGCTGTTACGCACTGAATAATACTGTACACCGGCACTGCCCTGCTCGCGTAAATGGATCCCAAGCGCACGGGCCGCACTGTAATCCTCTTTCGCATAAACAGCGTGCTCTGGCGACAAGGCCGTTAGATCTGCCAGGCTAACATCGGCAAACTGACAACTTAACGCCCGAAACACAAAACGCTCATAGGCCAGCCCGGATACTTTAGCCCAGTAACGCCCCTGATGATAAGCCACTTCGCTAATAGCTGTTTGCACGCTGTCGGCCAGATATAACACACCAAAACGACCATCAGAAAAACGGCTGCCTGCCGGGTTTACATGAGTAAAAGGCGCTACCGCATAAGAACAGCCGGCAATGCCAAACGGGATCTCAGCGCGAGGCAGCAAACTTAAGTTACCTGCCTGCGCCTGTAACCTGGGGTTGGTTAATGCCTGCAGTGCAAATAGGGCTTCAAATTCATCGGCGTCGGCCACATCATCAAACACCGACTGCGGCGGATATTTTGAATTAATCAGCCGATAGCTTTGCTGCTGATGCAACTTAACCCGGGATAAATTATCCGGCCCTGCGCTAACCTTTATTACCACATGCCACCACGCAAGGCATCGATATGTTTAAAGGTTTCGTACAATGCAGCAAACTGACCGCTGCTGATAATATCCAGCGGACTGTTACCGTTAAAGTAAGGGTTATGGTTGGGCAGCGCCATAAAACCATACAGGTTTTGCGGGTTATCAAACAACAACCGTAAGCTGCTGTGAATATTTAGCAGGTAGCTTATGCGCTCTATCTGATCTTGCGTTAAGCTGGCGCAGTAAGGGTCATTACGGTATTTGTAATATGCCGCTTTGGAGATCTGTAAAATACGCTGGACCTGCTCTGGTGAGCATTGCCATTTATCCAGAATAGCAAATACCGCTTTAAGCCCTGTAGCAGCAACTTGCCGCTGGCTTTGTCTGTCGAGCTGTACCGCCTGCATAACAACCTCGTACCTGGCCAAATTGGTATCAATATAGACCATTAATGCAAATATGTCCATATGGAGACAGCTATACACCTAAAAAAGCAGACCCTATGGTCTGCTTCGTTTTATGCTTTACCTAAGGCCTTAGCGCGCAGCTTGGCTTTAAGCATACCTTTCTTTGCCGGCTTTTTCGGCCCATCACCGTGGCGTGCCTGTGCTTGCTCTGGTGAAACATAGGTAGGGTCGTGCTCGTAACCCGGCAGTATTTTAGCCGTAATCACCTGCTGAATAAGCCGCTCTATATCCTGCAGTGCTTTAATTTCTTCCGGTGTGATCAGTGTTAACGCCACACCACTGTTACCGGCACGGCCGGTGCGGCCGATACGGTGCACATAGTCTTCCGACACTTGCGGTAAATCGTAATTCACCACATAAGGTAGTTCGTTAATGTCCAGACCTCTGGCGGCGATATCAGTGGCAACCAGAATCCGCACGGCGCCGGCTTTAAAATCGGCCAGTGCTTTGGTGCGGGCGCCCTGGCTTTTATCACCATGAATGGCTGCGCTTTTTAAACCGTCTTTCGCCAGTTGCTTCGCCAGCCGGTCAGCACCGTGTTTGGTGCGGACAAACACCAACACCTGCGGCCAGTTATTTTTGCCAATCACATGCGATAACAGCTCACGTTTGCGGTGCTTATCTACCAGATAAGCCAGCTGCTCTACACGCTCGGCGGTGGCATTGGTTGCGGCAACTTCTATCAGTTGCGGGCTGTTTAACAGCTCATCAGCCAGCTGTTTTATCTCATTGGAATAGGTAGCAGAGAACAGCAGCGTTTGCCGTTTGGCCGGCAGCTTGGCCATAATACGCTTAATATCAACAATAAAGCCCATGTCCAGCATGCGGTCAGCTTCGTCCAGCACCAGTACTTCCAGCGCGGATAAATCAAGCGTTTTCTGATGCAGGTGATCAATAAGGCGGCCTGGGGTGGCAACCAGTATATCCAGCCCCTGCTCTGCCTCATCATACTGCGGCCGAATAGATACACCGCCATAAAACACCGCTGAGCGTGTATCCAGGTACTGGCTATATTTACGTACATTGTCATACACTTGCTGGGCCAGTTCACGGGTTGGCGTTAACACTAATACCCGCACCTGATTTGGCGCTACGACCTTAGGCGCATTGAGCATTTGCTGTAGTAACGGTAAAGTGAAAGCCGCAGTTTTACCTGTACCTGTCTGCGCACCAGCCAGCACATCTTTACCGGCCAGAATCACCGGTATACTTTGCAGTTGCACCGGCGTAGCAGCAGCATAGCCTTGCTCTGTCAGCACGCGTAAAATAGGCGCGGCCAACGCGAGAGATTGAAATGACATTAAAATTCCTGTTTTGCCAAGCATTATCTGCGCCTGCTACTGTGTTAGCACAGTACACCGCGCGATATAAAAGACGCATTATAACAGAACAGCAACCCGCAAAGTTAGCGCTGTGAACAACTGGTATTTGTATATGGTGCAAACCAGCAATGGCTTGCTTTACACCGGTATCAGCACGGATCCGCAGCGCCGTTTGCGCCAGCACAGTGGTGAGCTGGCCGGCGGTGCTAAAGCGCTACGCGGTAAAGGGCCGTTAACGCTGGTGTATCAGCAGCCAGTGGCGAATAAAAGTGCTGCGGCCAAAGCCGAGTATCAACTTAAACAACTCCCCAGAAGTGCAAAGCTGGCGCTTGCCGCCAGCTATAACCCAAGTGAGATTTAATGGACAACTTTCTGCTTATCCTGGCTTATCTGTGCATCGGCGTTATGTTGCGCCGTTTACCTGCCATGCCACAAAACAGCGGTATTGCGCTGAATATGTACGTGCTTTATGTCGCACTGCCTGCGCTGATCCTGAAAAACGTACCGCAGTTACAATTTTCTGCTGCATTACTTATTCCGGCCGTTACCCCCTGGCTGTTGCTGCTGGCAGTAGTGGCAACAGTATTGCTGCTCAGTAAAGTGTTGCACTGGCCACGTGAGGTGACCGGCGCCTTGTTAATCGTGCTACCGCTGGGCAATACCTCGTTTTTAGGCTTTCCGATGACAGAGGCATTATTTGGCAGCGACGCTATGCCTTATGCCGTGGTGTACGATCAGTTGGGGTCATTTATTGCGCTGGCAAGTTATGTCACGGTTATTGCTGCGCTGTACAGCCCAACTGCAGCCAAACCTACTGTTAAAGGTATCATTGTTAAAATTATTACCTTTCCGTCTTTTATCGCCTTGGCACTGGGTTTACTGCTGCGCGGTACTGAATATCCGCCCTTTGCCACGCAATTAATTGATAATCTGGCGGCAACTCTGGTTCCCGTGGTAATGGTGGCAGTAGGCTTTGCCCTGACTATCAAGTTTAGTAAAAGCGAAATATCGCCGCTTATTTGTGCGCTGCTGATTAAACTTGCACTAATGCCAGCGCTGGTGGCTGCGCTGTGGTTTAGTGTCGGCCAACGCGGCACTGCGGTGGATGTCAGTATTTTTCAGGCGGCAATGCCACCGATGATCTCCGCCGGTGCTATTGCCATTATGGCGGGGCTGGCGCCGCGTCTGGTTAGCGGCATTATCGGTATTGGTATATTGCTGGGTTTGGTTAGCCTACCGGTAGTGTTCTGGTTGTTGCATTAATCGTCTTCAGCCTGCTCTGTTGCCGGTTTTAACCGGCCGGCTTTTTTCAGTGCATCGTTAAGTAAAAACTCAATCTGGCCATTAACACTGCGAAACTCATCATCTGCCCAGCGCTGCAAAGCGCTGAGCATTTTTTCGTCAATCCGTAAGGCAAAGGCTTTTTTAGCCACAACAACCCCTATTGATACAGGCTACCGGTATTAATTACCGGCTGCACATGATGATCACCACACAATACCACCAGCAAATTGCTAACCATCGCGGCTTTGCGCTCATCGTCCAGTTGCACGACGTTACGCTCAGATAACCGCTGTAGTGCTGTTTCTACCATGCCCACGGCACCTTCAACAATTTGTTGACGTGCAGCCACTATTGCCGCGGCCTGCTGGCGCTGTAACATAGCGCTGGCAATTTCCGGCGCATAGGCCAAATGGCTAATGCGGGCTTCCAGCACCTGCACACCGGCTTTATTTAACCGGGCCTGAATTTCGCTTTTAAGCAACTCTGTTACTTCATCTGTGCTGCTGCGCAGGCTGATAGCCTCATCATTGCCGGCATCATAAGCATAACTGGAAGCTAGATGGCGGATAGCAGATTCACTTTGAATGCTGACAAAGTTCTCGTAATTGTCTACTTCAAATACCGCTTCAGCACTGTCCACTACTTTCCATACTACTACAGCAGCAATTTCCACCGGGTTACCGGCATTATCATTTACCTTCATTTTGCTGCTTTCAAAGTTACGTACCCGCAGCGATACTTTTTGTTTGCTGTACAAAGGGTTAGACCAGCGCAAACCATTATTCAGATCGGTACCGACATAACGGCCAAACAACTGCAGCACTGCCGACTGGTTCGGATGCACCATATAAAAACCAAACCAACAGATAAACACCACTATTGCCAGCAATAAAGCTATAACTTTCACCGCCCCCGGCAACATCACTACCCCTGCTAATGTCAGTAACTGCGCCAGTAGCAAAACCCCAATCATGCCAAAACCGCCTTTACTGTTAATCATGCGTTCCTGCAACATAACCAGCCCTCTTAAATTGATATTATTTTGATATCAATTTAGCGCAACTGCAGAAAAATGCAACTGTTTAATATTATGCAACCACACCTTACAGAGTAATGGGCGGCAACGCGCTTTTCTGCTAAGGTAAAACAACAACTTACTTAGCTGAATAACTTATATGACCGAAAAGCTTTTAGTCTGGTGGCAACATGTTGTTACTCAGCTGCAGCAAGCAGAACTGTGGTATCAGCTACCTGCAATAGCGTGCTGTATCGTGCTGGCAGCGGTTATTAACCGCCTGGTGGGCAGGTTCCTGATTGACAGCGGTGGGGAGGGCTTACGCCATGTTGCTCTGCGCAGCTCGCACCGCATCTTACTGCCCTTTAGCCTGGCAGCCTTACTGGCTATTTGTAGCGCTCTATTCAGCTTATATCAGCTGAGTCATAACCTGTTGCAGCTCCTTATCCCTGTTGCTCTTGCACTTGGCATGATCCGGCTGTTGCTGTATGGGCTGCGTAAAGTCTTTTCGGACGGCCCACTGATGAAATCCATTGAGCCGGCAGTAGCAGTGATGATCTGGCTGTTGGTAGTGTTGCATTTGGCCGGTTGGTTAACGCCCTTACTCGATTTGATGGACTCGCAGGCTTTTACGCTGGGCGACAGCAGAGTTTCATTACTGAGTGTTGTAAAACTAATCTTGGTGATTATTCTGGCGTTTACCCTGGCGCTCTGGCTGGCTGAACTGTTAAACCAGCAAATGAAAAAAGCCCAGTATATCAGCCCCAGTATGCAGGTGGGGTTTAGCAAGTTTAGTAAATTTCTGCTTATTACCATCGCGTTTTTAATTGCGCTAAATGCCGTGGGCATTAACCTTAGCTCGCTGGCGGTGTTTGGTGGCGCACTGGGTGTTGGTCTGGGTTTTGGTTTACAACGCATTGCATCGAATTTTATCAGCGGTTTTATTTTGGTGCTTGATCGCAGCATTAAACCCGGCGACGTTATTTCAGTGGGCCAGAACTTTGGCTGGGTGCACGAACTTAAAGCCCGTTATGTAGTGGTGCGTAACCGTGAAGGGGTAGATACGCTGATCCCAAACGAAAACCTGATCACATCAGAGGTGATTAACTGGAGTTATGAAGACCGTAATGTACGGGTAAAAATGATGGTGCAGGTAAGCTACGCAGATGACCCGGAGCAAGCCATGGCGCTGATGTTGCTGTGCGCCAAAAAATCAAAACGGGTGCTGGATACGCCAGAACCAACAGTAATGTTAAAGAACTTTGCCGACAATGGTATTGAACTGGAACTACGGGTGTGGATAGCCGATCCGGAATATGGCGCTGACACGGTAAAATCCGATATCAACGTTGCCATATGGCGCGCTTTTAAGCAGGAGGGTATTACCATACCTTACCCGCAGCGCGACTTACATATTAAATCGGGCCAGTTACCGCCCACTACTGAGCTATAACACCATATAGCGCCTGTTATTACTGACAGGCGCTTACAACTGTGACCGCTTTACGCCTCGCCTATCATTCTGCGCAGCACATAATGCAAAATACCACCATGCTGGTAATAGGCCAGCTCGTTGCCGGTATCAATACGGCAGATAACGTCTAGCTCCTGCTTGGCGCCATCAGCGTAAGTAATAATCAGCTCCAGCTTTTGCCGTGGTTTCAGAGTGTTTACACCACGCAGCGTAAAGCTTTCTTCGCCGGTTAATTGCAGGGTTTTACGATCGGTTCCCGATGGAAACTGCAGCGGCAGCACGCCCATACCAATTAAGTTAGAGCGGTGAATACGTTCAAACGATTCTGCCAATACCGCCCGTACCCCCAGCATCAGCGTGCCTTTAGCGGCCCAGTCACGCGATGAACCTGTGCCGTACTCTTTACCGGCCACCACTATCAATGGCAGTTCTTGCTGCTGATAACGCATGGCGGCATCGAAAATCGGCATGGTTTCGCCCGACGGATAATGCCGGGTTACACCACCTTCAGTGCCGGGCAGCATTTCGTTACGAATGCGCACATTGGCGAAGGTGCCACGCACCATAACTTCATGATTACCGCGGCGTGAACCGTAAGAGTTAAAGTCAGCTTTATCAATACCATGATCGAGCAAATACTGGCCGGCAGGGCTACTTTGTTTAATTGAACCTGCCGGTGAAATATGATCGGTCGTCACCGAATCACCCAGCACAGCTAACAACCGGGCATTGACAATATCGGCTATCGGTTTAGGCTGGCGCGTCATACCACGGAAAAAGTCGGGTTGGCGGATATAGGTCGACTCCGGCCAGGTATAAGTTTTTGCCTGCGATACATCAATAGCGCGCCAGCTGTCGTCACCATCAAACACCTGGGCATATTCTTTACTGAACATGCTGCTATTTACCTGCGCTACCGCAGCGGCAACATCTTTGCTATCGGGCCAGATATCTTTTAAATACACTTCTTTGCCATCTTCCCCCTGCCCCAGCGACTGAGTACTTAAATCAATATTGATTGTGCCGGCCAGTGCAAAAGCCACCACCAATGGCGGTGAAGCCAGCCAATTTGATTTAATTAACGGGTGTATACGGCCTTCAAAATTGCGGTTGCCCGACAATACCGCCGACACATTTAAATCGGCACTGCTAATGGCATTTTCTATCGGTTTTGCCAGCGGGCCGGAGTTGCCAATACAGGTAGTGCAACCATACCCCACCAGATTAAAACCCAGTTGCTCAAGCGGTTGCATTAAGCCGGCCTGCTGCAGATAGCGGGTAACCACTTTAGAGCCAGGCGCCAGTGACGTTTTTACCCAGGGTTTACGCCTAAGCCCTTTAGCAACCGCATTTTGGGCCAGTAAGCCCGCAGCCATTAGCACACTTGGGTTTGATGTGTTGGTACAAGACGTAATAGCCGCAATAACCACAGCATGATTGTCCAGCTGCATGCGCTGGCCATCCAGCTCAAAGATGCGATCCGGTTGTTTTACCTCTGTTTGTGCTGCGCCTTCATTTACCATTTCAGCGTCGCGCTCTTTACTTACGGTTGGCTCAAGTGCCAGCGCATTATCACAGTGTTGTTTTAACCCGGTAAGTGTCACTTTATCCTGTGGTCTTTTCGGCCCGGCCAGTGACGCTACAACTGTACTTAAATCCAGATGCAGCGTATCGGTAAATATTGGCGTAGCCCCTTTTTGCCGCCACAAGCCCTGCGTCTGGCTATACGCTTTAACTCTGGCAATAACCGTGTCGTCACGGCCGGTAAGTTGCAAATAGTCCAGCGTTACCTGATCAACC
This sequence comes from Rheinheimera pacifica, assembly GCF_900108485.1. Lineage (GTDB taxonomy): Bacteria > Pseudomonadota > Gammaproteobacteria > Enterobacterales > Alteromonadaceae > Alishewanella > Alishewanella pacifica. The sequence goes on along the minus strand of NZ_FNXF01000015.1, from coordinate 69,691 downwards.
GGAAAAAAGCCGCAGGTTGCACCATATTCCGGTGCCATATTGGCAATAGTGGCACGATCGGCCAGTGCTAACTGATCCAGGCCATCACCGAAAAACTCGACAAATTTGCCCACCACACCATGCTTACGCAGCATTTGTGTAACGGTAAGCACTAAATCGGTTGCCGTAATACCGGCATTTAACTTGCCGGTAAATTCAAAACCCACCACTTCAGGGATAATCATCGACACCGGCTGGCCCAGCATGGCCGCTTCAGCTTCAATACCACCAACACCCCAGCCCAGAATACCCAAAGCATTAATCATAGTGGTGTGGGAGTCGGTGCCCACCAGCGTATCAGGGTAAGCTAACTGGCCGTCAGCAGTTTGCTCTGCCCAGACTGTCTGGCCCAGATATTCCAGGTTTACCTGATGGCAAATACCGGTACCCGGCGGCACCACACGGAAATTGGCAAAAGCTTTGGCACCCCAGCGTAAAAAGGCGTAACGTTCGTAATTACGCTGCATTTCAATATCGACATTCTGCGTAAAGGCTTGCTCTGTAGCGTAGCGGTCTACCATTACCGAGTGATCAATTACCAAATCCACCGGCGATAACGGGTTTACTTTATCCGGGTCTTCACCCAGCGCCGCAACTGCGGCACGCATGGCGGCTAAATCGACAACCGCCGGCACGCCGGTAAAATCCTGCATTAGCACCCGCGCCGGGCGAAAAGCAATTTCGCGCTCAGAGGTGCCGGTTTTTTGCCAGTCGACCAATGCCTGAATATCAGCATCGGTTACGGTATCGCCATCAAGGTTACGTAACAGATTCTCCAGCAATACCTTAAGCGAAAACGGTAAGCGGCTGATATCACCAAACTGGGTTGCGGCCTTTTTCAGACTGAAAATACGGTACTGCTGCTTATCTACCGTAAGTTCGTCGGCGTAGGGGTTAGCTGTAGTCATAACATACCTCGTGCTGATTACTGTTAACTAAGTGTAGCTCATCAGCATTACAGTACGAGGGTGAAACGGTGAGCGGGGTAGCAGAAGAGATGCAACCTCTAATTAGCTGTCAAAAATCCGCAAATTATTGTTCCGATACAACATATAACATAGGGCATAAAGTGATACAGTGAATTGCTGTGATTTCCGTTTAGATTTTGGCAGATATTATTTATGACTTTCTTAATACAACCATGCCGCCAGCCCGCTCTAATCTGTTTTGTTATTGCTGTCTTTTTGCTGCAGTTCACGGCCACTGCTAATGCCCAGTGGCAACAAAAATCGTTTCAGACGCTGGGGACTCAGGCATATATTGAGCTCTGGACAGAAGACAGCAAACAAGCTGAGCAACTTATCAATGACGTACAGGCTGAGTTTGAACGGATCAACCAGCTGATGAGCCCTTACATTGCCAGTAGCGAACTCAGCCTGTTAAACCGCGAAGCAGCGAAAAAGCCGGTGCAGGTATCCGCTGAGATGTATCAGTTATTACAACGCGCCAGGCAGATTTCACAGCAAAGCAACGGTGCTTTTGATATTACCTTTGCTTCAGTCGGCTTTTACTATGACTACCGTAACCATAAAAAACCTGACGAAACGGTACGGCAAACTGCCAGGCAATATGTTAATTATCAGAGCGTTGAACTACTAAAAAACAACACTGTCCGCTTTGCCCAGCCAGGTGTCAAAATTGATCTGGGCGGTATTGCCAAAGGTTATGCCGTTGAGCGCAGTATTGCTTTACTGGCACAGCATGGCATCAGCAACGCGCTGCTTACAGCCGGCGGTGATACCCGCCTGTTGGGTGATAAAAGAGGTAAGCCCTGGCTGGTAGCCATTAAACACCCGCGCCAGGATGACAAATACGCTGCCCAGTTACCGCTGGAAAATAGTGCCATCAGCACCTCAGGCGATTATGAGCGTTACTTTATTGAAGATGGTGTACGTTACCATCATATTCTGGACCCTAAAACAGGCCAAAGTGCTACCGGATTGCTTAGCGTTACCGTAACTGGCGCCGACACCACGCAAACCGATGCATTATCTACTACTTTATTTGTATTGGGATTAAAGCAGGGCATGGCATTGATTGAACAAATTGATGGTTATGATGCAATATTTATTACCGCAGAGCGGCAAATGCATTTTTCCAGCGGCCTGAGCCAGCCCTGAGCAACCAGCTGTATTATTCTGTTGCAGGCAATAAAGAAGCAGGTTTGGGTAATTGAATCTGATAACCGGCCAGTGGATAACGCTGCACAATAGCGGCCAGAGTGCCGTCTGCGTATAGTTTTTGCCAGGCCTGCGCTAGTTGTTGTAACTGTATGCTGCTAATGGTACGAAGGTTAAAGCCAAAATACACCATACTCTGATGCACCTGAAACAGCGGTATGTAATCTGCCGTGGGTAAACCTGGCTGTACTTTCCAGTAATGGTAAGCTGCAATATCTTCCAGCACACCGTGCACCCGGCCATTAAGTAATAACGCCTGCTTATCTTCATTACCGCGGATAAACACAAAGCGGGTGCGGTTTTTCGCATCATTTAAAATGCTGTCCAGCTTATCACCGTAATAGGCCCCATTTAACAGTGCAATAATGCCGGTAGTGCCGCTGCTTTTTAATTGGTCTACTGCAGTCAGACCGGGAAAAGCGCGCTGCAAACCTACCAGATAAATGGTTTCCTGCTGATGCGGGCCGATAAAAGCAAATTGTTTGCTGCGTTCAGCGTTGTAGCTAAGGTGGCTTAGTACATCCAGTTCACCCTGCTCAATCAACTTTAACGAACGTAACCAGGGGCTGTGAATAAACTCAAGCTCACACTCAATCTCTTGCAGCAACCGTTGCAACAACTCTACATTAATGCCACGCCAGCTATCGCCGTGTTGCATGATATAAGGTGCAAAACTGGTTTCAATACCCATGCGTAAAGTACAGCTGTATACCGGCTGGCTGAGAACACAGCTAACAATAAGCGCCAGAAACCCTTTCATTATGCCCCCCCGCAATAAAACGCACAGACATCAACTATAAGCCCGGCTAAGCCACTTTGCCTGCCGCCGTAAAAAATAGCTGCGCCAGTGCGCATTTATTTACCTAAACAATAGGCTCAAACGCCGTAAGGCGGTCAATACTGGCGGCGTTACCTAAACCATGAAACGGTGCGACTTCGGCCAGACGGTTTTGCTCACCGCTTAGAGCCAGGTAGTTTAACAGCACTGTTTGCACCAGCAGGTTAACGTTGTTCGCCGCTACCGATGAGCCGGTTTCTACCGAGGCATCAGGCCGCATAAAGCCAATTTGCTGATGCCTGGCCTGCTCGGCTGTACTACCGCCCAGTAAAGAGGGTCGGCCATTGGGGCTGTATATCAGCATAAAAGAGGCGGCGGTGGAGGAATTATCGCCAGTCCATTCGCCTTTACCCCGGCCAGACTCAGAGTCATCAATGCGGCCGTTACTGTCCACCGAGCCATCGCTGTACACATAAATCATCAATGGTTGGTTCATTCTTGCGGCATATTCCAGGCAGGCACCAATACAACGGCCGGCGCGTAAATCGCGCAGCTCACCGGTACCGCGCTCACCGGTGTGATAGTCGTAACCACCAATGGTGATGGACCCTGCACCGGCAAATCCATTTACCACCAGCTTCATTACCGACGCGGTTTTACGAAACTCAGCATCGCCGTTAAATTCTGCCGCGCTAAAAATACCGGCCGCCCCGACAATATCCACATCAGCGGCCGGGTCCAGCGTGGCCGGGTTACCAAAGCGATCTGCCAGATCAGCACTTTTTACATAACCACAACGGATCAGATCCTTGATCACCGCATCACGGCTGATATTGGTATTAACCCGGCTTAGTTTGCTGTCGCTGATGCGCTGCACAGATTCCATCACCGCTACGGCGTCGTTCTGGTTTAACAAGCCAAACAAATCGCCGACATCAACCAGCCCGGTGACATCACTTGGCCGGTCAATTTTGGTTGGGCGCAGCTCGGCATTATAAAACTCCATCGGTGCCATAGAGTTAGCGCCGGAATCTGAATTGCGCGACCCTACCAATGGCATTAATGAACCGCTGGCACCGGCTTTGGCAATCGCGTACATCGGGTTGTGCGGGTTATTGCCGGTATCGTTTTCCGAGCGCGATGGCAACACAGCGCCATTGGTCATCGCCTGGGTAGCCAAAGTGGTACGCTCCAAAATGCCGGCCAGCATTTGTGAATCGCTGTGAAACGCCAACCCAAGCTGATTATTAACAAAGCCCCCGGCCGGGTTAGCAGCATTAACTGCTGTTGGTACCATATCCGCCGGCAGGCCCAGTTTGCTGTAGCCCTGCACCGATAAAAAATCGAGCTGGCCCCCTGCTCCGCCCACCAACACGTTAGAACCGGCAATATTGGCGCCACCGGCTAAATCGAAACAGATAAACGGAATTTTACCCGCGCCCTGCACATTAATGCCGCACAGCTGTTTTAGCGCTTCTAAATCAGGCGATAACTGCGCCTGTGCCTTACCGGGGTTAGCAAACAGGCCAAATACCGAGCCGGTGGTTAGCACTGCAGCACCGTAACTTAAACCGCAGGCAATAAAATCACGCCGGCTTACCGGCTTACTGTGGCAGGCATGTAACAACGGGCTGTCGGGGTGCAAAGGTTTTGCTCTTTTCATCTTGTATCTCCTACTGCACCAGCAGTTCTGCACTGGCCAGTACTGCAGTACAGGCCGCTTTGGCAATGGTTCGGCTGCGGTCACTGCTACAGGCGCCGCTGCAGGTGCTTAAGCGGCTGATCAGTGTATCCAGTTCAGCTTCAACGTCGGCCCGCAATGCTGAGCTTGCCGGTGACAATGGCATTAACCGGTTAAGTAGCGGCTGCACAACCAATGGCCGGTTGGCCAGGCTGTAAGTGGTAGCCCGGCTGGCGCTAAAGTCTGCCGCCGGGAACCAGCTCTGGCGCAAACTGGTATCTTCAATAGCTGCATTGCAATAGGCGATAGCTAACTGAGTGATTGCCATCTGCTGCGCCGAGACAAAAGTGTCGATGGCTTCAGCTGCCGGCAACTGGCGCTGTATGGTCTGGTAAACGTCTGCTACTGCACTTTGTTGCTGCGCTACGCCGGTCAGCGCGCTCATACTGGCATGAATTTCTGCAAAGGTTCTCAGGCCAATATCACTACTCTCTCTGGTGCTGGCAATAATTTGTTGCACCGGCACGCTGATGCCGGTGCGCACATTTTCCAGCTCGCCGATACGGCCGAACGATAAAAAGAACTCGTCGCTGGCAGCACCTTGCTCAGCAGCAATAATAGTGCCCTGCGCCGACAACTCGGCCCCTTCTGACAGTGCCGTGCCGGATGCCAGATTAAAACGTTGTTTTAGCCAGCTCTGGCCGGTTACCGCTTCTTTCCCGTTAATGCCTATCGCCATGCCGCTAATCGTCAGTGCCTGTGGCAGGCTGCGCCCTTCGAGGTTAATCAGGTAGGGGGCGTTGAACAGGTAAGAGTAATTATCAAACTGGGCCACTTCAAACACGATATAACTGTCTGGCAGGTTAATCAGCTCGCCAATGCCAAATAACAGATAAAACTTCTGCCCCACGCCCACCGCATAGTTTTGCTGAATTTGTGCTGCTGTTAAGGCTTTATTGTGAATAGCCAGCAAACGCATGGTGCCCTGCCACTGGCGGTTGCCGTTGGCCTCGTTACCGACAATCAGCGCATAGCTGTCATCCCAGTTACGGATAGCCTCTGCGGTGTCGCGCACTGCGCTGTCCTGGCCATTGATGTAAATGCGCCGGCCGTTTACCGGGTCTTGTGTCAGCACCACATGCTGCAATGTGGCCTGCAGCAGTTGATCGGCATCGGCCGTGCTTAATGCCGGCAAACCGGCAAAATTGGTTAGTGCAGAACGCAGCAGGAAATTGTAATTGTACTGTGTCTGGCCCAGCGTAAAGTTACGCTCAGTGTTACTGCCAGCATAGCTGACAATAGCAGCCGGGCCTTGCTGCGTCACGTTAGCCGGCACTACCCAGGCTTCAACCGTCATTTCGCCGGTGGCGCTGATAAGCCGGGCCAGTTTGTTGCTGTTTTGCGTGCTGGCCTGCGCCCGGCCGCTGTTAATCTGAATGCCCCAACCGGTTACCCAGCTAATATCGCCCTGCAGGCTTAAATTTGCCGCCGGCTCTACCCCAGAGGTATCGTAGGCTATAGCGCCATTACCGGTTTTGAACTGGTAAAACGCAATCTGGTTAGCTTCAAAGCGGCCACCACTGGAGGCCACCACACCATCGTCCAGCCGCAAAGCTTTAGATGGCACCAATGCCGGGTCCAGCTCAGTTAACTCTACACTGTCGGCTATCTGGCGCACCGCAGCCAGCATAGTGGCGGCATCATCATCACAGTTTGACCAGCAGTTATGAAACTCACCGGCCAGCCGGGCGACAAAGCGCGACAATTCGGGGCTGTCGAGATTAATCAGCTTACGGCTGGCCTGATATGCCGCCGCCAGATCAGTGTCGGCAAAAAATGGCGACTGGGTTTGCGGTGCATCCGGTGCATGGCAGTTTACACAGTGCTGGCGCAGCAGCGGATACACTGTACCACCAAACAAAGTGGCGTCGTCTGGCAAAGCTTTGCTGGCACCAGGCTCACGCACCGGTGGCGCAACTAAGGTTACTGTGGCACTTTGCGTATCGGTGCTGTTGGCCCAGTTACGCACCCATTGCGCCACGGTGTCGGCACAGGCACTGTCGCTGGCCAGCCAGCAGTTGTGGCCACCCGCCAGCTTGGTTACCAGCAGCGATTGCGCCGGATCAGCCAGATTAACCAATGGCCTGGCAGCGGCATAGGCCAGGTTAATATCGTCGTTACGGGCAAAAAACGGCGCGGTGTTACCGGCTACATGGCAGGCACCGCAGCGGTTACCGGCAGCGATATTGTCCCACAGCGTAAGTTTAAACAGCTGAATATCAGCCGTTTGCGGCGCAGGCCCGGTGTAATTAACATTGTCGTCCTGTACCGGAGGCGGCGGGTTTTGTTCTACCTCTGCGCCACCACAACCAGCCAGTAACAGGCTTAGCGCCAGCAATGGGAGTAAAAATAACTTCATCGGTTAGTCTCCCATACAATAAGTCGCGGTGTCGGCAAACACCTGTTTCAGGCGGTAACCGCCACTGCGAAAACTGTCGGTAATGCTGTGCAGTGCACTAACGTCGCTGAGGTTTTCCGGCTCTCGCAGACACACAGTACGAAACACCTTTTTTACCTGGCACTGAGCAAAAGCCGTGCTGTTGGCCAGCTCCTGGCCCAGGCTTCTGGCGCCGTTCCCTTCACCCGGCAAGCTGTTATCCCAGCCCAGCGCCTGGTTTTGCCCTTCGCGCCAATAGTTAGTCCAGCTGTCATCCTGTGTGCGAAAGCCATACGGGAAGGTGCCGGCATTGATATGATATTTGGATTGTACCCGGCTTTGTGTGCCTTCATTTTGTGTACCGCTTTGCTGATAAAAAACCCGGCCATTGCTGCCGCTTTCGTCAGTAAACTGGTAATCGTAATAAGCAAAAGCTTGTGCCAGGGGGTCCATGCCGGCATGGCAGCCGACACAGCGGTTGTTAAAAATACGGCTGTCACCGCCCGGGCTGCGGCTGACATCCTGCCGGATGCGGTCGGTTGGTGTAGTGATATCCTGCAGCGGCTCTAAGTCGGTGCACAGTTGGCTCATCAGGGTAAAACGAAACATGGCGCGGTTAGTACCCAGATAAAAAAACGCTTTGGCGGCCGCACGGCTGGTCATAACCCCCGCGGCTGCATCTGCCGGAATACCATTTAACGTGCTTTGCGCCCTTGGCTGCAAGTGCTGGGCTAAATCGACGGCCTCGCGCTCCAGTGCCAGATAATGTTCGTTATTGTTACTCTGATACGGCGGTAAACCCAGGCTGTCGGCGCCAACATATAAAATGTCGGTTTGCAGCAACTGGCGAAAATCTACATCATCGCGCACCAGACCGATCACGGTGGCACTGTAATCGTTCAGCGGTTCAAACACGTCCAGCTCGCGGTTGGTTGCCGCTGAGGCAAACAACTTAAGCGTAGTACGGTAAAAATCCGGGTGCTGCATGGCCAGCTCCGCTGCCGCCGCGGCATTACCGCCATCAATCAACGCCTGCATCTGGCTTAAGGTGGCCGCATCTGCCGGTACACCTGCGATACGGTCATGCAGCCTTTTTGCCTGCTCCAGTGAACCGGCCTGCGCTATCGCAGCAAAGAGCAAACTGCCAAACACCATTACTCTGACATAGCCTAGATAACGCATTTTTATCACCTCCGGCTGTGTTATCAGCCCGGTAAAAATTCTACTGTCCACTGCGAACGGGTTAAAGCTACAGCTTCAGCACCAAAATTAACGGAACCCAGGCGCAGCACCAACTGCCGCTCCAGCTTGCTGTCGTTCAGCTCACTTTGCACTATGGTCACTTCTGCCAGGCTGCCATCTGGCTTAATCACCAGCTCAAACACCACCTTGCCTTTTAGTAAGGGGTTGGCACGCAGGGCCCGGCTGTACAGCGTGTACAGGCTGCTTTTATTTGCTTCCAGCACCCGGCGGATAGCGGCTTCTGAGCGGCCATGCCCGGCGCTGTTAGCGCTGGCATTGGCATTGCTGCGGTTTTGCTGCTCAGCGCTGCCGGTGGCTGATAAGCCCTTTAGTTCAGCTTCGGCCAGCGCGGTCGTGCCAGTATCAGCCAGTTCAGAACGTGCTATATCGCCAGCCACTGCAGCAGCCTGCGCCGCCGCAAATTGTTTACTGGCGTCATTGCGCAGCAGCTTACGCTCTACCTGGGTAGCTTGTTGTTCGCCGCTGCTTTTTACCTGTGGTGCGGTATTGTTCAGCTGAAAGCTTTGCCGCAGCTCTGCCAAATCATCTTTCATTGCCAGCAAACCGGCCTGCTGCGCTTGTTCGCGCGCCCGTTGTGGGTCTGGCTTTACCGGTTCAGCGGCAGCAGGCACAGGTTCGGTTACGGCAACCGGCTCGGGTTTTGGCTGCGGCAACGGCTCCTGCACCGGTGGCGGCTCTGGTGGCGGTGGGGCTTTGCGCTCTTCCAGCACAACCCGCGCCAGTTGCGGTGGTAGTTGCTCCTGCACTTGCCGGCTGCGCTCCGGCACTGTCAGCGCGGGTATCAGTACTGCAAATATCAGCCATAGCGCAAAACCCAGCCATAACAGCCGGTAAAAGCGTTGATCTTCAAATTGCCAGTTGTTGTTATCAGTGAGAGTTGCCGTTGTCATGGCGCCTCCACGGCCGGTGCCATTGCCTCTACCGCCAACGATAAATCGCGGTATTCGGTAGCAGCACAAATAGCCATTAACCGGCGCAGCAGCGCGTAAGGCACAGAGGCATCACCTAAAATAGTTAGTGCCCGGCCCACCTGCTGTTGCTCTGGCGCTAAAGGCCCGGCCCGGTTGGCCAGATAATCCAGCTCAGTGGTTAACGCCTCCGACAGTTCGGGCAGCCAGTTATTACTGTCTTGTTGCCAGTCGCCCTGCCACACCGGTTTGCCCTGCACCAGTACACCGTTAGCGGTAATGGTTAACATCACTTTTTCGCTGGGTAACTGCTCAGATACTGAGCGCGGCAGGTTGATATCTTTATTGCTTTGCAGCACTTTAACTTCAGACTGATTCACCATTAGAAAGAACACCAGTATGGTAAAAATATCCATCAACGCGACCAGGTTCAGTTTACCGGCCTGCGCCAAACGTTGGTTCTGCCGCTCTAAGCGTTTGGCGCGAAATGACATTTTCATTCACGGCCCTCCGCTTTGGGCAGCTCGCCCAGTGATATTTGCGGAAACAGCTCTGCATCAACCAACTGCGCAGCTACCACGGCTTTAAACGAGCGCACGGTGTCCATTGCCGTTACCAGCGTCTGGTAGTCCAGATCGTCGGGTGCCAGAATGGTAATATCTTGTTTTTCTATCTGTTTTTGCGAGAAAGTTAGCTTTAAATCCTGCAGGTACAGGCTAAGCGCGGCAAAATCCAGCCTGCCTTGCTCTGTCAGTTCAAATACCCGCAGCGGTTCACCGGCCGGATAATTCAGCCGCAGCCTGTCGGCGTGAATTTCCAGTTCCAGTTGCTGCGGCTGTTCTTGCTCTTGCTGCAGTTGCTGTTCGCTTAATGGCGGCAGCTGAATATTCAGCACGCGAATTTGCGCAAACACCAGGCTTAGCAGCAATACCGGCACCAGCACGATCATCAGGTTCATAAAGGACGTGATATCAAGCTCGGCATCGGCAAGGGGTGCTTTACGCCTTTTTATCATCCGCGCCACCATCAGTTTGTTTGGCAATACTGTTCATCAGCTTAATGCCGGACATTTCCATGGTATCGATAATGCTGGCTGTTTTGCCCTGCAGTAAGGCATGGACAAACACCAGTGGAATGGCGGTAATAAGGCCAAAGGCGGTGGTGTTCATTGCTACCGAAATACTCGATGACAACAAGCTGGCTTTCTCTGAAGGATCAGCATTGGCTACCGCCGAAAACGCGGCAATTAAACCCATAATGGTCCCCAGCAGGCCAAGCAAAGTGGCTACGTTGGCCAGGGTGGCCAGAAAAGGTGTGCGTTTTTGCAGACGCAGACTGTATTCCAGTACCACTTCTTCCATCGCGTACTCCATATCTTCACGCTTGGACGATGAGCGCAGCCGGTGTACGCCACTGGCCAGCATCGCCAGGATCGGAGCACTACTGCTGGCGGCCAGTTGTACAATGCGGCTGATGTCGGCCTGTGCTACTGCACTTTGTACCTGCGCCATAGCGCGCTGGTTTACGCCATACACACTGCGTAAAAACCACCAGCGTTCAACGGCAATAACGATGCCAAGCACCAGGATAAAAGCGATAGGATAAATAAACACGCCGCCTTCCTGTAAAAACCGAACCATGCCGTTTAACAACTCCATGAAAAATGTCCTCTTATTGCTTTTGTGGATTAACTGTTGGGGTAGCCGCGCCAGCCTGGTTGCCCTGCTGTACAGCGATAAAACGTAAAAATTGCTGCCGATCCAGTGGCGACAGTGCCGGTGCCTGCTGGGTTAATGGCTCGCCGGGAATGCGGATCACGCTAACCGGGCTTTGCCACGGCAGCACATAAATGGTTTTCGGTTGCTCCTGATTACCACTAATAGTGCTTTCCACCTGTACCTGCTGCGTGCGCTGTTGCGCCAGCAGGCTAAAACTGGCCACTAACACTATGCCAACTAACATCAGCCTATTCATTAGCTGCCTCCTGATCCAATTGTTGTTCCAGCAGTGCCAGCCAGGCTTTCGCCTGCTCATCTTGCGTCATGGCATAGTATTGCTGGTAGTGGTAATGCGCCGCTAGCGGCTGGCCGAGGTACAGCTCATATAAAAATGCCAGATTTTTATGCGCCAGGGCGTAATCTGGTTGTGCCTGTAACGCCCGCTGAAAATGCCGCTCAGCCTGGCGAAAGTTACCTTGCTGGCGGGCCAAAATACCTAGCAAATTATGGCTGGCACTGTGAGCGGCAGAGGCATGCACCGCCTGTTGCAGGCTGCTTTGTGCGCTGGCAGCATCACCACTGTGCCACTGGCTTAACGCCAGGTTATACCAGATACCGGCAAAGCTGCTTTGCTGCGTTGCCAGCGCACTGAAGATGTTTTGCGCCGCACTGTACTGGCCTGCTATTAACAAGGCTTTACCTTCGGTAAATTGTTGCTGCTGCAAAGCATTGAGCTGCACAGCAGCAACCACCGGCACTGCAGGTGCGTTGGATACCGGCAACTGGCTGCAAGCGGCCAGGCTGCATAAGGCTGCTGCCAGAAAATACTTAACCAAAGCAGGCTTAATCAGCGGCATCGGCTACTCCGGTATAGGCTTCGGTTTTATTAAATTTGGCCGGCAGCAACTGCGCCAACCGGATAAAACTTTGCTGCACCCAACTGTCCCATACCTGCTGTTGAGTCAGGCGGGTATTTTGCTGGTAAATAGCAATGGCTTGCTCTTCAAACGGAAACGCCTGCTCTTCCAGCAATAGCTCGTATTCTTCCAGCGCCAGCTCGTCCAACCCTTTGGGCCGGTCTGACTGCAGCAAAGCCGTGGCCATTTGCTGATATAACTCCGCTACTCTGAACTGGGCTTCACTAACCATTGAGGCAACGCCATAGCTAATGGCTTGCTCATAGTGCTTAATAGCACCACTCATATGCTGACGTTTTTGCTGTAAGCTTTGCCGCAGCGGATGGCTAAGCCTGATTGCGGCAAACAAATTGCTTTCGTGCTGCCCCAGTTGCAACAGTGCCTGCGCGGCTAACTGCCTGGTGCGCTCGTTTCCTTCGCTGGCAAACTGTTGCTCAAAGCTGGCGATTTTTTCCCGCCAGAAGTTCTGCCGCGACAGATCCCTCTGCTGCTGATACAACTGCACCAGCTGATACCGCGCCTCCTGCGCCAACAGATGCGGCTGCAGATAACGGTTGGCATAGCTGCGCCAGGCCTCAAGCGCTTTGTCGTTGTGGTTGGCACGCTGATAATACTGCGCCGCCAGATACAAGGCTTCGCGCTGTTGCTGCACATCACCTTCGCTGCTCAGTATTACTAGTTGCGCGGCAGCTTTATCCCACTGCTCAGCTTGCTCGTAACTGTCCAGCAGCAGCGCTTTGGCTGCCGTTGTACGCTCGGTACCGGGATAACGCTGAATAAAAGCACTTAGCAGCGTAATTGCTGCCGGATAATCCCTGGCCGCCAGCTGTAATTCTATTTGCTGATAAGCCGCGGCTTCGTGATATTCCGACTGCGGCAATGCGCTTAACAAACGCTGTAAATGTGCCTGCACTGCCAGCAGTGAAGCATCTTTTTGCTGCGCCTGCTGATAAATACTGGACGCTAGTTGCGCCTTTAACAGTTCGCGGCGATCTGCTGGCAAGGTTTGCTGCAATAGCGAGTTAATACTCTGCTCTGCAGCGGCATATTGCTTTAGTGCCAGCTCGCTCTGGCTTTGTAAAAACTGCGCTTCCTGCACTAATGCGCGCTGGCTTGGCGCTGCTGAGTTTTGCGTAGCTGAGTTATTCATAGCTGAGCTTTGCCGATTATCGCCCCAGTTAATCACATCAGCGCTGTACAGCAGCACAGCCTGATAATCCTGCTCACGGTAACGCTGCTGCAGCTGTTGCAGTGCAACCTGCTGTGCTGCGGGGTGCTGGCGGTGCTGCGCCACAAACCGGCTTTGCTGTTGCCACAGAGCCAGTGCTGCGGCGTCACTTTGAGACGATAACTGCTCGCTGAGCAGTAAAGCTTTATAAGCGGCATCCTGAGCACTAAACAGGCTGGCATCGGTTAACGGCGCCTGATAGCCAAGCCAGGTATAAAGCTCAAGCGCGGCAGCATACTGGCCGGCACCGGCATAAGATTCTGCCAGCAGATAGCTAATATCCGCCTGAGAGTAGCTGGTATTCGCCTGCGGGTGCGCGCTGTTTGGCGTTTGCTGCAGTACTGTCAGCATGTTTTGCCACAGCGGTATGGCCGCGGCAAAGCCGGTTGTTCTGTCATCGCCCTCTAATGCCGTGGCGCCGGCATAATGGGCGCGGGCAAAGTAATCCAGATACTGCAACAATAATGGCTGCACCTGCGCCAACTCAGCGCTGCGGGCCTGTTGCCAGAATGCTGAGCCCGGGCCAAACAGGCTGATATATTCCTGCTGCGCCGCAAGGGCTAAATCAGCTTCACCCGACGCCAGATAATGCTCAATCAGCAACAACTGAAACTCTGCTGCAGTGATAGTTGCCGGGTAATGCTGAATAAACAGCCGGTAGCTGTGCAGGCTTTCGCTCAGCAATTGTTTTTCTGCTAAAAAACGTGCCAGTGTCTGATACAGCTCGGCCACATACACTACAGAGCGCTCACCACTGCGATAAGGCACCCGTTGTAATAGTGCCTGCAGGCTTTCTCCCTGTTGCTGGTAACTGAGTGAAATGCTTAAGGTGCGCAGTACTTCACTGCGCAGGCTTTGCTGTGGCTGGGTGTTTTCCGTCAGCAGTAATTCAGTGTAGGTATCATCCAGCAGATGTAAAAACTGCTCATCGGCCTGTTCAAACTGCTGTAACTTAAAGTAGCTCCAGCCGGCCATATAGCGGGCATGCTGCTGTAAGGTGGGGTCAGTGCCGTTCAGCACGGCTAAATAGGCGGCTAAGGCGGCCTCATAATCAGCAAAGCTATAATGAATATCGGCTTTACGAAACCACACTTCGCTGGCAAAGGGAGAAGACGGATAATCGCGCAGCAAAATATCCAGCTGCTGCAGGCAGGCATTTTGCTCGGCCAGCAAATCGTAACTGCGCGCCAGCTGATAACGGATCAGTTCGTTGTTTGGCTCTTGCGGATAATCACGCAGCAGTTGTTCGTAGCGCTGTACCAAAGCGCGTAGTGCAGTTTGCTCCTGTGCCGTTGGCAGCTCGGATTGTTCCAGTTGGCTGGTGTGCATTTGCGATAAGCGATACAAAATACGCTTACGCGTTTGTTCGGCGGGCTGCATGCTGAGTATCTGCTGGTATATCATATCCAGTTGTTGCTCGCTTACGCTAAGATCAGCAGACAGCATGCTGCGATCAAACGCCGGTAAATCCGCCAGCCGCGGCCGTTTGTTTTGCTCGGGCACTGAACTACAGCTTTGCAGCAGTAAACTGCAAGCTGCGGCCAGCACACTAATGCGTAACAGGCTCATGGCTGGCCTCCGCTGTTAGCGGCACGCTTTAGCAATACCAGTTCCATCACCCGGGCCAGTGATTCTTTATTGTGCCGCTGCAACTGTTGCAACCGCGCGATGTCCTGCTGGCGGTGCTGTTGTAAGCGCTGATTCAGCTGCGCCAGTAATTGCTGTTGCTGGCTTAACAGCGCCAGGTTCAGCTGTTGCTGCTGCGCGCTTAATTCGGTTAAGCGTTGCTGTTGCCGGCGCAGCCGGTCAGTTTGTGTGCCTTGCTGGCGCAGTGCCTGCAGGCGGCTGTCCAGCTCGGTAAGCTCCGTACTGATTTGCTGCTGCAACCGGTTCAGCCGGTATTGCTGTGCGGCGTTATCTTCATAATATTGCCACTGCAACAAACCACGCAGCCGTGTCAGACGGCGGCTGTAAGTGTCGGCCTGTGCCGGCGGTAACTGCTGTAAATGTTGCTCAGCACGCTGCAGCCGGCTTACCTGCTGGTGCAGCTTGCCCTGGGTCAGAGCCTGCGGCAGGCTATTGTCTGTTAATGCGCTGATTTGCTGCTGTATTGCCGCAAACTCACTCTGCAGTTGCTGGCGCCGTGCACTAAGCTGTGGCAACTGGCTACCAAGTAATTGTTGTTGCTGGTTTAACTTAAATTCCGCAGTTTGCTGCAGGCTGCTAAGCCGCTGCTGGCGCTCTGGCGCAGCCGTAAGCTGCTGTTGCAGAGCAGTAATATCCTGCTGCAGCCGGTACAGGCTGTTGTCGTTGGTTAACTGTAATTGCTGCCACTGGCTGGCACCTTGCAACAGTTGCTGCACCTGAAGCGGATTCGCCTGCTGATTAATCAGCTGGTATTGTTGCTGATAATAATTGTCGGCCCAGTTGTAAGCGGCCAGTGCATCATCGGGCTGCAATGCCCGCTCTAACTGCTCGCCAATACGGGTTGCCGCTTGCCAGGCTGTATTGCTAAACGGTTGCTGGCGGATCTGTTGCTGCAATACTGCCAGCAAAGCCGGAATATGCCGCTGCTCGGTAAGAATATAGCTGTATAGCTCCAGTGCATTGCTGCTAAGCACACTGTCGCGGCCAAAATTAGCCAGAATTGCATCGGCAGCGGCGTAATCCTGCAGCTGAATATGCAGCTGAGCCTGGGTGAGTTGCAGGTAATCATCCAGTGCCTGCTTTTCATCATGTGGATAAACAAAACTATCCGGGCGGTTAAGTAAGCTCCAGCGCCCGGAAAACAGCTGCTGCCAGAAGCCTTGTTCGGCCGGCGTGACAAATTGCTGCTGTAACCTGGCCAGCCAGTTAAGCGCCTGCTGCGGCTGTTGTTTTGCCAGCACCAGCGCCTGGTTGCTGATGACATAAGGCATTTCTGGCTGATCTGCCAGCGAGACAAAATCCGGCTGTGGTGGCACGCTGATATCCGGCCAATGAATAAGCTGGCTGAGCAGTTGCTGCTGGCCACGCCAGGCACCATCGGCGGTAATATTAACCTGCTCCAGATACTGGCGGGCAGCAGTTTTATTGCCCAGTTCCAGCTGATAACGGGCAAACTGCAATAAGGCAATATTCTTCAATGCCTGGGGTACGGCATTATCATCTGCAGGTTGCGCCAACACCTGTTCCAGCGCAGTAGCCGCATGTTGTGGCATAGCCAGTTGCAAATACAAACCCGCTTCCAGCAGGCGGGTACGGCCATTGTGCTGCGGGGCCAGTTGCAAGGCTTCAAGCGCTGTCGCAGGTTGTTGCTGATAAAAGGCCCACGCCGCCTGGCGATAATGTTTTTCGCTAAGCGATACCGGTTCTGCCATCACAAAAACCGATAGCAATAACAGGCTTATGGGCAATATCAGTCGTTTGACCATGGCTGCACAATAAATTCAGGTTGGTAATCACTGCTGCGATCTTTTACCTGGAGCTCCAGCAATACAGCATCTTCTGCTTTATTAAAGCGGTAGCTTACTGCGCGGCGGTAGTCGCGGTTATCCGGCCCTTTACCAACAAATACTGCCGTCAGGTTATGCTCTCCGGCCTTAACATTGCCTTTGTACAACGGCTGGATAGCGCCACGCTTTAGCGCATCCCACTGCTGGGCGGTATATAAATGGCCCTCTACCGGTTTGTCGTTCAGTATTAGTTCAACACTGTCGAGCTGGAAAAACTGGCCGCTATCTACCGACAAAAACACAGCAAGCTGGGTTTGCGGTGGAAATAACAATTCTTCCTCCAGCAAAAACAGCTCGCGGTTTAACTGAATAACCTGCTGTTTCAGTTGCTCCAACTGATCACTGACCGGCGTGTTGGCACCGGCCTGGGCGCTTAGCAACAGCAAACAACTTAGTAGTAGCGCTCTCATTCTTTTGTCCTGTTAAAAAGTAAGCCCGGTTAAAAATACAGACTCAAAAACGCCCGTAGCACATTGGCGTCCAGCCGGTACAAGGGTTCCAGGCCAACGTCGGTGTCGGCGGCGGTTACGTCACGAAAATTGTTATAACTAAAGCGGATATGATCCCACTGCAGGTTAAGCTCGGGTTTGGCTTGCGGCCAGAAATCCCAGCCCGGCAGGCGGTAACTGGCTCCAACGCCAAAGGTCCAGTTGGTAAAGTCGCTCAGTTCTTTGTCACGCGCCATAAAGTTTTGCTGGCTGGCAAAATCAAATAAGTCACGGTAAAACTCAGCCTGGCTTTGGCTGTACCAGCGTATTTTTGCATCCAGCGTCCAGCGCTGGCTAAGGGGGTGCACATATTCCAGCTCGGCATCCAGTGCGCGGATATCCCAGCTGTCCTGATAATGGCGCAGGTTAAAGCTAAGTGCGGCGCGATAAGGCAAATACACTTTGTTTACCACTGAAACTGCCAGTGAATTACGGGTAGAGGGATACACTTCGCTTTGATAGCCGTAGCCCAGCGGCTCGGTATTGTCACGGTAACGCACACTGCGATAAGGGTTATTTAAAAAGCCCTCGTCTAAATCAACCTGCACATTCAGGGCGCTGATCCAGCTGCTGCTTAGCACCTGGGTCCAGCCCAGTTTATAGTTGTAGCGTTTTACGCTTTCGCTAAAACTTTCATCGCCGTTGCGGCCCACGTCGTCATCGCCAAGCCCCGCCTCCAGGCTAAGGGTGGTCATGCCACCAAAAGTATCGTGCGCTATGGCAAAAGACACCGATTTAGCCTTGTAATCGTCTTCGTCGCTTTGGGCGTAGTTGGCGCTTAAAATGCTGTTGCCTGCCAGATAATCAATGCCAACACGCTTTTCATGGCGTGTTTCGCTATAAGCCGAGGCCGTGGCGACTACATCGATAGAAGCACCCGATACGGTATCTATATAGTAATAGGCCGACAACGACACTGCCTGCCCGGCTTTTTTACGCAGCATCACCGCAGGGCCATCAATAGACACACCACCGCCCTGATAACTGTGGTACATCAGATCAGCCCTGTCTTCCGGCAATACTGCCGCCTGCGCTACTGAACACATAAGGCACAGTAATGCTAACAGCCTAGTTACAGCCACAACCACCGCCTCCGCTGCCATTTGCGCCTTTGGCGGCTTCACGCGAGTCCTGCACGTGGGCAACATGCTGCAATGCCACCGGATGGCGGCCGAACGCCATGATCGGATCGGCCAGCTTGTCCCGCTCGTAGGGTTTGACCCAGGGCTCCATACCGGCACAGCCACTGAGTAACAGCAGCACCGCTGCGGCGCTTAGCAGATGTTTATTCACGTAATAAACCTTTGATGTCGTCTTCATATTTCTTTTCATACCCCGGCTTATATCCACGGTGCACACTGCGCACCTTACCGTCTTTATCCAGTATCACTGTGGTGGGCATTGCCTCTACGCGATAATCTTTCGACACACTGTTATCCACATCAAATAGAATAGGAAACGCCACCTGCACCTTGCTCAGGTAGGCCTTGGCGGCAGAGCTGTCGTTTTCAACGTTTACGCCCCATACCTGCACCCCCAGCATCTGGTATTTTTGCGCCAGTTTGTCCAGCGCCGGCATTTCCTGAATACAGGGGCCGCACCAGCTGGCCCAGAAGTTAATTAGCATAATGTCGCCACGCTGCTCGGCTAAACGCAGGTTATTGCCATCGAGTGCCTTTAAGGTGAAATCGGGTGCGGTTTGCGCCTGCACCGTAGCTGACAACCCCAGTGCCAGTAGCAGCATGCTGCTTTGTATTAATCGCTTCATTACTACCTCTGTATCAACAACTAGAAATACACCGCCACACCCAAAGCCAGGCTAAGGTTATGTGTGGTTTTGCTGCGTGCCAGTATGGTGGTTTCAAAAATATAATCGCTAAAGGTCAGCTCCAGTGCCAGCCAGTCTGTGGCGTATAGCCTGAACTGGCTGCCCAGTTGCAGCGCAAATACTTTATCTCCGGCAAAATCAACATTACCCCCGCCGGCAAATACCGACAGGCCGCTGTTCATCGCGTAGTTACGGTTTAAAAACACTTCGCCCGGTAACAGCACATAACCGACATGAGCCCCGTAATAGCGCCACTGCCGTTCGCTGTCGGTCAGTAGTGGCGCCGCCCCGCTCAGCTCTTCAAATGAGGTGCGCCCAGCTTTAGCCATGGCGTACTCGGCGCTCAGGTAAAAGTCTTCATTAATGTGGTAACTAAGCTGCAATGCCCCCAGGGCACTGCTGCCAAAATCTTCAATATTGATGATGCCGCCACGCAGGCCCAACAACCAGTTTTCGCTATCCAGCACGTTTTCGCTGATACTGCTTTGGCTGATATCCGGCTCAACCTGTTGTGCACAAACCAAAGCAGGTGCCAGACCCAGCACTAAAAAAATACGCTGAAACCAAGTTTCCATGTGTCTATCTCTTCGTTGTCATTGCGATCGGTAACGATAACACTGCGCCGGTAACCGGCACGGGCGATAAAATTACGGCTAAGGTAATAACGTACCCCCAGCTCAGCACTGGCCAGGCTGTTATTACGATCCGGCGTTTGCACCAGCACGGTTCGCGGCGTGGTGCGCAGCACACCACCGCCGATACCAAAATAAGGTGACCAGCGCCAGTGTGGCAGCGGGCTTAAATACACGCTTAGCTCGGCTGACAGGTTATCGGCCTGATCGCCATTAGCCTGCCCTACCGCTAACTCGGTTTGAATATAAGGGCTAAACAAATACGCCAGCGACAACTGATAAAAGCTGCTGCCGTTAAAGTCGCCAAACATAAAGCCCGCTTCAAGCGAACGCTGCTCATAAAGCGCAATGCGCTCATCCGATACAGTGAATGTCTGCTGTTGTAGCGTAACCAATTGCGTCAGATCAGCTCGCGCCAGCCAGTACTGCTGTTGTTTAAACTCTACCTGTACCCAGTCGGTGCGGCGTTTATTGAGTACTAACGCCTCGCCTTTAATGGCTACCTGCACTATCGGGTAACCGCGGCCGGGGCCGGAATGCAAATTGACAAAGTCTCCGCTTACTTTAACAGCGACTGTTTCAGCCATTAACTGCAGGCTTAATACACTAAGAAGTAACATTAATAGCCGTCTCATTTATTGCTCCGGCACGGCAAAAGGCGAGTTGTAATACTGCGCACCTATATCCAGCCAGTCGGCCAGCAGTTTAAGCTCGGCGGCGGTTAAATAACCCCGATGGCTGCCTGTATTGCCAAATAAGCTGAAAAATGTGCCACTGCCCACCGCACTGCCAGCGCGCATGGCAGGTGTAACCGCCACTGTTACCATCACAGGAATCGGATTGCCGTTGTCATCAAGTACCAGATTGCCGGCGCCGTCGGTAACAAACAGTAAATTACCGTCAGCATCGGTAGCCTGCACCAGACGATCAACCAACACAGCGCCCACCAGCTCTTGCTCGTTATCGGCACTTAACAGTTCGCGGTAACTGCGATAATGCTCAGCCTGCAGATCTGACGGCTCTGCATCCAGTTCC
The DNA here is from genome assembly GCF_900108485.1 of Rheinheimera pacifica. Lineage (GTDB taxonomy): Bacteria > Pseudomonadota > Gammaproteobacteria > Enterobacterales > Alteromonadaceae > Alishewanella > Alishewanella pacifica. The sequence continues at coordinate 49,065 of NZ_FNXF01000015.1, read as the reverse complement.
AGTTGGGCTATAGGTACCCGGCTGTTACCGTTAGCATCGGTTCTGCTATGGCAACTGACACAGGTATTGTCGGCAATCAGCTCGTTACTCTCCGGGTCGAACCGGCGCCGGTCTTGCTGCCACAGTGGTTGAATATGGGTTGGGTAATCTATGCGTAACCGGCAACTGGCCAGCCACTGCGAAAAGCACTCCAGCCCGCCCGGTAAAGTTGTGGTCAAATCCTGCAGGCTGATCCGCACAGCGGCATCCGGCGCACGCCTGGCCGGATCGGTCCAGATATCTAAATACTGCAATGCTTCGCTAAGCTCTGGTATGCCATTTAACCTGGCGGCGGCTTGCGCCATGGTTTCACCGGGCTGCGCCAGCAATTGCGGATTAGCATTAGGGAAGGCAGCAAAACCTGTTGCTCCGGCATTAGCACTGGGCGTTTCACCTTCGCCGTTTACTCTGCCATGCGGCGCTGTGCTTTGTGGCGTATGGCAACCATTGCAGCTAAGCGTTTCGCCGGGGCGCAGTGTTATCCATTGCTGGTGCAATGCAGAAACAGCCTGGCCTTCGCCATTAAGCACCGCCAGATTAAACGGCACATTGGCGGGTACTTTTACCTGTACAGAGCCATCAGGTTCAACCGCTACCGTACCAAGAATTTCGCGCATCAGCTGACGGCGGCTAACGCCAAAAGCAAAGTCGGGGGTGTCCAGCACCTCTTCCGGTGGCAAAGGCACACCGCGTACCAGCCGTAAAAACCGCGCCGGGCGCTGCGTAGCAGTGCTTTGCATCGGATCAGACAACCGGGCAATATCCACCTCAGCCACGCCGGCAAAATCATATACACTGCGAATATCCAGCACGGCGGCATTTTGCGCAGCCAGCTCTGTGTCCAGTAATGGATTTACCGGCAAAAAAGCACCGGCAGTATAAGGTTGCAGCACAACAGGCTCTGTTACCAATAAGCCTTCCCGCCCGGGCCGTACCGGCACCTGAGTTTGCTTTTGTGTATCAAATAGCCATAAACCGTATAAAGGTTCTGCCGATTCCAACCCGGCATCTTCTGCTACCTGAGCACAGCTTAAGATGGTTTCTTGCTGCACCACGCGACACGGTGACCAACTCACCAGATAACGGCCGGTACCATCTTTCAGGGCAGCGTAGCTGTTAACTGCTCCGGCACGTTCGGCCCGCCCGGTATTATCAAATGCCCAGGGAAATAACGGTGTCTGTGCCGGCATATTTAGTGTTTCACCAGCCAGTGCTTGCTCATTATCGCTGGCAAGAGCCAGTGCTACACGTTGTGGCCAGCTGTTGTAATAAGGTGCATCAACTCCGGCCAGTGCCAGCGACACAGTGCCATCATCCAGCACTACTGCTTTAGTAAACTCGACTGCCGATTGCTCTGCCCCGCGGTTATGCGAATGCCAGCCATATATCAGTTGGTTTTCGCTGCCATCGGGGCGCATACGATACCAGTTAAGCATCGAACGATCGCTCTGGTTATCCCAGCGGCTATATAGAATATGGCCGTCGTCCAGCACTACCGGATAAAGGTCGTGGCTCAGGTTAAAACTCAGTTGGGTAATATTGCTGCCATCGCCATTCATAACATGAAGGTTAAACGCGGGCGAGTTTAAGTCTTCATCCAACGCCGTATATTGCGGCTTAAATTCATCTAACAAAATTTGCCGGGAAATAATCTGCCGGGTAGAACTAAAAATAATACGGCCATCAGGTAAAAAAGCCGGGCTGATATCATGGCCACGCTGTGCCAGTTGTGTATCAGCAATTAACGGGCTAACCGTTTTACTGGCAACGTCGTAACGCCATAAATCCCACTTTGGCTGCAGTTCATCTGCGACATTAGGCAATTGCGGTGCGCGCAGGGCAAATAACAGGGTGGTGCCATCTGGCGAGGCGGCTAAATCTTTTACGTCGTATAAGGCATTTTCAGGAAACAGGCTGGCGGTAAGATCGGTTTCAGCCGACTGGGCAAACGCATTTTGCTTAAGTAATAACCGTGCACCGGGATTAAAGGCTGAAGGGTCGAATAAATTGCTCTGATAGCGTTCATCGTCAACCAGTAACGGCCGTTCAACAAAAGTCAGGGCAATTTCCTGCACTATCGGATCGGAGGGTTGATCCTGTACGCTAATATCTGCTTTGCATGCTACCAGCACAATACAGCCTGCGATAAGGCATAGCCTTGTTATTATTATCATTATTCTGATACCGGCTACCGTTTACTGCGTGTTTACGTTTTGGGAGCAACAAAACTGGCTAAGTCAACAGCTTATCGCTGCATGAACCACAGAGCAAGTTAAAATTTATTACAAAAAAAGCCAGCTTAAGCTGGCTTTATTAACGGCAGATGAAGGCGGCTTACAAGTCGGCTTCAAACGCTTCTGGTATGCTTTCTTCAATCGGTTTTTCACCCGGTTTTAACAACAGGCGGGCACGCAATTCTTTTTCAATTTCATCAGCCACTGCCTGGTTATCCTGCAGAAACTTCATTGCATTGGCCTTACCCTGGCCAATTTTATTGCCCTGATACGCATACCAGGCACCGGCTTTATCTACTAAACCCTGAGCTACGCCTAAATCAATCAGTTCTCCCAGTTTGTTAATGCCAGCACCGTACTGAATAATAAACTCAGCTTGTTTAAACGGTGGTGCCACTTTGTTTTTCACCACTTTAACGCGGGTTTCGTTACCGGTAATTTCATCACCGTCTTTTACCGAACCAATGCGGCGGATATCTAAGCGCACAGAAGCGTAGAATTTCAACGCGTTACCACCTGTGGTAGTTTCCGGGTTACCGAACATTACACCGATTTTCATGCGGATCTGGTTGATAAAAATACATAAAGTGTTAGAGCGCTTGATATTACCGGTTAGCTTACGCAGTGCCTGTGACATTAAGCGGGCTTGCAAGCCCATGTGGCTGTCGCCCATGTCGCCTTCAATTTCAGCTTTTGGCGTTAAAGCAGCTACTGAGTCGACTACTACCACATCTACAGCAGCAGAGCGTACTAACATGTCACAAATTTCCAGCGCCTGCTCACCGGTATCCGGCTGCGACACCAGCAACTGATCAACATTAACACCTAATTTTTTCGCATACACCGGGTCCAGTGCGTGCTCAGCATCAATAAAAGCACAGGTTTTACCGGCCTTTTGCGCTTCAGCAATAACCTGTAAGGTTAAGGTAGTTTTACCGGACGACTCCGGGCCATAAATTTCAACGATACGGCCATAAGGTAAACCGCCAATGCCCAGTGCAATATCCAGCCCCAGCGAACCGGTAGATACAGCAGCAATATCCAGCGCGGTGCTATCACCCAAACGCATAATAGAACCTTTACCGAACTGACGTTCAATTTGACCTAAGGCGGCAGCGAGCGCTTTTTGTTTGTTGTCGTCCATTTTTATATCCATGGTTGAGCCGGGCTTGCCGGACAATTAACACTGTATGCTCGTACAGTAGTCTAGTTTGCTAAAGCTGTCAACAGCTCAATGCTTTGTTTGAGGGCGTAATCGATGGCTTGCTGGCGTACCTGTTGGCGATCACCGGCAAATACCAGATGGCTGCTGGCTACATTACCATTAAGGTAAAAGCCAAAACACACAGTGCCCACCGGCTTATATACTGAGCCGCCATCCGGCCCGGCAATACCAGACACAGCTATGGCCATATCGGCATTGGCAGCTTTGGCGGCGCCTTCGGCCATTTCACGTACGGTCTCTTCACTTACGGCGCCAAATTGCAGCAAGGTAGCGCTGCGTACTGCCAGTAATTGCTGCTTGGCTTTGTTGCTGTAAGTAATAAAGCCGCGGTCAACATAGGCCGAGCTGCCCGGCACCGCGGTTAACCAATAACCTATACCACCGCCGGTACAGGATTCCGCAGTGGTGATAGACCATTTTTTCTGTAGCAGCAACTGCCCAAGCCGGGCTGCCAGCGTCATACTGTCTGCGGTCGCCATAACTCACCTACATCATAATAAGTGCCTGCTATTATGCCGCCAGAACCGAAAACGGAGCAAGTACCGCTTGGTCATACTGTAAAGCGGCCCGCTCTTCAGCGGCATTTATCAGCAAAAAATGTAACGGATTACATTTAACATTATGTACCCAAGCCGCATAGCAGCTGCTTAATTAGCAGTGAATTGCGGCGCAATATTGCGGTATTTATTGAGTTTTTGCACTAAAAAAGCGCCGTGCTTTTATCGAATTATGCTTTTATTTTGTGGTAGTTTGCACTATAACAGCAAACACAATGATATCGGTTACATTGAAGTTATACCCATAACAAGAATCACTGCCACAAGAGGAGAACGACCTTGAAAATCAGACATCAACTTTATGCCCTGCTGCTAACACTTGGTAGCTTTGGCGCACTCGCCGCGGATAATCAGTTAAGCCAGCAGGAAAAAAACGACGGCTGGCAACTGCTGTTTGATGGCAAAGACCTGTCGCAGTGGCGTAACTTCAAGCAGGACGGGCTAAGCGATAAGTGGGTCATTGAAGATGGCACTATTAAGCTAAGCGGTAAAGGCGGCGGCGACATTCTGACTAAAGCCCAATATCAGGATTTTGACCTTAAGCTAGATTGGAAAATTGCCGAAGGCGGCAATAGCGGCATTTTTATTCTGGTTGATGAAACCGGCAGCCAGATTTATTCGCACGCCCCGGAGATTCAGATCCTCGATAACGAACGCCATCCCGACAACAAGCTGGCAAATCATTTATCCGGCTCTTTATACGACATGATCGCCTCCCCTGCAGCTTCGCACAAAATTGCCGGCGAGTGGAATCAGGTACGCATCCGGCTGGAGAAAAACCAGTTAACCATCTGGCAGAACGATGTGCAGGCAGTATCGGTGGAGATCCACAGCCCTGAGTGGCAGCAATTAGTGGCGGCCAGCAAGTTTGCCAACTGGCCTGGCTTTGCTGCTAACCGCAGTGGCCATATTGGTTTGCAGGATCACGGCGATGTGGTGTGGTTTAAAAATCTGAAAATTAAAGAGCTGAAGTGATGAACGATTTTGCCTATGACGTATTGGTTGTCGGCTCAGGTGCCGGTGGCGCCATGGCCGCTTATGAGTTAACCCGGCAAGGCCGCAAAGTGCTGCTGCTGGAAGCTGGCCGTAATTACGACCCGAAAACAGAAACTCCGATGTTCAGGCCCAACTCAGCCGCACCGCTGATGGGCACCTCTACCCCAGATAAAGACTTCGGTTTTTATGATTCCACCGTAGACGGTGGCTGGCAGGTGCCAGACGAACCCTACACCACGGCAGAAGGCTCGGACTTTTTATGGTGGCGCGCCCGGATGCTGGGTGGCCGCACCAATCACTGGGGCCGCTATTCACTGCGTTTTAGCGAGCATGATTTTAAAGGCAAAAGCCGCGATGGCCTGGGCGCCGACTGGCCTTTTAACTACGATGACATCGCCCCCTGGTACGACAAAACCGAAGCTTTAGTAGGCGTTTGCGGCACCAATACCGGCCTGGATGATATGCCACCGTCACCGGAAGGGGTGTTACAACCGCCACCCGCACCACGGGTACCTGAATTACTGATAGCCGCTGCGGCAAAAAAACACGGTATTACCGCGGTGCCAATGCACCGCGCCGTGCTGACCAAACCGCTGGATAACCGTGCCGCCTGTTTTTATGCCACGCCCTGCGGTTACGGCTGCTCGATCGGTGCGGCTTTTCAAACCACCACATCACTGCTGCCCATGGCGCAGGCAACCGGTAATCTGCGGATTATCACCGATGCGATGGTGAAAACCGTTACCGTTGATGCGCAGGGTAAGGTTACCGGCATCAGCTATATTGACAAAAAAACCGCCACTGAACAGCAACTCAATGCCAAAGTGGTGATCCTGGCAGCCAGTGCCTGTGAATCGGCGCGCATTTTGCTCAATTCCAAAAGCACCAGTCATCCCAACGGCCTGGCCAATTCCAGCGGCCAGGTTGGCCGTAACCTGATGGACTCCACCGGCGCTGGCTTATCAGCACTGGTACCGGCGCTAATGGACCGGCCACGCTATAACGAAGACGGCCACACCGCCAACCACCTGTTTATTCCGTGGTGGGGTCACAAAGCGCAGGCTAATAAAGAACTGGATTTCCCGCGTGGTTATCACTTTGAACTTGGCGGCCGCTTTGGTGAACCGGGCGCTTATGTCAGCGGCAACCTGCAAGGTTATGGCACTACGCTAAAACAGCAGGTACGCGCCCATTACGGTGCTTACGTTTCATTTGCACTACGCGGTGAAATGCTGCCAAACGAGCACTGCTATATGGACATAGACCCCCAGGTAACAGACAAATGGGGTATTCCGGTAGCACGTTTTCACTGGCAGTGGTCAGAACACGAGCTTAAGCAGGTCGAGCATGGCCTGAAAACCGCCAAAGCCATTCTGGAGACGATGGGCGCAACGGTTGGCGAATTGCCTGCTGCAAAAGATGCCATAAGAAAAGGCGGCGAAATTATTCATGAAGTGGGCACCACCCGTATGGGCAGCTCAAGCAAAGACTCGGTAACTAACCAATGGGGGCAAAGCTGGGATTGTCCGAACCTGTTTGTCATGGACGGTGGCGTTTTTGCCTCTAACCCGCATAAAAACTGCACCCTGACCATTATGACACTGGCAATGCGCAACAGCGCCTGGCTGGCTGATCAGCTTAAAGCGGGGAAACTGTGATGGAAAAACCAAACCTGATATCAGCGCAAAGCACTACGGCTCACATCGATAACCTGGCACCGGCTTACACCAACCATTTAAGCCGGCGCGATTCGCTAAAACTGTTAGCTGCCCTGGCTGCAAGCGCCATGCTACCCGCCCTGGCAGGTTGTGAGCCAACACCAGTGGCAAAAACAGCCAGCGGCACCACAAGCGCAGAGCACTGGCCAGAACTGAAGCTGCAACCCATCACCGCCAAAGGTTACGGTAAAGATCCAAACCTGATTATGCCACCCGAAGCGCCCTGGCCATTGACATTAACGCCAGCTCAACTATCACTGGTGGCGTTACTATCAGATATTATCGTGCCGCAGGAAGGCCAGTCGCCGTCGGCTTCTGCAGTGCAGGTACCAACGGTGATCGATGAATGGGTTAGCGCGCCCTATCCTAACCAGCAGCAAGACCGGCTGACTATTTTGTCGGCACTGGCCTGGATAGACGATGAAGCCACTATGCGTTTTTCGCAGCCATTTACCGCACTAGGCAAGCCACAGCAACTGGCGATTATTGATGATATTGCCTACGACAACGAGCAAACTTCAGCGCAGTTTAAGCGCATTGCCAAAGCCTTCGCCCGGCTGCGTAATCTGGTACTGGCAGCTTATTTCTGTACGCCGGAAGGCATTAAAGATATCGGCTATCTGGGGAATGTTCCCATCGCCGGTGTTTACCCAGGCCCGACACCAGAGGCTTACAGCCATTTAAATAAAACACTGGCGGAACTAGGCCTAAGCGACTTTGCTTATCCAGTCAGTTAAGCCTTAGTCTGTGTCTGTTTAACTTAGCTCCCTGATCGCAGAGACAGGGAGCTTTTTTATTTTATTCTGCGCCGCCGCGGCTAAAGATGCCGCTAATTACTGCCTAAGCTAAAAGCTGCTGATCGCATGTACTAAAAAACTTCTGTTATAATCCCCGGCTTTATCATCGCTAACGGCCGCGGATAAGAACATCTGTATGACTATTATCAAAGACCTGTCTTCTCATACTCCCATGATGCAGCAGTATCTGGGGTTAAAAAGTGAACACCCCGACATTTTGCTGTTTTACCGCATGGGTGACTTTTACGAACTATTTTATGACGATGCCAAACGCGCAGCGGCACTGCTGGATATTTCGCTGACCAAACGAGGCCAAAGCGCCGGTACACCGATCCCGATGGCGGGCGTGCCTTATCATGCGGTTGAAGGCTATCTTGCCCGTTTGGTACAGCTGGGCGAATCGGTGGCAATTTGTGAGCAAATTGGCGATCCGGCCACCAGCAAAGGCCCGGTTGAGCGCAAAGTAGTGCGCATTGTTACCCCAGGCACTGTTACCGATGAAGCCCTGTTAAATGAGCGCCAGGACAATTTGCTATGTGCTATCAGCCAGTTGCGTGGCCAATACGGCCTGGCACAGTTGGATTTAAGCAGCGGCCGGTTTTTGCTGAATCAGGTAGACAACATAGATGATTTAACTGCGCTGTTGCAGCGGCTTAACCCGGCAGAGCTGCTGTATCCGGAAGATTTCGCCGACAGTTATCTGGTAGAAAAACGCAAAGGCGCGCGCCGCCGCCCGGTGTGGGAATTTGAGCTGGCTACCGCTAAGCGTTTATTATGCCAGCAGTTTGCTACTAAAGACTTACTGAGCTTTGGTGTAGATGAAGCACCGGTAGCGCTAATGGCTGCCGGTTGCGTAATGCAATATGTTAAAGACACCCAACGCGCCGCCCTGCCGCATATCCGTGCAGTGGCGCTGGAACGCTCACAGGACAATATTGTGCTCGACGCCGCCACCCGGCGTAATCTGGAATTAACGCAAAACTTAGCCGGCAACTACGAACATACACTCGCCGCCGTGCTGGACCGCAGCCAGACAGCGATGGGATCGCGCCAGCTAAAACGCTGGATCCATGCACCGCTGCGTAATCAGGCACAGGTTAATGCCCGGCTGGATGCTGTAACCGAGCTAAATACAGAATATGAGCAACTGCAACCCCTATTAAAGCAAATTGGCGATATTGAACGGGTTATCGCCCGTTTAGCGCTGCGCAGTGCCCGCCCACGTGACTTTGCCCGTCTGCGTCAGGCGCTGCAGCAATTGCCGGTGCTGGCACCGCAGCTGTCCCCGCTTAGCAGTGCTTTACTGCAACAAATCAGCCAGGCTGCCCAGCCGCTGCCGCAGCTATGTACGCTGTTAGAACAGGCTATTGTAGAAACGCCACCGGTACTGATCCGCGATGGTGGTGTTATTGCCAGTAGTTACAATGCCGAGCTGGACCAATGGCGGGCTTTGGCTACCGGTGCCACCGATTATTTAGAACAACTGGAACAGCGCGAGCGCGAGCGCACCGGTATTGCGTCACTGAAAGTGGGCTTTAACCGTATTCATGGTTATTACATTGAAACCGGCCGCAGCGCCGACACCAAAGTGCCGCCGGAATATGTACGGCGCCAGACGTTGAAAAACAACGAGCGCTATATTATTCCCGAGCTTAAAGAGTACGAAGACAAAGTACTTGGCAGCCAGAGCAAAGCCTTAGCGCTGGAAAAACAGCTGTATGAGCAATTATTTGAGCTGACAGCCCCCTTCTTAGCCCCGCTACAGCAACTGGCGCAGGCACTGGCCGAGCTGGATGTATTGTGTACTTTTAGTGAGCGTGCCGACAGCCTGAACTATTGCCGGCCACAGCTTAGCAGCCAAACCGGCATAGTGTTGCAGCAAGCGCGTCACCCGGTGGTAGAGCAGGTATTAACCGAACCCTTTATTGCCAACCCGCTGCATTTACACCAGCAACGCCGTATGCTGATGATTACCGGGCCGAATATGGGCGGTAAATCTACCTATATGCGCCAAACTGCGCTGATTGTGCTAATGGCCTATATCGGCTGCTTTGTACCAGCCGACAGTGCCCAAATTGGCCCGATAGACCGTATTTTCACCCGTATTGGCGCTTCAGATGATCTGGCCTCCGGCCGTTCTACTTTTATGGTAGAGATGACCGAAACCGCCACTATTTTACATCACGCCACCGAGCACAGCCTGGTGCTGATGGACGAAATTGGCCGTGGTACCAGTACTTACGATGGTTTAAGTTTAGCCTGGGCCTGTGCCGATTATCTGGCAACTAAAATTAAAGCCTTAACCTTGTTTGCCACTCATTACTTTGAACTGACTGAACTGGCAGAGCAACTGCCGGGGCTGGCTAATGTGCACCTGGACGCGGTAGAGCATGGTGACAGCATAGTGTTTATGCACCACGTGCAGGACGGCGCCGCCAGCAAAAGTTTTGGCTTACAGGTAGCACAACTGGCCGGTGTGCCTAAAGCCGTTATTAAACAGGCGCGGCATAAACTCAGCGAGCTGGAGCAGCACGGCGGCACAGCATCGGTAAAAACAGCGTCAACAGCGATACAACCGCAACTTAGCCTGCTGGAAACAGAACACCCGGTAGTAGAGCAACTGCGCGATATTAACCCGGATGATTTAACCGCCCGTCAGGCACTGGAGTTATTGTATCAATTAAAACAACAACTGTAGCTTGACAAAAAATGTATACATTTTAAATTAGGTATACTTTTTTAGTTTGAGTTAACTTATGTCAATTAAAGATCTTAGCCTGTCGGCCATAGTCGCGGGGTTTGTTGCCGTATTGGTCGGCTTTGCCAGCTCGGTAGCGATAGTGCTGCAAGCTGCCGCTGCGGCCGGTGCCACGCAGGAGATAATGGCATCCTGGCTGTTGGCGCTGGGCCTGGGTATGGCTGCTACCTGTATTGGTTTGTCCTGGTATTATAAAGCGCCCATTATTACCGCCTGGTCTACCCCAGGCGCGGCCCTTTTAGCAACCAGCCTACAAGGCTTAACCATTAATGAAGCAGTAGGTGTATTTATATTTACCGCGGCACTTGGCGTTATTATTGGCCTTAGCGGTTGGTTTGATAAGTTAACCCGGCTTATTCCGCTGCCACTGGCCAGCGCCATGCTGGCAGGTATTTTGCTGCAGTTTGGCTTAAGTATTTTTACCTCACTGCAAAGCCAGTTATTACTGGTTGGCCTGATGTGTATCAGTTATTTACTGGCCAAACGCTTTATGCCGCGCTATGCCATTTTGTGGGTACTGTTAACAGGGCTACTGTGTGTAGTGGTACAGGGCCAGTTTAATTACAGTGCCGTTACGCTAAGCTTAACCACACCGGTATGGGTAACACCGCATTGGTCACTCAGCGCCTTACTCGGTGTTGGCCTGCCATTACTGCTGGTTACTATGGCATCACAGAATATCCCCGGTGTGGCGGTGATCCGTACCAGCGGCTATCAAACGCCGGTGTCACCGCTTATCAGCAGCACTGCCCTATCAACCTTACTGCTGGCCCCTTGGGGCGCTTTCTCCATTAACCTGGCGGCCATTACTGCGGCTATTTGCACGGGCACTGAAGCACATCCGGACAAAGACAAACGTTATATCGCCGGTATAGCTGCCGGTGTATTTTACCTGCTGGCAGGTTTGGCCGGCGCCACTGTGGTGGCGCTGTTTGCCGCTTTCCCTAAAGAAATGATTGCTGCGCTGGCTGGCCTGGCGTTGCTGGGCACCATTGGTGCGAATCTGGCAGTGGCTACCGCTGAAGGCGAGCACCGCGAAGCGGCTGTCGTTACGCTGTTGGTTACTGCCAGCGGTGTAAGTTTCTTTGGTGTTGCAGCTGCATTCTGGGGCATTATTGCCGGTGGTTTAACTCTGCTGATAATCAATGGCCTGCGCCGGAGCCACTGATGCTGAAAAAGCAACAGCTTTACAACCAGCTAAAACAGCATATTCAGCTGCAGCACTGGCCACCGGGTACCGTACTTACCCAGCAACAACTGGCAGAACATTATGGTGTAAGCCGTATAGTGGTACGCGATGTGCAACAGGCGTTATTGAGTGACGGCTGGCTGGAGCCGCATGGCAAAGCCGGTATGCAGGTGCCGGGTTTTAGCGTTACTGAAGCACAAGAGCTGTGTTTGTTGCGTTTACAATTGGAGCCGCTGGCACTGCAATTGGCCGCAGCCAATATGAGTTTCAGCCAACTTGGCCAGGCTGAAGACTTACTGGGCCATATTGCGGCGCATAAACATCTGGCGCCTTATCAGCGCGGAGAATTAAACTGGCAGTTCCACCGTATATTGTATCAAAGCTGCGCTAAGCCACATTTACTGCGCTTGCTGGACCAACTGCATCAGCAGGTATCACGCTATCTGGGGTATCAGGAGCAAGCCTTGGCCTATGCCGATACCAGTGCCGCTGAACATGCAGAATTACTCAGTTTATTGCGCCAGGGCGACACAGAGCAGGCCGGGAAATTGCTTGTAAGCCATATTACCGAGGCCGGTAATCTGCTGGTGCAGTTGCTACAAAAACAACAAGGCGCCAGATAGCGCCTTGTTTGGTTTTAATCAGGTTTTAGCATGGCTCAATCCTGAAACAGGGTCTCTATGTTTAGTCCCTGATGGGTCACAATTTCACGTAAACGCCGCAGTGCTTCAACCTGAATTTGCCGCACCCGCTCCCGGGTTAAACCAATTTCATGGCCAACATCTTCCAGTGTCGAAGGTTCATAGCCAAGCAAACCAAAACGCCGTGCCAGTACTTCACGCTGTTTTGGATTCAGCTCATTTAGCCATACCACTAAGTGCTGGCGGATATCTTCATCCTGCAGCTCAGTTTCCGGCCCCAGCTCTTTTTCATCAGCAATAACATCAAGCAACTGCTTTTCTGATGAGCCTGCTACCGGCGTATCTACCGAGGTTATTTTTTCATTTAACTTCAGCATTTTGCGCACTTCTTCCACCGGCCTGTCCAGCGCACTGGCAATTTCTTCCGGTGTCGGTTCGTGATCCAGCTTTTGTGACAATTCCCGCGCAGCACGCAGATATATATTCAGCTCTTTCACGACATGAATGGGCAGGCGGATGGTGCGGGTTTGGTTCATAATGGCACGTTCTATGGTCTGGCGGATCCACCAGGTGGCATAGGTCGAAAAGCGAAAACCGCGTTCAGGATCAAATTTCTCCACCGCGCGGATCAGGCCAAGGTTACCTTCTTCGATTAAATCCAGTAACGCTAAACCACGGTTAATATAGCGTCGGGCAATTTTAACGACTAAGCGTAAATTGCTTTCTATCATACGTTTACGTGCTGCCTGATCGCCCTTTAATGCCAAACGGGAAAAATACACCTCTTCTTCAGCAGACAATAATGGCGAAAACCCTATTTCACCCAGATAAATTTGTGTTGCATCCATAGTTTTATGGCTGTCATCACGGGCAAAAACATCTTCAGTCACACTTTCTTCAGCCGTTAAATCGGCCACATCCGGCTCTGCATCGTCTTCCAGCAACGTAGCATCGTCTATCAGTTCATCTTCTTTAAAATCTAAAACGTCATCGTCACTCTTTTGTCCCATATCCTTTCTCCCACGTCTACAGGGTCAGGAGCCAACTAAGGCGTATCGTATGCATTCCTGATATTACTTGTGCTTTTGATCTTATTATTTTGGTAAATATTTTAATGGGTCTACCGAGGTGCCACGAAAGCGGATCTCAAAGTGCAAACGTGGATCGGTAGCGTCAGTACTGCCCATTTCGGCTATCTGCTGTCCAGCAGTAACCATTTGTCTTTCTGTTACCAGCAGCTTGCGGTTATGCGCGTAAGCACTTAAGTAATCGTCATTGTGCTTGATAATAATTAAATTACCATAACCTCTTAACGCGTTGCCGGCATAAACTACTTGTCCGCTGGCCGCTGCATTTATTCTGTCACCTTCGCGCCCGGCAATATCAACCCCTTTATTTCCCTGTTGCTGATGCGAGAAACCGGAAATTATTTTACCTTTTACCGGCCACTGCCATTGCACCACGTTCCCAGTTAGGGTAGGATTTTGCGCCTTTTTTTCCGGCGCTGTATGGGTCTGAACATAACCCGTTTGATTTTTCGGTGCAACAGGTTTAGCCGGTTTTACCGAACTATTTGATTTTGCTTGGCTTGAATCATTCTTATTTGTATTTTGTGCGGTACTTGTTACGGGTTTAGTCGCCACTGGCTTCGCTGCCGGTTTAGCCATTTGCCGTGGGGGCACGCCGGTTAGCTTAAGCTGCTGTCCGGGGTAAATAGTATAAGGGCTGGCAATAGCATTCAGCCGTGCCAGTTCACGCACATCTTTACCAGCACGAAAAGCAATAGAATAGAGGGTGTCGCCGCGCTGCACGGTATAGCTGCTGGCAGATAAAGAACCACGGTTACGCTGCTGATAGAAATTTTCCCGCAGCTCCAGTGTACTGACCGGTGCTGGTGTTGAACGGGAAGAACAACCGCTTAACACCGTTGCCAGCAATATTAACCACAGACTGAAAGCACGCGCCAAAAGTCTGACCGGACGTGCTGTTGCGTAATACAGGTAGCTGTGGCTAGTACAACGAATAAAAACCTCCTTTAGTCTTTCGTCGTCGCATTTTCCGCCGTAGCAGGCAGAGTAAACCATTTTTCCAGATTTAACAGCATTAACATAATCCCTACGCCAGCAACCAGGCATACTAATGCCATACCGATATCTGCATCACCTACCTGCCTGGCATACTGCCATGGCAGATACATTTTCTGCTCTGCCTGCCAGGGCCAAATACGGTAAAAGGCGCCGATCACCACACCAATTAACAGCGCCAGCGTAGCATCATGGTAATGCTGCAACAGCCAGTTTAGTAAACGGGAAAAACTCAGTAAACCAAAAATACAGCCGGCCAGAAACAGCGCCAGTACACCAAATTGTAGTTCCGTTACCGCCAGCAATACCGGAGCGTACATGCCTAAAATCAGCAAGATAAAACTGCCGGATATACCCGGCAGTATCATCGCACATATTGCTATCGCACCGGCAATAAAGAACAACCAGGGGGCGGGGTTAAGTTCATGTGGTGCCAGCATACCAACTGATACAGCAAAAGCCACACCCAGCACACACAACCCGGCCCGTAGTAAGCTCCAGCGCAGGCTTTTTATTAACGTGGGTAATGCTGCCAGGATCAGGCCATTAAACAGCGCCCATAACGGAATGGGCCGATATTCAAGAAAATAGCTAATAACGCCGGCCAGAGAAAAAATGCTGATAAAGATGCCGCCAAACAAGCAGAGTAAAAATGTCCCATCAATATGCTGCCACAGCGCGGCAACTCTGCCACGGCCAAGCAAACGCAATGCCTGCACATTGCAGTTACTAATGGCGGCCAGCAAACGCTCATAAACCCCCAGAATAAAAGCCAAAGTACCGCCTGACACACCCGGCACCACATCAGCAGCCCCCATTGCCAGCCCTTTTATAATCCACTGAATATATTGCATGAGTTTTCCTTAATCAGGCCAGTGCGCCCGGCACAAGAGGCACAAAACGCACCGCTTCAATGTCCGTGCTGCTAAAATCATCGCCATTACGCTGGTATACCCGTAAAACCTGATCGTGTAATCCCACCGGGATCACTAACCGGCCGCCCTCAGTAAGTTGCTGTAATAAGGCTACAGGCACTTCAACCGGGGCCGCAGTAACAATAATACTGTCAAATGGCGCTTTACTGGGCCAGCCCTGCCAGCCATCACCATGTTTCATCGATACGTTGTGTAAATCCAGTTGCTGTAAGCGCCGCTTCGCCTGAAACTGTAACGCTTTAATCCGCTCAACACTGCATACATGCGAAAACAGCCTGGCCAGTATTGCAGTTTGATAGCCTGAGCCGGTACCAATTTCTAATACCTTACCTGGTGCTTTGTCCTGCAATAATAATTCGGTCATGCGGGCAACAATATAAGGCTGAGAAATAGTCTGGCCCTGGCCAATTGGCAGTGCGGTATTTTCATAAGCCTTATGTGCCAGCACGGCCTCAACAAACTGATGGCGTGGTGTGTGCGCTATAGCCGCCAGAACCTGCGGATTGCGGATACCCTCAGCCTGAAGTTTTTGCGCCAGTACCGCGGCGCTGCGTGACGTTGCTACTGCCATATTACAAGCTAATCCCCTCTAACCACTGTCGTAAGGTATCCATACTTTTATAGGCCGACATATCAATTTGCAGTGGTGTTACAGACGCATAACCATTGGCTATGGCATAAAAATCAGTGCCCTCACCAGCATCCAGTTCCGGCCCCAGTGAGCCATACCAGTATATTTTTCTGCCCCAGGGATCGGTAGCACTGGTCATGGTTTCGGCTTTATGGCGCCGGCCCAGACGGGTAACCTGAATGCCTTTTAACTGTTCTATTGATACCGCCGGTACATTAATATTTAAAATCTGATCTGCAGGTAACGGGTGAGACTTCAGCTTTTTAATCACCTGCACAGTAACATAAGCAGCCGTGGCAAAATGCTCCTCATCGCGTCCGGCCAACGAAACCGCAATAGCGGGTAATCCTAAATGCCGCCCTTCAGTGGCAGCGGCAACAGTACCTGAATACAGCACGTCATCGCCCAGGTTAGCACCATGGTTAATACCCGCTACTACCAGATCCGGCGTGAAATCCAATAACTGGCTGATGGCTAAATGCACACAGTCTGTCGGTGTGCCATTTACCGATAAAAAGCCATTTTCCATTTGCTGTACCCGTAACGGGTTTATCAGCGTTAATGAATTACTGGCACCACTACAGTTACGATCAGGCCCGACAGTCGTCACTTCAGCAATCTGGCTTAATGCCTGTTGCAACACCTGCATTCCTTTGGCATGCACACCATCATCGTTACTTAATAAAATTCGCATTTGGCTACTCCATATCAACGGTTTTACGGCCGCAATCCTGGTACTTCAGCAGCTCTCTGAGCACACTGGTAGCAAAACAACCTGCCGGTAATGCAAAGCTTACCGTTAAATCATTACCTTGCTGTTGCACGGTAAATTGCTGCGGCAGCAGCCGTATCGCCCGCCGTTCGGCTTTTAAACGATAATCTTCCAGCCCCTGCACCAGATCGCTGTGCTGCGCAAGCACCTGCTGCTCAAATTCTGCTGCGGCACCACTGACCATTGGCTCACCAATGCCCGCCAGCACCGCGGTAATATGCAAGTCCTGCTGTTGCAGACGCTGCTGCAAAGTAGCATCAGCCTCTGGCGCCCGAAACACCGAGCCAGAGCCATTTAGCTGCAGCACATCACCATGTTGTACGGTATTAAATAACCCCGCACTAATGCGGGCACTAACCTGCTGATTAAACACATAAGAGCGGGCAGCGGATAATGCCAGGCCCCGCAGTTTACGATCAGTAATACTCTGGCCATTAAACAGCTGCTGCGCTAACGCCAGATTGCCACCGTTAATACCAAAACGCTGCTCACCATAATAATTCGGCACGCCCTGGCCGAGTAAAGTGGCACGCTTTAGCACATCAGCAATATCTGACACCTGACGCAAGCAAATCTGAAACAGATTAGCTTTAAGTGCACCTAACCGCAGTTTGCGGTAGTGGCGCTGCACATCCAGCACAGTGCAGCCCTCAAGCTGCCAGCTTTGCCAGTCCAGCGATTGCTTAATTGGCCATTTAAAACAAAACCACTGCCGGGTAACCGCATGGCGGTCTTTTAAACCGGCATAACTGATATCGCGGGCACGCAAGCCGGTAAGCTCTGCCAATTGTTTAGCCACATATTGAGTATTTTGGCCGGTTTTTTCGATATACAGCAAAATATGTTCACCGGCACCGCTGGGGCTGAAATTAAGCTGCTCTTCAACAATAAAGTCATTACTGTGCTGGCGTAATAGCGCAGTAGCTGCGGGCTCGCCGTACAGATAACTTAATGGTTGTACAGTTGTCATACGCCAACCAGCAGTACCACGGCCTCTGCCGCTATACCCTCTTTACGGCCAACAAAGCCCAGCTTTTCGGTGGTAGTGGCTTTTACATTTACCTGTGACAACTGGCAGGCTAAATCATCGGCAATACACTGGCGCATGGCATTAATATGCGGCGCCATTTTAGGCGCTTGCGCCATAATAGTGATATCCAGATTACCGATTTTATAACCGGCCGCACTGACATCAGCAAACACTTTACGCAGTAATATCCGGCTATCTATACCTTTAAAGGCAGCGTCCGTATCAGGAAAATGATGGCCAATATCGCCAAGCGCTACTGCGCCAAGTAAAGCATCAGATAACGCATGTAACACTACATCACCATCAGAATGTGCCAGCAGGCCCTGCGTATATTCAATTTTAACGCCGCCCAGCGTTACCGGGCCTTCGCCACCAAAGGCGTGTACATCAAAGCCGTGACCAATACGCATATTCATTAACTACTTTGCTCCAGATAAAACGCAGCCAGGGCTAAATCGGCTGGCTGGGTAATTTTAATATTGTCGCTGTGGCCTTCAACCAGCAGCACACTGTGGCCAGCCCATTCCATGGCGGAAGCTTCGTCAGTAATGTGTACCCCGGCACTAATGGCGTCATGCAAAGCAGCTTTTAATAACGCGGTAGGAAAAAACTGCGGTGTCAGTGCATGCCATAAATGTTCGCGGCTTACCGTTTCTGCCACCATTAATTCGCCGCGTTTCATCGTATCGCGCACACGGCAGGCCAAAATGCCGCCCTCTCCCCTGGCTAAACAACGCTGAATAAGCAGCTCAATATCCGTTTGACGTACCAACGGCCGGGCCGCATCGTGTACCAGCACCCAGGGGTACTGATGTTCATCAACAAAATTCAGCGCACTGAGCACAGAATGCATACGCTCATCGCCACCTTTAACCCGGATAACATTACTGTGGCTTAACGCGGTAGCATCAAAATAGGGGTCATCTGCTGCCAGCGCCAGCCAGATTTGCTCAACACCAGCAACCGACTGCAATCTGGCAACACTGTGTTCCAAAATAGTTTTACCGTGCAAAACCAGATATTGCTTGGGCCGATCTGCCTGCATGCGTTTGCCAACGCCCGCAGCGGGCACTATGGCGGCAATGGCGGGATAATTAAGGTTAGTCATTAAATGTTTTACCCGGCTCTGCCTGGCTGAATAAACGGAAGAATACTTCGTCTTGCTTAATTAGGCCCAACTCATTGCGGGCGCGCTCTTCAATCGCTTCCAGCCCCTGCTGCAAGTCGGTAACGTCGGCTTTTAATAAACGGTTACGCTTTTCCAGCTCCAGATTACTGGCTTGCTGGGTACGCAGCTCTTCTTGCAAACGAATGTAATCGGCAATACTGTGCTGGCCCAACCACAAACGGTATTGCAGCAAGCCCAGCACAATTACCAGCAGTAAAGTGAGTATTCGCATAATACAGCTTCATTAAACAGACTGCGGCCATTATGAAGCCTCTGCCCCCGATTGCAAAGCAGGAATACCAACATCAGGCTAACATTGCCGGTAAAGGTTTGGCAAAATTTTGCCAGTTTAACCGGCTGGCCAGTAACAGTTCGCGCAGGCTAAGCAAACGTGGCGGCTTTTTGTCACCATTTAACCACTGATGGCCACAGCAAGCCGCTGTCATAATGGCCTTGGCGGGTTTTAAGACAAATTTATCACTGTTTTCCTGCGCCAGCGGTGTGCCGGAAAAACTAAACCACCCATGTTCATTGCAGTGTAAACGTTGTTCAATAAAATCGACTTCATCTACGCTATCAAGCACTATCTGCTCGTGTGTCAGTTGAGTTATGTACACCGGCACTATCAAACCGGGTTTAGCATATTTGCTATAGAACGCGTCGATAGGATCGGCCTGTTGTTTACGTGCCGGGCAATTTGCTGCCTGTTTGTGATACCAGGACGCATTCTGGCTGTCTAACTGCAGCGTGGTATTTTGTTGCAATATATTGCTGGCGGCCCGGCGGATATAAAATGGCAGGCTGGCTAAACGATTGGGCAGGCGCAACAACTGCTCAGTGCTAAGCTGCGATAAGCGCAGCAGTTCACGCTCATACAAAGCGTTACACAGCTCAGTATAAGTCTGGTTGTCTCTGGACACCTGCCAGAAGTGGGGTTGGTTGCTAACGGCATCAATCATGGCCAGATGTTAGCCAATCGCCCGGCGCTTGTAAAAGCAAATCCGTGGGATATGCATAATAATTCCGTCGTTTTTATAGCGAAAAAAGTACAAAAAAGGTAGCGTTACTGCATGCTTACTCAACTGCACTCGCTACGCAATGCTGCAGGCAATACGGATTACCAGATGAACCGACGCAAATTTCTTTTAACCGCCGTTGGCGCACCGCTGGCAGCGGCATTTGGCACTAAAGTGGTGGCTATGGCACGGCACTACCCGCTGGATGAACTGCTGGCGCAATTAAAACGTTTACCGGCAGCTAAACTGACCAGCCATGGCAACTGGAGTGTCAGCCAAGTGTTTCAGCATCTGGCACAAAGTATCCGCTACTCTCGCCTTGGCTACCCGCAGGCAAAATCAGCTTTGTTTCAGTACACTGCAGGCGCGGCTGCATTAAATGTATTCTCAGCCAGCGGCACCATGTCGCATCCACTGGATGAGCCTATTCCCGGCGCGCCCAAATTGGTAGATGCCGTACCTAACGACGTAGCACTGGCCGAACTGGTAACCGAAATTGAATTGTTTATTGCCTGGCAAGGCGATTTAGCGCCGCATTTTGCTTATGGCAATTTGACCAAAGCACAATATTACAGTGCGCATTACCTGCATGTGCAAAATCACCTGCAGGAAATTACACTAAGCTAACGCTATACCCGGCGGGTGAGGCCGCCGGGGCACGCGTTACAGATACTGATAGGCTTTGTCGCCCCAGCCACTGAGTTTGTTTTGCTTAAAAATAAGCGGCGTGCATTCATCTTTAGTGGTTTTACCATCACTTTTTACATGATGAGTGCGATAAAACAGTACTTGCACCGTTTCACCGTCTTTATTAAACGACTCAGTAAAATCGGGCGTCCCCAATAAAGTGCGTACGTCTTCTGCGCTAGTATTCAGGGCCAGCCGGTTAATCTGTTCCTGATTATACTGCTGGGTTTTCTTCCAACTGCTATCATCATTCAACTCGTGCTTGCCTCCCACTGCAATCACACATCCTGATAAGGTAACTGCCAAGGCCGCGGCCACAAATACTTTTGCTAACATAATGATTTTCCTGTGTTGTTTTAATAATCAGCCGCAGCAGCGGCCTGTAATTATCCCAGCAAATGCCATGCCACAGATTAAAACAATATAAAACATACACTTATAAAATTACCGCTACTATCTGTCGGCGCTTAGTGGTAAATTTCGCTATTAGTTAGTCAAACAGGCAAAAGCCATGACAGATCCCGTACAACTGTTACAACAAGTTGCCGCCCAGCTGCAACGTGAAGGCAAAACGCCCAGCCTGGCGTTATTTCGTGCCCGTTTAGCCGGGCGTATCGCGCCACAACAGTTATTTGCCGCCTACCAGCAGTGGCGGAACAACCCGATATTAGATGATACCGCCCCAAGCCAGGAGCCCGCACCAGTGCTTGCCACAACTGAATGCTCAGACAACACCCTGGCGCAAACTCTGGCGCGCATTGAAGCCAAGCTGGATTTACTGTTAAGCAAGCTGGATAAATAGCCATGTATCTGGCTGAACTGCAGTTTAAGGTCATTGCTGATACCGACTTTACCAGCGCTGAAAGTGCTATTCGCCGCTATATTGAAACCCTGATATTTAATGGCCAGGTGCTGGGGCGGGAATTTCCAACCGCCTGGCAGCAAGACAGCTTTAACAGCCGCATAGTGTTGCCGGATGAGCAGGCTTTACAACAAAAACACCACAGTGACAAAGGCCTGGATGCTCTGCAGCAATTAGCTCCGGCAGGCCTGGCTTATCCGCAAGTACATATTCTGGGTATGGATCTGATGTCGCAGCATACCGATCCCTGTCACAGCGCCGATTTTTATATTCTGTACAGCCGCTTTAATGACACCTGCTCACCGGTTCGCTGCGGTGAACATTTTGCGCCAGTGCCGTTATATCTGCTAAACACAGAAGCGGCAGATCATGAAAAGCTTATTCGCTGGCAGCTGCAGTATCAAGCGCTGGACGAAATACAAATGCAGCAAACGCGGGTACTGGTTAAAAGTGCAGAACGCAGCTTGCAGCAGCTAAACAGCAGATTAAATAAACAGGGCCGGCAACTGGCACGCCAGTTGGAACGGGCTAATAACACAGCGGTGTACTATGCGTTGTACAGTGGCAGCAGTAATAACTGTGAAAAAGAGCCGGATAAACCCTGCCCCGGCTGCGGTGGAAACTGGCGCTTAAAGCAGCCATTACAGCAGTTATTCGACTTTAAATGCGATAACTGCCGTTTGCTGGGTAATATTGCCTGGGATTGTCAAAGCCCGTCGTAACTACAAGGTGCCAGCTGGCTGATAAAATCAGCCAGGCTTTCGGCCAGTTTTTCTTTTACTTCCTGCCCTACATGCTCTACAAACACTTCACCTGTGCTGTTAAGTACCGACAGCAAAATATCATCATCTTCAGTGGTAGCAAAAAACACCGTTTCGCGCTGTTTTAACCGCCGTTTCATAATAATATGGCCGATAATGTTTTCCTGCAGCCGCTTTACATCATCGCTGTTCCATACCATTAGCAGCAACAGCTTGCCACGGCTATGCTCAGCGGCCAGACCCGCACCATACTGCATCTGATAAAAGCTTTTGATATCAGGGTGTAACTCCAGCTCAAGTGCCCGCTCAACATTCGAAAAATCAGCAGGCGGCTGCTGCAATACCGGCTGCCATTGCACCTTGTCGCCCACAGCCTCTGCCACCTGGCAGGGGGACGGGCTTTTGGGATCAGCCCAGGTGGTTAATGTCAGCTGTTGCTGCTGATGCCACAGTACCGCACGCTGAATAAATTGACTGTAATTCGTTGCCAGGGCCACGCGACCTTCCATCAAACTTTATGATAAACTTGCACCATTGTAACGCTAACTACGCCGTGATGACAAAAACAGACATGACCAGCAGCCACTCAGAACTTCTTGCCGGATTAAGCCTTGGTAAAGTAACCGCCTATGCCGATCAGTATGATGCCAGCTTATTGCAGGCAGTACCGCGCAGCCTGGGCCGGGATGACATTGGTCTGGCATCAGCAGCCTTACCTTTTGTTGGTCAGGACATCTGGCACGGTTATGAGTTGTCCTGGCTTAATGCCAAAGGTAAACCTATGGTAGCGTTGGCTACTTTTGTGGTGCCTTACGATTCAGCAAACTTGATTGAATCCAAGTCTTTTAAGTTGTACCTCAACAGTTTTAACCAAAGCCGCTTTGCTGATCTGGGCCAGGTGTATCAACATTTGCAGCGCGATTTATCGGCCTGTGCCGGTAAAACGGTAAAAGTCAGCCTGCATAACGTTAATGAGATTATGGCGTTTCAGCCTACCTGGATCCCAGGGCGCTGTATTGATGATCTGGATATTGAAATTACCCAGTACCACTATGATGCCAGCTTACTGCAAACCCAAACTGATGCCGATATTGTTGAAGAGAAACTGCACTCACACTTACTTAAATCGAATTGTTTAATTACCTCTCAACCCGATTGGGCCAGTGTTTATATCCATTACCGTGGCAAAGCGCTGGATCACGCAGCCCTGTTACGTTATTTAATCAGCTTTCGCAGCCACAACGAGTTTCATGAACAATGTGTCGAGCGTATCTTCAGCGACATCTGGTCGCATTGTCAGCCCAGCTTTTTGTGTGTTTATGCCCGCTATACCCGTCGCGGCGGGTTGGATATTAACCCCTGGCGTGCCAGTGAACCCTGCACCCCACCGGCAATTCGCTTAAGCCGACAATAACCATGTAATATTACAAGAATACTTTCAAAGCCAAAAAAACCCCAAAAATAAACACCAAGCAAATCAATGGAATAAAAATCTGTAAATTTAAATTAACAGCAAAAAGCCTATAAAACCTGAAATAAGCACGGAAACATTACAGGTTGACTTTCAAAAACTAATATTTTCTGTTTAAATATGCAGCGTCTGGCAGACGGACTGCCAGACAGTAGTTCCAACAAGGAATGCTGATTATGCAACATCTGACCTCTGCTGAAGAACAAACCTGGTTACCTTATTACCTGTGTAAAAAGTAAACCGGACAATAATAAAGATAAATCCCCTGCTACAGCAGGCCTTCGGGCCTGCTGTTTTTTATCTGCTAAGGCATTTTGCTTAAAACAGTGATCGCATTTATTACTTTTGCCGATATACTTAAATCTAAACATAGATTTAACAGCAAACCTTCAGGTGGTAGTCTTGCAAGACGACACACAAAAACAACTGGCCAATGCGCTTAAAGCACGTAAAGCGTTGGAAGATACCTATGAAGCCCAGTTTAAAATTCTGGCCCAGTTTGTCTCACGGCTGTCCCTGGCGTGCAAAGGGGTTGATGTCGATTTAGATAACCGGTTGGCAAAATTGCGAACCGAACTAAACCGTGGCACCGATCTGGAAAAACTGCTGCCGTTTATTGAAGCCACCAGCGACAATCTTAAGCTGTTAGAATCAAGGCATCAGGCCGATATTCAAAGCATGCAGCAGGGCCTGGCAGATGCAGGTAAGCTGCTGCAGCAACAAAAAGGCCTGCCGGATCAGCTGCGTCGCGATTTACGCCTGTTATTGGGTAAAGTCGGCCAACCTTCTGCTACGGTGCATGCATTTTTACCGCATCTCACTGAACTGACCAAGCTGTATCAAAACGTGCTGCAAGCCAAACAACAACTGGCCAACAGCGATGACGATGATGACGTACGCTACGGCCATATTTGCCGCCAAATTAGTGTCGAGTTAACCAACCTGCTGAGCGAGCTGGCGTTTGCCGAAGAAAGCGCTGCCGAAATTGATGAAATTAGGCTGAGTTTGCTGGGCAAACTGCCCATTGATGCCCTGCTGGAAGCTTGCTTAAAAACCATCGGCATTATTATCAGCAGTATTAATCGCGAGCGTCAGTCGGCTGAACATTTTTTATTAAAACTCAATGATGCCCTGACCAGCGTGCAACAATCAGTGGTATCGTCGTTAAGTGCATCGACCGATCTGAAACAAAAAATGCTGGTGCTGAATCAACAAATTGAGTTGCAAATTGATCATCTTAGCCATGTCAGCCAAAAGGCCACGTCGCTGGAACAGTTAAAATTACTGGTCAGTGATAAGTTAACTGCTATTACCGGATCATTACGTGAAAAAGAGCAGCTGGAACAGCAGGAACGGCAACAATTGCTGTTAACGCTTGGCAGTATGGAACAGCGTCTGGGCGAGCTGGAAACAGATGCCGGCACCTTTAAAAAGCGCATTGCCGAGCAAAATTTCCGCAGCCTGCAAGATGCACTAACAGAAATACCTAACCGCGCGGCCTTTGATGAGCGCTACCAATTAGAAATTAAACGCTGGCAGCGCTATAAAAAGCCGCTTTGTGTGGTATTGGCAGATGTTGACCATTTTAAAAATATTAATGACAGCTACGGCCACAGCGCCGGTGATAAAACGCTGAAAGTGATTGCTAAAACGCTGAAACTTAACCTGCGCGAAACTGATTTTATCGCCCGTTACGGTGGTGAAGAGTTTATTATGCTATTTCCGGAAACCGAGTTAGCCGAACTGGAAAAGCGGCTTAACGCCTTAAGGGAAAAAATTGGTAAAATCCCTTTTAAATTCAAAAATGTAAATGTGCCTATTACCATTTCATTTGGCGCGACCCGATTTACAGAACAAGACACCAATCGCAGTGCTTTTGATCGTGCCGATGAAGCGCTGTACGAAGCCAAAAAAGCAGGCCGTGATAAAGTTATTCTTAAACCTGCCTCCTGACACGGCATTAACCTAATATATAAAGGAGCACATATGCATGTGCAGTTGAACCCACTTGGGTCTATGGATTTATTATCACAGCTGGAAGTTGACCATTTAAAGCAAAATACCCAGCAAGAAGCCTTCCGTTTATTTCGTAACTGCTGTTTGGCAGTGCTGAATGTGGGTAGCCACACCGACAGCTCAGCCGAAATTTATGAGCAGTTCAGCGATTTTGCCGTTAATCTGATCAGCCGCGAACGCGGCATTAAAATTGAATTATTTAATCCGCCGCACAGCGCCTTTGTTGACGGTAAGATTATCAAAGGTATACACGAGCACCTGTTTGCCGTACTGCGCGATATTCTGTTTTATCACAGCCGCTTACAAAGCAGTAAAAGCTGGCTGGATCTAAACAACAGCGATCATATTACTCACACCGTATTTGATATTTTGCGCAACGCCCGTGTTATTGGCGCCAGTAACGAGCCTAATATGATTGTTTGCTGGGGCGGCCACTCTATTAATGAAGTGGAATATAAATACACCAAAGAAGTAGGCTATGAACTTGGGCTGCGTGGCATGGATATTTGCACCGGCTGTGGTCCTGGCGCCATGAAAGGCCCGATGAAAGGCGCCACCATCGGCCACAATAAACAACGCATTAGCAGCGGCCGCTACCTTGGCCTGACAGAGCCGAGCATTATTGCTGCCGAACCACCAAACCCTATCGTTAACGAGCTGGTGATCCTGCCGGATATCGAAAAACGGCTGGAAGCTTTTGTCCGGGTAGCACACGGCATTATTATTTTTCCTGGCGGCGCAGGTACCGCAGAAGAACTGCTATATCTGCTTGGCATTATGCTGCACGAAGAGAACCAGCAGCAGACATTACCTATTATTTTAACCGGGCCAAAGCAAAGCGAGGCTTACTTTGGCGAAATTGCCAGTTTTATCGAAAATACCCTGGGTAGTGCAGCATTAGAACTGATTGAAATTATTATTGATGATGCCCCCGCAGTAGCGCGTAAGCTGAAGCTGGCCGCTGCCGAGGTACGGCATTACCGTAAATCTGTCGGTGACGCCTACCACTTTAACTGGACACTGCAGATAGAACCGGACTTTCAGCAGCCTTTTATCCCGAATCATCAGAATATGGCCGCACTGGACTTGCACCTGGGCCAGGACAGCGCAACACTGGCGGCTAACCTTCGCCGGGCCTTCTCCGGTATTGTTGCCGGTAATGTCAAAGACGAAGGTATTAAAGCCATTCGCCAACATGGCCCTTTCCAGATAAGCGGTGAGCCCAAACTGATGCAAATGATGGATACGCTATTACAGGCTTTTGTAGACCAGGGCAGAATGAAGCTGCCAGGCAGCAAATATGAACCCTGTTACAAGGTAGTACGCTAACATGGCACACTTGCTGTTAATTGATGCGCTGAACCTGATACGCCGGCTTTACGCCGTGCAGGAGCGGCCATATCTGCCTGTAACCGACGAAGTTGCTGAGGGCACCAAAACTCAGATCATTCGTAATACAGAAAATATGCTGCGTCAGGCACTGGCAAGATTACAGCAAGAATTAGCACCAAGCCACGCTGTACTGGTATTTGACGGACGCAACAGCCTGTGGCGTAAAACGCTGTATGCTGAATACAAAGCGAACCGTAAACCAATGCCAACCATTCTGGCAGATGCCCTGCCCGGACTACAGCAATGTGCCAAGACCCTTGGCTTTGACAGCGTGCAACAGGATGAATATGAAGCTGATGATATTATTGCATCAATTGCCGTAAAGCTGGCGCAACACGGCCAGCAGGTTACCATAGTGTCAACCGACAAAGGTTTTTTACCACTGCTAAGCCAGCATATTCAAATTTACGATGCCTTTGCCCGCCAGCACCAAACCGAAGCAGCGGTGCAGCAAAAGTTTGGTGTCAGCACCACTCAACTGGTGCGTTACTGGAGCCTGGTGGGTGACAGCACCAACAATATTCCCGGCGTAAATGGCATTGGCCCCAAGGGCGCCCATGATCTGCTGGCGCTGGGGGCTACGCTGACCGAAGCACTGGAACACCCGGATTGCCATAAAAAATTGCGCGAAAAGATTCTGCAGCATAAAGAACAAATTAAAGTTTTTATGCAAATTCTGGCATTAAAAACCGATGTACAGCTGGGGCTAAACCTGCAGGATATGCGGATCCAACCAGTGGTTAGCGCCTGATATGATGCAAAAAGCCGCTTCTGTGTTTCAGCTTAAACTACGTAAATGGACCTGGCTCGGTATTGGGCTGGCGGTGTACCTGCTGCTCACTGCCACAGTTTATTTCTGCTATCAGGATGATGTCGATCAAATGACCTGGGTAGACAGGGAAGCCTTTAACCATAAGCTGATAAGCCAGTATAAACTGACCGACAACCTGACACAGGACGACGTCATGCGTCGCCTCGGCACACCAGACATTACTGAAGCCGTGCTGCAGGGCAAAGATCTGTATCAGGTATTGTATTACCGCACCCACCGCAGCGTTGCAGATGGCATAACCACCGCTGATGAATGCACAGCATTGCTGTTTAAAAACCGCTACCTGCAAGCCATAGGCGAAGAAGCAGTGCAGCGCTACAGTGTTATTAGCGGTCATGCAAACTGACCCAGGCCCATGGCAGCGTTATCAGCAACTTTACCAACACTGCGTTAGCCAGGCTGACACTTCAGCTGAAGCCTTGTACAAAAGCGCAATACAGCTGAGCAAACAGCGCGAAGCACTTGATACCGCAGTCACTTATGACAGCATTAGCCAGCCAATCCACCAGCTGCCAGCATCACTGTGGCGTATTGAGGTATTGTTGTATCTTGCCGGTTGCTATCAGTTGCACCCGCTTAACCGGCGTTTACTGCTGCTTGCCGGCTGCTGCAGCGCTTTAGTGTCTGCAGTGCAAACAGAGCCATTGCCGTACCCTGCCCTGACTGCTGCAAAGCAGCTTAAAGCGCTGCCGCAAGCTGCCAGCGTAGTTAAAGTGTTAAGTGGTTGCTATGCCACTGAGCGCAAACAAGCGCAATGGCAACAAACTCTGATAAGCCTGCTGCTGACACAAAGTGAGTATCTGTCTAACCGCAGCGCATGGCAGGGGCAGATAGCCACGCGCCTGATGCTAAGCCAAAGTGACTATGAATTAGATATTTTGCACCAGCTACTGCAGCAGCCAGTTACAGAGCTAACACCACAGCCGGATACCTTTGCCCATTTGCTGCAACATTCCCGCTTTAACGAACTGCGCTATTATGACAACCAAGCCTTAGCGCATTACCTGACAATCAGCCCGGAGCGTTCGGCGCCCTTGCTGGCACTGGCAAGCCAGTTAAACCGCCAGCAGCAAAGTGTGCAAAGCGTAAAGCTGGCTATTGGCATTATCGGCCGGGATGCCTTGCCTGCCGCGCTGGCTCAGGCAGAGCTACAGCATTATCTCAGTGCCCTGCGTCACCCATGGCAGGAGGTGTTTAGTCAGTTTTGTCATGTGCTTGCACAAGCGCTGCAACTGTTTATGCCCAAGCTGCAAAGCACCGATAGCCGCTTGCTGGCACTGTGTTGCTGCGCCCCGCTATGGCTTAACCCACTTTACCAGCGCACTGCGCTGGTTAACCGCTCAGCCACCGGTTATCAGAGCCTCTTTAATCCGGCACTGAATTGTGCCAGCGAAACTTACCTGTCACAGCTTATTGAACTGCTGCAGCTATACCAGCTGGATCATTACAGCGCCGCGGTTACGGCCTGGCTACAACCCAGTACAGGCCAGCGTTTAACAGCAGTTGCGGTTAACCTGCAACTGGCATGGCATAGCAGCCTGGTGCTGTACTGCGCAGCATCAGCCCAATCCTTTAACGCTCTGCTGAGTAAAACTACAACGGCTGGCAATACAGCGGTTGCAGCAGATGTGTGGCTGCAACAACTGATACAACGCAGCCAATGCTATTACCCCATCAGCCTTAAATTGTAGTTTTATTACAACATTCACCAACCTTATACCGTATATAACACAGATAACTGCGCTAAACTGGCACCAAACTGGCGTAATGTGCCGAAAAATGCTATATTCTGCGCCGTTTTCAGGCCCGCCAGAGGCCCTCTTTCCTAATAAATACGACAGCTAAGGATCCCCCATGAGCAAGCAAATTATTACTGTCATTAAAGGCGATGGCATAGGCCCAAGTATCGTTGAAGCCGCCATTCAGGTACTGGATAAAGTGGGCTGCAACTTCGATTATGAATATGTCGATGCCGGTTTAACTGCGCTGGAAAAAACCGGTGAGCTGTTACCACAAGCCACGCTGGATGCCATTGCCCGCAATAAAATCACCTTAAAAGGCCCGCTGACCACGCCAGTGGGTGAAGGTTTTACCTCTATTAACGTAACACTGCGTAAGAAATTTAACCTGTACTCTAACGTGCGCCCGGTTATTTCATTTAAAGGCACTAAAGCCCGTTACGAAAACATCGACATCATCACTATCCGTGAAAACACCGAAGGTATGTACTCTGGCCATGGCCAGGTCGTGTCTGCCGACGGCCTGGTAGCAGAAGCCACCAGTATTGTGACTAAAGAAGGTGCCGAGCGTATTGCAGTGTTTGCCTTTGAAACCGCACGGCGCGAAAAGCGCAAGAAAGTGACTATTGTACACAAGGCCAACATTCTGAAATCCACCTCAGGTTTATTTCTGAAAACAGCGCGTGAAGTGGCTACCCGGTACCCGGATATTGAAGCACAGGAAATGATTGTTGATAACGCCTGTATGCAGCTGGTAATGAACCCGCAACAGTTCGACGTTATTGTTACTACCAACCTGTTTGGCGATATTTTGTCAGATTTATGCGCTGGTTTAGTCGGTGGTTTAGGTATGGCGCCAGGTGCTAACATTGGTACGGATTGCGCCATTTTTGAAGCAGTACATGGCAGCGCGCCGGATATTGCCGGTAAAAACCTGGCTAACCCAAGCTCAGTAATTCTGGCCTCTATTCAGATGCTGGAATATTTAGGCATGCAGGATAAAGCGGAGAAAATCCGCAGTGCTCTGGCCGATGTTATCGCCACCGGCGATCGCACCACCCGTGATTTAGGCGGCAGCTTCGGCACCACCGACTTTACCGCTGCGGTATTAGAGCGTTTATAAACCTAAACTGTATGCAGCCGGTTCAGGCATGAACCGGCATGCTCACGGCAACAATAGGGACCTTATATGTCTCAACTGAATAACCCGCTGCATGGCGTTACGCTGGAGCAAATTGTCACTGCACTGGTTGATCACTTTGGCTGGCCGGGCCTGGCAAAACAGATTGATATCAACTGCTTTAAAACAGATCCGTCGGTAAAAAGCAGCCTGAAGTTTTTACGTAAAACGCCCTGGGCAAGGCAGAAAGTAGAAGAGTTATATGTAGCAACCAAGCTGTATCAGTAACGCTGATCCAGCTTTGGTTTGTTTAGCTGTTATACCCTAGCCATTATAAATAGCACCACCGCTACCAATATAATTCTGCAATACGCTATTGGCGGCATCACGCTGTACCAGTTGCACTACTTCTACGCCTGCATCACGTAAATACTGATAACTCTGCGCAAATACCGGGCCTTCGTCAAAACCGATAGCACGGGCATCTTCAGCAGTAGCAGCGCATACCAAACGCTTTACACCACTCCACAAAGTACCGCCTAAACACATGGCGCAGGGTTCACACGAGGTAAATAGTTCACGCTTAACACCATCGGCCGATAAACTAAAGCTTTGCACATTTTGCTCTGCCAGCATTATCGCCATCATTTCGCCATGTGCAGTAGAGTTATGCAGTGGCACTACCCGGTTTACACCCACGCTAACCAGTTTGCCGCTGTCGCAGTCAAAAATAGCGCTACCAAAAGGGCCGCCGGTGCCGCGCAGCACGTTTTGTTTTGACAGCTCGACCGCCAGCGCCATTTTTTCATCGTCGTTTTGATACACTTTTTGCCAGTCGACTACGTCGTTAATCCAGTCCGGCAAGTGCAGGGTTAATTGTTGTACTGCTGTCATTTTTACTCCAAAAACATCTGCTAGCAACCGAGTCGGATTACCCACGCCAACACGCCGTAAACCCATCCATGGGGGCTCGACTCAGGCATCCATGCCTTCAACGGTTAGCTTAGAGCAATCCGACTCTCAGCCTCTCGCTTATTTACTTCTCAGCCAACGGCTTGCTATAAGCCAGTTCCATATCCCATGGCAGCTGGATCCAGGTGTCCTGCTCGATATCTGTTACGTATTTATCCACCAGCGGCTTACCTTGCGGCTTGGCATACACAGTAACAAAGCAGGCTTTAGGGAAATGCTCACGCAGGGCTTTGGCCGTTTCACCGGTGTCCACCAGATCATCCACAATCAGCAGTTTGTCAGAATCAGCCAGACTGGCATCTTTTAAAATGCTCAGGCTGCCTTGTTTATCATGCTCATAACTGGCAACACAAATGCTGTCTACCACGCGGATATTCAGCTCGCGGGCCAAAATAGCTGCCGGCACCAGGCCTCCTCGGCTTACCGCCACTATAGCGTTATAATCTTGCCCCAGCAGCTGATACGCCAGCTCTTTGGTGGCACGGTGAAACGCTTCCCACGATACATAAAACATTTTATTAGTTGATAATGACATCTGTCGGCCCTGCAAAATCGGTTAAACGGAAATTATAAGCAGCCCAGTGCCACTTCAACCATTTCATTAAAGCTGGTCTGGCGCAGCTCAGCACTTAATGCTTCACCGGTACGGATATGGTCGCTTACCGTAAAAATAGCCAACGCATTAATGCCGTATTCTGCCGCCACGCCATATAAACCGGCCGCTTCCATTTCTACCGCCAGCACGCCGTATTTTTCCAGGGTGTCGAATAAGGTTTCGTCCGGGTTGTAGAACAAATCGGAGGTAAACACATTACCTACTTTTACATTAATATTTTTTGCCCTTGCAGCAGCTACGGCTTTTTCCAGCAGGTTAAAACTGGCAATAGCGGCAAAATCCATGCCGGCTAAACGGTTACGGTTTACGCTGGAATCGGTGCTGGCGCCCATACCAATCACCACATCACGTACTTTTACGTCCAGCGGCAAACCGCCACAAGAGCCAATACGGATAATATTTTTTACACCATAAAACTTTACCAGCTCGGTGGCATAAATAGACATCGACGGTACGCCCATACCCGAGCCCAGCACGCTTACCGGTTTACCTTTATAAGTACCGGTGTAGCCAAACATATTACGTACGGTATTGACACATACCGCGTCAGTTAAAAAAGTTTCTGCAATATGCTTAGCCCGAAGCGGATCGCCCGGCATTAATACGGTTGCTGCAAAAGCGCCTTCTGGCGCATTAATATGCGGAGTTGCCATAAAAGTCTCTTAGTTAATTTTATCTAAAAAGGAGTCGCCATAGGCCATGGCCTCCAGCCCGAAATAGCCGGCCAGCGTCTGGCCAATGTCAGCAAAGCTCATGCGCTCGCCTAAATTAATGTCTCGCATGCCATTTTTGTAGGCCAGCACCGGAATATATTCACGCGTATGCTCAGTACCATGCCAGGTTGGGTCACAACCATGATCTGCTGTCAGGATCATTAAGGTGTCATTGCCACAGGCGGCCATCAACTGTGGCAGGCGGCTGTCAAAGTATTCCAGCGCTTCGCCATAACCGATAGGATCACGGCGGTGGCCAAAGTTCTGATCAAAATCAACCAGGTTAGTAAAAATAATGCTGTTATCAGCCTGTTGTGCCATTTGCGCCAGCGTTTTGTCTACCAGAGCTTCAAGGCCGGTGGCTTTTAAACTTTCACTAATGCCCTGATGAGCATAAATATCAGCAATCTTACCAATGCTGATCACCTTACCGCCGGCATCTGTCAGTTTATCCAATACAGTGGGGGCCGGTGGCAATACTGAATAGTCGCGGCGGTTACCGGTGCGGGCATAGTTATTGGCGTGATCCCCCAGAAACGGCCGGGCAATAACACGGCCAATGTTGTACTTATCGAGCAAATCGCGCGCTACCAGACAGAAATCCAGCAGTTTCTGCAGGCCAAAATGTTCTTCATGCGCCGCTACCTGAAACACGCTGTCGGCCGAGGTATAACAAATCGGCTTACCGGTTTTAATATGCTCATCACCCAGCTTGACCAGAATATCGGTGCCTGAGGCATGGCAATTGCCCAAAATACCGGGCACGCCGGTACGCTGGCATAGCTCGTTAATCAGTTCTGGCGGAAAACTGTCGGTTTTATCATGGAAATAACCCCAGTCGAACAGTACCGGCACACCGGCAATTTCCCAGTGGCCGCTTGGCGTATCTTTGCCGCTGCTTAGCTCACGCGCATAGCCATAAGCGCCGGTTATTGCGCTGGCACCGGCTATATCAGCCTGCACACCATTTGAGGCCGCGGTGGCAGCGTTAACCAAGCCCAGCTGCGCCAGATTAGGCAGCGCCAACTGGCGGCCTTTTTGCGCATGAAAGGTTTTTGCGATACTGGCAAACGTATTAGCGCCAACATCACCAAACTTATCGGCATCCGGTGCATAGCCAATACCAAAGCTATCTAATACCAGGATCACTGCTTTTTTTGCCATTGTCCTGCTCCTGATCTTTGTGTTGTCTGTATGTGATAAAACCAGTTGTGATAAAACCAGACCAGCATAACCGTTGCAAGGCTTGTATAACAGGCTGGCGTGCACATTTAAAAAAGGGCACGCAGTGTAAAACGAAGCGCTAATCTTTACAATATCAACCTTAGCTAAACACTAAACTGTCTGAAACAGTATTGGGTAACTGTAGTAAAAACAAAGAACCCGCTATCACAGCGGGTTCTTATCATCGCTCAGCCGGTTAAGGTAGTTGCTTATAGCCCATGTTATACAGCGTAAAGCTAACCATATCAGCCGTTTGTTCAATCTGCTTGGATACCGGTGTACCGGCACCATGGCCAGCATTGGTTTCAATGCGGATAAGCTGTGGGTTAACACCGGCATCTTTTGCCTGTAACTCAGCCGCAAACTTAAACGAGTGTGCCGGTACTACGCGATCATCGTGATCGGCGGTGGTTACCATCGTTGCCGGGTACGCCACGCCTGCTTTTACGTTATGTACCGGTGAATAAGCCAGCAGGTAATCAAACATTTCTTTACTTTGCTCACTGGTGCCGTAGTCGTATGCCCAGCCGGCACCGGCAGTAAAGGTGTGGTAACGCAACATATCCAGCACACCAACCGCAGGCAATGCTACTTTAATCAGCTCGGGCTGTTGTGTCATTACAGCGCCAACTAACAAGCCGCCGTTAGAGCCGCCACGAATTGCCAGCTTGTCTTTCGAGGTATAGCCCTCTTTTTGCAGATACTCTGCGGCTGCAATAAAGTCGTCAAACACATTTTGCTTTTGCAACTGAGTACCGGCCTGATGCCAGGCTTTGCCGTACTCACCACCGCCACGCAAGCTTGGCACCGCATATACGCCGCCCAGCTCCATCCACACAGCATTGGGAATGTTAAACGCCGGGGTTAAACTCACATTAAAACCACCGTAGCCATACAGCATGGTTGGGTTGCTGCCATCGCGTTTCAGGCCTTTTTTGTAGCTGATAATCATCGGCACTTTAGTGCCATCTTTGGAGCTGTAAAACACCTGCTCCGACACATAGTTATCGCTGTCAAACTTCGCGCCTGATTTGCTGTAAACGGATGAATTACCATCAGTTGGGCTGAAATCATAAATAGTTTGCGCCGTAATATAGTTGGTAAAGGTGTAATACAGCTTTTGGTCATCTTTTTTACCGCTAAAACCACCGACACTGCCCACACCCGGCAGCGTAATATCACGTACCAGTTTGCCGCTGTAATCGTACTGCTGCACTTTAGCAATGGCATCAACCATATACTCAGCAAAGATATAACCGGCGCCGGTTGATGCGCTAAGCACATTATCTGTTTGCGGGATCAGATCCTGCCAGTTTTCCGGCTGTGGTTTGGTAGCATCAACCGTAACCACTTTTTTATTCGGTGCATTTAAGTTGGTCACCAGAAATAGTTTGCTGCCGTCGTTATCCAGCAAGTCGGTATCCGAATCGGTGTGATCCAAAATGGTTACCAACGGGCTGTCCGGGTTGGCTAAATCTTTTAAAAATAACTTATTGCCAGAAGTCGATACCGCAGCAGAAATCAGCAGATAACGATCATCCTCAGTTACTGTGGCGCCGACGTAGCGGTGCTTTTGTGCTTCAGTGCCGCCAAAAATAACGGCATCATCTTTTTGCACACTGCCCAGCTTGTGGTAGTACAGCTTATGTTGATCCGTTTTTGCCGACAGTTCGCTGCCATCTGGCTTGTCGTAACTGGAATAGTAAAAACCTTCGTTGCCAAACCAGCTGATGCCGCTGAATTTAACATCTGTCAGCTCTGATTCCAGCGGTTTTTTCGTCTCAACGTCGATGATGATAATTTTGCGCCAGTCGCTGCCGCCTTCTGAAATAGAATACGCCAGTATAGAGCCATCTTTAGAAAAACTAACCTCAGCCATTGATGTGGTGCCGTCAGTGCTAAAGGTGTTGGGATCTAAAAACACCTCACTGCTGCCATCTTCCAATTGGCGGTACAACACATACTGGTTTTGCAGGCCGTCATTTTTATAAAAGTAGGTGTATTTACCTTCTTTAAAGGGCGCTGTAACTTTTTCGTAATTCCACGATGCCGCCAGCTTTTGCTTTATCTGCTCACGATATGGAATTTGCTCAAGGTAATTAAAAGTAACTTTATTCTGCGCTTTTACCCAGGCTTCTGTTTCGCTGCTGCGATCATCTTCCAGCCAGCGGTACGGATCGGCAATTTTTTGCTCAAAATAGCTATCTACCACGTCGCCTTTAGCAGTTTGCGGGTAGGTAAAGGTGGTTTTTGCAGCTTCTGTCATGGTTACACTATTGGGTTGGGTTGCAATATCAGTTTTTGATTCACTGCCACAGGCAGCCAGTAAGGAAACGGCCAGGATACTTAAAACGTGCTTCATTGTGAGGAACTCCCTGATTCTTGTTGTTATAACGCGCCTGAGCTTAACAAAGAAGCCGGTGTTTGCCTATTTCAGCTCAGCAGATTTTTCAACGCTGTTAAACGAAAAAACCCTAACCAAATGGTTAGGGTTTTTAAGGATGGTGCCCAGAGGCGGAATCGAACCACCGACACGCGGATTTTCAATCCGCTGCTCTACCGACTGAGCTATCTGGGCAAAACTGGCTGACGCAAAATGGTGCCGCTTATCCGAGTCGAACGGATGACCTACTGATTACAAGTCAGTTGCTCTACCAACTGAGCTAAAGCGGCTGCGACAACGTGACACAAGTTGAATAACTCTGTTACTTTAGTACAACTTGAGCACCGAAAACTGATGGTGCCCAGAGGCGGAATCGAACCACCGACACGCGGATTTTCAATCCGCTGCTCTACCGACTGAGCTATCTGGGCAACGCGGGTCGTATTAAACGGATTTTACGATCTTAAGTCAACAGATATTTTAATGCTGCTGGTGCGTTAGCCTATTAGTTGAACAACCCGCTACAATAAGCAGCAAAAACCAACACTGCTACCTAAATTACGAAAAGTTGTTAAAATGCCCGCCACTGCATAAGCTCTGCTGAGCTGGCAACAAAATATTGGATAACTAATGGAAAACACGTCGTTTAGTAAACCGATTTTTAAGCGCCTGACGGTACTGTCTCTGCTGATTTTATTTGCTCAGGCAGCACTGTTTGCCTGGCTAAACCAACCTGAGCCGGGCTTAAATGAACAGCAACTAAACCGGCTAACAGCTGACAGCCGCTTGCTAAGCCGCGTTTTACAGCCGCTGCTGGCAGAAAACAATACCGCCGCCACTGAGCAAATGCTGTTTCAAACCCGGGATGGGAATACCGACCGCGCATTATATGTATACCGCACACTACCCAACCAACAAGCCGAACTTATTGCTCATACCAGCAATGTGCAGGGTTTTGTACCCCAGCCAGTATGGCAGGACAGTGCCCAGCAGCAGGATAATTATCTGATCGTCAATCAGCTGATTAATTTACCGCAGCAGCAAACCGCTATTCTGATTTACGTACAACAGTTAAAACTGCGCGCCAGCTGGCCTTTTTTTGCGGCTTTGGGTGTAAGTTTAGTATTAGCGCTGCTGCTAAGCGCCATGTTTGCCGTCACTATTTCGGGCTTCTTCAGCCGTCGTATTAAGCCTTTATTAGTGGGCACCCGCCAGGCGCTGGATAAAGATCAATACAACAGCAGCGTCGACAGCCATGCACAGGACAGCTACGGGGTACTTGGCAGCTATATCAACCAGCTGTTTCGCCGCATAGAGCAGGCGCAGGAAGCGCTGGCAGCATCAGAGCAAAACATTAAAAACCTGAAGCTGGAAGTAGAAACCCGCATTAAAGAGCGCACCGATGCGCTGGAAACCGCCAAGCTCACGGCAGAAAAAGCCAACGAGGCCAAATCGACTTTTCTTGCCACCATGAGCCATGAAATCCGTACACCAATGAATGGCATTATCGGTACTATTGATTTACTGCGTAAGACTCAGCTATCCACCTCGCAGTTTCGCATGACCGACACGGTACGTGAATCGTCATTTTCATTGCTGCGCATCCTGGACGATATTCTCGATTTTTCCAAAATTGAAGCCGGTAAACTGCAACTGGAAACTATACCATTGTCACTGGTAGATATTATTGAAGCCGTCGGCCGTATTCTGGTATCGGTAGCGCATCAGCGACAAATTGACCTAAAACTGTTTATTGACCCCCGCATTCCCGACGGCCTGATTGGCGACCCGGTGCGGTTGCGGCAAATTCTGTACAACCTGGCCGGCAATGCGATTAAATTTACCCAGACCACGCCGGAGAAAACCGGACTGGTGATTATCAAAGCCGAGCTGCTGGAAGAAAATATGGATTTCAGCCAGATCCAGTTTAGTGTGACAGACAACGGCAAAGGCATGACGCAGCGCCAAATCAACTATGTATTTCAGCCTTTTAACCAGGCCGAGGGCTCTATTACCCGTAAATTTGGTGGTACAGGCCTGGGTTTATCTATTTGCCAACGCCTAACCACACTGATGTACGGTGATATCAGCGTGAACAGCCAGGTGGATCAGGGCACCGAGTTTATTGTGCGCATACCGATGCGCCGCTCGGATGAAATTCAGTATCTGGATAAAGAACTACTGCGTGATATTTATGTTTGCCTGTTCAGTGCTGACGCCCATAACATGGCGCATTTACATGATTACCTCAGCCATACCGGTGCTGAACTGGATGTTGCCACCCATTTTGACACTCTGCTGCAAAAAGCACAGGCTCTGAAGCCATTACCTCCCAAACAGGCTGCAGTATGGGTGCTGGACGCAACCTATGAGCAGATCTCGGCAAATGAAATAGATCAGTTGCTGCAGTTACCCACTATGGCCCAGGTACAGTTTGTGGTGATCACCAATCAGGTTGAATTGGCAGAGCGCAGCACCGACAGGGCGTATTATCTGCACAGCTCACCGATATGTCGTAGCCATTTACTTGATGCTGTATTAATAGCCGCAAAGCGCAAAACCAAACCGGTTTATACCAGCGCTGAGCCACAGCAAAACCGTCTGGTGCCCTCGCTTGAAGAAGCACGTAAACAGCGTCGCCTGGTATTGCTGGCTGAAGATAACTTAATGAATCAGCGTGTAATTGTTGATCAGTTAAATGCGCTGGGTTACGCCGTAGAAGTTGCCGATGACGGTGCGATAGCGCTGGAAAAATGGCGCCGGTATCATTATCCGCTGCTGCTGACAGATTTGCATATGCCCAATATGAGTGGCTACGACCTGACCAGCGCGATCCGCAAAGAAAGCCTGCATTTAAGCGAGGGCGCCGAATTTACCCGTATCGTTGCGGTAACCGCCAATGCACTCAAAGGTGAAGAGCAAAAATGCCTGAGCGTAGGCATGGACGGCTATATCACCAAACCGATTGAACTGGCGGCGCTGGAAACCATGCTCACCCGCTGGCTACCACACGCGGCTGAACTGAAAAAAACCACTGTCTCAGCTACCGAAAATAATCAGAATAATTCGCCGATATGCTTTACCACTATTGCTAATTTCCTTGGTAATAACCCGGACAAACATGAAGAATACCTGAACTACTTTGTAAAACATGCCGCTGAACTGCTTAGCAATATGACCACTGCAGTGCAAAATCAGGATCGCAGTACAGTGCGCTCTGTTGCACATCAGTTTAAGTCGGTAGCCAAAAGTGTGGGAGCACTTGGTTTATCCGATGACGCGCTAAAACTGGAAAAAGCAGCCGAAGAAAGTGACTGGCCGGTAATTAACGAGTATATCCGCCTGATGCAGGAAAAATATCAGGACGTGGTCAGCTACGTAAAGCAACGTTATTAACAGAACTGGCGCTTAGGCTTTGAGCAAAAAAGGGCAGCCAATGGCTGCCCAAACTGTCAGTTACCTGACCACGTAGCGTAAAACTAACTCAAAACTTAACACTCAACAGTTAAAACTGGTTCATAGTGTTATGCGTGCCACCGGCTTTTAACGCAGCCTCACCAGAGAAATACTCTTTATGATCATCCCCGACATCAGAACCGGACATATTCTGGTGTTTAACACAGGCAATACCCTGGCGGATTTCTTTGCGTTGCACCCCTGCAACATAGCCCAGCATACCAGCTGCACCAAAGTACTCTTTCGCCAGATTGTCGGTAGACAACGCCGCTGTATGGTAAGTTGGCAAGGTGATCAGGTGATGGAAAATACCTGCTTCACGCGCTGCATCAGCCTGGAAGGTGCGAATACGGTTGTCGGCTTCCAGCGCCAGCTCTGTTGCGTCGTAATCGGCACTCATCAACAGAGCACGGTCATAAGCAGATACGTCTTTACCGGCAGTTTTCCAGGCATCAAAAACCTGCTGGCGGAAGTTTAGCGTCCAGTTAAAGCTCGGGCTATTGTTGTACACCAGCTTGGCGTTGGGTACCACTTCACGGATGCGGTTAACCATTTCGGCTATCTGGCCTACGTGTGGCTTTTCCGTTTCAATCCACAGCAAATCAGCGCCATGCTGTAACGAGGTAATACAATCCAGTACTACCCGGTCAACGCCACTACCCTGTTTAAACTGGAACAAACCACTGGCTAAGCGTTTGGGTTTTAACAGCTTGCCGTTGGCTTTTACTACCACATCGCCGTTGGCAATATCGTCAGCGCCGCTTATTACATCACCGTCTAAAAAGCTGTTGTATAAGTCGCCCAGATCGCCCGGTTTATTGGTAACGGCAATTTGTTTGGTTAAACCAGCACCTAACGAGTCGGTACGGGCCACAATAATACCGTCATCCACGCCAAGTTCTAAAAAGGCGTAACGCACAGCGTTAATTTTCGCTAAAAAGTCAGCATGTGGCACAGTAACCTTACCGTCCTGGTGACCACATTGTTTTTCGTCCGACACCTGGTTTTCAATCTGAATAGCACAGGCACCGGCTTCTATCATTTTCTTTGCCAGTAAATAAGTGGCTTCTTCGTTACCAAAGCCGGCGTCGATATCGGCGATAATCGGCACCACATGAGTTTCAAAGTTATCGATCTTGCTTTGTACTGCAGCAGTTTTGGCGCTGTCGCCAGCGGCTTTGGCGGCATCCAGCTCACGGAATAAGCCTCCCAACTCACGGGCATCGGCTTGCTTTAAAAAGGTATACAGCTCTTCAATTAAAGCAGGTACTGCGGTTTTCTCATGCATGGATTGATCTGGCA
Source organism: Rheinheimera pacifica (assembly GCF_900108485.1). Taxonomy (GTDB): domain Bacteria; phylum Pseudomonadota; class Gammaproteobacteria; order Enterobacterales; family Alteromonadaceae; genus Alishewanella; species Alishewanella pacifica. The sequence goes on along the minus strand of NZ_FNXF01000015.1, from coordinate 7,729 downwards.
AGGGGCCAAACTCAGAGCGCAGCGCTGCTATCATCCAACCGGACAAATACAGGTATTTACGTTTGGTAGTACCGAAATGTTTCTTAATAGCGATCAGTTTTTGCTGACCAACGAAGCCATGCCAGCATCCCAGTGACTGTGTGTACTGGCTGCTGTCTGCGTCATAGGCAGCCATATCGGCACGCATAATTTTGGCAGTGTATTTGGCAATATCCAGCCCGGTATGAAAACGGTTTTGCGCCCGCATTCTGGCAGCAGACTCAGGGTTTATCGCACTCCAGGCATCGCCGTTTTGTTGGCGTAGCTGGGCGATGTGTTGTATTGCATCTTGGTAAGCTGACATAGCAGTATCCTCTTTTGCTTATTGCCCGGCTTGCCGGACGCTGACTGTTCCCAGGCTGATGTGCTACCTGTTGCATTACACTATAGGTTTCATTTTTGTAATTCATAAAGGTGATTTTTGTGATGCCGACCATTCATATAACTAATACCAAAGTCAGCTTGACGCTGGCCACTGTGCTAATGCTATGATTCAGTTCAGTTATGAAATGTAGCCGGGTTATTTAACTAATGAATATTAATAAAATGGATTTAAATTTGCTGGTGTACCTGGATGTACTGCTGCGCGAAAAAAACGTTACCCGTGCTGCCGGCAGGCTCAATATCACCCAGCCAGCCATGAGCAACGGCCTGAAACGGCTGCGCGACTTACTGAATGATCCGATACTGGTACGCACGTCTGACGGCATGGTGCCAACAGAACGGGCGCGTGAACTGGCACCGATAGTACGCGGCGTTCTGTTAACGCTGGAAGAAACACTACAACCGAATAAAGATTTTGAGCCGCTTAACAGCCAGCGGGTATTCCGTATTATGGCCAGCGATTACGCGGCCTCTACGTTAATACCGGCATTACTGAAAAAAATGCGCGTGCAGGCACCACACACCAGCCTGGATATTATGACGCCGTCAGACGTTACTTTTCATGATGTCGAAAATGGCAAAGTGGATATGGCGATTAACCGTTTTGATCAGCTACCGCAATCGTTCCACCAAAAAACGGTATGGCGCGACAGCTTTTCCTGCCTGATTAATACGCAAAACCCAGTGCTAAAAAACTTTAATTTAGACAGTTACTTAAAAGCGCAGCATATTTGGGTAAGTAAAACTGGCTTTGGTGTTGGCGTGGGTATGGATCCCAAAGACGTGCAAAAACTGGGCTGGGTAGATGAGGCCTTGGCTAAGTTGGGTAAACAACGCAGTATCTCGGTATTTACCCGTAACTACCATGTAGCAATGCATTTAGCGGTAGGCATAGATTTAATTGCCACGTTACCCAGCCGTGCAGCCCGCCTGTACGAAAATGATAGCGCAATGGCCATTATGGACCCACCGTTTGCTATTCCATCGATTGAGCTGAAGATGATCTGGAGCCCGTTGCTGCATCAGGACGCCAGCCATATCTGGTTCCGCCGCTTAATTGTCGAAACTGCAGATGAGCTGAACTAACAACAAGCGAAGGCTGGAATCACGATTTGGTCGACACAGAGTGTCTGAGTGAGTGCGTAAGCGCGAGCGAGTTGCTGTGGCGAGCCAAAGCGGGAGTTGCAGCCGAAGCCGAAGCCTTGCTGCTGGCTTAGTAAAACACCCTGCCTCACTCGCCGGGGCAACTCGCCCTACTGCCTACGGCAGGGCTCAGACACTCCCCGGCTCCTTCAACAGGGTCTTTTCCACGCTGCGGAACAAGGGGGTTCTTCCTAACAGATGGGAACCACAATTTTGTCGGTACAGAGTGTCTGAGCCGCAGGCGAGTTGCTGTGACGAGCCAAATTGTGTGTTGCAGTTTGTTAAGGCTTCAAAACAAATCCACATAAAAAAGGCGCTGTCAGCAAGTCAGCGCCTTTTGCATTGGTGGTTTACTCAGGTTAATCAAGTAACTGATAAGCTGGCAGGGTCAGAAAATCTACCAGTTGATCAGAAGTCGTGATATCAAGCAATAAAGTTTGCGCTTTGGCAAAATTTTGTTCTGCCCATACTGCTTCGCCTACTTCTGCCCGTACCACTTTTGCCTCCTCCTCTAACATAGAAGCAAATAAGGCTTTGGTAATCAGCTTGCCGTTGCTTAAGCTTTTACCGTGTTTAATCCACTGCCAAATCGACGTGCGGGAAATCTCTGCCGTGGCGGCATCTTCCATCAAACCATAAATCGGCACACAGCCTTTGCCGCTGATCCAGGCGGCAATATATTGCAGCGCCACCCGAATATTAGTACGCATACCGTGTTCTGTACGCTCACCATCACAAGGCTTAAGCAACTGTGCCGCACTGATTTCTTCGTCTGCTTCACGGCTAATATCCAACTGGTTCTGTTTGCCGCCTGCCAGATACTTGTCAAATACTGCATTAGCCGTAGCCGCAAGGCCGGGGTGCGCTACCCAGGTGCCGTCGTGGCCGTTAACTGCTTCCAGCTCTTTATCTGCAGTTACTTTTGCCAATATTGCGGCGTTTTCTGCAGCATCTTTGGCCGGAATAAAGGCCGCCATACCCCCCATTGCCAACGCACCGCGCCTATGGCAGGTTTTTACCAATAAACGCGAATAGGCATTTAAAAACGGCTGTTTCATGGTAACTACCTGGCGGTCCGGCAATACTCGGTCAGGATGATTTTTTAACGTTTTGATATAACTGAAAATATAATCCCAGCGGCCGCAGTTAAGCGCTACGATGTGATCGCGTAACATATACAGAATTTCATCCATCTCAAACACGGCAGGCAGCGTTTCAATTAATACCGTGGCGCGAATAGTGCCAATTGGCTGGCTGAACCTTTGCTCGGTGTAGCGAAACACATCGTCCCACCATTTGGCTTCCAAATGGCTTTGCAGCTTTGGCAGGTAATAGTACACACCGCTGCCATTGGCTAAGCGGGTTTGGTAGTTGTGCAGAAAATACAGCGCGAAATCGACCAGAGAGCCCGGCACCTGCTCACCATCCACCAGCAAATGCTTTTCCCACAGGTGCAAACCGCGCACCCGGGCAATTAACAAGGCCGGGTTATCTTTTAACGCATAGTGCTTACCACTTTGCGGATCGGTATAGCTGATGGTACCCAGGTTAGCATCGCGCAGGTTAATCTGGCCTTCAATAACACCGGCCCAGCTGGGCGCCTGCGAGTCTTCAAAGTCGGCCATAAATACTTTTACGTCGGCATTTAACGCATTGATAATCATCTTACGATCAACCGGCCCGGTAATTTCTACCCTTCTGTCCTGTAAATCGGCCGGTATTGGCGCTACCTGCCAGTCTGACTGGCGGATATTAGCCGTTTGCGGCAGGAAATCCGGCAAGGCTCCCGCATCATAGCGCTGCTGTATTGTTTGCCGGGCAGCTAATAATTCTGTTAAGCGCGGGCTAAACTCGCGACTTAACGCTACCAGCAAGGCACAGGCCTGCTCTGTCAGAATAGTGTCGTAATCGGCATTTAACGGCGCATTTATGCTTAAACCGGCACGGCTGATGCTTATTGTCATAAGTTTGTCCTTTTTGGCTGCCTGTACTCTATTTGCCGGTAAGGCGGTCGGGTATCAGGGTAGGCATTAACTATAAGCGCTTTTCAACCATAAAATGTATTAATGCAGGCAATGCCAACCATTCGCAGCATAAATAGTAAAAGCATGAATACACAAGAAAATATGGCACGACTTATGCTTTATCTATCACAGTCTTATGATGTGTCAAACATCGAGTCAATTTTCTGTCGGAGGTATGCATGGAATTTGTCCTGCTGTTAATTTTACTGTTAGTCATTGTTGTGGCTATGGTAGCCAGCCGCTTTATTGACAGTGGCAACCCTTTTCCGGTGCAGAAGAAAAACAGCTTATTCAGCCCGGTAGAACGTTCTTTTATGCAACTGCTGGAAAAAGCAGTGGCTAACGATTACAAAGTAATGAACAGGGTAAAACTGGCAGATATTATGGAGCTTAAAAATGGCACCAGCGATAAAACCCGCGCCAGTACCATGCTTAAACTGAATACCAAGTATCTGGATTTTGTTTTGTGTGATCCGCAGGATTTTAGCGTCATAGCAGTGCTGGATTTAGTTAACAATAGTAGCAAAGAAGGCCACAAGGCTGTACCCGACTGGTTTGTTAACGGCGCGTTGGACGCAGCAGGCGTACCTTACCTGCGCATGAAAATAAAAGCCGGTTACACCGCCGCCGATATTCAGGCAGCCATTGCAGCCCGTTTAGGTAAAACGGTAGCCAAACCTGAACCCATGTTTAAAGGTTTAGTGAAAAAAGGCCCCACCCGGCCAGTACGTTCACTAAAACCGGCAACAACTGGCGGCAATACTTTGCCGGTACCAGCTTTGTCACACTCTCAAATTAAAGCGCAACAAACCGCGCTGATACAGGCTTCTTAACGCACTTGGAGAAATGAGTCACTCCGCGCTAAGTTGGAATGCCGCCCGCTGCAACGGGCGGCATTTTTTTATGCTTAAAAAAATCTTAAATAAACGCTAAAGGTATTTATCTTCCGGCCGTTACAGTCTTGAGGAATTGGCATAGGAGGTAACTATGAGTCAATCCATTGGCGCTGCTGCGTCAAACCAGGGCTTTGAAATACTGGGCGCCGTTATGGCGAAAAAGCAACAAAACCAGGAAGCTAAAATGGCAACCATGCTGGTACAAAGTGCTATGCAATCGGTTGAGCAGGTACAGGCTTCATCCCCTGTAGGTAACCTGGGACAAAATATAAATATTACGGTGTAAGTAATATTTTATGTAACAAAAACAAAGGCCAGCGCTCGCTGGCCTTTTTATTGAACCTATCTGGCAAACCGCACTACCAGTTCATGCAGTTCATTGGATACCAACTGCAACTGTTTAATACTGTCAGCAGAGTTACCCGCTTCTATCAGGGTGTTATTCGCCAGGCTGGAAATATTTACCACCTGCTGATTTACTTCTTCAGCAACATTTGCCTGCTGCTCTACCGCCGCTGCCATCTGAATAGACATATTGGCTATGCTACCCACAGCATCTGAAATACCATTTAGCATTTCTTCCGTTTCTTTCACCCGGATAAGCCCGGCCTCTGCGCCACTGGTGCCGTTTTGGGCTACCCGCACTGCGGTATCAGCTCTGCTGGTTAAATCACTGATAATCTGATGAATCTCTTTAGTAGATTCCTGTGTGCGCCGTGCCAGATTGCGCACCTCATCGGCCACTACGGCAAAGCCGCGCCCTTGCTCACCGGCGCGCGCTGCTTCAATAGCCGCATTTAACGCCAATAAGTTGGTTTGCTCGGCAATTTGTTCAATCATCTGCGCAACAGTGGCGATTTTCTTGGTTTGTTCCGACACTTCCGTTACTGAGCTGCTAATTTCGTTTACTGTCTGCCGTAGTTCTTCAATAGCTTTGCGGGTAACCGCTGCAGTTTGCCGGCTGCGCCCGGCCAGTTCGTTTGATTGCTCAGCACGCTCCGCCGTTTCCTGTACATGCTTTGATACTTCAGCAATGGTAGTGGTCATTTCGTGCATGGCGGTGGCGGCCTGCTCGGTTTCCTGCTGCTGGCGCTGAATAAGCTTCATAGAAGATTGCGCCAGCTCCAGGCCAAGATCAGATTGTTCAGACACACTTTTAGCAGCATCTTCCATCCGGCTTAATACTGCACCTAAATGCGCTTTAGAGCTCATAACTGCCACTTTAAGCTCGCCAACGGCAAGCTCATCGTCGGTAAAGGTTTGTACCGCCAGCTCATGGCGGAATGAATTGGCCAGCAACATTTTGACGCTGTCTAAGGCGTTTTTCTTACTAAAATTGGCCCACACCACATAACCAATTAATGCAGCCAGAATCAGCAACTCAGATAAACCAGCAAAACCGGAAAAATACAAGGCTGCAGCTATTGCCAACACAATCGCCAATACCACATTGGCAGCACCAAGGTGAAAATGCCGGCCGCGGAATTTCCCCTTATTTATGGCGTCGTACAGCTTTTCTGCCCGTTTAATATCGGCGCGTGCAGGACAGGATCGCACCGATTCATAGCCGATAACCCGGCCGTTTTCTGTCACTGGGGTAACATAAGCATCAACCCAATAATAGTCACCATTTTTACTACGGTTTTTTACCAGCCCCATCCAGGGCTTTCCAGCCTTTAAATGTTCCCACATTATTTTATAAGCCAGCGGCGGCATATCCGGATGGCGCACTATATTGTGCGGCTGGCCAATTAATTCGTCTTTGCTAAAACCACTGATAGCGATAAAAGCGTCGTTACAGTGTCGGATATTACCGTTGAGATCTGTATTGGAAATTAGCTTTTGGTTTGGCGGGAAAGTTCTTTCGGTATTGGTAACCGGCATGTTACGGCGCATAACAATGTATTCCTTACTTAAAATCGAAAAATCCGAGTCCTGAATCATACCGGGTTTGTCGGAGGCTAATTTTCTTGAGAGAATTAGCTTATGAACAAGAGAACAACATATTCAGCAGAAGTCCGCGAGCGTGCAGTTCGCATGGTTTTGACCTCAGAGCATGATCACCCATCCCGGTGGGCGGCACTGGTGTCTATTTCATCAAAAATTGGCTGTACACCTGAGACATTAAGGGCTTGGGTTAATCGAATTGAGGTGGATTCAGGCAAAAGGCCTGGAGTTACCACCGATGCCGCAGCCAAGATCAAACAACTTGAGCGAGAAAATAAAGAGCTTAAGCAGGCTAACGAAATCCTGAAGAAAGCTGCTGCGTTTTTTGCTCAAGCGGAGCTCGACCGCAAACCGAAGAAATAATCCAGTTCATTGATTCGCACCGAGCGTTGCATGGTGTCGAGCCGATTTGCCGCGTATTGCAGATCGCGCCATCAACGTATTACCGGTGCAAGTCACTTGAAGCGCAGCCTCAACGGCGCTGTCAGCGTTACCATCAGGATGAGGCTCTGAAGCCGGAGATCCTGCGTGTATGGCAGGATAACCGGCAATGCTATGGCATCAGGAAAGTCTGGAAGCAACTGAAGCGTGAAGACTTCTCGGTGGCTCGCTGCACGGTTGCCAGACTGATGAGTACGCTTGGGATCCAAGGCGTGCGGCGTGGCCGTCGTTGTATCACGACGATCCCTGATGATGCCGCTGCTAAACCATTGGATCTGGTGAAACGGGAGTTCAGTGCCAACCGGCCAAACCAATTGTGGGTTGCAGATATCACTTATGTTGCTACGTGGTCAGGCTTCATTTATGTCGCCTTCGTAATCGATGTGTTCTCCCGGAAAATCGTGGGCTGGCGTGTGATGAAGACGATGCAGACACAGTTGATTCTGGACGCGCTAGAGCAAGCATTATGGGCCAGAGGTAAACCTAAAGGCGTCATTCATCACAGCGACAGAGGAAGCCAGTATGTCTCGATACGTTACTCTGAACGGTTATCAGAAGCCGGCTTTACGGCGTCTGTTGGCAGTGTTGGCGACTCGTATGACAATGCCTTGGCTGAAACGATTAACGGCTTGTACAAAGCTGAGGTGATTTATAAAGACGGCCCGTGGAGAGGGCTGGAGCAGGTTGAGTTGGCAACGCTGGACTGGGTTGACTGGTTTAACAATAGACGATTGCTGAGCTCAATTGGTGATATCCCGCCAGCTGAATATGAGGAAAACTACTATCGACAATTAACACAAGATACGGCAGCATGACTCAAACAAATCCGCCTCCGAATTTACCGGTGCGATTCAT
>NZ_FNXF01000027.1 GCF_900108485.1 Rheinheimera pacifica | reverse complement strand
GCATAAACGAAGGTCAGATCATGCTGGCCGGATCACACCGAAACGCCTGGCCGGATGAAACCGGAACAGGTGGCCGGACAAACCGAAATACGCAATTTTTAACTGATGCCGAATTCAGACGTATTGCCCGCAGGGAGGATATACGTTCTGTTGATGGTATCGTCAGAGAGCCGGACGGTACAATTTGTGCTGTTGAATTTGAGCATAGTTTTAAAACGCCGGAAAATCGCAAATCGATACTGCTGAGGTATTCCCAAGCCTTACAGGCGGGCTACTATCAGAAAGTACAGCTATTTTCGCAGAAACTAGAAATACTGAAAGATGCACGTCGTATCAATGACAACGCGATTACCTACCTGACTCAGACTAATAAGCCTAAAACGAGCACCACATGGCTAACAGAAGATGAAGCACAGAAGCTTAGTGCTGCGCTAATCTATCGGACAAAATTCTGTGATGAGCTCACAGAGCGGTTTTATCGGTAAATGTGGGAAGCAAAAACCTACGTGTGAGACTGCATAGTGCCAGAAGTGGACAGTCTAAAACTCACATTTAGATTACTTTCGCTTCTTGTATTTGAGTTTAAGTAACCGTTCCGATTCCTGTAACTGAAGACATATTTTTTTATCGTCAGGATGCATTTTCGATGTAATCGTTTTGGCAGCTCCTCTGGAATGTGGGAATAAACCCATGTAGAAATTATTATTGTCGATAAATCTACTGATTAGCCAAAATCCAGTCATTCTTCCCTCTTTATGGGAAGTTTTGCTCATAATTTCATTTTCTATTTTTTTAAAGTTGACTGAAAGAGAGGGGCATATTGCTGTGTGTCGGACAATTCTTTTTTGATTGCTACTTTTTTTTAGCATTTCCAGATAGGAGTTAGGTAATACAGCTACGTGAGAATGCTCATATCCAGAGTATGGGCCATTTTCTTCGAATGGTATTTTGTGCTTCAGTAAAGCTGTTGATCTATTTGTAGATTCCCCTTCCAGCAATTCTATTACGTTAAACACCGACTCGGCGTCTAATGGGGCCTTGTAATGAATAGCCAGGTAAGACAAAAATGTTACTTGTGACAATAACAGTGGCGAAAGCCTGCTTGCATACATTTTGTTATGAATTTTGAAATTGAAATCATGAACTTCTTTATCCCAAGTTGCACATTTCTCCATTCCCCGGAAGTACTGAAATGACTTACCACGAGGTAGTCGGTCACCCACTTTGTGGGTATAGAGATAATCAAAGATGCGTCCTCTGTATATTAACCGTGGAACATTCGTCAGGCATACTTCAGCAGCCCTTTGTATCATTTCCGCCGGGTTCATTTATTCTCCTTGAAATCTGATCATAAAAGTCCATTTCTTGCAAACCAGAGTACCTGTAAGGTCTAAAGTCATAAAGTTAAATGTTCGCTATTCGCTCATTGCTGCTAATTGACCAAAGCCGACTGGTGGGATTGTGGCAATTCAAATTATATTTTTCTAAAGTAATTAAGTTCAAGATTCGATCCACTGGCGTTCAAGCTTCTTGAGTGGATAGTCCAGAAAACACTTAAAATAAGTTTTAAGAAGTCCCATATCATTGCAGCTTTTAATAACTGGCAGCAAGCCCTCGGCGTCTAAATGGCTTATCTCGTATTTAAGGGTTTTAGATTCAGCTAAAGCTAATAGCGCCAAAGAATGATCAGAAAACTTTCCGGTCGTCCATATGGCAAAACTAAGACGCTTGTCTTTCCAATCGGGGTGCCTCAAGGCATATGCTCTAAGGGTAGGAATTCTAGTATTTAGCCATTTTTGAATTTCTTCGTCTGATACCGTTCCATTAGGCTGATGTCCTTTACACTCTACAAAAAAAACTTTTCCGTCGTTTAGTTCAGCTACAATATCTGATTCAGCAGATTTCCCGTCTGAAGTTTTACAGATCTGATTGAGCTTGATTGAGTCAGTTCTGAAAGCTTTCTCGACGACATTAGCTGAAAAATATTCGAATAGTGCACCACGCAGATTACCAACAGCCCCTTCAATTTTTCCCAATTGGTCGAATAGAGTGTTAAATCTCTCTGGATCTATCGAAACCGATTGCGCAACACCTTCTAATGTTTTCAACAAAGACACTAAACCCTGTGCTACGTCCTTTCCAAACAGTGTTTCTACAGTAGCAGGTAAGATTCCTTCATTTTTTGCCTGCTGGAATGCAACTTGGTGGTAATCATTGGCGATGAACATTTGAATACATCGACCGACGTTTGAAAGCCCCCTCAGTGTATTGCATTTTCTGATAAATGGTTGGATACCGTCTTCACTTATTGATTTATTAAGCAAAATGTCGCAAGCAAGAAAACCCTGTTTAATCTTTGATTTGTCAGTTTTAGATACATTAATTAATGCTGATATGTATGATGGGCCTGCAACGTCCCATAACGTCGTACTAACAGTAGGAAGCTCTTCCTCATCTCGGTTTTTAATCAAATTAAAGCTAACTAAACCTAAGTTCTTTGCCCATTGCGTAACTGCACTGATCAGTATTTTCTCTGCAACCAGCCTTGCTCTTAACTCAGGCTCAAGTATTGGAACATCTTGAACTTTCTCTGCAAGGACTATGCATCTACCTATCCCACTAATTTCTACAGTTTTTAAAATATCGTGAATTTCTAGGCGTTGGAGAATTTTTTCAGGTGGTATGTGTTTTTGCTGTCGAAGTGGTGAGCCGCATGCAATTAAAAAGTGCTTAAATGGCATGATGCCATTCCGTTCCTTTATCGCTGCGATTGCATGCCAGTAGGCTGAGTTAGTCTCTTTAAACGCCTTGTACAAGGCCTTCCAGTAAAAAGGTGAACGATAGTCCTTTTTTAAGTACACGAACTTAACATTCCTGGGAAGAGGTAGCCCTTCAAGTTTGTGAACATCTCCACGTGCTCTGGAAACTTGTTTCCTTGCGGCAACCGAGGATAAACGATGTTTTTCAACAAGCTCTTGCACAATGTCCGAGCTTAAACTTGGCCCGTTCTTACTCAAAATTTCTATGATCATATCCATGATGTCACACTGCGCAATATATATACCCATTTCATGGGTGTAACGTGTTTAAGCTTATGAGTCGACACTACCATATATATCAAGGGTTGTAGAAGGTCTGAAAGTTAGAAATAATGGTTTATGTCACAATGGCTAAAATTAAGTGCTTTTTTGTTAGATACAAACGAAACGATCTGTCAATTGTGGTCAATGTAATAGCACACTGAATTTGGCCACACCTTATTTTAGGTATTGTTACATGCCATGTTCCCGCAAAAAAGTAATGTCCACAGATAAGGCAAATCCTACATTCTTTTTTCGATATTCCCTGCTATGAACGACTGCAATTCGCGCATTGCTGCCAGTCGGCTGAAGTGAGCCGCAATTGCCCTACCCTAAGCAAGATTGGGGTAGGGCAAACGGTTTGTTAGGCTAATTATTCTTTATTGACGTTGTTACCTGTTGTCCTGTCTGGGTTAGACCTTACATAGTCCTCGCCATTAATGTTCACTACATGATGGTTTGGGTGCTTGCCCTGCTCAACCTCATTGACAAGAGTTCCTCTGTCAACTACCCCTCGACCTGTAATAGTGTACGAGTCGTTTTCTCCATTTTCGCCGTCGTTATTGCCACGGATATTCTTTGCCATTTAAGTTACCTGCATGCATTAAGATGGCGAAATTGCCACAACTCAATATATGGGATTGTTCGATATTTAAACAACCCTATATGAGAGACAATCAAGATAATAACCTGATGCCTGCAATCAGTTAATTTAAAAAAATAAGCTGAATTCCCTCACGCTCTCCCTAGTTAGTTCTGAGAACACACAAAGGAGAACGCCAATGACATTGCAGCCAATTTTACTAATTCAGCACATTGAGACACTACAAAAAATCTGTCAGGAGGCTGTATGAGCCAGAATCCACTTGTTCGGGTGTACCAGCGCAAAAGTAAGTCCCCATGGGAGGACGCATCAACGTTTCTACTTTTGGCGGATATCGCTAACGAAAACACTCTGGAGCTGTCTTTCGGGCGCTACATATACCTGCACAAAGATGCTGGCGGCAGGATGTTAGGTGTGAGTGTTAGTCGGTCTATCCAGGAAGATTTGGAATGCAGCCAATATATCGAAGCCAATAGCATGCAGTTGGTATTGTCACACTATAGCCAGGACATATCGGAATTTTGCGAAAAATTCCCGGCTGAATTTGAAGCCGTATTCGGGCTACCGCCCGATGTGTACCTGCTGGTTGCAGCGGCATACTGGTCATAATTTTAATAAACTACAAATTTATGGCGGGGATACCCCGCCATTTTCTATTTTTCTGCATGCCCGCGTCCTAGTTAATAGAACTATTAAACAGGAGTAGCAGCATGCAAAAAAACGATCCACTAATTAACCAACTTGAACAGGCGCTTTTCGCCATACAACTTTCAATAAGTACTCTAAAGGGTGATAACGACCCAAGACAACTCCTCCTGTTTGGGCCACCACCACAAATTGAGATCACAGAGCATCGCGGACATCTTTGCATTCTGGTAAAACGATGCGATTAGGAACTTAACGGTGGCGGGCATCCCCGCATCTAAACACGCAATCTCGTTTTAAAATTTGCCGGGGAAAGCGCCACGACTTCTGAAAGAAGTCCGAATCATGCATGAACTATTGGCAAACAATCAACGAACTGATAGTGCATGCCTCTTACCGGCTCTATTGCTTCTTCATAGCCGGTCAATATAGAAAGCATTTGCAGGTTAATGGCTGCAACCGCGTTGCAGTTTCTCAAAGCATCGTAAATAAGTTTAGGTTGATATCCGGTGCTATTACTCATTAATGCAATGAGCCCACTATGCGTAAAGCTGTTAAATGATGTGTTATTAATCCCTCTGAAAACCTTCAGCTGGTTAAGTATATGGGCAGGTGCATCGGATTTATCCAGCGATTTCAACATATCGGCAATCATTGGCGTTTCAAGCTTATTCAGTTCATTCGGCCCGACCATTCCAGCCGTTTTAAGTTTTGTAAACCACGAATCGGTATCAGCATGCATAAGCCAAAAACCGCGAATTAGGCTTTCATACTGGGGTCGCATTAACGCAAAACCTGATGACGCAAAACCATCGGCAATCAATTTAAGTGAAGATATACCGTGCTCAAAAGACAGGATGCCGGACTGAAATGCCATTCTCCATTTAATATCAGGCATCGGCTCGAGATGATGCAATTGTTCTATATGCTCGGCCATAAAGTCATACATTTCAAAGCAGCGAGGTAACAGCGCCTCTAATTCCCTTTCATACATGGCAAATCCTTATATGCCGCATTGCTAACACAAAACGTGCGTGCCTAAGACTAGTGACAATTCAGTTTGCTGTAAACTCTTCATCTTTTAATAGATCTCTCGCCACTTCACTTACTCCCCGCAAAATGCTGATATCAACTGCACCAAGCCTGATGGGATTTGGCACAACCAGGTTCGCACGGCGGAAATCTTCATGGCTGCCGATGATTCGCACGTAACGCTGTAAAAGCTCAACTGGGGTAGTTTTACGAAGGAGTTTCTTTTTAAAAGCTGCGCAAAAGTTTTTAATTTTTATTTCGTCGTCATCATCTTCATGTAATTCGCAATAAATCACCCGTGCCAGCTGAGCTTGTGTCCAACCCAATTGCTGCTGCATGGAATTAATTTTCGCTTGCAGTTGTTGTATCTGCTCTATGTCCCTTTTTGTCCCTTTTGGCAATTTAGTATCACTCCTGTTCACGGCAATGGTGCTGCTGAACAATTCAATTAAAACGGTATCAATGCGTTGATATCGCAAAGGAGATTATATGTCTACACCGATGACAAAAGCGGCCGCAGCTCGCATTCAATCCGCCACCGCAAAAGCAAACGGCGGAATAGTACCTAAAGGTTCATTTGCAGCTAAAGCTACCAGTGTTGCGGCAAAAGCAGCGACATCCCGCCCTGCACCACCAAATGGCCCAAGTAAAACCGGCAACCCATCTGGCGGCGGTCGTGGTAACAACCCACCAGCCAAAACTAAGTAACTTTTAACTACTAACCACGGCCGGAAAATCCGGCCTTTTAGCGACAAACAGCTACGTGTTGATTAAATAACTTTTTAAACTCTGACGACCTGGTTTTAAGCTCGACTTCGCTTATCTGAGACATCGTTTTGTTAAGTGCGCAAATACAAGTCTCCGCCAGTTTTTGCTGTCTTGCTTGCGTAAACAAACCTTCTGTAGGATTCGCGCAATAACTCACGATCTCGTATATGGCAGCAGTAGAGTAACGCTTAGGTTCAAAGAAATGACCATCCACTTTTTGCCCTGCATAAGCTCCAAGCATCAATGCCACTCCAGTGCCGATAATTGACGTTTTGTATTTGCGAAAAGCAAAGCCTTTAAAGCTTTTCTCACATTTATGGCAGTGAATGTTGTCTGCATTTTCGATGGTATTTTCGGTATTACAATGTGGGCATTCGATGTTCATTAAAGCTTGATGTCCTTACTACTACTTTTTCTTGCCAGCATTTACTTAGTATTTGTGGCTCGTTGAGTTAACCGCCAGGTTAGCACCACATGATGACGAGAATCTCATACCAGTCATAGCGACGTGTTACCGGCGTGACTTGAGGCGCTCGGATATCTCAATCAATTTTCTGTACTCAACAAACTGCAAAGGAACACTGCCAACCTCACCCCCAGTGCCCCTATTTTTAGCATACCAACCTTCCAGTTGCTCTGGAGAAGGCCGATGCCCTAAACCGTCATTAGGATGAACACGACAATGGTAGTTAATATTCTTCATACTCTCCGTTATAAAGTGTTCACTACCACTTCTAAATTCTTCTGCTACAACGGCATTATTTAAAAGATCTTTGTTAGCGTCATAAAGCGACAGAAAGTAGCTAGCTCTGTCATCAAAGCCGCTTGAGCTTTCATTGAAATCCGGTTTAGATCGCCTAAGAGAGGACAGAGTAGCTACCAGCATAGATACTCTGGCGTTATTTAAATTTTTGAGCGTCTCATCAGCATCAACTTTGGCCTGTTTCAGCTTGATAATATTGCCACCTATTGATACTTCCTGAATAGAAGGCGCAAATACGATTATGAGGCTTGTCGCAGTGGCTGCGATTACTAAAGTCACGAATTCAGAGCCAGATATTAGACTTTGCAGTAATAGCTCAAAAGCAGCCCAGTAAGACACGCCAGCAAACATAGCGGCAATAGCAGCGAGCAACTTCTGATTGCGAGAAAACCAATCCATTAGGACTCCTTATTTACATATCTGGTTTCAAATCTTAATTGCTGCTTTGAGCGAAAAGCGGACAAAAATTGTTGGTTAAAATGAGGAGCGAAGCGGAACCTAACCAGCTCTTTTTGTTCTATTAAAGCTCTTTTTAAGTGCCTAACCTTTTCCTATAAATTTCTTTACAGCTTTTAAGTTTTGTATCTGCTGATCTATGCTTTGTAATTCTGTAGGTAAAGAAATGAAATCAATGACTTTTTGTAAATTATCGTATTTAAATGGATTGTTTATGAAGAATCTAAATAAATCTTCGATAAAGCCACATAGAGTAAAATTTTTCATTTCAACATTAATAGGCTTAACTCCAGCATGTACATTTACATTTCTTGCCTGCCTTAATGAATTCAGAACCTCTCTAGCAACAGCTCTATCATCATAAAAGAAAGAAACCCTTTTTATTATCATTTTCGTGTCATCGGTGTTAACTAATTTTTCAATAACTGACCAAAGCTTCATAAACCTGAACTCTTGATCACTGCGATCCAGTGCATTTATATAACTCGTAAGAGATATGAGCAGGTGTTGCCGAAATGGATTTCTTTTCAATTTATTTAACCAACTAGTTAAATTTGATTCAGTTAAAGGGAAGTTTTGTATTCTAGATGCCTCTTTATTCGTGAAATCTGGTTCATACCATATGTTCAGGAAGGCAGCAGATCCACTTTCAGTGTGCAAAGTATGCACTTGCCCCAAAGATAAAATACTATTAGTTGAGTATTTGTGCTGTACTTGAGGAGATAGAAACCGAATACTTTTCTTGAAGCCTATCTGTAAGATACTCCTAACAACATCAAGAGAATTAATGCCAATTTTGAATGCGGTGCTCACATCTGGAGCTATAACTGAAACTACTACAAAAACATAATTTTTTTGTTCTGAAAGCTTTAGCTCACTATGTTTTTCAATTAGTTCAGAGCGAGACTTTTTGTATTTGGCCGGGATATTCTTATAAAAACTAATTATACAATTGTTTATAGTTCTTCTCTTAGGAATAAAAGAGTTTCTCAGACTTATTGAAGTGAGCAAATAGTATTTCTTTTTCACACTTAAACTTTTGTCACATTTTCTTTTGAAAATTGATAATATTTCATCGGGTTTTTTCAATTTACTGCTCTGAAAAGCTTCCATTACTGCACTATGAAAATTTTTATATAAAACGTTATCATCTAATTCATAACGATGTATAACCTTCCCAAATAATGCATCAATTTGAAATTCAACTCCTATTGTATAACTGACCCTCCCATCGTCTCCAACTTTTATGTAATCTTTAATGTCTGAAATTAAAGAGTCAGGAGGTTGTTTATTATCCCAGTGAATATTCAAATTTTACAACCTTTCTTCGTAAATTAGCAGAAAATAACACTGGCACTTAACACATCAATAACAGGCAGCCGAAATGCAGCGAAGCGGAACGTAGGCTGTCCGGCACAGCAGGCGCGTAGTTGATTGATTTGTTAGGTATTATAGTTACTTACAAACGATGCAGTATAATCAAGAAACGGACTGAGACGCCAATATGCAGTTTTTGATTGAGCTATTTCTACATCAAGTTGTTTCGATGCTTCTGTTTCAATATGAGCTAGGTTTCTTAGCTCATAGGTACGCTTAATATCTTCAGCGTAAGCCGCTTCGAGAAAGCCAATGCGTACTGCACAATCAACTTTATCTTTAAATGGTATTGAATTTCTTGGAGTTTTTGCGTCGCGATAAACGCAAGTGAATACATCTTCTTCCCCATACTTAACCTTGGTTAGACTGCCCAAAGCGTTAATTGGTTTATATGCCTTATGAGTTTGAAGCTGTATCACTTCCGGATGCTCTTTAAGCAACCCCCACAACAAGTTGGTTATCACAGCCTCGTATATTGAGGCATATTGCATAATTTGAAATTTTACAAATGGATGCTGTTCGTCATTTTGAACGAACGTCGCCTCCATAAGCTTGTAGACATAACGCGCAGAGTAAAAAGCTCTGCCCAAACGAAGCCTAAGCTCAACGTCGTCAATAAATGAGAATTTATCTATGTGCCAAGAAATATCTCCAGGGAGATCTCTTACACAATAATCATGGATGAGATTTCTAGTTTCTTCTTCTAAAGGCATGATCTTCCTCAGTGTTGCCTAACGCCCGCAATAAACGGCGCGAGGAACGAGCGTCCGGCGACCGCAGGGAGCGAATTTAATTGCTTGGTTATGTGGCATCACTAATAACCCTTTGCCATACACAAACATTGTTACCACTATTTGGATAAAAAAATACTGAGGATTTATGAAAACCAGCGCTTTCAAAAAGCCCCGAACTTTCCGCATTATTTTCTCGAATAGTGCATTGAACGATGCGCCCACCATTCTCTTTGGCGTGCTCCATCGCTTTATTTAGGATACTTCTTCCATGCCCATTTCCTCGGTGCTTCGGATTCACTGTCAGGTGGCACACTTCATATTGATACCATTGGACTCTCTTACACTCGATGCAAGAAAGCACTTCATTGCTCTCACCAAGTTCATAGAGGTATGTTTCGCCATTCTCCATGACTCTTTTCTCGGTATAGGCGACAACTAATTGATTTTCGCTATTGAGAAGATCAGCAATTTGCTTCGCGACGGCTGAATTCATGATCGCTCCCTATGCCACATAACATTATATTCAAAATCCAGCTCGAAAACCCACTTTAATATATTCAACACAAAGCCATGTAAGCTATTATTAATAATGACTTTGTAAAAACCAAGCTTCGATTGTGGTGCCGACAAAACGAGCTGGCTTGTTTTGTCGGGATATGATTCTTATTTTGTCGATTTTCACCTAACTAAGCCACTAAACTAAAAGACTTTCTAATAGAAGGCAAGTTGCAATGTGTGCAAAATGCGCTTGCATTTTTACCCATATGTAAGAAAAAATAAGATTTGACTGTATGGAAACACAGATTTAGGCGAAGCCGATCCATTCATTCGATATGCTGTTCGCTATGTCCGCTTTTGGCACTTTGCGGCCCTTACCTTATCCGGTTAAATCTCATAACGTTTTTCCGGTTGCGCTATCACGCATCCTTTAGCTACCATGCCTTACCGAACTCTGAAACATACTTTACCTCATGAAATGGATTTTGTGTGCTCTTCTTCTGCTTTCACCTGCTGTCGCTCTCTCTGCGGCCCAATATAGCAAAGCTCAGTGCGACAATTTAAAACGTCAAAAAGAGGTTATCCGCAAGCGCATGAATTCCGGATATGGTGTAGAGGAAGGTAATTGGCTGAATAAGCGTGATCGGGAGTTATTTAAACTTATCGGTGTACACTGCTCCAGCCCTAATCTGCACAGCAGCTCTGGTGACAGTCGCATTTCTTCCTTTTCTGATACAGCTACCGTAAAACGCCCGGCTGTATCACTTAGTGACATGCCGGATTGGAGAGCTGACAACGCTATATTTAAAGGTGATAAATCCGCTGCCTGGAGCGAGTATTACCAGGTGCCGGTTAGTTGCAGGCAGAAAAACCTGTCAGAGGACGATTTTGTAAAATGCGCTGAGCATAAAACGCAACAGCGTAAGCAGTTTGACGCAGCATGGAACAACTTAAAATTTACTCCGCTTACGGCAGGTACGTCGCAAGCACCTGCTCCGCAGCTTCAAGGTCAGACAAATCAAGAAATCCTCACTGCTTTCACTATTGAACAAAGTACAAACCTAGTACCTACACAGCATAGCGTTAGTGTTGATAAAGATTTTCATAAACACTTCACCTGGTTTGGCGTGAGTTTTGTTGTTTTCGTTGCCGGTGCCTGCTGGATTATTTGGCGTAAATAACCACCTCCGGCTCAGTTATTTTCATAAGCGCTTATTCCATTCGAACGCCCGAGTTTCCCCCGAAGCTTACTGCATTTTCAGCGCTGAAAATGTTAATTTTTTGATAGCGGCTCATCCAAAACGCTTATAGTACGGTTGCTAATCGTTAAGTCATTTCAGTATTCGCGGGTCTTTATTAAGGGCCGCGCAGTCGGCCAAATATGAATCTACGGAATAACGAAACTCTCGTTCAAGCTCCGTTACGGTATCGGCTTCATAGGTCACCACATCGCGAATATGCAGCACCTGGCCGAACAGATTGGCGCAGCTATCGCTATTCTCAGTGGCAGAGCCTGTAAAGCCTTTGTATTCAAAGGTGGCATCACGCAAAGTGAAAACTCCCCGTTTCAAATGTCTTTATGTGATTCTGACACTTATCAGGCTTCAATTACACTACAAAACTAAAAACGGCTTCGCCAGATTAGCACTGTAATTAACCAACTCCAGCGGCGGCATCATTTATCGCCAGAACGCCATACCTTAGACGCCGTGTACACTGCAATAACCAATCGCCAAAGACTCCGGCCCAACCACAATCAGCCAACGTTTTCAGCGCTGAAAATGTTAACTATCTGAAACAAAATGACCTGTAATTTAAACGCATTTTGCTAATGCGGATTTACAACCATGCAGCTAATCAAATATGTTCAGCAGGTCTGTATCGAATCTTACCCCATTAAGATTATGTTTTTCACACAGCTGTTTGAACTTGTCACTGGCGTACAGAGTTGTACAGCCTTGCAGCTTTGATCTGAATACGTGACGGTTGCTCTTGCCCAGCTCAGCTTCATCGAACACTAACGACGCTACACCATCAGGTTCGCCATCTAAATATTTCCGTTCGGTTAAAGAAAGATCTTCTTGTCCAAACACCCTACAGTTAAATAAATAAGCCGGTTCTCCATCAACAACGATAGACAGAAACTCCCCATCATCTTTTAAGGCATCAGCCAATGCATCGTATGCCTTTGCAGACAAATACAACCCCTGACTATCCCACAATGAAATGTCAGGTGTATTGTTGCCACTTGCTGACAGACTTTGAAGAGAGGTTTCAATGCTCTTCCATTTACCCGCCAGGGATTCTCCGGTAAGCGGAGCGTTCATCAAGGTAGTAATTAGTCCATAATCACCGAGCTTTTCAGCAATTGTCATCACATCGAGCTGAAGCGCCTTGTATGTCTTCGGTATGTGTTTAAGCTGGTACACCATGCTATTCACCTGTCCACTGAGCATCTTTCTTTTCTACAATCTTTGCCGGATAACCACCATAGGTTAAAACATGCTTTATTTCACGCAGTCTGTTCCGCACTGAACTTTCAGGCAGAGCCGGAGCCCCCAACCTCGTGCTAACCCATCTTTCGTAGTTATATCGATGAATTTCTTTATGCGCCGGAGAGTTAGGTGTTGCCCAATGCCCTTTCGACTCTTTATCCCGAGGTAACCAAACACCGTTTATCGGATCATTAATGCCAATACCATGCAGATGCATGCTCAATCGAGCTCTCATCATTTCTGATTTAAGCCAGCGTCCCTTACCCATAACTATATGGTGTGCGTCATGGTCTGTACTTGGCCGGGGCTCTGCAACAGCGGTCAAATTGTTTGACAGCACCTTGGTTGGGTGATGTGGCTCATTAACCAGTTCCACTACGGTTTTTCGCTTACTCTCTGTCCGATATGTATCAAGATCTTGCTGTAACGCCGCTTGAGTGGAAATTCTTATGCGTTCACGCTGTAAATGCTGTAAATCACTGGCATGCTTTTGTTTTGCCTTAGCATCCATATTCCGTTGGCCATCTATATAGTGTTGGCTGGCTAATTGCTCAAACCGATGGATTGCCAGCTCTAATGGAGTTGGATTGCTGGGCCTTGGCTCGTAATAACCACCAATGCCTGACAGATAAACTTTGCTCATAGCCTAGCCCTTCTTACGAAAATTAACTGATCTACTTCGATTTTGTTCCAGAAGCGAGCGCCATTTTCTAACGCAGTACAGTTCCACATTTTAGTGATCGATCAAGTTGACATCAACCATTTGTAAATATATTTTTAACCAATAATTCACCTACTGGATCTGAATATGGATAATCAGAGAGTTACAGAGCAACAGGCGGTTGCGATGCTACAAGTTTGGAATAGTCTCGGCAGGGACTTAGCTGCTCTTGCCAGGCTGCATCCCGACAACAGTAAAAAGTTGATTGTGCTAATGCTACCGGGGTATCGCTGTAATCAGTGGTATCAGGTTGGTGATGGCTACTCTTGCTATACAGAGGCGCTAACGAGCTTGGGCTGCCTGATAGACAAAACCAGAGTGTCTGCCTAATAGCGCACAGCACGCTACTCAAAGTAATGCCATAACTGCATTCAAATTGTCAATTTCGCAAAGCCTGATATACTGTATATATATACACATATGAGGTGAGTATGTCAGCAGTATTTATCGGCAATGCCGATTCGTGGCCTAAGCGCCCTATCCCATTCTATGCAGATCCGGTGAAAGCCGGGTTTCCGTCTCCGGCGCAAGACTATGTTGAACGTACGCTGGATTTAAACGAGCTGTGTATTCGCCATCCGAACGCAACTTTTTTTGTCCGTGTTGACGGCGATTCAATGATTGAAGCCGGAATTTATGACGGTGATATATTGGTTGTAGACCGCTCTGTTGACGCTGACCATGGCGATACTGTTGTAGCGGCAGTGGGCGGTGAGTTTACCGTCAAACAGCTGTGCACCCGACCATCATTAATGCTACTGCCGCGTAACCCGGCTTACCAACCCATACGACCACGCAACGGCGAAGAGTTAAATATTTTTGGCGTGGTCACAAACGTTATCCGGCAAATGAAACACAAATGAGCCAAAACATCTTTGCCCTGGTCGATTGTAATAATTTTTACGCCAGCTGTGAAAAGTTGTTCCGGCCGGATTTGGCTGAAAAACCTGTAGTAGTGCTGTCCAACAATGACGGTTGCATCATCGCCCGCTCTAGAGAGGCCAAAACACTGGGTATTAAAATGGGCCTGCCGGTGTTTCAGGTGCGGGATCTGCTACGAAAACACGATGTTGTTGCGTTCTCTTCCAACTACGCTTTGTACGCCGATATGTCTCAGCGGGTAATGAGTACGCTGGAGACTCTGGCTCCACGGGTAGAAGTGTATTCTATTGATGAGGCATTTTTAGACCTTACCGGCCTAGACTTTAGCCAAAACCTGACTGAATTTGGTATATCGGTAAAGCACATCGTACAGAAGTGGACGGGTATCACCGTTTGTGTTGGCATTGCGCCGAGTAAAACACTCGCAAAACTGGCCAACCATGCAGCTAAAACGTGGCATAAAACCGGTGGTGTGGTGGATTTAACCAACAAAGACAGACAGCGTAAATTATTGGCCCTGCTGCCGGTAAATGAAGTATGGGGCATTGGCGGCAAGCTGACCAAACGCCTGCAACAATTGGGTATTGATACCGCACTACAGTTGGCCGATGCTGACCCCAATTATATCCGACAGCATTTTTCTGTCGTCGTTGAACGCACCGTGCGCGAGCTGAACGGCGAATCGTGTATAGCACTGGAAGACATTGCGCCCACCAAAAAACAAATTATCAGCAGCCGCGCTTTTGGTGAACGCATTACCGACAAACAGCAAATGTGTGAGGCTATCAGTGAGTACATTAGCCGGGCTTGTAAAAAACTGCGCCAGGAGCAGCAACTGGCCAAACACCTGACCGTGTTTCTGCGTACCAGCCCTTTTAGTGACAAAGATGCCCCCTATAGCGCAAGTAAAAGTATCGAATTGGATAGCCCTTCCAGCGACACCAGAGTTTTTCTGGCAAAAGCGATGCTGCTGTTGGACGGCCTTTGGATGAACGGCTATCGCTATGCGAAAGCCGGTGTGATGCTGGCGGATTTTTATGACCCCGGCGTACATCAACCAGGGCTGTTTGACGATCCTATTGTTCAAAAAGACTCAGACCAGGCTCTGATGCAGCTTATGGATAAACTGAACAGCAAACATGCTGATACAATCTGGTTTGCCAGCCAGGGTTCGCAGCAGGAATGGGGTATGAAACGGGAGCTGTTATCACCCGCCTACACTACAAACTGGGCGCAATTGCCGATAGTAAAGTAGGCAAATGGTTTTGTAGTTTATTCAACATCAACTTTATTTAACAGCTGTTTAAATACCGGTGCGGGGTCGACGTCCAGCGCGGCACAAAAATCAAAAAACTCAAGCAAGTCCAACTTTTTGTCTAAATTTTCTACTTTTACCACCCATGAATGCGTATGCCCCAGTTTTTGCGCGAGATCACGCACAGTGATGTCCTTCGCCTCTCTGGCAGCGACTAACCACTTTATTATACGCGCGTATCTGGGATCATGAATTGTCTTCATCGCAGCACAGTAATGGCAGATCAAAATGGTTCCAAAATGGAACCTAACGTGTAGAATGGTTCCAACTCGGAACCATAAATTTTGAATGGCTCAGGAGGGATAATTTCAGTAGTCGCTGTGGGAGGTCATCATCAAAACATCCACGGCATTGAATTCAGGATGAACGTTTGATGAAAAAGATCTGTTTAACAATCTGCTGCATCACAGCTATCTCTGGCTGCTCGCTGAACGAGGATGGCAGAAGAGGACTGAAAAGTGCCCATAGCCACTCAGCGCCCATATCGCAACAAACACCAGGCAATCCAGAGCGACAAATTACCGTTCGGTTGCAAAGCGGCGAAATCCGCTTCTACGGCAGTATTTCGCCGTTCTGGCCGGAGGAGTTCGTGCTGAATGAAGGTGAGGTAAAACAAATCCGGCTGTATGAAAAATACCAGCCACTAAAGCAGCAAAACCACTATGTCGATATCTGGGTTGCGCACAGCCCCGGCGTGCTGGTTTTAGACGCCAACCCTGTCAATTGGCAGAACACAAATTTTGGCATTTGGCTGGAGCTCGGCGCTCAGTCATTCCAGAGATTTAGCCGCGTTTCCGCTGCTGAGCAATTTTCCACCACTGAGGCCAGAGACCTCCAAATCACTATTATTAAACCACTGTAAAAAGGGACTAAAAATATGAATGCAAGAACGAAATTTGCATCTGCCGTTGTTTTGTCATCGTTTTTGGCCGCTTGCGGCTCTACACCTAAAGCGCCTGCCGAACCCATTGCGATGGCAGCGCAGGACAAAATATTCACTGTTTCAAACGAGTTTGGTGCGCTGTCATTCGACGAGATCGCGTTGGCGCTGGGTACTAATATCAAAACAAATTCGAAATATCAGGAGTATGGCGCAAAGCGGCTCGCCGACTCCTCCAGGTCAGACACTTATACTGTTGGTCTCACCACAGTGCCACAAGACGGCGAAAACTTACGTGTTCGGTATCTGTATAGCGTAACCGGTGACCTGGGCACCATCAGCAGCTATCACCAGGCGCTGTTCAACGTGTCACTCAAACAAGAAGCTGGCTATCAGGCTATTACTGTTCGCACACCGTCTGAAATGACACGTGTAGACAAAACTTTTATGTTTATCCCGGTAAATCAACTGGATACAACAGAGAATCTTGTCAATGATCTTGCGAACGTAGTATCTAAACTGGATTTCAGCATCGAAAAAACGGTGCGTTTTAAAGCCGAACTACCTACCGATTATAGCGTTGAAGCCGTGATACACAGCCTCAACCGAAAATACCCTGTCAGCAATGTGCAAGGCAGCAAAGAGAGCCGCACGTTCTCGTTTAACGTGGATGGCACCAGCATCACAGCCAAAATCAGCCCGTTTAGAAACGGCTCCATTTTGGATTACAACTATGAGCTACCCTATACGCTGAAATCGGACGGCACTACCAGCCAGAACCAGCAGCAACTAACTGCGCTATCAGAAAAGATAAAACAGCACGTTAGTGCTGCGATTTAGGGCTAAAAGGAGGGAATTCGATATGGCAATTCTTGTTTACCTACTGGGTTTTATTGCAATACCAGCGCTGATTTTTTACTACCATCATGCAAAATACCGGCGGGATTATCCACTGACACTAGAAATGTATCTGGCGCAGCACCCAGAATGCAAAACTGACAATGGCTATAAATGCAGCGGCTGTGGTTCAAAATCACTCAGAAACCTGGGCTACGGCGGTGCAGAGGCCAAAAGGCGCATGATCTCGTGTAACCATTGCGCAAAACGTTTGTATCGCGTGGAAAACTAATGGCCAATGCCGTGCTACATTATATGCAGCACGGCTTTTTAAGGAGAGTATTCTGTGTCTACAACTTATCAGGCTGCATCTCCAGCACAGCTGAATCATACTGCCGCAAAAATTTTTAACCATATTATGGATAAATGGCAAATTAATGAGAACGAAAGGCCGCGCCTGGCAAGCCTTAACTCTGAAGATTATGCCCGCTGGCACTGCGGTGAATTACTCAGCGGCTCATCCGGGCTGCCTGTGCTGGTTTCCCATCTGATGGCCATCCACACACTGTTACATCAAATGTTTCATAACGCTGAGCAGGCAGACAGCTGGATAACGCGGCCGAATTCAAACCTTAATGGCCAATCAGCAATTGAGTTGATACAGCAGCAGGGTGTTACCGGCGCGGTGAAAGTGAGGGATCTACTGGAAGCTAACGTTTTTTAGTTAGTTCGCTAAACATATAAAACGTACCATAAAAAATCGGGTACAAAAGTGCAGATGTAGCACTGTGCGGTTTTTTGGCTGGATGAAAATGCCAATAGGCCAGATACCCGAAACCGAGCAAACAAATACCTACACTCAAATAAATAAGGTAATTAAACGCTAATTGCTCGGTTGTAGCAGTATGCATTAAATAGCTCAGCAGCACTATATAGCTAACCAGCGGTGCCAACGACACCACATGGGCAAAAGCAGCATTAAATTTATTACTCATCTGAAACTACTATTCCAAAAACGATTATTTTGCCTTTAACTGTCTACGACACAGAACTACTAATCCCACAGTCAAAATCAGCGCCGGCAGTAACCACAAATATTCCATGTTTCTCTCCACTAACAGCATCGAGTAGTTTAGAAAAACGCCGCAGCGATTAAACTGCGGGTTTTCCGAGGACAACCTGATGAGGACAAATCACAAGGTATTGATTTAGCGTTAATTTCGTAACGCCGATATCCATTACATTAATGATTGAGATCTTATTTTCAAGTGTTTTTTTGCACAAAATTCAGAAGTCATAAATTTCCCCCGTTCGCAACTATGTAGTGATGTAGGTCACCATTAACTATCGGAGAAAATATGACATTACATCAATTAGTTACCAAACAGGACACGCCAGCTACATTGCAGTTAACACCGCAAACCACCCTGCTCTATGCGGAGTTTGATGGACAGGGAAATATCAGCTTGGATAATTTTATTGTGCTGTGCCGGGACGACAACGGCAGAGTTTGCGGTCTGCATATTAGTGATTCAATACGAGAACTTTATGCATTTGAGGCCCATGTGACCGATGAGGAAATGGCGTTTATTCTGGGAGAATATGAGCGAAAAATTGCGGGTTTTTGTCAGGTATTTGCAGCTGAATTCGAGCAAATATTTGCACTACCACCGGATGTCTATTTCGCAGCAGCGCGCCATTACTGGCATTTCAAACAAGCTAGCTAGTTAGCTAAACCCTACGGCGACCACAGGTCGCCGTTTTTTGCATCGATTTCAATAATTCTCATACGTTGTATCTACCTAATGAAAAGACCACATTTGATCTAGAAGATCTCTCTGCGTGGAATTAAAGCCGTTCATTTTGGGGAACTCGATTTGAAAATATTCCGGCCATCTGCCGAAAGCGCGCAGAAACGGCAGCGTGAGCCCTTTACGGCATGGGCGTACTGGAGGGGTTGAGAGTAGCTGAGCGATCAGCGGCACCGCAGCGCGGTGCTTTTTTCATTTATTTAACGTATATAGATAGGTAAAGCATACACCCGATAGTTCCGCATATGCTTTACCTAACCATTAAAACTGAAGCTGCCTGACCGCTAAGCCAATAAAATTGCGGATCAATAGTTCCACTGAATTAGAAAACCAGCAACCCATTTGCGTTAACAAATTGAAAGGTATTTGTATCAGATAAAATAAACAAAAAAATGCATTTATTTTGTAGAAATCGGACAAAATTTCATTAAGGTACCCAGGCTCTACAATAATTTGGAGCATTAGATGAGCGTTGGACTTTATTTTTTATTGGCAACATCCTGCATGATATTAACCGGTTACCTCAGTTTTTTATTTATAGTAAAACCCAGAATGCGAAAAATTTACGCCCGCATTGACTCTGAGGAGCCACCAGAAACAGACACCGAATTTTTTACTGGGGAATTGTATCGGGTTGAGGGGCGACAAGTGCTGATAATCCCAGAGGGTTGCGAGCTGAGCGTTTCAAGTATAAAAATCCGGCGGCACTCAGGGGCATTAATTATTTATCCCAAAGGCAAAACTTGGGCTGACTACCCCGAACTGCAAGCAGCTGATGCCGATTTTCTGATAGAGCGGCCTGACGTAATTGCAGATAGAGACAAATAATAAGCCTTGCCTAAACTGGTCGAAATCGACCAGTTTAGGTCTTTGCAAACAGCGATATGGAACATTCACAGCCTGTTGTCCCACCAATTAGTTAATCTTTTATAATCAAAAATAATTGACTTTATAGTGATCCCATTTAATATATCACTCAGGCGGTGGCCTCCCGCGGGCGCGGTAAACCCACAGCAAATTTGTATGTAATTAGCAATCATAATTGGCTCTTATTTGTCAGTCATAAGCTATCAGCGCCCAAAAGACTGATTTTAATTTGAGACTAATATATGCTGATTTTATCCACTACAGATATCGATGTTAAGATCATCTGCCCATCACGCAATAAATCCAAATATAAACTTAACGAATGGCGCAATATTTTCGCCCAAGCTATTGGCTTTAAATCGTTCCACGAAATGTCTAAACGAGAATCTGTTCTAATAACATTTAGGCAAGTCTTAGATGTAATAGATGAGGATTTATATGATAAATTTTACCAAATATTGGACAATGAAATAACTTGGCATGTACCTTCGCGTTACAATAATTATTTTTGCGTGGCATTCGAGAAGGAATACAATTACTTTTCTGATATTATATATGAAGACGATGGCAGTGGTTTATGGAATCGAAGTGTAGAGTTCTTTAAGATTGGCAGCATATGTATAACTAAAGCTGAATTTGATAAATTTACGACAGAACTCAATATGGGGATAGATGATGATACAGAAGTAGATCAATATTACATTTCTGACTGTTTATCATCATTTCAGTACGAAGAAAGAGGTCATCCATACGACTACTGGACTCACCGTGGTACTTACGAGGAACGACAAGAGCTGGTCAATTGCCGGACTATGAAGCAACTCTACGCCGCAGTTTGCGACTACGTAGGTACTGATAGCGAAGAGTTATTTGCCTCCTATGGCTTTTCACTGTCGGAATTTATCGAAGAAATATTGGAAGATGAAGACTGTTTGATAAATGAATAATCTTCTACAGTACTGGATATATAATTTCTGATATATGTTTTCCAGCAAGAGTAAAAGCAAAGCACTTTAAGGGACTAAAGTGCATGTACCAAATAGACTAATTTAGTCGGAGAATCTGACGGCTGTGAACGAGGAGCAGATGTTTCTTCCTTACCACAGTATGGCCAAGCTTCGATCGATACCCCCGGATAATGTCCAGTTTATTGCTTAGCCTCAAAAGGCAATCACAAGTAATTAAACTAGTATCTTGATATTAGCGAAATTCAGGAATCATGCATTATTATTTAAATTGTATAATCTCTTTTATCTTTTCAAGTTGTTTTAAAGTTGTATCTAGTCCGAGGTGAATTGGTGTTTTTTCTTCATGTTTACCATCTAAAGCACTTGATGCATTAGCAGCAACAGCATCGATGGCAGCAGCAAGTAATTTTTCGAGTAGTTGTTCTTTTGCCCCGTCTTTCAGATTGTCAATTTGGTTCTTAAAGCTTTGATAAGATTTAGCTAAAGCCTCTTTGTGCGCGTACTCTTGCTGCAATCTTTGCGCCTCGTTTCTGCGTTTCGATGCGAACAACGCGAGCCATAACATGGGTAAAATCACCGGCAATTTATGAGCCAGATTGCTTAGTAAATTACCAATATTCGTTACATCTACAAATTTGATAAATGCGGCATCCGTCAACAAACTATCTATAGTTGATATAAAAGCTATAACCGAAAGTATTGCGACTGAGATGTAAAAGAGACGAGAATACTGCTTAATCGGTTCGCTAAATGATTTTCTCATCGCTCGGTAAGCTGTTGCTAAACCTGCACTTGTAGCACCAGGTAATAGTCCCTCTATTTGTTCATTAAGTGTTCTGTACCGTATTTCCTGTTCACGTTTAAATTCATCTAAGTCGGATTGACGACTATTGAGCTCATCTTGTAAGCCCCCTACAACTATACCGTCTTTATCTTCTCTACCAACAACTCGGATATAAAAACCTCTCAACTCTTTAAGCTGCTTTTCAGTATCAGAAAGTAAAGTTGAAATCTGTTCGCTTGACCGCGCTGCTGTTTCATGAGCTAAATTAATCTTACTTGCTATAGAATCGCTTCCGCTTTCTAATAACTCGATATGGTAGTCACTTATTTTGTTGTGAAAATCACTTATGGATTCAACAAATTTATCTACTGTTGATTCTACTGATTGCTTTTCATCAACACCATCAAAATAGTGAATCCTCAAGCCTTCAACTTCTTCATGGGTAACTTTAAGGTTTTCGAATTCGGTAATAAATTTACTCTTAAGTTCATTTAATTCATTAGAGTGATTCTTAAATTCTTGTGAGTATTCGATTACCTGATTTTTAAACTCTTCGACCCCTTCAGATATAGCTTTTGTATATTCTCGGGTTGCTTTCATAGCAGCTTTGGCTGCGTTATCCGGGTTGACTACATATGGCCGAAGGTATGTTAGAAGGTTGTCTATGTGATTGTTATTTGCATTTCTGATATGCCCTATATTTCTATTTGATTCATAGGCTGATATTTCTTTCAAACATGGCTGACATTGGCTATGAAAACTCTGCCAAGTACTTACAGGGACAAGGTCAGGATCAATTGAATCAATCAAGCTTGATATAAACGAAACTACCTTTCTTAAGCGAGCAATTTCCTCAACATTTGCAACAATTGACTCATCATCAACTGTCAATGATTCTGATTTAGAGACAATTTTATCCCACACATCTTGGAATGGGTGGCTCATAAACTGATCCTGCCAACGACTCATTAGCAACCATCCTTGTTAATTAATTTTAAGCCCGAAACATGATCATCAGCAGACATGGCCTACAGTTAGTCCAGTGCGCCTAGAGTAATTTTTTTACAAACGGTAGTATGTGCATATTGAACTTATAGGGCAACATTTTTTAGATAATACCTTTAAGTCTGAGATCGGCAAGTTATATATGAGAGAAGCACATATTGTGGGTTATAAGGGGAGCTGGTATTAGCATTTATGTCTAATGAAAACCTTTGGGAGTCATTTGCGTATTTCGGTTTGTCCGGCCACCTGTTCCGGTTTCATCCGGCCAGGCGTTTCGGTGTGATCCGGCCAGCATGATCTGACCTTCGTTTATG
>NZ_FNXF01000012.1:84056-145032 GCF_900108485.1 Rheinheimera pacifica | reverse complement strand
GTAGGGCAGGCGGCAGGATAGCCGCCTGTCATCCTCCTGCGTCCACCATATATGAAGAACCCGCTACGGCTAACGCCTTAGCGGGTTTTTTCATTCTGGCCGGGCACTACCACGTTTTATGCTAATTGTCAGGACGAAGATGCCAGTTTTTAAGCGCTAAATTCTGCCGCCTGCATCGCTAAGTGTCTGTGATTATGCTATAAATTGTATCCGAATTTGCATGGTTTTTTGCTCAGGCAGAGTTCAGCCTTAGTTTGCTAGAACCGTGTCACCGCGTAATAACAGGTAAGCCTGACACGTGATGATATCTGATACTTCAGCTGTACCTTTATCACAACCATTTAAGCCGCAAACGCTGTCTGGCGAGTTGGCATTATGCCGGCATTGTGATTTGGTTCAGTTAATGCCAGAGCTGGCACCGGGTGAGGAGGCAAGTTGCTCCCGCTGTGGTTTGCATCTGGATGCGCGTCATCCACAGCCGGTATTGCGGCCAGTGTTATATGCCGGTAGCGCATTATTTATGTTACTGCTGGCCAATTTATTCCCCTTTGTCAGTATGTTTGCTGCAGGCAACAGCAACGCGATGAATTTTTTTGATACGTCTTCAGTGTTGTTCTCAGAGCATCATCAGTGGCTGGCTATTCTGATCTGGCTGTTTATTCAGGCTGTGCCTGCGGCCTGTATGCTGGCTGTGTTGTATTTAAAGCTGGGTATGCTTTACACCTTGCCCGCCTGTACCTGGGTAGCCCGGGTACTGTACATGCTAAAGCCCTGGAGTATGGTAGACATTTTTCTGATGGGGCTGATTATCAGCTTTGTTAAATTAGTGGCCGATGCCGATATCTCACTGGGGCCCAGCTTCTGGGCTTTTTGCCTGTTTTGTCTGCTGCATCTGCGCACTTTTCAGGTTATTGACCGGCGCGAGCTGTGGTCAAAAATTGCACCCTATCCGATACCGCTGGTTGAGGCGCATGCCGGTAAAACCGGCTTACAGCAAAATTTAAAATTATGTCAGGTGTGTACCGCTTTAGTGCCGCTGGCGCAAAGCCACTGCAGCCGGTGCAATACTAAGGTGCGGATACGTCAGCGGGCCAGTGTGCAAAACACCATGGCGTTGTTGATTGCGGCCACACTGCTGTACATACCGGCCAATTTGCTGCCTATTATGCGTACTGTATCCTTTGGTGAGACAACCGACTCGACCATTATCAGTGGCCTGATACTAATGTGGCGGGATGGCGCTTATCCGGTGGCCATTATTATACTGATTGCCAGTGTGATAGTGCCGGTAGCTAAAATATTGATTATGTTCTGGTTATGTTATTTAACCCGATTACCCTTTTCGCGCCGCCAGCGCCATTCCAGCAAAATATATCGTTTGGTTGACTGGGTTGGCCGCTGGTCTATGGTGGATGTACTGGTGGTTGCTATTATGGCGGCGTTGGTACGGTTTGATTTGTTTATGAGTGTATATCCCGGAGTAGGGGCCTTGGTGTTTGCGGCTGTGGTGATCCTGACCATGCTGGCAGCACTGAGTTTTGACCCAAGATTACTCTGGGACCCATTGGCCGAACAAGAGGACGCCAGTTTTGACGCAACAACATAGTGCACAGGTAAGCCGGATAAAACAGTGGTCACCAATCTGGGTCGTGCCGATAGCGGCTGTTTTGATAGGTATCTGGATGCTGTACAACCATTACCAGCAGCAAGGTGCTTTACTCACCTTACTAACGGCTGACGCCGGAGGTATTGTTGCCGGAAAAACCCAGATCAAAAGCCGTAGTGTAGATGTAGGCCAGGTCGTGTCGGTTGAGCTTAGCGATGATTTAAAGCAAGTTATTATTAAAGCGCGGATGAAGCCGAATATTACTCCGCTGCTAAATACCGGCTCACAGTTTTGGGTGGTAAAACCACAGGTTGGCCGCGGCGGCATTACCGGTCTCAATACCCTGTTGTCAGGTGTTTATATAGAACTGCAGCCTGGCGATGCCGAAAAACAGCAACTGGAATACCCTCTGCTGGATGCGCCTCCGATTGCACCCGCTGATGCGCCGGGCGTAAGGGTGCTATTAAGTACAGCCGACAGCGGTGGGCTGGCGGTGGGCGATCCGGTATTGTATCGCGGTTATGAGGTTGGAACGGTAGAGCACAGTGAATTTGATTTGACGCTGCGCCGTACCCAATATCAGTTATATATCCGCGCGCCTTTTGATGTGCTGGTGTCAGAGAATGTTCGTTTCTGGCTTAGCAGTGGTTTCTCTGTAGATTTGTCGGCTGAAGGGTTGCAGGTGGATGTTGGCTCTGCCACTACCTTGCTCAGCGGTGGTGTCAGCTTTGATTTAATGCAGGGCTGGCCGGCAGGTGAAGCGGTAAATAATGGCGCTGAATTTCAGTTATTTCCGAATAAACAGAGTATTCAGGATGGTTTATACAGCGAATTTGTTGAGTACCTGCTGTTTTTTGACGAGTCTGTACGCGGTTTAAAAGCCGGTGCACCGGTAGAATACCGTGGTGTACGGGTGGGCACTGTTACCAGCGTGCCATTCTTTTTTTCTATTGATAAACCGTTTGAGGTTTCACTGCAACAGGGGATACCGGTGCTTATTCGTATTGAAGCCGGGCGTTTATATGAAAACCTAAGCTTAGCGCAACTGCGCCAGGAGCTGGAGAGAGCCGCACAACTAGGTATGCATGCGGCATTGAAAACCGGCAACCTGTTAACCGGTGCACTCTATATTGATCTGGATATAAGCCAGGATACAACGATAGATGTTGAACAACAGGCTATGCAGGCACAACAACTGGCGTTAAGCCAGAGTGCCGGTTACCCGATGTTACCCACTGCCCGTAGCGGCCTGAGCAATATTGAACAAAAAGTGCTGATGGCGCTGGATAAAATTAATAACCTGCCGGTTGAGCAGTTGTTGGTGCAAAGTGAGCAAACTATGCAAAGTACTGAGGTTTTGCTGCAAAATGCCAGCAAAATGGTCACTCAGCTGGATGCTTTGGTGTCTAGCCCTCAGGTGCAACAGTTGCCGGCGCAGTTGCAGCAAAGCCTGCAGGATTTACAACAGATGCTGGCCGGGTTAAGTCCGGGCTCAGTGGCTTACGACAGACTTAATGGTAACCTGCAAACCTTGGATCAAGTCTTACGTGAGCTGCAACCGGTACTCCATACGCTAAATCAGCAAAGTAATGCTCTGGTGTTTGAAGCTGATATTCCTAACGATCCTGAACCAAAGAGGGCAAAGCAATGAGATATATTACAGCGGCGCTGTTTTTGCTGTTAACGGGATGTGCCAGCCAACCTGCCAGTAGCTATTACCAGTTGCCAGCGGCGCCGGTAACGGTGGGTAGCTCAATGGCAGAAACGAAATCTCTTTATGTTGAGCCGGTGCAGGTAGCCAGTTATCTCAATGGCCGCGGGCTGGTATTGCAGTTATCTGATGTTGAACTGGTTACCGCGCGACAACATCTGTGGGCAGAGGCGCTGGATCAGCAATTACAACGGCAGTTACGCGATAGGGTGGTGGCACAAACGTCAGGTTATGCTGCAGTGTTGCAGGCCCGGCCCGACACCGTGCGTATTTCTGTGCAGTTGGATCAGTTTCATGGCCTGGCGGATGGGCATGCTATTGTCAGTGGCCGCTTTGCCGTGAGCACGCAGCAAGGCTCGCAGCCATTTAATATTCGTATCGCATTAACTGACGATGGTTACCCCGCGTTGGTGCAGGCGCTGGGGCAGGCAGTGCAACAGCTTAGCCAACAAATCACCCGGCAATTGACTGGCGCGGCATAATTCACAG
Organism: Rheinheimera pacifica; assembly: GCF_900108485.1. GTDB lineage: Bacteria > Pseudomonadota > Gammaproteobacteria > Enterobacterales > Alteromonadaceae > Alishewanella > Alishewanella pacifica. The sequence goes on along the minus strand of NZ_FNXF01000012.1, from coordinate 141,226 downwards.
CTGCTTATTAGCTTAATGCGATAAGCAGCTGCTATCATTTATTCAGATGGCTAGACATTTGAATGTCTTTACGTGTAGTGTACGCATGTTATGCAAATTGTTAGCATAAATAGCAGCTATCACGGAGTTTTATTTAGCGTACTAGCGTTAACTGCGCATAATGCAGGGTCGGCCGGATAAAATCAGGCTGAGCCGGCAGTGTTCAACTATTCTGACTATACCTGTGTGTGTCAGCAAGGTGCAGCCAACTGAAGGAGAAAACGGCTATGGTCGCAGAATTATTATGGGAAGCCGCAAACCTGATGTTAATTGGTATGGTGGCGGTGTTTGCCTTCTTATTACTGCTGGTGTTTGTTGTGCAGCTATTAAGCGCCGTTATGCAGCGTTATTTCCCGGTGAAAACCACAGATAAAACTACCAGAGTAGAGAGTGGCAGCAGCGGCCCCAGCCCGGCAGTCATTGCCGCTATTTCCGGCGCTATACATCAGTATCGCCAACAACAATAAGAGGACTCAGGCATGAGCAAGCCATTATTACTTACTGAACTTGTGCTGCGCGATGCGCATCAGTCATTACTGGCAACCCGGTTACGGCTGGAAGATATGCTGCCTATTGCGGCCAAGCTGGATAAAGTGGGCTATTGGTCGATGGAGTCCTGGGGCGGCGCTACCTTTGATGCCTGTATCCGTTATCTTGGCGAAGATCCCTGGCATCGTATCCGTGAACTGAAAAAAGCCATGCCTAATACCAAACAGCAAATGCTGCTGCGTGGGCAAAATTTATTAGGCTACCGCCACTACGCTGATGACGTGGTAACAGCCTTTGTTGAACGTGCACATGAAAATGGTGTTGATGTGTTTCGTATTTTCGACGCCATGAACGACATTCGCAACCTGCAAACCGCAGTTCAGGCTGCCATTAAGGTTGGCGCCCATGCCCAGGGTACCATTTCTTACACGGTTAGCCCGGTACACACTATTGATATGTGGGTAGATATGGCGCGGCAACTGGAAGACATGGGTTGTCATTCGGTATGCATTAAAGACATGGCCGGTTTGCTTAAACCCTACGAGTGTGAAGAACTGGTTACCCGTATTAAAGAAGCTACCAAAATTCCGCTGGCAATGCAGTGCCATGCCACCACGGGCTTAAGCACCGCCACCTATCAAAAAGCCATCGACGCCGGTATTGATATGCTGGACACCGCTATATCATCAATGAGTATGACCTATGGCCATAGCGCCACTGAAACTATGGTCGCTATTGTTGAAGGCACAGAGCGCGACACCGGGCTGAATTTAGAATTGTTGGCTGAGATTGCCGCTTATTTTCGTGATGTGCGGAAGAAATATGCTCAATTTGAAGGTTCATTAAAAGGCGTGGATGCCCGTATTTTGCTGGCGCAGGTGCCAGGTGGCATGCTAACCAATATGGAAAGCCAGCTAAAAGAGCAGGGCGCACTGGATAAACTGGACGCCGTGCTAAAAGAAATTCCCCATGTGCGCGAAGATCTGGGCTTTTTACCGCTGGTTACGCCCACATCACAAATAGTTGGCACTCAGGCGGTGTTAAATGTGCTTACCGGTGAGCGCTATAAAAGTATTACCAAAGAAACCGCCGGCGTTTTAAAAGGCGAATACGGCGCTACGCCGGCGCCGATGAATGCAGAGCTGCAGGCACGTGTATTGGCGGGTGCCAAAGCAATTACCTGCCGCCCTGCTGATTTGCTGCAGCCAGAGCTGGATAAATTGCAGGAAGAACTTAGCAGCCTCTCTAAAAGCGAGAATATCCGGCTGGCGGATCAGCAGATTGATGATGTGCTGACCTATGCGTTATTTCCGCAGGTGGGCTTAAAATTTCTGAAGAACCGTGATAACCCGGCGGCGTTTGAACCGGTACCAGAGCAGGAAAGTACAGATAGTAAGAAGGTGCCTGCCAAAGCCAAGACAGTTCAGAGCGGCCCCGCCAGCTATAGCGTGCGGGTAGATGGCAAGGTATATGAAGTTGAGGTTGCCCCAACGGGCGAGCTAAGTTCGGTTAAACCTGTGGTGTCAGAAAATATCCCCGGCAGCGCTTCAGTTACCGGCAGTGCCACGTTAAACGCACCACTGGCGGGCAATATCTGGAAAATTGTCACTAAAGTCGGTGCTAATGTTAAACGCGGCGATGTGGTGATTATTATGGAAGCGATGAAAATGGAAACCGAAGTGCGGGCAGTATCTGACGGTACTGTGGTCAATATTCATGTTGCGGCAGGTGATGCAGTTAGCACCGGCGATGTACTGATCAGCTTTGACTAGACTGAACTGAGGAATTTTCATGGACGCTGTTGCAACCTTAATCGCTTCAACCGGTTTGGTGCATTTTACTGCCGGTCAGGTCGTGATGATGCTGGTCGGTTTTATCCTGCTTTATCTGGCGATTGCCCGCGGTTTTGAGCCCCTGCTGTTACTGCCTATTGGTTTTGGGGCCATACTGACCAACATACCGCTGGCGGGTATGGGCGACCCGGGTGGCTTGTTGTATATGATTTATGATGTTGGCATCAGCACCGGCATTTTTCCGCTGCTGATTTTTATGGGAGTTGGCGCATTAACTGATTTTGGCGCCTTAATTGCCAACCCAAGAATGCTGTTGTTAGGTGCGGCGGCGCAGTTTGGTATTTTTGCTACCTTGTTAGGTGCTGTGGCATTAAATGCGGTACCGGGTTTAAGTTTTACGCTAAAAGAAGCCTCGGCCATTGCCATTATTGGTGGTGCAGATGGCCCCACAGCCATTTTCCTGGCCTCCCGGCTGGCACCTGATTTACTCGGTGCTATTGCGGTAGCCGCGTACTCTTATATGGCGCTGGTGCCTATTATCCAGCCGCCGATTATGCGTGCCTTAACTACTAAAGCCGAACGTAATATTCAAATGGTGCAACTGCGTACCGTTAGTAAGAAAGAAAAGATTATTTTTCCGCTGGCGGTATTGCTGCTGACTATTTTATTGCTGCCAAGTGCTGCGCCGCTGATTGGCATGTTCTGTCTGGGTAACCTGATGCGTGAATCGGGAGTGGTAGACCGGTTAAGCAAAACAGCCCAAAACGAGCTGATTAATATTGTGACCATTTTCCTTGGCCTTGCCGTAGGCTCAAGGCTTAGTGCAGATAAGTTTTTAACGCTGCAAACACTGGGTATTTTAGTGCTGGGTGCAGTTGCCTTTGCCATAGGTACGGCTTCTGGTGTCATAATGGCGAAGATTATGGCTAAGTTCTCCAAGCAGCCAATTAACCCGTTAATTGGTGCGGCCGGGGTGTCTGCAGTGCCCATGGCAGCGCGGGTGGTCAATAAGGTGGGGCTGGAAGCTAACCCGCATAACTTCTTGCTGATGCATGCCATGGGCCCCAATGTAGCAGGTGTAATTGGCTCTGCTGTTGCAGCCGGTATTTTACTGGCACTGGTTGGTTAGACAGATAAACCGACAGATAAAAAAGCCCGGTTCATTTGACCGGGCTTTTTTAATGGGGCTATTTTAATGGTTGTCAGTCAAGGTGCTGCGGTTGCGTCTGTGGCAGTTTTCGCCAGCAGTACCCGCTCTTTAGTCGCCAGCTGGGCAATTATCTGCTGTGCCTGTTGGCTGAATAATTGTTTTTCCTTGCCTTGCAGCGGTGTGGCTTGCGGTAACTTAACGGTTCTTGGGTTACGGTGCACGCCATCAATAACAAACTCATAGTGTAAGTGCGCGCCGGTAACCCGGCCTGTTGCGCCCAAACGGCCAATTGCCTGGCCCTGACGCACTCTGTCACCTTGTTTAACATCACGACGTGACAGATGCAGGTACTTTGTCACAATATTATTGGCATGCTGAATAAATACATAGTGGCCATTAACGTTGTTGTAGGTAGACGCAATAACACGGCCGTCACCTGCAGCCATAATCGGCGTGCCTACAGGAGCAACATAATCTACACCGTTATGGGCGCGCACTGTGCCCAGCACCGGGTGTAACCGGCGCGGGTTAAAGTTTGAGCTGACATACTGAAAGCTAACCGGTGCACGTAAAAATGCCTGGCGCATGCTGGCGCCATCGGGTTTGTAGTAGTTACCGTCAGTATGGCGTACGGCCTGATACACATGCCCCTGGTTCTGGAACTGCGCAGCAACAATATTACCGTTGCTGATAAACTCACCGTCAACATATTGGGTTTCGTACAATACGCTGAAGCTGTCGCCACCGCGGATGTCTAAACCAAAGTCGATATCCCAGCCAAAAATACCGGCCAGGCTCATAATTTGCGCTTCACTTAAGCCTGCTTCTATGCCCGCACTCCAGAAATTACTGCGAATTTCTGCACTGGCAAACTGGCTACGTAGCTCAACTTCTTTTTTCAGCTCTTCGGCTACAAAGTTACCTTCAGCATTACGGCTCACACGTAAAGTGGTTAAGTGGTTCAGCGCATAGCGTAATTCCTGCAACTCGCCCGTTTCGTTTAAACCAAATTCAAGTTGCTCGCCCGGAAACAGCCGGGTCAGAGTTTTTACGCTATTACCCAATGCCAGTACGTCCAGCATAACCTGTTGGCTGATATTGGCTTTTTTGAACAGGGCTGACAGCGCATCGCCTTTTTGTACCTGCAGCACAGACCAGTTTAACGACAGATCCTCTTCTGGCAGAGCAGGTAATTCAGAAATGGCTTGCTCAAGGGTTAAATCTTCAGCGCTTTGTGGAATATCCAGGCTGTAGCGTTTGCCTATTTCCAGACTGTCGCTTTTACTGCCTTTAGAGGCAGAGGCCTGTTCTGATGGTAATAATAAAACAATAGATAAGAACACCGAAGTGGCGACAATTAAGACGCGGTGTTGTTTGGGTATTTTAGTTACTAATTGGCGCATAATGCTAGTCTTGGCTCAGGAAATGCACAAAAACCGAGCATATACCGTTTTTTTGCCTGACACCAGACTTTTGTGCGTTTCCCCCAGCCTGAACATGCTATAGAATGCGGTTTCTTTGCGCAATCAGGTTAAAAATCAGGAGACTAAAATGGCGGACTGGGAACTGGCTTTAGCTGAATTAAAACGCGGCTGCGAAGAAATTCTGCTGGAAGAAGAGCTAATTGCCAAGTTAAAAGAGGGCAAGCCTTTAAAAATAAAGGCCGGCTTTGACCCAACAGCACCAGATTTACACCTTGGTCATACCGTTTTGATCAATAAATTGCGGGCTTTTCAGCAGTTAGGCCATGAGGTGATTTTTCTGATCGGTGATTTCACCGGCATGATTGGTGATCCAAGCGGAAAAAACGTCACCCGCAAACCGCTAAGCCGTGAAGACGTGCTGGCCAATGCCGAAACTTATAAAGAGCAGGTGTTTAAAATACTCGACCCGGCTAAAACCCGCGTAGCATTTAACTCAGAGTGGATGGGCGAGCTGGGCGCAGCTGGTATGATTAAGCTGGCATCGCGCCAAACCGTGGCACGTATGCTGGAGCGCGATGATTTTAAAAAGCGCTTTGCGAACAATCAATCAATTGCCATTCATGAGTTTTTATACCCGCTGGTACAAGGCTGGGATTCTGTGGCGTTACAAGCCGATGTTGAAATGGGCGGAACCGATCAGCGCTTTAACCTGTTGATGGGCCGTGAGCTGCAAAAAGATGAAGGCCAGCGTCCACAAACTGTGATGATGGTACCGCTGCTGGAAGGCCTGGATGGCGTGCAGAAAATGTCGAAGTCTTTGGGCAACTATGTTGGTATTACCGATGCCCCGAATGACATGTTCGGCAAAATTATGTCTGTTTCAGACGAACTGATGTGGCGCTACTACGATTTGCTCAGCTTTAAGCCGGTTGAACAAATTACGGCATTAAAGCAGCAGGTTGCCGATGGTGCTAACCCGCGCGACATTAAAATTATCCTGGCAAAAGAAATTATTGCCCGTTTTCACGATGAAGCTGCTGCAGAGGCAGCGCATCTGGACTTTACCCAGCGCTTTAGTAAAAACGCCTTACCGGAAGATATTCCCGACGTTAGGGTAAGCTGTGATGCCGACGCTATGCCGATTGCCAACCTGCTAAAAGAAGCCGGTTTGGTTGACAGCACCTCAGAAGCTATTCGTATGATTAAGCAAGGTGCGGTAAAACTAAACGGTGAAACCCGGATTGAAGATGCCAAGCTGGAAGTGGTAAAAGGCAGTACAGAGATTTATCAGGTAGGAAAACGCAAGTTCGCCCGTATTACATTGATATAGTTAAAAAATAAGCTCCGATGGCCTGAATGTCAGCGGAGCTTAATATTACGCCTCCGCCTACAGCTGTATCATTAATGCAAACCTTATTGATAATCGTTGCTATTTAAAATAAAATGCAACTTCCTCATGCAGTCAAAGGTTTGTTTCCATGTCTACTATTCAATTCCGCTTGTTGCCGGTTGCTACGGCGGTATCGCTGGCAATCGTGACCATGTCATCTGCTGATGCTTTTGCTGAAGAACAAAGCAGTAAAGCAGTAGAAAGGCTTGAAGTTAAAGGCTCTTACACCGTAAACGAAGTTGTTGACACGGCAACCGGCCTTGGGCTGACACTGCGTGAAACGCCACAGTCCGTGAGTATCATTACTGAACAACGGATGCGTGATCAAAATATGAATACTATTTTGGACACGGTAAAACATTCTGTAGGTGTATCTTCTAATGAGTTGGATAACGTACGTAGCTCGTTTAGAGCACGTGGCTTTGACGTGAGTAACTATCAAATCGACGGTGTACCTATTGCCTGGAGTTTAGCTGGTGATGCGGGTGAAACAGTAGCCGATGTTTCGTTATATGAGCGAGTAGAATTTGTACGCGGCGCTACAGGGTTATTAACGGGTGCTGGTGATCCATCTGCTTCTATTAACCTAGTGCGCAAACATGCCAATAGCACAGATCTGACCGGTTATGTGAATGTTGCCGTAGGTCGTTGGGACAAACAACAAGTTACCGCTGATGTGAGCAATGGGTTAAATGACTCAGGCAGTATTCGTGGCCGGGTTGTAGGTAAATATGTAAAAGGTGATTCGTACTGGGATCAGTATGAAGAAGATACCAGCGTATTGTACGGGGTATTAGAAGCCGATTTAACCAATTCAACACTATTACGGGTTGGTGCGAGCTATCAAAATCGCGACCCTAAAGCGGCAACCTGGGGGGCTTTGCCAGGTGTGTTTAGCGATGGCAGTCTAGCTGTTTGGGATCGCTCTAAAACGTCGGGTGCCGACTGGACTCGCTGGGAAACCACCAATACTAACTATTTTGTGAATATTAATCATGGGTTTAGCAATGGTTGGCAGTTAGTGGCTAACTATAACCGTATGGAATACGAAAAAGACTCCAAATTGTTGTACATAAGCGGCCCTTTCAATTTGGATACTGGTCAGTATGAAGGCTTAGATAAAGAAACGGGCTCTGGATTGAATGTTCAGCGCTACCGGGCTTATGGTGAAACAAAGCAAGATAGTTTTGATATTCAACTAAAAGGCGATTACCAGCTGTTTTCGCAGCAACATGAGTTTGTTGTAGGCGCTATTAGTAGCAAGCAAGCTATTGAGACTGATTCATATCAGCCGTTAGGTGGTGGAATTTGTGGTGGTTATGATTGTATACCGGTAAGTAATTTCTACAACTGGAACAGTCTGGCCGAGTTAGCAGAGCCGGCATGGGATGAAACTCCAGTACGCGCTGAAGATGTGACCATTAACCAAAAAGGCCTTTACGCAGCTACCCGTATTGCTGCAACCGATAGCTTAAAGTTTATTGTTGGTGGCCGTATCTCTAACTGGGACCGTGCAGGTTTATGGTACAGCGCTAATGAAGATTTTGGTGACACAGGCGTATTTTTGCCTTACTTAGGCGCGTTGTATGATCTGACTGAGCAACACCGGATTTATGCGAGCTACACCGAAATTTTTAAAGTGCAAAATGCTTATGATGCCAATGATCGTATCCTCGACCCGTTGGAAGGAAAAAGCTATGAGCTGGGCTTGAAAAGTACCTTCTTAAACGATCGTTTACACACAACCGTAGCTATCTTCCAAATCAATCAAGATAACTTGGCTGAATCAACAGGTAGTGTGGGCCCTGGTAACCGCCCAGTTTCCAGAGCAATTGATGGTACCGAGAGTAAAGGCTTTGAGTTAGAGGTTGTTGGTAAACCAGTTGATGGCTGGAATATCAGTGCTGGCTATTCGCAATTTAAAGCCGAAGATAGCTATGGTAACGAGGTAAATACCGATAGCCCACGTAAGCAGTTTAAGTTGTTTACCACCTATCAGTTCTTAGATGTCTTGCCAGAATTAACCATTGGTGGTGGTGTTAATTGGCAAAGTGATACATACAAGACAGATGGTACCTTGCGTTTAGAGCAAAAAGCCTATGCTTTGGTTGATTTGATGGCGCGTTATGATATTGCCGATAATATGAACCTGCAATTTAACGTCGCTAACTTGTTTGACAAAGAATACTATAACTATATGACGGTATTTGATGTTGCCTATACGCAGTATCGCTATGGCACACCACGTAATGTTACCGTTAGTTTTAACTACGCTTTTTAACTAACGTACATTCTAAAGTCAGCGATATTTAAGCGCGTTATACAGATTGCCCGGCAGGGCAATCTGTTTTTGCTGTCCCATCACCCTGCGCCATTATTGCTGCTGGCGAAAGCTCACTCCCCCGCATAGCCCCGGCCTGAAACTGGCTGACACACTCTTTTTGTTGGCACAGTGGAAAAACAGCCACTTCACTTCTAAAGTTGTAACACTTGTCAATAAACTACAGTATAAATTAGCGGTTTATTGAATTAGCTTATAACAACAAGGTTACGCAGGGTATGGATACTTTTGAGCTTAGTCAGCTGCAGGATGCCATAGTGCATTGTGCAGTTGATGCCATTATTGTTATTGATCAGAAAGGTTTAATTTGCTTTTTCTCGCCCTCGGCAGAAAAATTGTTTGGTTATACTTCTGCCGAATGTGTCGGCCAGAATGTCCGTATGTTAATGCCGGAGCCATTTCATAGTGAGCATGACAGCTACCTGGCTAATTATGTTACGCGGGGTATGAGCGCCAAAATTATTGGCTCTGGCCGTAATGTACGGGGTAAACGCAAAGACGACAGCGTTTTTCCTATGCACCTCTCTGTGGGCGAAGCCAAAGCTGGCGTTAAACGCTATTTTGTTGGTATTTGTCATGATTTAACAGCATACGAAGCCAGCGTTAAAGCGCATCTTAGTTTACGCTCTATGCAGGATGCACTGCTGGAAGCTGCGGTAGATGGCATTATTTCTATTGATGAATGGGGCATAGTGCAAAGCTTTAACCGCGGCGCTGAGTTGTTATTTGGCTATAAAAAGCACGAAGTTATTGGCCAGAATGTCAGCATGCTGATGACCGCCGCGCACGGCAGCCGGCATGATAGTTATCTGCAAAATTATAAAGGCGGAGGTAAGGCTAAAATTATTGGCATTGGCCGCGATGTGCAGGCTCAGCGCAAAGACGGCTCAGTGTTTCCTATGCATTTATCGGTGGGCGAGTCGCATACTGAACATGGCCGGTTGTTTGTTGGCGTCTGCCATGATTTATCTGAGTTTAAAGCTGTATTGCAGCGGCTGACGTCTGCAGAGCAGCGTTATCGTGACATAGTCGAGAATCAAAAAGAGTTTATCTGTCGTTTAAGCAAAAATTCGCGACTTACCTTTGTTAACAATGCGTTTGGACGCCAGCTCAACCAGCAGGTTTTCCAGATGCTGGGTATTTCTATCTTTGAGTTTATTCATGCTGACGAGCGCTATAACGTTGAGTCGTTACTGGAGCAAATGCGCCATGCTGAACTGCCGCAAACAATTTCATTGCTGGTACGGATGCAGGGTGCTGATAACAGCATACATTGGGTTGACTGGACATTCAGCACATTAACCGGTAAAGCCAATTCGGTGGATGAAATTCAGGGGGTGGGTATTGATATTACAGAGCAGATAAAAGCAAAAAATCATGCGAAGTTTCTTACCAACTTTGATGCGTTAACGGGTTTATTAAACCGGGACGGTTTGCTGGAGCAGTTTAACCGGCGGCCTGATAAAACGCAGGCTTATGCTGTACTGTTTATTGACAGCCATCGCTTTCGCCTTATTAATGAGAAATATGGCCATGATTTTGGCGATCTAATGCTGATAGAGGCTGCCCACCGTTTACAAAGCATGCTGCCTGAAGGTTCTTTTGCCTGCCGTCCTGGCGCCGATGATTACATTTTGTTGGTGCCGGTTGAAGACCGCAGCAGCTTATTGTGTTTTGCCCAGTATTTGGTTGAACAATGTGCAGAGCCATACTGGCTGGCAAACCAGAAAATTTCCCCCTCGGTATGTATTGGTATCAGTACCTACCCGGATGATGACACCGATTTAAACGTACTGATCCGCCAGGCTGAGTCGGCCATGTTTGCAGCCAAGCAGCAGGCTTTGCCGTTAAGTATGTACCATGAAGATATTCACAATGCGTTGACCCGGCAACTTGAAATAGAGCAGGGGTTACGCCTGGCGCTGGAGCAGGATTTACTTAGCGTAGTGCTGCAGCCGAAGTACCATTTGTTAAGCAAAGAACTGGTGGGGTATGAAGCCTTAGTGCGCTGGCACGATGCTGAGCTGGGTTTTGTAGCGCCGGACATTTTTGTAGCCGTGGCAGAAGCGGTAAATCTGGGTAAAAAGCTCGATTGCTGGGTAATTAAAAGAGCGTTGCAGCAAATAAAACTATGGCGTCAGGCAGGTTTGCAGCCACAACCTGTTGCGGTAAACATTACTGCCAAACACTTTTCTGATCCGGCGCTAAACCAGTATGTGATAAATAAGCTGCAACTAATGGAATTACCGGCAGAATGCCTGCAACTTGAAATTACCGAAGGTGTAGCGATGGACAATTCACCGGCTATTTTGGAAAACCTGAATGCATTTCGCAGCGCAGGTATTAAAGTTGCGATTGATGATTTTGGTACCGGCTATTCTTCATTATCGTATCTTACATCCTTACCGATTGATTATATTAAGATCGATAAAACCTTTGTCCAGGCGCTGGAAAATGGTAATAACCTGAGCCTGGTTAAAGCTATGCTGGCAATGGCACAGGCAATAGATGTGGCTGTCATTGCTGAGGGCATTGAAACTGCAGCGCAGCAGGACTTACTGGCTGAGCTAGGCTGCGAGTTTGGCCAGGGCTATCTTTATGCCAGGCCAAGCAGCTTTGGTGATATTGAACGACAACTTTGTGCGATACAGCAGAGCGTGCCGCAGCATTAAATTTATAGCAGCTGCGGCACAGCGGTTGTCAGGCACGTTTTTTAAGCAACAGTGCAATATCGTCACTGCTACTTATTGGTTCTGCATTTTGCTCGGTTTTGCGTGGCCGCAGTTTTTCACCCAGTACGAGCATACATGGGGTTAAAAACAGGGTTAGCAGGGTGGCAAAGGTTAAACCGCCGGCGATGGCACTGGATAATTGCGTCCACCACTGGGTAGACGGTGCGCCAAACCCAAGGCTGGGTTCCAGCAGGTTTACATTTACGGCCAGTACCATTGGCATTAAACCCAGTACCGTAGTAATTGACGTTAACAGCACCGGGCGTAAGCGCAGGCAACCTGTTTCCAGTGCAGCCTCAAACGCCGATAAGCCGCTGTCACGCAGCTGATTGTAAGTGTCAATTAAAACGATATTGTTATTTACCACTATACCTGCCAGGCCAATAATACCCATACCCACCATAACTATGCCAAAGCTCTGGCCGTTAACCAGCAAGCCCAACAGAACACCGGCGGTGGAAAAGATAATGGCAGATAGAATCAGCAGGCTTTGGTACCAGCTATTAAACTGCACCAGTAAAATCATCAGCATCAGGAAGATAGCGGTAGCAAAAGCTCCCATCAGAAAGGTCATGGCTTCTTGCTGATCAGCACTTTCACCGGCGGTTTTAATATGCACGTTGTCAGGTAGTTTAATATCGCTTTTCAGCAGCGCCTGTAAGCGTTCGCCCACCTGATTTCCCGGTGCTAAATCACTTTTTATCGTTATAGCCCGGTTGCCGTCAATACGCTTAATGATGCTGGTTTTAGGGGCTGGCACCAGTTTGACAAAGTTGCTCAGTGGTACCTGACCCCGTTGAGTTTGAATGGTTAACCGGCCCAGTTGGTCTAAAGAACGCCAGTTTTCTGGAAAACGCACCCGAATATCGACTTCATCGCTGGCATACTCCGGGCGAAACTTGGCCAGCAACAAACCGTTACTGATCATTTGCACGGCATTACCTACTGTCAGCACATCGGCACCAAAACGGGCAGCGGCGGCGCGATCTACTTCTATGCGCCACTCTATACCAGGTAAGCTTCTATCATCTTCAATATCAACAAAGCCACCCATTTGCTGCATTTGGCTGATAATTTGCGTTACCGCCCGTTCAGTCGCTTCGGCTTCCATTGCACTTATCTGCAGCTCTATTGGCTTACCTGCGGCCGGGCCTTCCTGCTGCTGACGAAACTCCAGAATAATGCCGGGAATATCTTTGGTAAGTTCACGCATTTCGTTAAGAATATCGGCCGCGCGGCGCCGCTCGTACCAGTCAATAAACTGAAACTGCAAGGTACCTACCACATCAGGTGCCAGTTCGCCGCTACTACTGGCCAGCGAGCGGGCATAGAGTGCTTTTACTTCGGATAACCCCAGCAGGCGCTGTTCTACCTTTTGCAGCAGAATATCTTTTTCATAAATAGACATATCACCGCGGGCGCGCACCCATACCTGGGCTGATTCCGGCTCTACCGACGGGAAAAACTCCAGGCCGTGGTTGTATTTACCGTAGGTAAAAAAGATCAGTACCATAGCGCCAAGCATACCGGCAAAGGTCAGACCCGGGCGGCGTAACAACCGTGCCAGCAAGCCCCGATAGGCTTTACCTGCCCGGCTTTGTGCTACTTGGTGTGTGGGAGGCTGCGCTTTACTTAGCCCGCCCATTACCGGTAAGAAAATCAGCGCCATAAATAATGATGCCAGCAAACACAAAATAACGGTTGCTGGCAGGTATTTCATAAATTGGCCCACCACACCCGGCCAGAACAGCAGTGGCATAAATACCACAACAGTGGTAGCGGTAGAGGCGATAATAGGCCAGGCCATGCGTCCGGCAGCATTGGCCCAGGCTTGTTTCGGTTTTTGCCCTTCGGCCAGGTTGCGATCGGCCAGTTCGCTTACCACAATAGCGCCGTCTACCAACATACCGGCGACTAAAATCAGCGCAAACAGCACGATGATATTCATGGTATAGCCCAGCGCGTAAATCAGTAAAATACCGGCAAAGAACGCACCCGGAATAGTAATACCGACTAATACTGCCGAGCGTACACCCATGGTGGCTACAATCAGGAACAGCACCAGCACCACCGCGGTTAACACGTTGTTCAGCAGATCTGACAGCATGTTTTTCACTTCAGTAGACTGATCCATAATGTAGTTAATCTGCATACCTTCAGGAAAGGCTGCACTGGCTTGTTCAATCAGTACTTTGGTCTGTTCTATGGTGGAAATAATATTCGCGCCGCTACGTTTTTTCACTTCCAGTACTACTGCCGGCTGGCCATTAATACGGGCAAAACCGAGTGGATCTTTAAAACTGCGGCTGATGGTAGCTACATCGCCAAAAGTGATAACGGTATCGCCGTCGACCTTAATTGGCATCGACAATACATCGTCTAAGTTTTCAATAACGCCCGGCACTTTCATCGCCATACGGCCGGCACCGGTGTCTAAGCTACCGGCAGCAACCAGGCGGTTATTATTTGAAACCAGTGTGAACAGCTGCTGATAATCCAGACCGTAGCCTTCCAGCACCTGCGGATCTACCACTATTTCCAGTAAGTCTTCGCGGTCGCCGCCAATATCGACTTCCAGCACTTCAGGAATAGCCTCTATATTTTCCTGTAACTGGCGGGCGATAAATACCAGCTGGTTTTCTGATATCGGTCCGGATAAGCCCACTGACAATACCGGAAACAAGCCAACGTTAATTTCATTTACCGTGGGCTCATCTGCTTCGCTTGGTAGTTTAGCCCGGGCGGCATCAACTTTAACCCGCACATCAGCCAGTGCTTTGTCGGCGTCAAAACCGGCATCAAATTCCAGCATTACCGAGGCATGGCCTTCACTGGAGGTAGAAGTCATTTTTTTAATGCCTTCTAATGAGCGCAGTTCATGTTCCATCGGCCGCACCAGCAAGCGTTCACCATCTTCCGGGCTGATGCCGTCAAGCGACATCGACACGTACATCATCGGGATAGCAACATCGGGATTAGCTTCTTTGGGAATGGACTGATAGGCGGTAATACCGGCAATAAACAAGAACAGCAGTAACATTAAGCTGGCACGGCTGCGCTGAATTGCAGCCTGAATAATGCTATTCATGGCTTGGCTCCGGCAACCAGAACTTTATCACCAGCGCGGACAAAGCCGGCGCCCTGCGTAATAATTTGCGCCCGTTGTGGCAAGCCACTTACCCAGGCTCCGTCGTTATCAGCACTTAGTATCGCCACCGGATAAAACACCACCTGTTGCTGTTCGTCTACAACTGACACCCCAAGATGGCCACTGGTATCCAGGCTCAGCAGAGCGGGGGATATCCGGTGCGCTTGTACCGGCGCCAGCTGTACTTCAACAGTGGCGCTGCCACCGGCAATACGCAGTAAGTCAGGGTTGGCTACAGTCACTTCGATATAAAAACTGCGGGTGGCAGTATCGGCAGCGTAGCTGATAAAACTAAGCGTGCCGCTTAGCTCACGGCCTTCAAGTAAACGTAAAGTAACATTTTGGCCCAGCTTTAATGCTGAAATATGTTGCTGCGGAATTTGCGCCGTAACTTTAAGCTGGTCAATTTGTACCAGTTGCATCAGTTCGGTGCCGGTTTGAATTAAATCACCTACTTCAATATGGCGGCGATCTACCACACCATTAAACGGCGCTACCGGCTCAGTTTGTATTACAGCAAGCCGGGCAGTTTGCAGTTCAGCCTCTGCTTTAGCCATTTCGCTTTCCAGCCTGGTTAGCTCAGTGGCCGATAAAAACTTTGATTTCCCCAGTGTGCGGGCGCTTTCCAACTCGCTTTTGCGCAACTTCAGATTGGCCTGCGCCTGTGCCAGTAAGGCGGTACGGCTTTCATCAGACAACCGTAGCAGTTTGTCACCTTGTTTAACTGTGTCGCCTTGCTGTTTCAGTAAAGCTTCAACTGTGCCGGCCTGTTGCGATTTAATGCTTACTGTGCGCCAGGGCAATACCTGCCCCTGAGCAATTTGTTTTGCCTGATAGGGTTCGGCATCTGACCAGCGGGCTTCTACTCGTGACAACTCAATAACAGGGAGCTGTTGTTCTGCAGGCGCATCTGCTTTAGCGCTGTAATTGTCGCCGCTAAATAGCCAGAAAATAAGCGCCAGGCTTAATAACACAGCAATAACTACAGGGGAGAACGACAACTTTTTAAACATGAAAGATCCTTGGCAGCAGCAATAAACTCAGTGCAGTATAGCGTTAGAGGGGGAATATACCGGCAGCTATAAATACCAGCAAGTAAGCAACTGTAAGCAAATATAGCCAGCTTAACATTTTTTATCGATAGCTACCGCAAGCAGTATTTTACTGTTGGTTACGGGCAAAACGCGCCAGTTGCTGCTGAGTACGGGCGGTGCCAGATAACAGATCTTTGGCTGCCTGATCAATAGATGCCATTTGGTTATAGGCATCACCGGTTACTTGTTCAATAGCGGATAAATGCTGATGGGTTTGCTGGTAGCGTTGCTCCAGTTCCAGTACGGTGTTATTAATGTTTTGAATACCGCTTTTGGCTTGCTGCAGTTCTTGTTGCAACTGGCTGAATTCGGCGCTGGTGCTGTCAATTTGCTGTTGCGCTTGCTGTGCCTGTTGGTTAAGGCTTTGCGATTCAGTGCGGGTTTCGCCAACCAGTTGTTCCATTTCATTTAAAAAGCCGGAAATTTGCTTGGTGGCGTCATTTACTTTCGCGGCCAGCGTACGCACCTCATCAGCCACCACAGCAAAACCGCGGCCGGCATCACCGGCGCGGGCGGCTTCTATTGCGGCATTGAGCGCCAGCAGGTTGGTTTGATCGGAAAAGTTTTCTACCATCACCAGAATTTGCCGCACATTTTCAGAGTTTTTGTGTAAGCCGTTAATTGTGCTGCCAAAGCTGTTTAGCAGTTTAACAATGCCTGACAACTGGCCGGTAAGCTGCTGCATCTGGTTGCTGGCAACTCTGGCTTTATCTACGGCGACACCGGAAACCTGGCCCACCTGATCGCCATGCTGCACTATATCGGATAGGTACTGCAGTACTTCATCACTTTCACGGCGAATTTGGCCACTACGCTTTTCGGTATCCTGCAGATGGCTGCGGGTACTTTTTACTGCACCGGACACCTGTTCGTTAACTAAATGGGTTTCGCCGGCCTGCTGGTGAATATCGCCCAGCAACACGCCTAACTGGCTGACAAACTGGTTATATTCTTCCGACAGGGTACGAAATTCGTCATAAGTAAAAGCGGGTAGACGGTGGTTAAGATCGGTACCTTTGCGGTTGGTGTCGTGCAGGGCTGACACCAGAGCTTTAACCGGTCGTACAATCAGGTAGTGCATATAGCCGATAGTAAATACAAAGGCTGTTACACCAAGCACCAGCAATAACCACCAGCGGCTGTCTGCGCCGGAGGCAGGATACGCCAGATACAACGCCAGCAGAAAAAACAGCGCTAAAAAGCTGATATTACCAACAATTTTACGGCTTAAAGTGCCAAAGAAAGTGCGTTCAATAAACAGGTAAAGAGAGGTAAAACCAGCCATAAGGTCGCAAGTCCTGCCAGAATATAATAATAGCAATGAGCATAACATAGCCTTTTGCCAGCTGCGACTGTTGCTGTGCACTGGTGTTGATCTGGCACAAACTCCTGTTATTTAGTCAGTTGCAGGCTGATATACCAGCCGGCAGCCATAGCAGCAATGAAAGCCAGTGTGCCATAGCTACCAGAGCTGATTGCGGCCAGTGCCGGGCCGGGACAATAACCTACCAAACCCCAGCCGGCGCCAAACACTAAGGCACCGATTATCAGCGGTTTATCCAGCTCCTTCTTGTTTGGCAAGCTGAAGCTTTGGGCAAACACAGGTTTGCCTTTGCCGATCACCAGCCAATAACCGCTGCTATACACGGCCAATGCTGCGGCCATTACCAGGATTAAACTTGGGTCCCAGTTAGCATTAAGCGTTAAAAAGCCCAGTACTTTGTTTGGGTCTATCATTTGTGAATAAGCAATACCGGCTGACATCAGCAACCCGGCAATAAAAGCGACAATAATCGGCATGGCAGTCTCCTTAATGCAGCAGGGTGGCAACCAGCATGCCGCTTAACATAAACAGCACAGTGGCAGTAACAGAGCGTGGCGATAAGCGGCTGACACCACAAATACCATGGCCAGAAGTGCAACCACTGCCCCAGCCGGTGCCAGCACCTACTAATAAGCCGGCAACAATGACCTGCCAGCTAAGCTGGGGTGTGCTGTAGCTAAAATCAGTTAATATTGCGCCAAGCAGGATCGGGCCGGCAACAATACCGGCTAAAAACGCCAGCCGCCAACTGCGGCCGTCGCGGGTAAATAAAGCTGAACGGGCAATACCGGAAATACCGGCAATGCGGCCATAAAACACCAATAAGATCAGTGCACCAAGGCCTATCATGGCGCCGCCAATCAGGGCTTCAACCGGGGTGAAGTTTTCCATTACGTCCTCCTGCTATTGCTTAACCGGCAAACCTGCGTCCAGCCAGGCTTGCATACCACCGGCAACAGAGTAGATTTTGCTAAATCCCATCCGTTGCAGCGCCTCCGCGGCCAGTGCTGAACGGGCACCGGAGCGGCATATTAAATACATAGGGTGTTGGGCTAATTGTTGCAGTGCTATTTGCGGCTCGCAGCCGGTGGCGGCTACTTTTGGGTGGTGGTGAATATTCATTTCCAGTACACCGCGCGGGTAATTTACCGCACCAGTAATATGCTGCTGGGCGAATTCAGACGGTTCGCGCACATCTATCAACACGGTTTCGCTATCGGCTTTAAGTGCGCTGTTAAGCTCAGCAATACTGACTTCGTTAATGGCTGATTTAGCTTCGGCGACTAACTGTTGGGATGTTTTCATCTGATACTCCTGCTAGATGGGGTTAAAGTACGGATTGATAAACCACCACGGTGGCCATCATCAGCAAAAACACCGCAAAGGCACGTTGTAGCTGTTGTTTTGGCAAGCGTTTACCTACAGCCGCACCGACATAGCTACCGGCGATACCGGCAATGATCATCAGGCCGATAGTGTTCCAGTCAAATATTGCGCCGTCAGCGGCCATGACCCAATAGTATTTACCAAAACCCACGAAGGATTTCATGGCGATAATAACCAGGCTGGTAGCAACACCAACCGGCATGGCTAAACCGCCCAGTAACACTAATGCCGGTACGATTAAAAAGCCGCCGCCTACACCAACAAAACCGGTTACGGCCCCTACAGCCAAGCCATCAAGAACAATTTTTACCGGTTTAAATGCCTTACCGTTGCCCAGCTCGCCAATGTTGCTGCGCCACATCATCACTGCGGCTACCAGCATCAAAATAGCAAATACCAACAGCTGCCAGCGGGCATCGACCAGGGTACCCAACCAGGCGCCACAGTAGGTACCAGCCATACCCGGAAGGCCAAACCACATAACATGGCGCCAGCTAATCAGCCGTTGCAGGCCATTGCGCACTGAACCAAACAAGCTGATACCGGCTACAATCAACAGTGAAGACGCTATAGCCAGCTGTGGTGGCATGTGCAGCAGATACAGCAATACCGGCACAGTAAGTATTGAACCACCCGAGCCAAACAGGCCCAGACTTAAACCAATTACTATTGCGCCAACTAAGGCCAGCATAAGGTGTTTGTCCTATATAACATATTGGAATATGCTTATAACATGAATTGCATTCTAATGTGATTCTCGCTAAGCTGCAATGAAATTTAGATGTTTCTAATTTACGAGGTGTGTATGGCTGCTAATAACGTGCATATTGAAATGTTTTTCGATAAAGACAGTTCAACTTTTAGCTATGTAGTTACGGATAACAGCACTAAGGTCGCTGCTATTATTGACCCTGTACTGAACTACGATGCTGCCGCCGGCATGATTAGCACGACAGACGCTGACAATATACTTGCCTATATTGCCGCCAAAGATCTAACCGTAGCCTGGATTCTAGAAACCCATGCCCATGCTGATCATTTATCTGCAGCGCATTATCTGCATATAAAAACCGGCGCACCGGTGGCAATAGGTGAGGGCATTCGTAAAGTACAGCAAACTTTTAAACTGGTGTTTAACCTTAATGATGACGAATTGCTGGCCAAAGGTGACTATTTTGACAAGTTATTTGCCGATAACGAGCGCTTTAGTATTGGTAATCTCACTGCGCAGGTAATTAATACACCCGGCCATACCAACGACAGCGTTAGTTATTTGATTGCCGGTAATTTAGTTGTGGGTGATTCTTTGTTTATGCCCGATTCCGGCACTGCCCGTTGTGATTTCCCTGGCGGTGATGCCCATATTTTATATCGCTCTGTGCAGCGTATTTATCAGCTGCCGGATGACACGCGTATTTTTATCTGTCATGACTATCAGCCCAATGGCCGCGAACTAAGATACCAAACCAGTGTGGCTGAGCAAAAAACGCAGAATATCCATGTAAAAGCCGATACGCCTGAACAGGAGTTTGTGCAAAAGCGCGAAGCCCGCGATAAAACTCTGACAGTGCCAAGGTTAATTTATCCTTCAGTACAGGTGAATATCCGTGGCGGCCAGTTACCAAAGGCAGAGCACAATGGTGTTAGCTATATAAAAATTCCGCTAAAACAAGCCTGAACAACCAGCGATATGACCGGCTGGCCCTGACAGCCGATCTTTTATGCGCTATAAACCGTACTGCTGTGTAATGAATTAGTGCAATAAATCAGCAAAGAGAAGCATACGGATGAAAAAACCAGTGCAACAACCTTCTACTCAACTGCCCGACCAGGCCTTTGAGCTATATGACAAATACGCCCACGGCATGCTAAGCCGGCGCGATTTTTTCACTGCCATGGCTGGTTTGGCTGTCAATGCTGCGCTGGCGACTACTTTTATCAATAGTATGATGCCCAACTATGCGCTGGCGCAGCAGGTGTCGTTTAACGATACTGATATTACTGCCAGCTATCAGAAATTTGCCTCGCCGCTGGGCCACGGCGAAGGCCGGGGTTATCTGGTTAAACCAAAAAATGCCGCTGCAGCACTGCCAGTGGTGCTGGTGATCCATGAAAACCGCGGTTTAAACCCTTATATTGAAGATGTTGCCCGCCGCCTGGCGAAGGCCGGTTTTATTGCTTTTGCACCTGATGCACTGTGGCCGCTGGGGGGGTATCCCGGTAACGATGATGCCGGCCGTGAGATGCAAAGCCGGCTGGAACCTGCAAAAATTGTGGCCGATTTAGCTGCTGCGGCACAATGGCTGAAGCAACTTGACGGTGGCAGCGGTAAGCTGGGCGTAGTGGGTTTTTGTTTTGGTGGTGCCATGACGGGGCGTTTAGCTGCGGATCTGCCAAATGTGGTAGATGCCGGAGTACCGTTTTACGGCTCGCCACCTCCTGCTGACAAAATCGCAGCGATTAAAGCGCCATTGCTGGTGCAGTTAGGTGAACTGGACGAACGGGTAAATAACCAATGGCCAGCCGCTGAAGCGCTGTTTAAGCAGCACAAGGTCAATTACAAAATTGAAATGTATCCGGCATCGCACCATGGCTTTCATAACGATTCTACCGCGCGTTATAACAAAGAGATGGCAGAGCTGGCCTGGCAGCGTACCCTGGCGTTTTTCCGTCAGCATCTTGGCTAAGACTTGTTTGTGCACAGTGCTTTAGCGTAATCTGCCGGCAGACAAAACAAACAAGGTTACGGCATGAGAATAGCGTTGCTGGGGCTTGGCGATATAGCACAAAAAGCCTATTTACCATTAATAACTGCTATGGCGGGCATTACGCCGCTGCTGTGCACCCGCCAGGCAGCGCTATTGCAACAGTTAATGCAGCAGTACCGTATAAAAGAAGGCTACACAGAGCTTACGCAGCTAATTGCTGCCAAGCCTGACGCTGTAATGATCCACAGCAGCACCGACAGCCATTTTGCTGTTGCCACACAATTATTGCAGGCCGGTATAGCGGTGTTTATTGATAAACCGCTCAGTTACAACCTGGCAGAATGTGAGCAACTGCTGGCACTGGCACAGCAGAAAAATCTGCCATTATTTGTTGGTTTTAACCGCCGTTATGCTCCCTTGTATCAGGCTGCTTTAGCCATACCACCAGTGCAGCTGCATTATCAGAAAAACCGCTATAACCTGCCGGCTGATAGCCGTACTTTTATTTATGATGATTTTATTCATCTGCTGGATTTTGCGCTTTATGCCGGCGGTGTGCAAAACCCGGCACAGCTTAAACCGCAGGTATATGGTAGTTATACCGGCCAGCAACTGGCCAGCGTGCAGGTACACTGGCAATATCAGGGCGCGGCGTTTTCTGTATCAATGAACCGCATAGCCGGTAATAGTTTTGAGCGGCTGGAATACTTTGGCGCAAACCAGCACTGGCAAATTGATAATCTGGTGCAGGGGCATTACGCCGCTGATAATCAGCAGCAGCTACTAGGCTTTAATGACTGGCACAATACCTTATATAAGCGCGGTTTTGTTAACATGCTGCAGGCTTTTGTGGCGCAGCTGCAACAAGGTGGTACTAACCCTGCGATGAACCAGGCGGCGCTGTGCAGCCATCAGTTGTGTGAACAGGTAGTGCTGCAACTGCAGCAAGATAGCACCCGCTAAAAAAATGGCCGCGCAAAGGGTTGGGACTTTGAGCGGCCAATTACAACAAAAGGTACCACGCAACCGGCATACTATATAACTGCCATGCAGCGTGCTTTGATACAGCGCAAGAATAACCTCGTTAGCACTGCCTGCCCAGCGACAAAATGTAAGTGTTTATAACCGGTGTAACAACTCCCGCGGCAAGAGCCAAATCCTGTATAGCCAGCGGTAAAGCTGGTAAACTACGGCGTTATTTTTCGCTTAGGGGGCAGTAGTGCGTTACCAGTGGATTTTATTTGATGCCGATGAAACGTTGTTTCATTTCGATGCGTTCAAAGGGTTGCAGTTAATGTTTTCCCGCCAGCAATATCAGTTTAATGCAGACGAATACCAGTATTACCAATCAATTAACCTGCCGCTGTGGCAGCAATATCAGCAGGGCGAAATTAGCGCACAGCAACTGCAGGTAAACCGTTTTACACCGTGGGCAGAAAAGCTGGGTCAAACAGCTGGCGCATTAAACAGTGCCTTTATGCAGGCGATGGCAGATATTTGCACGCCGCTGCCTGGCGCTGCAGAGCTGATCACTTCGCTCAAAGGCCGGGTAAACATGGGTATTATCACCAACGGTTTTACTGAGCTACAGCAGATAAGGCTGGAGCGTACCGGTTTTGCTGATGTGTTTTCGCCGCTGGTGATCTCAGAGCAGGTTGGGGTAGCCAAACCTCATATTGATATTTTTAACCATGCTTTTGCCTTAATGGGTCACCCGCCGAAGCAACGTATTTTAATGGTCGGCGATAACCCGCATGCCGATATACAAGGCGGCATTAACGCTGGTATAGATACCTGCTGGTTAAACCGTCATGGTGCAACGCGGCCAGAAGGGGTCGCGCCGCATAAAGAAGTGAACTCATTGGCGCAGTTGCAGCAATGGCTGCTGGGCTAAGGGTGATAATGGCAAAAGCGAAACCGGTCGGGCTGATTCAGAGCATTATTTAATCAGCCGGTATTACCGTGCACCAGCACCACCGCATCAACACAGGCCGGTTGCTGTCGGCAACAATGGCAAAAAGGCTGGTAACTAGATAATTCTTATAGTTATACATGGTGTTAGCGCCTGTTGGGTTGCCACACAAGCTAAGCAGTTGGTGAAAAAGGCACCATAGCACTTTAGTGCTGAGGTAATAAGCTGAATATGTTTTTATACAATGGTCGCTTATGAGTAAAAAGTCCGCGACTTGCGGGCACAGTGCCTGCTTTTAGCTAAGATGTTTAGTAAGAGCAAAGGAAAAGTTGTTGATGATAGGTGTTTTTCGGGGTAGTTTTCAAAGATTAAAAATTTTGAAAAAGCGACTTGCTTGCACGACTTGCGGGCATCGCACATTCTATTAAATTTTTAAGCAGTACATGGAGAGCGAGACATGCCGCACCAGATTTTAAGTTGGATGGATATACGCGAAGATTTCAATGAAAGTGTGGTGCTCGGAAATGGCGCATCTATCAGTGTTAATCCAAGTTTCAGATATGGCTCACTAAAAAACCATGCACCACGCGGGAGGTAACTGAATTTTGGTATAGCGCTTTTCCTTGGTCGGGTAAAAGTTTAGAGCAAGTAGAAAATGAAGTTATTGACCGCGTAGCGACACTTATTATTGAAAAGGGTGAGCCAATGGAAGGAGTAAGAGAGGTTCTAGATTTTTTTCAAAAGAAGAGTCTAAGAATAGGCTTGGCAACAAATGCTCCTGCCAGATTAATCCCCGTAGTTCTAAATAAACTTGGTATCTCTAAGTATTTTCATAGTACATCCTCTTCGGAGGACGAAGTTCGAGGAAAGCCGCATCCAGCAGTATATTTAACCACTGCAAAAAAATTGAAGGTTAATCCTTCAAAGTGCATTGCATTCGAAGATTCTCTATCCGGAATAATCGCCGCGCGTAAGGCGAACATCAAGACTGTCGCAGTTCCACACCAGTCAGAGTTTACAGATAAAAATACGATTTATCTCATCTGAAAATTAGCCGGTTAGCGGACTTCACAGATATCCACTTAGAAGAATTAGCAAATTGTGTATAACTATGCATTATGCCAAGAGCCCTTTTAACCCATTTAACAAGGCCAGCAACGGCGAAGCTCGTACGTCGCGCGCGTTCTGGCGGCGTTATGTGTTCGCAAGGAACTAAGTATGGCTATATTAATGTCATTTATTTCCAGCCTCGCCATCCTGACGATAGCATGACAGCGAAAGGCCGGTTTGGCGCTTGAAGTAGCGGCAAAGGTAAGACGCATCCGCGAAGTGCAGTTTGTACGCGATCTGCCCAATTGCAAGGTTGCTATATGAAAGCAGGGCTTTGATCTCCAGAGTCAGCTGCCGGTCAATCAATTCCTTGGGTGTATGATTGAAAAACTCTTTGGTTAATTGCGACAAGTAAAATGGCGTGATACTAAGTGCATCAGCGTAGAACTTTACCCCTCGGTGTCGGGTGCAATGCTTGCCAACTAACTCCCAAAAGCGCCAACTGAACATTTCTTTGCGACTGAACTCTCGGCTGCCTGATTGCCCGCCTGGCATTTGTTCCGCAATCTTCAGGAAAAAATTCTGCAACTGATTTCTGAGCATGATGCGCTGGTAGGTTGGGCAATGCTGCGTAATGTCTTGCATCTGTTTCAGCCACATCGCTATTAATGGCTTATCTTTCGCGGCAGGCACACAATGAGGGTGATCATGCAGAAACATGAACAAGGGGTTAGGTAGTTGGTAGGCGACCTCAGCTGCAAAGCTTTTTGGCATCAGGCAAAAATAGACCCTGAAGCAGCGTGAGCGGCGTTTCAACAGGGCGATGGTGTCTTCTGCCAGCACCAACACATCATTAGGCCTGACAACATGATCCTTGAAGTTCAGGGTGAAATACGCACTTCCGGAAATGCAGACCAGTAGTGTCATGTAAGCATGCCCGAAGGAAAGAGGTATCCCTGGCAAGTCAGCTAGTGTACTTTCTCCTGTGACTATCGCATTGTCTGGGGCGAACAGTTTCGGAATATGCTGCATAATGACTGGATGCTCCCGTATACAAAGGCATAAAGCTTACCACAGGATATGCAAAAGTTGCTAAAAGTACCGAAACTGCCAAGGTAATGGCATTTACCATCGGCCAGTATCTTCATACACTGCCTGCTGCAAAATACAGCTAAATGAGGACTGGATGATGAGACTTGAAACACAACGACTACTACTACGCCCTTGGCAGGAGATGGATGCAGCCGATCTGTACGAATATGCCCGGGATGAACGGGTTGGGCCCATTGCGGGTTGGCCACCGCATACCAGTGTGGAGCAGAGCCGCGACATTATTCGTACGGTCTTTAACCATCCTGAGGTCTATGCGGTCGAGTTAAAGGAAACCCAGCACGCGGTTGGTTGCATAGGTATTCTGATCGGTACCAATAGCAACTTTGAGATCAGCGAACAGGAAGGCGAAATCGCATACTGGATTGGCGTGCCATATTGGGGCAAGGGTCTGATCCCGGAAGCAGTGCGTGCAGTAATGCGCCACGCTTTTGAAACCCTGAAGCTGAAGGCGTTATGGTGTGGTTATTTTGCCAACAATACGCAATCCCAGGTAGCCCAGTCCAAGTGTGGCTTCCGCCATCACCATATTGAAGAGAAAAAATACAACCAATTCATGCAGGACTACCGAACAGAACATATTAGCCGCATCACTTATGAAGAGTGGCTGGAGCTACCCTAATGGCTGCGGCCCTGTGCTCAAAATGGCTTTGTAAGGTCAGTACCAGGTAACGGCCATCTGGTGCTCCGGGCAAGGAGATTGTGCTCTTGTTGGCTGAGCACTGTGCGGCCTCACTACAAAGCCGCGCGTGCTGGCGGCGTTATTAGAGCTAAGGAAAGTTATGAGTATCACACTGGAAGAAATTAATAGTTCAAATTATGAAGCCGTATGCGGCTTAGATGTCACGGATGAGCAACAGGAATATGTTGCCAGCAATATGTGGTCATTGGTTGAGTCACATTATTGCCAAGGGCATACCTGCAGAGCTATCTATCAGAACGATAAACCTGTCGGGTTTTTCATGTGGGTATCTGAAACGCCTGAAAAAGTTTCTATATGGCGTTTCATGGTTGATCAGCGTTACCAACACGCTGGGATTGGTAGAATAGCTTTAAATTTGGCAGTAAATGAAATCAAAGCGTGCGATAAAATAAAGGTGATTGAAATTTGTTATGACCCTGCAAACCCCGTAGCTAAAGATTTTTATTCTAGTTTTGGTTTTCAGGAAGTCGGCTTTGATGAAGATGGCGAAGATATGTTGGCTGTCATCAAATTATGAGCTCTAACAAACGCTAGCACAATGCGCCTGCGGCGCTCGGGTTGCAGTAATGCTCGTGAGTTGCTGTCTCTGGCAGCATTGGGTGTCAAGCCCTTGCTGGGCATTGATCAATCTTCTCAATTTTTGGCCCAAGGAGCTGAACTGGCTTCAAAGGCTAAACTTAATCCGCGCTTGATTGAGGAAAACATTTACGAATTGCCAACAGGACTAGGCCAGTATGATTTGGCGCTTGTAGCGCAAATCCATATCTGCCGGAAATGAGTTATTTTGAGAAAAACCCTGTGAAGATTGAAGAGGCTGTTCCGAGGAGTAGAAATGATCGAGCAAAATAAGTTTGTTCAAAGCCTAGAAAAAGATTTCACAACAGCGGTCCCTATCTCTGATGGAGTAGTGACGATCCGGCTTATGTCTGATATCGATGCAGATGCCTATGCAGCGGGAGCAGACGATGCGCTAGTCAAGCGTTTTGCTCACCTTCCGCTGGAAAAATATACACCGCAGGTTGTCCGCAACATGATTCGAGGCGTAATCGCAGACAGGTTGCGCGATAGAACGTTGGCGGTTTTAACAATCGCTGACGCAAGCTCAGACTCGTTTCTTGGGAGCTTAGTGATATTTGATATTAAGAAGGAGGATGCAGAGATTGGCTACTGGGTTGCACCTACGCATAGAGGTCATGGTGTATCCGGGCGCGCCCTCATACTCAGCATAGAAATTGCACGTATTCTGGGATTAAAAAAACTGCGTGCTCGGACTGTTAGAGAAAACCCTGCATCAGAGAAAAGCCTTCTCAAGGCTGGATTTTCTTGGGTCAGTGAAGCGCAGCTTGAGGAAACACCATCTGGAAAAATTGAAATGAGCATATGCTATTGCGTTGAATTGTGAAATATCAGCCAAGGCACCTTAGTTTACATCGAATAGAACTTACGGCTTATCGTGACAACGTAGCGGCAATCAAAGCGTATGAAAAAGCAGGCTATCAGCACGAAGGGATCAAAAGAGAATCAGGCTATCGCAATGGTCGATTCATGGACAAAGTCCAAATGTCAGTTTTATCGCGAGAGTGGCCGGCCACATAACAAACATAAGCCTTCCCAGAGTCAATAGGTAAAACCTCTGTTCTGGCCGGATTAGCGGCCAGGCTGTAGTCCATCAGCAAGATAGGCTGCTTTATCTGTCATCATGATTTTGCGGTTGATAAGCCTATGCCGTTGAATTGTTCCTACCTTGCTGTTTCTCAGTGTTCAGAGTATTTTCAATGTGTTGTATGGCAGTAACCAGGTTGTAGCGGTGTGCTGGTTTACTGTTTGTGATTTGGAAGATGGTTAATTAAAACAAGGAAAACACTATGAGATCTTATGTTGCAGAGTTTATCGGTACTTTCTGGCTGGTGCTGGGTGGCTGTGGCAGCGCTGTATTGGCGGCGGCCTTTCCTGAACTGGGTATTGGTTTTGCCGGCGTGTCGTTAGCTTTTGGTTTAACGGTATTAACCATGGCTTATGCCATTGGCCATATTTCGGGTTGCCATTTAAACCCGGCGGTATCAATTGGTTTATGGGCCGGTGGCCGCTTTGCGGCGAACCAGCTGTTACCCTATATAGTGTCACAGGTGTTGGGGGCTATAACTGCTGGTGCTGTACTGTATTGCATTGCCACCGGCAAAGCTGGTTTTGATGTATCGGCGGGTTTTGCTTCCAATGGCTATGGCGCGCATTCGCCCGGCGGTTACAGTATGCAGGCGGCACTGTTGACGGAAGTGGTGCTGACGATGCTGTTTTTAGTGGTCATTATGGGCGCAACTGACAAACGTGCACCCCAGGGCTTTGCGCCGATAGCCATAGGCTTGTGTTTAACCCTTATTCACCTGATCAGTATACCGGTAACTAACACCTCGGTTAATCCGGCGCGTAGTACCGGTGTTGCTGTATTTGTGGGTGACTGGGCCGTAACGCAGTTGTGGCTGTTCTGGTTAGCTCCGATCGTTGGCGCTATAGCAGGTGCACTGTTGTATCGTTATATCAGTGGACCCAAAACTGCATAATTATTAGCGCTAGTATTAGCGCTAGCCTGTTGGCAGTTACAATTAGCTTTGTTGTTTTTGTTGTAACTGCCACATCCGGGCGTATTCGCCGTTGGCGGCCAGCAGTTCGTTGTGGCTGCCTTGCTCTGCCAGCCTGCCTTGTTTTAATACAATAATATTGTCGGCATCAGTAATGGTGGATAAACGATGTGCTATTACCACGCTGGTATGATTACGTGCCACTTCGCGCATGGCTTGTAATATGGCTTGCTCGGACGTTGAGTCGAGCGCTGAGGTGGCCTCATCGAATACCAGAATCGGCGATTTCTTTAAAATAGCCCGGGCAATAGCTATGCGCTGCTTTTCGCCACCTGATACTTTTAGCCCGCGCTCGCCTACCTGAGTCGCATCGCCGTGCGGCAGGCTGTTAATAAAGCCGCGCAGGTGTGCTAAGTCTATTGCTTGTTCAACCTCCTGCTCGCTGGCATTCGGGCGGCCGTAGCGGATATTGTCACGTATGCTGCTGTTAAACAGCACGGTGTCTTGTGGCACTATGGCAATAGCGCGGCGCAGGCTGTCGAGCGTAACGGTGCTGATATCCTGATCATCAATGCAGATACTGCCGCCGCTGATACGGTAAAAGCGGTATAGCAGCCGGGCGATAGTGCTTTTACCGGCACCACTGGCGCCAACAATCGCCACCTTGCTGCCGGGCGGTACCGTAAAACTTAACTGCTGCAAAATAGGCCGCCCGCTCTGGTAAGCAAAATCGACCTGCTGAAAACGGATACTGCCGTTAGCAAGTTGCAGGGTGGTGGCATCCGGTGCGTCGGTAATATCTGGTTTGCGCTTTAGTAAGCCGAGCATATTTTCTAAATCTGTTAACGCCCGGCGGATTTCGCGATAAACAAAACCCAAAAAGTTAAGCGGTAAAAACAGTTGGATCATATAGGCGTTAACCATCACTAAATCGCCCAGCGTCAGCTGTTTACTGACAACTTCGTCTGCCGCCAGCCACATTAGCGCGGTAATAGCCGCGGCAATAATCAGTGCCTGGCCCGAGTTTAATGCCAGCAGGCTTAAACGGTTTTTTAAGCGGGCTTGTTCCCACTTTGCCAGAAAGCTGTCGTAGGTTTGCGCCTCGTAGTGCTCGTTATTAAAATACTTTACCGTTTCATAGTTAAGCAGGCTGTCAACGGCGCGGCTGTTAGTGGTGTTATCAGCCTGGTTGGCTTCGCGGGTGTATTTGTTGCGCCATTCGGTAATCACCACAGTAAAAAAGATATACACCGCAACAGCCAGCACAGTAACAACCGAGTAAAGCGGAGAGAACAAGGTAGCGAAAATCAGCGCTACAGCCAGAATTTCAAATAAGGTTGGCGCGATATTAAACATTAAAAAGCGCATTAAAAAACTCAGGCCATTGGTGCCGCGCTCAATATCACGGCTAATACCGCCGGTTTGCCGGTCCAGGTGAAACGCCAGCTCTAAACTGTGCAAATGCTGAAATACCCGCAGGCCCAGCTTACGCATGGCATGCTCGGTTACCCGGCCAAACAGGGCGTCGCGTACTTCACCAAAAAACACACTGGCAAAGCGCAGGCCACCATACAGCAATAGCATAGCCAGCGGCACAACAAGCAGATTGTGCTGGCCCTGATCGAGTGCATCAACGATATATTTTAATGCCAGTGGCATTAACAGGGTGGCGGCTTTAGCAGCAACTAAAGCCAGCAACGCCAGCAATACGCGGTATTTAAATTGCCACAGATAAGGCCATAACATGGCCAGTGTCTGTCTCAGGCTGGTTGCTTCAGGTCTTTTGGCGGGGTCAGGCTGTTTAGCTGCAGAGCGCATACCGCGCATGGTGGTTCCTTGTTACTTTGGCATCGGGTTATTGTATCAGGCGTAAGTGCAAAGGTATGCTGTATCTACCGCTACCTGCACCTGAAACTTACTGTCAGCCGGCACCGAAAAATGCTGGCCCCGGCTAAAGGTTTGCCAGCCGTTTGCTCCTGGCAGTAAAACGGTCAGCGCGCCGCTTATTACTGTCATCACTTCATGCTGGCTGGTACCAAACTCATATTCACCCGGTGCCATTACGCCTACTGTTGCCGGTAACTGCTCGCCCTCAAAGGCAATAGAGGCAACTTTACCATCAAAATACTGATTCACTTTAAACATATCGGGCTCCGTTAATTATGGTCTGACACAGTAAACCTGATCCTGACGTCAGATGGAAGTAGCACTTTAAAATTAGATGGCTTTACGTCTATTTAATTTACATATTGATGTAAAACAGCTGGTTAGTGAGGTGTAAATTTTATTGACGGTAAGATGTAAGAAAATAAGCGAAATTCAGTAGATAAAGTTAATGAATCTGCCATAAAAGCGCTTTATATTCAGATGTCCTTAATAACACCTCCAGGGAGAACACATGAAAATCAGGACTCTATCAGCAACTATCGCCATGTTATTGGCACCGGCAGTGAATGCCGAATTGTTTATTTCCGAATATGTAGAAGGCTCGGGTAACAATAAAGCACTTGAACTATACAACCCGACCGAACAAGCTATTTCACTCAATGGTTATACAATACAGGTATTTGCCAATGGTGCTGCAACAGCAACCAATACCACTACGCTTAACGGTACTGTGCCGGCAGGTGGCACTTTTGTATATGTGCATACCAGTGCCGTAGCGGAGCTAAGAGACCTGGCAAATCAGGTGTCAGGTAATGCCTCCTGGAATGGCAACGATGCCATAACCTTGCGTAAAGATGGTGTTGTAATTGATTCATTCGGGCAGGTTGGTTTTAACCCCGGTACTGCCTGGGGCAGTGGCGAAACCTCTACCATTGACAGAACCTTACGCCGTAAGGCCGTGACCTATGACGCTAATCCGTTTGACGTATTTGAGCCAGCAAATGAATGGAATGGCTTTGCTATTAATGATTTTTCTGACATCGGTTTATTTAATGGTGAAGGCGGTGGCCCCGGGCCAGATCCTGAGCCGGAACCAGAGCCGATTTTAAGCTGTGGTGAGCCAGCAACGGCAATTTCTGCAATACAGGGTAGTGGTATGGCAAGCCCGCTGGTTGGGCAGATTTTGCAGGTAGAAGCCGTAGTCACGCAAACTTTACCGGGGCTGCAGGGCTATACCATCCAAGCCGTTGGGGCAGAGCAGGATAATGATCCGGCTACATCTGAAGGGCTATTTGTTTATGTAAATACCAGCAATCTTGGTGTTAATGTTGGCCAGCGTGTGCGTTTGCAGGGCACTGTGAACGAGTATTTTACCCAGACTCAACTTAGCAGTATTACTGCAACGCTTGATTGTGGCAGCAGTGCGTTACCACAGCCGGTTGAGATGACTCTGCCTGTACTGAATTTAAGTGAGCTGGAAGCGGTAGAAGGCATGCTGGTGCGCTTTAGCCAGCCATTAACGGTAAATGATACCTTTACTCTGGGCCGTTATGGCGAGTTAACGCTGGCCAATGGCCGCCGCTATACGCCAACTCAGGTTGTAGCACCGGGTGCGGATGCTATTGCACTGGCAGCACAGCATGCGCTGAATAAAATTGTGCTGGATGACGCCAGTACAATACAGAACCCTGCCACAGTGCCATATCCTACAGGCGGTTTATCGGCCGGTAATCCTGTTCGCAGCGGTGATACCGTGATCAATTTAACCGGTACCGTGCACTACTCATTTAATGAGTACCGAATTATGCCAACGACCAGCGTTAATTTTGTGCATAGCAACCCAAGAACGGCCGCGCCGGAGCTCTCTGCCGATGGCAATGTTAAAGTGGCCAGTTTCAATGTGCTGAATTACTTTAACGGTAATGGCACTGGCGGGGGCTTCCCGACAGCGCGTGGTGCTAATACTGCAGTAGAGTTTGAACGCCAGCGGGCGAAGATCCTGTCTGCTATGGTTGCGATGGATGTCAGCGTTATTGGCCTGATGGAAATTGAGAACGATGGCTACAGCAGTACTTCTGCTATTGCTGATCTGGTGCAGGGTTTGCGTACGGCTTCAGGCAACAACAGCTGGCAGTATGTTAGTGCAGCAGGCCCGGTTGGTACTGATGAAATAGCGGTAGGGTTGATCTACCGAGCTGATCAGGTGCAGCCAGCAGGTGAGTTGTTGATCCTTAATTCAGTAAACTCAGCTAAAGATGCCCAGGGCGCGGCCTTGTTTAACGATAGCAGTAACCGGCCTATGCTGGCACAGCGTTTTAACCTGGTAGAAAATAACGCTGAGTTTGCTGTGATGGTTAATCACTTAAAATCCAAAGGTTCTGCTTGCGGTGCCGCCGATCCGGATACCGGCGATGGCCAGGGCAACTGTAACCTGACACGCACCCGCGCAGCTCAGGCAATTGGTATTTTTGCTGCAGAGCACTTTGCCGATATTCCGGCAGTGGTAATGGGCGACTTAAACGCTTATGCCAAAGAAGATCCTATTACCACGCTGGCCCAGGCCGGATATATCAACGTGTTTGATGCACTGGGTAAATCGGGGCATGGTTATGTGTTCTCTGGCTTGTCGGGTTCATTGGACCACGCCTTGCTTAACGATATGGCACTGCAGTATCTGGCCGATGCCACTAAATGGAATATTAACGCCGACGAGCCAATAGCGCTGGATTATAACGTTGAGTTTAAATCACCGCAGCAGCAGCTCGATTTCTATGCGCCTGATGCCTACCGCTCGTCTGACCATGATCCGGTAATTGTATCCTTTAGTTTGCCAGGAGCATTACCACCACTGGACGCCAGCCTGGAACTACTGCGCACCGTGCGCGCCCGTTTTGGTATGAGCCTGGTGCAGCTGGACTGGAGCGGTGACGCGACAGGGCTAACCTTGTATCGTGACAATGAAGCGGTGAGGGATTTAACCGCGCCAGGGCGTATTAACGACAACTTCCGTTCTGAAGCGCCTACAGTAACATACAAAATTTGTCAGCAGGCAACAGCCAGCTGTTCAGCTGAATTAGTGGTGAACTTTAACTAAGCAGATTGCAGTAAATAAAAACGCCGGTGTGAAAACCGGCGTTTTTTTATCAGTTAAAAAATGATTTATGCAGCCTGATCTTTCTCTACTGCACCTGCACCTTGTTGGGTCAGGGTTTTATCTGCCGCCAGATATTCGGGGGCAAAATCATCAACATTAATGGCAAATAAACGGCCACGTTCAGCCACCCGCAGCTGTTCAGCTTCGGCTTCGCTAATAACTTTTAACTGTAAACCTAACTCGGCAACTTCATTCAGGCGATAGAACGGCAGGCGCTTACCGGCAGCATGGGTAACCTTATCAAACACCGGTTCTGCGGCCAGCACATCGCGCAATGCCTGCTCCATTAAACCTAACTGATTTAACGGCTCGTTCTTCAGGTATAAATGATGGCCCAGGCGTGAACGTGCTTCGCCCGGCGTTTGCATAATGCGGGCAACCTTGTGCTCAATAACATCTGAAGCTTTACGTAAGGTACGGCCCCATGGAAACACTACCCGTTTTAACACCACGCCCACTACGCGGTTAGGGAAGTTGTCAAATAACTCATTCAGTGCCAGCTGAGCTTTCGCCAGATTGTCTTCACAAGCCCATTGTACCAGGGGTAAATCGTCAATCTTACGGCCTTCGTCGTTGTAGCGTTTTAACACTGCAGACGTGAGGTACAGCATACTTAAAATGTCACCCAAACGGGCTGAGATCCGCTCGCGACGTTTTAAGTCACCGCCTAAGGTACCCATGGCAACATCTGACATCAGAGCTAACGCTGCACTAAAGCGGTTCATTTGCTTATAGTATTTTGCCGTTGCATCGCCATAAGGCGCGCTGCTAAAAGCACCACCAGTTAATGATAACCAGAAGGTACGGAAGAAATTACTGATAGCAAAACCAATATGGCCAAACAGCGCTTTATCAAAGGCGGTTACTGCCGCACCCTGATCGTCTAACTGGGCAGCTTGCAATTCGGCCAGTACATAAGGATGGCAGCGAATAGCGCCCTGACCGTAGATAATCATATTACGGGTTAAAATGTTGGCGCCTTCTACTGTAATGGCTACCGGAGCACCCTGATAACCGCGCGCCAGATAGTTGTTCGGGCCCATACAAATGCCCTTACCACCGTGAATGTCCATTGCATCGATAATGGCCTGGCGCATCCGTTCGGTCATATGGTATTTGGTAATGGCTGAAATTACTGACGGCTTCTCGCCTAAATCTATTGAGCCGACCGACATAGTAGTAGAGGCATCAGCCATATAGGCATAACCGCCGATACGTGCCATTGCTTCTTCCACGCCCTCCATCTTACCAATCGGCAATCTGAACTGACGACGAATACGGGCATAAGCGCCGGTGGCCATAGCTACCGCTTTAATACCGCCGGTGCTGTTAGATGGCAGGGTAATAGCGCGGCCTACAGACAAACACTCTACCAGCATACGCCAGCCCTGACCGGCCATTTTCGCGCCACCGATAATGTAATCCAGCGGCACAAAAATATCTTTACCCTGGGTAGGGCCATTTTGAAACGGCACATTTAGCGGAAAGTGACGGCGGCCAATTTTTACGCCCGGCGTACTAACAGGAATAAGGGCACAGGTAATGCCCAGCTCTTCTTTATCTCCCAGCAGTTTTTCCGGGTCGTACAGTTTAAATGCTAAACCCAGCACAGTCGCAATAGGCGCCAGGGTGATATAACGTTTGTCCCAGGTCAGGCGCATACCAATGACTTCTTCGCCTTCCCACTGGCCCTTACAAATAATACCGGTATCGGGGATTGCACCAGCGTCTGAACCTGCTTCCGGGCTGGTCAGGGCAAAACAGGGCACTTCAAGGCCTTTGGCCAGCCGTGGTAAATAATGTTTTTTCTGCTCGTCAGTACCGTAGTGTTGCAGCAGTTCTCCCGGGCCTAAAGAATTAGGTACACCGACAATACTGGATAACACCATGCTCTTGCTGGTGAGTTTTTGCAGCACACAAGACTGCGCGTAAGCGGAGAATTCCAGACCACCATATTCTTTTTTGATGATCATGGCGAAAAAGCCTTTGTCTTTTAAATACTGGTAAACTTCAGGCGTTAAATCTGCGCGTTCGTGCGTAGTATGCCAATCATCCATGATGGCCAGCACTTCTTCTACCGGACCGTCGAGGAAGGCCTGCTCTTCGGCACTTAACCGCGGTACCGGGAAGTTATGCATTTTATGCCAGTCCGGGTTGCCACGGAATAAGTCAGCTTCCCACCAGGTAGTACCGGCGTCGATCGCTTCTTTCTCAGTGCTGGACATTTCCGGCATGATTTTACGGTACACTTTAAGTAGCGGTTTAGTCAGGTATTGCTGGCGTACTGCGGCAATATTCAGCGGCAGTGTAATCAGTAAAAATACTATCCAGCTTATTACGCCAACTATATCTAATGCTGTGCCTGCTGCCAGTATTACTGCGATAACGGCAGTAAACATTGTTAAGCTGGCGCGGTTATACGCCAGTATGCCAATTGCGGCGATAAGTACCGCAGAAAAAACTAACCCTTCCATTTTTTTCTCCCAATGAGAGGTCTGACCACTGTGTGGTTAGAGTAAAACGCTTTAACTAAAGTTGCAAGCCTAAAAGCGGTTGTCGCATAAAGTGATTGTCAACTTTAGCCACAACTCTTAGGCTATTACGTTTAAGCATAGCCTTTTGGCTTAGTTTCGCCGCAGCACTTTCTCAGCTAAGGACGCGTATGTGTGAATTACTTGGTATGTCGGCTAATGTGCCAACTGATATTTGCTTTAGCTTTAAAGGCTTAAAAGAGCGGGGCGGGCGCACCGGCCCGCACAAAGATGGCTGGGGCGTAGCCTTTTATGAAAATAAAGGCGTATGTACTTTTAAAGATGCCTTGCCAAGCTATCAGTCAGAAATTGCCCGGCTGGTGTCAGATTATCCGATAAAGAGCAAAGCGGTTATTGCCCATGTGCGCCAGGCGAACCGCGGCAGGGTAGGGCTGGAAAATACCCATCCGTTTAGCCGTGAGTTATGGGGCCGGTACTGGACCTACGCCCACAATGGTCAGCTAAGTGGTTATCAGCAATTGCCGGTAGCACGCTTTACCCCGGTGGGCACTACCGACAGCGAGCGGGCGTTTTGTTATTTACTCAGCGAACTGGACAAAAGGTATCCACAAAAACCACCAGGGCGCAAAGCGGCATTTACGTTTATTCAGCGTAAATGTAAAGAGCTGCAAAAGCTGGGCGTATTTAATATGTTGCTGACCGATGGTGAGTACTTATTAACCTATTGCACCACCAAACTGCATTGGATAACCCGGCGCGCACCTTTTGGTATTGCCCGGTTGTCAGATGTTGATGTTGATATTGATTTTAGCCGTGAAACCACACCCAATGATGTGGTGACGATTATTGCCACTGAACCGCTAACCAATAATGAACAGTGGCATAAGATGGCAGCCGGAGAAAGCCAGCTGTTTCGCTATGGCGAACCGCTGGCCTGAACGGCGGGTGTCAGGTCAAGTTTGTGTAATTGTACGTCGAACTGTTCAACATTGTCTTCACCGCGCCATAAGCGCACCAGCATGTAATCCAGCTCTGGTGCGACCCAGGCGTAAATCTGTTTATCGCTGTTTTCTTCAATACGGGCGATACGTAAGGTTTTAATATTACCATAGGGCAGTGGCAGCATTTCTTCGGCCACCACTTTATAGTGGTAAGGCTTGCTGTCACCATGCCGGTTTAGCACATTGTATGTAAATTCAGTTTTACCGGCACGTAAGTCCAGCACCAGTTGCAGCTGATAACTTATCTGATCCAGCCAGTCGCTCTGCCACTCAACTGTTTTGGGTTTACGCGCTTTACCTTCGCTTAATACTTTAGCGACAGGGTCGAGGTTTAGCTCGTAGTAGCGGTTTGGGCCTGTGCCTGAGCGTGTCATCACATAACGCAGTGGCTGAATAGCACCATCGGTTACGGTAAAGTCTGAAGTTTCATGCCGCCTGTCAGAGAATATCATCCAACTGATATCACTGCTGTAACCCAGCTGATAGCCTTGTTCTGTGGTTTTTAAATAACGGTTGGCTTCGCCATGTTTTTTACCCGCCCGATACACAATGTAATCGGCGTTAAAACTGCTTAACGGTACGGTTTCAGCACTGGCGGCGCTGCAAAAGAGTGCCGTTATTACAACAAAAGGCGCCCATAAGCGCCAGCTAGTCTTCGTCTTCATCATTGGCATAACCGTTGGCTGCTAATAAATTGCCATCTAACCATGCCTGATCTGAGTGCTGTTGTAAACGGTTTTGGCAAAACCAGCGAACTACCAGCGGATAAATACGGTGTTCCTGTTCATGTACCCGCTCAGCGAGGCTTTGGGCATCATCATCGGCAAATACCGGCACTTTCGCCTGTAAAATGACCGGGCCACCATCAAGCTGCTCGGTAACAAAATGTACACTGCAACCATGCTCGCTATCACCTGCATCAATAGCGCGTTGGTGTGTAGTCAGGCCCTGATATTTAGGTAATAACGAAGGGTGAATGTTAAGCAGGCGGCCGTTAAAGTGTTGTACAAAAGCCGGCGTAAGAATACGCATAAAGCCGGCTAATATCACTAAATCAGGTTTGTGCTGCTCAATGGCGTCAGTTAGTGCCAGATCGTATTTGTCGCGGCTGGCATAATTTTTATGGCTGAGTACCTGCGTGCTGATACCCGCTTCATTCGCCCGTACCAGCCCGTAGGCATTCGCTTTATTTGAAATCACGGCACTGACTTTACCAGGGATAAAACCACTGCTGCAGGCGTCAATAATGGCCTGCAGGTTTGACCCGCTGCCGGAAATCAGTACTACGATAGATTTCATCGGTTGCCTTATTCGTTAATAATAACCAGCTCATCGCCTGCCGCTGCAGACTGAATTTCACCCAGGTGCCATACTGTTTCACCGGCATCACGCAGTATGCTGATGGCCTGTTGCAGTTTGTCCTGCGGTACTACCACCAACATGCCCACACCACAGTTAAAGGTGCGGTACATTTCGTGGCGGCTGATATTGCCTTGCTGCTGCAGCCAGTTAAAAATGGCTGGCCACTGCCAGCTATTACCATCGATAACGGCTTTGGTATTCTCCGGTAATACCCGCGGAATATTTTCCCAAAAACCACCACCGGTAATATGACACAACGCATGCACCGGGGTTTGCTTAAACAGGTTAAGCAGGTTTTTCACATAAATGCGGGTAGGCTCCAGCAGGTGGTCGGCCAGAGACTTGCCTTCAAGCAGTGTATCCGGGCTTTGGCCGCTGACTTCCAGTACTTTACGAATTAACGAGAAACCATTGGAGTGTGGGCCGGAAGACGCCATGGCAATTAACTGATCGCCTGGTTTTACCTTACTGCCGTCGATAATATCGGCTTTTTCCACTACGCCAACACAGAAACCGGCAATATCATAATCTTCGCCGTGATACATGCCCGGCATTTCGGCGGTTTCGCCGCCAACCAGTGAACAACCAGACTGATAACAACCTTCAGCAATGCCGTTAACTACAGCCGATGCGGTGTCGACATCCAGCTTGCCTGTGGCGTAATAATCAAGGAAAAACAGCGGCTCTGCACCTTGAACGACCAGATCGTTAACACACATGGCTACTAAATCAATACCTACACCGTCATGACGTTTTAAGTCCATGGCCAGTCGCAGTTTGGTGCCTACACCGTCAGTGCCTGATACCAGTACCGGTTCTTTATAACCGGCCGGAATTTGGCACAGCGCACCAAAGCCACCTAAACCCCCCATAACCTCAGGGCGACGTGTGCGTTTGACTGCGCCTTTAATACGTTCAACTAACGCATTACCTGCGTCAATATCAACTCCGGCGTCTTTGTAGCTTAACGATGTTTTCTGCTCGCTCACGGCAATCCTCGAATGACTGAAAGTGGAAAGGCTAAAAATTGGCGGCATTTTACCTGCTTAACGCCGCCGACAAAAGCCTTACTGCATAGCATTTGCCATGGCCTGCTTTACATAGTCATATAAACTGATGCTGTTGTCGCGGGTGATTTTGTGGTAACACACTGAAGCGAATGGAAATTCTTTGTCATTCAGCCTTATATAAACAAAGGGCGCTTCGCTGTCAGTCTGATCATGCTGCCAGTGGCCGCCAACATTGGCGATAAACAACTCACCAATATAAGCGCCGATAATGTTACATAAGGTAAACACCACTTCAGCTGAATGACGTTGCTTTTGCTCCCGGCTGTGTAATTCTGCCAACAGCACATCAATTTGCTGCAGGCTGTCGATGCTGTGATCCAGCGTTAATTTGTGTTCTTCTGCGGCGTAGTTTACCGCGTCTGCGGCCGCGGCCTGCATTAAGTTGTTCAGTTCTTGTTGTTGCATCGTTGCCTCAGGATTTTTGATGAGCCGCCAGAATTAACTGGCGTAATTGTTTACTGCCGGGGCCAAGTGTTTCCTCTTTCGGAGCTACCAGCGATATGGTCGCTATGCGCTCGCTGCTTTGGTTCAGGCTTAGTTGTATCAGAGTGCCACGGGCAATATAGTCTGTCACCATAAAATCCGGTAGCCAGCAAAACCCCAGCCCGAGTTGCAAAATTTCTATTGCTTCAAAAAAATTATCTACCGTCCAGCGTTGTTCTGCCCGCAACCAACCGGCATTTTCCTGCGGTTTTTGCGCAGTATCACGGATCACCAGTTGCAAATGCTGGCTTAGCTCATTCTGATCAATATGGTTTGCTGTGGCCAGTGGATTCTGGCTGCCTGTAACCGGAATAAAGCGGGTGCTGCATAAATGTTCACCGAGGTAGCCTTTGGGAATAACCGACGAAGCGGCAATAACCAGATCGGCCCGCTTTTGCAGGATCATTTCTGCTGTACCGGTAATAACACAGTCGATAAGCTGAATACGGCTGCCGCGGCTAAGCGGATAAAAAGCTGCCAGGGCTTCATTTAAAAAGCGTCGCGGGTAGGCCAGTTCTACCGCAATGCGAATTTCCGGCTCCCAACCCTGATCAATATTGGCCGCTAGCAATTCCAGATCTTCTACTTGTTGTGTCAGCAAACGGGAGCGGCGCAGCATCACTTCACCGGCTTCGGTCAGATAGGCTTTGCGGCCGCGCACTTCCAGCAGTTCAACACCCAACTGGTTTTGCAATTTCGCTACGGCGTGGTTGAGTGATGACTGGCTTTTATTCAGCATCTCAGCCGCCTGAGCATAGCCGCCGGCATCGACCACTGCTTGCAAAATGCGCCATTGCTCCAGAGTTGAACGTGGACGATAAGGCATAACGGGTGTGCGCTCCTGTGGCGTTAAACGTTGGCGACAATCACCGCTCGAAGCGGTGCCGGATAGCCTTCGATGGTTTTACTATGATCAGTTGCATCAAGAAAATCAATTAAACTTTCATTGTCCATCCAGTCGGTTTTACGCTGCTCATCTAACGTAGTGCGGTTTAAATCTACCAGCCGTACATTGCTAAAGCCCAGCCGCTGCAGCCAGTGCGTTAAGGCGGCTACGCTGGGAATAAACCAGACATTGCGCATTTTGGCATAACGCTCGCCGGGCACTAATACTGTATTTTCGTCGCCTTCTACCACTAGAGTTTCCAACACCAACTCGCCACCGGGGCGCAGCTGGTTTTTCAGCTGCTGCAGAAAATCCAGCGGTGAGCGGCGGTGGTACAATACGCCCATCGAGAATACGGTATCAAACTGCTTTAGCGCCGGCATCTCATCAATACCGATGGGGATCAGGTTTACCGCGGGATCAGGGTTAAAGTGTTTTATCGCCTGAAACTGGGCATAAAACAGCTGCGACGGGTCAATGCCGACGACAAATTCTGCGCCTTCGCCGCGCATGCGCCACAGGTGATAACCACTGCCACAGCCCACATCCAGCACAGTGCGGTGTGCCAGCGGCGCAATATGCGGCAGTACCCGATCCCATTTAAAGTCAGAGCGCCATTCGGTATCAATAGCAATACCGTGAATATTAAACGGACCTTTTCGCCAGGGCTTTAACTGCTGCAGTAAGTAACGAATTTGCTGCGCTTCACCGCTGCTGATATCGTCTGCACTGCCAAACTGCACCGCAGTTTTTAGCTCAATCATGCTGGGTGTGGTGGTTGGCAGATTGCTGATTACCTTTTGCCACTGTTTAAAGTCGCCATGCAGGGCGTCTTTGCTCCAGCTTGCCAGCTGCGCAGGTAACGTCTGCAGCCAGCTATGCAATTTATTACTGGCCAGTTGGGCATAAAAAGGTGTGAAGTCGAGCATAGCTAACCTTATGTAAGAGCGGTCTTATTTAATCGCGACCATTGAGCAGAAATTAAAACACTGAAACCATAGTGTCTGGCTGGTAAAACCGGCTTGTTGCAAGCGTTGCTGGTGTTCCGGCAGGGTATCTGGCTTCATTACATTCTCCAGTGCGCTACGTTTTTGGCTGATTTCCAGCTCGCTGTAGCCGTTAGCGCGTTTAAAGTCGTGGTGTAACTCCACCAATAAGTCGTTAGTCTGCGCGTCTTTATTGATAAACTTTTCTGACAGGATCAGTAAACCGCCCGGTTTTAGGCCCTGATATACGCGGCTAATCAGGGTATTACGGTCTTCTTTGGGTAAAAACTGCAAGGTAAAGTTAATTACCACTATAGCGGCCTGTTCAATCGGTTGCTGACGAATATCAGCCAGTTTTACCTCAACCGGTATATCAGAGCGAAACGCCAGCAAATGCCGCTCGCAGCGCTCTACCATAGCACTACTGTTATCTACCGCGATGATCCTGCTGTTGGCTACGCTGATATTGCGCCGCATTGCCAGTGTTGCGGCACCAAGCGAGCAGCCCAGATCGTAGTAATTACTGTCAGGCTGTTGAAAGCGGCCGCTTAACTTGCCAATGGTTTGAATAATAGTTTGATAGCCGGGTACCGAGCGCTGGATCATGTCGGGGAATACGTCGGCGACCTGATCGTCAAAACGAAAATCCTGAATATGAGCCAGTGGCTCGGCGAAAATAGCATCTTTTTGCATAAAAACTTGTCGGTAGAAAGCAGTGTAAGTGGCGCTATTTTACCTTAAATATCGCAAAACTACAGCAAACTGAATTGCTGCTCGCCTGGCCAGGGCGCGAGGCAGCTGTGGGCGTAAGCTAAATCCTGTGCAAACTGGCGGCATAGTTGTGGTGCTAAATGGTTATCCGGCGTATGAAAAAAGCAAAACGGGCTTTTGCCTTCATCGAGCCATTGCGGCACTTTAGTAAGCCATGGCTGATAAAACTGCCGGTTTACTGCCATATCATCAGTACCGATAAACCTTAACATAGGCGTTTGGCTGAAACTTATTGCATGCACCGGTACCCGTGGTTTTTTGGCTTGGGCATCAATTAACGCCTGAGTGGTTGCAGGCACAGAAAATAAGGCTCTGCTGTCGATTACTACGCGCTCAGCTTTATAGTGCTGCAACATTTTGTGCAGCTGAATTTCATATTGGCCTTTGTCAAAAAAAGCCGGATGGCGTACTTCCAGTGCACAGCGGTACTGTTGGCTAATTTGCTCAACCAGTGTACTGATTTGGCCAAAGTCGGCCGGGCCTGTGCGGGCGGGCAGTTGCAGATGCACCAGCGCCAGCTTCTGGCCAAGTACAGCCATGCGTTTAAGCCAGTCTGCCAGCTGCACCAGGCTGTCTGCACCACCATGATGGCTGATGCGCTGCGGCACTTTTAAAGTAAAACGGTAGTGCTCGGGCGTGTCTTGCTGCCAGCGCTTTAATGTGTCATCTGATGGATCAGCATAAAAGGTGGTGTTGCCCTCAGCACTGTTAAAATAACGGGCATATTGCGGCAAAAAGTCGGTTGCTTTTGCGTCTACAGTGTAGATCGCGTTTTTCCATTTTGGGTTGGCCCATACCGGGCAGCCGAGATATAACATAGCTGACTTGACCTTACTCCCGTGGCGGCGTACAACTAACAGACTAAGGCTGGGAAGCATAACATAATGATTGGTAAATCTACCTTAGCTTTGTTGCTGATGTTGTCGCTGGCACATACTTATGCGTCTGAAACCGGCTTACCTGCGAGGTTGCAGGTGGCGTTAAGTGCAGACACTTATCCTTATATGTTTACCAATGCTGACGGCGAAGTAGCCGGGCTGGCCGTTGATTACTGGCGCGAAGTGGGTCGCCAGGAAAACATTCAGATAGACTTTATTGCTGCCGATTGGCCAGACACTTTAAAACTGCTGCAACAAGGC
Organism: Rheinheimera pacifica; assembly: GCF_900108485.1. Taxonomy (GTDB): domain Bacteria; phylum Pseudomonadota; class Gammaproteobacteria; order Enterobacterales; family Alteromonadaceae; genus Alishewanella; species Alishewanella pacifica. The sequence continues at coordinate 97,626 of NZ_FNXF01000012.1, read as the reverse complement.
GATGTGCAGTTACATGGCGCTATGGCTAGCACGCCAGAGCGCAGTGCCATGTTTAAGCTTACAGAGCTTAATATTGAGGCTTTTAGCAATATCTACGTAATGCGCGATTTAACCGGGGTTAACTCGTTAACAGACCTGCAACCCTTCGTGATAGGTGTGGTGGAAAATACCGGCCACCTGGCGGCGTTAAAACAACAATTGCCGCAAGGCAACTTTATGTATTTTCCTAATATTACTGCCTTGTATCAGGCTGCCCTTGATGGAAAAGTTGCCGCTTTTACCGGTCTGGACCGGCTGCCTACGCAAGACCCCCGCTATGAAGAGCTTAACCGTAAGTTTCCTTTGTTCCGCCGTATTGCATTGCGCAAGATGGAGCTGGTATATGCGGTGCTGCCTGCCAATAAGCAACTGGCACAACAGTTGGCTGAGGCAACTGCGCGGCTTAACCGTAGCTTTCTTGATGAGCTTGAAAGACGCTGGCTGGGAGTGCCTGCAGAGCAGGATACCTTGTTGCTTGGTGTGTCTATTGATAACCAGCCATATATGCATGTCTCGTTGCAGGGCGAGGCGCAGGGGCTGTTTGTTGATATGTGGCAACACTGGTCTGAGCAAACCGGTACAAAAATCGCTTTTGTACCAGACACTTCATTCAATAATCTGAGCAATCTGCAAAAAGGCCGGATTGATGTAGTGGTGGCTTTTCCTGACAACAAAGGCCTGCCCGACAATCTGCAGGATGCACATCAGCTTTACAGTTTTAATTCAGAATTCTTCAGCCCGACAAAATTGCAGCTGAAACAATTGGACGACACCACTACCGGTAAAGTGGGGGTGTTTGAAAATGCGCCTTACGTAGCCGAGTTACAGATACGCTATCCGCAATTAGAGTTTGTCAGGTATCGCTCCCTGAATGAGATGCTGGACGCCTCGTTAAGCGAAGAGCTGCTGGGCTTTTTTGGTGCCTCTGCCACTATGCCGATGCGCTTACAGCAATTAAACGTTTGGGACAGTTTTAACCGGCTGGAATCAAGCAGTGTCAGTTCGCCTTTGTACAGCCTGGTCAGAGCGGATAAACCTGAGTTGGCAGAGCATATCCGGCAAGGTTTTACAGCATTGAAGCTCGATACGCTGATACAGGCAGAGCAGCGTTGGATCACGGATAAATCGCAATATTATTTTTCGACTTTTCGCGACAAAGTACCGTTATCTTTTAAAGAAACCGACTGGCTGAACAACCATAGCAAGCTGCGTGTTGGTATGCTCAGCGACTGGGCACCAATGGAATTTGTCGATGAGGATGGCAACCCGGCAGGTGTTACCGTTGATATGTTTAATTTACTCAGCAAGCGGATGAATATTGATTTTGACATCAGCGTTTACAGCCAGTTCGACGTTATGCTGGCCGACTTACAGCAAAAAAAGCTCGACCTTATTGCTAATGTTTCGCAGCGGGAAGATCGTAAAAGTTATGCGGTGTTTAGCGACGAGTTCTGGTCAATACAATGGGCGGCTCTCAGCCGCGGAGATGCCGCTACAGTGGTCAGTACCGCTGATCTGAATGGTAAACGGGTGGCAATATACAAAGACTATCAATTGGCTAAACACCTTAATGATGCTTATCCACAAATTGACGTAAAGCCTGTTGCTGACTTGCGCCGTGGATTGGATCTTTTGCTGCAGCACGAAGTCGATTTTGTTATTGATTCCGTCGAAGCTGCCAGCGAAATGTTGCGCCAGACTGGCTATATGTATCTGCGCGTGCAGGTGCTGGATGATTTACCGTCTTACCCATCGTTGATTGCGGTACGCAATGATTACCAGCCGTTATTAGAGATCCTCAACAAGGGGCTGCGCAGCATCGGCCAGGCAGAGCGGCAGCAGTTGTATCAAAAGTGGTTTAGCTTTCAGATCACGCAGGGCATTAACAAAGCTCAGTTTAACCGCATGATGTGGCAAATTGGTGGCGCGGCATTGGCATTGCTGACCTTTTTTGTGATTTGGAATCTTTCGTTGCGCAAAGAAGTACGTCTGCGCCGGCAAGCCGAACAAAAAATGCGTTTTATGGCCACACATGATGATTTAACACAATTACCTAATCGTGGCCTGATTAAAGAGCGGATAGAGCAGGCTCTGTTACAACATGCCCGGCATAATGAAATTCTGGCGTTGTTATTTATCGACCTGGACGGTTTTAAAGAGGTAAATGATCTTTACGGCCATGATGTTGGCGATGAGCTGCTGCTGAAACTTGCTTTGATACTCAAAGACGCGGTCAGAAAAAGCGATACCGTTGCCCGTTTTGGCGGCGATGAATTTGTGGTGTTACTCACTGGCCTGCTCAGCCGTGAAGATGCCGCCATTGTGGCAGAGAAAATGTTGCACCAGCTAAGCCAACCGGTAACCCTCTCGGTAGGTGAGGTTAAGATAGGTGCCAGCATCGGTATTGCCGTATATCCGGATGATGGTACCGACAGTGCCAAATTGCTGAAAGTGGCTGACAGCCTGATGTACCGGGTTAAGCAGCAAGGCAAGAATCAGTATTGTTTTTCCCGTTCGGTGTTTTCGTAAGCGGGCAGTGACATTAGGCGTCATTTCTATATAATTAGCCGTCATTTTAGTACCGCTGATTAGCAAGGTAGAAGGAAGGTTTAATGCGTAGCCATTATTGCGGCTTATTAACCGCACAACATGTTGGGCAACAAGTGTCTTTATGCGGCTGGGTTAACCGGCGCCGCGATCTGGGTGGTTTAATTTTTTTAGACCTGCGCGACCGTGAAGGCATGGTGCAGGTAGTTTGTGACCCGGATCTAAAAGACCTGTTTGACGTTGCCTATACACTGCGCAATGAATTCTGCATTCAAATTAAAGGCCAGGTGCGGGCGCGGCCGGATTCTCAGATTAACAAAGATATGGCCACCGGCGCAGTCGAAGTATACGCCAGTGAGTTGGTTATTCTTAATAAAGCAGCCCCGCTGCCGCTGGACTCCAACCAGAATAACAGCGAAGAGCAGCGCTTAAAGTACCGTTATCTGGACTTGCGCCGCCCGCTGATGAGTGATCGGTTAAAGTTTCGCGCTAAAGTAACCAGCTTTGTGCGTAACTTTATGGACAGCCACGGCTTTATGGATGTTGAAACACCCATTCTGACCAAAGCGACGCCGGAAGGCGCGCGCGACTATTTAGTGCCAAGCCGTACGCATAAGGGCCAGTTTTTTGCGCTGCCACAATCACCGCAGTTGTTTAAACAATTGCTGATGATGTCAGGCCTGGACCGTTACTACCAAATAGTTAAATGCTTCCGTGATGAAGACTTACGTGCTGATCGCCAGCCGGAATTCACCCAGATTGATATTGAAACCTCTTTTATGAGTGCCGAGCAGGTCATGGCAGTGACTGAGCAAATGGTGCAACAGATGTTTAACCAGTTGTTGGGTGTCGATTTAGGCAAGATGCCACGCATGCAATATTGGGAAGCGATGCGGCTGTATGGCTCAGACAAACCGGATTTGCGCAACCCGATGCAGTTTGTCGATGTGGCCGATTTACTCAAAGACGTTGAATTTAAAGTGTTCTCCGGCCCGGCTAACGATGCCAAAGGCCGTGTAGTAGCCCTTAAAGTGCCGGGCGCTGCCGAAAAAGTATCGCGTAAAGATATCGATAACTACACCAGCTTTGTCGGCATTTACGGTGCTAAAGGCTTAGCCTGGATGAAGGTGAATGATGTCGCAGCAGGCGCGGATGGCGTGCAATCGCCGGTTGCCAAGTTTTTAACACCGGACATTATCAGCACTATTATTGCCCGCACTGGTGCTGCCAATGGCGATTTAATTTTCTTCGGTGCCGACAGCTACAAAGTGGTCTGTGAAGCCATGGGTGCGCTGCGCTTAAAGCTGGGCGAAGACTTAGGTATTACTCAGCCGGGCTGGAAACCACTGTGGGTAGTGGATTTCCCGATGTTTGAAGAAAACGACGATGGTAGTTTTTCTGCTGTGCATCACCCCTTTACCTCGCCACTGGATACGGCGGCGTTTTTAAACACTGCCAATAACGAGCTTGAGCTGGGTAAACTGCTGTCTAATGCCTACGATATGGTATTAAACGGTACCGAGTTAGGTGGCGGTTCGGTGCGTATTCACACTGCTGAAGTACAGGCTAAGGTTTTCACCTTGCTGGGGATCAGCGATGAAGAAGCGGCAGAGAAATTTGGCTTCCTGCTTGAAGCATTAAAATACGGTGCGCCACCGCACGCTGGTTTGGCTTTCGGCCTGGATCGTTTAGTCATGTTAATGACTGGCGCTACGTCAATTCGTGATGTGATGGCGTTCCCGAAAACTGCCACTGCGGCCTGCCCGTTAACGGATGCCCCGGGCGCCGCTAACCCGGCGCAACTGGCTGAGCTGGGTATCGCAGTGGTGGCTAAAGCGCAATAAGTTTTAATTTTACCTGCAACACCGTGGCAGCAATCTTGCTGCCACAACTAAGGAGTAACTGATGGCCGGCCATAGTAAATGGGCGAACATGAAGCATCGCAAAGCCCGTCAGGATGCGAAAAAAAATAAAATATTCACCAAAATTATCCGTGAGCTAACCGTCGCTGCCCGTTTAAACCCTGATGTTAGCGCCAACCCGCGGTTGCGTTTGGCGGTAGATAAAGCCCTGTCAGAAAATATGACCCGCGACACCATAGACCGCGCGATAAAGCGCGGTGCCGGTGCCAGCGAGGGTGAAAACTACGAAGAGCTGGTATACGAAGGCTACGGGCCGAATGGCGTAGCCGTGATTGTCGAAACCATGACCGACAACCATAAACGTACCGTAGCCGATGTACGCCACGCTTTTACTAAAGCCGGCGGCAGCCTGGGTACCAGTGGCTCAGTAGCCTATTTGTTCAGTCGCCGTGGTGTACTGATATTTGCCCCCGGCGCAGATGAAGACAGCCTGATGGAAGCGGCACTCAATGCCGGTGCCGAAGATATCGTTAGTCATGATGATGGCAGCTTTGAAGTGCTGACCGCAGCAGAGCAGTTTAATGACGTGAAAGACGCGTTGATAGCCGCCGGTTTTAAGCCGGATAGCAGCGAAGTAACGTTAATACCCGCAACCCGCGCTGAGGTAGATGCAGATCATGTTGCGGCGTTTTTTAAACTGCTCGACCAGTTGGAAGACTCAGACGATGTGCAAAACGTCTATCACAATGCCGATATCAGTGACGAGCTGATGGCTGAGCACGGTTAAGCGTGAATGTTATTCTTGGGATTGACCCCGGCAGCCGCTTAACCGGTTATGGTGTAGTGCGCCAGGTAGGCATGAAGTTTGAGTATGTCGCCAGCGGCTGTATTCGTTTGACCACTACTGATTTACTGCCCGAGCGCCTGCTGGATATTTTTAATGGCGTCAGCGAAATTATCAGCCAAACCCGGCCGACTATTTTTGCTATTGAGCAAGTGTTTATGGCGCGAAATGCTGACTCTGCGTTAAAGCTGGGCCAGGCACGTGGCGCTGCCATAGTTGCCGCCAAACATGCCGGGCTTGAGGTGTATGAATATTCAGCACGCCAGGTTAAGCAGTCGGTGGTAGGTACTGGTGCCGCCGACAAAGCCCAAGTACAACATATGGTGCGTACCTTACTCAAATTACCGGCTAACCCCCAGGCCGACGCTGCCGACGCGCTTGCAGTAGCGCTGTGTCATGGGCATACTCAACAGAGTTTAATCAGTTTGGCCGGCCAGGCGCGTAAAACCGTACGCGGCCGGCTACGCTAAGCGGATTTATCACCTTATTCTATAAGCAGACCTTATGATTGGACGTTTACGCGGTATTCTGCTGGAAAAGCAGGCACCGGATCTATTAATAGAAGTGGCCGGTGTCGGCTATGAAGTGCAGCTACCGCTGACCAGTTTTTATCAGCTGCCGGCTACCGGCGTTGAAGCCACTATTTATACCCATTTTGTCGTACGCGAAGATGCGCAGCTGCTGTACGGCTTTGTTAATCAGGCTGAGCGTGCCCTGTTTCGTCAACTGATTAAAGCCAACGGTGTCGGCCCCAAGCTGGCCCTGACTATATTATCCGGTATGACAGCACAGCAATTTGTCCGCTGCGTGCAGTCAGATGATGTCAGCACCCTGGTTAAGTTACCAGGCGTGGGTAAGAAAACGGCAGAGCGTTTAGTGGTAGAAATGCGTGACCGGTTAAAAGACTGGGGCATAGCGCCGAATACGCCGGTTACCGATGGCTTAGTATTGCAGGATGATGACGCGATAATCAGCCCGGAGCAAAGTGCCGAGCAAGATGCCGCCAGCGCACTGGTATCGCTGGGTTACAGCCAGTTGCAGGCCGATAAAGCTGTGCAAAAGGTTAAACAAAGCGGCATGAGCAGTGAACAGCTGATTAAAGCGGCACTGCGGAGCATGATGTAAACCATGATAGAAGCTGATCGTTTAATTCAAACCAGTGCCACCCGTGAAGACGAGGTCATTGACCGGGCGATAAGACCAAAAACCCTGGCCGATTACACCGGGCAAGAGCATGTCTGCCAGCAGATGGCGATTTTTATTGAAGCCGCCAGAGGCCGGGGCGATCCGCTGGACCACCTGCTGATCTTCGGCCCGCCGGGGTTGGGTAAAACCACGCTGGCGATGATCGTTGCCAATGAAATGGGCGTAAACATTAAAACCACCTCCGGCCCGGTGCTGGAAAAAGCCGGAGACTTAGCAGCACTGCTAACCAACCTTGAGCCAAATGATGTACTGTTTATTGACGAAATCCACCGCTTAAGCCCGGTAGTAGAGGAAATTCTTTATCCGGCGATGGAAGACTATCAACTGGATATTATGATAGGCGAGGGCCCTGCGGCGCGCTCAATTAAGCTGGATTTACCGCCTTTTACCTTAGTAGGTGCAACTACGCGGGCCGGCGCCTTAACCTCACCACTGCGTGATCGCTTTGGTATAGTGCAGCGGCTGGAGTTTTATAAAGTGTCAGAGTTAACGCAGATTATTCTGCGCTCGGCGCATTTTCTTAATTTAGTATTAGATGAAGCCGGAGCGGCAGAAATTGCCCGGCGCTCCCGTGGTACGCCACGTATTGCCAACCGTTTACTGCGCCGTGTCCGCGATTATGCCCAGGTTAAAGCCAATGGCGAGGTAACAGTAGAGATTGCCTCACAGGCGTTGCTGATGGTAGATGTGGATGCCGAAGGCTTCGACTATATGGACCGCAAACTTATTCTGGCTATTATAGAAAAGTTTATGGGCGGTCCGGTTGGCCTGGATAACTTAGCTGCTGCCATTGGTGAAGAGAAAGACACCATTGAAGATGTCATAGAGCCGTTTTTAATTCAGCAGGGCTTTATTCAGCGCACCCCGCGTGGCCGTATTGCCTCGCCACGGGCCTATGCTCACTTTGGCTTTGACTTACCGCAAACAGATTAAGCTGAAGGAAAGTATCCACTAACTGGCTGGTGCTGCAGCTAGGCGACAAGTTAAAGTGCAATACGAGCATAGTGGACTATGTGAGTGTTGCGCTTTAATGCCGGCAACAACGCTGCAGTGCGAGCCAGGACGTAGATAAAAAAAGCCCGCTCAGGGAGCGGGCAACAAGTTGAAGGAGTGCTTCAAAAAATCCAGGGAACATGCTTAAACAGCAACAAAATTTGGTGATAACACAAATCTCGCTGCCAAATGATCTTCACTAAAGTGCGGTAACTTCTTGCCTCACTCTTGCGCTAGCTCAGAACACAGGTGCAATAATAAGGATTTCGAGTAATTACTTCAAACGAGAAAATTTAGCACCCAAGCATAAAAAAAACTAATGCTTGTGCAAGGTGCCTTAGCGTTAAATTTAGCCAACCTCTGAAAGAGCATCCCTACAAGTGCAGTGTTCATCTGAGGTTAATCTTAAGCGTGGAAGATACAGCACATTACTTTTTATCGGGCTTCCATAGGTAGGTATTAGGCTAAGTGTATCTGGCATATAGGGTTAAATGAGGAATAAAAAATGTATTTTTTACGGAACCTCACAAAATTATATGGGTCAACAGAAACAAATGAAAATTACAAGTAGCTGATGAAGAAAAATATAGTTGCCGTTCTGCTTGTCAGGCAATTGAGTTAGTGTGCCAGCTTACTTATCATATGCAGCAATTAAAGCGAATGCTCATGTCAGAAACAGTCTTTACATTTCCTGTGCGTGTGTACTATGAAGATACCGATGCAGGGGGAATAGTATATTATGCTAATTATTTAAAATTTTTTGAGCGAGCGCGCACCGAATGGTTGCGCGCACTGGGTATTGAACAGGATTTGTTATTGTCAAATAATGTCGCTTTTGTTGTTACACAAGTTTTAATGGATAACAAAAAGCCAGCAAGATTTAATGAATTATTGACGGTATCCAGCCAGATCAGTACCTTAAAGCAAGCTAGTATGGTTTTTGAGCAAAATATTCATAATGGTGCGGCGGAGTTGGTCTGTTCAGCACATATTAAAGTAGCCTGTATTTCATTACAGGGGATGAAGGCCAGGGCTTTTCCGGCCGAAGTGTCAGAGGTGTTAGCGCGTGGCAGGTGAAATTTCTATTTTAAGTTTGTTGATCGAAGCCAGTTTTGTTGTACAACTGGTTATGCTGATTTTACTGGCGATGTCAGTAATGTCATGGACTATGATTTTCCGCCGCCGTAAAGCCTTAAGTGAAGCTGTGGTTGAAGCGAAAAAATTTGAAGATAAGTTCTGGTCGGGTGTCGACTTAGCTAAATTGTATAACGAAGTCAGTGCCAGAGCATCAAACAATGGTTTAGAAACCCTGTTTAAAGCCGGTTTTAAAGAATTTGCCCGCTTGCATAAAACTAACAGCCGTCAACCTGCTGCAGTAATGGAAGGCACTCAGCGCGCAATGCGTGTTGGCTTGTCCCGCGAAGTAGAGCGGCTTGAAATGCACTTGCCGTTTTTAGCCACCGTTGGCTCTATTAGCCCTTATATCGGTCTGTTCGGTACGGTGTGGGGTATTATGAACTCATTTATCGCCTTAGGAGCTGTAGAACAAGCTACTTTGGCTATGGTTGCTCCGGGTATCGCTGAGGCGCTTATTGCTACGGCCATTGGTTTATTTGCTGCGATTCCTGCGGTAATTGCTTATAACAAGTTCTCACATCAGGTGGAAATGCTTGAAAGCAGCTATGCCAACTTCGTTGAAGAGTTTGCCAATATTCTGCACCGGCAGGCTGTATCTAACGGCGGAGAAGCTGCCTGATGTATGTACGTAAAAAACGTCGTCTGAAGGCTGAAATAAACGTAGTGCCTTATATCGATGTTATGTTGGTGCTGCTGGTTATTTTTATGGTAACAACGCCGTTGATTACTCAGGGGGTGAAGGTAGAGTTGCCTAAATCTGCGGCAGAGCCTATAAAGCAGATGCAAGAAGGTAAAACACCGCTTGTGGCTACGGTAGACCAGGATGGTTTGTACTATTTCGAGAAAGACGGCAAGCAGCAAGGACCATTTACTGCAGCTGAGTTAACTGTTGAGGTTGCCAGTTGGCTGAAAATAGAACCGGGTACGCAAGTGATAGTAAAGGGTGATCGTAAAGTTAGTTATGATGCTGTTATCCGCCTGATCAATGTGCTTAAAGGTGCTGGTGCACCTTCTGTTGGACTGATGACAGATAACGTGGATTCAAATTAAAATGGCTGTTGCAATAGATCCACAACTAGCGAAGTCGCTTGGCCTGCATCTGGCTATAGTGATAGTGCTGGTTTTTGGTGCAGACTTTTCCAGTACACCTGAAATGGTGAGTGTTAGTCTGGAATCTGAAGGTAAAGCGCCAATTGAAGCCGTTGCGATAGATCAACAGCAGTTAAACAGCCGGGTGCAGCAAATGCAGCAGGAGCGTGACAACGCCCGTGCCGCTGAAGAGAAACGCATTCGTGATTTAGAGCGCCGGGCACAGCAGGCAGAAAGAAACCGTGCAGAAGAAGAGGCGCGTTTAAAGCGGGTAGCGGCGGAAAAACGCCAGGCAGATGAAGAGGCGCAAAAGTCCAGAGCCGCAGCTGCCGATGCGAAAAAGCAGCAGGAACAGGAAGCCGCTAAAGCGCGCGAAGCAGAGCAAGCCAGGATAGCGAAAGAGCAGGAACGGAAAAAAGCAGAAGATGCTGCTAGAGCCGCTGAACAAAAGCGTAAAGCTGAGCAGGAAGCAGCAGAGAAAGCTGCTGCTGAAAAAGCTGCAGCGGAGAAAGCTCGTCAGGCTGCAGAAGCTAAAGAACGTGCCGAACAGGAAAGAGCCATGCAAGAACAGATGGCGAAAGAAGCTCAGGCCCGTTCAGCTGCCAGAGCAAGGCAAGCGGCAACAGAAGTGCAGCGCTATACCGCGTTGATCCGCGATGCTGTGCAGCGTAATTTGTTAGTTGATGAAAGTATGCGTGGCCGGTCGTGCCGGATAAATATTCGCTTAGCGAGTAATGGTTTTGTTACCAATGTGGGCGTTATTAGCGGTGACAAAACAGTATGTGACGCCGCTATACGGGCTGTAAACCGCGCAGGTACTTTACCTGTGTCGCCAGACCCGGATGTGTATAACCAGTTGAAAGACATTAACTTAACGGTGAGTCCAGAATTTTGATTATGTTTAAATTGTTCAGAAATGCAGTTGTTATTATATCGCTGATGCTAAGTACGGTTGCTCAGGCATCATTAGAGATTGTGATTACCGAGGGTATCGACTCTGCCAGACCGATCGCAATACTGCCATTTACCTTTAAAGGTGCTAATTTACCTAAAGAGCGGATAGATGAAGTTATTGCCGCTGATCTGATGCGCAGCGGCAAATTTAGCCCGCTGGCCAGTATAAAGATGCCACAGCGGCCGCCAACTTCGGCACAAATTGACTACGCTGCCTGGGCGCGCGAAGGTGTTGAAGCTATTGTAATTGGCCAGATAACAGAAATAGGTATTGACCGTTATACGGTTAGCTTTGAATTGATTGATGTATTGAAGGGCAGTAACAGCGCAGATCGACAGTCGTTAAATGCCGGGCGTTTAACCGGCAGTAATGCCCACATCCTTGATAGCCGTGAAACCACGATCAATGGCAGCCAGTTCCGTCAGTATGCCCACCGTATCAGCGACATAGTATATGAAAAGCTGACCGGCGAGCGCGGAGCGTTTTTAACCAAAATTGCCTACGTATTGGTAAATCGCAACCAGCAGTTCCCTTACCAGCTGGTTGTTGCTGATTATGATGGTGCAAATGAGCAGGTGTTACTGCGCTCAAAAGAGCCGTTAATGTCGCCAAGCTGGTCACCTGATGGTACCAAGTTGGCGTATGTAACATTTGAGAAACGCCAGTCACAGATCTATATTCAGGATATTTATAGCGGACGTCGTACTATGTTAAGCAGCTCACCGGGTATTAACGGTGCGCCAACATGGTCGCCGGACGGTAAGCGCTTGGCCCTGGTGCTGTCGAAAGACGGTAATGCTGAAATCTACTTGATGGATGTAGCTACTAAGGCGTTAACGCGAGTAACAAATCATCGTGCTATCGACACTGAACCGTCGTGGTCACCTGATGGTAAGGAGCTGCTATTTAGTTCGGAGCGAGGTGGCAATCCGCAACTTTATAGCGTAAATTTGTTAACGGGTGCGACCAGACGTTTAACCTTTGAAGGTGAAATGAACCTGGCGGGCTCTTACACTCCGGATGGAAATTCGGTTGTAATGGTGAATCGCACCAGAGGGCAGTATCACATTGCAAAAATGGATCGTCAGACCCGTTTTCTGCAAGTGTTAACAAAAACAAATCTGGACGAGTCACCCAGCGTGGCGCCAAATGGTTCTATGATTATTTATAGTACCACTCATGGTTCTTCGCAGGTGTTAGCACTGGTTTCTATGGACGGTCGTTTTAAAGCGCGTCTGCCGGCGGTAGAAGGGCAAGTTAAGTCTCCGTCGTGGTCGCCTTTTTTATAAAAGAAAAGCGTTATTACATTTAAATACTAAGGACAACATCATGAAATTAAATAAAGTGTTAAAAAGTTTATTGATCGCATTACCAGTGCTGACCATGGCTGCTTGTAGCTCAACTTCTTCAACTGATGCATCTGATGCTGATACCTCTGGTGTTGGTCGTGAAACTGTGCAAGTTGACACTGTTGGCCAAACAGTAAGCCCTGCTGAGCAGTTACGCCAGAAGCTGGAAGCTCTGCGTCAGGAAAATACTGTTTACTTCGATTTTGACAAAGCGACTGTGCGTCCTGAGTTCATTGAAGTACTGCAGGCTCACGGTGCTTTCTTAACAGCTAACCCAAGTGTTCGCGTTACTGTCGAAGGCCACACTGACGAGCGCGGCACTCCAGAATACAACATCGCCCTGGGCGAGCGTCGTGCTATTTCTGTAGTACAGTATCTGCAAAACCTGGGTGTTTCTGCCGGCCAAATCTCTACTGTTAGCTACGGTGAAGAAAAGCCAGCTGATACTTCACGTGGTGAAGCAGGCTTTGCTAAAAACCGTCGTGCAGTGTTAGTCTACTAATCCAGACTCATTACTATATTGATACGCATGACAGTGAAATATACTCTGCTTACAGCGATAACACTGGCCCACGCCAGTGCTATCGCAAATCCGGCACCGGTTACTGATATTAACCGCAACCGATCTGCTATTAGCACTACTCAACAGGCTCAGCCTGCGGGTTCAATGGAACAACGCTTAACTGCGCTTGAGCGTATTGTTGAAGCAAGATCAGATGCACAGCTTCGTTTGGCACAACAGTTACAACTGTTGCTGGATGAAGTCAGCGAGCTGCGCGGAGTAACTGAAACACATACGTATCAGCTTGACGAAATCCTGCAGCGTCAGCGTGATATCTATCAGGAAATAGACCGGCGTGTCAGCGCGATACAGACAACGCCGTCTGCCAATATACCGACAATACCTGCTAATACCTCAGCACCTGCTGCGGGGGCTGCAGTGTATTCATCTGATGTTTCTGAAAATGAAGCCTATGATAAAGCGGTAAACATGGTACTGAAAGAGCGCCGCTATGACGCAGCAATTCCTGAGTTCGAAAGCTTTATCAAGAGTTACCCTGATTCAGGCTATGCGCCTAACGCACATTATTGGCTGGGACAGTTGTTATTTAACAATAATGAACTGGCTAAAGCGAAGACGCATTTTGAGCGGGTAGTGAACAACTTCCCGGATTCCGGTAAAGTGGCCGATGCCTTATTAAAATTAGGGCAGGTGGCAGAGCGCGAGAACGACAAAAATACAGCACTGCGATATTATCGCCAGCTGCTGGAAAAACAGCCCAACGCTACTTCAGCGAAGCTGGCGCAGGATAGAATCAACGCACTTAAATAATAGGAACCCGGCTTAGCCCGGGTTTTTTCTGCAAGCCTGAATACCTCCAAACGCTGGCATTTTGAGCAGTCAGACCATATAGGCGTGGTTTTTAACACTTTTTGGTTGCACAAAAGCCGTAAATCAGTAAGATATGCCTCCGCGGTTAGGGTCATTAGCTCAGCTGGTAGAGCAGCGGACTTTTAATCCGTTGGTCGATGATTCGAATTCATCATG
>NZ_FNXF01000012.1:0-83836 GCF_900108485.1 Rheinheimera pacifica | reverse complement strand
CATTAGCTCAGCTGGTAGAGCAGCGGACTTTTAATCCGTTGGTCGATGGTTCGAATCCATCATGACCCACCATGCCGCCATACTGTATTTTCTCAATTCGCAGCGCTATAATAGCCGCCTTTTAAAGCCAGCAGGTAAGCCCTATGGAACAGACGTTGTATTTCACAGAGCAAGACTTTGCCTTTCCGAAAAAGCCACTGCCACTGAGCGGTGACGAAAAGCAAGCCTACAAAGATCGTATCAAAACCCTGTTACAGCAAAAAGACGCCGTGCTGGTAGCGCATTATTATACGGATCCGGAAATACAGGCACTGGCCGAAGAAACCGGTGGCTGCGTATCAGATTCGTTAGAAATGGCCCGTTTTGGTAATGAACATCCGGCGAAAACACTGATCGTGGCCGGGGTAAAGTTTATGGGCGAAACAGCCAAAATTCTTACGCCGAATAAAACCGTATTGATGCCAACGCTGGATGCCACCTGTTCACTGGACTTAGGCTGCCCGGCAGAGCCGTTCTCGGCATTTTGTGATGCTCACCCTGATCGCGTAGTAGTGGTGTATGCCAATACCTCTGCAGCGGTAAAAGCCCGTGCCGACTGGGTAGTAACCTCATCGATTGCATTGGACGTGGTGGATTATTTGGATAGCCAGGGTAAGAAAATTCTCTGGGGCCCGGATAAACACCTGGGCGCCTGGGTACAAAAACAAACCGGTGCCGATATGATGCTGTGGAACGCCGCCTGTATCGTACACGATGAATTTAAAGCTAATGCCTTGGTTGAGCTGAAAAAACAGTACCCCAATGCAGCTGTGCTGGTGCATCCTGAATCACCCGACAGCGTAGTACAACTTGCTGACGCGGTAGGTTCTACCAGCCAGCTAATTAAAGCCAGCCAAACGTTGCCTAACGACACCTTTATTGTCGCCACCGATAAGGGTATCTTTTATAAGATGCAGCAGCAGATGCCCGGCAAGACCTTTATTGAAGCGCCAACCGGCGGTAACGGTGCCACGTGCAGAAGCTGTGCCCATTGCCCCTGGATGGCAATGAACGGCTTAAAAGCGATTGAGGCGGCTCTGACAGACACTACCGGTCATGAGATCTTTGTTGATGCCGCCCAGCGGGAAAAAGCCTTAGTGCCACTTAACCGCATGCTGAACTTTGCAAAAGAGCTGAAAACACAGGTAAAAGGCAACGCTTAATCTGCTTTTAGCCTGATGTGTATAAAAAGCAGGCATAAACAAAGTACTACTGCATATAACAGTTGCAGCGCGCAGTGAATTTCCCTAGTATAGCCGCGCTTGCAACGCAAGTTCCGGAGAGATGGCTGAGTGGCTGAAGGCGCACGCCTGGAAAGTGTGTTTAGGTTAACCCCTAACGAGGGTTCGAATCCCTCTCTCTCCGCCAGATTAAAACAAAAACCCCGAGCCTTTGGCTCGGGGTTTTTGTTTTAACGCGGTGAGCGAGGTCTTGGTTTGAACCCTGAGTTCGACCAATTCTCCGGGAGAGAATTGGAACGCACTTTAGTGCGGCCCCGAAGGGGTGGAGGGCAGGAAGCCCGGAATAATCCCTCTCTCGGCCAAAAGCGTGGGCCTTTGTCATTTATGCGTCGAGACAGAGGATTTGATGAGAACCCTTCGGTTCGACAAATTCGCCGGGAGCGAATTTGGACGCACTTTAGTGCGGCCCGCAGGGCCAGCGCCATAGATGGTGCTGGCACAAAACGTCAGGATAGCCGTTTTGCATGGCTTTGCCACCCGAAGGGCGAATGCCATGGATGGCATGAGTGAATCCTTCGGAGCTGCCAAAAGCATGGGCCTTTGTCATCACTCAGACCAATACCAACTGGTTACGTTATAACGATACTGCTGTGTATTTTCCGTTGTCAGCGCTTTTACCCAGTGCTCAGAGCCCTTTGATGCAGGATTGAACAATACGCAGCGGTTGTACAATGGCGCTATAGTGATGGGTTTATCATCTGTACCCATGAAAACCAGTTCACCACCGTTGTTATGGTGCCAGTCTTTATTTAAATACAACAGCATACACACCTCTCTGCCGGGGGAGTCATCAGCATGTTGATTAACAAAGTCGGTTGCAGCTAAGCGAAAATAATTGGTGTTAATAGCGGGATTAGCCACATTGATATCGGTTAGTGCTACTTTAAAGATACGCGATAACAAAGACATAAACTCATCGCCACGCAGAAATGCCAAAAACTGCGCGGCAAGGTTGTCTGCAGCGCCTGCAGTATTAAGTGCAGGGCGCTGCCACAGATCCCGGTGCACAAAACGCTGTTTCTTTCCGGTTTTTTGCCATTTAGCGTTATCAACATATAACGCTGAGTAGGTGTGTTTCTGTGTTTGCCAGTAACTATCTTGCTGTAAAACACGGGCAACTTCATCGAGTTTGTGGCTATCAAATAAATTATCGATAACGACATGCTGGGGAGTGGAGTGCAATACTGTCTTCCGATAGGTGCGTATCGCAGCATCGAGCACTTGCTCTTCATTCAGCCACATTTAAACAACTCACTTGTAGGGGCAGATAGTATATTAAAAGTTTGATGATACCGTATTTTGCACAGTGTTAACTAACTCAGTATTGCAGCAGGGCTGTATTCGGTTAAAATAGCCGCACTTCCAAAAGCTGCTATCCGGCAGTTTTATACTTACTTCCAGTTTCGGAGTTTTCATGCGTAATTTGATTGCGTTGTTGCTTGCTGTCTGGCTGCCTGGTGTTTCGGCGCAGGCGGCTGTGGTTTTCAGTGATGGCTTTGAAAACAGCGATGCTGAGCGCTGGCGCCAACTGGGTGATTGCCGGGCCTTGCTTGGTGTACCGCGCTCCGGAGAGTTGTCATTGCGCTGTAAGCCGGGCAACAGTGTGCTATTTAGCAAAGACGCTATTAGTGAGATGGGTGTGCTGGAGTTATGGGTGCGGCCTGAGACAGCTGTCACCGCATACCGTATTCATGTACTGGTGTCGGATATGCCATCACTAAATGCGTTGTGGCAGCCGGTTGCATTGATAGAACATAGCGGTGGGGATGTGAGCTATAAAGCACACCGGCTATCTATTGATGAGCCGGCTAAGCGTTACCTGCGGTTGGATATTGAAGCAGTAAATGGCGTGGTAGATATAGACGATGTACTGGTAGAGCGCATTTTACTGGCGACAGCGTTGCAGAAGAATGAGCAGCGTATTGTCAGTGGTATTCTGGACAAATTGCGCCAGGATCAGAATATTGCGTTGCAGGCGGAGTCTTTTCGTACGCTAGGGGTTAATTACGCTGCGCAGCTGGATTTACAGCGCCAATATCTGGAATACGCCAATGCCCTGCATTCCGGTATTGCTCTGGCGCTGGCAAGCTCAGAGCGCAATAAAATGTCTAACCCGATGGCTTATGCCAGTTTTCGCAGCATTATTAATGATGCCAAACGTGTTACAACGCCACTGCAGCAAGCCCGGCTGAATTCTATGTTAAAACCATTTGGCGACCTGGCCACAGCTACATTGAACGTAGTAAGCGCAGGGGCTTACTCTGCTTTTGCTGAGCCGTTTAAATCTTTTCTGGCATCCAGTTTTGATAAATCGAATTACAGCGATGCGGGTTTAAGCCGCGCTGATCGTAAATTTGCTGAACAAAACGGGCTGAAAATTTATCAGGACGCAGAGCGTTTTCTGGCTGAACTGGAAAAAGAGTTGCTACAAGTAGCTGCGCTGGATACCGAACTGCTGAGTATTCAAAAAAGTATTGACGGATTCCGGCGTAACTTAGACAAACAACTGCGTGACACCTTGCAACATGCCAGTATGGCGCGCTCTCAGGAGACGCTCAGCAGGGCACTTAGTAAAGATGAACTGGTGCGGCAGAAACTGATGGAAGAAGTGGCAGGCAATATTACACTGAAAGCAAAGAGTTATCTGGATGAGGGCAATAATACCGAGCTAATCCGTTTTGTGCTGAAAACCGCTGAACAGCTCGATCATACCCAAAGCTATAAAGATCAGTTTAATCAGATTACTTCAGCCATGTTAACGCATTATGACCGGTTCGAGCGCTCAGTCAGCAGCAGTCAAAACCCGTTTACCGATGCCGCCGATAAACAGATCTGGGAAAATCATGCCCAAAAGGCGCGCAGTTATCTGCAGCAATCGAAAGAGTCATTCAACCGGGCATATCTGTAGCAGATAAAAATGATTGTTCAGCCTGTGCTCAGGCTAAGGCTTATAAAGTTAGTGGGTACTCTCTTTTTATACCCACTACAGGAGTCTGCTATGAGTGCAGTTAAACAAAGTCATGAGCAAGAACCGCGTTTTTACTTTCACCAGCAAAAAACCGTGGATTTAACTCAGCAAGAACGTCAGGCACTGAGCTTAGTGTGGACTGACAGCAGTGATACTACAGAAGTTAAAACCAGCCGCCGTGATGCCGACACCGCTCACTGTGCAGTATTAGGTTATAACTGAGTTTTTACGGTTAAGTAGTAAACAGCTGCGGCTGAATAAACGGGATCATTGCCAGGATAATCGCTTGTTGATACACACCTGATCGCGTCAGCAGATGGTTGGTTAACATGGCAATGGCTCCACCTTGTTGTTTAATATTATGTTGCGCAAACATAAGGTCAATGACATCACCCAGCTCTTCACCCTGTTGCAATGCCATGAGTGCGGCAGGTGGAATGGGTAAACTGGCCGAACGGGTTTTACTGATGCGTCCCTGGTGAGCAATAAGAATCCAGGCGAAGCTACAGTCGCCGTCTAAACCTGCTTCAATGGCAACATAATAGTCTGCTCCCGGCGAGGCAGCTGCAACTGCCTGCAGCCGGTTGAGCGCCCCTTGTAAGGTTTCTTCACTGGTCATCGGCTGTGCTGGCACGCCAGAGTCGGTGCTTTGCCCGCTGCATTGCAGTGTTTTGCCGTTAAATACCTGTGCTAATGCATCCTGTACCGCGCGGATTTTTGCCGGATTTGCCGAGGCAACGACTATTTTCATCTGTACTCACTTACTGTCATTTATACCCGCCCAGCATAACCTGAATTCGCCGATAGCTAAAGCGGGCGCTTGCTCCGTTGCGCGTAGCTGATTAGAATCGGCGCCACATAAGCTTATGTATTAACAGCGGGAGGCAGGCATGAATAAAAATGTTGTTACTAATGGGGTAGCCGCAGCAATAACACTGGCAGGCTGGTATTTACAGCAACCAATTTTACTTAGTGTAGGCTTATTTGCGTTATCTGGTGCTCTGACGAACTGGCTGGCGGTGCATATGCTGTTTGAGAAAGTGCCACTGTTATATGGCTCTGGTGTAATTCCGGCCCGGTTTGAGCAGTTTAAAGCAGGGATTTACCAACTGGTGATGACACAGTTTTTCAGCAGCAGCAATATCGAGCGCTTTTTAGCAGACAAACAACAAAGCCATAGCAGAGCATTTGATTTTGAACCGGTTATAGCTCAAACCGATCTGTCGCCTGCCTTTGACTCATTAGTAAAAGTAGTAGAGCAATCCTCATTTGGCGGTATGCTGGGTCTGTTTGGCGGCAGCGCAGCCATATTGCCGTTAAAAGAGCCGTTTATCGGTAAGCTGAAAAGTGCACTGGTAGAGGTGTCGCAAACAGATGAATTTAATCAGCTGGTGCTGGCACAACTGGATCAGCCTGAACAATTAGAAAGTATGCGTGCTCAGGTAGACACTATAGTACAGCAGCGTTTAAACGAGTTGACCCCTGGCCTGGTAAAAGACATTATTCAGCAGATGATCCGCCAGCATTTAGGCTGGCTGGTGGTATGGGGGGGCGTATTTGGTGGTGCCATCGGTCTGCTGGCCGCTTTTGTTCAGTAAGCTGCCTGTAAAAACCACTGCCATAAGTTTGGAGGTTGGTAATCAAGCGCGGCTTGTGCCGCGCTTGACCGGTGTTTATCCGGCTTTTTGTTGTGTGGCGTACTGTTCTACTGTGCGCCAGACGCGCAGGAAATTACCTGACAGAATTTTTTCGATATCGGCTGCGCTGTAACCGCGTTGCAGCAAGCCGTCGATTAAGTTCGGATAGCTGGCAACATCCTTCAGACCTATCGGTAGCGAATCACCTACGCCATCGTAGTCTGAACCGATACCCACGTAATCAATACCTACCAGTTTTACTACATGGTCAATATGGTCCAGTACCGTATCTAAGGTCGCAAACGGATAGGGGTGTTGTTTGCGAAACTCCAGTTCAAAAGCAGCATCGTCGGCCACACCAGCCTGTTTGGCTGCAGCTTTACGCAGGGCACCGTATTGGTTTGCCATCATAGTAACAAAAGACGAGCCAAAGTTAATTTGTACTACGCCGCCGTTTTTCGCCAGCGCTTTGATCATGTCATCATCCATGTTGCGTTCAAACCCGGGGGTATAACTGCGCAGCGACGAGTGCGAGGCAATAACCGGCACCTTACTGATTGCTACTGTCTGGTAGAAGGCATCATCTGATACATGCGAAATATCGATCATCATGCCGATATTGTTCATCGCCACCACCAGCTCTTTACCAAACGGGCTTAAGCCATTCCACCGGCGGCGTAAATCATAACTGGAATCGGCAATATGGTTACTTTCAGAATGCGACAGCGTAATGTAGCGGATGCCGCGCTGATAAAAATGTTGCAGGTTTTCCAGCTCGCCATTTATCGGCGTGCCATTTTCCATGCCCAGTGCCAGTGATACTTTGCCACTGCCAAACTGTTCAAGCACATCTTTTGTGCTGTATGCCATGGCGAACTTATCCGGTGCGCGGCCCACCAGCGCTTCCATGCTGTCAATCAGCTGGTTTGCCAACTGATAACCGCCGCCACTACGCTCGTAAGAGGCGGGGATATAAATAGACATAAAAGGCGCATTTAAACCGCCGGCTTGCGCTCGTGGATAGTCAAATTCACCGCGTTGAGTGGCCACAGTAACGTCTTCCCAGTCTTTATGCAGCCGGTAAGGCACATCAATATGGGTGTCGATAATAATGTATTGCTGTGCCAGTTGCTGCGCAGTACTGGTTTGTGCGGCCGCGCTGTTATTGCCTGTTGCAGCACAGCCACTTAACAGTGCAGCGCCACAAAATAAGGCTAAAGGCATGAGAGTTTGTTTCATTATTGTTATCTCTTATTGTGATCCGGGTTCCCGTGGCTATCTCAACAGGTTTACCCGGTAACGACAAGTGCTGTCAGACCAGTAGGATAATTTTCACGCCTGCTGCATGCAACAGCTACACTTAGCCCGACAGGCGGTAGCGCGACAAATATATTGTTGCGAGGCAGATTGCTTGTCAGGTGGCCGGGCTGTAACGCTGAGCAAACGGCACCGGCTTTAGCGTGTTACTTAGAGAAAAAGGAGTAATCGCATGGGCTACAAATACTATGAAGGCAACTGGGGCGAAATGCGCGCCAGAGCAAAATTACAATGGGATAAGGTTAGCTATGATGAGTTGGAGCAAACCAAAGGTAACTTTGATGAGCTGGCCGATATTATTCAGGAGCGTTATGGTCTGGACAGGGATGATGCCATGGCGCAGGTAGAAGACTTCTTTAGTCGCTACTGAGCCTGTTACCATTTAAGCCGGGCGGTACTATGATATGCCTGCCCGGCGCTTTTGCGCTACAATGGCCGCTGTGTTGTATTTTTTGAGGTGTTGTTATGCGCGTCCTTTATTTCAGCCTGTGCTGCTTGCTTTACTCTGTATCGGCGACAGCGTCGGTTGATCTTGAAAAAACCATGAAAAATATGGCCTTTCAGTATAAACAGGCCTATGACGCGCAAAGCGCTGACCAAATGTTGCCGCTGCTGGATGAGTTGATCATTTTGACTCAGCAATCTGCCGCTGCTGACTTTGCAGCGGATAAAGCAGAGCAATTTAAACACGGCTTGCAACAGGTATTGGCAGAGCTTCAGTTAGCCCGGCAAGCGGCTATGCAGGAGGATGTTGCACAGGCAAAAGTGCATTTGCAGAACGTTGATGCACTGCGCAAGGAATATCACCAGCAACGCAAAGTCAGTATCTGGCGTTTATTGTTTGGTTAAACCCCGGCGCAGAAACAACACAGCCACCCCGCAGGATGGCTGTGTCAGCTTAAGTAAATAACTTAAAACATGCTTTAGCCGGCTAAGCCAACGTAGACGTTTTGTACGTCATCATCGGCATCAATGGCATCTAAAAAGGCTTCTACTTCAGCGCGCTGTGTATCATCCAGTGATACCGGGTTATTAGCACGGTATACCAGTTTAGCGGTCAGTACGTTAAAGCCAAATTCCGGCAGAGCTTTGGCCACCAGATCTAAATCGGTAGCTTCAGTTAAAAACACCACTTCATTATCGTCACCGGCTTCGAAATCCTGTGCGCCAGCTTCTATGGCTGCCAGTTCAGCATCGGCATCTGCAGTGATAGGCTCAGCTTCAATTTGGCCTAAGTGTTTAAAATCCCAGGATATTGCACCGGAAGTGGCCAGTTGGCCTTTGCGGAATAACTGCCGGATACTCATAGCACTGCGGTTTTTATTGTCAGTTAAACATTCAACAATAACCGGCACCTGATGTGGCGCAAAGCCTTCATAAACTACGGTTTCATAATTTGCCGGGCCATCAAGCAAACCAGCGCCTTTTTTGATAGCTCGTTCCAGCGTATCTTTTGGCATGGACGCTTTTTTTGCCGCTTCAATGGCAGAGCGTAGTTTGGCGTTCATATCCGGATCGGCGCCGTTACGTGCGGCAACGGCAATCTCTTTTGCCAGCTTGGTAAAAATGCGGCCTTTGGCGTTGGCAGCATCCATTTTATGTTTGGCTTTCCATTGTGCGCCCATTATTGCGCTCCTGTATTTTTAGCTATCAAAACGAACAGGGCGCTAGTCTAGCTAATAGCAGGCTTTTAACGCAACTAATGGTGGGATAAATCTGCTGCAGTAACATTAAGGCCGCTAGTGCTAAAACGTTATTGCTCAGGCTTCCAGCGCCAATAGCTTTATATGCTGCTGCAGTTGTGGGTAAAACCTTAAAAAGCTCTGTTCCATAGCGGTATATTGCGGCTGAATTTCGTCAATTATGCCGGCAAACTGATGGGCAAACCTTATCCGGCTGGCAATCCGGTCTAACGCCAGGCCTAATTGCGGCAGTTGCTGGTAGCTACTGAACCAGTCATGTGTACGTACACTGCGCATTGTGTGTGCCATAGCTACAGGCATTAACGGTTCTGCCGCAGCTAAATCTGTGTAAAGCTGTTGCTTGTAATCAGCGAACGTGGGGTTGTAAAACTGCTGCCAGTGCCTGATAAGAAAATGATCAAATAATACGTCCAGTGCAATACCGGCAAACCGGCGCCGGATGGGGGAGAACAGGGTTTTTAGCTGTCTGACTTCCGGGTGTTGATCTGTAAAGCTGTCTGTAGCCCGGTGATTACGTAAACCTGCCAGAATATCGGGGTGCAAAGTATCCAGCGCCATACCTTTACAGAAATCACCGAGCAGATTGCCGGTAAGAGAATAAAGATTGGGTTTTGCTAATACAGCATGGGCAAGATAGTTCACTTTTATCCTTATATAAGCCGCACAGTTACTCAAGGTTACATCTTTGGCGTAAATATCACTTTTTTGTCAAATAAATGGCTGTAAATTTGCTGGAGTTATTTTGCTATGGATCTTAGTATGGGGTTGAGATACAACTCAATACAAGAGGTAGAGCATGTCAGTAAATAATATCAGCAATAATAACACCGCCCAGTTGCAGTTATATACTCAGGAAAAAGCAGCCACAGCTGCGCTAAAACAGCAAAATACTCAGGCTGCGGCGTCTCCTGTCGTAAAAACAACCGATTCAGTACAAATTAGTGAGCAAGCAAAAGCATTGCTGGCGAGAGAAACACTCGGGAATGGAGCAGGTATTGAACCACCTAAGACAACATCAGCCGTGCCAGGCAACGGGGCAGGGATTGAGCCTCCCAAAACTACGGTAATTGACAGCAACTTTTCCACTCTGGGCAATGGCGCTGGAATTGAACCTCCAAAACTTTAGCAGCAAGGGGCTTGCATGAGTTGGTCTTACATTGACGGTCTATTGTTTTCTCTGGATAAAGTAGTTTTTGTCGCTTACTTCTTTGTTCTAGTTTTAGCAATGGCAGTTGAGCGGAAAGTTTCATCTTTTGTTATTACTTTAATTGTACTTACTGTTGCTAACGGCGCAATGACATCTCTGTCTCCAATGTTATATCAGTACGCAAGCCAGCCGGATTTAAGTGCAAAGTTTGCTTGGTATGCAAGCTTTGCTTTGATTGATATGTTAGCTGTTTTTTTGTTATTTAAATTTCACAAGCTACTTGCGCAAAATGTTGGTTTTATAGCTAAATTAGTCGGCATGTTGTTTGTTACATTCGCGACTCTGCAAACGGGCCGTTTTGTTGACCGATTCGTGTTTAACACCGAGTTTCTTCAGTATGTTTATCAGTACGCAATTCCTTTACTTAATATTGCGTTAGTACCTGTTATTATTGCTGCTTGGATGTCAGAACTTAAATTACAGCGGCGAAATACAAGTCATGAGGCGGTTTTATGACGGTATTTTATGCTTTTATAATAATTGGTATTAACTTGTTGGCTTTATTAGCATATCGCAAACTTGGCTTGCTGCGCTCAATCAGTCAGATTCAGGCTGAGGTTGAGCTGGAAATGCATAGCAGGGCTCATAAACTGCTGGTGCAGCGTGATCAACTTGAAGTTGGTTTAGTTAAAGAGGCAGTAGATGAAGCTGATGAAAAATGGAAAGGCGATTTAGCTGAATATATGGAAGAGTTTGAACAGGAAGCCCTGCTGCGCTCGAAGAAACGGCTAAACCGGGTTTAGTACTGTAGATTAAATAGTAATTCTGCCAGTTCTGGCTGCCAAATATCTTTCTTGTTTACCCGGTTTTGTTTTATCAGCACACCTTCTGCTAGCAAATGCTGGCGCTGCTCTTCAGCGGTTGCGGAGCCTTGTGGAAAAGCCAGGCTGCGATCACTGCGCAGTACTCTGTACCAGGGTACTGCGAGTTCGGCAGGGGCATACCCCAATGCTTTACCTACTAATCTGGCGCGGCCGGGTAGGCCTGCCAAATCGGCTATCTGGCCATAGCTGGCTACTTTTCCGGCTGGAATTTGCTTTACCGTTTGCCAGATGCGCTGATAGTGGTGTTTTGCCATAAGTAATGCCTAATGTTGCTATAGGTATCCGTGTTTTAGCATCAGATGGCGTGGCGTGCTACAACCGTTTTGCCGATAGGTGCCAGCGATAGCATTGCCAGTTTTAAATGCTGTATGCCAAAAGGTATGCCGATAATACTGATAAAGCATACCAGCGCGTGGCCAAGGTGGCCAATAGCCAGCCAGATACCAAAAAACAAAAACCAGATAATATTGCCCAGTGTACCCATAGTTCCGGTGCCTATATCGTCATAGCGGTTAATATAGCGGCGGTTTACTGCATCCTGACCAAAAGGCCAAAACGCCATTTCGCCAATAACAAAGCAGCTGCGGCCGAAGGGAATACCCATAATACTGATAAAACACAACAGGCCTGCCAGCCACCATAATAACCCCATGACAAAACCGCCCAGCACAAACCACAGTATATTAAACAGTAACCTCAGAATACTCATTTTTTCTTCCTTATGATGTAGTGATATGATTGTTCAGGCAGAAAGTATGCCAAATATAATTCATTTAAAAACAATGGTATAAATTTAGGTGGAAGCAGCCAAAAGATGGATTTCACTAATTTTTGACCAAAATGACTAATACAGGATAAGGAGCTTCGGCTTGCAGCTACAGCATATAAAAGCAGTGGTGTTTGATCTTGACGGCACACTCGTCGACTCGGCATTAGATTTCCCCGCTATGTGTGACGATATCGGCTGGCCGCATGGCACACCTTTGCTGGAAACTCTGGCTCAGGTGGCGGATCCGGTTGAGCGCAGCAGAATTGAGCAGATTATCTGCCAGCATGAATTACACGGTGCCAGACAAGCCTGCTGGATGCCGGGCGCTGAAGAGTGCTTACAGACATTGATAAAAGCTGGTATAACGCTGGCGCTGCTGACACGGAATATGCGTGCAGCAACTCAGTTGACGTTACAACGGTTGCAAATCCCTATTGAGCGCGTGCTGACACGGGAAGACTGTGCGGCAAAACCTGATCCGGCCGGGTTGCTGCATTTTGCTGCACAGTTGCAGCTACCTGTAGAGCAGATGATTTATGTCGGTGATTATATTTTCGATATTCAAACCGCCGCCAATGCCGGCATGGCGTCTTGCTTATATCTGAATCAGTACAACCAGCATTTTGCTGCCCAGGCAGACTGGAGTTTCAATCATTTTAATCAGTTAAGTGCAGCACTGCTGCGCTAGCTCAACGTTATTACTGTTATGTGATTTTGCTTTCTGGTTAGTGAATAAGCTACGATGCTTCTATATTAATAAGAAATAATTTAGCTCGGACGGGGATACAAGCGGTGTTGGAGCGTTTAAAAAACGATTTTTATCTGGCTATGTTAACTCTGGTCGGGGCTATGATAGTGCTGTGTGTCACGCCTTATGGTCTGTATCGTTTGTATACCGGTAATATTGTTGTTGGCATTGCAGATTTACTGATGGTCACCTGCGCTATTATTGCCACCCGCAAGGCCTGGAGCAGTGGGGATACGGTAAAACCCGGCCTGTTTATGGCGGTGGTGTTTTGTATTGGCGCTGTGCTGGTATGTATTAATTTAGGCGTAGATGGCTTGTTTTGGGTGTATCCGTTTTTGGTGTTTATATTCTTTCTGGTATCTCCGCTTAAGGCCTTTGCGTTATTAGTTACTATGTTACTGGTGCTGCTCAGCTATGCATTTTGGCGCCCGGGTAGTGTTTTTGACAGCCAGTTCCAGATGACATCTTTTATGGTAACAACAACCATTTCCAGTGTGTTTGCTTTTATTTTTGCTTACCGGGCCCAGGTGCAGCGCCAGGAATTAAAACGACTTGCGACAACCGACAGTTTAACGGGGGCGTCAAACCGGCGCACGTTAAATGATCAGCTGGCAGTGGCCATTTATGAGTTTACTAAAAGTGCGCGGCAGTACGGGCTTATTTTGCTGGACTTAGATCATTTCAAACAAATTAATGATAACCACGGCCATAAAGTTGGCGATCAAAAACTGATTGAACTGATCCCCGTGTTGAAGTCTATGTTGCGTTCACAGGATCAGGTCTTCCGGTTCGGTGGTGAAGAATTTGTGGTGCTGGTGGCCGATACCAGGCCGGCAGATCTAAACAAATTAGCAGAGAAGCTGCGGGCAGGTGTTGAGCAGCGCATGATGTTGCCCGATGGCTCATACCTGACGACTTCTATAGGTGTGGCTCAGTTACAACCAGGGGAAGATTGGGAAGCCTGGTTACACCGCGCGGATATGGCGTTGTACCAGGCTAAACATCTAGGCCGTAATCAGGTGGTTACCGGCTAATTGCACCATCCACCTTCTGTCAGATAAGGTACCAGTAAAGGTGCCATGCTGTTCATTACCTGTAAAGGTAAGGCTGAAGTAAAGCGGAACTGTTCAGCGTCAGCATCAGGCACATACGCAGTCAATACACCAAAATGCTGATATCCCAGATAAAACGCAAAAGTGGCGGTGCGGTTTAATGCTTTTGAGCTGACATGCTGACCTCTGGCATTTAGCTGCACCAGCCGGTTATCGCCGGTGCCGGTTTTACCACCTATTGCCAGTTGGGAATTAGCATAAGCAGGTTGCAAGCGCCGGGCAGTACCGTCGGTAGCTACTTGCTGCAACACGGTTCTTACTGCTGCGGCAACTTCCGGATCCAGTACTTGCTGGGCCTGTGGCAAGGGGCGCTCGAAATGAGTCTGAAACGGCGTGTCGGTGGCAAATGCCAGTTTGTCTATGCGGATAGTGGGTACACGTTTGCCGTTGTTGATAATAATACCTATCAGTTCTGCCAATGCTGCCGGTCTGTCACCAGAGCTGCCCAGTGCTGTTGCCAGCGAGGGCACCAGATAGTCAAACGGGTAACCCAGGCGCTGCCAGCGCTGATGTAAATCCCAGAAGGCTTCAATTTCCAGCATATTACGGATGCGGTTATCCCGCGCACTGCGAAAACGGGTTTTAAACAGCCACTGGTATACTTCCTGACGTTTAGCGCTGCTATCGGCGATGGCACTTTGCAAACTGGCATCCGGTGTTTGTTGCAGGTAGGCCAGTAACCATAACTCCAGCGGGTGGCTGCGGGATAAATATGCCCGGTCTGGTAAATTAAAGGCATCCGGCTGATATTTGTCATACAGTTTTGGCCAGTTGCTTTTTTCGCTGGTACCAAATTGTTGTTGCATTAACTCGCTGAACTGCGCCAGCGTACTGTTGGGGTTAATATATAAGTAAGCTACTGCCAGTCGTTCCGGAGTTTGTCTGCCGCTGGCAATATACAGCTGTAAACGCTGCTCGGCATTGCTGTCTTTATATTTTTGCCAGAACCGGCGCAAAAAGGTGGTGCCTTCGCGGTCGGCAAACCGGCGCAGATATTGCTCCCGGCGCGGATTATCATCGTCTGCCAGTAGTTGGTAACTGCTATTTTCGCCATGGTAAATACTGTAGTTCACCATATCTTGCAGCAAGCGCACAAAAGGCAGGTTAATTGATTGCTGCAGGGCTTCGGCGATGGTGGGGTTTAGCCGGTCTTCTTCTTTACGAAAATTACTAAAAGTATGCAGACCACCGCCGGTATAAAAACTTTCTTTCGGGTTAGCACTATATTGGCGTTGCAGCGCCGCCTGTAACATAGTGTCGAGGCTGACACCGGGGTATTCACTTAAATAACTTACTGCCCAGCTGGTCAGGTTATCTTGTGGTGCTAACTCAAGAAAGCGTAAAGTTTCGGCGCTTTCTTCGGCATAAAGCCGGTGCAGCTCTGCCACTATCTGTAAATAGCTTACCAGTACACGTAACTTGGCGGTGGACCCCAGCTCCAGTTTGCTCGAATCATTCATATCAAAAGGCTGGTCGGTGTTGTCTGTTTGCACCCGCACCTTATTGCCATTGTCTGTGCTTTGGTACAGCGTAAAGCTGTAACGCACTTTGCTTTGTTGGCCGGGCGAGAGCAAACGATCAGCAAACAAGCCTGCCTGTTCGGCGCCACTGTAGTTATTAAGCTTATGCAGATGCTGGCTGATATCACGCTGTAGCTGATTATGGATCGTGGTTTGGCTGCTTAAGTCCAGCCGGTCCAGCTGATACAGGCTTTGATTTAATAACTGGCTCAGACGGCTTCGCACCATAGTGGTTGCTTTAAAATCTGTGCCGGGTAGCGCAGCCGGAGCGGCTTGCCCGTTAAAGCTTAGTTTTTGCTGTATGGCTTTAGTGGCAAGCTCAGCGGGCACTATGCCCTGTTGTTGCATCAAATTAAGATAGCGGCTGCTAAGCTGCTCTAAATCGGCGCGGCCTTGTAATAAATAATAAGACGGCCGCCGCTGGGCAATAATCAATGCCATTACCTGTTTAAGGGCCAGGCCTTGTGCGTTGGTGTAGGGGGCTCCCTGGCGCAGTAGCTGATTCACCTTAGCTGGATTAGCACCAAACCAGGCATAGAGCCCTTCGCCCATACCATGCACTTCGCCATAACTTGCAGTTGCTGCCAGCGGCACAGTATTAATGTAGTCCAGTACAATGCGCTGCCGTGCTTGCTGGGTATCTACTCCCGCCTGATAAGCTCTGACACTGGCAGATACCAGCTGGCGGAATTTATCGGCAACATCTGAGGTTAGGCCTTGCGGGCTATGACGGTATTTCTCCAGTTGTGTCGCCAGGGTGCTGCCACCTGCTGCAGCTGCGGGAATACCGGCGGCACGTTGCAGCTGTGACCATACTGCCGCACCCAGCCGGGGTAAATTCAGTACCGGATTAGCCCTTGGATGCTCGGGCGTAAGCAGGGTTCTGTCTTCAACAAACAATAAGCTTTTTACCAGTATGGGGGCCATTTCCTGCAAAGTAGCAAACTGCATGGCAGGGGCCTGTGCCTGGTACATCAGTTCTTGCTTACAGCCATTAATAATAAGCCCTGCCTGGCTTTTCTCATTATAGGGCGGATAGAAACCATAGTCGCTGTAGCGTAGTAAGCTGTCAGAAAACTGGCTTTGCTGGCTGATATGAAAGCCGGTTTTTTGCAGCCTTTCGAGCCATTCAGGCAGTTTACTGTAGCCAAAGCGCTGATCAAACGGCCCTGCCTGGGCGTAACTGATTTGCTCTGCCGGGCCGGGTACTACCTCATAGCTCAGATGGCCAGCCAACCAGTGCCAAAACGTAGACTGGTAAAAATGATTACGGCTTTCCTGATAAATAGCTACGCCCAGCAATATAACGGCCAGTAGTAATAACCAGGGAGTTAAACGCAAAGGGGGTTGCTCCGGAGCAACGTAGGGTGCTTCCCGAACATTATCGAACTTTACTCTGTTTAGCAGCGGTGGTGCATTTAATGTTGGCTCAGTCCGCGTTTTATTACCGTTGCTGGTGCTCATACAAGCTGTTTAGTCTCCGTATTTTTCTGAATTGAGGGTGTTGGCGCGTGTTGCACGTTGCGGATCTGCGCTAACCTGCCAGCCATGCAGATTGTCTTTAATCAGCTGGCACAACGCATTAATATGCTGCGGCTCGGCATTTAGTGCTGAAATATATTCATAGCGCTCGCCACCGGCATGTAAAAAGTACTCTTGGTTTTCTTCGCCAATTTCTTCAATGGTTTCCAGGCAGTCTGCCGAAAAACCCGGGCAAAAAATTTGCACACTTTTTACGCCTTGTGTCGGTAGCGCTTTTAATGTTTCATCGGTATAAGGTTTGAGCCATTCTTCACGGCCAAAGCGTGACTGAAAGGTGGTCATATACTGATCTTTGTTCAGACCCAGTTGCTCAGCAATTAAACGCGAGGTTTTATAGCATTCGCAGTGATAGGGGTCGCCGTTCAGTAAATAGCGCTTTGGTATGCCGTGATAAGACAAAATCAGTTTGTCGGCCTGGCCGTGTTGCTGCCAGTGGCGGCGAATTTTGTCGGCAGCGGCGGCAATAAAGGGCGCGTAATCCGGGTAGTGCGATACAAAGCGTAAATCCGGTAGCCAGCGGCGGCGCATAAAGTTACGTGCTAATTCATCAAAACTCGATGCTGAAGTAGAGGCTGAGTATTGCGGATATAGCGGCAATACCACCAGTTTGCGCACGCCCTGGGCAAACATTTTATCTAATACCGAATCAAAACCTGGGTTGCCATAACGCATGGCGAACTCAACCACAACATCATTCAGGCCATCTTGTTTAAGTTGCGCCGCAACCGCATCGCGCTGGGCCTGAGTATGAAATAAAAGTGGCGAGCCTTGGTCGGTAAATACTGTGGCATACGCTTTGGCCGAGCGGCGTGGCCGAAACTGCAAAATAACGCCGTTTAATATCAGCCACCACAGCAGGCGAGGCACTTCAACCACACGCGGATCAGATAAAAACTGCTTTAAATAACGTTTTAGTGCTTTGGGCGTGGGTTCGTCCGGGGTACCCAGGTTGGTTAACAGAATACCTATTTTATCGCTTTGCTGATGGTCGAAGTTAGGGGTATTGATATAACGCATAACAGGGTAGCTGCTCTTTTGGCTGAAGGAACTGACATTACGCCAATTCGACGTTAACAGTTTACCTGGTTCAAGGCATAAGCCGATTTTAGCAGTTTCTGCGCCGGATAAGTAAGCTGCCGGTAAAATTAATCTTGTTACATTAGTGTTGACAAGGTAGCCTGAAACTGATGTTAAGAAGGGGAATGTAATGATATCTGTGCGCTGGTACCTGCTGTGGTATCTGTTACTGGCAGTATTGCTAACGACTGTGCTGGCTTGTATTACACAAAGTGGTTTTAATCTGGCCGCAATAGCAGCGCTAACCGGTGGTGTTGCAGCAGGTGATATTGCTGCGACAATCTGGTTTGATTTAACTCATTTTGGTTTCACTTACGCACCAATAGCCCTGGTTAACCTGCTGGTCGCGGCTGTTTTGCTGCATTTTTTGCCGCTACTGCGCCGTTACTGGCTGGCGGCAGGACTTGGCGCAGTGTTGCTGTACCTTATGTTGCTGATTATTAACATCATAGCGCCTATGCCGACACTCATTGCTGCTACCCGTAGCAACACCGGTATTATCAGCATGTTGCTGTGTAGTAGTGCGGGTATGCTGAGCTATGTATGGCTATTAAAACGGAGAAAGCTTTATGCTTAGGTTTGCTATTTTACTGGCATTGCTTTTTGCCGTACCTGGACTAAATGCTGCCCCGTCTTATCAGTTAAAAGTTCTGGCGGATAATCTGAATTACCCCTGGGCACTGGTGTTTTTGCCCGATGGCGATATGCTGCTTACCGAGCGCAGCGGCACAGTAAAACGCCTGGCGGCAGATGGTAGCGAGCGTTTTAGCATTCAACCGGCCTTACCCGATCTGCTGCAGGCCGCGCAGGCCGGTTTGCAGGACATAATACTGGCACCGGATTTTGCCGCTAATAGCCAGATCCTGCTCAGCTACGCCTGTGGCACATTAAAAGCTAACAACACCTGTCTTGCCAGCGCTGAACTGACGGCCAGTGGCCTTGACAACATTAAACGTATTTTTCAGGCTCAGCCACTAAAAAGCGGTGCTGCCCACTTTGGCGGCCGTATTGCCTTTTTGCCGGATAACAGCCTGGTGTTAACACTTGGCGATGGTTTTGACTACCGTGAGCAGGCGCAAAACCCGGCTAACCATTTGGGTAAAATTGTGCGGTTAAATACCGATGGTTCAGTACCGCAAGATAACCCTTTTGTGAATAAACCTGGTTACGCGGCTGAAATATACAGCCTGGGGCACCGTAATGTGCAGGGCATTTTTTATGATACTCCAAGCCAAACCCTGTATAGCCACGAACATGGCCCACGCGGTGGGGATGAGTTAAATATTATTAGCGCCGGGGCAAATTATGGCTGGCCGGTAGCCACCAAAGGTATAGATTACACAGGCGCCAGGGTATCACCTTATACCGCTTTCAGTGGCATGCAGGCACCTGTTTGGGGCTGGACACCGTCCATCGCCCCGGCGGGCATGACGTTATACCGTGGTGAGTTGTTCCCACAGTGGCAGGGTAATATCTTTGTGGCTGCGCTGGCCGCAAAAAGCGTGTACCGGCTACAAATAGAAAACCACAAGGTAGTGAGTGAGCAGGTGTTGTTTAGTGAGTTGAAACAACGTATTCGCGATGTGCGTAGCGGGCCGGATGGGGCTTTATATTTGCTTACCGACAGTGACAAGGGCCAACTTATTAAAGTAACTCCTTAAAGTAACACCGGCAAACTAAGCGACAAAGCTTAGCTGCCGGTCATGTAGCAGAGTATAGCTTTAGTGATGGTGATGGCCACCTTCACCATGGGCGTGGCCGTGGGCAATTTCTTCGCCGGTGGCTTCGCGTACCGACACTATCTCAACGGCGAATTTCAGCGTTTTACCGGCCAGTGGGTGGTTGGTATCCACGTCGGCTTTAAACATGCCTACTTTAACAATAGTCACCTGGCGCTGGCCATGCTCGGTTTGCACTACAGCAGTCATACCCGGTTGCCATTTTTTCGCGCCCATCAGGTGTTTTACCTGCATGCTTTGAATGGCATTTTCGTCGCGCTCGCCATAGGCTTCGGTTGGCGTCAGAGTCACTTCCAGCTTGTCACCAGCGGCTTTGCCGCTTAATGCTTGCTCCAGTGCCGGCAGCATTTGCTCATGGCCATGCAGATATAGCAGCGGATGGCTGCCGTTTGACGTTTCCAGTTCAATATTGGCGCCATTGCTGACATCGGTTAGGGTGTAATGAAACTGTACTACGCTGTTGTCGCTGATTTGCATAAAAGTGGGTCCGCTTAGCATAAAGCCGCTATTATCCTGCGCGGCGGCAGAAAAATCGACTGCTTTGATAAAAAAACACGCCACAGCAGACTGTGGCGTAAGTTGTTGTAGTTTGTTACTTCAGGTTGCGGCTTTCATATTGCTGACAAACTGTTTTAACTGTGCCAGCAAGGTTGCCGGTTCGTTTTGATGCTGCTCTATCAGCTTAACAATAGCCGAGCCGGATATAGCACCGGCAGCACCGCTGTGAATGGCATCTTTCACATGTGCAGGAGTAGAGATACCAAACCCCAGCAACGGCGGTGCCGGGTTATAGCTGCGAATACGCGCAATCAGCTCACTGGTGGGCATAGCGGCCACGGTTTCAGCGCCGGTAACCCCGGCACGGCTGAGTAAATAAGTGTAGCCACGGCCATAAGAGGCAATTTCGCGCAGATCATCATCATCCACATTAGGCGGTACAATAAAAATCGGCGCTATATCATGCTTAACGGCGCTTTGGCGGAACAGCTTGCTCTCGTGCAGTGGCACATCGGCAATTAACACTGAATCGACCCCGGCTGCAGCCGCTTTAGCATAAAAGTTATCAATGCCACGCGCCATCACCAGGTTTGAATACAGCAATAAACCAATGGGGATAGTGGCGTGATAGGCGCGGATTTTACTGATCAGCTCAAAGCTAATGGCTGGAGTGACACCGGCGGCCAGAGCGCGGATATTGGCCCCCTGAATGGTCGGGCCATCAGCTATCGGGTCAGAAAACGCTATACCCAGCTCCAATGCATCAGCACCGGCGTCAATCAGGGTTTTAATAATCTCAAACGACAGCGCCGACGTTGGGTCGCCAATAGTAACAAAGGGGACAAAAGCGCCGCGACCTTCGCTGTTTAAGCGGTTAAACATTTGCTGATAGCGCTTCATAGGCTGCCTCCTGCTAGTACGCTGTGCACATGGGCTAAGTCTTTATCACCACGGCCGGATAAGTTAACTAACAATACCGTTGGCTCTGTTGCCTGCGCCGCCAGTTTCAGCGCATAAGCCAGCGCGTGCGAGCTTTCCAAAGCTGGAATAATACCTTCACTTTTCGCCAGTTGTTGAAATGCCGCCAGGGCTTCATCGTCATTTATTGCCACATATTCGGCGCGGCCGGTTTGTTGTAAATGGGTATGCTGCGGGCCCACTGCCGGGTAGTCGAGGCCGGCGGAAATGGAGTACGACTCTTCAATCTGGCCGTCGCTGGTTTGCATAATGGCGGTGTAGGCACCGTGCAAAATACCGTAGCTGCCGGTAGACAGCGCTGCACCGTGTTGGTGGGTGTTAATGCCTTTACCACCGGGTTCAACGCCAATCAATTTTACGCCTTCCTCGGCAATAAAATCGGCGAACATGCCAATGGCATTAGAGCCACCGCCAACGCAGGCAATCACCGCGTCGGGCAATTTGCCTTCAGCTTGTAAGATTTGCTGTTTGGCTTCTTCGCCAATCATTTTCTGAAAATCACGCACTATGGTTGGGAACGGGTGCGGTCCTGCGGCGGTACCCAGCATATAGTGGGTGCTGTCATAGGTTGCCGACCAGTCGCGCATGGCTTCGTTTACCGCATCTTTTAAAGTGCCGCTGCCGCTGGTTACCGGAATCACGGTAGCACCCATCAGCTTCATCCGAAATACGTTCGGTTGCTGGCGATCAATATCTTTAGCGCCCATATAAATGCGGCACTTCAGACCAAGTAATGCACAGGCCAGGGCAGTGGCGACACCATGCTGGCCGGCGCCGGTTTCGGCGATCACTTCTTTTTTACCCATACGCTTGGTCAGCAGCGCCTGGCCCAGTACCTGATTGGTTTTATGCGCACCACCGTGCAGTAAGTCTTCACGTTTTAAATAAATTTTTACCAAAGGATTCGGCGAAATATTACGGCAGAGCGTTAACGGCGTTGGCCGACCGGCGTATTCGGTTAATAGCTGTTGAAACTCGGCATGAAAGGCCGGGTCTTCTAAGGCATCAACATAGGCTTGTTCCAGCTGTTTTAGCGCCGGCACCAGGAGCTGCGGCACAAACATACCGCCATACTGGCCAAAGTAAGGATTAAGCTTTAGCTCACTCATAGTGAAACTCCCGTAATTGTGTAAAGGCGGAGCGGATTTTCGCCGCATCTTTGATGCCTGGCGCAGTTTCCAGCCCTGAATTAAAATCGAGCCCGGCTACCGGCAATCTGGCGGCGGCAAGGCAGTTATCGCTGTTTAAACCGCCGGCCAGCATTATGGGCTGACTGGCCGTTTGTTCTGTTAACAAGGACCAGTTAAAGCTGATGCCGCTGCCGCCATGCTGTGTAGGATGATATGCATCGAGCAAAATACGATCAGCAACTGGTGTAAATGCCGGCAATGCATCTTTTACCCGGTAGGCTTTCCAAATCTGACAATCTGCCGGTAACAGCGGTTTTAGCGCGTTGATATAGTTATCATCTTCCTCGCCGTGTAGCTGCACGGCGCTAAGTGCTAAGCTATGCGCCAGTTTAACGACCTCAGTAGCCTCTGCATTAACAAACACGCCGACATACTTAAGTGCACCATAGCTAAGCGGGGCGCCTTGTTGCACAACCGCGGCTTGCTCTGGTGTAACGTTGCGTGCTGATGGCGGATAAAAAATTAAGCCGCCATAACAGGCGCCGGCTGCATAAGCGGCGGCGGCATCTTCGGGGCGGGTAAGGCCACAGACTTTATGCTCACCCAGCACCAGTTTGCGCGTGGCGGAGGCTAAATCCGCTTGTGCCATTAACGAGCTGCCAACTAAAAACGCATCGGCTACTTGTGCTAAATGCCGCACCTGCTGGTTAGTGTATATACCGGACTCTGATACTACCGCTGTGCCGGGGGGGATCAGTTTCGCCAGGTTAAAACTGGTGTCTAAGTTAGTGCTTAAGTCACGCAAATCGCGGTTATTAATGCCGATAAGCTCAGCGTTAAGCGCAACGGCACGTCGTGTTTCTTCCTCGTTGCTTACTTCCGTCAGCACTGTCATATTCAGCTCTGCCGCCGTGGTGGCAAGCTCCCGATACTCTTCGTCATTTAGCACCGACAGCATTAACAGCACAGCATCGGCGCCGCAGTGGCGGCCTAGGTAAATCTGGTAGCTGTCGATAATAAAGTCTTTATGCAGCAGCGGTTTATCTACCAGGTCACGCATGGTGCGTAAATACTCATACTTACCCTGAAAGAATTTCTCATCGGTAAGTACCGAAATGCAGTCGGCATATTGGCCATATACCTGGGCTAATTCCTGCAGGTTAAAATCTGCGCGAATAAGGCCTTTAGATGGCGAAGCTTTTTTACACTCCAGAATAAAGCGCGGGCCAGGTTGTTTAAGCGCGGCAAGGAAATTACGCTGACTTGGACCTACCGCGGCAATAAAACCTGCCAGCGGTTGCTGCTGTTTAAGTGTGGTTACTTCGTCGCGTTTATGCGCAACAATTTTTGCCAGTACATTTGGCATTTGCTCAGTCATGCGCCGGCTCCCTGGTTTGGCTAAGTTGTTTAAACTGCGACAGAGTGCTGAAGGCCTTATTAGTGCTGAGCAGCTCCAGCACCGCTTGGGTGTTTATTTTTAAATCATCACCCATACCGGCAATTTTCAGCATGGCAGCCACATTTATCGCTACTGCCGCTTTATGGGCGCTTTGCCCTTGGCCCTGTAAAATAGCCAGCGTTGCAGCCGCATTATCGGACGGCTCGCCGCCTGCCAGTGCTGACAACGGCGTAAGTGCAACGCCAAAATCATCCGGTGTCAGGCTAAACTCGTTTAGCTTGCCATCTTTAAGCTCACAGACATAAGTGGTGCCGTGTAGCGCCACTTCGTCACAACCACTGCCATGCACCACCCAGGCGCGTTTTACACCAAGTTGCAATAATGCCTGCGCCATGACGCGGCACAGTTTAGGGTCGTACACACCCAGCAGCTGATAATCCGGCGCGGCAGGGTTAACCAACGGGCCTAACAGATTAAACAGCGTACGGCTTTTCAGGGCATTGCGCACCGGCATCGCATGCTTAATACCGGCATGGTACAGCGGGGCAAATAAAAAGCTGCAGTTAGTTTGCTCAAGGGTGTGAGCGGCCAGCTGCGGCGGCATTTGAATATTCACGCCCAGTTGCTCTAATAAATCGGCTGAGCCAGAGCGCGATGACACGCTGCGGTTACCGTGTTTTACCACTTTTAAGCCCATGGCGGCGCCTACAATGGCGGCGGTGGTAGAGATATTAATAGTATTGCTGCCATCACCACCGGTGCCGCAGCAGTCGATACTGCCTGCAAGTTGTTGTGGAAATGCGGTGGCGGCCGCACGCAGCGCGCTGGCAGCACCGGCAATTTCATCGGCAGTTTCGCCGCGCATTTTAAGCGCGACCAGCAGCGCTGTCAGGTGTACCGGCTCAACGTCGCCTTTTACTACGGCAGTAAAAAACTGTTCGGCCTGGGCAAAACTCAATGGCTGACCGCTGAGGCTGTGTTGTACTGTCGAAAGTACCGTTGCTAATGTCGGATCTGTCATCTTCAGCCTCGTAATAAATAATCAATGCTGTTTTTTAACAAGGGTTTACCCAGCGTAGTTAAGATAGATTCCGGGTGAAACTGAAACCCCAGCATACGTTTATCCTCGTTAATGACCGCCATCGGAATGTGCCTGTCGTTGGCCAGCAAGGTTAGGGCGTTGGGCATTTCGGTGGCCATCAACGAGTGATAACGTGCCACCAGAAACGGATTAGGTAGTCCGGCAAATAACGGATGCTCATGCAGCGTTATCGCGGCAGTTTTGCCATGCACAGTTTCACCGGCGCGGCCGACCACACCGCCAAAATGCTCTACTATTGCCTGATGGCCCAGACATATGCCCAGTACCGGAAATTGTGTGTCACACAGCTTAAGTAATGCTGACATTGACCCGGCCTGCGCCGGGCTGCCCGGGCCAGGCGACAGTGCCAGTAATACCGGTTCGGCTTCGCTTAGCATTTGCTGGTAAATATAGTCAGCCGGTACGGTGTTGCGATACAGCTTTACCGCGTAGCCCAACTGGGCAAATTCATCGACAAGGTTGTAAGTGAAGGAGTCGATATTGTCGAGTAAATAGATAACGGCCATAGGTTACTCCTTAATCGCTGGGATGGCGTGTGCTGACACTATGGCGTTAATTACCGCCTGGGCTTTACTGCGGGTTTCATCGGCTTCTGCCTGGGCGATGGAGTCAAACACCACACCGGCACCGGCCTGAATATAAGCCGTGTTATTGCTGACATAAGCCGAGCGGATCACAATGCAGCTGTCAAAATCACCGTTACCCGCTAAATAACCGACGGCGCCACCGTAGCTGCCGCGGCGTTTGCCTTCGACACCACGAATAAGCTCGGCGGCTTTTACTTTGGGCGCGCCAACCAAGGTGCCCATATTCATACAGGCCTGATAAGCATGCAGCGCGTCAAGTTCAGGCTTTAAGGTACCGACCACCCGGGAGACTAAATGCATGACGTAAGAGTAACGGTCAACTTTTAGCAGCTCTTTCACGTAGCGGCTGCCGGGCACGCTGATACGGGCTACATCGTTACGGGCCAAATCGACCAGCATTAAATGCTCTGCTTTTTCTTTTTCATCCTGGCGCAGCTCCAGCTCAATGCGGCTATCCAGATCGCGGTCTATGCTGCCATCAGCTTTAAAGCCTCTGCGGCGGGTGCCAGCGATAGGGTAAATTTCTACCTGACGGCTTTTCGCATCAAACTTCAGCGCCGACTCGGGCGAAGCGCCAAACAAGGTAAAGGCGGTATCTGTTAAGTAAAACATATAAGGGCTGGGGTTTTGCTGCTTTAACCGGGCATAGGCGGTAAGCGGATCAGGGCAGGGCAGGCGAAAACAGCGCGATGGCACCACCTGAAAAATATCACCGGCGACAATATGTTGTTTTAGTTTTTCTACCTGGGCGACAAAATCGGCATCGCTGATATCGACTTGCACCTCTGCCTTTATTGCCGTTGCAGGCGAGGTAGCAACAGCAGGAGTTTGCAGTAACTGCTTGAGTTGTTCCAGCCGTTTGCCAATGACAAAACAGTTGGCTGGCGCTTGCTCACCACAAAATACGTTGCCGACCAGCCGGCTGTGGCCGCTTTGGTGATCCAGCACTAACAGCGTTTCTGCCAGATAAAACACATAATCCGGGCACTGGTTTTCTGCCGTTGGCACTTGTGGCAACTGCTCAACAGTGGCCACCATGTCATAGCCTATTACGCCACCTAAAAATACTGCGAACGGCTCATCGCTCTGGCACTTAAGCTCAGATTGTAAGGTGCGCAGCACATTAAAAGGGTTGGCAGCTAACAACCGCTTGCTCTCTTCGAGCAATAATTCTGGCCGCTGATAGGTAATACGCAGTTGGTCTTTACTTTGCTCAACCGCCGCATTATTGCTGAGCTTATCTGCCAGATAGGGTAATAAAACTGCGCCATTGTTGCTAACCGCTTTAACCACTACTGTTTGGTCGTTGCATTCTATCCGTAGCGCCGCATCAATCAGTAGCAGGCTTTTTAAGTTATCTTTGCTGTCTATTTCGGCCGATTCTAATAGCAGTGAATACGGGCTTTGGGCCGTAAGCTGCCGGTAGCAGGCCAGCGCATCGCTATGATATGGCAGCTGCATGGCGATACTGGCGACTTCGCCCGGCGTATCGGTGATATGGCTAAAAATCATGTTTTACTTTTTCCTTATGATTCATAAATTAAGTTAAACAATTTTTTATTAAGCCGGTTCGCACAGTTTTGCAGGCACATAAAAAAAGCCCGCTTCTTATGGAAACGGGCTTCGGTAATTAAAGCTAATACAACGCCTACACACGCCCGTTGGGAATGTGCCACCACCAGTTAGTCAGGTTAAGGGTTGTGATAAATTGCATTAGCTTTAGTAACCTCGTTTGTTATGACACACATAAAACCGCAAAACGGTAGCAGGCGTCAAGTGCTTATTTGTTATAACCCAGAAATAAAAGCGTATAAGTGGCCGGACGGCCGCGATTTTTGCGTTTAACTGTGAGCAGCAGGTTTTTCCAGTTGTTCAATTTGTTGCCAAATTTCTTCGCTTTCAGCAGTTAAATCAGCATACAAGCGCATATCGCCGTTGCGCTGGGCGTGCATTGCCTGCTCCAATTTTTGATCATAGGCTTTACGCAATTTTTTTACCGGGTCTGACTTTAACCAACCGAACATAATATTTTCCGTTTATTTGACAAGGCGCTACCACTTACGCTAAGCCGGCAAACTAAGTTCAGTTTATTTTGTGATATATCGCTGCTGTGCGACAATAGCCAGCTTATTTTGAGGTGCCGATGAAAATTGATTTACACAGCCATACCCTGTGCTCTGACGGCGTGTTGTCGCCTGCTGATTTGGTGGCGCGCGCTGCAGAGAAGGGCGTGGATGTACTGGCCATTACCGATCATGACACGGTAGCCGGTTTAGCCGCGGCACAGCAAGCCATAACAGAACAGCAATTAGCGTTGCAACTGATTAATGGTGTGGAAATTTCTACCGCCTGGCAGCAACTGGAAATTCATATCGTTGGCTTGAATATTAACCCGCAGTGCCCGGTGTTTTTGCAGCGTTTAGCCAGCCAGCAACAAGCCCGGTTGGTACGTGCTGAGGAAATGGCGCGCCGGCTGGAAAAAAGCCAAATTCCTGATGTGCTGCCAGCCGTGCTTGAGCTGGCTAATGGTGCGGCGTTAACCCGTACCCACTTTGCCCGCCATCTGGTGAGTATTGGCAAAGCCAGCTCGATGGATGGCGTATTTAAAAAGTATTTAAGCCGCGGCAAAATTGGTTATGTGCCGAATAACTGGGTTGAGATGGCTGATGCCATCCAATGGATCCACGATGCCGGCGGTGTGGCCGTGCTGGCGCACCCGCTGAAATATAAACTGACAACCAAGTGGGTAAAACGGCTGGCAGAGCAGTTCGCTGCTGCCGGAGGTGATGCGATAGAGGTGATCTCGCCGCAGCAAACGCCGGTACAAAAACGTGAACTATGGGCCCTGTGCCAGTTACATGGTTTAACGGCGTCGGTCGGCTCGGATTTTCATCAGGTAACAACTTGGAATGACATTGGAAAAAATCTATATTTAACCGACGATGTCATTCCGGTTTGGGCTAACTGGCCACTGACAGTCGCAACTGTGCAGCCGGGCTAACGTAATAATTTACTGTAAGAAGAATAACAATGAGTCAATTTTTTCATATTCACCCTGAAACCCCGCAGCTTCGCTTGTTAAAACAAGCTGTGCAAATTATTCGTCAGGGCGGTGTAGTGATTTATCCCACCGACAGTGGCTATGCGCTTGGGTGTCACGTAGGTGATAAAAACGCTATGGAGCGTATTTTACAAATCCGGCAGGTAAACGTTGATCATAACTTTACGCTGTTATGCCGCGATTTATCCGAGTTATCAGTGTATGCCAAAGTAGAAAACAGCGCCTTTCGCCTAATTAAAAACAATACGCCCGGCGCTTATACCTTTATTTTGCGCGGTACCAAAGAAGTGCCGAAACGTTTGCTGAACGAAAAAAAGAAGACCATAGGTTTACGCATTCCAGAAAATAAAATTGCCCAGGCACTGCTGGAAGAATTAGGCGAACCCTTACTGAGCACCAGTTTGATACTACCCGGTGAAGAATTTGCTGAAAGCGATCCAGAGGAAATGCGCGCCAGGCTGGAAAAGCAAGTTGATTTAATTTTGCACGGTGGTGTAATTGGTGAAGCACCGACAACGGTTATTGATCTGTCGGATGATGAGCCCGTGCTACTGCGTGAAGGCCGTGGCGATCCAACGCCATTTCGCTAACGCTGTTGCCAGAGCATGCCAGTTTGACAGAACTCTTACCAGATAGCTTAACCATTCAACAGCCGCTGCCGCTGGCTTTTGTTCGCGGCGAAGCGGTGCTTGAACGGCCGGAAGACTTATATATTCCGCCGGATGCGCTGGAAATTTTGCTTGATGCCTTTGAAGGCCCGCTGGATTTTCTGCTGTATTTAATTCGTAAGCACAAATTTGATATTGTCGATTTACCGGTCAATGAAATTACTCTGCAGTATATGGAATACATAGACCTGATGCAGGGAATGAATTTTGAGCTGGCGGCAGAATATTTAGTCATGGCGGCGATGCTGGCCGAGATTAAATCCCGCCTGTTGCTGCCAAGACATAGCCAGATCGAAGACGAAGAGGCCGATCCGCGGGCAGAGCTAATCCGCCGCCTGCAGGAATATGAAGTATTTAAACAGGCCGCGACAGAGCTGGACAGCCTGCCGCGCGATGAACGTGATCATTTTACTGCCAATGCGGTGTTGGCAGATAACTTTGCGCCACTACTGATTTTACCGGATGTCGATTTAGCCGAGCTGACATTAGCGCTTAAAGACATTGTAAAACGGGCGAAAGACTTTCAGCATCATCATATTAAGCGCGAGCATTTATCTACCCGTGAAAGGATGAGCCGCATTCTGGATTTGCTTAGCCAACATAATGGTTATCTGGCGTTTTCCAGCTGTTTTGATGTAACAGAAGGCCGCGAAGGGGTAGTGGTCACCTTTTTAGCCATGCTGGAGCTAACCAAAGAAAAGCTGGTAGAAATTATTCAGGTGGAAGCCTACGGCCAAATTCATGTCAAACTTAAAGCAGGTGAGGCATAATGGCCGGCAAAATTAATGACGTGCAGTTAATGCAGTTGGTAGAGGCGGCTATTTTTGCTGCCGACAAGCCACTTAACAGCGATGATTTGCAAAGCACGGTGCTCGATGGCTTTAATGTCAGCAAAAAGCGTTTAGCTGATACCTTAGCGCGGTTGGTGCAGGATTATGCCGGGCGCGGTATTAGCTTAAGTGAAACGGC
Organism: Rheinheimera pacifica; assembly: GCF_900108485.1. Classification (GTDB taxonomy): domain Bacteria; phylum Pseudomonadota; class Gammaproteobacteria; order Enterobacterales; family Alteromonadaceae; genus Alishewanella; species Alishewanella pacifica. Next base: position 54,001 of record NZ_FNXF01000012.1, on the reverse strand, counting down.
ATCAGGCTATCGCTTTATTACCAAACCGGAGCTGAGTGACTATTTAGCCAGACTGTGGCCAGAGCGCTCGCCGCGTTATTCGCGTGCAGTGCTGGAAACCCTGGCGCTGATAGCCTACCGTCAACCCATTACCCGTGGTGAGATTGAAGATATTCGCGGCGTGTCGGTAAGCAGCCAGATTATGCGGACCTTGCTCGATCGTAACTGGGTTAAGGTGGTCGGCCATAAAGAAGTACCGGGCCGGCCGGGTTTATACGCCACTACAAAAGAGTTTTTAGATTACTTTGGTTTAAAACATTTAAACCAATTACCCCCTTTGCCGGAATTTCAGGCCATTAGCCTGGATCTGGCTGACACCGTCGTGACGACAGGAGAATTGCACTAATGAGTGAAAAAGCCGCAAGTGAAAAGCTACAGAAAGTATTGGCCCGCGCCGGCGTAGGTTCGCGCCGTGAAATGGAAGAGTGGATAAGCGGTGGCCGCGTAACAGTAGATGGCAAGCCAGCAACGTTAGGTGATCGCATCAGCCCAACACAACAAGTGCGGGTAGATGGCCACCCGGTACAAATTGCCAGTGAAGCCGAGCAAATTTGCCGCGTGCTGGCGTATCACAAACCGGAAGGTGAAATTTGTTCGCGTACCGATCCGGAAGGCCGGCCCACGGTATTCTCGCGCCTGCCAAATATAAAAGGTGCGCGCTGGATAGCAATTGGCCGCCTTGATATTAATACCTCAGGCTTATTGTTGTTTACCACTGACGGTGAGCTGGCCAACCGCCTGATGCACCCCAAGTTTGAAGTAGAACGTGAATACGCGGTACGGGTATTTGGTGATGTGAACGATGCGATGATCCAGCGTTTGCGCACCGGCGTTGAGCTGGAAGACGGCAAAGCTAACTTCAAAAAAATCAAAGCCCTGCCGGGCGAAGGTATTAACCGCTGGTTTCATGTAGTGTTAACAGAAGGCCGCAATCGCGAAGTGCGCCGCATGTGGGAATCACAGGGCGCGGTAGTCAGCCGGCTTATTCGCGTGCGCTATGGTGATTTACTGCTGCCCAAACACCTGCCGGCTGGCGGCTATGCCGAATACCCGCTGGAAGATGTTAACTACCTGCGTAAGTTGGTCAGCTTAGCGCCGGAAGTTGCAACCCTGGTTAAACCGGAAGACCGCGACGAGCGCCGTCGCCGTATGGCCAGCATGAAGCGCGCTGTGCGTAAACACGATATCGCCGCTAAAACACCGGAACGCACTCCCAAAGAACGCAAACCAAGCGAGGCAAGGCCTGCTAAGCCGGATGGCGCCAAGCCGGCAGGGCGCAGAGGCCCGGCAGCACCGAAAGGCAAACCACAACGTCAGCCCAACGGTAAAAAGCCCAGCCGCGAAGGCAGAGGTTAACTGAGACACAACAAAGGCGCGTAAAGCGCCTTTGTTGTTTTAATGCATATTCTGGTATCTAGGGAGTGTGCAGTGTTCTTGGAATAGCAAGCTGGGTTGCCAGGGCAATTAAACCTCCGATAAAAGCAAGCATCGGGCCTGTGATAATCCCGCCAAGCTGAAAATACCCCATCACTGAGCCGCCTAGCAGCATCAATAAGCCAAGGTTTTTGACCACTGCTGCCTTCTGGTTTTCATGGCTCCACTGTTGGCAGTTAGCGCATTGCAACATAAAAATACCGTTCACTTTCTTTGTTGCTGCAGCCAGCTTTAAATTCACCTTCTGTTTGCAGGCAGGGCATTCTAGTATTTTCATCAGTGGATCTCCCTTACCAACCTGAAGCCAAGAGAGGGGGATTTATCATCAACAGAGAATCCGTGCCGGGCAGATAGTCGCGTATTGTGGGCCCGGCTGGAGTAGCTCCCCCCTTTGACAATGCGGTATTCACAATCACCGGTTTTTACCGGCGTTGTGTCATTTGACCGGGTTTTTTCATCATCACAATCCAGTACCCACTCTGCCACGTTAGATGACACGTCATACAGACCATAAGGGTTTGCGTTATAACGGCCGGATATCCATGGCTGTGCTGCTTCGGTGCCGGCTGTACAATCGCCAATATCACGGTCACAGTGTTCTTTGCTCTGAACGTACTCTTCGCCCCACCAATACACTGTTTTTGTACCAGCTCTGGCAGCATATTCCCACTCGGTTTCCGACGGTAAGCGGTAATACTGGTTAGTTTGTTCCGTTAACCATTTGGCGTAGGCCGTAGCGTCCATCCAACTGACATTAATCACTGGCATATCACCCCGGCCCCATCCTCTATCGTCCGGTAGAGTTCGATTAGTGGCGTTAGCAAACTTATCGTATTGAGCAAAAGTAACTTCAGCGCGGGTTATGGCAAAAGCCGTGTTATTTTTTATGCTGCGCTGCGGGCCAAGATAACCGATTGAAGTAGTATATTCTTCACCAGCAACACCTTTCCCTACAGGAATAATGCTTAACTGCGGCCCTTCACTGTCATCGCTGAGCTTATCTGAGAAGAATTCAGTGGTATAAGGGATGTTTTTATCACATGAAATAATCAACACTGGCACAGTGAATACTGCTAATAGGTTTTTCAGCAAAGACATATTCTTCCTATTCATTAACGCTGTAACCGATAACAAAGCTACGGGCACTCTCGGCTTTCCCTGCGAGACTGGTGCCACTGCCGTAAGTGGTAACGCTGGCACCAACCAGCTCCAGAAACTTAGTTCCAAGCAGAGCCTGCACCTGCTTTTGCGAAAAAACTTTAGTTGCTTTAGTGCCGTCATCCAACAATTTACCGTGCAACATAACTGCCTTTAGAGCTTTTTGGGATTTACGTAGTTCCGCATGCTCTAATTTGAGAATTTCTTCCGCTAAACGTTTACGATCAGCTCTGGACAGACTTTTATACATCTTAAGTATTCCAGCCTTGCCGATACCTTTTTTGCGCAAAGCAGTCGCCAATATGGCCTGGTTACCTAATGTTTTGGTGACATCAGCTAATTGCACAAAATCGGTTGCAATAATCAATGCATTAAATAACGGCGATTCATCCAGATAGTCGTTATAGTGGGCATTACCGGAGATCGCATTATAAGAGCGGCCGATTCCGGTACCACATTGAAAGGTTGCGGCAGCAGTAGCCGTTAGTGTTAATGGCATTGCTGCCCAAGCGGCACCTACCGTCACTGTGCCACCACCTGCCTCAACAACAAGTAAAACCCAGCCGATTGCGGCTCCGGCGCAGCTAATGCCAGCACCTTTTAATTCAGAGCCAATGCTTGATTTTGCAGTCTGTAGCGCTTTTTCAGCCGATTGGTGCTTAGGTAGTTTTATTTCCCGAATATAAATGGTTTTGCCATCGGCCCTACAACTATTGCGCAGTACTCTGGCAAAAAACAGTGATTCACGCTCAATGCCGGTAATCACGTAGTTTGACATCTCAGAGTTATAACCGATAAACGTTACACCGGCGCCATAGAATTCGGGATCGCTATCTAACTGCGCGTACATTTTTTCTAACTTAGTATCGGGGAAAAGCTGTTTAACTTTCTGTTCTTGGTAGTTGCCAGCGAACCGTAATGCTGCAAGAGCCATATCAATTCCTTTTGTAGTAAATCGGCGCATTTTATGGCTTTTGTTGATAATTGTAAATTAATTTGGTGTTAATTTTTTTGGCTGTTGTTGATTGTTAAGAAAAAGATGATTGAGCCGACGGATTAAGTTTTACGCTGTTTGCAATTGGTAAGGCTCTATAAAATAAGGTTTAATAGTGTTTGATCTCGATTTACTAACCTTGCTGGTTATTGCTGGCATTGCCGCGCCGCTGCTGCGGCCCCGGTTTCAGTTAACGCACCTTACTTTTTCGCACCATTTTATACAGCAGCTCCGGTGATAGGCGTGACATCAGTGCGGCTAAGCGCTCTTTTAGGCCGCCTATCACAATATAATTTTTACCTTTTAGCAGCGCTTTTACCGCTTGTTCGGCAAAGGCTTCGGCGCTCATGGCATTGGCCTGGGCGTCATCCATCTGGCCAAGAGCACTGCCATCGCCGGTTAGGGCATTGCGCGATACGTCGGTTTTAACAAAACCTGGGAAGATAGTGGCCACACTTAAGCCTTGTTCGAACATTTCGGCGCGCAGGCTATTAGCCCATAAATGCAGTGCCGCTTTGGCGGCAGAATAACTGCCGCGATACTGGGTACCAACTAAGCCTGCGACAGAAGAAATAAACACTACTTTGCCGCCACCATCGGCAAGTAGCAGCGGTAGTGCCTGACGGGTTAAGTTAATCTGGGCGAAATAGTCCACTTCAAATAATTTACGATCAGTATCACTAGTGGTGTCTGTGATTAGTGCCCGCTGACTAATACCGGCGTTATTAATCAGCCAGTCCAGGCCGCCGATTTGCTGTTTAATCTGATTAATCGCGGCGCTGACGGCCACAGTATCGGTGATATCCAGCGGCAACAATAAATGCTCAGCACTATTAGCCAAACTGGCGCGCACCTGTTCCAGCTCTGCTGTTCGGCGGGCACTAAGAATAAGTCTGGCGCCGTCTGCTGCCAGCTCACGTGCCAGCGCCTCGCCAATACCACCGGAGGCGCCGGTTATCCAGATCACTTTATTTTGTACTGCGGCGTTTTGTAGCGTCATGTTGTGCGCTGTCCTGTGTTGGGCTATGCAGGACATTAAGCCAGCTTTAATGCGGTTGTAAAGCCTTACATATAGCAGCGGCATGCTCACTGCGCTGGGGGTGCGTGACCGCACCCGGGCAGTATTGCTGGCACTGGAGCTTGGGCTAATCAGCTAGCCTTTATAGCCATTGGGGTTAGCCGACTGCCAGCGCCAGCTGTCACCGACCATGTCATCTAAAGTTTTTTCTGCCTGCCAGCCCAGCAGCATTTTTGCTTTGGTGGGTTCTGCAAAACATATCGCTATATCTCCGGGGCGGCGCGGCGCTATTTGGTAAGGCACGGCAATATCGTTTACCTGGCTAAATGCCTTAACCATGTCCAGTACGCTGTAGCCTGTGCCGGTGCCCAGATTAATGGCTTCAATCCCCTGATTTTTTTCAAGGTATTGCAGTGCTTTTACATGTCCGCGGGCTAAATCGACGACATGAATATAATCACGCACACCGGTGCCGTCATGGGTGGCATAGTCGTTACCAAACACACTGAGCTTGTCGCGCTTACCAACGGCGACCTGTGAGATAAACGGCATCAGGTTGTTGGGTATGCCATTAGGATCTTCACCGATGCGGCCGCTATCGTGCGCCCCGACCGGGTTGAAGTAACGCAGCAGGGTAATACCCCAGTCGGGCTCGGCACGCACTAAATCTTCCAGAATATGCTCTATCATCAGCTTGCTCTGGCCATAAGGGTTAGTGGCAGAACGCGGCGCGGTTTCCGGAATTGGCACCTGTTTGGCATCGCCATATACCGTAGCCGATGAGCTAAATACCAGTTTTTTTACACCAAATTCCCGCATTACCCGACACAGTGTTACTGTGCCGGCAACATTGTTGTCGTAGTAATGCAGCGGTATTTGGGTGGACTCACCCACGGCTTTTAGCCCGGCAAAGTGTATTACAGCGCTAATGCTGTAGTCGGTAAACAACTGGCGCAGAGCCTGTTCGTCACGTATATCACCGGTAATACTGATAATGCTTTTACCACTTAGCTGCTCTACCCGTTGTAAAGCGGCATCTGAGCTATTACTGAAGTTGTCAAAGCTCAGCACCTTATAGCCCGCGTTCAGCAGTTCCAGTGCGGTATGGCTGCCAATATAGCCGGCACCGCCGGTCAGTAAAATATGGCTCATGCTTGTCTCCTGATTTTTCGGGCCTTACGGCAATACTTTTTTAAACGGTTTAACCGTTGAGCGGGCGTACACGCCAGCTGCCAGATAAGGATCGGCATCTGCCCAGCGTTGTGCATCAATTAACGAAGCAAACTCGGCCACCACCAAAGAGCCACTAAAGCCAGCTGCGCCCGGATCCAGGCTGTCAATGGCAGGTAAAGGCCCGGCTAACAGCAGGCGACCTTCAGTTTTTAGCTGTTCTAAACGGGCCAGGTGTGCCGGTCGGCTAGCCAGACGCTTGTCTAAGCTGCCTGTAACATCTTCGGAATAAATCATATAAAACATCGGTAAAGTCCTTCTGCAGCGCTGATTTTAACAGGCGCACCTTAGCAGATCCTGAACGTTGTTCCAACGACATTGAACGCATCGGAGCAGTGCAGCACTAGGATTTGCTGCAACAGCCTGTTAGCATGCAGAGCGCTATAACAATAACCGGGCCAAGCTCCGGCATTCTAATAAGAAAAATTCAGGGAGTCCGCGTAGCAATGAAACGTGAGCAATTCAGTTCCAGCCTGGGCTTTGTACTGGCAGCCGCCGGTTCAGCTGTAGGTATTGGTAATCTGGTCGCCTTTCCGGTAATGGCCAGTAAAAACGGCGGCGCCGCCTTTTTAATCATGTATGCCTTTTTCGTCTTCTTTATCTGCTTGCCGGTAATGCTGGCTGAGATGAGCTTAGGCCGTCACACGCGGCAAAACCCGCTAGGTGCCTACACTGAAATTGGCCAAAACCGTGCATGGCGCACAGTTGGCTGGATGTCAGTTATTACGCCTTTTATGATTGGCGTGTTTTATCTGGTGATCACGGTATGGATTTTTGGTTATCTGGCTAAATCGGTCATGGGGCAGCTGAACGAGCTTGCCGGCCCAGACAGCTTTAGTGTTTTTATTAATAGCAATGAGCTGTTTATCTATATGGCGGTTGTGATTGGCCTGACCTTTGCCATTTTGCAGGGCGGGGTAAAGCAAGGTATTGAGAAGGCCGCACGTGTACTGATGCCGATGCTGTTTGTCATGCTGATAGCGTTGGTGATTTACGTGTTCACTCTGGATAACGCTATGTTAGGGGTGAAGTTTTTTCTTATTCCTGACTTTGATAAGCTCACCGGTAAGGTACTAAACGGCGCATTAGCGCAGGCATTTTTCTCGTTGTCGCTGGCCATGGGTATATTAATTACCTACGGCTCTTATATTCAGAAAAACAATAATATCGTGCATGCCGGTAAAATGGTGGCAGGATTGTCAGTGCTGGTGGCTTGCTGTTCAGGTTTACTGATCCTGCCTGCGGTATTTTCGTTTAACCCGGATATTCAGTTAAGCGAATTATCTGAGTCCAGTATTGGCATGATTTTTATGTTTCTGCCAAAAATCTTTCTGGCATTGCAGGCGGATATTGGCTATTTCGGGGCCTCCTTTATTGCCAGTTTCTTCTTTCTGCTGGTGTTTTTTGCTGCGCTAACCTCACTGGTGTCAATTATTGAAGTACCGGTATGCAGTTTAATGGACGGTAAAGGCGTAAGCCGCCGGGCAGCGTTGTATACCCTGGGCGGAGCCATGATTGTATTGTCAGTTATTTCAGCTCTGTCGTTTGGCCGCGTAGAGCTGTTTAGCAACCTGCTAAGCTACGGTGGCCTGAACAAATCGTTTTTCGATCTGGTGTATGACATCTTCTATGAAACCATACTGCCACTTAATGGTTTTTTGTTATGCCTGTTCGTCATTTACCGCTGGAAGAAACATAATCTGGATGCAGAAATCAGCCAGGGCAACAGCACTTTTGCCGGTTCCTTACTGCAAAAATACGTTAACTTCTCGTTGGGTACCTTTATTCCGCTGATTTTGGCGGTGATTTTTGTCAATACGGTATCGACGATTTTCTTTGGTAAGAACCTGCTGTTTTAAGCAAACCGATCGCATGACCAAAGGCAGCTTCGGCTGCCTTTTTTAATTTTTAAATTTGCCCGAGCCTGATTATGTATTAATATCTAATACAGTTATATGGAGGCTTTATGGCACGTAATACATCAGTAACCCTTGGCGAGCACTTTGAGCACTTTGTTGCCGAGCGCGTGCAGCAGGGGCGCTATCAGTCTGTTAGCGAAGTAGTGCGCGCCGGGCTGCGATTGTTGGAAGAAGATGAAATTAAGCTGGCAGAGCTTCGGCGTAAGCTGGAAGCGGCTGAACTCAGCCCTGTGGTGGATAACTTTGATGAACTGCGCTTTGTTGCGGAGCTGCAGCAGAAATACGGTAAATGAACCGGCGTTATCAGCTTAGGCAGCATGCCAAAGATGATTTAGAACAGATTTGGCTGTATAGCGCAAAGCAGTGGGGCAAGGCGCAAGCGAATCGTTATCTGTCTCAGTTGTTTCACTGCCTTAACCAATTAGCAGATGATCCCGGGCTCGGTACCAATCGAGAGGACTTACGGCCCGGTTATTATAGTTTCAGCATCTTACAGCATCGGGTGTTTTACCTGCCGAATGATACCGGCATTGATGTGATAGCGATAATTCATCAACGGATGGATGTAAAATCGACAAATATTTAAACAGAAAAGGCAGCGAATTCGCTGCCTTTTCTGTTTTTGCGCCTGGGTTTATTTCGCCAGTTTATGTGCCATGGCTTCAACTACGGCAGAGATGTCGAGCATTTCTTTCTCACCGCTACGGCGGTTTTTGTATTCTACCTGCAGGTTGTCGAGGTTACGCTCACCAACGACGATGCTGTGTGGAATACCCATTAGCTCCATATCTGCGAACATTACACCGGGGCGCTCTTTACGGTCGTCAAACAGCACTTCAAAGCCAGCAGCAGTAAGCTCGTTATATAAACGTACTGTGGCTTCTTCGATGCGCACTGATTTGTGCATATTCATGGGTATTAAGGCAATTTGAAACGGCGCTATGGCATCTGGCCAGATAATGCCGTTTTCATCGTGGTTTTGCTCAATAGCAGCGGCAATAATGCGCGACACGCCGACACCATAACAGCCCATGGTCATGATCTGGTGTTTGCCGTCTTCATTAAGCACACCGGCTTTTAACGCCTGTGAGTAACGCTCACCCAGCTGGAAGATATGGCCAACTTCAATACCGCGTTTTACTACCAGCTTACCTTTGCCGCATGGGCTGGCATCACCTTCAACGATATTGCGTAAATCTGCCACGCTGTAATCTTTAATATCACGGTCCCAGTTTACACCGGTTAAGTGATAGCCATCTTTGTTGGCACCGCAGATAAAATCGCTCAGGTGTGCGGCGCTGCGATCAACAATAACCGGAATGGGCATGCCAACCGGGCCCAGTGAGCCAGGGCCGGCACTAATGGCTGCACGGATTTCTTCTTCGCTGGCAAATACCAGCGGGCTTTGTACCTGCGGCAGTTTTTCGGCTTTTATTTCGTTTAGCTCGTGATCACCACGCAATACCAGTGCTACCAGTGTTTGCGGCGCTTTGTCATCGGCTTTTGCGGCGTAAACAATCAGGGTTTTGCTTACCAGCGCCATATCCTGCTGTAACAAGGTTGCGACATCGGCCACGGTTTTGGCATTAGGCGTAGCCACTTCGGCTAAATCTTGTTTAGCAGCTGCACGCTCGCCTTGTGGCGCTAAGGCTTCGGCCATTTCGATATTGGCGGCATAATCGCTTTCATCTGAGAAGGCGATAGCATCTTCTCCCGATGCTGCCAATACATGGAATTCATGTGACATACTGCCGCCGATAGCGCCGGTGTCGGCCAGTACCGGCCGGAAATCTAACCCTAAACGGCTGAAAATATTACAGTAGGCCTGGTACATTGCATTGTAGGTTTGCTGCAGGCTGTCCTGGCTTAAATGAAAGGAGTAAGCGTCTTTCATTAAAAACTCACGGGCGCGCATGACACCAAAGCGTGGCCGGCGCTCGTCGCGGAATTTAGTCTGAATTTGATACAGATTCAGTGGCAGCTGCTTGTAACTGGTGATCTCGCGCCGTACTAAGTCGGTGATTACTTCTTCGTGGGTTGGGCCCAGCACAAAGTCACGTGTATGGCGGTCTTTAAAACGCAGCAGCTCAGCGTCCATCTTGTCCCAGCGGCCGGATTCCTGCCATAACTCGGCCGGTTGCACCATCGGCATCAGTACTTCAATGGCGCCCGCTTTGTTCATCTCTTCACGTACAATTTGCTCTACCTTACGCAGCACCCGCACGCCGGTGGGTAAATAGGTGTACATGCCTGAGGCGACACGGCGGATCATGCCGGCGCGCAACATTAACTTGTGGCTGATCACTTCGGCATCGGCCGGTGTTTCTTTAATGGTGGATAGTAAGTACTGACTGCTGCGCATCGTAATTCCGTATTGGTGCTGAAAAAATTGCCGCCATTCTAGCAAGGCGGCAGGGGCAATTCTATTGGAGTTTTATCGGGTGTTTAATCAGCTTGCCGCTAACCTGTTGGCCGCCTGTCATGCCACCTACTGAATAAATCTCACCGTCTATCTCAATAAGGCTTCTTAAATCCATTATCGGTGTGCTGTCAGCAGCTTTAAGCCAGCGTTTTTCCCCGGGAGAAAACACCCATACTTTACTATTGGGTTCTGAGGCTGCGCCGTTATAGCCAATGCCATTGTAATTATAGGGGTTGGTGCTGCCGCCAATAAACACCAGCATATCTTTACCCTCTACTTTGGTATTAATGCCTGCCATGCGATACCTTGCCGTGCCGGTAGGATGATCGATAAGCCGCCAGTCAATCTGGTTAGCATTGCTACCCACAGTGCCTAAATAGCAGGCTGGTTCACTTTTATACTCGCGTTTTTTATCAGCATAGTACTCAAGCGCCACGCCATCACAGATCAGCATTTGGTTACCGGTCATAGCACCGGCTAAACCAAATACCGGTTTGCCGGGAAACGGCGTAGCCTGTGACCAGCGCTGGGTAAAGTTATCAAATACCTGCACCAGATTCACATTGCCATGGTCACTCCAGCCGCTGACCAGGTAGATATAGCGGTTCTGATAGGTTAACGCCACGGCGTCATCTACCGGCACCGGCATATCGTTTAGCTTGGTGTAGCGCTTGGTGATCGGGTCAATACGGTAGCTATCTACCGCAGTTTGCTCACTGCCGTCAGCGTTTACACTAAAGCCGCCAAAAACAAAGAAATTACTGTTTAATGCCACCGCACTGGCCGCAATACGGCCGCTGACTTTTTGCGTGCTGGGCACAGCTGGCAGGCTTTGCCAGTTAAATTCACCCACTGTGTGCATCCACACTTTATTATGAATATCGCTGTGTTGTTTGCCCGGGCCTAAGCCCATAAAGCTGGCAATGTAGGTTTTACCCCGCACAGTGGTGCTGGCAACGGCATTATTGCTTACCGGCTCAGGTAAGTCGGGCAGGGTGGTTGCGGATACGGCAACACAGGTTGCTGCAGCTGCCACACTACTCAGGTAGCTGATGGATTTCAGTAACATGGTTATGTTCTCCGTTCACGGTCCATTTAATATTGTAGTTATACAGTGTCATACCATAACTTTGTTCACCGTCACGCTGTTTTTTATAAGACGGTCTGGGGTCTTGCTTTAACACTTTATCTATAAATACTTGTAAATCAGGGTATTGGCTTTGCTGTTGGCAAAATGCGCTGGCGGCTTCACTAAAACTAACCGTCATGGCTGTTTCTGGTGCCGCGTCGGCGAAACCACCTGCGGCGTCAGGTAATGCGTCTGAGTATGGCAAATAGGGTTTAATATCCACTACCGGGGTGCCGTCAAGCAAATCTATGCCACTCAGTTTCAGTATCAGTTTACCGTTTTTGCGCTCAACGCCTTCCAGCTTTACTACGGATAACCCTATCGGGTTGGGCCTGAACGTAGCACGGGTAGCAAACACGCCTTTACGGGTATTACCACCCAGGCGTGGCGGACGTACCATCGGTGACCAGCCTTTATCGGCCGTTTCATGAAACACAAACAGCAGCCATAAATGGCTAAAGCTGTCGATACCGCGCAAAATGGCGTCATCGCTGTAATCGCTTTCCAGTACCAGATAGCCGGTGGCTTCCGGGATCAAACCTGGCTGGCGTGGAATTGCAAATTTTTGCTTGTAGGGCGATTGAATATAACCCACCACATTAAACTGATAAGACGCCATACACTCCAAAGCTTTACTGATCAAACCCGACTGCGGGTATTATGCGGTTTTTTGTCGAAACAACAAGTTAAGTAGAAGACGTCTAAATGTCTTTGACGCTGCAGGTCAAGATGCGGTAAAACAGCAGCTGGATTAAAAAACAACAGATGTGAGATATGGAACGCAAAATTTTATTAACGGAATGCCCCGACTCCAAAGGACTTATCGCGCAGATCACCAATATTTGCTACAAACACCAGCTGAATATTATCCGTAATACCGAATATGTTGACCCGGTAAGCGGCCGGTTTTATATGCGCACTGAACTTGAAGGCGTATTTAACGACGCTACCTTGTTGTTTGATTTAGACCGGGCCTTACCTCAGGGCTCAGAGCGCAGCCTGGTCAGCCAGCGGGCTAAACGGGTAGTGGTGCTGGTAACGAAAGAAGCACATTGCCTGGGCGACATTTTGATTAAGGTATTTGATGGCTCGCTGGCGCTGGAGATTGCAGCTGTAGTGGGAAATTACCCCGAGCTGGAGCAGCTGGCTGCCCGTTTTGACTTACCTTACCATCATGTCTGCCATAAAGGCTTAAGCCGCACCGAACATGAAGCTGCCTTACTGGAAGTCATAAAACCTTACCAGCCGGAATATCTGGTGCTGGCTAAGTTTATGCGTATTTTAACGCCGGCTTTTGTCGCGCAGTTTCCGGAAAAAATTATTAATATTCACCACAGCTTTTTACCAGCCTTTATTGGTGCTAACCCATACCAACAGGCATTTGAGCGCGGTGTGAAAATTATTGGTGCTACGGCACACTTTGTAAATGACCATTTAGATGAAGGCCCAATCATTCAGCAAATGGTCGCGCCGGTGGATCATAATTTCAGTGCCGACGATATGGCCCGCGCCGGGCGCGATGTAGAAAAAGCGGCCTTGAGTAAAGCATTGCAACTGGTGGTAGAAGACAGAGTGTTTGTACATGGTAATAAAACCGTGATCTTGTAACGGCTGTTTTTATCTGGCGTAGTTTCGCGGTGATATTAACCTAGCGCCAGTTCGGGTCAATATCATCACACCGCCTGCAAGTGAGTAATACGGTAACACAGTATTTTTATAAAGCTATTTTTCGCTGATATGGCAGTCGGCCAGATCCAGCGTATAAATATCGTCAATTTTATCCGCACAGGAATGGCTGACACGTAAATCTTTTACCCGGCCGTTACGCAAGCTATATACCCAGCCATGAATGGTTAATGGCTGGCCACGCTCCCAGGCTTCCTGCACAAAGCTGGTGTGGCACAGGTTACGTACCTGTTCCATCACGTTTAGCTCTATCAGCCGGTTTAACCGCTCACTATCGTCGGCAACTTGCTCCAACTCGTCACGGTGCATAGAGTAAACATCTTTAACATTCCGCAACCAGTTATCGACAAAGCCAACCCGTTGTTTGGTCATCGCTGCTTTAACGCCACCACAACCATAATGGCCTACCACTAAAATATGTTTTACTTTAAGGATATCAATAGCATACTGCAGCACCGATAAGCAGTTCATATCCGAATGCAGTACCAGATTAGCCACATTACGGTGCACAAATAACTCGCCTGGTAACAGGCCTACAATTTCATTGGCTGGTACGCGGCTGTCTGAGCAACCGATCCACAGATATTCCGGCGCCTGTTGCTCGGATAACTGTTTAAAAAATCCCGGTTGTTCTTTTTCAATCCGGTCTGCCCAATTTCTATTGTTGACAAACAGTTGTTTAAAATCTGGCATAACCCTACCCTGATCAGAAAAATCGCGACAAGATAGCCGATCTTACCTGCTTTTAGAGCACCGACCAGCTGAAATTAAACAGTATTGCACGAAAACTTACCACGCAGATTAAGTTAATGCCAGCGGCTGACGAAACGAAAGCAATATCGCTATACTGTGGCAAAGGTTGTTTTATAACGCTAAGTTCAACAAAAGGAAGCAAAAATGATCCCCGTAATACTGTCAGGTGGCTCAGGCACAAGGTTGTGGCCCTTATCCCGGGCAAAAAAGCCAAAACAATTTCTGCCACTGCTCAATGATAAAAGTATGCTGCAAAATACCATTTTGCGGTTAAAAGGCCTTGCCGGTTTACAACCGCCAATGGTGATTTGTAACGAAGATCATCGCTTTATGGTAGCAGAGCAACTGCGAGAACTGAGCACCGGCCAACCAACAATCATGCTGGAGCCGGTAGGGCGCAATACGGCACCGGCAATAGCGGTTGCCGCTATGCAGGCTATAGCCGATGGTGACGATCCACTGTTGCTGGTGCTGGCAGCCGATCATGCTATTAAAGACATCCCGGCTTTTCACCGTGCGGTTGAATTAGCCGCACCCGCGGCCAGGCAAGGCAAGTTGGTAACCTTTGGCATAGTGCCTACCAGCGCTCACACCGGTTATGGCTATATCCGCCGTGCTGATATTGCTGACAGTGCCTTACCTACTGAAGTGGCAGCCGTGGCCAAGTTCTGTGAAAAACCGGATTTGGCTACCGCGAAGCAATTTGTCGACTCGGGCGAGTACTTCTGGAACAGCGGTATGTTTTTGTTTAAAGCCAGCAGCTTTATTGCCGAATTAAAGCAATTTGCCCCGGCTATTATCCGTGCAGCCGAGCTGGCCCTAACAAATGCTGCCAGAGATTTAGATTTTATCCGGCTGGATAAAGCGGCATTCTCTGCCTGCCCATCCGACTCGATTGACTATGCCGTGATGGAGAAGTCTGCCAATACCGCTATGGTCGCGCTTGATGCCGGCTGGAGCGATGTTGGCAGTTGGGATGCATTGTGGGAGGTAATGGCCAAAGATGAGCAGGGTAATGCGTGTCGTGGCGACGTGCTGCTGGAGCAGTGTAAAAATAGCTATGTTAATGCTGAAGAGCGTCTGGTAGCCGTTATTGGCCTGGATGACGTGGTAGTAGTTGAAACTAAAGATGCTGTTCTGGTTGCCAGTAAAACACATATTCAGGGCGTGAAAAACATCGTGGCTAAATTGCAAAGTTATGGCCGCACCGAAGTGGATTTGCACCGCGAAGTGTTCCGGCCATGGGGTAAATATGATTCGGTAGATAATGGCACACGTTATCAGGTTAAACATATTACGGTAAAGCCTGGCGCTAAACTGTCAGTACAAATGCATCATCATCGCGCTGAACATTGGGTAGTTGTCAGCGGCTCCGCGTTAGTACGCAATGGTGACAATGAGTTTCTGGTTACTGAAAATGAATCAACCTATATCCCGGTGGGTGTGATCCATTCATTAGAGAATCCCGGAAAAATTCCGTTAGAGCTGATTGAAGTGCAGTCCGGCAGCTATCTGGGTGAAGATGATATTGTGCGGTTTGAGGACAAATATGGCCGTAGCTGAGGCTATAGGGTATTAGCGGATACACTATATTCCGCGTTGGCTCTGGCAAAATACAGCAGCACTGTTCTCAGTTAAGTGCTGCCGTACTCGCCTTTTAACCCCACCCTTGGCATGGCATGCACCGCTTACAGGTTTAATCTTCATAGCGCTAATATAGAAAGTATGCTTAAATTGAATGTATAATTAAAACAACAAACCCTGTTAATGGAACAAAAAATCGGCAATATTGATTTAATCTTAACTGAAGCTGAATGAATGATATTGTTTTTGTTGTTTAAGTGTTTTTTATATCTTTATTTTATTAGATAAATTGCTTATCCTTTGGCGATGAATTATTAAAGGAGATGGCAATGTCAATTTTATTAGATAAACGTGAACTAAAGAAAGCAGCAAAAGAACTAACACTGGGTAAACTGACCGACGTTATTGAAACTCTGAATACGGTGTTAGCAGAGCGTCAGGTAGAAGTTGAGCTGATCACTCAGTTAGAGCAGTTAGCAAAATCTCAGGGTTTTACGCTGGAACAATTAGGTTACAAATTAAACAATGATTCTCTGAGTACTGATTCTCAGGATAGCCCGGCTAAAGCAGATAAGCGTCCTACCAAGCCTAAGTTTAAAACGATTAATAAAGACAGCCAGTACTTTTATGTTGAGAACGGCCAGCTACAGCTGTTACGTACTCACACTATGAAGAAAGGTTTACAGGAGCGCGGTATCGACGTTGTTCCGGTAACTAAAGTTGATAAAAAATATGCCAAGCAAATTGATGGTTTAATTGCTGATGCAACAGCGCAAGCGGTAGAGAACTTTAATGCTAAAGTAGATGCCTGGAATGAATGGGCAGCAGCTAATGCTGAAGAAATTCTTACCAAAAAATAATCTAGCGTTTTAAAGCATAAAGCCCGGGTTAGCCGGGCTTGCTATTTAATTACTTCACCAGTGTTTGTGCTGCTTTAATGTAAGCATCACCCCGATCTTTAGCCGTTGCTGTGTCCATATGCTCAGAGGCAACGTGCACTTCTTCCAATACGTCTTTTAATTTGCCGGTTTCAGCATGAATTTTTTCCAGCGCCACTTCAATGGTGTAGGTTAGCTCGTGAATTTCTACCATCGCCAGTGGTGTCAGCTCTCCTGCCAATACTGTTTTTAGTTTTTGATTGTATTCACTGAAGTTGGCTACTGCTTGCTCCAGCGTATCTGAAGGCTTGCCTTTATAATGATCTGGCCGCTCATCGGCCTGAACCACTGCAGAACTTAACAACGCAGCGGTTACCAATGTTGCAGATAAGATTTTTTTCATACTAAACTCCAAAATGTAAATGAGAACCTTTCGCAACTAATTTAGCATATAACAAAGCTACAGCCTACTATAAACCCTAAAAAGCTGCATTTTTGCATCTGTCGGCTTTAGTGGCGTAATTTTTGATTAGAATAACTAACCAAAACTACGCAACGACTATTCCAGTTACCGCCTTATTGCCTCAACGTAGTTATAGTTGCTGTGGCAGTCTCTGCGCATAATTTGCTATTTTATATGCATAAAAATTACATTTCATTGGTTTTTGGCGTGCTGCTTAGTGACATATTTTTGAATGTACAATGAACTTTATCTTATTTATTCATTAGATTTATTAATGGCTTGGTTGTAATTTATCTCGTTCGTGAGTTGTGCAAAAAGTCGGCATAATGCACAGCATATAAGCAACGCTAAACACAGAGGTGAAGCATGACAACATTAAATACTGCAGCAGATAAACATAATGTTACTGGCAAGCGCAGCAATGCTATTGGTCGTGCTTTGCTGATCCGTCGTATCAACCACTTACTGGCTAAAATGGGCCGGGCGCTCAACACCAGTTCGTTGGTAAGAAGTAAATAAACCAAGCTGTTCTACACCAGAAAAGCCACGCGTCCCCAACCCGCGTGGCTTTTCTGTTTCTGGTATCTTGTTAGCGCCTAAGGCTTGCATTACATTAGTATATAAATGGGTAAAAACTGGGAGCTTAAATAATGAGTGGGCATGAGAAAATCAATTATGTAGAGCTTCCGGCAAATAATTTAGCGGCAGCAAAGCAGTTTTACGGGCAGGTCTTTGGCTGGGTGTTTGCAGATTACGGGCCTGATTATGTGGCTTTTGCCAATTCAGGCCTGGACGGTGGTTTTTACCGTTCAGTAAAACAATCCAGCGTTGCAGCCGGTGCTGCCTTGATAGTGTTATACAGTAAAGACTTGCAGCAAACAGAAACTAAGGTCCTCGCTGCTGGCGGTACTATCGTTAAACCTGTCTTTACCTTTCCCGGCGGTCGCCGTTTTCACTTTGCCGATCCAAATGGTAATGAACTGGCGGTGTGGTCAGAGCAATAACATTAAGCCGCTTACGCTGTACAACCTGGCGTAAGCGGTTTTTACTTAGCTGCATCTTACTTAATTGCATAGTACGGCCTTATTTTTTGCTGGCAGCTACCTGCTCTGTAGTTTTAGCAAGGTGCTGTTCAGCTTGTTCTGTACCGGTTGCGAAGAACAGTTCTGTTGCGGTTTTTTCCAGTGCCGCTTTAGCCTGTTGTTTAATATTCCCAGCCAATTCTGCAAGCTGGTTGGTTGCAGCTTCAGTTAACGCGTCAGTGATATTGTTGGCCTGAGCCGGTGCAGCAAAACTTATAGCGATAACGGTGGCCAGGGTAAGAGTAGTTAATGTTTTCATCATTTCATCCTTTTTATCTTTGGTTAGGGTTAACAACACTCTTCCTATTACAAACAGCATGCCAGAATTTTATATAAGTTTATCTTGTTGATTTTTATTGTTTTTTTATTTCTGTACTATTCTGTATTTGCTTATTTAAAAATATGGCTAACTTTATTTGGTGAAATTGACTAAAAATTAGTTGTTTTTTTATTAGCCATTCTGGTGCTTGGCGCCGAACTGCAATAAGCTATACTGCAGACATGACACACCAAAGAGCGCTAAAGTGGTTAAGTTAAGACTGTGTTTTGTATTGCTGTATGGTATGAGTGGGGCCATCTTTGCTGCTACGCCTCTGCGGGTTGTTACTGAGCTGTCACCGCCACATCAGACCATGCAACACGGGGAAGTTGCGGGGCTTAGTACGGCACTGGTAAGGGCTGTGTTAACGGAAGCCGAACTGGAAACCAAGATTGAAATGTATCCCTGGGCCCGTTCGCTGCGTATCGCCAGAAGCCGGCCTAATGTGCTTATTTACAACATGGCCCGCACTGCAGAGCGTGAGGCTGAGTTTCACTGGATAGGAACTGTTGCGGCGTATCAATTGGGTTTTGTTGCTTTAAGCCATCGCAATGATATTAAAATTGAAAAACTGCAGGATGCTAGAACATTTACTATTGCGGTTCAGCGTGATGATTTATCTGCTAACTTTTTAATGAACAATGGTTTTGCTCTGGGGCAGCAATTGGTGCTGGCTGCCGATATCACTGAATCGTGGCAATTATTGCTCAATGGAAAGGTCGATTTAGTTATTGATGATCCGGTAGCGCTGGCTGATATGGCCGCCAGCCTGAAGTTGCCGGAAAAATACATCCGTTTTGTGTATGCTGTGCCTGAGTTAGCGCAGCAAACCTGGCTGGCGGCTAATATACAAACGTCACCTGAGCTGGTGACAAGGCTAAAGCAAGCGCATCATAAGGTGGCTGCGACAACGCTTTATCAGCAGGTTATGTCATCCAGTTACCATCCGCTGCAGTAAAAAACGCCCGCAGTGTAGCGGGCGTTATAAAACATCAGATTTTTTTGTATTTAATGCGGTGTGGTTCCAGCGCATCAGCACCATAAGTGGCTTTTAACCAGGTTTCATAGTCTGAATAGTTACCCTCAAAGAAATTCACTTTGCCTTCATCACGGTAATCCAGAATATGCGTAGCGATACGGTCAAGGAACCAGCGGTCATGCGAAATCACCATAGCGCAACCGGGGAAGTCGAGCAGGGCATTCTCAAGGGCACGCAGTGTTTCTACGTCCAGATCGTTGGTGGGCTCATCCAGTAGCAACATATTACCGCCGGCTTTGAGCAGGGCGGCTAAATGGACGCGATTACGCTCACCGCCGGATAACTCGCCGATAAATTTCTGCTGATCGTTGCCTTTAAAGTTAAAGCGGCCAACATAAGCCCGGCTTGGGATCTGGAAGTTACCAATTTGCAGCATATCCTGGCCGTTAGAAATTTCCTGCCAAACGGTATTCTTTGGGTTCATACTGTCGCGGAACTGATCAACACTGGCCAGTTGTACGGTGTCACCGACACTGATGTCGCCTGAGTCAGCTTGCTCTGCACCGCTAATCATCTTAAACAATGTCGATTTACCAGCGCCGTTCGGGCCGATAATACCAACGATGGCACCTTTGGGAATGCTGAAGCTTAAATCGTCGATCAATAAGCGATCGCCAAAGGATTTACGCAGGTGATTAACTTCCAGCACTTTGTCGCCCAGGCGTGGCCCTGGCGGAATAAACAGCTCGTTGGTTTCGTTACGTTTTTGAAATTCCTGGCTTTGCAGCTCTTCAAAGCGGGCCATCCTGGCTTTACTTTTAGCGTGGCGGCCTTTCGGATTAGTGCGTACCCACTCAAGTTCCTGCTTAATTGAACGCTGGCGGGCATTTTCAGCTTTTTCTTCCTGTTGCAGCCGGGCATCTTTTTGTTCCAGCCAGGAAGAGTAGTTACCTTCCCACGGAATACCATAACCACGGTCCAGCTCTAAAATCCAGCCGGCAACGTTATCAAGGAAATAACGGTCGTGGGTAATGGCCACCACTGTGCCAGGGTAATCGTGCAGGAAGCGCTCCAGCCAGGCAACAGATTCAGCATCAAGGTGGTTAGTCGGTTCGTCCAGCAACAGCATGTCCGGGCGCTCTAACAATAGGCGGCAAATAGCCACGCGGCGGCGCTCACCACCGGATAAATGTTCAATTTTGGCATCCCACGGCGGCAGGCGCAGTGCATCTGCAGCGCGCTCCAGCGTATTGTCCAGATTATGACCTTCTTTGGCCTGAATTAACGCTTCCAGCTCGCCTTGCTCACGTGCAAGGGCATCAAAATCGGCGTTTTCGTCGGCATAGGCGGCGTAAACTTCATCTAATCGGGTCAGTGCATTTTTAACGTCACTGAGAGCTTCTTCAACAATTTCACGCACTGTTTTGCCGGGATCCAGCTGCGGTTCTTGTGGCAGATAGCCGATTTTAGTCCCTGCCAGTGGCCGGGCTTCGCCCTCAAACTCTTTGTCGACACCTGCCATAATACGCAGCAGGGTAGACTTACCTGAGCCGTTTAAACCCAGTACGCCAATTTTAGCTCCAGGGAAAAAGGATAACGAAATGTCTTTTAAAATAGTGCGCTTAGGCGGAACTACCTTCGACACACGATGCATTGAGTAGATATATTGAGCCATGTTTTATCTGCTTATCATTGCTGGTAATAGTGCCAGCAATTGTACGTTATTTTCACCGGACAGGGAAAGGCGCGCTCTTGGTGTATGAGATAAAACTCGCTTTTACGCCGCGCTTTCTGGTCTAATAGCAACCAGTACTTTACCCCGGGTGGAAATGAATATGAGTCAATTTGCGCAAGATCCTAGTTTTCAGCGTTTCGTTGAAGAAGCTAAAACCCATGGTGTGGTTTATGTATTAGCAGATGGTGAAGATCTGCTGGTAGTTGAATCGGTAGAATTTGAAGACACAGATGTAATGCCGTTCTGGTCAGATGAAGCATCAGCCAAAGCGCATTGCTCTGAAG
The DNA here is from genome assembly GCF_900108485.1 of Rheinheimera pacifica. Taxonomy (GTDB): domain Bacteria; phylum Pseudomonadota; class Gammaproteobacteria; order Enterobacterales; family Alteromonadaceae; genus Alishewanella; species Alishewanella pacifica. The sequence continues at coordinate 32,895 of NZ_FNXF01000012.1, read as the reverse complement.
AGTGGGCAGTGTACAAGCCAGAAGCCATTCCACTGGACGTATTTTGTGATGGTTGGTTAAAAGAAATGTACGACGATGGTGTGTTAATTGGCACTAACTGGGACGAAAGTTTAAACGGCCCGGAAGTGGAACCGCGCGAGTTACTGGAAGCCCTGTCACTGGTGCAATAAGCCTTTCTGCTGTTTAAAGCCCTGCGGTTTTCTCTGTCGCAGGGCTTGCTGATCATAAAAATGGCAAAAAAATGACTTTACTCTTAAACTATCGGCCTCGGCGGCACGTATTGTTGGTCTAACAGCCGGTTTGGATATAGTTATGTTATCAGAAGAAGCAGTATTGGTACGAAGCGCGTTAGAAGCACTGGGGCTTGAAACTCCGATGCTGGACAATGGTTTGTCGCGTGATCAGAAGTACGACAAGATAAACAGCCTGATGGCGGAAGTTGTCAGCACGCTGGGCTTAGATTTGCGGGATGACAGCCTAAGTGAGACACCGCATCGGATTGCAAAAATGTATGTCGATGAGATTTTTGGCGGTCTTAATTATGCCAACTTCCCAAAAATGGCATTGATTGAAAACAAAATGCAGGTAAAGGAAATGGTTAAGGTGAAGGACATCAGCTTTACCAGCACCTGTGAGCATCATTTTGTGACGATTGATGGTTATGCTACGGTGGCCTATATTCCGGAAAAACGCATTATTGGTTTATCAAAAATTAACCGTATAGTGCGCTTTTTTGCTCAGCGCCCGCAGGTGCAGGAGCGTTTAACGCAACAGGTTCTGGTGGCGATGCAAACATTGCTGCAAACCCAAAATGTCGCGGTAACGATGGAAGCTGTGCATTACTGCGTAAAATCGCGTGGTGTAATGGATGTCAATTCCAAAACCCAAACCACTGCGCTGGGCGGTATTTTTAAAGATGATGGCCGCACCCGTGCCGAGTTTCTTGCCCGCTACTAAAGCATTGTTTTGCCTGGTTTGCTGATATTAAGGCGCTTAAATGCGCCTTTTTTTATGTCTGACTTTTTGTTGCAAATGCGAATTGTTATCAGTATTATGCCGGTAACTTTTTTACCGGTAGTGTTGTAATGATAGAACGTAGTCGTGGCCCTGTGCTGGCAAAATTTATGCGGTTGCTGCACAGCTACAGCTCAATGCTGGTGTTGGTACTACTACTGTTTTTTGCTATTACCGGTATAACCCTGAACCACCCTGATCTCCTGTACAGCACGGCAGGTAAAAGCAGCCGTCAGCAGGTACTGACATTACCTGAGGCATTGCAATACACCGATTTACCTCAGTCAGACAGCGAACAAGCCGCGCTTGCTTCGCAGTTTCGTGACTGGCTTGGCAGCGAGCATCAGGTTAAAGCATCGGTATTCAGTTACCAGTTTGATACTGACGACAGCTTGTTGGAACTGGATTTCAAACGTCCGGCGGGGTATGCCTCTGTCGTAGTAGATTTTGCCGCCAACACGGCCGAGCTGGAACTGGAGTTTAACGGCTATCTGGCACTGTTAAACGATTTACATAAAGGCCGTAATGCCGGGCTTAGCTGGCTACTGTTAATTGACCTCACCGCGGTTGCCTGCATTATTTTTGCCCTGACCGGGTTTTATCTGATGCTTAAGCAAACTTCGCGGCGCAGTGTCGGTAACAGCCTGGCCATGCTGGGTATTTTTATCAGTTTGTTTGCATATATCTTGTCGTTACATTAACGCCGGTGTTGGCGTATTGCAGAGGGAACATTATGAAGTTAACCGGTGCTTGTTTATGTGTATGTGCTGCGGTCTTATTTGGCCACGCTACGGCACAGGCCGCACAAAGTGATATTAAGCTGGAACTGCCAGTAATAGAAACCAGCCAGTATCACCGGCCTTATGTTGCCGTGTGGATTGAAGATGCACAGCAGCAACCGGTAAAACTGATTGCACTGTGGGTAGAAAAACCAGACTGGTTAAAAGACTTACGCCGCTTTTGGCGCAAAATTGGCCGTAGCAATACGGCCTTGGTTGATGCCGTAAGCGGTGCCACGCAGAAACCCGGCAACTATACCCTGCACTGGGATGGAAAGAATGATGACGGCGGCGCACTGCCGGCTGGCAAGTATACGCTTTTCGTCGAAGCCGCTCGCGAACAGGGGGGCCGTAGCCTGGCTAAACATGATTTTAAACTGCCGGCGACAAATGCAGTAATTGAAATAGCCGCCGACGGTGAGCTTGGCGATATCAGCGCAATACTGCGCTAAGTAATACCTGAATTAACAGACTATTAAGGAATATTAACATGTTAAAAAAAGCAGCATTAGTCATGTCGGCATTGTGTATCAGTGCCAGTGTCAGCGCCCACACTTTATGGCTGGTACCCAGCCACTACGTGTTATCTAAGCAAGACAGCTGGATAGCGGTTGATGCCTCTGCTGCCAATATGACATTTGTACCTGATAAAGGTATTGGTTTGAATAGTCTTAAATTGTATACCCCTGATGGTAAAGCACAGGATGTGACAACTGTATATCAGGGGAAACGTAAATCTATGGCGGATGTTCAACTGGCTGGCGATGGCACTTACCGGCTGGAAATGGCCAACCCGCTGCGTTACTTCACCAGCTATGAGCTAAACGGTGAGCGCAAGCGGCTAATGGCGAATAAACAGGAGCGCACGGCGCAGCTACCTGCCGGCGCCACAAAAGTAGAAACCGTGCAAATGCGCAGCCGCAATTTTGCTTACGTTACGGTAAACAGCCCCTCTGATACCGTGGTAAAACTACAGGGTAGCGGGCTGGAAATTAGCAGCAATACCCACCCGGCCGATGTGGTAGCAGAAGAAAACCTGCAACTGGTGTTTAACATGGACGGCAAACCGCAGGCTGGTGTAAAAGGTACACTGTCTTATGAAGGTGAGCTGTATCGCAATGATGCTGGCCGGGTGGAATTTGAAACCGACAGCAAAGGCCAGTTCAGTTTTACCCCACAGCACGCCGGGCGCTATTTAATTGAAGCATCTTACTCAGCCGATACTGCTACCGCCTTGGCAGATAAAGTGCGTGAGTCTGTTACTTTTACGTTCGAAGTAGCTCTGCCTTAACTACACAATTTGCTGTTTTATTGAATAAAGCCAGCCTGTTTCGATAGGCTGGCTTTATGCTATTTGCTACACTCTGGCGCAAAATATTTGCAGGGAAATCTTATGCGCATTTTTGCTGATGAGAATATGCCACTGGTGCAGCCGTTTTTTGCTCAGTTTGGTGATGTCAGCTTATTTAACGGCCGTACCGTAGCTGCTGCTCAGCTGGCTGAAGCTGATATTTTGCTGGTACGTTCGGTAACGCAAGTCAATGCAGAGTTGTTAAATAACTGCCCGCAGCTACGCTTTGTCGGCACTGCTACTATAGGCATGGATCATATTGACCAGCCTTACCTGGCACAACGCAATATCGGCTTTGCCAGTGCGCCGGGTTGCAATGCGCAGTCTGTGGTGGAATATGTGCTGAGCAGCCTGTGGTATCTGGCAGATAAATATCAGTGGCAGTTAACTGAAAAAACTATTGGTGTGGTTGGCGTAGGTAATATTGGCCGCCGGCTGGTAAATGCATTGCAGGCGCTTAATATCAGCGTATTGCAGTGCGATCCGCTGCGGGCACAGCAAGAGGCTGATTTTGCCCATACCGATTTTGCTACATTGTGCCGGCAAGCGGATATTATCAGTTTTCATACACCGCTTATCAGCAATGGGCCTTTTGCTACCCGGCATTTGCTTAATGCCACAACATTACCGCAGTTAAAACCAGAGTGTGCGCTGATTAACGCCTCACGTGGTGCCGTGATTGATAATCAGGCCTTACTTAACGAGCTGAGGTGTGTAGAGCAAAGAAGGCCGGTGGTGCTGGACGTATGGGAGCAGGAGCCGGATATCCTTACGGCATTGCTACCCTATGTTGATATCGCCACGGCACATATAGCCGGACATAGTGTTGAAGGTAAGGCTCGCGGTACCGAAATGCTATATCAGCGCTGCTGTGAATTGTTTGGCCAGCCGGTAAAACAGCAATTGGGCCAGTTGCTTGCAGTGCCAGCAATGGAAAAACTGCAAATTAGCGCAGATTTTGGGCTTCCAGATGTCCAAAATTTGGCAAGACTGTTATATGATGTGCGCCGGGATGATGCAATACTGCGCCATTATCTGCAGCGTAACGGGTTTGACTGGCTTCGAAAGTCCTATCCGGCGCGGCGTGAATTCAGCTCATTACAACTGTGTGGCAAAGTGATACCAGGCTATTTGCCGCAATTAGGTTTTAGCCTCGCACAATAACTAGAGGAACTGTCATGGCTTCGCAATATAATGTTGCCGTTTTAGGTGCAACAGGGTTAGTGGGACAACATTTAATTGAAATTCTGGAACAGCGCGACTTTCCGGTTGCTGAACTGTTCCCATTAGCCAGCAGCCGTTCTGCTGGTGGTACTGTGACGTTCAAGGGTAAAAAAATTAAGGTTATTGACGCAGAAACCTTTGATTGGTCAAAAGCCCAAATTGGCCTGTTCTCTGCCGGTGGCAATGTATCGGCAATTTACGCACCTAAGGCAGCAGATGCTGGCTGTGTGGTGATCGACAATACCTCGCATTACCGTTACGAGCCGGATATCCCGTTGGTGGTGCCGGAAGTGAATGCCCATGCTATTGCCGATTACCGCAACCGCAATATTATTGCCAACCCGAATTGTTCAACTATTCAGATGTTGGTGGCGTTAAAGCCTATTTATGATGCGGTAGGGATCAGCAGGATTAATGTGGCAACTTATCAGTCGGTTAGTGGTGCCGGACAAGAAGCTGTCGAAGCCTTAGCCCATGAAGCTGCTCAACTGATGAATGGCCGGCCGATTGAGAAAGAAGGCCAGTTTGCCCGCCAGATCGCCTTTAATGTGATCCCGCAAATTGATGTGTTTATGGACAACGGCTACACCAAAGAAGAAATGAAAATGCACTGGGAAACGCAGAAGATTTTCGGTGATGACAACATTTCTGTTAACGCCACTGCGGTGCGGGTGCCGGTGTTTTTTGGCCACGCCGAGGCGGTACATATTGAAACCCGGATGCCAATCAGCGTTGAGCAGGTAAAAGCGTTACTGGCCGATGCACCAGGTGTGGTGTTACTGGAAAACAATGCCGATTTCCCCACCCAGGTGTGCAGTGCTGCCGGTAAAGATGATGTATTTGTGGGCCGTATCCGCCAGGATTTATCGCATGAAAATGGCATAAACCTGTGGGTTGTCGCCGATAACATCCGCAAAGGCGCCGCTACAAACAGTATTCAGATTGCAGAGCATCTGATCCGCGATTACCTCTAGTAATGTTAAGGCCCCGGATGGGGCCTTGTTGTTTTTATGCCCGGTTAATTTCACTACGTTTTTTTAACACTGGTCAGAATGGCCGCCTTGCTTTATATTTTCAGCATTTAGTTACCACATATAGTTGGAACAGTGTTTGCAGGTCGTTTGCAGTTAGCGCTAAAGATTAATGCGGTTGCTGCCGATTTCTTCTGTAAATGCGCCTGATTTTGGGGTAGGGGACATTAATGCCTTGGTTATTTGTTTTACTGATTACTGTGCTTGTCAATTTTTCGTCGTCTTTGCAAGCCCAGGAAAATACAACCCAAATTCGTGGGCCGCGTGGTTCAGATACGGTTACTCCATCGCAAATCCGTGGACCGCGTGATTCTGATACCGCGGCACCAGCTGAGCAGATTGGCCCGCTAAGCCCGGCCGACACGCTGTGGCGCGTAGCCGAACGGGTTAAACCTGCCGGCAACATCAGCCTGTATCAGGTGATGTATGCGCTTTACCTGAAAAACCCAGATGCATTTCTTGAGAATAATCTTAATCACTTAAAACCCGGAGCTATCCTGGTATTGCCATCGCTGCAGGAAATTCAGCAGGTGGATGTTGCCATTGCCAGACAAAAAGCCGAGCAGGACGACCAAATCTGGGCACAGCGGCAAAAAGCTGCCGCGCCAAAGGCAGTGACTAGCGCCAGTACCAGCACCAGCAGCGCTGCGGTTAGTGCGGCGCCGCAATGGCAGGCAGAGTTAAAACGGCTGGACGAACAACAGCGGCAGCAACTTGATGGTTTACGCAGCCAGTTTGCTGATTCAATGCAGCTGGTTGAAACCATGGTGCAGGAAAATTTGCAGCTAAAAACCAGTTTAACCAAGTTACAGCAAGAACTGGAATTATTAAAAGCAGAGCTGAGTGATGACAGCCAGATTCAGCAGCAAATTGAGCTTTTAGTGCAACAGCAGGCGACATTACTACAAGCCAGAGCTGATGACGAAGCCGCAGCAAAAGAGGCTGCAGAGCAAAGTTCTACCTGGCAAAGTGTGCTGCAAAACCCGCTAAGCTGGATCCTTGCTGCTTGTGTACCGGCATTGCTGGTATTGTTTAGCATACTGCTGTGGGTGAAAAAGCGTGGCCAGAAAACAGAAGAAGTGATTAACGCTGCCCGTACCGAGCCACAGGCAGACCCAACCTATCATTCACCACTGCCGCCGCTGGAAGAAAATGATGATCTGGATGAAAGCCTGTTCGAAATTGATGATGCATTACTCGAAGACGCCTTCGTAGATGACACCATTTTAGCGGCAGACAGCGGTGTCGACAGCGATTTGCTGCAGTTTGACGATGCGCTGACTTTTGAAGATGACAGTTTGTTGCCAACGGCAGATACCAAACCAGCAGAGCAGCCAACAAAGCCGGATGAGACGTTTGATGCCGACAATATTTTGTCTGACAGCGACTTATCTGCCCTGTTTGCTGCAGCCGATGACGATGACACCATTGTAGAGTTGGCCGACAACGACGACAGTCAGGACGATATATTAAGCGAGCCTGATATCCAGCCAGACGTAACCAGCGATGCGGCACCAGAGGATGAAACCTTTGATGAGTTTGATATTGATGATCTGATTGAAGAAGTTGCGCTGGATGAAGATGACGATGAGCTGGCTGAACTGACCGGACAAGAACAGGACATGCTGGCTGCGTTGGCCCGCACAGCTGCGGCATCAGCTGAACCGGAAGCGGATACTGAAACCAGCAATGCTGAAGCTGAGCAGGATATTACCCTGGATGACGCTTTGCTGGCAGAACCGGAGCAAAGCTTTGACAGCTCAGAGCTGGAAGAATTTGCCGAAAGCCTGGTGGCGGAAAGTGAAGCTGCGCAGCTTGAAGTGATACCAGAGTATGAACTGACAGATGATGATGAAGCACTGCTAAATGCAGAACTGAGTGAACTGCTGGATCAGGTAGACACGCTTGACGATGTGGCAGCTGAAGATGCTAATACTAATACCGTTACGCCGCAGGATATCGGTCTTGAGCCATTGCCATCAGAGCCGGACAGCGAACTGGCTGACGAGCTTGACACTACAGCACTGGATGCGACGTCACTTGATACTGCACCGTTTGATACTACAGCAATAGATAGCGGGCTGAGTGAGCTGGATGATGCGCTGATTGATGATGCTGAGGCCTTAAAGGCCGAAAATAAAACCTTGCAGAACCTTGATCTGACGGCATTGGATGACAGTTCTGTCAGCCGGCCAACAGAAGCCGCATTATCGGTAGAAAACCCCAGCAAGATACTTGAGCAATACCCAGAGCTGGAACTGGCTGATGATGATCTGTTCGATGAGTTTGATCCGGCTTTTGAGTTGTCTGACATCAACGAGGCTTTGACTGACGAAGCGGTGGAAATAGAGCTGGATCCGCTGCCTGAGGCACAGTTTGATACGTTAATGACTGAACTTGAGGCGATGGCCGATAATCTTGAACTGACAGACGCTACTGCAGATGAAGAGGCCGGTTTCAACCTGACAGATGGCACTGACACCACAGCCGCGCCAATAGCAGAAGATTTTGATTTTGCCGACGACGATTTTGTTGAAATTGACAAGTTGCTGGCCAGTGCCGAACAGCAGGAGCTGGACCCGGAGCGGTTTAATAAATTAAATGTTGATGTAGGGCTGGACGAGTTTGCCGACATTATTGGCGAACACGAACAACGCGATGTTGACAGAGAAGATAACGGCTATGCTGCCAAACTTGACCTGGTGCGGGCTTATATCGAAATTGACGATAAAGAAAGTGCCACTATGTTGCTGGATGACATTCTTAGCTCTGACGCCCCACAAAACGTGAAAACCGAAGCTGCGAAACTCAAGCAAGCCGAGTAACCGCCAACACTGCATATTGATGGCGGTTGCGGTATAATCGCCGCCGTTTAACAGGGGGATGGCATGCGCATTGCGTTAGGTATTGAGTACGATGGGGCTGGCTTTTATGGCTGGCAGCGGCAGCGTGAAGTAAACAGCGTACAGCAGGAGCTGGAAATTGCGCTGTCTAAAGTGGCTAACCAGCCGGTAGAATTGTTTTGTGCCGGCCGTACTGATGCCGGTGTTCATGCCACCGGGCAGGTAGTGCATTTTGATACCACTGCTGTGCGTGATGATAAAGCCTGGGTAATGGGCACTAATGCCCAGTTACCTGATGCCATCGCTGTGCGTTGGGCAAAAACAGTGCCCGATGATTTTCACGCCCGTTTTAGCGCCACAGCCCGCCGTTACCGCTATATTATTTATAACCATAAATTCCGTCCGGCCATATTGCGCGCCGGGTTAAGCCACTATCATCAAAGCCTGGATACCGATTTAATGCAGCAGGCCGGCGGGTATTTACTGGGCGAGCAGGATTTCAGTTCGTTTAGGGCCATGCAATGCCAGTCGCATAGCCCGTTTCGTAATGTGCATCACTTACGTATTAGCCGGCAGGGCGACTATATTATTCTGGATATTAAAGCCAACGCATTTTTGCATCATATGGTACGCAATATTACCGGTAGTTTGCTGGAAGTTGGCATGAAAAACCGCCCGCCAGAGTGGATTGCGGAGCTATTGGCGGCCAAAGATCGTAATCTGGCCGCAGCAACGGCTAAACCGGGCGGGCTTTATCTGGTGGATGTAGATTACCCCGCGCACTTTGCTTTACCCAAAGCGTTAACCGGGCCGTTGTTTTTACCAGACTAACGGCTGTCTGGTTACCTTACAGCTTGTACTACTAAGACCAGTTTTTTATATTATGTAGCGTCAGTTTTGTGCTTTAATAGCGCCGGTTTACTGAATTTCGGCGTTTTTTAACGTATTTACGGCATGGCGAGTACGCGGTGCTGTTACCTATAGGAAACATTTATGAGTTGGTTAGAAAAAATCCTGCCCAGAACATCCTCTTCTTCCGCGCGTCGAAATATCCCGGAAGGTGTCTGGACCAAATGCACATCCTGTGAAGCCGTATTATATAAAGCAGATTTAGATCGTAATCTGGGTGTATGCCCCAAGTGTGATCATCATATGCGGGTGTCGGCCCGCTCACGCTTAACCAGCTTTTTAGATGCCAACACCACTAAAGAATTGGCTGCAGAGCTTGAACCGCAGGATTTACTCAAGTTTAAGGACAGTAAGCGCTATAAAGACCGTATTGCTGCTGCACAAAAAGATACCAATGAAAAAGACGCCATGGTGGTAATGCATGGCACCTTAAAAGGTATGCCTATTGTTGCTGCATCATTTGAGTTTGAGTTTATGGGCGGTTCAATGGCCTCAGTGGTGGGGGCCAAGTTTGTTGCCGGTGTGGAACATGCTTTAAAACACAAAGTACCTTTTGTTTGTTTTTCTGCCAGCGGCGGTGCCCGAATGCAGGAAGCGCTGTTTTCTCTGATGCAGATGGCAAAAACCAGTGCCGCGCTGGCTAAAATGAGTGAAGCAGGCCTGCCATACATTTCAGTGTTAACCGACCCGACTATGGGCGGTGTATCAGCCAGTCTTGCTATGCTGGGTGATGTAAACATTGGCGAGCCCAAAGCACTCATTGGTTTTGCCGGCCCACGGGTTATTGAACAAACTGTACGTGAAAAGCTACCGGAAGGTTTCCAGCGCAGTGAATTCCTGCTGGAACATGGTGCTATTGATATGATTGTTGACCGGCGCAAAATGCGCGATACAATTGCGCGATTAGTCGCGAAGTTTATGCAGCTGCCTGCTCCTGTGTCGGAGCACAACGCCGCTTAAGGTGTTATGTCAACTACAGTACTGAACAGCCAATCGTGCCAAAGCCTGGCCGATTGGCTTTGTTATATAGAACAAAGCCATCCTGTGCACCAGATAGAACTGGGACTGGAGCGGGTATACGCCGTGGCTGCCAGAGCTGGCCTGCAGCATCTGCCGGGCAAAAAGGTCCTTATTGCCGGCACCAACGGCAAAGGCACCACAGCCTGTTGTATCGAACAGCTGTTGCTGGCGCAGGGCAAAACGGTTGGGGTATATAGCTCGCCGCATCTGCTGCAATTTAACGAGCGTTTACGCATTAATGGCCAGGATGTAGCTGACGCTGATTGGGTCAGTGCTTTTGCTTTTGTTGAAGCGCTGCGCCAGGACATTGCCCTGACGTATTTTGAATTTACCACGCTGGTAGCATTTCGCCTGTTACAGCAACAGCAACCAGAGTACTGCCTGATAGAGGTTGGCTTGGGTGGGCGGCTGGACGCGACCAATATTATTTCACCGGATATCAGCGTTATAACCACTATAGATTTGGATCATCAGGATTGGCTGGGTAATGATCGCGACAGCATTGGCCGTGAAAAAGCCGGTGTGTTCAGAGCCGATGGTATCGCCATTATTGGTGAGCTTAACCCGCCACCATCTGTATTGCACAAGGCTGCCGAGCTGGCGTGCAAAACGGTATTGGTACAGCGCGACTACCAGTACGAGTGTCAGCAACAAGCCCAAAACTGGCAATGGCAAGGTGTAAGCCAGCAGTTTGATAAGCTGCCGATACCGGCAGTGCCGGTGCAAAACGCCGCTTGTAGTTTGGCGGTGCTGGAGCAGCTGAATATGCTGCCTTCGCCACAGCAATTGTGCAGCGTTTTAACTGGCCTGACACTGGCTGGCAGAATGCAATGGCTGCAACAACAGCCTGCTATTATTGTCGATGTGGCGCACAATCCGCAGTCAGCCCGTTATCTGGCTCAGCAACTGCTGCTGCTTAAACCGCGTTTCAGGCGTATACTGGCGTTGGTTGGTATGCTAAAAGATAAAGATATTGAGCAGACATTGCTGCCCTTGACGCCATTGTTTGAACAATGGCATCTTGTCAGCCTCAAAGGAGTAAGGGGCGCAACTGCAGAGCAACTCGATAAAGTGCTGGCTGCGCACGGTGTGGTAACCCAACTGCATGAAGATACGCAAAGCGCTTATCAGCAGTTGCAGCAAAGGTTGCAAAGTGATGAGTTACTGGTTGTGTTTGGTTCGTTTATTACAGTGTCAGCAGTGCTGTCATGCCATCAGGAGGCAAAGTGACACCCGCATTTAAACATCGTTTACTCGGTACAGTGATCCTGGTACTGGCCGGTATCATTTTTCTGCCTGATTTACTCGATGGTGAAAAACAGGTTGTGAAAGACGATTTTAAAGTCATCCCAAATCGTCCTGAATTTAAAGGCGTGCCACAGCAGCAGGCTTTTGATCAGCAAGCATTTGAACAGGCGCGCTCAGAGGTAACACCAGAGCCGGTGGATGAGCCTGCGCTGGATACGGTAGAACAAACACCAAAAGACGATAATGGCTTGCCGTCGCAGCGCTATACCCAGGTAACGGCCCCTTCTGCAGACAGGCCAGCAACAACAAGGCCGGTTAATGAAGCGCTGGCTCAGGCTGGCTGGGTAGTCAGGGTCGGGAGTTTTAGCAAACCGCAGAATGCCAATGCGCTGGTCGCTAAATTACGCCAGGCGGGTTTTGTTACCTTTACCCGTGAGATAAGCAATGCGCAGGGCGTAAAACTTACCAGTGTACTGGTAGGCCCGGAGCTGAGAAAAGAGCGGCTGGAACAGCAGTTGCCCAAACTTCAGCAAATAACCGGTATTGAGCGGTTATCCGTAATGAGTTATCAGCCGACAGAAAATAATTAGCCAAGCAGTCGCTGTGTTTGGTAGAATGCGCGCCGTCATCAAACAACCTTTGGTAGCAAATGGTCTGGGTTGATTTTGCCATTTTGGCAATCATAGCGTTATCTGCAGTTATCAGCTTGGTACGAGGCTTTGTTAAAGAAGCTATTTCACTGGCTGTCTGGATCCTGGCATTTTTTATTGCCAGCCAATATTACCCCCATCTGGCTGGTTTATTTACCTCAATGCAGGATGAAACCCTGCGCAACGCCTGTGCTATCGCCATTTTATTTATCTGCAGCCTGATTGTAGGCGCTTTAGTTAATTTTCTTATTGGCAAACTGGTGCAGTCTACCGGTTTGTCCGGTACAGACAGGGTATTAGGCCTGGTATTTGGCGCGCTGCGCGGTGTATTGGTAGTTAGCGCGGTATTGTTTTTTATGGATGCTTTTACCCCGGTGGCAAGTGCCGACTGGTGGCAGCAATCAACTTTGATCCCCGAATTCGGTTTTATTATTGAATGGTTCTTCGAATATTTGCAGAACCATTCCAGTTTTATGCAAAAGCCTTAACGCTGGCGAGGAAGAAAATCCATGTGTGGTATTGTTGGTATCGTTGGGAAATATCCGGTTAATCAGGCACTGTATGATGGTTTAACTGTGTTGCAGCATCGCGGGCAGGATGCTGCGGGTATCGTTACCGTTGACCACAACACGCTGCGCTTGCGCAAGGCGAACGGGCTGGTTAAAGATGTGTTTGAAGCCCGCCATATGCAACGGCTGGCGGGAAATATTGGTATTGGCCATGTGCGTTACCCTACAGCGGGCTCTTCGAGTACAGCTGAAGCGCAGCCGTTTTATGTCAATAGCCCCTTTGGCATAGCGCTGGCGCATAACGGCAACCTGACCAACTCGCACATTCTTAAAGAAGATATTTTCCGTGTCGCCCGCCGCCATGTAAACACCACTTCAGACTCTGAAGTGTTGTTAAACGTGCTGGCGCATGAGCTGCACAACAGCGGCGTAATGGAGTTGCAAGCTGAACATATTTTCCGGGCTGTGGCCAATGTGCACCGCAAGGTAAAAGGTGGCTATGCCGTTGTGGCGCTGATTATCGGCCACGGCTTACTGGCGTTTCGTGATCCTAACGGCATTCGCCCGTTAGTGATGGGTAAGCGCGAGACGGCTTTGGGCACCGAATATATGGTGGCATCTGAGAGCGTTGCGCTGGATGCAGACGGCTTTACGGTACTGCGTGATGTATCTCCGGGCGAAGCGGTGTATATCACCGAGCAGGGGGAGTTACACAGCTTCCAGTGCGCCGAAAACCCCAGTTACACACCGTGTATTTTCGAGTATGTCTATTTTGCCCGGCCAGACTCCACCATTGATAATATTTCGGTATATGCCTCCCGTGTAGCGATGGGCACTATGCTGGGACAGAAGATCAAACGTGAATGGGCTAATCTGGATATTGATGTGGTTATTCCTATCCCTGAAACCAGTAACGATGCAGCCTTACAGATTGCCACTGTGCTTGGCCTGCCATACCGTCAGGGCTATGTAAAAAACCGCTATATAGGCCGTACCTTTATTATGCCTGGGCAGGAAGCGCGGAAAAAGTCGGTTAAACGTAAACTCAATGCCATAAAGCAGGAGTTTAAAGACAAAAATGTGCTGTTAGTAGACGATTCAATAGTGCGTGGTACTACTTCACAGCAAATTATTGATATGGCACGGGAAGCTGGTGCGAAAAAAGTATATTTTGCTTCAGCTGCACCGGAAATCCGCTTTCCTAATGTGTATGGTATCGATATGCCATCAGCCAATGAACTTATTGCCCATGGCCATGATGTGGAAAGTATCTGTAATATTATCGGTGCTGACGGCCTGATTTTTCAGTCACTGCCAGATTTGATAGAAGCTGTACGGCTGGAAAACCCGGAAATTAAACGCTTTGAAACCTCGGTATTTGACGGTAACTACGTTACCAACGATATTGATCAGGAATACCTGAACCGGCTGGACCAGATGCGCAGCGATGGTGCTAAGGAAAAGTCCGGCGCAGCGATGGCAACTAACCTGGAAACCTATAACGAAGGTTAAAACAGGGCCATAGCACAAAGGGAGCATTAAGCTCCCTTTGTTATTTCTGGCTTAGTAATAGTTTAATGTGTAAATGACGGGCCGAAGCCGGAACTCCACAATATCGCCGTGGCGGCAAGAATGCATACCAGCAGCACCAAACCGCAGGTAACCACCGAGCTGGCGTAGATAAAACCACGCTCTTCCGGAATATGCATCAGTATGGGTACGCCGACATACAGCAGATACACTGAATAAGCCAGGCCAAGTAAACCAACTACCATCACTACCCAAAGTTCCGGATACAAACCGGCAAAACCCACCATAAACAATGGCGTTGAGGTATAAGCTGCCAGCTCCAGAGTTTGAGTGTAGGTAGGTTCGGCTCCAAAGGTATGTGCCATCCAGTGTGCCAGTAATGCCAGTGCAAATACACCGGCAATAAGCGCAATGTACATGGCAACTGACATTATCAGCGCACTGTCGGGGGTTAGCATAATACGGTCGCCCACACCTATACTCCAGCCCAGATAGACGGCGGAATAGTAAGCGCAAACCGAGGGTATCAGTGCAACCAGCAAAATGTGGATCAGGCTATAGCGAAAACTTTCATGTCTTGCATCTATCGTATGCCATTCTTCTTTCGGATGTGCATACAGTCCCCATAAGTGATTCAATATCATAATTATTATCCTTGTCACTACGTCTGTATTATCGGGCTATCTGCAATAGCCGTTATATCAGTTATGACCAATATAATGCACTTCGTCAAGCATTCTGGCTGAAATTTGACCAAGCAGTTTCTGCAGTTATCATCACTTGGTAGCCAGAGGGCTATCCGCTATAATGCGCGCCATCTCTGAACGACGAACTAACAGCATGCTAAGCGCCGAAATTACGCAGTTATTAAGCCCGGTTAAGCAGTTTCTGCAATGTGAAACCCCTGCACAGTGGCTGGCTGTAGCCGCTAAACCAGAAAGTTTGCCGCTGCTGTTACAGGATCACCTGATTTGTGAGTTAAAAGCGGCGCAGTCAGCTATGTACCTGATCCGCCGTTACGCCAGCGACGAGCAAAGTGGTGAAGCCCTGCTGCAATGGCTTAAACCGTTTGAAGATTTTACTTATCGCCAGCAAGGCGATTGGCAGGCACTGGCCGGGCTTAGCCTGAAAAAGTCTATGTTGCCTAAAGCCAACTCTGCCTATGCCCAGGATCTGATTGATAAAATGGTGCTGCTGATCAAAGAAGAGCTGCATCATTTTTATCAGGTGCTTGAGGTGATGGCTGAAAATGGCATTGAGTACGAAAAAATTACCTCCAGCCGCTATGCCCGTGGGCTGCTACGCCATGTTCGCACCTATGAGCCACAGGCGATGGTGGATAAGCTGATCTGCGGTGCTTTTATTGAAGCACGCTCCTGTGAGCGCTTTGCAAAGTTAGCCCCGCTTTTGCCAAAGCCGATTGCCGATTTTTATATTTCTTTACTGCGCTCCGAAGCCCGGCATTATCAGGACTACCTGACACTGGCAACAGAGATAGCAGGGCAGGATATTAGTGAGCGCATCGCGTTTTTTGCGGCAATTGAAGCTGAGCTTATCAGCTCGCCAGATGCCGATTTCAAATTTCACAGTGGTGTACCGGCCTGAGTCTATAAAATAACGCAGTACTCTGCTACCACAACTTTATTGCGGCCGCTGTGTTTAGCCTGATACAAGGCGGCATCAGCATCGGCGTATAATTGTTCAAAGCTGGTTTTGTCGCGTGCCAGCGCAATACCAACCGATAACGTAATACGCAGCTCGCGGCCCTCAATATGCATCTTTTCATCGGCGATCTGCTGACGCAGACGTTCTGCGACCTCAACCGCCGTGTCGCGATTTGTTTGTGCCAGAAAAATACCAAACTCTTCGCCACCAATACGGCCGAAAATATCGTATTCACGCAAGGTGCTTTTGATTAAACGTGCCACCTGGCGCAGCACTTCATCGCCGGCCTGATGGCCGTAGCTGTCGTTAACGTTTTTAAAGTGGTCGATATCCAGCAGAAAAAACGCCATTGCACAGCGCTGGCGGCTGCAACGGGTAATTTCAGCTTGTACTGAGGCAACAAAACTGCGCCGGTTAGCAATTTGCGTCAGCTCGTCGGTAAGCGCCAAATCAGTTAATCTGCGGGTATGCTCGTTTAAATGCTGCTCAACAATTTTTTGCTTGGTAATGTCTTTGGCTTGTATCAGCATTTCACCACCAGGCAGAGTTTGTTCCGAGAACAAAAACCAGCGGCCATCTACTAAATCTACCTCAAACAGGCGAAAATCACGCGAACGGCGCAGTTGCTGTATCCGGTTTAGCCAGCTGTCGATATTGTCGGCATCAATGCGCGGACCTTTTTGTGTGCGAAAAGCAGTATGCATAATTTCAACAAAACTCTGACCAATCAGCTCGGTTTCGGGCCGGAAAAACACTTCCAGAAACGCTTTGTTGGCGCAGAGCAGAATATCGTCAGCAGAGAAAATGGCATAGCCATCGCGGCTGACGTCAATAAATTCAGCTAACTGGCCGGCAAAGCGTTTAAATGAGTTTTCCATACTGAAAAAAACCTGACACAGAACAATGCTATAGTGATATAGCATAGCGGAAATTCAGTCAGTTTTTTAATTGCAGGAGTAATAATGTTGCAGCGTTACCGTTTAGGGCAACTGTGTATGCTACTGCTGGTTATAGCACTGCAGGGATGTAGCCAGGGCAAGTATATCTACTGGAAAAAGCCTGCACCTATGCCGGAAGAGGCGGTAACCGGCTTGCTGGCCTATCAGTATATTGCTTTGAATCAGGTGGCTGATGAGGCAATAGCAGGTTACTGTCTGCAGCTTACTGCCCTGCGCTCGCCTGGGTATCAGCTGTTTTTGTTACAGCTAAGCTGCGCAGAGCGCTGGCTGGCACAGCCGCTGGATGAGCAACAACGCCAGCAGGCTATCGGCTACTATAACCGGGCGTTAATGCCGCTGGTCAGGGCGGCATTGGCGGGGCAGGATACCAGGGCGTTGAATTTAAAGCTGCAACTGTCGCCGGACAGCGATGAAAGTGGCCTGGCGTTTGAGCGGTTTTTTCTGGCTGCCGATCTGCAAGCCTACGACCCTTATATGTTGCGCCAACAGGATAATGGCTTAGGCATTACTGTGATAGGGCAGCGTGAAAACACTGGCTCTGAGCAGGATCGTTATTTCCCGCCTGAGGGTATTTTCCGGCCACTTACTGTGATACCGGTAAAGCTGGATTATAGTAACCCGGTGCTGCCAGTGCTGGTATTACGCGGTGTTTATATGCAACAGCAGCAACAGTGGCCTGTTGCCGCTCAGCAATATCCACTGAATTATGATCCGGCATCAGCGTATTTATGTTTAGTTGAAGTGGCGGTGGCTGATCGGTTGGAAAAAACCGGCCTGTTTAATGCTGATAAGGTAGAAGAAAAGCTTGGTATTTATGCGATAGAGCCGCTAAGCGAAGATAAAATTCCTGTCCTGATGATCCATGGTTTAAATTCCAGCCCGTTAATATGGCGCCGCTTAAGCTGGGCGATATTTTCTAACCCGCAGCTGTCGGCCCGTTATCAGGTGTGGCATGCATTTTACCCCTCTGGCCCACCACCATTTTTTAATGCCATGCGTTTAAGAAAGCGCACCGATGAACTGCTGCATCGCATCTCGCCGGACGGTGAGGCAATAGCGGCTAATAATATGGTACTGGTAGGCCATAGTATGGGCGGTATTATCAGTAAAACCTTTGTCCAAAACAGCGGTATGGCGTTGTGGGATACCACGTTTTACCGGCCAGCAGCTGAACTGCCGGTAAATGCCGACACCCGTCAGAACTTGCAGGACATTTTTATCTTTGCTGCCAAACCTTATGTAAAAGCGGTGGTGTTTATTGATACGCCGCATCGTGGCGCCGCCACGGCTGACGGCTGGATAGGCAGACTAGCCTCGGCCATGATTACGCTGCCAAAAGCGGTGAAAAATGTATTTGGTAATATGTGGCTGGCGTTAACCAAAGACGATATTAAACCTGCCATGCGCAGTTATATGCGTGGTTTTGGCCCCAACAGTGTTGACGTATTATCGCCAAAGCATCCGCTGGTGCAGCAATTAACCTTGTTACCACTGCAGGTGCCGGTGTATTCGGTAATAGGTAATAACAGGGTGGGCCGCTGCGCCGACTTTGCCACATGCCCGGCATTGAACGACAGTGTAGTGCCCTATAGTAGTGCGCATTTACCCCAAGCTGTGGCAGAGCATGTGGTTGCCTCAGAGCATAACTCTTACCAGTCACCGCAAGCTATTGAGTTTATTTTGAAAATTTTATCCTCAGACACTGCATTCTAACGGCAGTACCTCAAGTGTTTAACGCTATTATGCGGCAGTTGCTGGTGCAATAGCCGCTTTTTTCCTTGACAAGCTACCCGCTTTCGCTCTAATTTAGCTCAATTATTAAAACATGGTTGCGCAACCATTTTCGGTTGATGGCAGTTTTGATGACGCTTAAGTCAATAACTTGCTGTATTTAATTGGCCTGCTGTAGGTTTTTTTCTCATAACTTTCAGCTAAATGGTAGCGCAAACATTTTTTTGATAAAAATAACTGAGCCCTGTGTAAGTGCTTGAGCTGCAGTAACGACAATAACTCCGGGGGGAGAAACAATTATGCCAATCAGCAAAAAACCAGTTACCAAACTAAAACAAAGCTATCTTCTGATCTCAGCTGCGCTGCTCGCAGCCGGGGCAACTAATGTATATGCGCAAAGTGCTGAGCCAGCAGCAGACAGCAGCGAAGCACGTGCGATAGAAGTCATACAGGTAAGCGCCACCAAACGGGTAACCACTATCCGCGAAACGCCATTGGCGGTTACTGCTTTTGATCAAAATGCACTGGATGACAACCACGTACTGCAACTGGATGATTTGCAGGGTGTTGTGCCCAGTTTACATATTGCCCAAAACGGCACGCAAAATACGCCTATGGTATATCTGCGTGGTATCGGCTCGTCGGATCAAACCGAAAGTGGTGACCCGGCTGTAGCATTTCACGTTGACGGCGTTTATTCTGCCCGCTCACAGGGCGCTTCAGCACTGATGTTTGACTTAGAGGGCGCCGAAATTTTGCGCGGGCCTCAGGGCACCTTGTTTGGCCGTAATGCTACCGGCGGTGTGGTTAACCTGCACACGGCCAAACCTAAGCTGGACTACTTTGAAGCCAATGCTGAATTTACGTTGGGTAACTATGACCGGCGCGCCACCCGCGCTATGGTTAATTTACCGCTGACAGACACGCTGGCTATTCGGGTGGCTGCGGCAATGGATAAATCGGAAGGCGTGGTTGATATGGCACCAGGTTCTGCCATGGGCAAAAAATACGGCTCTACCGATTTAGCGGCAGCCCGTATCAGCGCTTTATGGCAGCCGAATGATAATTTTGACTGGTTTTTGTCGTATGAAAACTTTACCGATCAGGGCACCGGTCATATTCCTACCGTAACTGGTGGCTCCAACCGCTCGGCTTATATTCAGGAGCCGGGCTTTAATGATTTTGTTATCGACAGCGTGCGTACCCGGTTAAATTACAACTTCGATAACGGTATAACGGTGTCTTATATCGGTGGTTATACCGATTCGTCGCGTGAATCAGTGTGGGACAGAAGCTGGACTGAAAACAAATACGAATGGGGCGGCTGTGTAGAGTGTACTCACGAAGCGACCCAACATGAGCTGCAGCTGAAAAATGAAGACAGTGCCCGTCTGCAGTGGATGGTTGGCTTGTTCTACTTCAAAGAAAACAACAGTACCCACTTTGATATAGTGCACCCGGATGTAGATTACGAAGGTGGCAACACGCCTAACCCGAATTTATGGTCTACCTACCGTCAGCCGGATCGTGGCCTGAAATCGAACAGTATTTATGCGCAAAGCACTTACAAGCTGACGGATGTATTCCGTATCAGCCTGGGCTTACGTTATACCGAAGACGAGCGCTGGGACAGAGGCGGCCGCAATATTATGTGCCCTGACGTTAAGCGCACCGAAAATCTGCCGCTGAACAGCGATTACGTTGGCCTGCTGGACCCGGATAACCTGCTAAATGGGCTGGCACCAAACAAATTTCTGGTGCAGCCGGGTCAGTGCTGGGTAGATACCTATAACGATACCAGCCCAAGCTGGGATAAAACTACCGGTATGGCGCGGCTGGAATGGGATTTTTCCCCGACAATTATGTTGTACAGCTCTTATGCTACCGGCTTTAAATCCGGCACTATTCAGGATGGCGGTCAGTACACTGGCACCGGCCCGTTTACGCAAGCTGATCTGGATGCCATTATCGGCAGAAATAACAACGAAGCGGCCGGCACTAATGCTTATGTGGCGCCGGAAGAAAATACCAGCATTGAGCTGGGGTTAAAAGGCTCATTCCTGGATAGTACTTTGCAGGTATTTGCCGCCTTATTTAGCACCGAATACACTGACTTACAGGTAACCAGTAATGTCACTACTGAAACCGGTGCTGACTTACTGCGTAAAACCAATGCCGGTAAAGCCACTATTAATGGCCTGGAAGTAGAAGCCAAATGGCTGGTGGGCCGTAATGGTGAGCTAAACGGTACACTGTCGTATCTGGATGCGAAGTACGATGAGTTTTTCACGACCGACTCCAGCTACGGTGCCGACGGTATCGCCTTTAACCCGTCAGCCGGTAACCCGAACCTGCCTAATCTGCTGGATTTCAGAGGTAACCGTCTGGTGCAGGCACCGGAGTTTAGTATGTCGCTAAGCTATGAGCATTTCTTTGAGTTAAGCAATGGTGCTTCAGTACGTCCGCGCCTGCGCGCCAGCTACTCGTCAGAGATCTGGTTTGATCCGGCTAATCGTGGCGACAGGCCTGAAGGGTTCCGTAACCTGCCTTATGCCGCAGATATTGACCGTCAGGATGCTTATACCAAACTGGATGCCAGCCTGGTTTATCAACCGTCGGCCGGCAACTGGAGCCTGGAAGCTTTTGTTAATAACCTGACAGATAAAGCGATAAAAAGTGATCAGGGCCGCTGGAACAATAACCCGGTACCGAACTATATGTGGCAGGCGCCGCGTACTTTTGGCGTGCGGGTAAAAGTGAGCTTTGACTAACCGGCAGTAGTAATAAAGCCGTAAAATAAAGCCGCTGTTATACAGCGGCTTTATTATTTATGCTGCAGCTCAGGTTGAGCTGCGTACCATAATACTGTAGCCGACATCCACCGGAGCTACCGCATGGCGGCCTTTACCGGCGGCACTAAACAGCATTTCTACCGCCTGGCGGCCCATTTCAACGCGTGGTGATGCCACTGATGTAATGGCCGGCTCTACCAATGCCGATGCTTCCAAATCATTAAAGCCGCAAATGGCGATATCTTTAGGTACACTTAAATTCATCCGTTTGCTTTCAAACAAGGCGCCCAGTGCCAGATCATCATTACAGCAAAATACAGCATCGCACTGGTTGTCTGATTCGGCAATTACCGCTTGTAATAACTGGCCGCCCAGCTTAATAGAAGACGGTTGTACTGTGGTTTGAATAAAACTGCGGCACGGCTGTGGCCAATCGGCTATGGCTTGTTTAAAACCCGCCAACCGCTGCTGGGTGCGCGGGTCCATACGGGCACCGACAAAGGCCGGTGCGCGATAGCCTTGTTGCAGCAAATGTTTCGTCATATCGTAACTGGCCTGATAATGCGAAAAGCCAATATTCATATCTATCGGTTGATTGGTCAGTTCCATAATCTGCACTACCGGAATATCGGCCTGCAGCAGCAGTTTACGGGCGTAATCGGTTTGCGCCGCACCGGTAACAATAAAGCCTTCCGGCGACTGGCTAAGCAGGGTGGCAATCAGCTGTTCTTCTATCAGCGGCGAGTAATGGCAGTCGCCAAGCAGCACCTGCAGGTTTTTCGCTTTAACCGCCTGATAAATACCCTGTAGTACATCGTTAAATACGATATTGGATAACGACGGAATAATGACTGCCAGCACGCCGGACTTTTTCGAGGCCAGCGCACTGGCAGCATGGTTGCGGATATAGCCGATATCATGAATGGCTTTTTCCACCTTATTGCGTAATTTGTCAGACACCTTGGTTGGATCTGTCAATACCCGCGATACCGTGATGGCGCTTACACCGGCTACTTTGGCAACGTCTTTTAAATTTGGCTTCCTGCTCATAAGCTTAGCTCTGCGATCTTTTACAAGACAATACTGTATTGCGGGTTGTTAGTCAAAATGGTTGCGCAATCATTGTTGCTGGTTTAAGCTCTTAGCCAACAAGCAACACTAACAGGAAGCAACAGCTTATTATGCGCGCTACAGTAAGCAAAACTATTGTGATTATGGGCGTTGCCGGCAGCGGTAAGTCGACCGTTGGCCAGTTACTGGCACAGCAGCTGGGCTGGCGCTTTATTGAAGGCGACGATTATCACAGCCCCGAGGCCAAACAAATGATGGCCAGTGGCATACCGCTGGCTGATCATTTACGCGAAAGCTGGGTGCAGGCACTGTGTAACGAGCTTAGCGCCTGTAAAGCGGCAAAGCAGCCTTGTGTGTTAAGTTACTCTGGCTTAATTGCCCGCCATCGCCAGCAAATTCGCAGCAGCGCTGATAACGCGCATTTCTTTTATCTGCAGGGGGATGCCGCTTTGCTGGCAGAGCGCCTGGCACAGCGGCAAAACCATTTTATGCCGCCGGCCATGTTGCAAAGCCAGTTATTGACGATGCAAAGTTGTGACAATGAAACGGATATAACCATACTGGATATCACGCTGCCGGCAGCGAAGCTGGTGCAGCAGATAACACAGTTTTTAGCAGCGTAAAGCCACACCTGATTGCGCTATCATATTCAGCCGCAGAGCTGATGCCATAACAGTGGGATAACAGGGTATGACAGTTCCGGCTTCACAAAACATAGCAACGCAAAATACAGCCACAGCGGTACCGCTGCGCGAAAAAATCGGTTACGGCCTCGGTGATATGGGCTTTAATTTCTACTGGGCTAATATTTCAGCCTTTTTGCTGATTTACTACACCGACGTTTTTGGTATCTCCGCCGCTGCGGCCGGCACCATGATGCTGGTCACCAAAATAGTCGATGCCTTTACCGATCCGCTAATGGGCGCCATTGCTGATCGTACCCGCAGCCGCTTTGGTAAATTCCGGCCCTATTTATTATGGCTGGCGCTGCCGCTGGCTGGTGCCGGTGTGCTGACCTACAGCACGCCGGATTTAGGCGAAACCGGCAAACTGGTGTGGGCTTACGGCACCTATACGCTGTTAATGCTGGTGTATACCGCTATTAATATTCCTTACTCGGCATTATCCGGTGTGATTACCAGCGACAGCCAGCAGCGCACTACGCTGGTCAGCTTTCGTTTTATCGGCGGTTTTAGCGGTGGCATCCTGGTAACCTATTTAACGCCCAAGTTAGTGCCGTTGCTGGGGCAGGGCGATGATGTGCTGGGTTGGCAGCTAACGATGCTGGTATTTGGTATTGCCGCAGCCTTAATGTTTTTAATTACCTTTCTTACCACCAAAGAGCGTATCGCCCCGCTAAGCCTGCAACCTAATGCGGTGCGGCAGGATTTAGCCGACTTAAAAAACAACAAACCCTGGCTGGTGTTATTTGCGCTGGCGCTGATCATTATGGTCACCATTACCATGCGCGCCGGCAGCGGCGTGTACTACTTTAAATATTATGTCGAGCGGCCCGATTTAGTCGGTGAGTTTTTATCCTCCTACATGCTGGCACTAGCACTGGGCGCGGCCGCCACACCGCTGATGACGCGCTTTATCGATAAAAAACGCCTGATGGTATTACTGATGTCTTTAGCAGGGCTGCTTTCGATCAGTTTGTACTTTGTGCCGGCGGATGCGGTGGGCGTTATTTTTGCACTGAACTTGGCAATTGGTTTTGTACTGGGGCCAAAATCTCCATTGGCGTTTTCGATGTATGCCGACACGGCCGATTACAATGAATGGCGTACCGGGCGCAGGGCCACCGCTATGACCTTTGCTGCCGCCACTTTTTCGCAAAAACTCGGTGGCGCCATTGCTTCGGCGTTAATCGGCTGGTTGCTGGCAGCTATTGGTTATGTGGCTAACGAGCAGCAAAGCACCGGCTCGCAAACCGGCATAGTGCTGCTGATCTCGGTGATCCCCGGCGTTATTGCGCTGCTGGCAGCCTTTGTTATGCGCTACTACAGTCTGGACAACCGGCAACTGGCAAAAATTCAGTTTGATTTACACCAGCGCAAGGCAGAAGCCAGCGCATTAAGTTAATTTTACCCGGAGTATTACTTTGATGGCAGCCTCTGGCATGCAACCTGGCGACAACGGTCAGCGTTATGATTTATTCAGCCCCACCACTATGCCGCTGGCAGCGGCGTTTTTATGGAACAAGCAGTTAATGGTGCAACTTAACTGCCGTGGCTATGCCACCGCGCAGTTTATGCAACCGGAGCCGGCCAAATACGCCCATGCGCCGAATCTGGAAGCAAAAACCTTTATGCAGCCGGAGCAGCCGTATTACGCGCATCATCCGGGCCGCTTTGTCTATATTAAAGATGAGAAAAGCGCTGAGGTGTTCTCGGTACCTTACGAGCCGGTGCGCAGCAAAGCCGACAGCTTTGTGTTCTCTGCCGGTAAAAGTGATATCCGCTGGCAGCTGCAGCAACAGGGCTTGCAACTGCAATGGCAGCTCTGCTTAAGCCCGGACCAGCCGCATGAACTGTGGCAGCTTACCGTGACTAACCTCAGCGCGCAGCCACGCGAGCTTAGCATCTACCCGTATTTCCCGGTCGGTTATATGTCGTGGATGAACCAGTCGGCAAAGTTTGAACCGGCGCTAAATGCTATTGTTTGCTCATCGGTTACGCCGTATCAAAAATACCCCGATTACTTTAAAAACAAACTGTTAAAGGATAAAACCTTTTTACTGGCAGAGCAGGTGCCCACCAGCTGGCAATGTGCACAGCAAGCGTTTGAAGGCGAGGGCGGCCTGCATGCGCCGGATGCTTTGCAGCAAACCGAGCTCAATGGCGGCGATGCCTTATATGAAACCCCGGCTTGTGTGATGCAATACCGGCTGCAACTGGCAGGCGGCGCGCAGCAGGTTTACCGTTTTGTATTTGGCCCGGCACTGGATGAAAGCGAGATTGCCGCAGCACGGCAGCGCTATTTTTTAACGCCGGATGGTTTTGTAAAGGCGCAGCAGCAGTACAGCGATTATATTGCGCAGGGCCACGGTTGTTTACAGATCGAAACACCGGATACCGCGCTGGATAACTTTGTTAACCATTGGCTACCGCGCCAGGTGTATTACCACGGCGATGTCAACCGGCTCACCACAGATCCGCAAACCCGTAATTATCTGCAGGATAATATGGGCATGAGTTATGTGCGGCCGGAGGCATTTCGCACCGCGCTGTTAACGGCGCTGGCGCAGCAGCACAGTAGCGGCGAAATGCCGGACGGTATTTTGCTGCACCCCGACGCCGAGCTGAAATACATTAACCAGGTGCCGCATACCGACCAATGTGTCTGGTTACCGGTGTGTTTGGCGGCCTATCTGGCCGAAACCAACGACACCGCCTTATTACAGCAAACTATCGCCTTTGGCGATAGCACAGAGCCCGCCACTGTGTTTGAGCATATTTGCCGCGCCATGAGCTGGCTGCTGCATAAACGCGATGCGCGTGGCCTGAGTTTTATTGAACAGGGCGACTGGTGCGATCCAATGAATATGGTCGGCTACAAAGGCCGTGGTGTGTCGGGTTGGTTATCGCTGGCGGCAGCTTATGCGCTTAACTGCTGGGCCGATATTTGCCAGCAGCTTGGTAAGCAGAGCCTTGCGGAGCAATACCGCAATGATGCCCACAGTTTTAATCAGGCGGTTAACCGGTATTTGTGGGATGGTAAATGGTATGGCCGCGGCATTACCGATGATAATGTGGTATTTGGCGTCAATAAAGATGCCGAGGGTCGTATTTACCTGAACCCGCAAAGCTGGGCCATGTTAAGTGGTGCTGCCAATAACGAGCAGCTGCAACTGATGCTGGCTGAAATCGACGCGCAATTAGCCACGCCTTACGGCGTGCAAATGCTGGCGCCGGCCTATACCGCTATGCGTGACGATGTGGGCCGCGTAACACAAAAGCACCCCGGTTCGGCTGAAAATGGCTCGGTGTATAACCATGCCGCGGCGTTTTATTTATATGCGCTTTATCAGATTAACCAACCGGATAAAGCCTTTGACGTCCTGCGCCAGATGCTGCCCGGCAGCACAGAGCAAGACTGCCTGCAGCGCGGCCAGTTACCGGTGTTTATTCCGAATTACTATCGTGGTGCTTACCGGCAATTTCCGCGCACCGCCGGGCGCTCCAGCCAGTTATTTAATACCGGCACCGTGCACTGGGTATATCGCTCGTTAATCGAAGGGTTATTTGGCATAAAAGGTTGCCCGGAAGGGTTATTACTGCAACCGCAGCTGCCAACTGCCTGGCCACAGGTGAAACTTACAAGGCAATTTCGCGGTGCAGAGTTTGTTATCCTAATGCGCCGGCAAAGCGGCATCAGCAAGGCACAGCTAAGTGTCGATGGCCGCTTATTGGCCGAACCGCTTATTACTGACATTGTTGCCGGCCGGCATTATCAGGTCGAGCTGCTGCTGCCTGTTGCCTCAGCCAGTTAAATAACCGCATAAGGAATCGCTATGATCCGCATTGGTTTATTAGGCGCTGCCCGTATCAGCGACAAAGCAATATTTCAGCCGCTTAAGCAACTGGATGGTTTTGTGTTGCAGGCGGTAGCCGCTTCTTCGACAGAACGGGCCCGCCAGTATGCCGGTGCGCATGGCATCTTATATGTCGCCGACAGCTATCAGGCCTTACTTGAGCGGGACGATATCGACCTGATTTACAATGCGCTGCCACCGTCTGAACATGCGCACTGGACCATAAAGGCGCTTGAGCATGGTAAGCACGTACTGTGTGAAAAACCGTTTGCTATGGATGAAGCCGAAGCTAAAGCCATGGTGCAGGCAGCGCAAACCTGCGGCAAGCTATTGCTGGAGGCCTTTCATTACCGCTTTCATCCGTTGTTTGTTGAGGTGATGCGCCTGGTGCAGGCCGGTACTATCGGCACTATCAGCCATTTGCGGGCGAATTTTTCGGTGCGGATCCCGTATTTTGCCGGCTCGCTGCGCCATGAAGCGGCATTGGGCGGCGGTGCCATGATGGATTTAGGCTGTTATCCACTGCATTGGGTGCGCACTGTTATGGGCTCTGAGCCAGGGCAGGAGCCTGTGGTATTAAGCGCTAACTGTATTACCGCCAATGCGACAACCGGCGGTGAACAAATTGATATCACCAGCCAGGCACAGCTGCAATTTGCTAATGGCGCTATTGCCGATATCGGCACCAGCATGGCAGAGCATTTAAGCCGCACACCCGATACCAGCCTGGTGTTGGAAGGTAGCCTCGGCAGTATTGAAGTGAGCGGCCTGATTACGCCGCAACAGGGCAACAGTATTAAAGTGGTTACTGCCGGAGCCGAGCAGCAATACAGTGTGCCTGGCCATAGCACCTATTATTATCAACTGCAGCATGTACAAGACTGCCTGCAAGGTCGTGCCACCGCCTTAACCGGCGGTACCGATGCCATTAGTAATATGCGCCTGCTGGACCAGATTTATCAGCATGCCGGTTTGCTAAGCCGCGGCCAGTGCCGTAGTTAGCCGTGGCGGCTGCCGCTGGCATTGCAGCGCTGCTGGTTGTTGCCTATTATGCCGGTTATAGCAGCATTAGGGTTATACCGGCATGGATCATCTGTTAGCCATTAAAGTGTTTTGTCGTGTGGTTGAAACCGGCACCTTTAGCCGCGCCGCAGATTTACTCGATATGCCAAAATCCACCGTAACCAAGCTTGTGCAAGAGCTGGAAGCGCATTTGCGGCTAAAATTACTGCACCGCACCACGCGCCGGGTTACGGTAACGATGGAAGGCGCGGCCTATTACGAACGCACTACCAAGTTACTGCATGAGCTTGAAGATATTGAAAGCAATATCAGCAATGAACAGAGCACACCGCGGGGCCGGCTAAAGGTTGATATGGCGTCGGCGATTGCTAATTTTATACTGTTGCCGGCGTTACCGTCTTTTATGCAGCAATATCCGGAAATTCAGCTGGAGTTAGGTGTTAGTGATACCAATATTGATTTGCTGACCGACAATATAGATTGCGTAATTCGCGGTGGTGAGCTAAACGATACATCGCTGATTGCCAAACGTATTGCCGAGCTGACCTTTGTTACCTGTGCCGCACCATCTTATCTGCAGCAGTATGGCACCCCGCAAACGCCGGACGAATTAAGCAGCAAACACCGTATTATTTATTATCGCTCGCGTAAAACCAACCGTGTAGTGCCACTGCGTTTTAGCAACCGGCAACAATCAATGGAAATTCAGCAGCAAGGCAGCCCGTTGTCGGTAAACGATAGCACCGCACAGTTAACCGCTACCTTAAGTGGCCTGGGCGTAAGCCAACTGCCGTTATTTATGGCGCAGCCTTTTCTTGATAATGGTAAGTTGCAGTTGGTACTGCCAGACTGGCAGCGCGCAGCCTTTCCGCTGTATCTTATTTACCCACCCGGCCGCCATCTCAGTGGCCGCTTAAGCACCTTTATCAACTGGGTTATGGCGGTGTTTCAGCCGTACCGGCCGTATTAAATCTGCTTTACATAAAAATGTAATAATTTATGCCAAAACATTATTCACCACTGTGAATAATGTTGTCGGGGAAAGCCTGTTTATCTAATTTGTACCGTTCGGTATATTTGTCGCCATTAACGGTTGGCCCACAGCGGGCAAAGCATGGCGAGGTAAATATATGCAACGGTGGCTAGTGGCATTAGTGTTGTCATTTGGAATAATTTGGCAAGCACAGGCTGATATACGCACAGAGCAGATTTCACAGCTTTCAGTGGAATATTTAAAAGGCGAAGGCCGGGTAAATGGTGTGCGGTTAGGTTACCGGCCGCTGGAATTTCACTTTACTACCTTGCCGCTGCTGGGCGATGCCAATATGTATCTGGAAGCCAGCACTAACTTCTGGCAGTACGGCCAGCCATCGCAGTATCAAACCAACGTGGCGCTGGCCTTGTCACCGGTGCTGAAAAAGCAATTTGCCAACTGGTACGGCAAGCCGGTGTTCTGGGAGTTTGGTATCGGTGTTAGTATGCTGACAAAGCGTGAATTTGCCGGTAAAGATTTAGGCTCGCACTTTCAGTTTGAAGACCGGCTGGGCCTGCTGATCGGGCTCGACCAGCAAAACAGCAAAATGCTGGCAGTGCGCTATATGCATTACTCTAATGCGGGTTTATCCAGCCGTAACCCCGGTATGGATTTTCTCAACATTGCTTATTCCTGGCGGTTTTAAGCCGCCGGGCTGTCATCTGCCAGCGCATTAAAATACAGCTGCCACTGACTGACGCTAACTTTTAAATAACTGCTTTGGCTGTACCAGTCACCCAGTACATAACGCTCGGCAGCGTTGCCGTTAACCTCCAGTTGGTGCACTGCAGGCCTGTGAGTATGGCCGTGGATCAGCTTTAATACGCCGGCTTCTGCCATCACTCTGGGTACTTCATCCGGTGTCACATCCATAATTTGTGGTTGCGCCTGTGCCATATACTGCTGCTTATATTTGGCGCTTCTGGCGCGGGCTTTACGGGCCAGACGCTGGCGATACCATAGCGGCATATTCAGCATCAGCCACTGCCACCAGGGCTGGTTCCACCATTTACGGAATTTCTGGTAGGCAATATCCAGCGTACACAGGCTGTCGCCATGCATAATCAGCGTTGGCTTGCCGTATAAATCAATCACTTTGGACGGAGGCAATATCGCCATGCCACAGCGCTTAGCATAAGCATCGCGCAGGAAAAAGTCGCGGTTGCCGTGAATAAAATACAGCGCTACGCCGCTATCGCTAACGGTTTTAAGTGCGTTGGCTACCTCTGCCAGTAGTGGCTCGGGGTTGTCATCACCAATCCAGACTTCAAATAAATCGCCGAGAATATACAAGGCTTCGGCGTGGATGGCTTGCTCGCGCAAAAAGCGCAAAAAGGCGGCGGTAATATCGCTCCGATCTGCCGCTAAGTGCAGATCGGCGATAAACAGCGTGTGCTGCTCAGACATCAGCTCTGACATTAACAGGGCTTAAGCGTGCAGTTCAGCTTTTTCAATCACAACCGGTTTTACCGGCACGTCGCTGTGGCCGGCATTGCGGCCGGTGGCCACTTTTTTAATCTCGTCAATCACGTCCATGCCTTCAACCACTTCGCCAAATACGCAGTAACCCCAGCCGGAGCCGGTTTCAGAGCTGAAGTTTAAGAAGTCGTTGTCGGCAATGTTAATAAAAAACTGGCAGGTGGCAGAATGCGGATCGTTGGTGCGCGCCATCGCAATAGTGCCTTTTTTATTTGGCACTTTGTTGTTGGCTTCGTTTTTAATCTGGCCTTTGGTGTCTTTTTGCTCCATATCGGCAGTAAAACCACCGCCCTGGATCATAAAACCGTTAATCACACGGTGAAAAATGGTGTTGTCATAAAAGCCGTCTTTTACGTAGCTGATAAAATTCTCTACCGTAGCAGGGGCTTTGTCGGCAAACAGGTTTAATTTAATTACGCCGTAATTGGTGTGTAAGCTAATCATAATCAGAGTCCTTATTTCAAAGTGACGCTATTCTAACGTAGTCAGGCCAAATCATAAAGCAAGGATAGCCGCGTTACAGTGCCGGTGATACACTAGCGCGCTGGTGCAGCAGCTGCGCTTGTTTCAGCTTTCAGCCTTTTCAGGTTAGCGTTTTTAGTCAAATGACTTCGAGGAAGACATGCTACATATTTATAATACCTTAAGCAGAAAAAAAGAACTTTTCACCCCAATTGAACCCGGTAAAGCAGGGCTCTATGTCTGCGGTATTACAATTTACGATTACTGCCATGTCGGCCACGCCCGTACCTATGTTGCCTTTGACGTAATAAACCGCTACCTGCGCTTTTTGGGTTACGACGTAACCTATGTGCGTAATATTACCGACGTAGACGACAAAATTATTAAGCGTGCCGCCGAGAATAACGAAAGCTGCGATGCCTTAACCGAACGTTTTACCCAAGCCATGCACGCCGATTTTGCTGCGCTGGGTTTAATGCCGGCCGATATCGAGCCGCGCGTTACTACCCATATGGCCGAAATTATCGCCCTGATTGAAACCCTGGTCGCCAAAGGCTATGCCTATGTTGCGGCCGATGGTGATGTATTATTTGACGTTAGCAAATACGAAGCCTATGGCGAGCTTAGCCAGCAAAACCTGGAGATGCTGCAATCCGGCTCACGGGTCGAAGTGGCCGACAACAAAGACGATCCGCTGGATTTCGTATTATGGAAAGGCGCTAAGCCGGGCGAGCCGTTCTGGCAATCGCCGTGGGGCAATGGCCGGCCGGGCTGGCATATTGAATGTTCCGCCATGAGCGCCAAGCATTTAGGCGAGCATTTTGATATTCACGGCGGCGGTTCTGACTTACAGTTCCCGCACCACGAGAACGAAATTGCCCAGTCGACCTGTGCCCATGGCCACAAGTACGTTAATACCTGGATCCACACCGGTATGGTGCAGGTAGATAAAGAGAAAATGTCTAAATCACTGGGCAATTTCTTTACGGTAAAAGACGTACTGGCAGAATATAACGCCGAGGCGGTACGCTACTTTTTATTATCCAGCCAGTACCGCAGCCAGCTGAACTATTCCGCTGAAAACCTGCAGCAGGCCCACGCTGCCTTAGGCCGCTTATACACCGCGCTGCGTAATGTAACGCCAAGCCACAGTATTGATTTAAACAGCCCGTATATTGTGCGATTTAAAGCGGCAATGGATGATGATTTCAACACCCCGGAAGCCTTACCGGTGTTGTTTGAACTGGCGCGTGAAGTAAACCGCTTTAAAGAAACCGAACCGGCCAAGGCTGCTGAGCTGGCCGGCGTATTAAACCTGCTAGCCGGTGTGCTGGGCTTGCTGCAGGGCGATGCTGAACAGTTCTTACAATCAGGCGCGTCAGATGATGATGTAGCTGAAATAGAAGCGCTGATCGCTAAGCGTAACACCGCCCGCGCCAACAAAGACTGGGCAGCAGCAGACGCCGCCCGCGATGCGTTAACGGCCAAAGGTATTATCGTAGAAGATAAAAACGGCGTAACCAGCTGGCGTAAAGGCTGATTAAGTTACCCCGATAAAAAACCGCCTGCTGGCGGTTTTTTTATGGGTGAATTTTGCAGCAGATAACGGCTGACAAGTTGTTTGATGTTTTGCTGAAATAGGCTGTACCTATAACTTATTGTAAGTTGAAAAGAAGCGGTGTAGTGTTCATTACATTAAATGGATAAAAGCGGAGGCGGCCGTGTTTAAATACGGATATTTCCGCCGAATAAATGTTATTGCGTATTTCGGGATGATCCGGCCAGCGATTTCGGCATGAGTCGGCCACCCATTTCGGTATCATCCGGCCACT
Organism: Rheinheimera pacifica; assembly: GCF_900108485.1. Taxonomy (GTDB): domain Bacteria; phylum Pseudomonadota; class Gammaproteobacteria; order Enterobacterales; family Alteromonadaceae; genus Alishewanella; species Alishewanella pacifica. The sequence goes on along the minus strand of NZ_FNXF01000012.1, from coordinate 203 downwards.
GATTTCGGCCTTATCCGGCCACCTGTTTCGGTATCGTCCGGCCAGTTTGTTCTTCCTTCGTTTTACGGACTTTGGCATAACAGTTTTTTAACTGTTTGCCGGAGTAGTCATGACACGTAAAAAGAAAATGGTAAGGACAGATATGCAAACTTATCTGGATATATTCCGTCTTAAATTTGAGGCCAGACTAAGCGACAGGCAAA
>NZ_FNXF01000013.1 GCF_900108485.1 Rheinheimera pacifica | reverse complement strand
AGATGATTGATTGCGAATTGTTAAAGAGCGTGCTTTGAACTCTCAAAGCGGGAGGCGTATGTTACACTTCCCAGTTTTTAAGTCAAGCGTGACGATGATTCTTCATTTAAAAACTCATCGTCACACCAGACTTCTTTACTCATTTCACCGCGTTAAACACCACCGTGAAGCGAGGGCGCCATTTTAGTGATTTAAGCGGGCCTGTCAAGCGTCTTTTTGAAAGATTTTTGCGAACCGTCTTAACTCACCTGAGACACCCAAACTGCAGCACCCCGTGGCATGGCGCGCATTATAGGGCCTTTTAGAATACCTGCAAGCGGTTATTTAGGAAAAATGAGGTTTAACCTACTGTTTGCTTATTAAATGGGCTTTTTGCATATTTTAGATACAAATTGAATGCAAACAAGCTGTTGTTTATGGTTGCGGTTTATTACCTAACCGCTAAGATAAGGCTGCTTTATCTTATTAAAGCATTCCGATAAATAGAACTAAGTGCTTAGGATATTATTATGTTACCCACTTTACGTGCTTCTTTGCCTTATACACTGGCATTAGCAGTGTTGGCTTATCTTGGCTTTGCCTTTCTTCCTGTGCTGGAGTTTGCTCAGGAAATTTTCGTGGTGATAGGTGTTTTGTTAGCTGGCATACTGGTGCCGGTGTTAATAGATGTAAAAGGCCGTGCTGGCACGCTTCCCTCGGCAGCACCTTTGGCGAAAACTGACTATAAAGGTGATACGACTACTTTATATGTAGGTAACCTGCCGTATCGTGCTAACGAGGATGCCGTGAAAGAGTTATTCCAGCGTTTTGGTGTTGTCGTTAATGTGCGGCTGATGAAAGACCGGCAAACTGGTCGTCGTCGTGGTTTTGGTTTCGTGGAGGTTGCGGCTAAAGACGGCGATAAAATGATCCAGAAGTTAAATGACTTTAATTTTCAGGAGCGCACATTAAAAGTACGCGAAGCTAAAGAGCGTCAGGATGCTGACGACGCGGAAGAGTAAGCGTTAAGATTTATACAAGGGAAGCATTGGCTTCCCTTTTTTTGGCTAATTACTACCTCTGCGAATATTCGTGGTTGGCTCAAACTGTTCTGTGTCTTAAAATAGCCGTTTTGGTTAAGCAGAGCGATAAATGAGCGTAGGTCAGGTTTTCCCCGAGCAGTATTCACAGCAACTTGAAGAAAAGGTGGCCTCTGTGCAGCAGCAGCTGTCAGATTTTAATGCCCCGGCAGCAGAAATCTTCCGCTCTGAACCCGATCATTACCGTTTACGGGCGGAGTTTAGGATTTGGCACAACGGTGATGACATTTATCATGCTATGTTTGACTCGCAAACACGCGATAAGGTGCGTATTGACCATTTTCCGGTAGCCTGCCGCACTATTGCCGATTTTATGCCGGTACTGCTGGCAAATATTCAGTTTAACCATGAGCTACGCTATAAATTATATCAAGTTGATTATTTAGCCACCCTGTCTGGTGAGCTGCTGGTTTCTCTTATTTATAAGCGTCCGTTAACCAACAGCTGGCTGGAACAAGCTAAGCAACTGACAGATAAGCTGGTCGGACAATATAACGTGAAGTTTATTGGCCGTTCACGTAAGCAGAAACTGATGGTAAGCACCGACTACGTGACTGAGCAGTTTGAGTTAGATGGACAAAAATTGCAGTATCAGCAGGTAGAAGGCAGCTTTACTCAGCCTAATGGTGTAGTAAACCGGCATATGCTGAGCTGGGCGAAAAAGATCGCTCAGCAACTTTCAGGAGATTTACTGGAACTGTATTGCGGCAACGGTAACTTCTCTATTGCTCTGGCCCCTTGCTTTAATCAGGTGGTAGCAACTGAAATCTCCCGTACCTCGATCAAATCGGCGCAATATAATGTAGCATTAAATAAAGTAGATAACTTACAGGTGCTGCAAATGCCCGCTGAGGATGTAGCAGCCGCCCTGCAGCAAGGCACTAAACTAAAGCTGTTGGATTTAACAGATATGCAGCTGAATACCGTGCTGGTAGACCCGCCGCGTGCCGGGCTGGACAGTGGCACCGAACAGCTTGTGAGTCGCTTTAATGATATTATTTATATCTCCTGCAACCCGCAAACCCTGGCACAAAACTTACAAACTCTGACTAAAACACACGATATCGTACAACTGGCTGTATTTGATCAGTTCCCTTACACCCACCATATTGAAAGCGGTGTCTGGCTGCGTAAACGTCAGAGCTGATAAAACCTGCTACACATCAGCTTTTTGCTTTACGACCTGAACCTGCGGCACCATGGGTGAGCCAACGTAGCTGGGTAATAGTGCGGCTGGTTAAATAGCTATACTGCTCTGGTGGCGCATCCAGTGCGTCGGCGCCGGCATGAAACACCAATATCACCATGGCTTCAGCCTGCGCCCTGGCTAATTCGTCCGGGCAGGTGGTTTCCTTACGCAAATATTCGGCTAGTTCAGCAACAAAGTGCTGGATCTCGCGGGCTACAGCCCCCCTGAACGCCGCAGAGGTACCTGAGCGCTCGCGCAGCAATAAACGAAATACGTTACTGTTACCGGTAACGAACTCCATAAAAGTTTCAATAGAGGTACGAATAACGCTGCCGTTTTTCTCAATACGCTGCCGTGCCTGGCGCATTAATTGGCGCAGCATTAAACCGGCTTCGTCTACCAATGTAAGGCCTAGTTCATCCATATCAGCAAAGTGACGATAAAATGATGTAGGCGCTATACCCGCTTCACGCGCTACTTCACGTAAGCTTAAGCTGGCAAAGCTTTTGTCGGCGCTCAGTTGAGAAAAAGCGGCATTTATAATAGCGCGGCGGGTGCGCTCTTTCTGCTCTGCTCTGGACACAGATATTCCTTTATTCACCGAAAAGCGCTATTTTATACCTTGACCCGGGGGTTGTGACCAGTAGAATGAGCGAACAGTTGTAAGCTAAAGTGGAATTTATGAAAAAAGCGCCCCTTATCTGGACTAACGTTCTGCTGTTTTCCATCACAACCCTGATTGCAGCCATCGGTGTACCCTGGTATGCCTTAACTATCGGTTTTGGCTGGTTTGAGATTATTGCCACTATTATATGCTTAGGCTATTGCGGCATGTCCATTACCGCCGGCTATCACCGGTTATGGGCGCACAAAACTTATGATGCGCATCCCATATTACAGTGGATTTACGCAATTGGCGGCGCTTTTGCTCTGCAAAACAGTGCATTGCACTGGTCGGCCGACCACCGTGTGCATCACCGTCATGTCGATGACAATGATAAAGACCCCTATTCTGCCGGCCGTGGTTTCTGGTATAGCCATATTGGCTGGATGCTACGTGATTATGAAGATGTAGAAAAACCGGACTACAGCAATGTGCGTGATCTGCAGAAAAATCCGATTGTAATGTGGCAGCACCGCAATTACTTATGGCTGACCATAGCAACTAACTTTGGTATCCCATTATTATTGGGTATTATCAGCGGTAACATTCTGGGCATGTTATTACTGGCCGGTGTACTACGCCTGGTATTAAGCCATCATTTTACCTTTTTTATTAACTCACTGGCGCATGTGTGGGGCTCACAACCTTACACAGAAAAAAACTCTGCCCGCGACAACGGCATACTCGCTTTTGTTACTTATGGTGAGGGGTATCACAACTTCCATCATATTTTTGAATATGATTATCGTAACGGTATTAAATGGTATCAATTTGACCCAACAAAATGGTTTATTAAAACCGCTTCCTGGGTCAAGCTGACTGGCAACCTTCGCGTCGTTCCTGAAGAACGCATCGAGCAAGCTAAGTTACAAATGCAGCTGAAACGGGCACAAGATAATGTGCGGCAAAAACCCAATGCAGAGCAACTACTGCAATTACTGCAGCATGAATACGAACTGCTGCTTGCCAGAATGCAGGATTATTATCACATTAAGAAACAGTTGTTACTGCAACGCAAAGACAAACTGGTTGCACAGTATCAGGCGGTAGATTTCAAGCATAAATACCTTGAGTTTAAACACCATTTACAACAGCAACAGCAGCACTGGCAGCGGCTGGTTAACGCTGTCGCCTGACAGAAAAAAGAGACTTCGGTCTCTTTTTTTATGCCTGATACCTGATATGCTCAAACTTAAGTTAGTTAAATCAGTGAGATTATCAGCGTGAGTGCGAAAAAAGCATCCCCGAAAAAAGCCAGCTTTGATTTTGATGCCATTGTTATAGGAACCGGGCCCGGCGGCGAGGGAGCAGCAATGTATCTGGCCAAAAGCGGGCTTAAAGTAGCCGCTATTGAACGCTATAATTCTGTCGGCGGTGGCTGCACCCATTGGGGCACAATCCCGTCAAAAGCATTACGCCACTCGGTTAGCCGCTTAATTGAGTTTAATGAGAACCCTTTGTTTCAGCTGGACGAACAGCATACCAAACTCACTTTCTCGCAAATCTTAAAACATGCCGCCGGCGTGATCCGTAAACAAGTGCGGCTTAGAACCGGTTTTTATGATCGTAATCAGGTAAAAATATATCAGGGTGAAGCCCGCTTTATTGATAATCACAACCTGAGTATCAGCAGTGATGATGGCAGTTGCTTTGAGCTCAGTGCTAAAACTATTGTGATTGCCACAGGTTCGCGCCCTTACCGGCCGGCAGATGTCGACTTCAACCACAACAGGATCTACGACTCAGATACTATCTTGTCACTACAACACGATCCCAAGCATATTATTATCTACGGTGCCGGTGTTATCGGCTGTGAATATGCCTCTATTTTCCGTGGCTTAGGTGTAAGAGTAGATCTGGTAAACACCCGCGACCGTTTGCTGTCGTTTATGGATGCCGAGATTTCAGATTCACTGAGTTACCATTTCTGGAACTCCGGCATGACCATTCGCCACGGCGAAGAGTTTGACCGTATTGAAGGTAAAGACGACGGTGTAATACTGCATCTTAAGTCTGGTAAAAAAATGAAAGCTGACTGCTTTTTGTTTGCCAACGGCCGCACCGGCAACACCGATATGTTGAATTTAGCTGCAATAGGCCTTGAATCAGATAGCCGCGGCCTGGTTAAAGTAAATAAACAATATCAGACCAGCATAGACAATATCTATGCCGTTGGCGATGTCATTGGCTACCCCAGCTTAGCCAGCGCAGCTTACGATCAAGGCCGCTTAGCCGGCGAAGCCATTGTAAAAGGTAATCTGGATGGCCATCTGATAGCCGATATTCCGGCAGGTATTTATACTATCCCGGAAATGAGCTCCGTGGGTAAAACTGAACAGGAACTCACTGCAGCAAAAATTCCTTATGAAGTCGGCCGCGCCCAGTTTAAGCATCTGGCCCGGGCGCAAATTGCCAATACCAGTGTGGGCAGTTTAAAACTATTATTTCACCGCGATACGCTTGAGATACTTGGTATTCATTGTTTTGGTGAGCGTGCGGCAGAAATTGTACACATTGGCCAGGCAATTATGATGCAAAAAAATGGCGGTAATACACTAGAGTATTTTGTGCATACTACCTTTAATTACCCCACTATGGCTGAAGCATACCGGGTAGCGGCACTGAATGGCCTTAACCGGCTTTTCTAGCATTAAATGTTTGATAATTAACTATAAAATATATTGATTACCGTAGTTATATATATTTTTGTTTTGCCTTATAAATCGTTGTAAACTCAATTGCATAATAATTAAACAGATAGTTTACGGGGAAGTTTTATGCTGCAACTTCGGTATAGTTTGGCATTGTTGTGGCTGGCGGTTTCGTTTCAGGTACATGCTGATTTCCCCACAGCAAAAGCGTTATTCGAGCAACAAGAATACACGCAGGCCAAACCAAAGCTTGAAGCTTTGGCAGAGCTGGGCCACCTGGAGGCCCAGTATCTGTTATCGAGAATGTATGCTGAAGGTTTAGGTGTCGATGCAGATATAAAACTAGCCTACGCCTGGACATTAATTGCCCGTGACGGTAAACACCCGTTAGCAGATAAACAATACCTAGAGCTACGCACCAAACTTCCTTCACGCTTGGCCGGAAAAGAAGTGTATAACACACTGAACAACCAGTATGGTAAACACGCTTTGTCGGCTAGCCTGTACCCAAGTGCCAACCGCTATGTAAACACCAGTAGCAGATTAAAAGCGGTACACCAGCCAGAGCCCAAATATCCGTCTTATTTCGAACGCGCTGGTGTTGCTGCATGGGCAGTTGTGCACTATGACGTGACGGAAGATGGCACAGTAGAAAATGCCAATATTGCTGCCAGTTTCCCTATTGATGGTATTAATGAGTACGTGCTGGATGCCATTAAAAGCTGGAGATTTGAACCGCCAAAAGATTTATACGGCGCCCCTGTACGAATGGAACTACAGTCGCATACCTTCAGGATAAAAAACGCTGCAGGGACGCAAGCCCGCAAATTTCAGCGCGACAGCCAGGAGTATACCGATGCTATTCTGGCGGCAGCTAAAGCTGAATCGGCTAAATATCAGTACCTGTACGCAGTGCTGGCAGAAAATAATATTGTTACCGATCCCTCACCTGTTAACTGGTATCTGCAAGCTGCCATTAATGGTTACCAGCCTGCGCAGCATCGTCTGGCGCAATGCTTAATTACCGGTAATGGCTGCGATAAAGACCCAAATAAGGCTTTGAACTGGCTGGCTATTTCTGCTGATGGCGGCGATGCCAAAGCTGCTTATTTATTGGCTCAGGCGCTGCTGGACAGCAATAACGTGAATTATAATCCACGTAAAGCGGCCGGTTATCTGGAAGGGGCAGCATTACAACAGTACATGCCAGCAGTAACAGAATATGCTTCTTTGCTGGCGATGTCAGACGACCCGACGTTGCGGGATCCACAAAAAGCGATCAGGCTGGCAGAACAAGGCCGCGCAGCAGATGCCAGCAACCCAAATCTGTTATCGATTCTGGGTATTGCCTTTATTGAGCTTGGCCAGCAAAGCCGTGGCGAGTCAATGCTCAAACAAGCAATAGAGGAAGCAAAGCGGCGTAACTGGACCTTTGAAAACTTTGAAGATTTACTCGCCGATTACCAGACTGTCGCCACCAGCACAAACTAACGATTTTTAACAGTTTAAACTCAACCCCCGGTTTAACACCGGGGGTTATCCGGCTCATTCAGTCAAATCAGTATTCATATGATAAGTGCGGCTAAATGCATGCACAGCATCAATAAAAACGCTGACGCGTTCAGGGTCTACATCAGGCGTAATACCATGGCCCAGATTAAACACATGGCCGGTTCCCTGACCAAAACCATCCAGTATCATTTGTACTTCCTGCCGGATGCGCTCTGGTGAGCCTAACAAAATTGACGGGTCCATATTGCCTTGCAGCGCAACTTTATCGCCAACACGGGCTTTTGCATCACCAATATTGATAGTCCAATCCAGCCCCAAAGCATCGCAGCCGGTATTAGCGATAGCTTCCAGCCACAAGCCACCATTTTTGGTAAACAGCGTTACCGGCACTTTGCGGCCGTCTGCTTCACGGGTTAAACCGTTCACTATTTGCTGCATATAGCCCAGTGAAAATTCCTGATAATCACGCGGTGTTAATACGCCGCCCCAGGTATCAAAAATCATCACCGACTGGGCACCAGCCGCTATCTGCGCATTCAGATACAACACCACGCTTTGCGCCAGCTTATCCAGCAATAAATGCAGTGCTTCCGGCTCGGAAAACATCATTTTCTTGATCGTACCAAAGGTTTTGCTGCTGCCGCCTTCAACCATATAAGTTGCTAATGTCCAGGGGCTACCGGAAAAGCCAATTAACGGCACACTGCCATTCAGCTCGCGGCGGATAGTGCGTACCGCATCCATCACATAACGCAATTCCTGCTCCGGATCCGGAATAGGCAGATTGGCAATATCAACAAAGTCACGTACTGGCCGCTGAAATTTAGGGCCTTCGCCTTCGCCAAAATAGAGCCCTAAGCCCATGGCATCAGGAATGGTAAGAATATCACTGAATAAAATTGCGGCATCCAATGCATAACGACGCAACGGCTGTAACGTAACTTCACATGCCAGCTCCGGGTTTTTGCACAGTGACATAAAGTCACCGGCCTGAGCTCTGGTAGCACGATACTCAGGTAGATAGCGCCCTGCTTGTCGCATCATCCAAACCGGCGTTCTGTCTACCGGTTGTTTAAGTAAAGCTCTGAGGTACCGATCATTTTTTAATTGCATATATTGTCCGCCATTCACAGGATTGGCGCCATTTTAACACTCTGTAGCCGCAGCGACTATGTTTTCGCTGTAAATGCTAGGTTCAGGTTTTTTATGCTAGGTGCTTGTCATCCACAAATCGATCTGCTATAACATTGCTGCGCTAGTGAAGAATAACAAGCAAGAAGCCCGTTTAAACGGGACCATGCAAACCATTTAGTTAAGCCACTTTATGTGGCTTTTTTATTTGCTGCCATCCATGGCGCAAACCCTTACGGGCCAACGCTCCGCATTGTTAAAAATCTTTCCGGAAAACTTTTTATTTGCCTGCTATTTGCTGTAGCTGGTGAATAATTTGCCCTGATAGCGTTTGTCTTGGCGGCACCTCTGGCAGCGAAGCTAAATCAAACCAGTGCGCTTCCTCTATTTCCTGTGGCTGGCAGACAATATCGCCGCCGGCATAGTCAGCAATAAACCCTGCCATTAATGAATGCGGAAACGGCCATGGCTGGCTGCCAACATAACGTAAATTGGTGATCTCTACGCCAACCTCCTCTTTTACCTCACGTGCCGCCGCCTGTTCCAATGTTTCTGCGGATTCAACAAAACCTGCCAGAATAGAAAAAAAGCCTTTACGGTGCCGGCTGGAACGCGCCAGCAGGATTTGTTTGTCTTTTATAATGCCGACTAACACACAAGGCGCGATGCGGGGGTAGCAGCGATGGCCACACTTGTTACACAGTGCCGCCAGCTCCCAACTGACCAGGCTCATGGCACTGCCACACTGGCCACAAAAGCGGTGGGTCTGTAGAAATAAAGCAACCTGTACCGCTCTGGCGGCCAGATAGAATATTTGTTCACCTTCGCTTAGTAAGTCTCTTGGCGACACCCAATCATTTTCATCAGCAATATGGTCATGGTTCACCAGCAGATAGGCATCTTGCCCTGCCAGCTCACCCAGCCGGCATATCTGCTCAGGCTCAGCTGACAAGGTTAATGCACTTAGCATGCCCTGCGGGATCTGACGCGCGGCATTGACCCAGATACGACCCCGGTTCACGACAAACCAGAGTCCGTGCTGATTTGGCGTTAAGCTGATACTGTGTTTGATCATAAGTGGCTCTCTGCTGTACCCTGTAGTTCGCGCTATCATAATGCCGTTCACTGGGCTGACCAATAAAAAAACGGTTGATCTTTCGTGCGAAATTCATTTAATTAGAGTTAACTGCAGCAAACGCTGCATTGAAGGAGAAGGCAATGTACACCCGTGTGCAGACCGCGCGACAAAAATGGGGTGGTTCGCTTACCGCCATAGACAACTGGCTGGACGAGCGCCAACAACTTATTGTCAGTTATTGTAAACTGGCCGCATTGCCGCCTTTTGACAACAAACGCACCACTTTACCTACGCAAGCAGCGGTGCAGGAATTTTGCCAGTTGATGGTGGACTATTTATCCGCCGGACATTTCGAAGTGTATGAACGTATAGTGTCAGAATGTGCGGTAAACGGCACTGACAGCCGTAAACTGGCAGACAGCCTGTATCCGAAGATTGCGGTATCAACCGATTTAGCCTTAAATTTTAATGATCTTTATGCCGACCATTTAAGTACCAAACACAGCGCAGCTTTTGACCGCGAGCTGTCTGAGCTGGGGCAAGCACTGGAAGAGCGCTTCGCTTACGAAGATGAACTCATCAACACCCTGTATGAAAAGCACACCGACAGTAATGTATCTGCCTGATTAAGCCAGAAGAACTACCGATCTGTAGCTGGTTTAAACTTAAGTAAAGCAGCGCCTGAGGGCGTTGTTTTATTTGTGAAATTTATAACTTAACCACCGATTTGTTGCCTCTCTGCAGTTCTGCCAGCCCCGTAACCCACACAATGCTAAAACCCCAAAATAAACACAATAAGAACCTTAATGAAACTTTTTTTACAAAATAAACACTCTTAGCTAAGATTTTCTCTGAACTTATCATATAGTGAGTTCTGAACCTGCCTGTTGGCTGGCGAAAAAGCAGTGCCAGCCATGTTGTCAGCAGTAATTTGTGAAAATAACAATAAGGAATACTGCATGCGCTCCTATTCAACGATATACCTGAGTGTGCTTGGTGCTATCACCTTTGCACCAACAGCGACTCAAGCTCAAGACACCACAACCGATAAAAGTGTTGAACGCATAGAGATAACAGGTAGCCGGATTAAGCAAACTGAGCTTGAAGGCCGCAGCCCTGTGCAAATTCTGGATCGCGATGCCATTGACCGTTCAGGTCTATCTTCAATTGGCGATATTATTCAAAATATTACCGCATCAGGTTCAGCGCTAAACACTAAATTCAACTCCAGCGGCAACTTCGGCTTTCCGCCGGATGGTGGTGGGGTTGGCGCCGGCGCCACTACAGTAGATTTACGACACTTAGGGGCTAAGCGTGTTCTGGTATTGGTTGACGGTATTCGCTGGGTAAATGAAAGCTCTGCCTCTGGCGTAGGCGGCGTGGTGGACTTAAATACCATTCCTCTGGCTATTGTTGAGCGCATTGAGGTGCTGGAAGACGGGGCCTCATCAATTTATGGTTCAGATGCCATAGCAGGCGTGGTTAATATTATTACCCGCCGCTCTGCGGTCGGTGCAACTGTTAGCACCAGCTTTGGCCAATTTAGCAAAGGCGACGGTGATACCAGCACATTTGAACTGAGCTTTGGCGGCGAAAGTGACAAACACAGCTATTTTATGGCAGCCAGCTACAACGAACAAAAGTCTGTTGCGGCTGATACCAGAGCACAGTCCAGCCTGCCGGTACCGGGCACCGGCCTGGCTTTTGGCAGTTCAGCTATTCCAGGCGGCCGTTTTATTATCAATGATCCCAATACCGGCGCCTCATTAGATTTAGTGCCAAACGCCGGCATTACCAGCCCGAATTACGATCCAACCCTCGGCGATAGCTGTGACCGTACCGATGACTTTCACTGTTTTACCACAGCTGACCGTTTTAACTATTCCAGTTATAACCTGTTGCAAACACCGAACAAAAGAGTGTCACTTTACGCACAGCAACGCTATGAATTTACACCTGATACCAACTGGTACCTACGCGCCTTATACAATCAGCGCAGCAGCGTGAATCAGGCAGCCCCTGAGCCTATGTTTATTGGCACCTTCTCGCCCAGCAACTACTGGATGGATAATCTGACCATTGCCGCTGACAATCCATACAACCCATTTGGTTTTGACCTGGTAGCATCAGGCGACGACCCCAACCTGATACTGGCCGGCAAACGCCCAATTGAAGGTGGAGCCAGACGCTTTGAGCAGAACGTAGACACCTTCTATATTGCCTCGGGCATCGAAGGTCAGCTTGAATTAGCCGGCAATCTTTATTACTGGGACGTCAACGCAGCATATAGCACTAACCGGGCCAAGCAAGATAACTTCGGCAGTTATAATGCAAGGCGCATTGCTACCGCACTGGGGCCTTTGGCAAGCTGTCAGGCTGATCCTGCTTGTGTGCCGTTAAATATCTTTGGTGTTGGCAGTATCACGACCGATATGCTCGGTTATATTCAACCTGTTGTTCGCGATACCAGCGAAAACAAACTTAGTTTGTATTCAGCCAACATTACCGGGGACATTATGGAGTTACCCGCCGGAGCACTTAGCTTTGCATCAGGCTGGGAATACCGCAAATACACTGGTGAATACACGCCGGATGCCCTTACGGTAGCGGGTGAATACAACGGTGTGGAGTCATCGCCGACTTCTGGCTCACTTAACGTTAACGAACTCTTTATTGAACTTAACGTACCTTTGCTGGCCGATCTGCCGTTGGCAAAACAGTTAGATCTCAGCCTGGCCAGCCGCTACTCTGACTACTCCACTTTTGGTAGTGAAACGACCAGCAAAGTAGGTTTTCGCTGGCTGATGCAAGACGAACTGCTGTTCCGCGGCAGTTGGTCTGAGGGCTTCCGTGCGCCTAATATCGGCGAGCTATTCGGTTCAGCCAGTGGTTTTGACGCTGTATTGTCTGATCCGTGCTCAGCGCCAATCCCAGCCCTTGCAGCAAACTGTGCAGCCCTTGGTGTACCGGCCAGTTATCAGCAGCCTAACCCGCAAATCAGTGTGGTTACCGGCGGCAATCGCGAACTGGCACCAGAAACGTCTACCAGTTACAACCTTGGTACCGTATACAGCCCTGAGTACGCCAGCGCAACTGCCTGGTCAGAACGTTTAGACATTGGTATCAGTTGGTATCAACATGAACTTAAAGGTGCCATTCAGGCACTGGATGCACAAACCCAACTTAATTTGTGTGTACAAACTCTGTCTGACACCTTTTGTAATGGCATAGGCCGCAATCAGTTGGGGGCGATTGACCAGTTTAATAATGTCCTGACCAATATTGGCAGTATAGAAACCTCTGGCCTGGATTTCGACATTGGCTGGCTACTCCCCCAAACTGCATTTGGTCAATTTAATGTCAGGTTAAGAGCTACCCTGGTAGAAGATTACACTGTACTTGATGCCAACGGCCAGCGTCAGCCGAAAACTGTCGGTATTGAAGTTAATGACACGGCTATTCCAGAATGGAGCGGTAACCTGGCCCTTAACTGGCAACATGAGGCCTGGCAAGCCAGCTGGACAATGCGTTACACCAGTGATTTAGAAGAAAGCTGTGGCGATGCAGCCAGTTTCGCGGTTTGCCGTAACAACCCGTCTACCGGCCAGAACCGGCTTGGCAGTACTACATACCATGATGCACAAGTAAGCTGGAGTACAGATGCAATATTGTCTGGTATGCAATTGAGCTTTGGCGTGAATAACCTGTTCGGCAAAGAGCCTCCTATTTGCTTATCATGCTCACTGAACGGCTACGATCCATCAACCTATGATATGCCGGGTAGCCGTTATTGGTATCTGCGTGCATCTTTTAGTATTTAATAGCGTCTCATAGCAAAAAGCCCCGCGATGCGGGGCTTTTTTATAACAGATCAATGCATTAATTTTGTGCATATTGCCGTTCAAGGCCGCCCACTTTGAGTTTTAGGCCCGCCAGTGAGGCTTTTTCTGCAGCAATTTTCTCGTTGTATAACTGCTCTGTACGATCAATTTTTTGTTGCAGCACAACCAGTTCTTCTGCTTTGGGGAAACTACGGCGCAGTTTGTAAAGTTCTGATTTGAGCGCTTCAACATCCTGCTGTTTCTGTTGCTCCAGCGAACTTATCTGAAATTCAACAAACCGGCTTTGACGTTTTAGCGCATCCACTTGCTGTTTGTATTCACCGCGGGTGCCAAGCATGGCGGTGCCAAGCGGACGCATATCTACTGTTTCAGCATCACCTGAGCAGGGAAACTGGCTAAACTCTACAACACCGTTTTGCTCACACTTGTAGATAGCGGCTTGTGCTGAAAACGCACTTAACAATAATAACCAAGCGTATTTTATCATTTGCCACCCCGTTAATGAGCAATAAATGTACAAAAACCTTGCCAAATAGGCAAGCTAAGCCAGGTATTTATTTATACTGCTTTAATGCGTTTTCAGCTGCTGCCATCTGCATCTGCCTTGCTTTAGTTCTGCAGTGCTTTTTTCATAAAATTAGGCCAGGCTGACGCCGCTTTATGCACTTCGGCATTATAGTAATCGGTATTGAACGACGCCTGAGCGGCATCGGCTTCACGAAAGCCATTAAACGCCGCGCCTTTGCGCGCCAGAGTACAGGTCCACCAACCAGACGGGTACACCATTTGCGGGAATAACAGCGTTTGCAGTGCGTCAAAGCCTGCATCCAGCATGGCACTGCGCATATCTTTGAGTAACGGCATATGGATCAGCGGCGACTCACTTTGTTGCACTAAAATGCCGCCATGGCGCAGTGCTTTGCGGCAGCTGTCATAAAATGCCCGGTTAAACAAACCTTCGCCCGGCCCGATAGGATCAGTTGAATCCACAATAATGACATCTACCGATTCAGGCGCAGCTTCGCGCATGTATTTGATACCGTCATCAAACTTCAGCGTAGCGCGTGGGTCATTGTTCGAGGCACACAATTCCGGGAAATACTTTTCTGCCATCCGCGTAACCTGCTCATCAATATCAATTTGCGTTACGCTTTCCACGCCGGGATGTTTTAATACTTCACGCAGGGTGCCGCAATCTCCACCACCGATGATCACCACGTTTTTCGGGTTAGCATGGGTAAACAACACCGGATGACTAAGCATTTCGTGGTAGAGAAAATTGTCGCGGCTGCTGAGCATAATAACGCTATCAATCACCATCAGATTGCCAAAATGGGTGGTTTCAAACATTTCAATCTTCTGGAACGGCGACTGAACTTCATCCAGTTTCTTCGTGATAGCCAAACCAAAGGCGCTGCCGCTGGGGGCGAAAATTTCAGTGAACCAATTGTTGTCGCCAGACATAGTATTACCCTCAAAACAAAATAGCCGCATATTTTGCCTGCTTGTGCCGCCAAGGACAAATATTTCGATGTTTTTTGCTGCAGCTTTACCGTATTGGCCTTAAACTATGCACATCTTAATTTTAAAGGAACGACAATGGCCGACTGGGGTACTGAAAAAGCACGCTCTATCTATAACGTAGCGGTATGGAGTGAAGGATATTTTGATGTTAATACTGATGGTGATTTGGTGGCTTATCCGGATCAGGATCACAGTAAAACAGGCATCAGTTTTCCTGAGCTTACGGCACGTTTTAAAGAGGAAGGCTTAACCTTACCTGTGCTGGTGCGTTTTACTGACATTCTGCAACACCGGGTAGATACGCTGATTAAATCTTTTCAGCGCGCCAAGGCAGAAAAAGAGTATCAGGGCCAGTACACTGCTGTTTACCCAATCAAAGTAAACCAGCAGTTCTCAGTAGTAAAACGTCTGATCAGCCACGACAGCGGTAAAGTGGGCCTGGAAGCAGGCAGTAAACCTGAGCTGATGGCTATTTTAGGTGTTACCGATCAGCCACTGCAAATTGTCTGTAACGGTTATAAAGACAGCGAATTTTTGCGCTTAGCCACTATTGGCCAGATGATGGGCCACACCGTTTATGTAGTGGTAGAAAAACTGTCTGAGCTGAAAACCCTGCTGCGTGAAATCGATAATTTAGGCACAGCGCCACGTATTGGTATCCGCATTCGTTTAAATTCGGTGGGCAAAGGCAAGTGGCAAAACACCGGTGGCGAGAAAGGCAAGTTTGGCTTAACCGCAACCCAGGTGCTGCAGGCGATTGACGTACTGCGCGATGCCGGCAAGCTGGATTTGCTGCAGTTAGTGCATTTTCATATCGGCTCACAAATTGCCAATATTCGCGATATCCATAACGCCATTCGTGAATGTGCCCGTCACTATGCTGAACTGCGCACTCTGGGCGTGCCTATCAGCACTGTCGATGTTGGTGGCGGCCTGGGTGTTGACTACGAAGGCTCTAAATCACGCTCGGCCTGTTCGATGAACTACACCATGTACGAATATGCCCGTAACGTGGTCAATGGTTTAAAAGAAGTGTGTGACGAGTACGACCTGCCGCACCCGAATATTATTACCGAATCTGGCCGTGCTATGACAGCACACCACGCCGTGCTGGTAACCGATGCCATTGATATTGAACGTGCGCCGGGGTTGGTGAACCTGCCAGAACCAAGTGAAGATTCACCGACAGTGATCCTCGGCCTGTGGGAAGCTTACCAGAACGTTACACCGCGCACGGCAATTGAAGCTTACCACGATGCGGTGCACTACTTTACCGATGCCCATGCCCAGTATGTGCATGGCCTGCTGACATTAAAAGACTGGTCATTACTGGAGCAAATTTACTTCGCTACCATTAACAAAGTAAAAGCCAATCTGGATATGACAGCCCGCTCGCACCGCTCTATTCACGACGAGCTGAATGAAAAACTGGCCGATAAGTTATTTGTTAACTTCTCGCTGTTCCAGTCTATGCCGGATGCCTGGGGTATTGATCAGTTGTTCCCGGTAATGCCACTGGAGCGGATGAACGAGCCACTGGACCATCGTGCCATTATTCAGGACATTACCTGTGACTCTGACGGCCAGCTGAAAAGTTACGCCGATGGTAATGGTATTGAACCCAGCCTGCCACTGCCGTTGTATAAAGAAGACGAGCAGTACCTGCTGGGTATGTTTATGGTAGGCGCCTATCAGGAAATTTTAGGCGACTTACACAACCTGTTTGGCGACACAGACTCCGTACACGTTGAACTGACCGATGATGGCAGCTATAAACTGACCAACATTATTAAAGGGGATACGGTAGCCGATGTACTGCGTTATGTGCAGTTTGACGCCATTAAGCTGATTGCCTCCTACAGCAAACAGCTGGCCAAGCTGGATATGAGCGCCAGTAAAAAAGATGAGCTGCTGGACGAATTAAAAGCCGGTGTTTATGGTTACACCTACTTTGAAGATTAAGGTAAACTAGCTACTCATCGGACATGTTAACAGCAGGCTCGCCTGCTGTTATTATTTTTAACCGGCGAAAATCTGGCCGGCCACAGATACCAGGTGTTGTTATGCTACATTTTTTACCCCGCCCGCTAACGGGTACACTTTCATTGCTACTTTATATCGTTAATACGCTGTTTTGGTGTGTACCGGTAATGTTGCTGGCGATATTAAAGCTGCCGCCGGTTACCCGCTGGCAAAGCTGGATGACTTACCTGCTGGATGCCTGTGCCGTGGCCTGGATCAGCGTCAACAATTTCACCACCCGGCTATTTACCCGTATTCGCTGGCAAATATCAGGCCTGGAAACCTTATCTTTGAAAGACTGGTATCTGGTGCTGGCCAATCACCAGTCCTGGGCGGATATTCTGGTACTGCAAAAAGTATTTAACCGTAATATTCCGTTTATTAAATTCTTTCTGAAAAAAGAACTGATATATGTGCCATTTTTAGGCATGTGCTGGTGGGCACTGGATTTCCCTTTTATGAAGCGTTACAGCAAAAGCTTTTTGCAAAAAAATCCGCATTTACAGGGCAAAGACATAGAAACCACGCGTAAAGCCTGCCATAAGTTTCGCTTTAAACCGGCAGCGATTATGAATTTTGTTGAAGGTACCCGCTTCACCCCGGAAAAACATCGCCAACAACAATCACCGTACCAAAATCTGCTTAAACCCAAAGCCGGTGGTGTCGCTTTTGTACTGGGCGCTATGGGCAATCAACTGCATAAAATACTCGACATCACCATTTATTACCCTGGCGGCATACCCAGTTTCTGGGATTATATTTCCGGTAAAGTGCGCGATATTAACGTGCAAATCCGGGTAATACCTATAACGCCAGAGCTGTTAGGCGACTACAACGACAACCATTACCGTGAGCGGTTTCAGCAGTGGATCAACCAGTTATGGCAACATAAAGATCAGCAGCTCACCTCACTGAAACAGGGAGATAAGCAGTAATGTTAAGTTTTTTACCCGGTTGGTTGCTGTTGCCGTTTAGCTTTAGCTTGTTTGCGTTAAATCTGGCGTTGTGGGGTATTCTGGTTACGCCTCTGGGTATCATCAAATTACTGCTGCCGTTTAAAGCTGTGCACCGTGTTACCGCACTGGCGGGTAAAGGCTGTTATCGCGGCTGGACCACAATTAACACCGCGTTGATTAACCTGTTCAATCATGTTGACTGGCAAATAAGCGGTGCCCAGACGCTGGATAAAACAAGCTGGTATCTGCTTATTTCAAACCATAAGAGCTGGCTCGATATTCCGGTTGTCAGCACAGTAGCCCATAGCCGTATACCCGAGCCAAAGTTTTTCTTAAAAGACGAACTGAAATGGCTGCCATTTTTAGGTACCGGCTGCTGGGCACTGGATATGCCCTTTATGAAGCGCTACAGCCCGGCGCAACTGGCTAAACGGCCAGAGCTAAAAGGTAAAGACATTGCCACTACCCGCGCCTCATGCCAGAAATTTAAAACTGTGCCCACCACCATTATCAATTTTGTTGAAGGCACCCGTTTTACCGCGAGAAAACAAGCAGATAAACACAGCCCGTTCCAGCACCTGCTGCCCCCCAAAGCAGGTGGTATTGCCTTCACTTTAGCCAGCATGGGCGAGCAGTTTAATGCCATATTAGACTTTACCCTGCTTTACCCCGACAACCCGCAGCACGTTGCTATGGATATGCTGATGGGTAAGTTAAAGCGGGTGGTGGTGCAGGTAGAGATCCTACCTGTAGATCAACAGGTTATCGGCGATTATTTTAACGATGAGCAGTTTCGTGAGCGCTTTCAGTTATGGCTTAACCAGCGTTGGCAACATAAAGATCAGCTGATACAACAGTATAATCAGACTCAGGTATTAACCAGCGCCCCAGATCAGCTACCTTGCTAGCCGCCGCTTATCTGGTAGCTGTCAGCAGCAGGTTGCGTGGTGTTATCTGATAATCACAAAATTCACTGATACGGGTCTTATAGCCGTGTTGCTGTAAATACAGGGCCTTATCCAGCGCCAGCCATAACTCCAGCGGCCGGCGAAACAGGTGCCTTACCACTTCAATGCGCTGAACTATTGCTGCACGCTGTTGCGCCCGTGCCAGATAAACCGCTTCATCTATCAACGCCGGTAGCTGTAACTGATGCTGTGCCGCTGCCCAGCGGGCAAAAGCACTAAAGCTGCCACTGAACCAGTGCTTGCCAACCGACGCCAGTGGCCGGTAATGGTGCTGCCCGGTAAGTTCTGTGCGCAGCTCATCATAAGCCAGCCGCCATAATACTTCGGTTGCTCTGAGTTTTTCTACCCGCTCACCCGCCGTAACCTGGCCCTGCACTACCAGCTTTAAATCGTCTTTGCTTAACTGCAAATTGTGCTGTAAAGCAAGTTCCGACATCGGCTGATAGTGCGTTGGTGCAATTAAATGGTAGCAGCAAGGCACCAGTTGTAACTGCTGACAACCTGCCTGCACCGCCTGTTGCAGCATTGTAATATGTAACTGGCCACAGGCATGCAGCGCCACTATATGCTGCTGTGGCTGTAAAACAGCATCAAGCGGTGCGCTTAATACATCGGCACAAATAAACTGTTGGGGCAGCTGGTATTTTTCTGCCAATACTGCACCATCTTCACATAACTGTGGCTGCCATTCGACACTGGTTACCGGCACAGTAAAACGATGGGCCAATATCCGGCCCAGATGGCCTTTACCGGCACACCATTCCAGCACCGGTAACTTACTGTGTGGCCACTGTTGGCACAACGCAGTAATTTGCTGCAGTTTACGCCCGCCAATGCCGTTTTCCAGCCAGAATGGTAAGGCTGGCAGTGACGAAGACACTGCGGCGGCGGGTACTGCAGGCAAGCTAAATAATGCCGGGAAAAATGACGCAAAATACTGTTGCTGCAAAATGCTGCTTTGGTCAATCTGCTTTAACAGACCATCGTCCAGGCCAGCCAGCAACTGCAGCAGGTTGCCATCCGGCCATGGCACAGTGTCGCAGGCAAACGGTAACAACTGCCAGTACGGCCGGTACTGCTGCAGTACCGCGCTTAGTTGCTGAAATTGCTGCGTTAATGTACTGCTCATAAATATCTGTCCGCCGTTTTGCCAGCCTTGCGCTTGTGCTTTATAGTAAAGCAGTCCGCTTAGATTAAGGCCGCTATGATAAATCAACGCGTTAGCAGAACCACTAATTTTATCAGTTGGCTGGGCAGCATATTATTGCTGATCCTATTTAGCTACCTGGCATGGCGTGGTTACCGGCTGAATCCAACTGGCGATGTACTACAACGCTGGGTACTGGCATTTTTAGCCAGCGAACTATTGTTATTAACTTTGCTTTCAGAATTTAAACGGTTAATCAGAGGCTTATTGCAGGAAGTAAAACAATCTGAAAATTTAAAACGCCATGCCCAAATTGAAGCTGGCGAACGGTTAAACAAAATTGCCAGCCAGCTACCAGGCATGGTATTTCAGTTTCAGCTAGCGCCCGACGGCAGTAGCTGCTTTCCTTATTGCAGTGAAGGTATAAGAGATATTTATAATTTAACCCCGGAGCAGGTGAAATACGATGCCAGTCCGGTATTTAGCCAATTGCACCCGGACGATGTGCAAGTGGTATATGACAGTATCGCCTCTTCTGCCGAGCAGCTTACATTATGGAAACTAGAGTACAGGGTGCAACGACCTGACAGTGAGGTGATTTGGGTAAGCGGCCGCTCAGTACCTGAACGCCAGGCCGATGGCAGCGTGCTGTGGTACGGCTTTATCAGCGACATTACCGAAAGGAAAAAAATTGAGCGCGTCAAAGATGAGTTTGTCTCTACCGTAAGCCATGAACTGCGCACACCTTTGACAGCCATTAGTGGTGCCATCGGCTTATTGCATGGTGAAGTATTTGGCCCGCTGCCACCGCAAGCCGCACAGATGACGCAGCTGGCACAGGCTAACGTCAAAAAATTGCAGTTGCTGATTAATGATCTGCTGGATATGGATAAGTTGATCGCCGGAAAAATGCTGTTTGATGTTCAGCCACAACCATTACTACCCATCATTGAAACATCACTACGTGATAACCAAAGCTATGCCCAGCAGTATCAGGTTTCCTATCAACTGCAGGCGGTATCGGCAGATATGTGGGTTAATGTTGATAGCATGCGCCTGCAGCAGGTCATGGCCAACCTGCTATCAAATGCAGCTAAGTTTTCACCGCCCCAGGCGGAGGTCAATATTATTGTACAGCAACACGGCGACAAGGCGTTGATCCGGGTAATAGACAGCGGCTGTGGTATCAGCGAACAGTTTAAACCCCATATATTCAGCAAGTTTTCTCAGGCTGACAGCTCTGATATTAAAAGCAAAGGCGGCACAGGGCTTGGTTTGGCTATCAGCAAACAGCTAATGAGCCGTATGCAGGGCGAAATAGGCTTTCAATCAGAACAAGACAAAGGCAGTGAATTTTATTTATTACTGCCACTGGCCAGCATGGCTGAACTTCCGGAGGCAGATGAATGACAGAATTACAGCGTATTATGCACGTAGAGGATGATCCGTCTATTCAGCAAGTAGCGAAAATTGCATTGGAGGCTGTAGGGGGTTTTAGCGTGCATACCTGCGGCAGCGGCAGGCAGGCATTAACCGAGTACCCTACTGTGAAACCACAACTGATCTTGCTGGATGTGATGATGCCGGGTATGGATGGCCCCACTACGTTGCAACAACTGCAAGCTCAGTACGATTTAACCAAAGTTCCGGTGGTATTTATGACAGCAAAGGTGCAAAGCAATGAAATTGCGTCTTATAAAGCACTGGGGGCCGCTGATGTGGTAGCCAAGCCGTTTGATCCTATGACATTGTCAAACCAGATCAGGCAGATCTGGCTCGACTTTCATCAGTAGCAACGCCCTGCCTTAGCATTAGTACTTAGTACAGCAAGCTGTATAGTTTGCGCCGGTACAGCGTTGCCACACTGTCGCCTTTTGGCAGTGCGGCCAAAATATCCAGATACAGCTTTTTGCTGCTACCGTAGTTTAAATCCTGTTGCAGAATACTCAGCAACAGTGCCAGCGCCTCTTCACTGCGCTGTACCGCCTGATACTGCACAGCCAGTTTTTCTTTCAGTTCGTTTTTATTTGGTGCAGCATCAGGCTCTGCCGCCAGGGCGGTTTCCAGCGCTTTTATTTCTGGCGTGTCGGCAGCTTCTTTAGCCAGTTCCAGTTTGGCAACCACCGATTTATACAAAGCATCCTGATCAGCCAGTTTAATCTCGCTTAGCAGCGCTTCGGCTTGTGGCAACTGACCCAGGCTAACAGCGGCATCGGCCAGCCACAGTTTGATCTCGGTACGCTCGGGTGCCAGGGTTAACGCGTCTTTTAACAACGGATAAGCAGCGGCATAGTCCTGCGCTGCCAGCAATTGTTCAGCCTGCGCCAGTAAATCATCTTCCGGTTTTGGTAAGTAAGCGGCCAGTTTATCGCGGATAACCTGCTCGGTTTCAACGCCGGCAAAGCCGTCAACCGGCCGGCCTTGTTTAATCATCATCACAGTTGGCAGCGACTGCACACCAAACTGCATAGCCAGGTCTTGTTCTTTGTCACAGTCTACCCTGGCCAGCAGTAACTGCTGGGGATATTGCTGTACTATGCGCTCCAGCACCGGGCTTAGTTGTTTACAGCCCTCGCTACGGGCCGACCAAAACTGGAACAGCACCAGTTTCTGCATTGAGGCATCCAGTACCTCACGGGCGTTATTAATAGAAACATCAATGATAGGCTGGTGCATAAAACAAAAATCCTGTGCTGGCAGATCAAAATTCAATTGTGTCTTACTATGTGGGCACAGCCGTGGCTTTGCAAGCCTTGTAAGTGCTGACAATAGCCGCTAAAACGACGGAAAAAAGCATCGACATCCGGCCGTCTATCACGTAAATTAATATAGCGCACAAAAATGACTGCTCAGCAGCAAATAACCATAGCGCCATAGTTTGAGTTTAACAGCTTATCCTGTTTAACCAGTCCACGTAGCACACAGCATTAAAGCGGCCTTTGGCTGCTTTAGGAAAATTCACCCGCGTCTTTGCCTGCAAAGCCGTGGCGTGTTGTATTTGCCACAGCAAACTATGAGATAGCATAATGACCAGCCAAACCCAGCCAGACGATAAGTCAGCCGACTCCACCAGAGCAACAGAAATGTTATCCGGTGCCGCCATGGTAATACGTGCCCTAGCCGATGAGGGTGTCGAATACCTGTACGGTTATCCGGGTGGCGCTGTATTACATATTTACGATGCACTGTTTCAGCAAAATAAAGTTAAGCATGTCTTAGTACGACATGAACAAGCCGCTACCCATATGGCCGATGCTTACGCCCGTGCCAGTGGCAAAGCCGGTGTCGTGCTGGTAACCTCCGGCCCCGGCGCCACCAATGCAGTAACCGGTATTGCTACTGCTTATATGGATTCTATTCCAATGGTGGTGCTAACCGGCCAGGTAATGAGCCACCTAATTGGCGGTGATGCATTTCAGGAAACCGACATGCTGGGTATCTCGCGGCCGATTTGTAAGCACAATATGTCTGTACGCCGGCCTGAAGATATTCCCTATTTAATTAAAAAGGCCTTTCATATCGCGCAAACCGGCCGGCCAGGCCCGGTGGTGCTGGATATCCCTAAAGATATGACCATGCCAAACCAGACATTTGCGTATCACTACCCTGCCGAGATTAACCTGCGCTCATATCAGCCAAAGCAGCAGGGCCACAGCGGCCAGATTAAAAAAGCCGTTACAGCATTGCTGGCAGCGAAAAAGCCGATTCTATATGCCGGTGGCGGTGTAATTATGGGTGGCGCATCAAACGAACTGACCGAACTGGCCCAGCTGCTAAACCTGCCGGTAACCAATACTCTGATGGGTTTAGGCGCCTATCCGGCCGACGATAAACAGTTTGTCGGTATGCTGGGTATGCACGGCAGCTATGAGGCCAACCAGACCATGCACCATGCCGATGTGATTCTGGCAGTAGGTGCCCGCTTTGACGATCGCGTAACCAATAACACGAAAAAATTCTGCCCGGATGCCACCATTATTCATATTGATATCGACCCGGCCAGTATCAGTAAAACCATTAATACCCATATTCCTATCGTTGGCTTAGTACAGCCGGTACTGACCGATATGCTGGCCCTGCTGAAGCAAAAAAAGAAAAAGTTAGACAGCGCCGCGCTGGAGCTCTGGTGGCAACAAATAGAACAATGGCGCACTGTACACGGTGGCCGCTACGACACCACAGCACCGCTGTTAAAACCACAATATGTGATTGAGCAGCTAAGTAAAATCACCAAAGGCGAAGCTTATGTTTGCAGTGACGTAGGCCAGCACCAGATGTTTGCCGCGCAATATTACAAGTTCAATAAGCCCAACCGCTGGATCAACTCCGGTGGCCTTGGCACCATGGGCTTTGGCCTGCCGGCCGCGATGGGTGTAAAGCTGAATTACCCCGATGCCGATGTTGTCTGCGTTACCGGCGAGGGCTCTATTCAGATGAATATTCAGGAGCTGTCTACCTGTAAGCAATATGGTTTAGGCGTAAAAATTATTAACCTGAATAACGGCTATTTAGGCATGGTTAAACAGTGGCAGGATATGAATTACGAGTCGCGCTACGCCAGCTCGTACATGGATTCGCTGCCCGATTTTGTCAAACTGGCTGAGGCTTATGGCCATGTTGGCATTCGTGTTACCACACCGGAAGAACTGCAACCAGCATTGGAGCGCGCCTTTGCATTAAAAGACCGCCTGGTGTTTTTAGATATTCATATCGACCCGAAAGAGCACGTTTACCCGATGCAGGTGCCGGGTGGCGCCATGAACGATATGTTTTTAAGCAAAACAGAGAGGACTTAACATGCGGCATATTATTTCTGTTCTGCTGGAAAACGAATCCGGCGCTTTAGCCCGTTTAGTTGGCCTGTTTGCCCAGCGTGGCTATAACATTGACTCACTAAATGTGGCCGCCACCGAAGATCCAACCCTGTCACGCTTAACCCTGGTAACCCATGGCAATGATCAGGTGATAGAGCAAATCAGTAAGCAACTGCACAAACTGATTGAAGTGGTAAAGGTGTCAGATATCAGCGAGGCAGCACATATTGAGCGCGAACTGATGCTGGTAAAAGTAAAAGCCAGCGGCAACCAGCGTGAAGAAGTAAAACGCTGTGCCGATATTTTCCGCGGCCAGATTATCGACGTAACCCCGGCCACCTACACCATTCAGCTGGTCGGCACCAGCGACAAACTGGATGCCTTTATCCAGGCGCTGGGCACTACGCCAATAATGGAAGTAGTGCGCAGCGGCGCTTCGGGCATTGCCCGCGGCGAAAAAACGCTGGCGTTGTAGTTTTTAACTGGCATCATGCACCAACGGCAACTTCAGATTGCCGTTGGTTTTGGCTGATGCCTGCCGTATACCCACTGGAATAATGGTGATGCCATCAGCGTGGTGACTATCGCCATTACCACCATAATCGAAAATAACGCCGGCTGGATAACGCCATAACTTAGCGCGATATTAATAATAATCAGCTCCATCAGGCCGCGCGCATTCATTAGTGCGCCTATGGCCATAGCCGTGCGGTTATCTGCACCATTTAGCCGGGCTGCCGCCCAACAGGCCACGCCTTTGGCAAATACAGAAACAGCCAGCACCGCCAGCGCTACCGATAATACCTGCCATGAACCCAGCACATCCAGTTGTGTATTCAGGCCGGAATAGGTAAAAAACATTGGCAGCAATAGCAAAATAGTGAATTTTTCCAGCCGCTTACGCAGTTGCTCCACTATTACGCCGCGTGGCATAGCAATACCCAGTAAAAAGCCGCCGAATACCGCATGCAGGCCGACCCAATCCATGCTGTAAGCCGACACGGCAAATAACAGCATAATGCCAATAAACTGCACATAACTCATATGGTTATTGCGGGCGATATTATCCGCCAGCGGCTGCAGCCAGCGCCGTACCCGGGTTAGCATGATAAACGCATATAAACCGCCCCCCAGCAGCGCTTTAAACAGCAACTCAGTGCCACCGCCAAAGCTGGCAAGCACAAAAGCCAGCACCAGCCAGGCAGCGGCATCGTCGATGGCACCGGCTGCCAGCGCCATGGTGCCCAGTGGTGTACCGGCTAAACCACGCTCATAAATAATGCGCGCCAGCATCGGAAAGGCCGTAATAGCAATGGCAGCACCCATAAATAAGGCGGCGTTAAAATAAGAAATATCGGCCGCAAACAGCCCAGGCGTATCGGTAAGCCATAAACACAGCAAGGCGGCACAGGCAAAAGGCACTAACATACCGGCTAAGGATACGCTGACTGCGCTTTTTGCATGATGTTTAAACAGCCGGGTGTTAAATTCCAGCCCGACCAGAAACATATACAAGCCCACACCAAGCTGGGCGCCAAAGTACAGCCAGCTGCGGGTGTCGGCGGTAAAAATGCTTTGCTGCAACTGTGGCGCCAGCCAGCCAAATAACGACGGCCCCAGCAGCACACCGGCAATCATCTCACCCACTACTTTGGGCTGGCCAATAAAGCGGGCCAATCGCCCCATAAGCTGCGCAGCCAGTAAAATCAGCAGCAGTTGTAACAGAAACAACAACACTGTACTAAACCCCATTGGCCAGCCCCTTCAGTTAACCCAGTAAGCCACTGTACCAGCCCAAAAACAGCAATGAAAAACCACTCAGATAGAATAAACCGGCCCAGCTAAGTAGCCGCAGCGGCCAGCTCAGCACTATGGCACCGTCTCCGCGCATCAGGCTGTAATTTAACCAGGCAAATACCGGTGTGGTTAAAAATGCCAATGTCATGGCAAAAGTTAACATAGGTGCCAGAGCAGCTTTAAAAAACAGGATCATTGCCATACCGCAAGCGGCCTGAGCTATCAGCCAGTAATTCAGCGCCGCCGGGTGTTTAATCCAGCCCAGTTGGGCAAAAGAGGCATGCAAAGTGCGGGCGTAACCGTCCAGCACGGTAATGGTGGTGCCAAACATACATAAGAAGGCAATTAGCGCTACCAGCGGCCGTGCCCAATCGCCAATGGTGCTGGCATACATATTCATTAACTGCTGGGCAAAGGCGCTGCCTGCCAGCGCAATAGGTTGCTCGCTACCGTATTGCACCAAAGCACCCAGAGATAAAAACACCAGTGCCAGAGCGGCGGTGAGCCAATAACCCAGATTAAAATCAAACAGGCCCTGGGCGCGGGTTATATGGGTATGGCGTTGTTTGGCTTTTAACCACAGCGAGCTGATGGCCGATATTTCTATCGGTGCCGGCATCCAGCCCATCAGCGCTACCAAAAAGCCCAGGCTGGCCAGTGTCCAGGGCGAAGGGCCAACATAGTCCTGCGGTGCCTGAGCACCATTGTACCAGGCTATTACCACAGCAATCAGCGTGGTAAATGTCAGCAGTATCATAATCAGCTTCGACACATTATCCAGCGCTTTGTAATGGCCCAGCAGCAAAATCAGCAAACAGGCCGCCAGTATGCCCCAGCACAACAAGGTAACCGACAAATTACCCGGCAACGCATATTGCAACAGGCTGGCGGTTAGCAGCAGTACCCCGGCGGTATTGACCACGGCAGCAATAATATTCAGCACAATAAAACTGTAAAAATAACCGCGGCCCTTACGCTGATACCCCACCAGCAGGCTTTCTTTACGGGTTAGCGTGTATTCGACACCAAAACGGAAAAACGGATACTTCAGCACATTAACCAGCAAAATCAGCCAGGCCAGCTGCCAGCCAAATAAGGCCCCCGATTGCGTAGACGCCACCAGGTGCGAACCACCAATAGCCGCCGTAGCCATTAAAATACCGGGGCCAAGCGCCTGCATACGGCCGCGCCAGCCATAATTTTCCTGTTGCATAGTGTTCTTAATTCAAACTGCAGAGCGCCCCAGCTTAGCCAAAGCCACAGCTAAATACTATCTGGCGTAAGCTTTTTTCCGCAGCCGATTGGCAAGCGCCTGCAGATATTCCATACTGGCGCAACTACAATACAATGCACAAATGCAATACTGAGGCCTTTATGAGCGAAGAACTGCTCGATCAAGCCATGCTGTTTGAAGTGGTAGAAAACCAGCTGGCTGACAATTACCCGAAACAAGTAACCGAAACCTTAATGCGCCTGCGCATGACCGGCCACAGCCGGGAAGAAGCGGTTGAGCTGATCGCCTGCGCCTTAGCACCTGAAATGATTGATGTGATTGAACATCAGCAAAGCTTTAATTTAGAGCGCTATGCCGCCCATCTGGCGCAATTACCACAAACCCCCTGGCTGGGAGAAGACGCATGACAGAGGCCACTATAGTACATCAGCCACAGCAGCAGCGTTTTGTTATGACCCTCGATGGTGCAGAGGCCGTGCTGGACTACCAGTTAACCGGCAACCAGATTAATTTCCATCATACCTTTGTCCCTCCGGCGTTTCGGGGCAAAGGGCTGGCAGAAAAACTGGTACGCCACGGTCTGGCATGGGCTAAAGCACAGCAGTATCAGCTGCAGGCCAGCTGCTCTTATGTGCAGAAGTTTTTACGCTAGCTTTAGCTGAGTTTTGTTAGCTCAATTTTGTTAGCTCAATTTTATTACATCAGCCGGTTACCGGCATTACAAGCCGTCGCAGAGCAGGCAGTCGCGACTTAGTGTTTTACCCCGACATAAGGACATTATCATGCTATCGCGTCTTACCCTCGCCCTGCTGTTAAGCTCGGTTATATTAACCGGCTGCGATAAAGCGCCACCCACCACTGTTGCCGCCAGCAATACTGCCGAACCAAGCGTAAGTACCACCATACCGCAGTACAGCGCCGAGCAATTTTTTGCTACTAAAACTTACCTGGGCAACGACATTAACCATAATGCCAGCGCCCTGCTGGTCGCGTCCGATGAAAGCGGCGTGTTTAACCTGTACCGGGTTAGTCTGGACGGCAAAGACTGGCAACCGTTAACGCAGTCGGA
This sequence comes from Rheinheimera pacifica, assembly GCF_900108485.1. Taxonomy (GTDB): domain Bacteria; phylum Pseudomonadota; class Gammaproteobacteria; order Enterobacterales; family Alteromonadaceae; genus Alishewanella; species Alishewanella pacifica. The sequence goes on along the minus strand of NZ_FNXF01000013.1, from coordinate 109,033 downwards.
TAGCGACCCGGCCTTTCCCGTTAGCTGGTTTCCGAATGATGATCGCTTGCTGTATACCGCAGATCAGGGTGGCAACGAGCTAAATCATATTTATCTGCGCGAACTTGATGGCACAGTGCATGACCTTACCCCCGGCGACAAACTAAAAGCCGCTTTTGCCGGCTGGCATGACGATGGCAGTTTTTTTATTACCAGCAATGAGCGCGACGCGCGGTTTTTCGATTTATATCACTACAACGGCACCGACTACAGCCGCACACTGATATACGAAAACAACGACGGTTACAGCATTGATGCTGTCAGTAAAAACGGCCGTTATCTGGCATTAAGTAAAGAGCGCAACAACGCCGATAACAACCTGTATTTAATCGACTTACAGGCAAAAGAACCCAGCGCCACGCTACTAACAGAGCATGACGGTAATGTTTCACATAACGTATATGGCTTTACCCCGGATAGCAGCACCCTGCTGTTTGGCACCGACGGTAACAGCGAGTTTGTTGCCGCCTACAGCTATAACCTTACCAATGGTGAAACCAGCCCTTACAGCCGCGCCGACTGGGATATCAGCTTTATTTACTTCAGTGATGACAAGAAATATCAGGTACAGGGTATTAATGCCGATGCCTCTACCGTCATCAGCATTACTGAGCAACAAAGCGGCCAAAGCCTGCAATTACCGCCATTGCCAGCGGGCGATTTACGTGGCGTAACCTTTTCGGCCGACAGCCAGTACCTGAGCTTTTACCTCAATGCCGACAACAGCCCGTCTAATTTATATGTCTGGAAACTGGGCGATAGCCAGGCTCAGCGCTTAACCCAGGCACTGGACAGCAGTATTGATGAAAGCAATCTGGTGCAAAGCCGTGTCGTGCGGTACAACAGCTTTGATGACTTAACCATACCGGCATTGCTGTATCAACCAAAGCAAGCCAGCGCCACAGCAAAAGTACCGGCTCTGATTTGGATCCACGGCGGCCCAGGCGGCCAGTCACGCACCGGCTACAGCCCTGTTGTTCAGCATCTGGTAAACCAGGGTTATGCAGTGTTAGCGGTGAATAACCGCGGCTCTTCTGGTTATGGCAAAACCTTCTTTCATCTGGACGATTTACGCCACGGCGAAGACGATTTACAAGACATCGTCTATGGCAAAAAGTACCTGCAAAGCCTCGACTGGGTGGCCACCGATCGTATCGGCGTGATGGGCGGCAGCTATGGCGGCTACCTGACTATGGCCGCCATGGCCTTTACCGACGAGTTTAAGCTGGGTATTAATATTTTTGGTGTAACCAACTGGGTACGCACGCTGGAAAGCATTCCGCCATGGTGGGAAGCATTTCGTGAATCGTTATATGCGGAGCTTGGCGATCCGGCGGTAGACGGCGAACGCTTACGCCGTATTTCACCACTGTTTCACGCTGATAAAGTGAAAAAACCGGTGCTGGTGGTGCAAGGCGCTAACGATCCGCGGGTACTGCAGGTAGAAAGCGATGAAATGGTCGCCGCCATTCGTGCTAATAACGTACCGGTAGAATATGTGCTATTTCCGGACGAAGGCCACGGTTTTTTGAAAAAGAGTAACCGCATTACCGCCCAGCAGGCTTATCTTAAGTTTCTGCAGCAATACCTGTAACACCGTCACAGGGGCTTGGCCGGGCCCCTACTGATTTAACTCTGGCAGATAGTTTGCATAAAATCATGAGGAACAGCCACAGGGCTAGAAGCCCGGAGTAGTAACTGGTTATGCAGCTATTTGTAGAACGACATAAAGCGATACTTAAAGCCAGCATGCAAGGCGTGCTGCAGCATGAGCAAAAACTGCAACAATTGGACGATTGGTGGGGAAAAGTAAGCCTGATAGGCAAAATTAACAGTTTACGCCTTGGCTCAGACATTCTTACCAGTATGGATATCACTAAGCGGCGCTTTAATCAGCTGCAACATACCCTGATTGATAACCTGCTGCAGGAACAAACTAAAAAAGTGCTGCTGCACGACAAAGCCTGCTGCCAGATGGCAATAGATGTGTTAATCCGCAACCTGTTTGAACGCACTGCCGATATTGGCTTTCTGGCAACAGATCAGCAAATTTGCCATTTTATGGCCCAGCCTCTGGCCGATGCTGAATTGCATGGCAAGCTACACCAGCACCTGCAGCATTATGTCGCCAATTATTCTGTCTATGACGATGTGGTGTTGCTAGGCCTGGACGGCACTATTATGCTGCGGCTAAACCAGCAGTATAAACAAACCCACTCGGCCGACCCGCTGCTGCAATACAGCCTTGAGCGTGGCAGCCATTACAGCGAAACCTGCCGCTATAGTGATTTACAGCCCGATAAAAGCTTAAGCCTGATTTACTCACAGCCAGTATACGGTGATGCTGGCCAGCCGCTTGGCGTGTTGTGCCTGTGTTTTAATATCGCAGATGAGCTAAACACCATTTTCAGTAAATTACTGGTAGCAAACCCACACAGTATTTTAGCGCTGGTGAATGCTGACGGCACAGTAGCTTTTAGCTCTGGTCCGGCGCAATTGCCCGCCCAAACCAAGGCTGCCGTGGCAAATTATCTGAATTTGCAACAACACGAGCAACACAGCTATCTGGTCAGTTTTGCTAACAGCCGCGGGTATCAGCAGTATTTTGGCCCCGGCTGGCAGGTACAAATGTGGACACCGCTGCAGCTGCTTGCCACCAGTTTGGTAAACAGCGACAGCACAGGCAGCACGGCAGATGGCCAGCTGTTCCCGGCGTTGCTGGCCATCAAGCGTGAGTCCATGCACGTGAATGATGAACTGAGTTTAATCGTGCTAAACGGCGAAATTGCCGCAGCGCGCAAAGATGCTATAGAGTTTATCCCGGTGCTTAATGCCATCAGAGGCATTGGCCAGAATATTTATCAGGTGTTTTCGTCTTCGATCGACGAGCTGGGTGCCACCATTATGCACAGCCTGCTGCAGGAGTTAACTACATTGGCAGAACTGGCGGCTGATATTATGGATCGCAACCTGTACGAGCGGGCAAACGATTGCCGCTGGTGGGCACAAAATGCCAGTTTTCGCCAGGCTTTAGCCCAAAACCCTGTAGATGCCGCACAACAGCAACAGTTATCAGCAGAGCTGAATTACATCAATAGCTTATATACCGTGTATCACACTATTTACCTGTACAACACGGCACAGCATTTAGTCGCCATTTCAACTACCGGTAGCGGCATCAGTAAAATTGACGATAGCACCGGTGCCGCCAGTTGCCTGCAACTGACACAGCCGCAGCAATACAGCGTCAGCACTTTTGTACCCAGCGCCTTGTATCAGCAGCAGGCTACCTATATTTACAATGCGGCACTGTTCCACCCGACAGAGCCAGAGCAGGTTATTGGCGGTATAGGCCTGGTGTTTGACAGCCTGCCCCAATTCAGGGCAATGCTAAGCGATATTCTCCCCAAAAATGAGCAGGGCGACATTAAAACGGGCTATAGTGCCTGTTATATTGATCATGCAGGTAAGATTATTTCTGCCAGCCATGCTAACTGGCAAATTGGCACCCGCTTACCGTTGCCAGCAGCGTTATACCAAAGGGCGCAGCAAGGTAGCGTAACAGAGCAATGTGATATAAATGGCCAGTGTTATCTGCTGGCGATAGCACCGACTAACGGCTACCGCGAGTATAAAACAAGTGACGGCTATAAAAATGTGGTGTTTGCCTGCCTGTTACTGCAATGCAGCTAATACAGGCTGTTTTAACGCAGCAACGGATTTAGCGCAATAACGAGAACTGATTACCGCCCCGGTTCTGCGCATGCAGCAGCGCGGCGGCAGCTCTTTCTATTAGTAAGCCGGCGTCGTTACCATCTTGCGGAAAACGGCTGATACCAATGCTGACAGTGATCCCCAGCGGCATTACAGACACGCCGTGTAAGATCGACAGTTTCTGTTTTAGCTTTTCCGCTACCAGCACAGCATCATAAATACGTGACACATCGGTGATCAGCAGTAAAAATTGATCATCAGCCTGCTGGCTGATGCTGTCACAATCGCGCAGTGTCGCTACCATACGGGCAAGAGTTGCTTCGCTAAGCTGTTTAGCCACCTCCACACCGTGGCCGTCATAAATATTTTTATAATGATCCAGTTGCACAAACAACACGGCAAAACTGCTGCCATGGCGCTGAGCCTGCTTAATCATGAAGCTTAGCTGGGGTTGTATTGGCAGTTTATCAGTCGCTTCAGCCTTAGTACCCAACAACTGGCTTTGTTGCAGCGCCAATAGTTCGCACAAGGTACGCTCGGTAATACTTTCTGCCCGTTGCAGCGCTTGCTGCAATTCGGCATAGCTGCGTCTTGGCGACAGCAATATCTTTTGCGTTGACGGCAAGGCTCCGTGAATATGGCTTATTACACTGAGTTTATGTTGCATAATGCTCCTTGCCCCTGTGCAAAATCAGATCCTGCGGCCGCGGAGCAAACGTATTGCTACTACAACCAGAGCTACAATCAGCAAAATATGAATAAAGCCGCCCATGGTGTAAGAAGACACCAGCCCCAACGCCCAAAGAATTACCAGCAGCACAATGATTGTTTCTAACATAGCAACTTACCTGTAAATTATGAAAAGGGCTTTATTATACCGCGCGGTTTTTACTGCTGTATGTGCGGTATCCCACATAACCAGATAAAAGCCCGTTTATATTAACGGGCAGAATACGTACGGGTATAACAGCAAACAAATACCACTCTAAGGTGCGATAGCGCACATACTTCAGCCGCATTCAGGTTTACTGTTTAAGGGTAAAAAACCGATTCATCCCCTTAACAACAAGGATATACCCCATGAAAACCCATCATATTTTCGCTATTTTACTGGTAGGCTTAATTAGCCTGACATTGGCAGGCTGTGGCGCAACTGCTACCCGGGAAGGCACAGGTGAATATGTAGACGACACAGTGATTACCACTAAGGTAAAAGCCGCTATTTTTAATACTGCCTCGCTTAAAGTCAGCGAAATTAATGTCGAAACCTTTAAAGGCGTAGTACAACTAAGTGGCTTTGTCAGCTCTGCAGAGGACATTAACACCGCCATACGGGTAGCACGTGAAGTTACCGGTGTTACCGCGGTAAAAAATGACATGCGGGTTAAATAATACTGCTTTTAATTTTATGTTCGCTGGCGCACAGAGTTAACATTTTGCTTAACTATACTCATAACCTATCCGCACTCACTCAAGGACATCGTTATGCCGCAGTTGGCATCACAGCAACACTGTGCCACAGCTAAACACCATCCAACGCAAAATCTTTTGCTTGACGCCCTTTCTACTGACGTACAGCAGCGTTTATTCCCGCATCTGGAGTTAGTAGAAATGTCATTGGGTAAGGTGCTGTACGAGCCTGGCGATGTTATGCGCTATGTGTATTTTCCTACCGATTGCATAGTGTCGTTGTTGTATGTCATGGAAAATGGTGCCTCGGCTGAAATTTCTGTCGTAGGTTACGAAGGCCTGATTGGCGTTGCGCTGTTTATGGGCGGCGAAAGCACCACCAGCCGGGCCCTGGTGCAAAGTGCCGGTTTTGCTTACCGGCTACTGGGCCAACGGATGAAAGATGAATTTGGCCGCCATGGCGAGCTGCTGCATTTAATGTTGCGTTACTCACAGGCGTTAATTACGCAAATGGCCCAAACTGCGGTGTGTAACCGCCACCATAGTATTGATCAGCAATTATGCCGCTGGTTATTGCTGTCGCTGGACCGGCTGAAAGACAACCATCTGGTTATGACACAAGAGCTGATTGCCAATATGCTGGGCGTGCGCCGTGAAGGCGTAACCGAAGCTGCTGGCCGTTTGCAACGACAAGGCGTTATTGACTACAGCCGTGGCCATATCATTGTTACCAACCGGCCTAAACTGGAACAACTAAGCTGTGAATGCTACGAAGTGGTAAAAGCTGAAACCGACCGCTTGCTGCCGCTAAAGCAGCACGAGCATACCTGCAAAAAACCTGTGCTGCCCAACTAACTGTTAGTGTTAACCACATTATCGTCAGCTATGTACGGCATCGAACCGACAACAGGCTAACTGCACTGTAAGCTAAGCCGTTACCGCTTATGCTATTAGCTGCAGGTTGCTATGTCTGTTTTCCGTACTTTTTTCCGTGACACCTCTGCTTTACTGTTACAGCCGTTTTTCACGCTGCACCAGCGCAGCAGCAATTGGTTTATCCCCGAACTATGGCAACAAACCAGCCCGGTTCGTGCCGAGCTGTTTAGTGTTGAGCGGCTGGAATTGCATGCGCATAGCCTGGCGAAAACCCAGCCCGTGGTCAGCGAATTTACGCTGTTACAACAGGTTCGCCAGTATTGCCGGCCCGCGTTACAGCAACGGCTGACAGCCAACGCCCATACTCTGCTGGCCGCTTACCGCGTTAGCGCTACGGAGTTACAGGCTGGCCATAGCATAGTACCCGCGGCCGAATGGCTGCTGGATAACTACCATATTGTTGAACAGCAAATCCGTGAAATTCGCGACGACCTGCCACCCGGCTATTACCGCCAATTGCCCAAGCTTGCCACTGGCCCCTTTAGCGGCTATCCGCGGGTGTTGGGCATTGCCTGGGCTTACGTAGCCCATACCGACAGCCATTTTGACCCGGCCATATTAAAACGCTTTTTAATTGCTTATCAGCAAGTACAGCCGCTGAGTATTGGTGAGCTGTGGGCAGTGGCCATTACACTACGCATAGTGCTGATTGAAAACCTGCGCCGTTTAACCGATCAAATCAGCCTGGGCCTGCGCCAGCGCTCAGAGGCTGATCAACTGGCCGATGCATTAATAGCCGGCGCAGATTGGCAGTATGAAGTGGCTAAGCTAAATAGGGTTAAGCACGGCACGGCGTTAAGCGACAACTTTGCCGCCCAACTGGCCAAACGGCTGCGTGATCAGGATCCTGGCGTTACACCAGCCCTGCAATGGCTTAGTCAGCAACTGGCCGTACAGGGCGATAGCATTGACACTGTGGTGCAAAGAGCTCAGCAACGGCTGGGGGCGTCTAACGTTAGTGTGCGTAATGTTATTACCAGTATGCGGCGCATTTCCGCCATCGACTGGACAGAACTGTTTGAAAGCGTCAGCCTGGTAGATCAGCAGCTGGCCGACGGCAGCCGCTTTAACGAAATGGATTTTGCCAGCCGCAACCTGTATCGCACAGCCATTGAACAGCTGGCCCGCCGCGCTAAAAGCCCGGAGCTGACGATTGCCGCCGCTGTATTGCAAACTGCCCGCTTAGCGGCCGCGAAATGCAGCAACCCGATACAGGCCGGGCGCGAAGCCGACTGCGGCTACTATTTAGTGGGCAACGGCCGGCAGGCATTTGAGCAACAGCTGAGCATTAAACGCAGTGCCGGGCGCTGGCTGCGTCATTGTATTAGCAGCCGGGGTATTAAAGGTTATATCAGCCTGTTTGTGTTGTTAAGTTCTGGCTTACTGCTTTTGGCGGGCTGGCTGTTGGCTATTACAGGCATTAACTGGCTGTGGCTGTTGTTGCTGGCCGCGATTCCACTCAGCGAAGTGGCCAGCGCCCTGCTACAGAATATGGCCAGCCGCTATAACGGTGCGCAGCTGCTACCGGCTCTGGAACTGGCCGACGGTATTCCCTCTGAACTGCGCACCCTGATCGCGGTGCCGGTGTTGCTAACCAGTAGCACCGAACTGCACCAGCACCTGCAGCGGCTGGAAGAACACTATCTGGCAGCCGGTAATGGCGATATCAGCTTTGCGCTGCTATCAGATTTTGCTGACGCCCCTGTACAGCACCAGCCAACAGATCAGCCGCTGCTACAGCAAGCGATAGACGGCATTGCTACCTTAAATCACCACTATGGCACAGGCCTGGCCGGGCCACGTTTTTTATTGTTACATCGCCAGCGCAGTTATAACCCTGCCGAGCAAAGCTGGATGGGCCGCGAGCGCAAACGCGGCAAGCTGGCCGATTTAAACCAGGCGCTACGCAGTACAGAAAACACCGGTAGCGATGGTGATAACCCTTTTTGTGGCAGCAGCGCCCAGTACCCGTTGTTATCTAACCTGGTGCCGGCACAGGTGCGTTATGTGATCACGCTGGATGCTGATACCCGGCTGCCGCGCAATGCAGCCGTTAAGCTGGTGGGTAAGATGGCGCACCCGTTAAACCAGCCGCAGTTTTGCCCGCGCCAGCAACGTATTATTGCCGGCTATGGCATTTTGCAGCCACGGGTAACACCGGCACTGGCACTCGCTGAGCAAGGTTCGCGCTATTTGCGCTTAAGTTCTGGCCCGGCCGGTATCGACCCCTACGCCAGCGCCGTGTCTGATTTGTATCAGGATTTATTTGCCGAAGGCTCGTTTACCGGTAAAGGCATCTACGATGTAGAGGCTTTTCATGCGGCGTTAAACACCAGAGTGCCGGACAACAGCATGCTAAGCCATGATCTGTTTGAAGGCATCTTTGCCCGTGCCGGCCTGGTATCAGACATTGAAGTAGTAGAGGATTTCCCAACCCGGTACGACGTTGTCGTTAAACGACAACACCGCTGGACCCGCGGCGACTGGCAGTTGTTGCCCTGGCTATGCTGCGCATTTAACAAGCCGCGCAGTGCCCAAGCTGGCATGCCGTTACTGGGCCGCTGGAAAATGCTGGATAACCTGCGCCGCTCAATGCTGGCACCGGCTGGTTTTATCGCTTTAGTGCTGGCCCTGCTGCTGCCCTGGCCGCTGGCGCTTAATACCACCCTGTTGCTACTGGCCGTATTGCTGTTACCCACCTTACTGATGCGCCGTTTTACCTTATTGCCGCAGCACAGTATTTTACAAAACGGCGGCGCTATTGCGCTGCGCAGCCTGTATGGCAACCTGCTGGCCGATATTAGCCAAACCCTGAGCCAAAGCCTGCTACAGGTTATTTTACTGGCCGATCAGGCCTGGCGCATGGGCCACGCCATCAGCGTTACGTTGTGGCGTGTGCTGGTAAGCCGCAAACAGCTGCTGCAGTGGGTCACCACGGCACAAAACAGTGCTCACCGGCCGCTAAGCCTGGCCGGCTATTACCGCCAGATGGCACCCGGGCTGGTGTTGGCCTGGCTAACCGCTGCGCTGGTGCTGTGGCAGGCACCGCATAATCTGGTATTACTGGCCCCACTGCTGCTGTTATGGCAACTGGCACCGGCGCTGATGTACTGGCTAAGCCTGCCTACAGGCCAGCAGCAAACCCGGCCACTGACCGCACCTGAGGCCAATAGCCTGCGCCTGGTAGCCCGGCGCACCTGGCGCTTTTTCGAGCGTTTTGTCAGCGCTGATGACAACTGGCTGCCACCGGATAATTTCCAGCAATTGCCCGAGCCGGTTATTGCCCATCGTACCTCGCCCACCAATATTGGCGTGTATTTGCTGTCGGTTGTTAGCGCACGGGATTTCGGCTGGCTGGGCAGCCATGCCAGTGCCGATAAACTGGAACAAACCTTTGCTACGTTACAGCGGCTTAGCCTGTATCAGGGCCACTTTTATAACTGGTACGATACCCAGACTTTGCAACCGTTAGCACCGGCGTATATCTCATCAGTTGACAGCGGCAATCTGGCCGGCCACCTGCTGGCGCTGGCTAACAGCCTGGAAGACTGGCAACAACAACTGCTGGCTCCGTTGGCATTGCAGGGGCTGACAGACACCCTGGCACTGGCGCAACTTTGCCTGCAACAGTGCGACAACAGCCTGCAGCATAATCAGCAGCTGCATATCAGCCTGGAAAAAATGGCACAGTTACTCAGTGCTACTTTTCGCCCGGCGCCGCTGCATAAAGAGCTTATCCGGCTGGCCACTGACGCGCAGCTTTTATATCGCAGCGCCTGTGAGCAACAACCGGCTGCTAGCGCCGGACAACCGCACAGTGACAACCTGTTGTTTTATATCAGCGCCTTACTGCACACGCTTAACCAGCACCAGCAGGACAATTTGGCCGACAGCGCACAGCAGCATCAGTTACGCCAGCGCTTTACCACACTGGCCGCACAAAGCCGGGCCATGGCATTACAAATGAACTTTGCCTTTTTGCTTAATACCGAGCGTAATTTGCTGTCGATTGGTTATACCGTTGCCGACAATAAGCTCGACAACAGCTGTTACGATTTACTGGCCTCTGAAGCCCGCCTTGCCAGCCTGTTTGCCATTGCCAAAGGCGATATCGACGCCAAACACTGGTTCAGGCTGGGCCGCGGCGCTACCCCGCTGGGTGCGGGCGCGGCGCTGTTGTCCTGGTCGGGTTCAATGTTTGAATATCTGATGCCGTCACTGGTTATGCGTGCCGCAGTAGGCAGCCTGCTGGAGCAAAGCAACCGGCTGATTGTGGCGCGGCAAATCAGTTATGCCCGGCAACACAATGTGCCCTGGGGTATTTCAGAATCGGCCTACAATGCCCGCGATCTGCACCTTACCTACCAGTATTCTAACTTTGGTGTGCCGGGGCTGGGCTTAAAACGCGGCCTGGCGCAAAACCTGGTAATAGCCCCCTACGCTACCGCGCTGGCCAGTATGGTAGATGCCCCTGCTGCCTGCAGCAACTTTGCCCGGTTGCAACAACTGGGCGCGCTGGGCGATTACGGCTTTTTTGAGGCGATAGACTATACCCCGGCCCGGTTGCCAGACCCAGCCCAACCCGTGCTGGTGCAAAGTTTTATGGCGCACCATCAGGGCATGACACTGATAGCGGTGCTTAACACCCTGCAACAGGGCCTGATGCGCAGCCGTTTTCACCGCGAACCGATGATCAGCGCCTGTGAACTGTTGTTGCAGGAGCGGGTACCGCGCGATGTGCTTAATGCTCACCCCAAAGCAGAGGCGGTAACTATTGCCGCCGGCAGCAGCAGTGAATCACTGACCGAGCTAAGCCTGGACCCAACCGCAACCGGGGCGCCGCACACGCACATTCTTAGCAACGGCAACTACAGTGTTATGCTTAGCGCCGCTGGCAGCGGTTACAGCCGCTGGCGCGGTATTGCCATCACCCGCTGGCGCGCCGACAGTAGCCTGGATAGCTGCGGTAGCTATATTTTGCTGCGCGAGCGCAATAACCCACAGTTCTGGGCAACCAGCCTGCAGCCACTGGCAAGTGACAGCCCGCACACCACAGCGGCCAGCTTTAGCGTAACCTTTAGTGAAGACGGCGCAGAATTCAGCACACAGTGCGGCGAAAAGCAGCAGGACATCAGCGCCAAGGTAACCGTGGTGGTGGCATCTGAACATAACGGTGAAGTACGTTGCATCACCTTATGCAACCACAGCCGGCACGACAAAGAACTTGAACTCACCTCTTACGCTGAACTGGTACTAAGCAGCGCGGCCAGTGACAACGCTCACCCGGCGTTTTCCAAGTTGTTTGTGCAAACTGAATTTATCAGCGCACACGGTGCCATTATCGCTACCCGCCGGCCGCGTACACCGCACGAGCAACCACTGTGGCTGGGCCACTTTGCGGTAGTTGAAGGTAACAGCGGCGCCCCGCTGCAATATGAAACCGATCGGGCGCAGTTTTTTGGTGCCGGCACCAGCTTGCAACAAGCGCGAGCTATGCAACGCAACCAGCCATTAAGTAACAGCAGCGGCACCGTGCTGGACCCTATTCTGTGTTTGCGCCCTACAGTTACGCTGGGTGCGGGTAAGCAACTGAAAGTCGCATTCTGGACACTGCTGGCCAACTCGCGCGAAGAGCTACTGCAACTGATCACCCAGCATAACGAATACAGTGCCTTTGAACGCGCCGCCACACTGGCCTGGACACTGGCACAGGTGCAGTTGCGCCATCTTACTGTTACTGTGGCTGAAGCCGCGCTGTTTCAGCGCCTTACCGGCCCCTTGCTGTACAACGACAGCCGCTTTCGCGCGCCGCCAGCTGCTATCAGCCGCGGTGCCGGGCCGCAGTCTGGTGTATGGCAGCACGGTATCTCCGGCGATTTACCAATACTGTTACTGCATATTGACGACATTGAAGATATTGATAACGTGCGCCAGTTACTGCGGGCACATGAATACTGGCACCTGAAGCAATTGCCGGTTGATCTGGTGATTATTAACGAACGCGCCAGCTCTTACGTGCAGGATTTGCAACAGGCGATAGAAACACTGGTACGCAGTAGCCAGAGCAGGCCGGCGGCAGTGCTGTCAGCCAGTGCCCCGCAAGCTGACAGCAGTCCGCAGTTAGCCAAAGGTAATGTGTATACGCTGCGCGCCGACCTGATGAGTGTGGCCAGCCGCAGCTTGCTGGCCTCCATTGCCAGAGTAGTGTTATATGCCAGGCGCGGCACCCTGCAGCGCCAGTTACAACGCCTGACACCAGAGCCGGCAACAGCGGCAGCAAAACTGCCGCCACAGTACCCGGCTGCAAAACTAGCGCCCCGGCCAGGCATCGCCGATACCGCAGCAACAGCAGACTACATCAGCAGCGAGCTGGAGTTTTTTAACGGCCTGGGCGGCTTTGCCAGCGATGGCCGTGAGTATGTCATTTTGCTGCACAACTACCAGCGCACGCCGATGCCGTGGCTGAATGTTATAGCCAACGCGCAGTTTGGCTTTCAGGTGTCGGCCAGTGGCAGCGGTTATAGCTGGGCACAAAGCAGCCGCGAAAACCAGCTAACGCCCTGGTCGAACGATCCGGTTACTGATCCGTGTGCAGAAGCTATTTATGTGCAGGACGAAGACAGCGGCCAGCTGTTTACCGCCACCAGCGCACCAATAAACGACGGCGGCCATTATAGTGCCTGCCACGGCTTTGGCTACAGCCGCTTTGTGCACCAGGCTGCGGGCGTTCACTTAAGCCTGCTGCAATATGTGCCGCTGGACGAGCCGGTGAAAATTTCCCGCCTGACACTGCGCAATACCTCAGATAAACGGCGCCAGTTACGGGTAACGGCTTATGCCGAATGGGTACTGGGCCGTGACCGTGCTGCCTGTGCACCTTATTTAATCAGTGAATTTGACCACGAGCACTCAGTATTGCTGGCACAAAACCCGTGGCAAACCGCTTTTGTCGGCAAAGTGGCTTTTGCCGCCCTTGGCACTAACACGCCGCTATCGGGCTGGACGGCCGATCGCACCGAATTTATTGGCCGTAACCGCAGTGTACAAAGCCCACTGGCACTGGCGCAGCTGCAATTACTCAGCGCCAACGCAGGTGCAGCACTGGACCCATGCGCGGCCTTGCAACATAGCCTGAGCCTGGCACCGGGTGAGCAAATTGAGCTGGTGTTTTTGCTGGGCCAAACCGCCGATAAAGCCAGCGCACTGGCACTGGTGCAACGCTACCGCCAGGCCGATTTAGCAGCAGAGCTGCATAAGGTACACCTGCACTGGCAGCAGCTGTTACAGGCGGTGCAGGTAAAAACGCCGGACCGCGCAATGGACATTATGCTAAACGGCTGGCTGTTGTATCAAACCATTGCCTGTCGTATTAATGCCCGCGCCGCCTTTTATCAGGCCAGCGGCGCTTATGGTTTTCGCGATCAGCTGCAAGACACTATGGCTCTTAGCTTTGCCGCGCCAGAGCTGACCCGGGCACATTTATTACGGGCAGCACAGCGTCAGTTTGTTGAAGGTGATGTGCAGCATTGGTGGCTGCCACACAGCGGCCAGGGCGTGCGAAGCCGTATTTCTGACGACAGGGTATGGCTGGCCTTTGCCTGCGCCCGCTATATCGATACCTCAGGCGACAGCGCTGTGCTGGATGAAAGCATCAGCTTTTTGCAGGGGCCGCAACTGGAACCGGGCCAGCATGATGCGTTTTTCCAGCCGATGCCTACCGATGCAGTCGCGCCTTTGTATGAGCACTGCGCCCGTGGCTTGGATCAAGCCATCAGCTTAAGCAGTGAACGCGGTTTGCCACTGATGGGCAGCGGCGACTGGAACGACGGTATGGATCAGGTTGGTGCCGGCGGTAAAGGCGAGAGTATCTGGCTTGGCTGGCTGCTGCTAACCACCCTGGCACAATTTATCCCGCTGGCAACGGCCCGGTGTGATCCCCGTGCAGCGTTATGGCAGGCCCACAGCAACACTTTGCTTAAGGCAATAGAACAATATGGCTGGGACGGCAACTGGTATAAACGCGCCACCTACGATGATGGCAGCTGGCTTGGCAGCCAGCACAGTGACGAATGCCAGATAGACTCACTAAGCCAGTCATGGGCGGTGTTGTCGGGCGTGGCAGAGCCACAGCGTGCTACCGCGGCAATGGCGGCGGTAGATAAACACTTAGTGCAGCAACGGCAGCAATTACTGTTGTTGTTTACCCCACCGTTTGATCAAAGCGCACATAACCCCGGTTATATAAAAGGCTATCCGCCGGGGCTTAGAGAAAACGGCGGCCAGTACAGCCATGCTGCCATGTGGGTAGTAATGGCTTTTGCCCGATTAGGCCAGGCCGACAAAGCGCATCAGCTGTTTAGCATGTTAAATCCGCTAAACCATGCGTTAACCCCGGCAGCCGTTAACCGGTATCAGCTGGAGCCTTATGTGGTAGCCGCTGATATTTACTCGGTGCCACCGCACACTGGCCGGGGTGGCTGGAGCTGGTATACCGGAGCTGCCGGCTGGATGTACCGCGCCGGTGTAGAAAGCCTGCTGGGCATTAGCCGCCATGGCAGCCATATACATATTGCCCCTTGCCTGCCGGCACACTGGCCGGGTTTTAGCGCTACCGTAACAATTGGCAATAGCAGTTATGCCCTGTGTATTAAGCAAACTCATGATCAACAGGCAGAGCTGACGCTGGATGGGGTACTTATTACTGCTGACTCCCCCGTTTTTGTCAGTCAGCATTGCCTGGCACTGCCCTTAGACAATCAGGCGCATCAGCTTAGCTGGAGCAAGGTGAATCATTAATTGGTGTTACTGAGTGCCTTAGCGCACAGAGGCATAACGTAAAACCGGTATACTGAAAAGCCAAGACGGCACAGCACCTGTCTTGCGCCATTGCGGCACCGCCAGTGCTAAAGGCCAGCACCATGCCTGTTTTAGCTGTTCCGCTTATTACTAATCATTTAGTTAATTTGCTGTCAGAAAAAGAACGTGTTTTGCTGTTGCAACATTGTGATGTGGTAGCACTGGAGTTTGGCGCAGTGCTGTGTGAACCCCGGCAGCGTTACCGCTATTTGTATTTTCCGCTAAGTGGTTTTATTTCGCTGGTAACCAAACTGGCCGGCCACAAACCGCTGGAAATAGGCTTAATTGGCAATGAAGGTATGCTGGGCGTTACACTGGCGCTGGGTATAACCACAGCGCCGATGCAAGCGGTGGTGCAAGGTAAAGGCACTGCCTGGCGTATTGATATTGCCGCGCTGCAGCAACTGCTGCATGACTGCCCGCAGCTACAAAATATATTACAACAGTATCTGTATGTATTAATGGCGCAGCTATCACAAAGTACGGCTTGCGCGCATTTTCACGAGCTGGAGTATCGCCTGGCGCGCTGGCTGTTAATGAGCCATGACCGGGCGCATAGTAATGACTTTCACCTGACGCATCAGTTTCTGGCAGATATGTTAGGCGTACGGCGCAGTGGCGTTACCGTAGCGGCAGGTATTTTACAACAAAAACAATATATTAGTTATAGCCGCGGCATGATAAGCATATTAAATCGGCCTGCGTTGCAACATGCTGCCTGTGAATGCTATCAGGTAGGAATAGACAATTACCGCCGCTTGCTGGGCGAACCCGTACCCGATAGCGCAAAACGCTTATTAGCAGAGCAAGGCACACCCTAACAGGCAAAAAAACACCCGCCGCAGCGGGTGTGTTGATCGGGTTAACGCTTAACAAACCGTTACTCGGCAATATTGGCGATAATCACTTCTACCCGGCGGTTTTGCTGCTTGCCATCAGCTGACGCATTACTGGCCAGTGGGGTAGTTTCGCCTTTACCGGAAGCATCCAGCCGGCTGGCAGCAATACCCTGCGCCACTAAAAATGCTTTTACTGTGTCAGCACGCCGCTGTGATAACAACATATTGGCTGAGTCAGAGCCGACGTCGTCGGTATGGCCTTCAATTTGCGCCGTTCGTGTTGGATGGGCGTTTAAAAACACCGCCAGTTTATCCAGATGATTACTGCTACCGTTTTTCAGGTTGGCCCTGCCGGTGTCAAACAACACATCGCCCAGTGTTACCACTAAGCCTCTGTCGGTTGGCCTGGCATTTAGCTCGGCTATTTGTGCCCGCAAGTCTGCCGTAGTGGCAGCGGCGGTTGCGGCTGCAGCATCGGCTTGCTGGCGTGCCATGGCGGCGTTGGCCTGGGCATTACTGGCTTGTGAACGGGCCATCTCGGCATCACTGCGCGCATCACTGGCGTCTGCACGGGCGCTGGCCGCTTCCTGAGTGCGGGCGCTAAGGCGCACTTCATCACGTTTCTGGCTTAAGCTGTCGCGCTGTAACTCCAACTGGCGGGTTTGCGCCTGTGTGCTGGCCATACTCACTTTGCGTTCAGCCATGATCACCCTGTGGGCGGCCAAAGCGGCATTTTTTTCTGGCTGTTCAGCGGCAATAACAGCTTGCTCAGCTTCTTTTATTGCCAGTGGTGCTAACACCGCCAACTGCTGGTTGCCCTGCAACTGAATAAGCTGCTGGCGCACATTAGCTGCACCCTCCGGGCTTTTCGGTGCGCTGGCACAACCGGCTACAAACACTGCAGCCAAACTTAAGCTAAGCAAGGTTTTGCTAAAAGACATTTTTTCTGAAGAAAGCATACGGTTCATAGTTTTACCCCTGACATATTACGCTGAGCTTCCTGCTGCACGGCGTCGATACTTTGTTGCATATCTTTATTCACTGCCTGAGCTTTAATAAGCTCAGCACGCGCCAGAGCCAGCTCGGCATTTAACTGAGCTTGCAGTGCCAGCCGTTTGGCCTGTGGCATATTTTCTTCGGTTATGGCTAAGCGTGCTGCTGCCAGCTCTTTACGCGCGGTATCAAGTTCGACAGTGGTGTAACGCACCACCTGGGCCTGCTCGGCAGTGCCAATGGCACGTTCTGCAGCTTGCATTTCAGCGGTGGGTGGCACAGGCGCAGAAGCGCAGCCACTTAATAATGCAACAGCGCTGGCCAGCAACAGCCAGCGTTTGCCAAATCGTACCCCGGATAAAGGCTCTGCACTAACCAGAGTGTCGGCAATGTGTTTTTTCATCTGTAGCTCCTGATCAATCGGGGCTGCAGCGAAGGTGAGCCCTGGTTCACTATGCGGTTAAAACCAGCGGCTGTCTGTGCGCTGGCGCGCATAGCAATAACAACTTTACGCCAGGTTTTAACATGCCCGGCTGCCACCTTGTTGCTTGGCACGGTACATAGCAGCGTCTGCGCAGCTAATCAGGGCTTTAGCGCTGTGGCTGTGCTCAGGATATAATGCAATGCCAATACTGGCGGACAATACAACGCTAGCCCCTGCGATCTGGTACGGTTGTGCCAGAGCCTGTACCAGCCTGTTGGCAAACAAGGTGGCCGCCTGGTTATCTTTAATGTCGTTAAGCAGCAACAGAAATTCATCACCACCGTGCCGGCTTATCGCATCACTGTCTCGCACGGCAGCAGTTAAACGTTCGCAAACCTGCAGTATTACTGCATCACCGGCAGCATGGCCATACTGATCATTTACCGGTTTAAACCGGTCCAGATCAATAAATAACAGTGCAAAATGGCTTTGCTGTCGTTTCGCCATGCTGATGGCCTGGCTGATACGGTCCAGCATAATATTGCGGTTAAGTGTTTTTGTTAGTGCATCGCACTGGCTGTCGAGGGTAAGTTGCTGCAGTTTGGTTTGGGTATTGGCATTTTGGCTAACCGCCTGCATCAAGGTTAACAGCAACAACTGGTTGTGCTGTAATAAATGCTGCTGTTGTTGCAGCCAGATATTTTGTTGCAGTATAACTTCGCAGCGCATGCGCACCATTTCAGCACTTAAGGCTTCAAAATTAAGCTGCAACATAGCGTTACGCAGCAGTTGCGGGTTTGCATACTGAGGTTCATTCATATCAATGCCAACCTTGTCCGGTTAATAAGGTTTAAACAAAAGCTGGTCTGGGCCGGTAAACCCAGGCCCGCCAGGTTAACCGCTTAAAAAACAAGCTGGCGTGATGTAACACTTTTTACACCACGGATATTCTGTGCCAGCTCAATGGCCAGTGCCTGCTCTGCACCGCTGCCTACTTCACCAGCCAGCGTAACCACACCTTTATCGGTCTTAACCGAAATATCAGACCCGGCAACATTACTGGAATACATAAAAGTCGATTTAACCTTGGTGGTAATCCAGCTATCGGCGATCACGCTGCCTTTTTCCGCATCGGCTTTTTTATAGATTTTGCCGTCAGCGGTTTTGTCACTAACCTGCAATTTATTATCTACCGAACGCACACCATCAGTATTTTTTGCCAGCTTTTCGGCCTGCTGTTTTGCTTGCTGGGTGGCCACAGTGCCGCTTAACTCGACTTTGCCTGCGTTAGTTACCACTTTGGTGTCCATACCTTCGGTATGCTTGCTCCACAGTAATTTTGACTTTATTGCTGTAGTAATAGTGGCATCATCCACCACATCGCCGTAACCGCGGGTACTACTGCGATCAGGCGCTTTGTAGTCGGCATCTACGGTAATTTTGTTGTCAACATCGCTAATACCATTAACACCCGCAGCAATAGCACCGGCCAGATCTTTGTGAACATCGTCTTCTACATTGCCGCTAAGCGTGGCTTTGCCATCCAGCACCGTAACGGTTAAGTCATTGGCCCGTAAATAAGGGCTTAGCGTGTAGGTGGTCCAGATTTGCGCTTCCTGGCGGGCATCAACTACCGGCCCGCTTTTCGCTTTTGCGGCCGTTTTATCATCGGCTACAACCTGTGCACTGCCTAACGCCAGCGTGATTGCTGCGGCAAGCAGCAACTTTGCATGAAACTTATTCATATAAACCTCGTTGTCAGCTCAGACAGCGCAGAAATGCACTATCCGGTAGCATACAATGAGCTTGTTATTTGTGTCGTTCGGTGCGGCAGCGCGCATAAGGCATTTTAAATGCGGCAACCGGGCAACCAGAAAATAATCTACAAACCATTAACCTTGCGCTATAGTACGCCGCAGTATTAGCACCAACAGGAGTCCGGTGTTGCAAACCAATCAGTTGCTTATTCAGTTAATGTTGTATGTGTTTTTGCCGCTTTGGGGTATTGCCGGTTTTGTTGACTGGTGCTGCCACCGCGCTACCCGCATTGAACATACCTCGGGCTTAAAAGAGTCGCTTATTCACTCGTTGATGGGCATCCAGATGGCGGTGCCGATTTTGCTTTGCCTGCTGTTTAAGGTAAATGTGCTGATTATGTTGATTTGCATTGCCGCTTGGCTGGCACATGAACTGGTAGCCCACTATGACGTGCATTATGCCGCGCCCAAGCGCCATATCAGCTTGTGGGAAATGCATGCGCATAATTATTTAGCCACCTTGCCACTGTATATGTTGCTGTTAATTGCCGTGATTAACTATCCGGTGGTGGTTAAGCTGCTGACATTTAACTGGCAGGGCGAGTTTTATTTTCAGCGCATGCCTTACGCCCACGGCGGCGATACTTACCTGCCCTATTATCTGGGCTTTATGGCAGTGGTGTGCGTGCTGCCCTATATGGAAGAAAACCTGCGCTGCTTAAAAGTGGCACTAAAACAGCGTAAGGTGAATGCATGAGTGTGTATATCACCGCCAGCGGCCACTTTTTACCCGGCCCGCCGATCAGCAATGACGAAATGGAGCCGCTGTTAGGTTTAGTACATGGCAAACCCAGCCGGTTAAAGCGGCGCATTTTGCAGTCTAACGGTATTCATACGCGGCACTATGCCATTGATGCTAACCACAACACCCTGTTTTCTAATGCCACAATGGCGGCACGGGCAGCAGAGCACTGCTTAACCGGCAGCTTTATCGGCAAACGGCAGATTAAGATGCTAAGCGCCGCCACCAGCCAGGGCGATGTGGTGCTGCCGGGCTTTGGCTCTATGCTGCAGGCTGAATTGGGCTTAAGTGATATCGAGTTACACAGCAGCCATGGCATTTGCTCCGGCAGTATGATGGCGCTAAAAGCCGCCTTTACTAACCTGAAAGCCGGCGAGCAGCCCAATGCGTTAGTGGTGGCCAGCGAATTGACCTCGCGCTTATTTAAAGCCAGCCGTTATGAGGCCGCCGGCACAGCACTGGATTTTAACGCCGAGTTTCTGCGCTGGATGTTATCCGACGGCGCCGGTGCCCTGCTGCTGGAAACCCAGGCGCGCGGCCAGTGTTTCCGTATTGACTGGATCCGCAGCTTTTCGCATGCCGATGCCTATCCGGTGTGTATGAGCGTGGGCTACCCAACGGATAGCGACCATAGCCAAAGCTGGCAGGATTACGCCACTTATGCCCAGGCCGAAGCGGCCGGCGCCTTGCTTATTCGCCAGGATGTGCGGCTGCTGGAAAATATCGTTAAGCTGGGCGTAGATGGTTACCTGCGCTTAATCGCCGAGGGCCGTGTGCAACCGGACAAGGTCGACCACGTATTGTGCCATTACTCATCGCATTATTTTCGCGGCAAAATCTTCGACATGTTGCAGCGCGCCGGCGTTGGCATTGCTGAGCATAAGTGGTACAGCAACCTGTACACTCGCGGCAATACCGGCTGTGCATCTATTTTTATTATGCTGGACGAATTTCGCCGCACGCAAAGCTATAAAACCGGCGATACCATAGTATGCATGGTGCCGGAGAGTGGCCGCTTTAATAATGCCTATATGCAACTGACCGTAGTGGAGGCCTGAATGACAGAGCAAGTACTAAGCCCGCAGGGCCAACAGTGTTTACAGGCGCTAATGCGGGTCTGGTTTGAATTTGAGCGCCAGCTCGGCCGCGTGCCGCTGCTGCAACGGTTAGAACGTGGCCAGTTCAGTAAAGCCGATTATTGCCAACTGCTGCTGAACTGGCGCCAGCAAGTAATAGAGGGCTCACGCTGGATCAGCCGCAGTGCCTCAAGCTTTGAGCGCGATTACAGCGATGTGCGTTCAACCATTATCGGCCATGCCCGTGAAGAGCACCGCGACTATGAAATGTTAGAACGCGATTACGTTGCCGCCGGCGGCAGCTTAAGCGACATCCAAAACGCGCCGCGTAATATCGGCACCGAAGCGCTGCACGGCTTTTTAATGTACCGTGCCGGCCAGCCCAATCCGGTCGATTTAATCGGCGCCATGTGGATCATTGAAGGCCTGGGCCAGAAAATGGCCAACGACTGGGCCGCGCAAATAGATAAAACCACCTGCGGCGATGGCAGCTTTACCCGCTTTATGCGCTACCACGGCGCTAACGATGACGACCATATGCAAAAGCTGTATCAGTTGATCGACCGCTTATGCCAAAGCCCGGCGCAGCTAACGGCCATAGTGCGCACCGCCCGTGTTACCGCCAGGTTATATTGCCTGCAACTGGAAGAGGTAGAGCATGAGTACTGATCGTCATAACAGCAGCGGCCCAAGCGCCTATTTAAAGGCCATTGCTAAGGATAACTCGCTGCCAATCGAGCAAGCGGCACTGGATTTATGGTTAAAAGACTTACAAAACCCGCTGCGCTGGGGCGTGCGGCCACTGCTGCAGTTTATCTTTGCAATTTTGCTGCATATCACCTGGTTGTTTAAGCGCCTGCCGTTGCCGCAATTTAGTGCCCATACCCGCCTGCAACAGCTGATTTGCTGGTTTTGCACCCATTTTGTCAGCAAAGAAGCCAACTTACTGATTTTACGCCACTATGCCACTGAATCTAATGTGCTGAACTTTCTGGCGGCCAATAGCCCCAATAGCGATTTTACCCCGGTGCAACTGTACCCAAAATGCGTTGCCGATATGCAACACGCCAGCTTTGTTGAGCATGATTAGCAGCTGTTTCGTTTATTTGCTGAGCTTGGCAGCTGGCACCACCCAAAGCAGCCGTTAGCAGCAAACGCGCTTAACTGGCAGCACTGGCAAAGCATTGATATGGCGCAGTTTGAATTTACTGAGAGACGTACGCAATGGCTGGATTTTGAAAGCGCCCATGCGCTGTTTATGTGTTTATTCTGCCTGCTGCTAACGCGGGAAGAATACCGCGATGCCATTAACGGTTTTAACCTCGATCAATCCATTGCTATCCGCATCGGTGATTTGGTTGGCGATAAGTCGCTGAGCGAAATGGCCTATAACAAGTACCCGCATTATTTAGTCGGGCCGTGGAATTTAGGCCAGCGCTTTTTAATGCACGGCTTTTTTACCGAGCAGCTGTATGCCTATCTGGAGCAACAGCGCAAACAGCAACAGGCCTGAGCGATGAAAACCGTAGCGCTGGTGACAATTCATGGCATGGGCGAAACCCAGCCGGATTACGCCGACAAACTGTTTGCTCGGTTGAAGCAAAGTGTTTCCACAGCGCCGCTGTATTACGGCACCGTGTATTATCAGGACTTACTGCAGTACAACGAGCAGCGGGTGTGGCAGGCTACAGGTACACGCCTGCGGTGGAGCAAACTGCGCCGCTTTATGTTGTTTGGTTTTGCCGACGCCGCGGCGCTGGAACATCGTAAAGAGCATCCACATAGTTTGTATCATTACAGCCAGCTGAAAATAGCCCGCGCACTGTATCTGGCCAAACAGCAGTTAACCGCCGACGGCAAGCTGGTGTTACTGGCACATTCATTAGGCTGCCATGTGTTGTCGTGCTACTTGTGGGATGCCCAGCAAGCCAAAGCCGGGCTAAAACCGGCAGCCGGCATCTGGCGGGATATAAAACGCTATCAGGCGGCCATCAGCGGCGATAGTTGGCTAACTGAGGAGGATATCGCGTTTTTACGCGGTGATCGTCTGGTTAGCCTTATTACCACCGGCTGCAATATTCCGATCTTCGTTGCCGCCCATGCGATGGAGCAAATAATTCCGTTCACTAAGCCCAACAGCGCTTTTATCTGGCACAACTACTACGACAAAGACGATGTACTGGGCTGGCCACTGGCCGAGTTATCAGATGGCTATGCCGCACTGGTAACCGATATTGAAATTAACGCCAGCGGCGGTGGCTTTTTCAGCTGGTTAACCGCCAGCTGGAACCCGTTGTCGCATAATTTGTACTGGCAGGATCAAGTCATTGTTAAAGCACTGAGTGAACAGCTGACAGCCGCACTGCCAGCTGTTCACGGGCTTACACCTTAACTTTATAGCCGGTGTGGAAAATCCAGCAGATTACCGCAATACAGCTGGCCATAAACAGCAAAATCATTGCCAGGCTCAGGCCAACATTAACATCGGCCACACCGTAAAAACTCCAGCGAAAACCACTGATCAGATATACCACCGGGTTAAACAAGGTAATTTGTTGCCACAGCGGTGGCAGCATACTGATGGAATAAAAGCTGCCGCCTAAAAAGGTTAACGGCGTGATCACCATCAGCGGCACAATTTGCAGTTGTTCAAAGCTGTTAGCCAACACACCGATAATAAAACCAAACAGGCTAAAGCTAATGGCGGTAAGCACTAAAAAAGTCAGCATCCATAGCGGGTGCATTATGCTGAAATCGACAAAAAACTGCGCCGTAAACAGGATAATTAACCCCAGTAAAATAGCCTTACTGGCTGCCGCGCCGACATAGCCGAGAATAATTTCTACTGCCGACACCGGTGCCGATAGAATCTCGTAAATAGTACCGGAGAATTTCGGCATATAAATACCAAAAGAGGCATTCGATGTGCTCTCTGTCAGCACCGTCAGCATAATTAAGCCCGGCACTATAAAGGCGCCATAGCTAATGCCATCTATCGCTACCATGCGCGAGCCGATAGCAGAGCCAAACACAATAAAATACAACGAGGTAGATAACACCGGTGAGGCAATACTTTGCATCAGCGTGCGCCAGGTACGGGCTAGCTCAAACAGGTAAATGGCTTTAATGGCGTAAAAATTCATGCGGCATCTCCCATCAGGCTGATAAAGATATCTTCCAGCGAGCTTTCTCTGGTGTGCAGATCACTGAACTCTATGCCCTGAGTATTCAACTGGCGTAACAAGCTGGTGATCGTGGCCTGCTCCTGCTGTGCATCAAAGGTGTATATCAGCTGGTTGTTATCAGCAGATAACTGCAACTGATATCCGGCCAGCGCCACCGGGATTTGCTGCAATGGCGTGGTCAGCTGCAACAGCAATTGCTTTTTACCCAGTTTTTGCATCAGGCTGGTTTTGTCATCGACCAGGATCAATTTACCGGCACGGATCACGCCAATGCGATCGGCCATATCTTCGGCTTCTTCAATATAATGCGTGGTAAGAATAATAGTCACGCCACTGTCGCGCAGCCGGCGGATCATCTGCCACATATCCCGGCGCAGCTCAACATCGACCCCGGCGGTAGGTTCATCCAGAAATAAAATTTGCGGCTGGTGCGCCAGCGCTTTAGCTATTAATACCCGCCGTTTCATACCGCCAGACAAGGTCATAATTTTGCTGTCTTTTTTATCCCACAGTGATAAATCGCGCAGCAGTTGCTGCAAATAAGCCGGGTCAGCCGGTTTACCAAATAACCCCCGGCTAAAGCTAACGGTATCCCACACTGTTTCAAAAATACTGACCGACAACTCCTGCGGCACCAGGCCTATGCGCTGGCGGGCCTTGCGGTACTGCTGCACTATGTCCAGGCCGTCTACCAGTACAGTGCCCTCGCCCGGGTTAACAATGCCACAGATAATACTGATTAAAGTAGTTTTGCCAGCCCCGTTCGGCCCCAGCAAAGCGAAAATTTCACCACGGCGAATATCCAATTGAATGTTTTGCAACGCCTGAAAACCGGATGGATAGGTTTTGCTTAAATTGTTTACCTGAATAATAGATTGCACTTTACCCCCTATAACCTTGAGATTGCCGCTAACAGTTTAGCTTAACCCCTGCCAGAAGCTGGCAGCAGTAAAACAGCACCAAAAGCTATGACCTCAAGCTAACTTAAGGTCAAGTGTTTATTTTAAGGAGGGCCGAATTGTGCAACGGCTACTACTTCTTACAGAACGAAAAACAGCATTCGCACAGGATGCCGCCTTACCCTGCCTGAAAAACAGAAAAGCGGCTAACCAAAAGCAACAGACATAAAAAAATCCGGCTGAGCAGCCAGATTTTTTATGGTTAACAACCAGGAGCTGATTAAATATCCAACAAAATCCGGTTGTTTTTACCCGTCCCCGGTGTGCGAACGGTATGAACGGGACAATGGCAGTGATTAATGGTGGGATCACTTATTTGGATACCCGGAAGGAACGGTCATTTTGAGACTTGAGTAGGAGAGCAGTTATGAAGATAGTTATATGTCTCCAGCACCAATTTAAAATCAAGCATATTTCTATTTTGAGCTGCATCTATACATAAAGGAATCAGCCATTCTGTATTGGAGATAATAAGATGCTCTTTCCATTGAGGCTCTATTATATCACTTGGTTTAAAGCTACCACCGATGCCACCCATCCCTCTTCCCTCCAGCATCACAAGGGGAGCATCCGCATTATCAATATCTAACCATACTTCATAAGGGTGTTTTTTTTCATAATCTGACACTTTATATCCAATACCCAAAACATAGTAAGAGCTCTTCATTATTTACGACCTTCAGAAATTGGCTTAACAGGAGTTACCCATACTTTTTCCGGTGGGATAACATCTACAACAACTTCAGAAATGCCTCCAGATGTTTTACCACCCGGAACAAAATTAGCATTTGCCCCACTGTTGTTATGTGTGGGCAGTCTAGGATTCAAACTTGTTGGGTTATCAATGTCTATTCTTATAAGGTTCTGTCCATTCCAAGTGTCGACACCAAAAAGTTTCCCCAGCACTGCTGAATCTCCACCTGCATCGTTAATTGCTTGATTCATTTCTTTAGCTGTAGTTATAAATTGACCATCTGGCCGACCTAGAGAGTAGTTATTATTTCGATAATTGGGGTCAGATCAAAATTAAACCTGCTTTCGCCACCCTTCAGGCCGACCCCTTTGCCCCATTTGCTGCCGTCGTCCCGTTAAATCTGCTACTTCCTGCTTGAACCTGTCATTCCCCAGCGCCATACCACTTTTTACCGCACTGCGAATATCACATAACAGCGCTTCATTAACTTCGGCTTTGAACAAATCACGATAGGCTTGTTGCCGCTCTGCCTCAGAATCTGCCAGAGCCAGATAGCACGGGTGCGGCTGACACAAAGCCGATTGTTTACCAAGCGCATTAATAGCATAACTGGACCAAGCATATGACGAAGGCGAGCTCACCATACCTGCCCGCACCGGGTTTATTTCTATGTAGCGGTACACCGCCAAAACATAGTGTTCTTCCTGCACCAAGCAGGATTTAAACCGTCCTTCCCACAAGGTGCCACTGCGTTTGTAACGCTGGTTAAAGTACCGTACATATTGCCTGCCCAGGCTTTGCATCATTAAGCTAATGCCACTATCGTCAGATGCGGTACAAAGCAGATGCACATGGTTAGTCATAAATACCCAGGCGTGAATGTGGACACCAAAGGCATCCGAATACTCTTTCAGCCAATGGGTATAAGCAGCAAAATCTTCGTCATTCGCAAAACACACCTGCCGGTTGTTACCACGCTGAATAACATGTTCTGGCACACCGGCTAAATGGACACGGGGGAGTCTCGCCATAACAGCTACTTAGGTTGCTGATCGATGGCTTAAGCTTAGTCTATTTAATTTTGATCTGACCCCGTTTATTTAATTTTGATCTGACCCCGTTTATTTATATCGCCTGCGGCGCTGAATTTACTGCCTTGCAGGGTGAAGCCCGTCTCGAAGAAAGCGAGGGCGCGCAGCTTTCTTAGGGCTGAACGCGAGGACAAAGGACGTCCGAGCCGGGAGGACGATCATCAGGGATGTGTATACTCAGAACCCTGTGCAGCGAACTACAAACAACATGCTTTTAAAGTTATTAATTTATATAAGCTTCAGCTTATTGCTGGTGTTGACTGGCTGGTTTAGCCGCTTTACTGCAAAACCAGCAAAACCTTTTTATGCCAAATCCATTACAGCAAATTTGCCAACACAGCGTTACTGCAAAAACCGTAAAAAGCCGCAATGGGTGGTGGATAAGGTGCTCTATCTGGCGGCTATATCCGGCTACGGGGCGGGTAAAGTAGCGGAGTTGTTTAACCAGCGCTACGGCCATAACGGTGATAGCGTGGGGAAAACCTTTGTTTACTATCAGATAAAAAATCAGCAGTACCAGATACGCATTCTGCGCCGGGATATTAAGCACAAGCCACCGCGCACCTTGCCGGTTAACCAAACCTGGGGCATGGATTTAACGACGGTGACACTGAACAAGCAGCAAAAGCTGGTGCTGGGGATTGTTGATCACGGTTCAAGGCTGAGTATTGCGCTGCGGGAGCTGAGCTCTAAACATTCCGATGTGCTGCTTCTGGAAATCTGCCAGTCGATAAAACAATTCGGCTTGCCCAAATTTATCCGTACCGATAACGAAGCCTGTTTTAATTCATGGTGGTTAAAAAGTTGCCTGAAATTACTCGGCATTAAACACCAAACAACAAAGGTTGCCAGCCCTTGGCAAAACGGCAGAATTGAGCGCTTCTTTGGTACGTTTAAACAGAAATGGCAGCAGCTAAACTTCAACCAATGTGATCTCCAAACCGAGCTGGCGATTTACCGCGCTTGGTATAACCAAATCCGAACTCATCAGAATTTAGGTGGGCTAACTCCTGCCGAAGTATGGCAAGGCAGGCAGAACAAAAATGCAGATCAGGCGCAGTGGGTTAGTGCATGGCAGGGGGTGTTATGTGGCTACTACGTGCCTGATTAGCAGCAACCGTTTTATGGCAGGATAAAAAAACAGCATTCGCACAGGATGCCGCCTTACCCTGCCTGAAATACAGAAAGCGGCTAACCAAAGGCAACAGACATAAAAAATCCGGCGAAAGCGCCAGATTTTTTATGGTTAACAACCGGAAACTGATTAAATATCCAACAAAATCCGGTTGTTTTTACCCGTCCCCGGTGTGCGAACGGTATGAACGGGACAACCCAAGCGTGTGAACGATATGAACGGGACAATATAAAAACCAAAATCATCGTCGCAGTAAAAACAAGCTTGCCGGTTGTTACCACGCTGAATAACATGCTCTGGCACACCGGCTAAATGGACACGGGGGAGTCTCGCCATAACAGCTACTTAGGTTGCTGATCGATGGCTTAAGCTTAGTCTATTTAATTTTGATCTGACCCCGTTTATTTTACACAAACCTTAATGGCTGCTAATAATCAATGTCTGCGAATTAGAAATTTGATATTGCTCGACCTGCGCAACAGGCAATTTATCTAAACTCGCTCTGGCATGCCGCCTAAGTTTAAATGAATTTCCCTCAGCTACTATAAACTCCAATGTCTGACGATACCTTGCGTTGTTGCTTTGCGCTAAAGCTTTGCAAAACCAGGCTAATGCATCAACAGTGTAGCTATTATCCGCGTTATACCGCAGCAATACCGTTCTGGCGACCAGATCCAAAATAGCCGGGTCAGTAATATTTCGCTCATAAAAATTCTTTGCCAGCTGTTGCAGATCACGCTCTGCCAAGTTAACCAGACGATAATCAAACTCATCAGTGTTTAGTGGCATATACTTTTTATTCAGCTTCGCCAACTGTTCTTGAGCTTTATCATACCCTTGGTTGGCAGCCTTGCTATACAACTCTGCCGCCTGATATAAATTCTTTTTCACTCCTGAACCAGATTCATAAAGTACACCTAATAGAAACTGAGCATACATACTGTTCTGTGCAGCAGCCAAACGAAACCATTTCACAGCCTCTGTATCACTCCGTTCAACAAATTTACCTACCGAATAATAAGTGCCCAGCAATAACTGAGCTTCTGCCTGCCCCAATTCAGCAGCCTTGTGGTACAGTTGTAAAGCTCTAGTATTATCTGGTGCAATACCGCGACCTTCCTGATATACAAGTCCAAGCTTCACTATTGCTAATGGTTCATTCTGTTCAGCCGCTTTTTCGAGCCAATATCGAGCTTTATTTAAATCCTGAGGAACAATCTGTCCTTGTGTATAAATATCAAATAACTTCATCTGCGCATTAACAAAACCCTTTGATGCCGCGTCCTGATACAGCTCTAACGCACGTTGCGGATTCTTCGGGAATTGCTGATGTCCTTCCATAAACAAGTTTGCTAATGCCATCACAATAGTCGGCTTACTTTGTGATGCATATATCTTTGCCCAATATCGTGCTTTAGTAACATCCTGTGGGATTTCCTGCCCTTTCTGGAACAGATCAATCAGATCTTTCTGTGCTTTAGCTACACCTTTTTCTGCGGCAGAAATGTACATTGCCATAGCAATATCCATATCTATATCAACACCCCGGCCATAGCGATAAGCCAAAGCGATAAATAGCTCTGGGCTATTATCAAAATCGTCGGAAAGAAGCTCCCAAGCAGGAGCAAGTTCTTGCAAGATTTTTTTTATTTGTTGAGGTTCAGGCTGTAAATACTCCTTTGCCTGAACCGCCAAAGTTAAAAAAGCCGCAAAGCAATACCACCACAATATTTTGTGTCTGACTCTTACTTCTTTATATCTGCTCATGAATTCACTACTACTATTCATTTATTTATGACTTGCTGCCATAAGGTATTTCCATCAATACCAGACTCAACCCATGCTGTAATTTTACTAATGTATCCGCCGATACCTCTTTCCACATCAAAATAGAAATAATACTCTCCCGGTATAAATTCTAAATTATCAATATCAAACGTTGCCAAATACCCCCTGCCAGCCCACTGAGATTGATATAACAGCACTTTCAGTTTCCTATTACCCGAAGGAAAAACTATGGATTGCTGACCTTTTATTTTGAAGCTGTCCATAAACCTCGCTGACGGCTGATTTGTATTAAGTGCTGAGTAGTATTTTGCGATTTGCTGAGCATTTTTTTTACAGCCTATTTTTGCTTGCTGATTTGCGTTGTCAATACACCACTCTGCCTGAAACTTCTCCAGTTTATTTACATACATAGGCGAAACCATAACCGGAAGAGAAAGCACCGTTTGTTCATCCAGCTCAATAATTGTTGCCATTAATGTAGTCTTCTCATCAGAAGCACTATTAACATCTCTTGCTTGTAGAAAAAAGTAAACCTCCTCGCTATCTGACACTATATCGGCCTGATATATTCCTGACTTATTAAACAACTCCTTTTTACTGTAAAAACGTTCTTCCGCAGACTGAAAACTGCAGCCAGACACAATGAATAAAAATATAAATACTAAATGAAATTTGTACACATATACTCCTGGGAAACTATTTTCTGCTTAATAGCAGATGATATTAATCAGTTCCATCATATATTTCTATACTTAGACCGGTTAACTTCAAGCCCTGAGGGATCCCCACGAATTTAGCCTTCCCATTCAATGTTGTAACTCCTCGTATCCAGCAAGTGTATACAGTGGCGCAAGGTCTTGCGCCACTGTGCTGTTGTAAATATAACCTGTTTGGCAATCGCTCTCGAGTAATTGGGGTCACGAGTAATTGGGGTCCACGAGTAATTGGGGTCCGAGTAATTGGGGTCAGATCAAAATTAAACCTGCTTTCGCCACCCTTCAGGCCGGCCCCTTTGCCCCATTTGCTGCCGTCGTCCCGTTAAATCTGCTACTTCCTGCTTGAACCTGTCATTCCCCAGCGCCATACCACTTTTTACCGCACTGCGAATATCACATAACAGCGCTTCGTTAACTTCGGCTTTGAACAAATCACGATAGGCTTGTTGCCGCTCTGCCTCAGAATCTGCCAGAGCCAGATAGCACGGGTACGGCTGGCACAATACAGATTGCTTGCCAGGCGCATTCATAGCATAACTGGACCATACATATTCCGAGCGGAAAAAAGGGGGCGGAGCTAATATGCCTTCATCGGTCTACCCGGCCCCTGCCGCTCTAACCGCACACCAAGCATATGCTCTATCTCTGCCCGAAAACGCTCGCCGCCCAACGGGTAGTTATGCTTTAAGCATTGCCGTAATTCCCGCATATCCTCATCAGTAATATCGTGACTAAATAATGCTTTGTAGGCTTCTCTGCGCGTTTCAGCCTCTGTACCAAGGTTAAGGTATAATGGATGCGGTGTCAGGCTGTTTATCGTCTTACCATCACCATGATATTGAAAACTCGACCAGTGATACTCTGCTTGAAAAGCAGTAATGCTGCTAACCAAAGGCAGTAGACATAAAAAAATCCGGCTAAGCAGCCAGATTTTTTATTACTAACAACCTGAGATTGATGAAATTTCAAGCGAAACGGGTTGTTTTTATACAACCCAAGCGTGTGAATGTTATGAACGGAACACTAATTTTGCAACAACCTTTACAAATCAAAGTGCTACCTTACCGGCAAATACACCGTTACCACTAAGCCGCCGTAAGCGTGGTTGTGCAGCGTTATATCGCCATGGTGCATATCGACTATTTTCTTAATAATAGCCAGCCCCAGGCCTGAACCACCGCTGCCGCGGGCTATATCGCCCTGGGTGAAGGGTTCAAACATGGCTTTCATTTGGTTTTCCGGTATACCGGGGCCATGATCGCGAATTTGCAGGTAAATACGTTTACGGTTGCGCTCGTAGCCGGTGGTGATTTCAATATCGCCATCGCTGTAACGCAGGGCGTTTTCCAGCAGGTTATTGAGCAGGCGTTTTATGGCAATCCGCCTTAACATCACGTCGGGTAAATTATCTGCCAGCAAGGTTGCAATATGGCGTTGCTGTAAATGCTCGGCCTGCACCAGTTCACGTACCAGGGTATTAAGGTTTTCTTTCTGGCCGGGTTCTTCTTTGTGGTGGCGCAGGTAGTCGATAAACTGGTCGATAATGGCGTTCATATCTTCAATATCGTTAATAATGCCCTCCCGAATCCAGTTATCCGGCTCCTGCATCATCTCCGACGCCAACCGGATACGGGTTAGCGGAGTGCGTAAATCGTGCGATACCCCGGCCATCAGCAAGGCTCTGTCCTGCTCAAGCTGGCGAATACCGCGCGCCATATAATTAAAGGCTTTGGTTACAGCAATAATTTCGGTAGAGCCTTTATGCTCTGGCAAAGGTGGCGGAAACTCGCCGCCGCCTACCTGTAATGCCGCCTGCTGCAGGCTTTTTAGTGGCCGGTTTAACTGGCGGGCAAACAACCAGCCACCGCCGACACTTAGCACGCCTATCATCAGCAGATAAAACGTCAGTGGTGAAAAGTCGGTTTCATCCAGCCCGGTAAGCGGTACTTTTACCCAGTAATGCGGTGCCTGTGGCGGCCGCACCCAAAAAGCATAGGTTTCGCCCTGTGCTACCCGCACTTCAGCGGCACCGC
Organism: Rheinheimera pacifica; assembly: GCF_900108485.1. GTDB lineage: Bacteria > Pseudomonadota > Gammaproteobacteria > Enterobacterales > Alteromonadaceae > Alishewanella > Alishewanella pacifica. Next base: position 76,586 of record NZ_FNXF01000013.1, on the reverse strand, counting down.
CCAGTTCACGCGACATCAGATCAGAGAAATAACCGTAGTAACTGGCCTCTGCCAGGCCCTGCTGCAATGCCTGCTGCTCGGTATACACTTCAATGCCGGTGGCTTCGCGAAAACGTTCTGTCAGCTCATTGGATAAAACCGATTGCTGATGCCCGACATCAATAAAAACCACTTTAATTTGTTTGGCAATCAGGTGGTTAATTTGCTGCGTGGTGGGTTTTATCACATAAAACGCCACCGAAAGATAAGACACCAACTGATTAATCAACAGCAACAGGCCGATGAGGAAAACGGTCTGGCCAAAGGCACTGCGCGGGAAGCAGCGCATCTAACTGACGCTGCCATCCGGTACAAACACATACCCCAGGCCCCACACCGTTTGAATATAGCGCGGGTTAGCGGCGTCATCTTCTAACATGCGGCGCAGGCGCGATACCTGCACATCGATGCTGCGCTCCATAGCGGAATAGTCGCGGCCCCGCGCCTGGTTCATTAGTTTGTCACGCGATAACGGTTCACGCGGGTGGCTTACCAGCACTTTAAGTACGGCATATTCGCCACTGGTGAGTGGTAATAGTTGATCGCCTTTGCGCATTTCGCGCGTGGCCAGATTAAATTTAAACGGGCCAAACTCCACCATGCCCTCGGCCTGGCTGGGGGCACCCGGCAGCTCTTTACTTTTGCGCCGCATTACCGCGCGGATACGCGCCAACAGCTCGCGCGGGTTAAACGGCTTGGGCAGGTAGTCATCAGCGCCCATTTCCAGGCCGATAATACGATCAACCTCATCGCCTTTGGCAGTGAGCATAATAATCGGAATTTCGTTCTCCTGCTGGCGCAGCCGGCGGCAGATAGATAAGCCGTCTTCACCGGGCAGCATTAAGTCCAGCACCACCAGATGAAAGTTCTCCCGTTCCATCAAGCGTTGCATCTGCTCATAATTTGCTACGCTGCGTACTATATAACCCTGCTCAACCAGATAACGTTCCAGCAAGGCACGTAAACGCATATCATCGTCAACTACCAGAATTTTTGGGGTTTCTGAACTGGCCATAGTGAAGCCTCCACAATATTTGCTTCACTATAAACGAAAAAACCGCCACGGCGAAAAACCTTGGCGCTTCTTTATGTTACAAAGTTTGTCTGTATAACGCTCTGTGGCTGGCTATAGCTGAGTAACAGCAAAAACTGCTACCATTCCCGGCCTGCTTTTACCGAACGACACCAACACCATGCGCACCGATTTAATAACCCGTGAAGGTTTTGAAGCCTTACAACATGAGCTGAACTATTTATGGCGGGAAAAACGCCCCGACGTAACCGCCAAAGTAGCCTGGGCTGCCAGCCTGGGTGATCGCAGTGAAAACGCTGATTATCAGTACAATAAAAAACTGCTGCGCGAAACGGATCGCCGCATTCGTTTTTTACGCAAACGGCTGGAAGTGCTGCGTGTGGTAGATTACTCGCCGCAGCAAGACGGCAAGGTATTTTTTGGTGCCTGGGTTGAGATTGAAAACGAACGGGGCGAACAGCTGAATTTTCGTATTGTCGGGCCGGATGAAATATACGGCCGCAAAGATTACATTTCTATTGATTCCCCCATGGCGCGGGCACTGCTGAAAAAAAGCGTAGACGATGACGCCTTGGTACCTACCCCTACAGGCAATAAACTGTGGTTTATTACCCAAATACGCTACAGCTGATAGCGGCAAAACAGCGCCGGATTGGATTTTTTGCCGCACAAAGTGGACAATCGGCATATATTGCCGTGTTTTTAGTTTGATGTTTTTCACCTTAACGGTGCTTTTTAATCAGGAATTCTGTGTTTATGTCTATGATTGTTAAACAAATTGCAGCAGAAATTGCCGCCCGCCCAGAGCAAGTTTCCGCGACTATCGCGTTATTGGAAGAAGGCGCCACAGTGCCTTTTATTGCCCGTTACCGCAAAGAAGTGACCGGTGGTTTGGACGATACGCAATTGCGGCATCTGGAACAGCGTTTAACTTACCTGCGCGAGCTGGAAGAGCGCCGCCAGGTGATCTTAAAAACCATAGACGAACAAGGCAAATTAACCGCTGAGTTAAAACAAGACATACTGGCTGCCGACAACAAAACCCGGCTGGAAGATTTATATCTGCCGTATAAAGCTAAACGCCGCACCAAGGGCCAGATCGCGATTGAAGCCGGCATATTGCCGCTGGCCGATGCACTGCAGGCCAATCCGAAGTTAAATCCGGAAACAGAAGCGGCTGCGTTTATCAATGCCGAGGCCGGTTTTGCCGATGTAAAAGCCGTACTTGATGGTGCCAAGTATATTCTGATGGAGCGCTTTGCCGAAGATGCGAACCTGCTGGCCCGCTTGCGCCAGCATCTGGCACAACACGCGGTACTAAAAAGCACCCTGGTTGCCGGTAAAGAGCAGGAAGGCGCTAAATTCCGCGATTACTTTGCGCATACAGAAAGCTGGAAAAGCACGCCGTCGCACCGTGCGCTGGCCATGTTCCGCGGCCGTAACGAAGGTGTGCTGCAACTGCAGTTAGTGCCCGACGCCAATGAAGAAACTGCCCACAGCCTGTGCGAACAAATGGTGGCCAGTCACTTTAACATTAAAGACGAAGGCCGCGCCGCAGATGCGTTTTTACGCACAGCCGTGCAATGGACCTGGAAAGTAAAGCTGCACCTGCATTTAGAAAATGATCTGCTAAGCGAACTGCGCGAAAAGGCCGAAGAAGAAGCCATTAAAGTATTTGCCCGCAACCTGAAAGACCTGCTAATGGCAGCACCGGCCGGTATGCGCAACACACTGGCGCTGGACCCCGGCCTGCGCACCGGCGTTAAAGTAACCGCCATTGACGAAACCGGTAAATTGCTTAGCCAAACCACTATATTTCCGCATGCGCCACAAAATATGTGGGATAAATCGGTGCGCACTCTGGTAGCACTGTGTCAGCAACATAAAATAGAACTGATTGCCATAGGTAACGGCACCGCATCGCGCGAAACCGACAAGTTGGCCGCCGATGTATTAAAAGCTCTGCCGGCACAAAAACTGCAAAAAATCATGGTGTCAGAAGCCGGCGCGTCAATATATTCCGCCTCTGAGCTGGCGGCGCTGGAGTTTCCGGATCTGGATGTATCGCTGCGTGGCGCCGTATCTATCGGCCGCCGCTTGCAGGACCCGTTAGCCGAACTGGTAAAAATTGAACCCAAAGCCATTGGTGTTGGCCAGTATCAGCACGACGTAAACCAAAGCCTGCTGACTAAATCACTCGACGGCGTAGTAGAAGACTGCGTAAACGCGGTCGGCGTTGATTTAAACACCGCTTCGGTTCCCCTGCTGGCCCGTGTGGCGGGGTTAAATAAAACTCTGGCACAAAATATTGTTGTTTACCGCGACACGAACGGCCGTTTTAACGAGCGTAAAGAGCTGTTAAAAGTGCCACGGTTGGGGCCCAAAGCTTATGAGCAGGCAGCAGGCTTTTTACGCATTAACAACGGCAAAAACCCGCTGGATGCATCATCGGTGCACCCCGAGGCTTACCCGCTGGTAGAAAAAATTATCAGCGCTCATCAGAAATCGGTTGAGCAGATTATCGGTAACAGCAGTTTCTTAAAAAGCATTGATGCCAAAACCTTTGCCGACGAGCATTTTGGTGTGCCAACGATTACCGATATTTTAAAAGAGCTGGACAAACCCGGCCGCGATCCGCGGCCGGAATTTAAAACTGCCAGCTTTAAAGACGGTGTAGAAACGTTAAAAGACCTCAAAGACGGCATGCTGCTCGAAGGTGTGGTAACTAACGTGACTAACTTTGGCGCCTTTGTTGATATTGGTGTGCATCAGGATGGCTTGGTACATATCTCGTCGCTGACCGATAAATTTGTCAGTGATCCGCATCAGGTGGTAAAAGCCGGTGATGTGGTAAAAGTAAAAGTGCTGGAAGTCGATATTGAACGCAAACGCATTGCTCTGACGATGCGGATGGACGAACAACCGGCGCCGAAAAATGCGGACAGAGCGACTGATAAAACCGCACCACGGCAGCAAAGTAACAGACCGGCAGCGCCACGCCAGGCCAAGCCGGCCGACAACAATGCCGCTATGGGCAATGCGTTTGCTGAAGCCTTTGCCAAACTGAAGAAGTAGTTAAAATAACGGGAATGGTGTGTGCTATACCCGCTAAACCTGTTGCAGTGATTGCTTAATTTGCGGCTCTGTTGCCGTTTGATAAAACCCGGCAATAACACTGCGGCGCAGTTGCATTTGTGCTGAGCTGGCCAGCGTATCGCGCTGCGGGTACACCACGGCGCTGCCGCCGTTGTTATCTGACACACTGTAGCTGATATCGGTTTGCGCGACCTGTTCGGCAAAGCCGGTACTGGCTGCGGTTTGTTCTGTCTCGTTGCTTTGCCCTGCGGCTGAATTTTGTTTAACCAGTTCGGCCTGTGCCTGAATTTGGCGCTGAGCCGCTTCTGCCGCAATACGTCGGTCTGCTGCCGAAGGCTCTGCCGGCGCCATGGCTGCGGCGCGTACCTGCTGCATTTTCTGCACTGTCGCTTGCGGGTCACCGGGTATCGGCGAAATGTCTATCTGTACTTCGCCGCCGACAGCATATTGCTTGCCATCAGGGCCTAGCTCGTACGAGTAGCTTGGCGCCCCGGCATAGCGACCACCAACTGCCGCATGGGCCTGCTCGTGCGTTTTTACTTCCTGATCCCGAGCTTTAAGCTCCCGGATCGCTTGTTGTTCCTGCTGTTCAGCCTGTTGTTGTGGGGCGTCTTCACCTTTATCGTTTTGCTGCTGGCTGTCTGCGTTTTCACCACGGCCATCTATCGCCTGCTGGGTTTCTGTTTCTTTGCCGCTGGCATCATACAGATTAACCTGCGCCCCGCCATTGTTACCAGGCCGGGCTTTTTCATCAGTAGCCACCGGTTTTTCTGCGCCGGATTTGGCGGTTTCTTTTACCGGTTCAAATAAATCCCGCCGCACAGCATCACGCCGCGCCATCTCCGTTGGCGGATTGGCGGTGTTAATACTGACATTAGGATAATTTGATACCAGCATTTTGCTCAGACCCGGATATCGATCACAGTACCCAATACCTCGTCGGCGGTTTGAATACTTTTTACATTGGCCTGAGCGTTACGCTCTTCCTGACCTAACTGCACTAAATTACTGGTTAGCGAGCCGGGTTGTTCAGCAGTTTGCAACTGGCGCGGCTGCTCTGTGGCCGCAGCCTGTGTAACGGCCTGCTCGGTTTCATTTAGCCGGTTCGCACGGGTCTGGCGGTTAATATCAATTGTCGCATCCGTGACACCTGCACTGGCACGCTGAAACCCCTGCACACCAGAATACAACGCGGATTGAATGTCCATGGTACAACTCCTGCAACATTAGCTATAGTGGCTAATTATTAACCAAAACCAGCTAAAAAGAAAGCCAGCCCAGAGTAAAGCGGGTTAGCTGTAACACAGCATTCAGTTAAGCCACAGCCTAAGCCATTGTATAAACTCGTCCTGATGCGAGATAAAAGGCGCGTGTGATGCATGGGCTGCCACTACAAACTGGCCGTGCGGCTGCAATTGCTGTAGTAAATCAGTTACTTTTACCGGTACGAGTGAATCTAAGCGGCCAAAAAAGCCTGCTACAGGCTGGGTTAATGCAGCAAACTGCTGTCGCAGGTCAAGTTTAAGTAATTGCAGTGCACCTTCCACCGCGGTGATATCTGCCATCGGGTAAGCCATTATGGCTTGTTTCAGTACTTTAATGTCAGCGCGGGCGCTGCTGCTGCCCATCGCCTGAATGGCTAAAAAGCGCTCTATAGTCAGTGGCAGGTTTTCACTTAACGCACGGGCAAACTGCTGCATAATCGCCTCTGCCATACCGGGCCAGTTTTGCTGAGCCATAAAACAGGGCGATGCAGCAATTAAACCCAGCTGCTTTACTTTGTGCGGATAACGGTGTGCCAGCGCTATTGCCAGCAGGCCGCCTAACGACCAGCCGCAAACATAACTTTGCGCCGGGATATGCGCTGCCAGCATCTCCACCACAGCATCAAGCTGATAAGGCTGCGGATAGTTGCGGCATAAACCAAAGCCAGGTAAGTCAGGTGTGAGCAACTGTATTTTGCCGTCCAGCTGGCTTTCCAGTTGCTGCGCCACACCGTGCCAGACGCCCTGGTTTACTCCCCAGCCATGTAACAATACCAATACCGGTTTGTCTGAAGTCATTTTCTCTGCCATAGTTATAAAATTGTAAATTGAAATGGAATTTGATTTGCTAACCCAACTTCTGTCTCAGTTTGGCCGCCTGTGGCACTTGCTGCTCCCCTCGCCCTGCCTGTGGTGCAGTTTACCGGTGCACAGCTCCGGCTGCCAGCTTTGTACTTATTGTCAGCAGGCGTTACCGCAATTGCCGTATCAGCTTTGTCACTTTAATTTGTTGTGGTTACCACAGGTAGCCAGAGGCCTGAAAAAGCCTCATTTTGATGCACTGCTTAGCCTTGGCTATTATCGCCAGCCTTATCAGCACTGGTTACAGCGCTGGAAGTTTCAGCAGGATTATGGCGCCGCACAACTGCTGCAACAGCAATTTGCGGCGTTACTGACACTGTACAAAGCGCAGTGCCCGCAATTGCCGGAGGCGATAGTGTATGTACCTATGCACCCGGCCAGGCAGCGCAAGCGGGGTTTTAATCAGGCAGAACTACTGGCGCAAACAGCGGCAGCGACCCTCGGCATACCGCTGCTGCCATTATTACAGCGCCCTGAAAAACAAAAGGCTCAGGTTGGCCTTAGCCGCAAACAGCGCCAGGCTAACCTGCGCCATGCCTTTACCCTGCACCCTGAGCTTACTGTACCTGCACATCTGGCGTTGGTAGATGATGTTGTTACCACCGGCGCTACCGCCAATGAACTATGCCGCTTGCTACGCCGCCATGGCGCTAAGCAGATCAGCCTCTGGACCATAGCGGTAACGCTGGCAGACTAATTTGTCGCCGTGCTGAAACTACTACCTAGGTACAACGCATTTACCAATAAGCGGCTGGAGCCATAAAAATAACCGCGAAATACAGGGTTGTCTGACATAGCTATAACCCGGCCTTTACCTACGTTGTGTGCCAGTAAAACTGCACTCTGGCTGATGCGTGGTACATACTCTGGCGCAGTGTAACCAGCCAACTGTGGTGTGGCGCTATAAAGTGCGACATTTACAAAAGGGAATCCTGATGGTTGCAGCAGGAAGGTACTGTTTTTAAATACCGGCAAGGTGGCACGGGTAAAACCAAATGTCAGCGGATGGCTTAAATCCAGCTCGGCCTGATAAATAGCCCCGGCAATACGTTGTTTGCCTGCCAGCAACTCTTTGTCTTTGTAGCTCAGGTCGTTGTTTGGAATAAGGCTGCTCATTTCCGCGCCCTGCCATACATCGGCTTTAAGCAAACCGGTTTGTGCCAACCAGGCTGCACCGCGCTTATGGCCCCACAGTACACCGCCATTATCCAGCCAGCGCTTTAGCTGGTTTACTTCGGCGTCTTGCCAGCCGCTATAATTACCGTCCGGCAATACTATATGGCTGTAACGTGTTAAATCCAGTTGCTTTAATTGCTGTGGCTCAGCCATTGATGGCGACACGCCAGCCAGCCGTTCCAGGTTGTACCAAACCTCGCCGGCTTCAGTCGAATTAATACCCGGCCCTGCCATTAGTAATACTTTGGGTAAATTAACTACCGCAAAATTATTGCTACCCAAATCACTGCCCTGCGGCGTTAAGCCAGAATTAATGGCATACACCGGCAGCGAGAAGCGCTGCTGTACACGTTGCAAACGGTTAAACCAGTCGGCTTGCTGTTGCAAGCCTGCCGCGATCACCATGGTGCCGGCTGGCAGGCTAACTTCGCCATTGCCACTGAGTGCAGTAAAGTTTGCCATGGCAGAGCGCACTACCAGCTTTTCTGTCAGCAGGGCATGTAACAGCAAAGGCGCCTGTTGATCCTGCCAGCTAAACGCATAAGCATAGGCACCCATCGGCAGCGCCGCTGGCTCTGCCGGGCGGGTTTGCCAGGTTTCGGTCAGGCCCGATTGTGCCGGTTCACGGTTTACCGTATCAAAGCTGATGTTATAAGCGTGAGGTAAGGTCCAGGCTGATACATCATAAAAGGTGTTATCAGGAAAGTTCTTCTCTGTGCTGAACATCGCTTTAATCAGCCGGTATTGTGGTTGTTGCAGTGGCACATAATAGCTGCTGAGCGCCGGGTATTTCTCATTTTCGTCCTGCCAGTCGCGGCTTAACTGATACACCTCAACATGATGGCGCTGCAATATATCCAGCAAAGCGGCCAACCGTGTTTGATCAGCACTTTCGGTCAACATATAACCTTTCACTTTACTGTTTTTTGCTTGTTGCTGCGCAGATTTATAAAACTCCTGCTGATAAGACAATAGCTCGCGGCGGTTATCTACCGCGCCACGGATAGTTGATAAAGAGGTAGTCAGCTGGTTTTGAATAGTGGCACTGAAACTCAGCGGGCCATTAATACTGTCCTGCAAATGGCCACGGCTACTGGCTTGCTCAAATAAAATGCCAACGCTGCCTTGAATATCAGGATAGGTAGAGCCTTTGCCAACATAAAAATCATCAAAACTTTCTTCGGTGTAATACAGCTGCCCCGCCTGATCTAAAGCCGCAGCATGATATTTTGCCAGCGCACTGGTCAGTTCAAAGTTACGCTTAGGCGTTAGCGGATAATTTCGGCTGGGAATGCCCGGCTGAAAGAAGTAACTGCTGTTGGTGCCCATTTCATGGTAGTCACCCACCACGTTGGGTAGCCATTGCTGGTACTGGGCGATGCGTGCGCGGCTTTCCGGGTGCTGCAATAGTAACCAGTCACGGTTTAAATCAAACCAGTAATGGTTGGGCCGGCCGTTTGGCCACGGCTCGTTATGCTCGCGATGCTGTGGATCTGCTACCGGCGCCGCACCTTTGTGCATATTGGCCCATAGCGCAAAGCGGTCATGGCCATCAGGGTTTAACGTGGGTTGCAGCAGAATAACGGCATTATTCAGCCAGTTGCGCACCTCATCATTGTCAGCAGCAGCCAGATACTGTGCCAGCAAAACAGCTGCATTTGCACCACTGGGTTCATTACCATGCACGCTGTAGCCCAGCCAGATAATCACCGGAGCATCGCTGCGAAGTTCTTCGCCACGGCGTGCGGCAGCAATATGTTGCTGGCGGATTTGATCCAGCCGCTGCAAATTTTGCTCAGATGATATGATCATCTGCAGCAAAGGCCGCTGTTCATGAGTGTAGCCAATCACTTCCAGCTGGGCCCGGCCAGACGCGGCAGCCAATTGTTCAAAGTAACGCTGGATCTGGTCATGGCGCGCATGCCATTCGCCAACCTGAAACCCCAGCACCTGTTGTGGTGTTGGCAGGCTTGAATCTGTCACCGCTGGCACATATGTAGTAGCTGCGGCACTGCAAAAACTGAGCAGAAAAGCGCTCAGGGTAATGTAATATTTCATAAATGATATCCTTTTGGCTGCGGCTAAGTTAGCCAGATCAGGCGGCAAAACTCAAGCGGGGCTGGCTTCAAAGAAACAGGAGGAGTATCATAGCCATTAACCTAGTAATTTAGTCAGGTACTATTATGATCACGATTTCAGAACAGGCACAGCTGCATTTTGCCAAGCTGCTGTCAAAACAACCGGCAGGCACAAATATCAGGGTGTTTGTAGTTAACCCAGGCACCGCGCAAGCGGAGTGTGGCGTATCTTACTGCCCGCCAGACGCAGTAGAAGACACCGACTTAACCCTGAATTTTAACGGTTTCAATGCGGTAGTAGACGCTGAAAGCCAGCCGTTCTTAGTGGACGCCGACATTGATTTTGTTACCGATCAGATGGGCTCGCAGCTGACATTAAAAGCGCCAAACGCCAAAGTACGCAAGGTGAGTGACGACGCCTCGTTAATGGAACGGGTGCAGTACGTTATCGACAGTGAAATTAACCCGCAACTGGCTAACCACGGTGGCAGAGTCAGCGTAATGGAGCTGACCAAAGATGGCGTAGCCATTTTGCAGTTCGGTGGCGGTTGTAATGGCTGTTCACAAGTTGATTTAACGCTCAAAGAAGGTATCGAGAAAGAGCTACTAAACCGCTTTAGTGGTGAGCTGAACGGCGTGCGTGACATCACCGAGCACCAACGTGGCGAACACTCTTACTACTGATCCAAGCTGCTTACCTGACTAAAGCTGCGTTTAACGCCCGCTTGTGCTATAAAACGGCTTCGTTTTGTTGCCATGCGGGTGCCCTGCTTATGAAAAACCTTCTATGTTTTGTTGCATTACTGCTTAGCCTGACATTGCCTGCACAGGCCGCCGTGATGCTGATTTACCACCATGTTGCCAGCGATACTCCGCGTGTAAGCAGTGTTACCGCCGATGAATTGCGTGGCCATTTACAGCACTTCAAAGACAATAACTTTCAGGTTATCGGCCTTGACGTACTTATCGCCCAGCTGCGAAAAGGCGAGCCGGTGGCGCCTAACAGCGTGGTAATTACCTTTGACGACAGCTACGAAAACAACTTCACCACGGCGCACCCTATCCTGCAGGAATTTGGCTATCCGTACACTATTTTTATCAGCCCCGGCAGCATAGACAAAGGTGATGGCCCTTTGCTGAACTGGCAGCAGGTAAAACAAATGTCGGACGACGGGGTACTGGTGGCAAACCATGCTATGCGGCATGAACATATGGCCAGACCTGAAGCCGGTGAAAGCCAGTCGCAGTGGCGTGAACGGATGAAACAAAGCATTCTGGCAGCAGAAGATAAAATTGAGCAGGTAACCGGCCAGCGCCATCAATGGCTGGCGTATCCTTATGGCGAATACAGCCGTGAACTGGAACAGTTAGTCACCGAATTGGGTTTTATTGGTATTGGTCAGCAATCCGGCGCTATTGGCAACCATACCGTATTAACCCGCATTCCGCGTTATCCGGCAGCCGGCCAGTATGCTGATTTAAAAGATTTAGCACAAAAACTGCGCACACTGGCGTTTAATATTACCAACTATCATGGCGTTAACCCGGTTATCAGCGCAAACCCACCGCAGCTGAAATTGTCACTGAAAACAGACGACTTTAACCGCAACCAACTGCAATGTTTTGCCGGTAGCGAAGTACTGCAACCGCAGTGGCTGGACGATAGTACTTTTACTGTTACCGCCAGCAAAGCGCTGAACCGGGGCCGCAGCCGTTATAACTGCACCGCGCCATCTCTGAGCAATAAAGGCTATTTTTACTGGTATTCCCAGCCGTGGCTTAATTAGCGTTAAGCTTGTTAAGCACTAACGGAAAATCTGCTAATAGCTGCTCGGCGTTTATAACGGGCAGCTCTCCCACCTGCATTGGCGGTTTAAACATGGCAACCAGTTGCCCCTGCGGGTTTATCAGCGCCACAGATGCACTGTGATCAACCAGATAATCGGCCTGTGTCGTGCTGCTTAGTGCGTACATCAGCCCAAGCTGGCGGACAAAAGGAAACAGCTGATCATGGCCTGCTGTCATGCCCAGCACATTGGCTTGCTCAAAATAACTGACGTAATTATTTAGCTGCTCGGTGGTGTCCCGGTTCGGGTCGACCGAAATAAACCATACTTTAAGCGGTTGCTTTACCATTGCCGCTAAATCGGGCTGCACACCGGCCAGTTTAGCCAGGGTTAACGGGCAAATATCCGGGCAGTAGGTGTAACCAACAAAGGCCAGCGTCCACTGGCCATACAAGCGCTCGCGGTTTACTGTTTCACCATGCTGGTCGGTCAGCGTAAAGTCTGCCAGGGCTCTTGGCTGCGGGTAAACCAGTGCCAGCTCTGGCTCGGCACTGGCCTGCGAAAATTGATACAACAACACACCGGCGACCATTGCCGCTACAGCAAGTGCGACATAAAGCAAATTACGAAACATAGATAGGCGATACCTTAAAGTAATGGTCCACTAATAACAGCAGAAATAATACCATCAGATGGACAATAGAAAACTTAAAGGTTGCCATGGCAGTACCGGCATCGGCATTAAATTTTAGTTTCCAGGCATATTGCATAAAACGCAGGTTTAACACGGCACTGCCTACCAGATAAATAGCGCCGCTCATACCCACCAGATAGGGCATTAAGCAAACAATAAACAACAACACCGTATAAAGACAGATCACACTTTTGGTAAATTCAATGCCATGCGTTACCGGCAACATCGGCATATTCACTTTGGCATAATCATCACGGCGGTGAATCGCCAACGCCCAGAAGTGCGGTGGTGTCCAGGCAAAAATAATCATTACCAGCAACAGCGCATGGCTGTGGATCTCGCCGGTTATGGCTGTCCAGCCCAGCAACGGTGGCATAGCGCCGGCCAAACCGCCAATAACGATATTCTGTGGTGTAGCGCGCTTTAAAAACATAGTGTACACCACGGCATAGCCAAACAAGCTGGCCAGTGTTAACCAGGCCGTTAACGCATTTACTGCCAGATACAACAGCACAAAACCAAGCAATGCCAGGCTAAACGCAAAAGCGGTCGCTTCAGCGGCACTGACACGGCCTTTAGCTACAGGCCGGCTGTATGTGCGGGCCATCTGCGCATCAATGCGTTTGTCTACCACGTGGTTTATCGCTGCTGCGGCTGCCGATAATAAGCCGATACCCAGTGTCGCAGCCAGTAAGGTGATTAAATCCGGTAAGCCGGGTACTGCCAGCATCATGCCAACCCAGGCTGTCAGTACCAGTAAGGCCACCACTTTAGGTTTGGTCAGTTCCAGATAATCGCGTGCCCGATTAATACCCGCGCGTGAACGTGTAATGGCTGTCATAAGCTCTCCTTGCCGGTAGGGTTAGTTGCACGCAATTGCATACATATTATTACCAGCAACATTAATAAATTAGCGGCCACAAAGTTATGTGCCACCGCGTTAGCCAGCGGTAAATGCAACGCAACATTAAGCACACCCAGGCTAAACTGCAGCAGCAATAACGCTGCTGCGGCTAAAGTAAGCCGCTTTAATAAGGTGCTGGTAACACGGCGCCACAGTTGCAGCAGAAAAGCCGACAGCACTACCAGCGTAATGACAGCCCCTAAGCGATGAAATACATGCACTGTCTGGCGGGCTTCAGCCGACATCACACCGTACTCGTAATCGTCATGCCCCAGATGTAAATCAAACGCTTCACTGATATTCATGCGCTGCAGCCAGCCTGCCTCGCATACCGGTAGCTCTATACAGGCCAGTGCCGCATAATTCGCTGCAGTCCAGCCACCCAACGCTATCTGTACTGTCAGCACGCCAACCGCCAGGATGGCAAAAGGTTTTAGTGATACCAGCTGAGGCTCATACACCCGGTAGTCGGGATGCAGTTTTAACCAGTACACTGCCAGCAGGCTTAGCAACGTAAAACCGCCCAGTAAGTGCCCCATTACCACCAGCGGCAGTAAATTCAGTGTTACTGTCCACATGCCGAGCGCCGCCTGAAACACCACCAGCGCCAGCAAGGCAGTGGGTATTAACCTGCTACTTTGTTTGCGCAGCAAGGCAACAAAGAATATTGCCGCAATTAACAGCCCCAGGCTACCGGCAAAATACCGGTGCACCATTTCATTCCAGGCTTTATGCGGCTCAAGTGGCCGCTCTGGAAATGCCTCCATTGCAGCCGCAATATGATGCTCCTGCTTGGGCACCTTTAAAAAACCATAACAACCGGGCCAGTCCGGGCAGCCCAGCCCGGCATCTGTCAGCCTGGTGTAAGCACCGAGTAAAATAACACCCATGGTAAGAAAAACGGCGATGGTCGCCAGCCATTGTTGTGTTTTCATACGTGGCTCCGATCTCATACGCTGGTCCGATCATAGTTAAGCAGTTTAAGTAAGTCTTGCCGGATGGCACTGGCAGTGCTTGCCAGTTCCGTTTGTACCAGCGGTACCGGATAGCTCAGCAACACCAGCCCTTGCTGATCAATAAGTAAAATGCGGTTCTGTAGCGCCTCTGGTACAGGCTGAACTGCGCTATGGCGGGTAAAAGCCGTGTAAGTTTCCGGTGGGATCTGCTCGCTGATCAGCACAGGCTGCACTTGCACCTGCTTGCGCCCCAGCCCGACATAAAGTTGCTGGATGGTAAATAATGCCTGCTGGCACTGTTTGTCGCACTCGGCTTTGGGGGCAACAGCCAGCCGCCAGTGTGCTTTGGCACTTGTTGCGGTTAACAGAAACACTTCAGTTTGCTGCCACTCGCCTTTACTGGAAACACCACTATTAAACCAGCCAAACTCCAGCACCAGTTTGGCAGCCAGCAATGGCAAAGCGCAACACAAGACAAATAACAGCAGAAATTTTTTCTTATTCATGTTTAGCTTTCCCCTGATGACTGGCAGCCAACGCTACGCCCACTACGGCAACTGCCAGTAAAAACCACTGCAGCGCATAGCCGCGGTGCTTCTCTGGTGATAGTACAACCGGCTGATAGTGCGGTGTAAAAGCACTGGCATGCTGTTGGTATAACAAAGCCGGATAAAGCTCCAGGCCGCTTTGTTGCGCCAGTTCAGCATAATCTATCTGCTGGATCCGCATCGGCCACTGGCCGTGATCTTCAGCGTTCTGGCCAAGCAATATCAGGCCATCTACCTTAGTACGCAGTAAACCGTCCAGCGCAAACTCACTGGCAATATCAAGCTGCGGCAATATGTCGCGGCTGTCAGCCCCGGCCAGCCAGCCCAGATTAACCAGCAGTGGTCTGGTCATACCTACCGCTTGCACCGGCACTATTACGTCATAACCCACTCTGCCGTTAACAATCTGGTTGTCCAGCAACCAGACATAAGGCGCCAGCCAACTGCCTTGCCCTTTTAACGGCACGCCATCAATATCAGTAACCACCAGCTGGGTTAATTGCGCCGGCGTGACGGCACCCTCTGCCTGCAATTGTGCCAAACGCGCCAGCTGCTCGGTTTTTTCAGCGGCACGGCTTAGCTGCCACCAGGACAAGTTGATTAAAATGGCAAAAGCAGTCAAAGTGAGAATGACCCACAGCGTATTAAGTGCGAAAACCTGGTTAGCCAGTTTAACGCGCATAACACCTATCCCGGAGAGTGTTACTGATGTTGCTTAAAATTATTATCATAGCGCTACTACTTTTTATTATTGCCAATCTGGTGCGTGCAGGGCTGGTGATGCTGCGACAACCTGAGCCAGAGGTAAAAATGTCGCGCTACCTTGGTCGCCGTGTCATGTTTTCTGCCCTGGTGCTGATACTGATCTTTATCGCGCAGGCGCTGGGGTTTCTGGATCAAAACCCCAGGCCTTACTAGCATCAGATCACGTAAACAAATACATAAAGGCACAACCAAACCACATCAACAAAGTGCCAATACCAGGCTGCGGCCTGGAAGGCGAAGTGTTTCTCTGGCGTAAAATGGCCTTTAAGCACGCGGAAAAACACAAACAACAGAATAATGGCCCCCAGCGTCACATGCATGCCGTGAAAGCCGGTTAATAAAAAGAACGTATTGCCGTAAAAGCCTGATGCCAGCGTTAACCCCAGATCACGGTAAGCATGAATATACTCATACACCTGTAAACCCAGGAAAGTGGCACCCAGCAATAAGGTTACCAATAACATTATTTTTAACTGGCCGCGTTTATTCTGCTCCAGCCCGGTATGGGCGAAATGCAACGTAACAGAGGAAATAACCAGAATGGCAGTGTTGATAAGCGGCAAGCCGGTAGCTGGCATAGCCTGAGTTTCAATACCACCAGGCGTTTTCACCAGCGGCCACATTGCTTCAAAGCTGGGCCACAAAACTTCAAACGTCATGGCGTTATTACTGCCACCGCTCAGCCAGTCCAGCGCTATTACCCGGCCATAGAACAAGGCTCCGAAGAACGCCATAAAAAACATGACTTCAGAGACAATAAACCAGCTCATACCCTGGCGGAATGAGCGGTCCATCTGTGCACTGTATAAACCACTCATCGATTCATCAATAACGTTTTTAAACCAGCCAAACAGCATAAAAATCAGGACGACAAAACCGGCTGCCAGCATATAGCCGCCAAAACCCGGTTGCTGTCTGGTCACTTCGTTAACATAGTTACCTGCGCCAAGGGCAATTAAAAACAGCGCCACAGCCCCGACTATCGGCCATGGGCTCTGGGCGGGAACATAATATTTTTCGTAAGTTTTACTCATGTTATTCCCCAAGTTGTGACGACGCAGCAGTGTCACCGGTCCAGGCGCTGGTTACGTCATAAAGCGTATACGACAGCGTAATGGTGGAAAACTGGCTGGGCAGTGCCGGGTCGACATAAAACTGTAACGGCATCAGCATGTTTTTACCGCCCGCCAACTGCTGCTGGGTAAAGCAAAAACACTCTATTTTGTGAAAGTACAACGCGGCCTGACCAGGTGACACTGATGGTACCGCCTGGCCAACAATCATTCGCCCCGTTGGGTTTTCAGCCAGATAATTCATAATATGAATTTCACCGGGGTGCACTGTCATGCGACGCACCTCTGGCTTAAACACCCAGGGCATTTCTTTGTTTGGCCGGGCAATAAACTCAATCACCACTTCACGGCTGGTATCAATCAGTGCCGCATCGGCACTGGCAGCCGTCGCAGCGGTTTTACCATTTAAGCCGGTCAGATCACAGAACACGTCATATAACGGCACCAGCGCAAAACCAAAACCAAACATCGCCAAAGCGGTTACAGCCAGCTTAAAGGTTAACGGTTTATGTTTTAGTGCCATAACGCGCTCCTACTTAATGACCGGTGGCGTTTCAAAGGTGTGATACGGCGCAGGTGATGGTACTTCCCATTCCAGACCTTCGGCACCTTCCCATACCTGCGCGGTAGCTTTTTCACCACCACGGGCACATTTCACCAGCACCGCCACAAAAATCAGCTGCGAGGCGCCGAACAGAAAACCACCAATACTGATAAAGGCATTAAAGTCAGCAAACTGCAGCGCGTAATCCGGAATACGCCGCGGCATACCTGCCAGGCCGACAAAGTGCATCGGGAAAAACAGCATGTTGACTGAAATCAGAGAGCACCAGAAATGCCATTGCCCCAGCTTTTCGTCATACATATGCCCGGTCCACTTGGGTAACCAGTAGTAAGCAGCAGCAATAATCGAGAACACCGCACCTGTTACCAGCACGTAGTGGAAATGCGCTACCACAAAGTAGGTATCGTGATACTGAAAATCTGCCGGAGTAATCGCCAGCATCAGGCCCGAGAAACCACCAATGGTAAAGAGCACAATAAACGCCAGTGCGAACATCATTGGCACTTCAAACGTCATAGCGCCGCGCCACATGGTGGCCACCCAGTTAAATACTTTTACCCCGGTGGGCACCGCTATCAGCATGGTGCAGTACATAAAGAACAGCGCCCCCGCTACCGGCATACCAGTGGTAAACATATGGTGCGCCCATACCAGAAATGACAGCAACGCAATACTGGAAGTGGCATACACCATAGAGGCATAGCCAAACAGCGGCTTGCGGGCAAAGGTGGGCACTATGCTCGACACTATGCCAAAGGCCGGTAAAATCATGATGTACACTTCAGGGTGGCCGAAAAACCAGAAAATATGCTGAAACAGCACCGGATCGCCGCCACCGGCAGCATCAAAGAAACTGGTACCGAAGTATTTATCTGTCAGTACCATCGTTACCACACCCGCTAACACCGGCATGACCATGATCAGCAGGAAGGCAGTAATCAGCCAGGTCCAGACAAACAACGGCATTTTCATCCAGGTCATGCCCGGTGCACGCAGGTTAAAGATGGTCACGATAACGTTAATGGCACCCATGATGGACGATATACCCATGATGTGCACTGAAAACACAAACAACGCCGTACTGTCACCGCTATAGGTGGTGGATAACGGTGCGTAGAAAGTCCAGCCGAAACTGGGGCCGCCGCCCGGCATAAACAGCGACATTAACAGAATTAAAAATGCAAACGGCAGGATCCAGAAACTCCAGTTGTTCATCCGCGGCAACGCCATATCCGGCGCCCCAATCATCATTGGTATCATCCAGTTTGCCAGCCCGGTAAAGGCCGGCATTACTGCACCAAATACCATGATCAGGCCGTGTACTGTCGTCATCTGGTTGAAAAAGTTAGGCTCTACAAACTGCATACCGGGCTGAAATAACTCAGCGCGGATCACCATTGCCATAGCGCCGCCGATAAAAAACATAATCAGCGCAAACACCAGGTACATGGTGCCGATATCTTTGTGGTTGGTGGTATATAACCAGCGCTTTATGCCGCTGGGTTTATGGTCATGATGTTCGTGCTCATGATCTGTCACTACTGCACTCATCGGTTATTCCCCTTTACCTTGCATGACGGCATGCACATCAGCAGCCTGCACCAGTTCACCGGTATTGTTACCCCAGGCATTACGCTCATAGGTAATTACGGCAGCAATTTCTTTTAAACTCAACTGCCTGGCATAAGCCTGCATGGAGGTTCCGGCTTTACCATTGAGCACGATATTGATATGGCCCGGCATATCATTCAATGCCATGGCACTGCCTTTAAGCGCCGGGAAAATACCAGGCAAACCCTCACCGCTAGGCTGATGGCAAGCTGCACAGTAGGCGGTATAAGTACGGGCACCTACGCTCATCAACTCTTCCATACTCATGTTCATTGCCAGCAGTTCTTGCTCTTCAGCTTTTGCTTTTGCAATGCGCTCGGCTTCACCATTAACCCACTGCTCATAGTCAGCCGGGCTCTTGGCAATCACCACTATTGGCATAAAACCATGATCTTTGCCGCATAGCTCAGCACACTGACCACGATAAATACCGGGCTCATCTACCCGGGTCCAGGCTTCGTTAATAAAGCCGGGGTTAGCATCTTTTTTTACCGCGAAAGCGGGTACCCACCAGGAGTGGATCACATCATCAGAGGTCATCAGAAAACGTACTTTTTTGCCGGTGGGGATCACCAGCGGCCGGTCAACTTCCAGCAGATAGTTCTCTCCTTTGGCAAACCTGTTGGTAATCTGCTCTTTAGGCGTAGCCAGCAAAGAGTAAAATTCAACATCGTTCTCAAGGTATTTGTAATGCCATTTCCACTGCGAACCGGTTACCAACACAGTGACATCGGCCTCTGTGGTATCTTCCATTGCAATAAGGGTTTTGGTAGCCGGAATGGCCATAAGGATCAGAATTAATACCGGTATAGCGGTCCAGAGTATTTCTACTTTGGTACTTTCATGGAATTGGGCTGGCTGCACTCCCCGCGCTTTTCGATGGCGAACGATAGACCAGAACATGATCCCGAACACCACTGCCCCAATTGCACAACAAATCCAGAAAATAGTCATATGCAAATCATAAACCTGCTGACTGATTTCTGTTACGCCCCTGGTCATATTCAAGGGCATATCTGTTGCATCAACTGTTGCAGCTAAAAGCAGGGTTGGCAGCGACCAACGAAGACTACGCGTTTTCGTCACTGGACTTCTCCTCTGTCATTTTGCAAAGCAAACTGCAGAAACTAAGTACACAGTACTACACGGTTCTTACCCACCCACACCGAACCCATGTATGAAGTTTCATCAGTTTATTATTGTTATTATTACCTGTGGTTTCGGGGCTAGCGCTGAAACCAAAAACTGACCCTGTTGTTATTTTTTAATCAGTTTCAGCCTAAGAATTATCCAAATCCGTCTCAGTGTAAACCCCTAAATAACAAAAGCGCCGGCAAACCTTAGTGGTCATACCAGCGCTTGTTAACAAATAACCTATTGAGGTTAGTACAAATTATAACCAACTACCATTACGAATAACGCCTACAGCCAAGCCTTCAATGGCAAAATGCTGAGCGCGTAAGTCTACTTTGATCACGTCAAAGTTTTTATTTTCCGGTTGCAGTAATACGGTGTTGCCGTCGCGCTGAAACCGTTTAACGGTCACATCTTCATCAACGCGGGCCACAATAACCTGACCAGGCTGCGCCTGACTGGTTTTATGCACGGCCAGCAAGTCGCCGTCCAGAATACCAATATCCTGCATACTCATACCCTGTACCCGTAGCAAAAAATCAGCATGAGGTTTAAACAGGTTGGCATCTACCTGGTAATAATCCTGCACATGCTCTGTTGCCAGGATCGGCTGGCCTGCTGCCACTTTACCAATTAATGGCAAACCCAGTTGCTCTGGCTCGTCGGTGTCTACCAGGCGAATACCGCGGGAGGTACCCGGCATCATTTCAATGACGCCTTTTTTTGCCAGCGCTTTTAAATGCTCTTCAGCCGCATTTGCCGATTTAAAGCCTAACTGCTGGGCGATCTCTGCCCGGGTTGGCGGCATACCGCTATCTTGCTGATAGGTTTTTATCAATTGCAGAATTTCTGCCTGTCTTGGTGTCAGAGGTCTCATAGTGCTGGTTACCTGTACAGTGAATACTGTCAGTATATACAGCCAAAGTGCAAATGCAAGTATGGCCTGCAGCAGGTAATTTTCCCGCTAACGCTTCCATGCTATGCTAAGCGCCTTTTTTCCAGGGGGTCAGGTATGTTTCGGCCAGTTAAGTTATTTGCTGCCTTGTTAAAATGGCCGATGTGGCCATTGCTGAAGTACAAAGTTGTTCCGGAGCAACCGGTTGCCGAGCTGGCACTGGATACCAGCAGCCCGCTGTTTTATATCTGTACAACCGAATCTGCCGCAGATCTGGCAGCAATAAGGCGTATTTGTGCCAAGTTGGCGCTGCCGGATCCAAATGACAATGTCAGCCTGAACGGCAGCATGCACCCGCGGACGTTATTTCTTGAAAAACCGCATACTCTGCTAGTTAAACGCGGTAAAACCACTGCTCTGGCTCAGGGCCAGGCATTACTGCAGGCTCACCTGGCTGATCCGGCGCTAAACGCACAATTGGTACCAGTATCACTATTGTGGGGCCGGGCACCAGGTAAGGAAAATAGTATTAAAGGCCTGATAGGGGAAGCGCATGCACCCAACTGGCTGGCAAAATTATTAATTGTGCTGCTATCCGGCCGCCATAGCCTGGTACGGTTTAGCCGCCCGGTATCGCTGCAACAAATGGCAGCACAATTTGGCAGCGACGAGCAAACCGCACATAAGCTGCTGCGTATGTCGCGGTTTCATTTTTATCGTCAACGCCTGGCTGCAAACGGGCCTAAGCTGGCTAACCGCCCACAGTTGTTTAATGCTTTGCTGGCAGCACCCGCGCTGAAAAAAGCCATTGATGATGAAGCCAAAGCCAAGCGCATACCGGTAAAAGCCGCCCGGCAAGAAGCACATAAACTGCTGCTGGAAATTGCCGCTGACTACCGGGCATCAACGCTGCGTGTAGGCGACAGAGTACTGCGCTGGTTATGGCATAAACTTTACACCGGCATTAAGGTAAATAACGCTGATATGCTGCGTGACCTGGCACAAAAAGGCCATGAAATTGTCTATATCCCCTGCCATCGCAGCCATATGGATTACCTGCTGCTAAGTTATGTTATTTATCAGCAAGGCTTGGCACCACCGCATATTGCTGCAGGTATTAACCTGAACTTCTGGCCTGCCGGCACCATATTCCGCCGCGGTGGCGCATTTTTTATCCGTCGTAGTTTCAGCGGTAATAAACTGTATTCTGCGGTATTTCGTGAATACTTATGCCAGTTGTTCAGCAAAGGCTATTCAATAAAATACTACACCGAAGGCGGGCGTAGCCGCACAGGCCGCTTACTGCAACCGAAAACCGGCATGCTGGCAATGACGTTGCAGTCTATGCTGCGCGGTATAGAGCGGCCAGTGACGCTGGTACCGGTTTATCTGGGCTACGAGCATGTGATGGAAGTAAACACTTACCTGCGCGAGTTAAAAGGCTCCGGCAAGCAGAAGGAATCGGCCTGGGGCGTGATAAAAGCCATCCGAAACCTGCGTGATTACGGCTATGGTTACGTCAACTTTGGCGAGCCTGTAACACTGAATAACTATCTGAACCAGCACGTACCTGACTGGAAGCAGGATATAGATGCGCTGGAAGTACAAAAACCGCAATGGCTAAACCCGGTAGTTGCGCAACTGGCCGACAATATGATGCAGCGTATTAATCAGGCTGCAGCACTGAACAGCATCAACCTGATAGCCCTGTGTTTATTGGCAACAGACAAACACACTCTAACGCGCACTGAACTGGAACAGCAAATTGACTTCTATCTGGCACTGCAGCGGGCGGCACCTTACCACGGGCAAATGACGCTGCCGCAAGAGCCCGCAGCGCAGTTGGTCGAGCATGCGCTGAGTCTGCAAAAAGTGCAGCAACACAGTGACAGTTTCGGCCAGTTAATCAGCCTGACCGACAACAATGCGATATTACTCAGTTACTATCGCAACAACGTGCTGCATTTATTTATGCTGCCAGCCATTATTGCCAGCAGCATTCTGCATCAGCGGGATATCAGCCAGCAGCAGCTGAATATCGTGGTACAGCAGTTGTATCCACTGCTGCAACAGGAGCTGTTTCTCAGTATCAATACGGTTGAGGCTTACTGCAGTAGCATACTGCAGCATCTGGTTGCTGGCGGGCTGGTTGAGCAAGATGGCGACAGCTACCGGGCACCAACACAGCACAGTACTGGTTACTTTATGCTCAGCTTGCTGGCCAACAACGCCGAGCACACGTTACAGCGCTATGCCATGGTGTTGCAGCTAATCGAAAACCAGGGCCCGCAAAGCCGCGCTGATCTGGAAAAGCACAGCCATGAACTGGCGCAGCGCCTGTTAAGCCTGCATGGTATTACTGCGCCGGAATACTATGATAAACAGCTGTTCAGTACACTACTCAATGCTCTTAAAGACAATGGCTACACTCAAACTGATGAGCAAAGCCGTGTCAGCGCTACCGCGCAGTTGCATCAGCTAAAAGACACAATTAGCTGTTTACTGCGCAATGAAGTACTGCAAAGCATCCACAGCATTATCCCCACCAGAGCGGCTTAGCGGCTGGTGGGGTAAGCGCGGATAACCCCTTCTTGTATGGTAGAAGCAACCAGCACACCGTCGCGGTTAAAAAACTGGCCACGAACCAGGCCACGGCCGCCTGACGCGCTGGGGCTGTCTACGGCATAAAGTAACCAGTCGTCGAAGCGGAAATCCTGATGAAACCACATGGCATGATCAATAGTGGCTACCTGCATATTCGGCGCCATAAACGACTTACCATGTGGCTGCAATGCCGTAGGCAGAAAGTTAAAATCAGATGCATAGGCCAGCAAATATTTATGTACACGTAAGTCATCCGGCATAGCGCCGTTGGCTTTAAACCAGACATAGCGTTTAGCGGCACTTATTTGTGGCTTAAACGGGTTTTGAAAATCCACCGGCCGCATTTCAATCGGCTTTTCACAAATAAACTTACTGCGCAGGCTATCGGGAATCAGCTCGGCGTGTTGTTGATAAAACTCCAGGTCGGATACCAGCTGCTCAGGGCCCGGCACCGTTGGCATTGAGTCCTGATGCTCAAAACCGCTTTCTTCTGCCTGAAAGGACGCTGTTAAATAAAATATCGGTTTACCAAACTGAATGGCACTTACCCGGCGCGTACTAAAACTTTTACCGTCACGAATATTTTCAACTTCATATACTATCGGCTTGCTAGCGTCGCCGGGGCGTAAAAAATAAGAATGAAACGAATGTACTTTACGCTCTTCGGCCATGGTTTCTTTTGCAGCAGATAATGCCTGCCCCATCACCTGGCCACCAAATACCGCCTTAAAACCCAAATCCTGGCTTTGGCCACGATACAGGCCCTGCTCTATGGTTTCCAGTTTCAGTAATGCCAGCAAATTCTGTAATACCTGACTCATAGCCCCACCTTCTGTTCCGTTGCGGTAAAATATAATGATATTCTGCCGCAAACTACGGAGATCAGCAAAGATGGCTTATTGGTTATTTAAAACAGAACCGTCCGAATGCAGTATTGATGATTTTGCCAATGCTCCCGACACGCCAATAGTGTGGGAGGGCGTGCGTAATTATCAGGCGCGTAATATGCTGCGCGACGGTGTGAAATCTGGCGATAAGGTGTTTATCTACCACTCCAGTTGCAAACTGATCGGAGTAGCCGGCATTACCAGAGTTGTGCGGTCGGCTTATCCTGATCCCAGCCAGTTTAATTCAGCAAGCATTTATTTTGACAGTAAATCTTCAACAGATAACCCGCGCTGGATAGCCGTAGATCTGATATTTGAACGCAAACTGCCAGCGATAATTTCGCTGGACAAACTAAAAAGCTCGGCTAAGCTCAGTGGGCTGCCTGTTGTACAAAAAGGCAGCAGGCTTTCTGTTATGCCGGTTAACGAAGCGCAATGGCAAACCATAATGCAGCTTGTCTGATCCGCATACCTGATGTAACCTGAAACCTGTTGTACCTGGTAGTTGGAGCCTGACATGACACACGAACGGCGCCAGATGGATAAGGATATACATTATTTCTGGGAAGATCTTAATCTGGCACAAAAGTTTTCTGTCGCTGAATTACAGCGATTTGGTTACGAT
Source organism: Rheinheimera pacifica (assembly GCF_900108485.1). Classification (GTDB taxonomy): domain Bacteria; phylum Pseudomonadota; class Gammaproteobacteria; order Enterobacterales; family Alteromonadaceae; genus Alishewanella; species Alishewanella pacifica. The sequence goes on along the minus strand of NZ_FNXF01000013.1, from coordinate 51,990 downwards.
TTATTGTTCGTTCGCCATATGGCCGAAGGTAACCTTGCGGTGCTGACAGCAGATGGCAAAATAGCCGCTATTGATATTGAAGGGCAGATTGACACCGAGCCCAGCGTTATTCTACGACACTGAATACGAACTCAGGCGCTGTTAAGCTGCGCCTGAGTTTCTTCTGCCAGCGCTACGGCAACGGTACATAACTGCAAATACGATATCAGGCTGTTGTTCTGCCATAATGCCGTAAGGCGGCTATGCTTTATCATCATCAATTCCAGTTGACCAAACTCCAGCGTTTTATGCTGCCGTAAATACAATTTAATGGTTTGTTGTGCCGGTACTGCTTTGCTACAGGACTCGCGGGTAACCAGCGGTAATAACTGACATATTAATTGTATCGCCGCCATTTCCTGCTTACTTAACCGCGACTCAAGTACCAGCTTGCTTAACCGCTGTTCAAGCAGCATTTTTTGCTGCTCGGCCAGCTGAAACACCGCCTGCTGCATACGCAATAATTCCTGCTCACGTTGTTGCAACTTAGCTTGCAGGCTTTTGTTTGTTTTACCAACCAATTCCATCTGCCACAGTATGTACAGCAACGCTAAAACTAACACGCCTATCAACAACATCCACACCATGCGGCTTTACTTCCTGTTTATCCCGGTTGCTGCCAGACTGTACAACTAGGTTTTTTGCTGCCGGGCAATGTAAGCACGAACCTGCTGTTCCAGCACTGCCAGCGGCACGCTGCCATTACTTAGCACCACGTCATGAAACTCGCGCACATTAAAACGCTCGCCCAATGCCTGCTCGGCTTCTGCGCGCAGCTGCTTAATGGTAATTTCACCCAATTTATAAGACAGCGCCTGTGCCGGCCAGCTGATATAGCGATCTATTTCGGTCGTTACGTTGTGCATCGATAAAGCGGTGTTCTGCGCCAGAAAATCTATCGCCTGTTGACGGCTCCAGCCCATGGTATGCATGCCGGTGTCTACCACCAACCGCGCAGCACGCCACATTTCATAGGTCAGGCGGCCAAAATTGCTGTAGGGTTCCTGATAAAAGCCCATTTCCAATCCCAGATACTCAGCGTACAACCCCCAGCCTTCGCCGAAAGCTGAGGTATAAAAGCTACGGCGGTAGTCTGGCAATTCGGCATGTTCACGCGCCAGTGCAATCTGTAAATGATGACCTGGCACAGCTTCGTGCAGAGTCAGGGCTTCCATTTCGTATAATGGCCTGCGATCCAGCGCATAAGTATTAACCCAGTAGAAACCGGCCTGATCATCCCGCGTCGGCCCTGAATAGCGGCCAGTAGTGTATTTAGGGGCAATTTCTGCCGGTACCGGAACCACACCATAAGGTGTACGCGGCAGAGTTTTAAATAATTTTGGTAGTTCGGCATCAGCTTTTTTCGCCAGATAAGCGGCATAGCGCATCAACTCATCGGGTGTTTTGGCATAAAATTGCGGATCGGTACGCAAGTACTGGATAAATTCAGCAAAACTGCCGGTAAAGCAAAGCTGATCAATTACCTGCTGCATCTGTGCCCGGATGCGCTTTACCTCATCCAGCCCGGTTTGATGTACCTGCTGTGGTGTCAGCTTTAGTGTGGTGTAATGCTCCAGCCGGTTTTGGTAAAACGCAGCGCCGTCTGGTAAAGCGCTGGCGGCAATAGTGTCGCGGGCACCTGGCAGATACTCTTTAACCATAAAATCATAAAACGCCTGATAGGCCGGGTTTACTGCCTGTGTAATCTGCTCAACGGCCTGGGCGGTAAGCTGCTGCCATTCAGTTTCGCTGATAAATGCCGGTTTACGGTTAAAAGGTTGATAGAACACGCTTTGCGTAGGGTCCTGTACAACATAGGAAATAATGCTTTGTTCAAAGCCTTTCAGCACAGCCTTAGGTTGGGTTACGCCTTTAGCCAGGCCCTGCTTCATCCAGTCTGTTTGCTGCTGCATATAACGGGGAATAGCAGCGAGTTTTTGCAAATAGTGCTGATAATCTGCTGCCGTTTTAAAGCTGCCACGCTGCACCATAAAGCCAAGGTTGGTATGAAAGCCGGATTCTGAAGTCAGCGGCATTAAATGTGCGCCAAAGCGGTATTCATCAATCTGATCGGCCAGACGATAGGCTAAAATTGCATGGTTAATCTGGTTTTGTTCAGACAGTGCTTTAACATCAATCTGTTGTAACCTGGCCTGCCAGCCCAGACGCTGTTGGTGCCGCTGCTCCAGCGCCTGTGGCGACATATCGGTCAGCTCGCCCGGTGCTGTTTCATTGAGTTGCTGTTGTGCCTGCCACAGTTGTTGTGCCAGTTCGGTAAACTGCTTGTCACTATTGTGCGCCGTTGTTGCGCACGCCGACAATAAAACTGTACACATTACAGTTAAAAACAGTGATTTAATATTTACAGTGGTTTTCATTTTGGTTATTCCCACAAAAAAGACGCTTCGATTGTATCTGCTTTATTCACAGATTACAGGCAACTAAACCAGACAAAGCTGCTTTTTACCGTTTTTACTACCAAAGTAGGGTTGGCTGAGTGTCGATAATCCGGCCAATCTGATGTTAAATTCAACAGCTGTATTTTTTTGTCAGACAGAGCTGTTGCCTGTCGCACAGAATCGCGTACTATGGGCTTAGCGATGTATTCGTTAACAAATCAGGCGCGAAACAGCAGCCTGCCAGCGGAGTTATACGTGGTCTTATGAAGTATCAGGATTCACTGGAACAAGCCAGCGAGAAAGCCGCGCAGGTAAAAGTATTTTTACAGCGTGCCGGCCTTGCAGCTCATCCGGTAAATTATGCTGTGTGCTACGACTATATCAGCGGTCATCACGCTGCGCTGTGCACTGCAATTGAACATAAGCTGAGTGCAAAAACTCCGTTTGATGACTTTATTATGGCGGATTTATATAGCCGCTATCTGACCCCGGCCAACCCACAACAAGAACAACTGTTACAGGATGCCTCGGGCATTGTCAGCCGCCTTACCGGTTATACCGATCTTGCTGCTGAGCAAGTTGCCGATTACTTGCAACAGCTGGATTTCAGCTTACTGCAATTGCAGCAACAACAGCAAAATGGCGAAAATATCCTTTCGGCGGTAGAACAACTGCGTCAGCAAACGCAAGAGTTCCGCTCCGGTCAGTATCAGTTGCAACAGCAATTGGAACAAGCCAATCAACAAAGCCATCAGTTACGGCATGAACTGGAACAACTTAAGTTACAACGTCAGTTGGATCCGCTAACCGGCTTATATAACCGCTCGGCGATGCAACATCAGCTGGAGTTATGGTTTACTGAGCAACCTGGCCGGCGGGTGGCCGCCATTGCTATAGATCTGGATCATTTCAGCCGCTTTAACCAGGATTATGGCAGTGCTATTGGTGACGTTATTTTGTCGAAAGTAGCACGTAAAATCAGCAGTTATGTGCAAAGCAGTGGTTTACCGGTGCGCGCGGGCGGAGAAGAGTTTCTGATCCTGCTGCCGGATGTCGATTTACGCAGCGCCAGTGAAATTGCTGAACAGGTGCGCCGCGGTGTGGAAAAACTGCGTTTTGTCTCAGCCCGCAGTAAGAAAGCCTTACCCAAAGTGACTATTTCATTGGGCGTATCTTTGTATCAGCACAGTGAAAACTGGTATCAGTTTTTAGCACGCACTACCGACGTATTAACACTGGCCAAACAGCGCGGCCGGAATCAGGTTGCCAGCGAAACTATGCTGGCGCTGCCCGCTTAGGTTATAAAAGCCAACAGATAAGTTGGCTGGCGCAGCTTTATCTTTTACACTAGCCACATTTCTTCGCCAACAGGCCTGCAGCATGACAGATCAGAACCCTAACACTACGCACTTTGGCTTTAAAACCGTTGCCGCCGAGCAGAAAGTGTCAATGGTAGCGAATGTGTTTCATTCCGTCGCCGCCAAATACGATGTGATGAACGACTTAATGTCGCTTGGCATTCACCGGCTGTGGAAACGGTTCACTATCGACTGCAGCGGTGTGCGCCCGGGCCAACAGGTGCTTGATCTGGCCGGCGGTACCGGTGATATCACGGCGTTGTTTTCAAAACGGGTCGGGCCAGGCGGCAAAGTCGTACTGGCAGACATTAATGCCTCTATGCTTAATGTGGGCCGCGACAAACTGCGCGATCTGGGTTTGGTCAACAATATTGAATATGTACAGGCCAATGCCGAAGCCCTGCCCTTTGCCGATAACAGTTTTGACATTATCAGTATTGGTTTTGGTTTACGTAACGTAACTGATAAAGACGCAGCACTGCGCTCTATGTTCCGGGTATTAAAGCCAGGTGGTCGTTTGCTGGTGCTGGAGTTTTCTAAACCAGAACAGCAATGGCTAAGCAAGGTGTATGATCTGTACTCGTTTAAACTACTGCCCACTATTGGCCAACTGGTTGCCAACGACAAAGAAAGCTATCAGTATCTGGCTGAGTCTATCCGTATGCATCCGGATCAGGAGACGCTGAAAAGCATGATGCAGGACGCCGGCTTTGCCGAAGTCAGCTACCACAACCTGACCGGCGGCATAGTAGCATTACACCGGGGCTATAAATTCTGATGTTACCTTTACTGCCCCAGCTACTGTGCGCCGTGGCAGAAAAAACCATGGCCCGGTTAATTGCTATGGATCCTCTGGCTGCAGGCAGGCTTGGCCGGTTATATGGTAAGCAGTTATCGTTCCGGCTACGGGAGTGGCCGGTTACACTGGTACTCAGTGCCAGCGCTCAGGGCATTTTATTTAATCAGCATGACGAAGCGGTAGATTGTGCAATAGAAACTGACTTAGCCAGCCTGCGTTTGCTACGCGACCCCAGCCAGCTAACCCGGCTGATAAAAGCCGATGCACTGCAAATAGACGGCGATATTCAGGTTGCGCAGCAGTACAGCCATTTTTTCCAGCAGCTTGATCCGGACTGGCAGCAAACACTGTCTGCCTATGTCGGGGACGCCAGCGCGCATAAAATTGCACTGAGCTTACGCCATATACATCAGTATCTGAGTGGTAAAACCGCAGCTTTACATCAGCTTAGTGCTGAACTGGCGCAAGATGAACTGCAATTAACCCCCACTGCTATTGAGATGACCCAATTTAGTGCCGCCGTCAGCGAATTGGCAGCCAAAGTTGATGTTATGCAGCAACAACTGCAAGCTTTTCAGGAGTTATAGTGCGTATCAGCCGTTTTTATCAAATCCAGAAAACCCTTTTGCAGTTCGGCCTGGATGAATTGATCCCCGCACAATGGCAACCCTGGTATGCGCGGATGTTGCGCCGCAGTTTGTTCTGGCTGCGTAACCGCCACCCGGACCAGCCAGTTGGCGTGCGGTTGCGGTTGGCGCTGCAAAGCCTGGGCCCGGTTTGGGTTAAATTCGGCCAGATGTTGTCAACCCGTCGTGACTTGTTTCCACCACAGCTAGCCGACGAGCTGGCCAAGCTACAGGATAAAGTACCGCCCTTTGACGGTGCCAAAGCACAGCAGCTGATTGAACAAGCACTGGAGCTGGATAACATTGCCCAGCTGTTTGCTGACTTTAACCAGACTCCGCTGGCATCAGCCTCTATTGCTCAGGTACATACCGCACAACTACTGCAGGCCGATGGCAGCCTGGCAGATGTCGTGATTAAAGTTATCCGGCCAGACATTAAGCAACAAATCCTGGCAGATTTAGCCTTGATGGATACTCTGGCTGATGCGGCAGCACGCTTTTTACCCGATGGTAAGCGTTTACGACCACGTGAGGTGGTATCGGAATACCGTAAAACTATTCTGGATGAACTGGATCTGCAACGTGAAGCCGCCAACGCTATTCAGTTGCGGCGCAACTTCGAAGGCTCAGACTCGTTGTATATTCCCTTTGTCTACAGCGATTACAGCCGCGCCAATGTGATGGTAATGGAGCGGATTTACGGCATACCGGTAGCGGATATTGCGGCGCTTGAAGCACAGGGCACTGATATGGAGCTGCTGGCCAAACGTGGTGTGGAAGTGTTTTTTACTCAGGTATTCCGCGACAGCTTCTTTCATGCTGACATGCACCCGGGCAATATTTTTGTCTCCCGCGAAACCCCGGCGAACCCAAAATATATTGGTATTGACTGCGGCATTGTCGGCACATTAAATGCGGAAGATAAGCGTTATCTGGCGGAAAACTTTGTTGCCTTTTTTAACCGCGATTATAAAAAAGTAGCCCAGTTACATGTGGACTCCGGCTGGGTACCGGCCCATACCAAAGTAGAAGAGTTTGAAAGTGCCATTCGCACCGTATGCGAGCCTATTTTTCAAAAGCCACTGGCTGAAATCTCGTTTGGCCATGTACTACTGAACCTGTTCAGCACTGCCCGACGTTTTGATATGCAAGTTCAGCCGCAGTTGGTGTTATTACAGAAAACACTGTTGTATATTGAAGGACTGGGCCGCCAGCTGTATCCGCAACTGGATTTATGGAAAACAGCAAAACCATTTTTGGAAAACTGGGTCAAACAGCAGGTTGGTCTACCGGCTATATGGCGTCAGGTTAAAGAAAACCTGCCATTTTGGGCAGAAAAATTGCCACAAATGCCAAATCTGCTGCATCAGTACCTTGAACAAGGCCCCAGACAACAAAGACAACTGTTACAACAGCTACAGCAACTGGCAGGCCAGCAGCAAAAAGCCAGACAACAAATAGTTGCGGCTACGTTTGCAGCGGCGGCACTGATCAGTGCTAGTATAGTGTTCAGTATCGGCAACCACACTCTGGCAGTATTATTGCTGGCGGTAAGTGCAGGCTTTGGCGTTAAAGCGTTTGTGCGATAATAGATTTGTCATAACAACGACATATACTGCGCCGGACACAGACAGTGTCAGGCATTAATCAGAGGAAACAGCATGTTCGGCAATATTAGTATTTGGCAGTTACTTATCGTCTTAGCCATCATAGTTTTACTGTTCGGCACTAAAAAGCTGCGCGGTATAGGCACAGATTTAGGCTCGGCAATAAAGGGGTTTCGCAGTTCCATTAAAGACTCACCATCTGACGATGAAGCAGCAGAACAGCCAGCACAGCTGAACGAACAAAGTAAAGCGGCTAGCAGCACGAATAAAAATGCGGCCACTGAGGCCAGCGACACTAAAGATAAAGTGTAAATGGGTTTCTGGGAGCTGGTTGTGATTGGCGTTGTCGCCTTGCTGGTACTGGGGCCAGAGCGGCTGCCCGGTGCTATTCGCTCGGTGCATAAGACCGTGCGCAGCATTAAGCAGTTCGGACAACAGATGCAGGCAGAGCTAAATGATGATTTGCGAACCCATGAACTGCATCAGAAATTGAAAGATGCTGAAGCCAAAGGCCTGCTTAACCTGACAGAGCAGGAAAAAGCGGCGCTGGCTGAGTTGAAACAAGCGGCTGCTGATGTAAACACGCCCATTTCTTCGATAACCAGCAGTAAAGATAATAAACATGAGCTTTAACGCCAACCCCGACAGTTTACTCGGACATTTAATCGAACTACGCAATCGTCTGCTACGCTGCGTTGTGGCGGTAATAATTGTCTTCGCCTGTCTGGCCGCTTTTGCGCAAGAAATATATCACATACTGGCACAGCCGCTGATGGCGGTATTGCCGGAAAATAGCAGCATGATTGCAACCGATGTCGCTGCGCCCTTTTTTGCACCGTTTAAATTAACCTTTATTGTTGCTATATGCGTTGCCATTCCTTATATCCTGCTACAAGTGTGGCAGTTTATAGCACCAGCGCTGTATAGCCGCGAAAAACGGCTGATGGCGCCACTGGTGATAAGCAGTACGTTACTGTTTTATAGCGGTATAGCTTTTGCGTATTTTATTGTCTTTCCAATTATTTTTGGTTTTTTTACCAGTGTTGCACCGGAAGGGGTCACTGTAGCTACCGATATCAGCAATTACCTTGATTTTGTACTGAAGCTATTTTTTGCTTTTGGCCTGTCGTTTGAAATTCCGGTAGCCATTTTGCTGATGGTCTGGACCGGTGTTACTACCCGTGCCGAGCTGGCAGAAAAGCGCCCTTATATTGTCGTTGGCGCTTTTATTTTAGGCATGATGCTGACACCACCTGATGTACTGTCGCAAACCTTACTGGCGGTACCTATGTGGTTATTATTTGAACTTGGCCTGGCACTCAGCCGCTTTTATCAACCAGCCACTACCGAAAAAACAGAAGAAAAACAGGAAGATTCACTATGAAAGTAATATTAGCGGCTTTAATTGCCGTTACCAGCCTGCCCGTTGCAGCTATACCACTAGAGCAGGCACTGGAGCTTTGCCGTGCTGAGCAAAATGCGTTGCGCCGTTTAAGCTGTTATGACGCTATTCCGGCAGTCACTGCAACTACTGTGACACCCAATAATACTGCTACACCGGCAACAACAACTGCTGCAGCGCCAGCTGCAGCAGTTGCTGCGACTAACACCACAGTACAAAAACAGCCTGCAGCAGACTTTGGTATTGAGCACCGTAAGGTAGACGAAGACGCGCCGGATCAACTTTACCTGAGCGTAAAAGAAGTGCGTTATAGCCCACGCAAAGAGCTTATTGTCGAGTTTGATAATGGCCAGATTTGGCGTCAGAACGGCACCGATTATTATAAAATCGCTGCCGGTGAACAACATTATATAAAACGTGGCGCGCTAAATTCGTTTTTTCTGGGCAATGATATTAACAACCGTACTATCCGTGTCCGGCGTGAACAGTAATGTGGTGTGATATCGGTGTCAATCTGTTCAGCAGCCAGTTTGATAACGACAGGGCAGCTGTAATTGAGCGGGCAGCACAGGCTGACGTAGCTCAATTGTTGTTGATTGGCAGCGATATCGATGAGAGCCGGCAGAATATTACTTTTTGCCAGCAGCACCGTAGTTGTGTTAGTACCGCTGGTGTGCACCCACATCAGGCAGCTAATGTTAAATCTGACTGGCTGATACAGCTGCAAGCGTTAAGCAGACAAGCTGAAGTGGTAGCTATTGGCGAGTGTGGTCTCGATTTTAACCGTGACTTCTCTCCCAGAGATCAGCAACAACAGGTTTTTGCAGAACAATTACAACTGGCAGGCCTATGTGGTAAACCGGTTTACCTGCATGAACGCGATGCCTTTACTACTCAGCTTGCCATGCTAAAAGAACAGCAAGTCAGCCATGGTGTAGTGCATTGTTTTACCGGCGATGTAGCGCAGTTAAAGGCTTATCTGGAACTGGGGCTTTATATTGGTATTACCGGCTGGGTGTGTGATGAACGCCGTGGTGAAGCCTTGCAGCAGGCACTGAGTTATATCCCAGCTGACAAACTGTTGCTGGAAACCGATGCCCCTTATTTACTGCCCCGCACTATGCAGCCTAAACCTAAAAGCCGCCGTAATGAACCGGCTTACCTGCCGGTTATTGCCCAAATGGTAGCCCGGCTAACTAATCGTAGCATGGACGAGCTGGCAACACTGACATGGCAAAACAGCCGCCGTTTATTTGGTTTTCAACATAGCTTGAGCACTGCTTATGCCTGAACTGCTGCCGTACTTTTTTATAGGCATGATAACCGGCATTGGTATCACAGGTGTGCTTGGCGCTATTAAACTCATGCGCTGGCAACGTACCGCCGCAGAGCTGGAGAGCCAGCTACGCAGCCACAGTTTTGAACTGCAAATTGCACTGGAAGAGCTGGCAGAAAAAAACCAGTTGCTACAGCAACAAACCGAAACTGATGCCCTTTCCGGTGTATTTAACCGCGCCTATTTTAACCGGCAAATGAATGCTGAATTAAAACGCAGCCGCCGCGAACAGCGCCCGCTTGCGTTGGTATTACTGGATATTGATTACTTTAAACAAGTTAATGACAATCATGGGCATCTGGCCGGTGATCAGGTGATAAAAACAGTTGCCCGCTTAATTCAGCAATTGGTAAAACGCCCGGGCGATAAGCTATGCCGCTACGGCGGTGAAGAGTTTGCACTGATACTGCCCAACACCGATCTGGATGGCGCAGCAGATTTGGCAGAGCAAATTCGCCAACAGCTGGATAGCAGCACTCAGCCACCGGCAGTTACCCTGAGTGCGGGTTGTTACAGCGCGATTCCGGGTACACATAGCGATTGTGACGAATATATAAATTTCGCCGATAAAGCCTTATACAGCGCTAAAGCCAACGGCAGAAATCAGGTACAGAGTTATCCGCCCGGGCAACGTAGAATTAGCCCTGAGCGCACAGGAGAGCTGCATGAATACTAACCGTTTCTTCCCCGCCAGCCGTTTACGCCGTATGCGTGAACATGATTTCAGCCGCCGCTTAATGGCAGAAAACCAGTTGACGGTGAATGACTTAATTTACCCGATGTTTATTATCGAAGGTGATAATAAACGCGAAGCCATTGCCTCTATGCCCGGTATTGAGCGCCTTAGCCTCGACCTGCTGCTGGTTGAAGCCAAAGAGCTTGCCGAGCTGGGCATTCCGGCCATAGCCCTGTTTCCGGTTACCTCTGCGGATAAAAAGTCACTGCAGGCCGAAGAAGCTTGGAATCCGGAAGCCTTAGCACAGCGCGCGGTGCGGCTGCTAAAACAACAGGTGCCTGAGCTTGGTATTATTACAGATGTTGCATTAGATCCGTTTACCACTCATGGTCAGGACGGCATTATTGATGACAATGGCTATGTCATCAATGACATTACAACTGCCGCTCTGATTAAGCAGGCACTGTCGCATGCCCAAGCCGGTGCTGATGTCATAGCGCCATCGGATATGATGGACGGCCGCATCGGCGCCATTCGCGAAGCGCTGGAAGAGGCTGGCTTTGTTAACACCCGCATTATGGCTTATTCAGCCAAGTATGCCTCAAGCTATTACGGCCCGTTTCGCGATGCGGTGGGTTCTGCCGGTAATTTAAAGGGTGGCAATAAAAAAACCTACCAGATGGATCCGGCCAACAGCAACGAAGCCTTACACGAAGTAGCACAGGATCTGGAAGAAGGCGCCGATATGGTAATGGTGAAACCCGGTATGCCATACCTGGATATAGTACGCCGGGTAAAAGATGAATTTGGCGTACCAACCTTTGCCTATCAGGTCAGTGGCGAATATGCCATGCATATGGCCGCCATTCAAAATGGCTGGCTGGCTGAGCAACCGGTGATTATGGAATCATTACTCGCATTTAAACGTGCCGGTGCCGACGGCATTTTGACCTATTTCGCCAAAAAAGCAGCCATTTGGCTAAAACAGGCTTAATCTGTCATTGAAGCTGCGTCGTGCGGGATCCGCAATTGCACCAGTAAGGGTAAATGGTCTGATGCCACCTTCGCCAATTGAGAGCTGGGTATGTCGACTGCTGTTACCGCCACAGCCTGGCTGACAAAAATATGATCAATACGTAAGGCAGCAAACCGGCTGGGAAAAGTACCTGCTGGCCGGTGCTGCGCCAGCAAAGTTTGCGAATCCTGCAACTGGGCTGTAATACGCCGGCACACTTGCGAGTTGGGCTGCGCATTCAAGTCACCGCACAGCACCACTGGCCCACGGCAATCTGCGTGGCCCAGCCAGTCTTTACCCAGCAAACAGTCTATCTGCGCCAGCCGCTCGCGCGGCTGCAACCCCAGATGGGTATTAATAATCTGCACTTCCTGGCCATTAAACTGCACCGCAGCCCAAATCGCACCTCGAGGTTCCAATTTCGGCCTGTCAGCCAGGCCCGGTAACGGCCCGGCCTTTACTAACCGTAGTGGCAGATGGGTTAGAATAGCATCGCCGTAACGTTCTTCTTCCATGTGCATAGCCGGATGAAAATGAAACTCCATTTCCAGATACCGGGCTATAAGCTGGGCCTGATCTAAGCCCAAACTGCGATCTCGCCCAACATCCAATTCTTGCAGTGCAACTACATCAGGGTTAGCCTGCGCAATCACTCTGGCTACACGCTCTACATCCACTTTGCCATCCAGGCCGATGCAGCTATGTACGTTGTAAGTCATTACCCGTAAGGTGTCTGTTTGTTCTGCCGGCCGTGCAGAGCGGCTGGGCGCTTGCTGTTGCGGCGAACGACCAAGATAGTGTAAAGCAGCATGATATAAATCACGCGGGCGCAGATAGCTGTTATTGCCAGACACTAAAAGCGTATCTGCCGGTAATAAAGCAAAACCATTGGTTTCCTCTGGCGTGGCACCGGCATGGGCGCCATTTTCATCGGCAAACGACTGCGCGGTTACGCCGTTGCGCCAGCCCATTACAACCAGATCGCCGGCATCAGCGTGCTGACACAACCGCAATAAATCGTCACTGAGACTGTCCAGAAACGGATGCTCAGCGCCGAATATACGCGCACTGTCATGTGGCAGATAGAAGTCACCATCATCCGTTGTCGCCCGCAGCAGGTCAGGCGCTTCAAGCCGCAGTACCAGCGGGACTTTATGCTCCACCACTAATTCAGTCGCAACAAAATGGTAGTCTTGCTCTGTCAGCGGCGCCGGAAAATAAATATGCCCTACCGGCCCAAGCGCAGCAACCTGAATAGCTGCCTCAGTTACCCTATCCTGGCCAGCATTGGCAGGGCCGCCGCGTACAGCAAATAACCGTTGTACTTTATTGCCGCCCAGTAATCTGACCCGTTGAGTCTGGATGCTGTCAGCCTTCCGCACACTGGGGCTGACAGGCTGTGCATGTAACCTGGCAAAGCTTTGCTCTACCGCCTGCTCCAACGAATAGCCCCGCAGCTGATGATAAGGCTTCACTTTTGCCTGACCATGATCGGAATAGATCCATACTTCATATCTGCGCCACTGTGCACGGTTAGCCGCACGCCACAGCCTGGCAATGCTGTCGTCTATGCCTTTTAGTGTCCAGTGCGCAAATAAAGAAGACGGGCCACGCCGGTGTGATTGTTCGTCATAACCCAGAAAGTTGATATGTACCACTGGCATGCCACGACTGAGGTCAATTTTGCCACCGATAACGCAAAGCTCACGCAACACTATAGAAATAGCCACCCGGGTAGGCACAAACTTAAGCTCACTGAAAAAGTCATGCCCTTTGATTAAACCGCGGAAAAAGTCACCCAGTGCCAGCCCAAGCTCAAGAAAAAACAGCCCGATAATTCGCAGTACACTGTATAAATTAGTAATAATCAGCACCAGTAGTACCAACGGATTTGCACTGCGTAAAGCCGGCCCCCAGCCCAAAGCAGAAGCACAAAAGTGTGACTCTGCAGCTCCGCCGGTATAAATATTAGAATAAGCGCTGCCGTCCTTTAGCAGTGCCTCATCGCTCATCTTCGTCAGCCGATCTTCTACCTGAGCTGCAGTATCAGGTTGCAGCATTTTTACCACACTGCCAGAGCAGTGATCACAATATGAAAATGCCGGCACGGCAGTTTTAACACCATAAAACAGTTCAGCCTGCACTGCCGGTGTCGTAGCTGGCAAGCCGGAATAATGCGCATGTAAGGTGTAATGTTCTTTCTTTAGCAGGCGGCGTAAAAATGGCATTTCGCCACGGTCTAAAGCGCGTTGCAATTCTGGCTGCGACAACCCGTCTATTTGCAACATAAGAAGCCCTGGCCGCACCCCTGAGCCGGTTGAAACAGGCAACTGTAACAGCCTTGCCAGCCAATGGCTGCGGCTCAGGCTGCGCCGCGCCCAACGGAACCAAACTTCGATACGACTTAACATAAACCTCCAGGTTTAGTAGCTGGTTATCAGGTTTACTGAGCAGCGTTACTCTTTGCTGTCCGCAAACAAAGTGCTGCCAACAGCGGCTGTACCTGCCACGGCAACGCTACGCAAAATGTCCCACTCCGCTTTGACCCATTCCAAAACATCTTCCCAGTCCCGCTCGGTTCTGGCTGCAGCGGGCTGATTGTCCAGCAAAGCGCTAAAACACTGCAGTGCTTTATCAGCCGAACATGCCATGGAAAAAGCGTCAGCTGTGTCTCTGGCGCCTTGCTGCAGCAATGCCAGTTGTTGTGCCGGCGCTTCAACTAACCGGCACAGCGCAGCACTGAACGCGGCGGTGGTTTTGTCATACAACAACAACCCATTGTCACCATCTTTTACCACTTCGCGCACACCCGGTGCATCTAATGCAACCACTGGCAAGCCGGCGGCCATAGCTTCGGCCAGCACTATGCCCTGCGTTTCACTACCTGAGGCAAATGCAAAGATGTCCATAGCATGCAATGCATCCGTTAACTGTTGTTGCTGTAAAATACCCGCCATATGCAGCTTGTTGCTGATGCCTGCCTGCGCAAATACTTGTCGGATAGTAGCTTCAGACGGGCCTGCACCCACCACCAGAAAATGTACTGCAGCACGTTCAACCGCAACATTTGCCACCGCATGAGCCAGAAACTCAAGGTTTTTCTCTGAAGCCAGCCGCCCCAGATGGCCAATAACAACAGCGTCTGCCGGGATCGCCAATTGCTGCCGTACCGCATCACCGTTACCCCGGGCGAATCGCTCAATACAGACCCCGGTAGGGATCACCGTAACAGGTGTAGTCACGCCGCGCTGCTGCAACATCTCAGCAATGCTCTGGCTGGGAGCAATAACCTGATCGCATAAATTGGCATAACGGGTTGCCAGCTCAATGGCAAAGCGCTGCATAGTGGCAGAATCACCGGGTATATAGTGGGTATACTGCTCATACAAGGTGTGATGCGTAAATACCAGTGGCAGCTTTCGGTAGCGGGCAGTGCGTAGCGCTGTCATCCCCAACAGGAACGGATGCTGAGAGTGAATAATGTCTGGCGCAAACGCATCCAGTATTTCACTGAGCTGGTCATGGATCGGCAGGGCTACAGAAAAATCGCTGGCATTGAAATTCTGGATTGCAGCAATACGTACTACATCCGTTTCATCTTCGGGCATATCAGCAAACTCCGGCGCTACCACCAATACCTTGTGGCCCAGCTGGCGATACTCTGCCACAAAGGCTTCAACTGAGCGAGCCACCCCACCAACATGGGGAGTGAAAGTATTGGTGAAGATCGCAATATTCATCTGTTACGCCTCTTGTTTACTCAAGGTCACTGCCCCGGTAGCAGCTTGTGCTGTTACCGCCACATACCCTGGCAGGGTTATCTCCATTACAGGTGCGCTGCCATTGTGCCAGTCAGCCTGCCATTTAACTAAAACGCCACTTTCAGCACTCACCGTGATCTCCACACTGATACTGCCAAAACTGGTTGGCGCCGGGCCAAAGTAGACTGGTGTCTGCGGGCCCAGCCAGCGCTGGGGCACGCCACCACATAACACCAAAGTCTGGCCTTCTTCACGGACAAAACAGTTACGTATCATCAACAACCATTCGGCAGCCGCCCAAACATGGTGGCCATCCCCCATACAACCGCCGCCGGTAGCCGGATGAATGGCCTCAGGCCATTGCCCGGTAGGTGACGCCAGTGCAGCCACCGCATCCATTAACGTTAAATAACGCGGGTCTTTCGCCCGTAATAACACCTGTGCCACATGCAGGGTTAAATAGGCATTTAACCCTGAATGGATCATATCCTGATAAAAGGCATCTTTAACAAAACAGCGCTGCAGCAAGAACTCAACAGTATCAAGCAGGCGGGGATCGTCAGGCGCCCATAATTGCACCGGATAACCCGCTGCCAGTGAACCAATAGCTCCGGCATCCAGACGGCGGTAAGGCGATGCCGGCATGCCGGGCCGCTTTAAACGCTGTGCACATTGCGCCAGGCTTTTATCTATCGCTGCACTAAAGCTGGTAGCGGCCTGGGCGAATTCGTGTTGCTGCTGCAGATCTGTGCTGGCAAATAAGGTAGAAGCCGCCTGTAAACCGGCTACTCCCCAAAAATCATCCCAATAGTAATAATCATTGGGCCCAAGGTGTTCAGCGCTAAACCCAGGTGGCAACAGGCCAGCGTGAGGTGTATCGGGTTTGTCGGACAAACGTTTACGGCTTATCCAGCGCGCACCGCTTTGCACCGGGCCATGCCAGTCGGCGGGCATTTTGCGGCCGGTCATCTCAAAATAGCGTTTGAGGATCCACAATACTTCCCCGTTAGCATCCCATTCGCCTTCCTGCGAGCGAAAATAGCCCAGTAATGTCTGGCGTGGTGGAAACTGATTCAGCGCCCGCTCGGCACGTTCAGTCAGGCCGGCACACAGTAAGGCGTGAATAATAAAAGCTGCATCCCGAAACCAGAACCGTTTATAGGTATAAGGGCCGGGGTAAACATCTTCCGGCGAGTGCAGAATTAATGACGTGACCGCCGCATCATATAAAAACTGATAGTGCGCATCCGGGCAGGTCAGCTTGCAGGTTTTCTGTTGCTCCTGGCGCCAGGCATCTGTTTGCAGTTGTTCGTTGCGCTCAGTTGTCAGCGGCACCGACACTTCCAGCTCCTGCCACTCGTCAGCTGGCAACGCAAACAGCGCCGCAGCAGTAACCATACCGACATCACAGACACCATCGGTCTGTTCCTGTGCATCGTTCAGATGAATATAAACGTCACCCTGGCGATAGGTAGATACATGGTGCCGTTCCGCCTTGCGGCTGAACTCTACCCGCTTATTATCATCAACCTGCCAGGCAGTCCGCTCTGAGTTTAGCCTTACACGGTGAATAAAGCTGATGCCTTCCGGGTTTTGTGGCCGCAGCGCCAGCACCAGATAACCTTGCTGGTCTGATTTAGCCCGCAACCGCAATTTGCATACCGCAATGCCGTCTTCAAGCTCGACCGATGCCTGAGTGACCAGTGTCATACCCTGTAATACTGTTTCAGTGCTGATACTAATGTCTCCGGCCATTCGCAGCTGCTGCTGACACTGCAATGCTCTGGATGGCAACAAATACTCTCCCTGCTGCGGCATAATCCAGGCGTCCAGCGACCAGCCATCCAGAAAGGGTGTAAGCAGGCCTCTGGGATCGACAATCGGTAACTCAGGGCAGTCCGGCCAACCTATGGCCGTCCAGTTACGATGGGTCAGGTTAATATGGGTAATGGAAAATGCCCTTGGGATAAACGACACATCGTAAGGGTCAAATTGCCGTTCAATCCAGTATGGCCACACCCAGTCCAGATTATGCTGGATCACCCGGCTGTTAATCAGGCCGCGGGCATGAAACACCACACCGGCACGCAGCAGTTCTATCGGTTCACCTACCTCTGACGGCTGGGCAAAATTATGCAGCCGTGCCAGCAAGGCAATGGGGTCTATAAAACCATGTTTGTGCGCCACATAGCGCACCACATAACGCCACGGTAGCCATTTTAACCAGGTCATCAGTCAGGCTCCTTTTGGGTATCTTGTTCGGTATATTGCGCCAGCGCCCGGCTGGCCAGACGGTTAAGATAAATAATCACTGCAATAGCTGCCAACAGACCGCCGGCATACAGGCCCCACTCCCACACAGAGCGTTCGCGTGAGGTAAAATCAAAACTGGAGATATCAGCAATCAATGAGCCCAGATACACGTTGTGCACAGTAAACGGAATAAAACCCAGCAACGAGCCACCGATATATCCCCGTAGCGAGAACTGGGTTAAACCAAAAAAGTAATTAGAAATTTTACCGGGGAAAAACGGGATCAGCCGGGTTAGCAGCACTATCTTCCAGCCATTTGGCGTCAGCTCGTCGTTTACCAACTTTAGCTTTGCCCGCGCCATAACAAATTCTCTGGCGCGCTGGCCAAAACAGTAGCGTGCAATCAAAAACGCTAACACGGCACCCACGGTGGTACCCAGTAATACATAGACCGAGCCTGCCGCCACACCGAAAACAAAACCGGCGCCCACAGTAAATAGGGCTCCCGGCAGCAACAATACCACTACAGCTGCCATAATTAACATAAACAGTACCGGCGCCCAGGCACCCTGTTGCTTAAACCACTGCAGCAGATGTAACACCTCTTCATGCACACCAAAATGCACCAGTAAAACCAGTACGATGGCGACAAACAATAAGCTGCCGGCAACCCCGAATAGTGCCGACATTTTGCTGCGAGGCTTTGCATCGCTCTTCGCCGCTTTACTATTTTGTGCAGTGTCTGATGTCACAATGAAATATTCCCCGCGGTGATATTGCCGCATTAATTATTTACGCGCCGTTAACATATACAGTATTAACAGGTATAGCTTGCCAAGCTGTATGCCCGATGAACCCCCTTGCTGTCAGTCGCCCGTCGCTGGCTCCAGATCCAGTAACAGTGCCCGCAGGGCGCGGAAATTTTCCGGCTCAGCAGCATCATGCGCTGCCAGTGGTGAAATATGCAGCTGAACCTGCTCCAGCCGGTTAGACAACTGCCAGGCCGCATCACACGGGCAAATGGTATCGTAACGGCCCTGCACAATATCAACCGGTATGGCCTGCAAGCGCATGCTGTTACGTAAAATATAGTCCGGTGGCAAAAATGCCTGTTTTTTAAAATAGTAGCTTTCAAGTAACGCCATCGGCAGGCAATGGTCTGTTTCGCTAAAACGCTCTATCTGGGCCTCGTCTGGCATCAGAAACGAATTGACTGCTTCCCACCTGGCCCAGCTGGCAGCGGCTTGTTGCTGCTGGCTGGCGCTGGATAACTTTTCAAAATAAGCTGCGACAGGGTCACTGGCATAATCTACCTGCTGAATAAAGCGCTGATACTCTTCCGGATATAACTGATTGGCTCCATGCAGGTAAAACCAGTCCAGTTCCTGCTGCCGGCATAAAAAAATGCCCCACAGCACCATCCTTACCACATGCTGCGGATAACGGATGGCATACAGTAAGCTCAAGGTGCTGCCCCAACTGCCACCGACCAGTATCAGTTGTTCGACAGCCAGCGTACGGCGCAGTAATTCTATATCTGCAATTAAATGCTCAGTCGTATTAGCAGTTAGCCGTTGTTCAAATTTGCTATTACCGCAGCCCCGTTGATCATAGTAAATTACCGGGCGCTGCAACTTGGCAAACAGCTGTTTATCATCGGCCCTGACACCGGCGCCCGGGCCGCCGTGCACAAACAACAGCGGCACCTCTGCCGCAGGGTCCCCCTGCAGCTCATAATGCAACTGGTGGCCATCACCCACGTTAAGATAAGGCATCCAGGCTCCGTGCAATGTCAGTTACTTTTTTACCCATTTTCCCGCCTCATTCTTTTCATAACTCTGCTTTACCGCTGCCCAGGCTACTTTATGCGCCACCTCTTCCCGGCTGTCGTCACCACGGCGTTTATCCGGATCGGCATATTCGTCCCAGGCATTGTTAAACGCTGCCTGATAAATGTCCTGAGCATGGGCGGGTAAAGTGTCCTTTACGCTATCGGGCAATTCGCTGTGCTTGTTATAAGGCATGACCTGTCTCCTGCTGACGGCTCAATCTGCTGTTCTGTTAAAAGGCAAAGCTCATGCCATTTTTGCTGCTACCAGTGTTGGCGCTGAATTTGCAACCCAATAGCCGTAGTTGATGTTACTTAGCCGATAATGAAGGAGATTATTATGAAACTGCGGATATTGCCCCTGCCGTTACTCGCTGCAGGCCTATTACTGGGCTGCAACCCGGATCCAAACCCACCGTCGGCGCCAAGTGGTGTTAGCACCCCGGCACCTATGCCCGGCAATGCTGGCGGGCAAGCTGGTAACAGCGTTAAAGTACGGATGAATAAAGTGACTGCAGACGGTGTAGGTGACAGTACCGGCACCATTACCATTACTGAAACAGCTGACGGCTTGGTATTTAAACCCGAGTTAAAGGGGCTGCAGGCGGGGGAACATGGTTTTCACGTCCACCAGAACCCCAGCTGTGAGCCAGCAATAAAAGATGGCGAACGCCAGGCGGCGGCCAGTGCAGGCAGCCATCTAGATCCGGCGGATACCAATCAGCATGCGGGCCCGGACGGACAAGGCCACCTTGGCGACTTACCGATGATTCGTGTTGATAGTAACGGTAACCAGCAAGAAGTAACTGCCGGACGGATGAAACTGGACGATGTGAAAAACAGGTCTCTGATAGTGCATCAGCAAGCTGATGATTACACTACCGCGCCTTCTGGCAGTAGCGGCAGCCCGATAGCATGCGGCATCATACCATAAAATGAGCAATTCAGATGTGTCAGCACTTGCTTGCCGGCCCGTCGCCATCACTTTTGGCAACGGGCTGCCGGGCAAAAATTACACACTTTTCGGTAATATTTACCCGGCCAACAGCGCTTACTTTATAATGAGTTCCCAACCAGTTTGTTGCTGGTACTGCATTTCCTGCTCCAGTTCAGCCCGCATCAGCGGATGCTGATCCAACCAACCTTCCGGCATTTTCAACGTTAACTGCTCACCTTTGCTGCTGATATTTACCTGCGGCAATACTTCGTGTCGCCGGCGCATGGATAAAATCACGGCCAGACGTAAAATACGTGTTAAACGTACCGTTAGCAGCACTGACGTCATGGTTTGGCGGGCAATAATTTCGCGGCTGATATCAGCCCGGTGGTTATGCACCAGAGCCATCACCAGTTGCTGCTGGGCGCGGGTAAAACCGGGCAAATCGGAATGGTTAATAATATAAGCACCATGATGATGGTGATTTTTATATTCGATCAGTAAGCCCAGTTCATGCAGTAAAGCACCACTTCTGAGCATGCTGTGGCCTTCAAATTTCTGCAGATCCCAGCGGCTTTGTAACTGACTGGCCAGCTCACAGGCCATTTCTGCTACCCGCTCGGCATGGCGCTGGTCGATAAAATAGCGCACCATCAAACTGGCAACGGTACGGTTGCGAACATCAGTATGTTGCAGTTGCGGCAACATGCTATACAACACGCCCTCCCGCAGTGCACCGCCGGACAAGGTCATGCCGCTGATATGCAGCTTACGGAACAAGGCAATTAAAATAGCCAGCCCGGACGGAAATACCTGCTTACGCTCTTGCGCCAGGCCAACAATGGTCAATTGCTCCATCCGGCCACACGCCAGTGCCTGCTGCATAATATCTTCCAGCCGGCTTAGGGTAATCACTTCATCTTTACCCTGAGCAACCAGTATTTCCTGCATCGCCTGCACAGTACCGGATGCACCAACTGCCAGTTGCCAGCCGGTTTGCCGGTACTGCTCGGCAATAGATGCCGCCTCTTGCTCTGCTGCAGCTATGGCCTGGCTAAAATTATCTTCACTTAGCTCGTCGTCACTGAAATAGCGTTCCAGATAAGTGACGCAGCCCATATTCAGGCTGGACAACAGTTGCGGCGTGAAACCGGCACCAATCACCACTTCAGTACTGGCACCGCCAATGTCGATCACCAGCCGGTTGCTGTCACTGTTTGAAGTATGGGCTACACCCAGGTAAATGATGCGGGCTTCGTCTTCACCGCTGATCACCGTCACTTTCTGGCCTAAAATAGCCTCGGCTTCTTTGAGGAAGGTTTTAACATTTTTTGCCAGCCGCAACGTAGCGGTGCCAACAATACGGATATTTTGCGGCGGGATATCCTGCAAACGTTCAGCAAACAAGGCTAAACACTCCCAGCCGCGTTTCATCGCTTTGCGGCTAAGTACCAGGTTTTCATTTAAACCGGCGGCCAGGCGTACTTTGCGTTTTACCCGGCCTATAACCTGCACTGAGCCACCAACAACCTTGACCATCAGCATATGGAAGCTGTTTGAGCCAAGATCAATCACCGCATAGATATCCTGATGCGGTGATTGGTCGGCAGACAGCGCCGGATTAACGAGGACGGTTGCGAGGAGCTCTTGCGCCATTACTGCTACGTCCACCCGGGCCACTACGACTGCCGGTTCTGGCCTGACCGGCGCGGCGGCGAACCCGCGGCTTCGGCGCTTTAATATCATCCAGCAGGGCACTGGCATCGTACTGGCTTACCGGCACAGCATGACGAATATAGTCTTCAATGGCTGTCAGGTTAAGCGCATACCGCTCGCAGGCAAAGCTAATGGCTTTACCGCTTTCACCGGCCCGGCCGGTACGGCCAATCCGGTGCACATAGTCTTCGCAGTCGTCCGGTAAGTCATAGTTAAATACATGGCTTACTTTAGGAATATGCAGGCCACGCGCCGCAACGTCGGTGGCAACCAGAATATCCAGCTTGCCGCTGGTGAAGTCCTCTAAAATGCGCAGGCGTTTTTTCTGAATAACATCACCGGTAAGTAAACCAACACGGTGGCCATCAGCCTCCAGCCAGGCGTGTACTTCTTCACACCAGTGTTTGGTGTTAGCAAATACAATGGCTTTATCCGGCCACTCTTCTTCCATCAGTGTTAACAGCAATGGCAGTTTATGTTCGTCTGACGGATAAAACAGCTCTTCGCTGATACGGCTACCGGTCATTTCTTCCGGCGCAACATGGATATGCACCGGCTGATTCATTTTCTCAAACGCCAGTTCCTGTACCTTATAAGACAAGGTAGCTGAGAACAACAAGCTCAAACGCTCTGTCGCCGGCGGCATACGGTTAAACATAAAGCGGATGTCTTTAATAAAGCCCAAATCGAA
Source organism: Rheinheimera pacifica (assembly GCF_900108485.1). Classification (GTDB taxonomy): domain Bacteria; phylum Pseudomonadota; class Gammaproteobacteria; order Enterobacterales; family Alteromonadaceae; genus Alishewanella; species Alishewanella pacifica. The sequence continues at coordinate 29,547 of NZ_FNXF01000013.1, read as the reverse complement.
CATGCGATCAGCTTCGTCCAGCACCACTACCTGAATTTGGGATAAGTCGTACAAGCCCTGCTTTAAATAATCTATTAAGCGGCCTGTGGTACCAATTAAAATATCTACGCCATTTTCCAACAGCTGGCGTTGAGTATCGTACCCTTCGCCCCCATAAATTAAGCCAAGACGTAAACCGGCGTTATCAGCCAGTATTTTTGCGTCCTGATGGATCTGTACCGCCAGCTCTCGCGTAGGAGCCATAATAATGGCACGCGGCTGACCAGAACCTTTGGGCTCATGGGTAAGCAAATGGTGGAAAGTAGCGGTTAAGAACGCCAGTGTTTTACCCGTACCTGTTTGGGCCTGGCCGGCAATATCTTTACCGGCTAGCGCTAGTGGTAAACATTGGGCCTGAATGGGCGTACAATAGCCGTAACCTTGCGCGGTTAACGCGTCAAGAACCTGTGGCGCCAATGCGAAATCGGCGAATTTATGCGAAGTTAAGTGTGTTTTATTCATACGGCGCTAAGCATAACCGTTACGCTTGCAATAAGGAACAGCCACGTTTAAATTGATAACACTTTTTTGCAGCCGGGCTGCATCGTACTAGCGGAGACATTAATGAGCGAAAATATTTTACAGGTTTCTGATGACAGTTTTGAAACCGACGTGCTAAAAGCCGATGCACCGGTTTTAGTCGACTTTTGGGCGGAATGGTGTGGTCCATGTAAAATGATCGCTCCTATTCTGGAAGACGTGGCAAAAGAATATGCCGGTAAAGTCACAGTGGCTAAAGTGAATATTGACCACAACCCGAACACGCCACCAAAATTCGGTATTCGTGGTATTCCTACCCTGCTGTTATTTAAAAACGGTCAGGTTGCTGCCACTAAGGTTGGTGCCCTGTCGAAAACTCAGTTAAAAGAGTTTCTTGACGGTAACATCTGAGTAAATTGAAAAAAGGCGTATTTTTATACGCCTTTTTCTGTTTCAACGCTGGACGCACCAGTAGCCAACTGCTATTGTGTAGCCAATTAAACGTTCTAAACCACGCTTGTCTGTCGAAAAAACCACTTCCAAACCTTATTTTATCGAACCGATAAGCATTACCCTGTTTATATATCAACAAGAAACCCAATCAATATGCATTTAACAGAACTGAAACTGAAGCCAATTAGCGAGCTGGTTGAATTGGCTGAGTCTATGGGCCAGGAAAATATGGCCCGCCTGCGCAAACAGGACATTATTTTCGCCATTTTAAAATCCCACGCCAAGAACGGCGAAGAAATTTTCGGTGATGGTTGTCTGGAAATCCTGCAGGACGGTTTTGGTTTTCTGCGCTCCAGCGATAGCTCTTACTTAGCCGGCCCAGACGACATTTACGTTTCACCCAGCCAGATCCGCCGCTTTAACCTGCGCACCGGTGACAGCATTTCCGGTTTAATCCGCCCGCCCAAAGAAGGCGAGCGCTACTTTGCACTGTTAAAGGTAAACGAAGTTAACTTCGGCCGCCCGGAACAGGCGCGTAACAAAATTCTGTTTGAAAACTTAACCCCGCTGCATGCTAACTCACGTTTGCGCATGGAACGTGGTAACGGCAGCCGTGAAGATATCACCGCCCGGGTACTGGATTTAGCTTCGCCTATCGGTAAAGGCCAGCGCGGCTTAATCGTGGCACCACCCAAAGCCGGTAAAACCATTTTGCTGCAAAACATCGCCCAGTCTATTGCTGCTAACCACCCGGATTGCGTGTTAATGGTGCTGCTGATTGACGAGCGGCCGGAAGAAGTAACCGAAATGCAGCGTCTGGTAAAAGGCGAAGTTATTGCCTCAACCTTCGATGAACCAGCCAGCCGCCACGTGCAGGTTGCTGAAATGGTAATCGAAAAAGCCAAACGCCTGGTTGAGCACAAAAAAGACGTTATCATCCTGCTTGACTCTATTACCCGTTTAGCCCGCGCCTATAACACTGTTATTCCAAGCTCAGGCAAGGTATTAACCGGTGGTGTCGACGCCAATGCTCTGCACAAACCGAAGCGTTTTTTCGGTGCGGCCCGTAATGTTGAAGAAGGCGGCAGCTTAACCATTATTGCTACTGCGCTGGTGGATACCGGCTCGAAGATGGACGAAGTCATTTACGAAGAATTTAAAGGTACAGGTAATATGGAACTGCACCTGTCGCGTAAAATTGCTGAGCGTCGGGTATTCCCGGCCATTGAATTTAACCGCTCCGGCACCCGCCGCGAAGAACTGCTGGCTTCACCTGAAGAACTACAGAAAATGTGGATCCTGCGCAAAATTCTGCACCCGATGGATGAAACCGAGTGTATGGAATTCCTGATAGATCGTCTGTTGATGACCAAAACCAACGACGAGTTCTTCGATGCCATGAAACGGCAAAAAAGTTAACTGACAAAACCGGCCTTCGCGCCGGTTTTTTCTTGCCCGTAGTTTAACGGCAAGATGTTGTACTGCTTTATTTTTCACAGAAGGAAGTAGCATATGACACGCCCGCGCATAGTGGTTATTGGCGGAGGGGCTGGCGGCCTTGAGCTGGCCACCCGCTTAGGCAACAAACTTGGCCGTAAAGGCAAAGCGCATATCACCCTGATTGACCGCAACCAAACCCATATCTGGAAACCGCTTCTGCATGAAGTTGCCACCGGCACACTGGACGTGGAAATTGATCAGCTTAGTTACCGGGCCCATGCCGCAACCCACGGTTTTGATTTTCAGCTGGGTAGTTTTTACGGCCTGAACCGGCAGCAAAAAACTGTTACTTTAGCCCCGGTATATGCCGATGATGGTGAAGAGGTACTGGCGGCGCGTGAGCTGGCCTATGACTATCTGGTACTGGCCATTGGTAGTGTATCTAACCACTTTAATACGCCGGGGGTGGCTGAGCATTGTATCTTTTTAGACAGCCCGTCCCAGGCGCAGCGTTTTCAGCGCCATTTGCTGGGTGCCTATTTAAAGCTGAATTCACCCGGCCATCCGAAAGATAAATTAAATATCGCTATAGTGGGCGCCGGTGCTACCGGGGTTGAACTGGCCGCCGAGTTATATCATGCCGCAGCAGAGCTGAATTTATATGGCTTCGCCGATTTACGTAAAGGCCGGCTGAATATCAGTGTAATAGAAGCCGGGCCGCGTATTTTGCCCGCGCTACCGGAGCGCATTGCCGCTGCCGCTTTAAAAGAGCTGCAAAAGCTGGGTGTGCATGTGCGCACCAGTACAAAAGTGACTGCAGCCGATGCTAACGGGCTGCAATTGGGCGATGAACATCTGGATGCTGAATTGATGGTGTGGGCTGCCGGGATTAAAGCACCGGATTTTCTGCATCAGCTCGACGGGCTGGAAAATAACCGCATCAATCAGCTACTGGTAAACAGCAAGCTGCAAACCACGCTGGATAACCGCATTTACGCCATTGGCGATTGCGCCGGTTGCCCGCTGGCAGATAATAAATGGGTGCCGCCACGGGCGCAGTCGGCGCATCAGATGGCCAGCCTGGTTGCGACCAATATTATGGCGGAATTGCAGGGCAAGGCGCTGCGCGATTTCCATTATAAAGATCACGGCTCGCTCATTTCACTCAGCCGTTTTGGTACTGTAGGTAGCCTGATGGGTAACTTAATCGGCGGCGCCATGATGATAGAAGGCCGTATTGCCCGGCTGGCCTACATTTCGCTGTATCGTATGCATCAGGTGGCGCTGCACGGCTGGATAAAAATGCTGGTGATCAGTTTAGTTGCCCGTATCAACCGCATCGTCCGGCCGCGGCTTAAGCTGCATTAACGCCTGTTGTTGCAGTTGCTGCAGATCAGTGCTCAACCGGCGTTGGGCACTGTTATCCAGCCAGCGCTGCATCGCCTGCAGATACTCCGGACTTTGCCACAACACTGGCAATACCTGATCTATTGCCTCGATAGCTGCCTGCCCTATACTATCCTGACTACAGGTAATATAAGACACACTGGCCACATTAGCGCCCACTATCGCCCGGTGTTCCAATACAGCGGTTTCAGGCAGCAACTGATTGTAATACTGCATCCGCTCCGGATACTCCACCACGTAATCCACCCGGTTACCCGCCAGCAAGCCGGCCGCATTGATTTCACTGGTAAAGGCGTGGCTGCTCAGATTACTGTCAGGGTGCTGCAGCAGCGGTACAATGACAGCGGGGTATAGCCGGTTAGGTTGAAACGCCCCCCGGATAGTTTTATCCAGCGCCAGCATGCGGATATCTACACCTTCGGGCTGCATGGCCGGATGCGTTGTCAGTTTGCCGGCAATATAACCCACTGCCACCGCCGGCCCTACTGCCATAGGTACAGAAAACACCCGGTTTTGCGCACGTTCTTGCGAGTATAAAGTTCCCAGCGCACAGCTACCGGTTTCTGACTGCTGAAAAATCTGCTCCAACCGTGCCAGGCTAACCAAACGGGTTTGATGGTTAAATTGCGGCAGTGCCGTCACAATCTGTTGTTGCAGTAAATCAAAGGTACCCTGGCCCTGAAACGGGCCGCTGACAATCTGATGCGGCGGCCAGTCGGTTTGCAGCCAGGTAAGTTGTGGCTTAGCGTATGCACTGCTGGCCAGCAGCAAAAGCAGACAACGTAATAGCATGGATGCACCCCGGAATTGACTGGTTTAACTGTAGTCAATAACGGGGCATAACGTCAATCAGCCACTTATTCTGTCACTTACTCAACCAATAGTATGGTGCACCAGCGGATACGGCGCTGTCGTGCTTGCCACACTCAGTGCAGCCAGATACTCACCTGCTGCACCTACTGCTGCATCTTTACTGGCAGCATGTACTTTGGCGATCACATCGCCCTGCTGTACCTTGCTACCTGCTGGCAGAATATGGCTAAAGCCCACTGCAGGATTAATCTGCTGGCTGGGATGCGAGCGGCCACCGCCCAAACGCACTACCGCCATACCTAAGCCCACAGTATTGTTGTAACCCAGGTAACCGCTTTGGGGGGCAATAATATCCTGCACCACCGGCGCAACGGCTAAATACTGCTGGGGTTTTTCCATTAAATCAGCCGGGCCGCCTAAAGCTGCCACCATTTTGGCAAAAATTTCAGCTGCTTTACCCGAGCTTAAGCTATGTTCCAGTGCAACAGTAGCACTGGCCTTGTCCGGATATAAACTACCCAACATCAGCATATTAGCGCCCAGCTCCAGCGTAACCTGGTGCAAGCGTGGCTCACGGTATTTGCCGGTTAAATAATCCAGCGTTTCGATCACTTCCAGCGCATTACCGGCAGTAGTGCCTAAAATCTGGTTCATATCGGTTAGCAGCGCCCGCGTTCGCACGCCAGCGCCATTGGCCACATTAACAATACTGCTGGCCAGTGCCGAAGCATCATCGACGGTACGCATAATGGCGCCGTTACCAATTTTTACGTCCATTACCAGCGCATCTAAACCTTCAGATAGCTTTTTCGATAAAATAGACGCCGTAATCAACGGAATAGACTCCACCGTGGCAGTCACATCACGAATGGCATATAAGCGCCGGTCGGCAGGTGCCAGCTGGCTGCTCTGGCCCACAATAACGCACCCTAACTGTGGCAATAACTGTTGAATTTTTTCCAGTGATTGAGTGCAGCTGTAACCGGGAATAGTTTCCAGCTTATCTACCGTGCCGCCGGTATGGCCCAAGCCGCGGCCGGCAATACTGGGCATAAAGGCACCACAGGCCGCAACCATAGGCGCCAGCATTAAGGTGACCTTGTCACCAACACCGCCGGTGCTGTGTTTATCTACCACCGGGCCATTTAACTTGCCCTGCCAGTTAAGCACAGTGCCGCTGTCACGCATGGCCAGCGTTAGCGCTACAATTTCGTCGGTTTGCATACCATTTAAATAAATGGCCATTGCCAGTGCAGCTACCTGACCTTCACTGAAGCTGTCGTCGGTTAAACCGCGGACAAACTGCTGAATTTCAGCCTGGTTTAAATTGCCGCCGTTGCGTTTGGTTTTAATTATTTCCTGTGGGATCATCTATTAAGCTCCAACTTTTGTGCTGTTAGCCAGATAGGTGGGTGTAAAAGCCGCTGGCAGTAATTCACCTAAGCTCCAGTTTTGTTGCTGATGCAAATGGTTACAACTGGCTATAGGTGCATTGGGGCTGAAAAATTCGGCAATAACCTGGCGGCAGATACCGCACGGCGGCGTAAGCATGTCTTGCGGTGTGTACACCATCAGCGCGGTAAATTTGCGCTCACCTGCCACCACGGCAGCGCCTATGGCGTTGCGCTCAGCGCACACTGTGCCACCGTATGAGGCGTTTTCAACGTTGCAGCCGGTATAAATTTTGCCACTTTCGGCCAGTATCGCCACGCCGACGGGGAATTTGCTGTAAGGCGCATAAGCCTGCGCGGCGGCTTGTTGTGCTGCCTGTTGCAGGGCAGCCCAGTTAATTTCGCTCACTGGTTAAACTCATGTTAGTTATGGCCGTATAGTGTTACTGCGAATACGGCTGTGGTCAAGCCCTGCCTAAGCGGCGCTGAAACAGCCACAAACAGCCAAATAGCCAGATGCTGGCCAGTGGTATCAGCCAAAATGCCTGCGCAATACCGGCCTGCTGCGCCCAAACACCGGTTAACAAACCGGCAAACTGGAAGCCAATTGAGCTACCAATACTGGCAATGCCGGATAATACCGGGCCATTGTCACTGTCCAGATCCATCGCAGTAGATAACATTAGCGGAAACAAGCCTCCCACACCCAGCCCCAGCAACAAGTTGCCCAGCGCCAGCAATTCGCTACCCGCGCTTAACTTAACCACAAAAGCGCCAACAACAGTAAAAGCGCCTAACAGCAACATAAGCTGAGCACTGCTTAACCAGCGCAACAGTAGCGCAAAGCCCAGCCGGCTTAACACCATACCGCCGGTAAACCAGGCCAATAGCAAGCGGGCATTTTCGGCCTGATAGCCCAAACCGTCTACCGCATAGCTGACAAACCAGTTACCCTGGCCCCATTCTGCCGCCCCGTAGCCCACCATCACCAGTAACAGCAGCAAAAAAATAGGCTGCCGGAGCACGGTAATATAAGACAAGCTTTTACCGCCACTGGGGCTGCGCCCAGCCAATACAGGCTGCATTCTGGCAACCTGCCAGCTATACAAGCCGACAAATAACAGGCATAGCGCAATAATGCGGATTGGCCAGCGCCAGTCATCCAGCACCCAGTACAGCATCACCACCCACAGCGGTGCCGTTAAGGTGCCAAGGCTAAACATAAAATCCATCAGCCCCATCATGGCGGCACGTTTATTGGCAAACAGCCGGGCAATAAGAGTATGGCCGATGGTAAACATCACTGAATAAGTCAGCCCCACCAATACAATCAGGGGCAGTAGCACTTGCCAGTTGCCCACCACTGATAGCAGGCTTAACAAAATCGATTCAGTAATAGCTAAAAATGCAAATAAGCGCAGAAAATGAAACTTCTGCACGTATTTGCCGCCAATGATGGCGCCGACAATAGTACCTATCGACATTAGGCTGAAAAACACACCACTGATCGCCGGTGCCATATTTAACGCTTTTGCCATGTCGGGCAGTAACATACCCCAGAGAATAATAAGGTTACCCAATAAGAAAAAACCGCTGAAGATCACCGCGGTGGGGTGTAAGCGCGACATAGCCGCTCCTTGTAATACCGGTAAATGAAAATACTGCAGGACTGTAAAAGCTTAGCTCAGCACAAAAGCATCAGCATCAAGATGGGCCGGAAATAGTTGCCGGTACTGTTTAAGCTGTGCATAGTCTAACGTAGCACGCAGCACACTGGCTTGTGCCGGGGCATGATCTGCGACAGCCTGCCCCAGATAATCGACAATCAGACTGTCACCGCTATATTCCACGTTATTGCCGTCGCTACCAACACGGTTGCAGCCCAGCACAAAGGCCTGGTTCTCTATTGCCCGTGCCTGCAACAACGTGCGCCAGGCATGGCGCCGGGCCGCCGGCCAGTTAGCAACATACAGCGCGACATCGTAATCATGGCAATTACGGCTAAACACCGGAAAACGCAGGTCGTAGCACACCTGCAATAAAAAACGCCAACCGCGCCAGCTCACCACTACACGCTGATCACCCGCTATATAAGCCTGATGCTCACCTGCCATGCGAAACAGATGTTTTTTGTCATAGGCCGTTACCTGGCCTTCTGGTGTCACAAAATAGCAGCGGTTAACACAACCCTTATCTGTGCGCGTTGCCACCGAGCCAACCAGCGCCGCGCCAATCTGCTGCGCCTGTTGTTGCAGCCAACCCAGGGTGTCGCCTTCGGGTTCAGCAATATGCTGGCTTTGCATCGAAAACCCTGTAGTAAACATTTCTGGCAATAAAATGATATCCGCGCCCTCAATGCGGCTTATTTGCTCTGCCAGCTGTTGCCGGTTTGCTAACGGGTTTTGCCATACCAGAGCGGTTTGCACCAGCGCAACATTAAGCGGCATTGTTATATCTGACATAACACCTCCGCAGCAGCTTTTAGCGTATCGCTTTGTTTAGCGAAGCAAAAACGGATGATTCGGCGCTGTGGTGGCTGGTTGTAAAACACCGATAGCGGAATTGCCGCCACTTTGTGCTCGGTTGTCAGCCAGCGGCAAAACGCTACGTCGTCCAGCTCACTAATAGCACTGTAATCTGCCAGCTGAAAATAGGTGCCCTGACAAGGCAATAGCTGCAACCTGCTGCCTTGTAACAGGCTGGCAAACTGATCACGCTTATACTGATAAAACGCAGCCAAACCACTGACCTGCTGCGACTGATGCTGCAGCATACCTGCGATAGCATACTGTGCCGGAGTAAAACTGGAGAAGGTGACATACTGATGTATTTTGCGAAACTCAGCCGTTAATGCGCCCGGCGCCACGCAGTACCCCAGTTTCCAGCCGGTAACATGAAAGGTTTTACCAAAAGACGACATGATAAAACTACGCTGCGCCAGTTCAGCAAAATTGTTGGCACTAAGCTGCAGCGCTGCATCAAATACCATATGTTCATATACTTCATCGCTGATACAGTACAAATTATGCTGCAGCACCAGCTGCTGCAACTGCTGCCAGTCATTAAGGTTAAACACCATGCCGGTTGGGTTATGCGGACTATTAACAACAATCAGTTTGGTGCGGGCTGTGATGGCATCAGCCACCTGCTGCCAGTTAATGCGGTAATCTGGCGCATTAAGCGCAATATGGACCGCTGTGCCACCGTTTAACTGAATCGCCGGTGCATAGCTGTCGTAGGCCGGGTCAAACACGATCACTTCGTCGCCCGGCGCCACTACAGCGCTAATAGCAACAAACAATGCTTCGGTCGCACCGCTGGTTACTGTTACCTGCTGTTCGGCACACACTGCACGGCCATAACAGCGTTGCACCAAAGCCGCAATTTGCTCGCGCAGCGGCGCTATACCCGGCATAGGCGCATACTGATTAAGCCCCTGCTGGCTGTAATCACTCAGATACTGCAGCAATAAACTGTCGGGAGCAAAATCGGGAAAACCCTGAGATAAATTAATGGCTTGATGCTGTGCAGCCAGTTGCGACATCTGGCTGAAGATAGTAGTGCCAACGGTTGGCAGTTTGCTTTTGAATGTCATGCTGGCAAGAAAAAGTTGCGAAAACCGGCTTGAATGCTATCATTTAGCCCGTTTTATGTATAGACATCTAAACGTTCAAACGTGTAACAACCAGGCCCGATAATAATGAATGACTCTGCCCAGCTGCATCAGATTAACCCCAATGCCATCGCTTTATGCGCGTTAGGGCGATGGATCGCCAGCCGGCACTGGGTGCCAGCTACCGGCGGCAACTTTTCTGTGCGCAACACCGGGCACAGCGCCTTGATTACCGCTTCTGGCAAAGACAAAGGCGAGTTAAGCCCGCAAGATTTACTCCCCGTGAGCTGGCAAAATGGTCAGCTAACCTGCCCTGGCATACCGTCTGCCGAAACCGCTCTGCATGCCCAGCTTTATCAGCTGGACAGCCGGATTAAAGCCGTACTGCATACGCATTCGGTGCATGCTACGGTATTTTCGCGGCTGATAAACCAGGACAGCTATGACTTTCAGGGTTATGAAATGCAAAAAGCCATTAGTGGCAACAGCAGTCATGCAACACCCTGCCCGCTGGCGCTGTTTGACAATACCCAGGACATTCCGGCACTGGCGCAACAAGTAGCGCAGCGCTGGCAACAGCAACCGCTGAATTTTGCTTTATTGGTGCGCGGCCATGGCCTTTATGTTTGGGGCAACAGCCTGGAACAGGCAAAAAGGCATTTAGAAGGCTGGGAGTTTCTTATAAACTGCGAGCTGGAACGATTAAAGCTAGCAAGGTAAACCGTGAAGTATTCCGCCGTTATTACTGATATTGAAGGCACCACCAGCCGGATAAGTTTTGTTACTGATATACTCTTCCCCTATGCCGCCCGTGAGCTACCCGCTTTTATCCGGGCCAATACTGTGCAGCCCGACGTTGCAGCAGCGCTGGCCGCCTGCCGCGAGCTGATGCAGCAGCCAGCCGCCAGCACAGAGCTGATTATTACCCAATTACTGGCATGGATAGCTGAAGATAAAAAAATAACGCCATTAAAAGCCTTACAGGGTATGGTGTGGCAACATGGCTACCAGAGCGGTGCTTTTACCGGCCACCTGTATGCCGATGCGGCTACGCAGTTGCAACATTGGCATAGCCTTGGCATCAAGCTTTATGTCTACAGCTCGGGTTCTGTGCAGGCGCAGCAATTATTGTTTCAGTACAGCGATTATGGCGATTTAACGCCGCTGTTTAACGGCTATTTTGACACCCGTATTGGCGCCAAACGCGATATTTCATCTTATGCCGCTATTTTGCAGCAGTTGCAGCTGCCGCCAAAACAGGTGTTATTTTTGTCTGACGTAGTAGCAGAACTTGATGCTGCCAGAGCACTGGGTATTGCCACAGTGCAGTTGATCCGAGAAAGCCAGCCAGCTGCGGATCACCCCATTGCCCATAGTTTTGACCAAATCCCGGAGCAAATACCATGAGCCGTCTAACTGTATACAGCAGCGATAACGCTACAACCTCATTACTTGATACCAGCAACAACGAACATATCAGCGCCGAGCTGGCCAAAGCAGGTATCCGTTTTGAGCAATGGCAAGCCAATGCGCCGGTCACCGCACACAGCAGCAACGACGACATCCTGCAGGCATATGCAGCAGATATTCAGCGCTTAAAGCGCGAGCGGGGCTATATTACCGTGGATGTTATTTCGCTTAGCGCTAATCACCCTGACAAAACCGCGTTACGGCAAAAGTTTCTGGCAGAACATACTCACAGTGAAGATGAAGTGCGCTTTTTTGTCCGTGGCCAGGGCCTGTTCTGCCTGCATATTGCCGGTAAGGTGTACCAGGTATTGTGCCAACAGAACGATCTGATCAGCGTACCCGCCGGCACTACCCACTGGTTTGACATGGGCAGCGAACCGGAATTTACCGCCATCCGGCTGTTTAATAATGCCGACGGCTGGGTAGCCAACTTCACCGGTAGTAGCATAGCCCGCCATTTTCCCTTGCTAACATAGCCCTGCGCCAGCACACTGATTTAAATAACAATTTATCTACATATTTTCTTGCCAGCGGCTATATTTTAATGCAGCCGCTGCGCTAAACTGGCGCAGTCAGTCATCATTGCAAATCTCTCAGCTATGATTTTACTTGGGTTCAGCATTGGTGCAGTTTATGCAGTGCGTTAAGCATAAATTCAGTGTTGTTAATGATAATGCAACCTTCGTCGACTATAACCAGCGACTAACAAACGAGATTGAGTGCTACATAATGCCAATGCATACACCCATGCGCGGCCTGCGTTGTTTTTGTGTCGCGGCAGACTGTTTAAGCTTTAAAGAAACGGCAAAACGGCTGTACCTGACACCCTCTGCAGTAAGCCACCAGATTAAACAGCTGGAGGACAACCTCAACCTGCAATTATTTGAACGCCAAACCCGTGCCATAGTGCTGACAGAAACCGGCAAACGTTTTTACCAGTCTATTCAACCACTAATGCAGCAGCTGGCGGCTACTATAGGCGAATTCAGCCAGGTCCAACGGATGCTGGAAGTCAGTATTTCGATGCCGGAGTTTTTTGCCAGTGAATTATTTGTGCCGCGGCTTATTGGCTGGTCCGAGCAATACCCAAATATTAACCTGAAGCTGGAAACAGTAAAATCACGCCGCGACAGCCAGAAATATACCGATCTGTCGATTATTCTGTCGGGTAAAAAACCGGAAGAAAGCACCGCCTACGACTTATTCCCCATAAGCTATGTGCCAGCTTGTAATGCTCAGCAATACCAGCAATGGCACAGTCAGGGCTATCGCATTCTGGAGAAAGTACCACTGCTGCTGCATCAGGCCCGCCCTTATGCCTGGCATCGCTGGGCAGAACACGTGGGTTACCATAATTTCAGGCCCAAACAAATTATTCAGCTGGACAGCATGTTCAGCGTAGCGCGTGCAGCACAGCAGGGCTTAGGTGTAGCGCTAATCCCACTACCGATCAGCAACGGCTGGTTTACCAATGGCAGCCTGCAACGCTTATTCGAGCAAGAACTGCTTAGCCGGGATCGCTACTATCTGGTGCGACACGACAATGACCCCCACCGCGAGGAAATTCAGTTGTTGATCGACTGGATCCTGCAGAGCTTTCATTTAGATAAGTAAAGCTCCTCCCTCTTTCGTTATATGACAAACAGTAGCGAGTTACAGGTGAATTTATTTCACCTGTCGCATTTTTTTTTATCGTTTGTCAAGTTTAGTGCTTTTGCTCAAACTTACACCTGCAGACCGATAGCGGCTGCCTGGATGGGAAATTGGGAGCAACACACTATGAAAGCGAGATCAGTTAAATTAGGCAGTTCTTTGGCGTTGATGCTGATGGCCTCGGGTTCATTTCTCGCATCAGCCAACACCAATGGCTATAAAATGGTACTTATTGAAGATACTCCTGGCGTAGCAGCCTTACAGGCCGGTCAATTTGATCAGGGTATCAGCGAAACCTTAAACAGCACTGCTGAAGTAGATAAGTTCTCACGTCAGATGAGCCTGTGCGTTGGCTTTACCAAAAGCGGCAAACTTGAGCAGGCATCAGATGCCTGTGACAGCGCAGTATCTGCAGCACAGCAGTTCCACCATGTCAGCAACAGCGACAAGCGCGAAATGCGTGCTTACGCCCTGACTAACCGTGGCGTACTGCGCCTGTTACAAAACAATAACCTGTCAGCACTGGCCGACTTTAAACGCGCAGCTGAGTTAAATCGCAGCGACGTAAGTCAGCATAACCTGCAACGGTTAGAGTTAGCACTGAACAAAGCCAACAGCGGCTTAGACATCGCGATGGTGTCAGCAGAGTAAGTAACTTCTGCAAAGTAACAGAAACAAAAGGTTATTGCGGAGTAAGCGCCTGCACTAACTTGTAAGGCAACCCCGGCAGTAAACAGAGTAAGCGCCTGTTTACTGCAACAAAGATTACACTCCCCCGTGTATGCAGAGTTACTACTCCCCGGTGTAACTCTGCTTTTTTTGCGTCGGAATCTACGCGATAGCGAACAGCTGGAACCTCGAATTGGGCGTCACAGAGTGTCTGAGTGAGCGCGCCAGCGCGAGCGAGTTGCTGTGACGAGCCAAGGCGAGTGTTGCAGCTGTTGCTTTTTTCCTATGCCTGAGCAAACTGCATTAACACCCCGGCGGCGATATCAGCTTGTGAATATACGCCGGTATCCAGCACCCAGCCGGTAACCAGCGCTGCGGGTGTAACATCAAACGCCGGGTTAAATACCACCGCATCTTCCGGTGCCCAAATTGCAGTGCCAAAAGCCCCGCTGACACCGCGAACTTCATTGCCATGGCGCTGCTCAATCGGGATAGCGCTGCCATCGGTGCAGGCTAAGTCTACCGTGGTATGTGGTGCCACCACATAAAATGGCACTTTATGATAATGCGCCAGCACCGCCAGTGAGTAAGTGCCAACTTTATTAGCGAAGTCACCGTTAGCGGCAATGCGGTCGGAGCCGACAAAAATACGATCAACCTGACCGCGCGCCATCAGCATAGCAGCCATATTGTCGCAAATAAGCTGATACGGAATACCCAGCTGCAGACACTCCCAGGCGGTTAAGCGCCCGCCCTGCAGCAATGGCCGGGTTTCATCTACCCACAGGCGGATATTTTTACCCTGCTGATGTGCCAGATTAATTACGCCAAGGGCTGTACCTACACCGGCTGTGGCCAGGCCGCCGGTATTGCAGTGCGTTAACAGTTGTTCGCCCTGTTGTACCAAAGCGGCGCCATGGCGCGCCATATTCAGGCATAGCTGTACATCTTCAGCGAACAGCTGCCCGGCACAGTCAATAGCAGCCGTTTTAAAATCGCTCTGCTGCAGTGCTGCTATCATACTGTCGAGGTTATTCATCAGGTTAACTGCCGTGGGCCGGGCAGCGCGCAGCACTTCGGCATCCAGTAACAACTGTTCACGGCTGTCGCCAACGCGGGCCCGGTAGGCCAATAATAAACAAGCACCAATACCAATAGCAGGCGCACCGCGTAACTGTAGTGCTTTAATCATGGCAACCATGCCGTTAACTGTCTGACAAGGCAACCATTTTTGCTGCTGTGGCAGTAAGGTCTGATCCAGCACATACAATTCGCCCTGTACAGTTTTCAGACTCAGTGCCGTTAAGTTTTTCATAGCTTATTCCTGTTTGGCGTTGCAGACGTCTATAAGGTTTGCGATTATGCAGCCCTGCTATTTTCAACACAAGCGATGAGAGCCAGGATGACAGACTACCGTACCTTTACCACTGACGATGCAATGCGCTTTGCTGATGAGCACAGCGGCCTGTTTGGCGATCACAGTAAATTAAGCTGTGAAGAGTTCGGTGACGGCAATCTGAATCTGGTATTTCGGGTCATTAATGACAAAGGCACCAGCCTTATTGTAAAACAGGCTCTGCCCTATGCCCGCTGTGTAGGCGAAAGCTGGCCACTGACTATAGAGCGCGCCCGTATTGAAGCCGAAGTGTTGTTAAAACACCGCAAATTGTGCCCGGACCATACGGTAGAAGTACTGCATTACGATGCCGCTCTGGCTGCCATCCTGATGGAAGATTTAAAAGATTACCGCATTTTGCGCACCGAACTGGTAGCCGGGAAGCAGTTCTTACATCTGGCGCCACAGCTGGCAACCTACCTGGCGAATACACTGTACTACACCAGTGATTTCGCCTTAACAGGCCCGAACAAGAAGCAGCAGGTTGGCCAGTTTTTAAACCCGGAGCTGTGCCTGATTACTGAGGATTTATTCTTTACCGACCCCTACTGTAACCACGAGCGCAATAATATTCACAGTGAAATACGTAACGATGCCCTGCAGCTGTGGCACGACGAAGCACTGCAAGCCGAAGTGGCACAGCTAAAAGCTGGCTTTTTATCTCAGCCACAGGCCTTACTGCATGGCGATGTGCATACCGGCAGCATCTTTATTAACGACGAGAACTGTAAACTGATTGATGCTGAATTTGGCTTTTATGGCCCTATTGGCTTTGATGTCGGCAGCCTGACAGGTAATTTGCTGCTGAACTACCTTGGCCATTTCGGCCTGACACAGGACACTGAGACTCGCCAGCGCCATCAGGATTATCTGCTGTCGCAAGTGCAAACCCTGTGGCAGGAGTTTGAAAAGCAGTTTAAACAGTTGATGAGCAATGAATGCCGCGAACCGACACTGCAAAACAGCCTATACCAGCAACGCTTTATACAACAAGTGTTTCGCGATACTCTGGGTTATGCCGGTTGTGAGCTGATCCGCCGTACAGTTGGCCTGGCGCATGTTGCCGATTTAGACAGTATCAGCGACGGCACCTTACGCGGGCAGAGTGAGCGCAAAGCCCTGAAACTGGGGCGCGAGCTGATTCTGCAGCGTAACGAGCTGGCAGGTATTGACCAGGTACTCACGCTGGTACGATATCTGCAAAATTAACCCGGTATTAAAAGGCCTCCATCAAAAAGACACCACGGCCATTTATCTGGCCGTGGTGTCTGTGCCGGCAGCTAATTAATACTTAATGCTGCAACCATAAGGCTTGGTAACGGCCGGATCGGGCTTTCCACCGGCCAGTACAGCTTTGGCAGCGTTGGCAAAAAGTGGTGTGGCTTTGCTGATATCGTCCACTTTGGCAGACGGAATACTGTCTATCCCGCCCATATACTGCAGTACACCGGCTTTATCTATGACATACATATGCGGCGTGGTTTTGGCATCATAGGCTTTACCCACTACGCCACTTTCATCAAACACTACGGCCGTAGGTGCCGCATCGCGGCTGGCGGTAAGCTCATCTGCTTTAGCCGGGCTAACATGCCCCTGTTTGCCCGGTGCAGATGAAATAACGGTAAGCCATACCACATCCTGCCCGGTCAGATCACTCTGCAGTGCCTGCATATTGCCACTGTAATGTTTCACTACAAACGGGCAATCATGGTTCGTCCATTCCAGTACCACATTTTTGCCGGCAAAATCGCTCAGGCTGTGGCTGGCACCTTTGGTATCCACTACGGTAAAGTCAGGGGCCGGTGCACCTACTTGTGGTGCTGCACTTAAACCCAACGACAATAATGCTGCCGAAGCAGCCAGTACCAGATGACGTAATTTCATAATGTTTACTCCTTTATTATCCGGGCCTGTCAGGCCGTTAAGGTTGACTACTCAGTCGCGCTAACGTCTGCGGCAAAGTGTCAGGGGTTAAAATCTGTGGCAACACTTGTGGCGGCTGCCCCGGCCAGTACAACACATACAATGGCACACCATCACGCTGATACAACCGTAAATACTCGGTTATGGCGCTGTCACGCAGTGTCCAGTCGCCTTTTAAGTAAGTGACATCGTACAATGCCAGCGCGGCTTTGCTGCTGTCGGTATTTAGCGCCACCCGCTCGTTTACCAGGCAGGTAATACACCAGTCGGCGGTCATATTAACCAGCACCGGTTTACCATGCTCCCGCAGCTGCTTAAGCGTAGCGGCAGACCACGGCTGCCAGTGTTGTGTATCACCGTTTTGTGCCTGTGGTGCGGCTGGTTGTGGCGCCACTAAGGGTAAGGCTAATGCCAACAATACCAATAACACTGCTATACCTGCACCAACACGGCCCGCCTGAGCCAGTTGCTTACGGCCCCACAACCAGCAGGCGCCCGCCACACATACCAGACCAATTAACAGCAATGCCTGAGCATCAACCCCGGCCTGACGGCCGTATACCCACAACAGCCAGACAGCGCTTAAATACAACGGATACGCCAGCACCTGCTTTAATGTGTCCATCCAGGCGCCGGGTTTGGGTAATAGCCGGGCAAAACCCGGTACAAACGCCAGCAACAAAAACGGCAGTGCCATGCCCAACCCCAGCGCCGCAAATACTAGCAGCGCCACCGGGGCGCTTTGGGTTACCGCATAGCCCAGCGCAGAGCCCATAAAGGGCGCCGTGCACGGGCTAGCTACTATTACCGCCAGTACGCCGGTAAAAAACGAGCCTTTGCTACCTTTAGCGGCAGTAAGCGCTCCCCCGGTGTTCATCAAGCCCAGGCCAAATTGCACAACACCGGATAAACTTAACCCCAGCGCGAACAGCAAATACACCAGCAACGCTACCATGTAAGGGCTTTGTAACTGAAAACCCCAGCCTATGGCAGCCCCGGCGGCACGCAACGTAATAAGTAGCAGCGCCAGAGCAACAAAACTGAGTATTACACCAGCACTGTAGAATAATGCATCACGTTTTTGCTGTGCCTGTTGTGTGCTGTTAGCCGCAATACTCAGCGCTTTTAGCGACAATACCGGAAATACGCAGGGCATTAAGTTCAGGATCAGGCCGCCGGTTGCAGCCATCAGTAAAATTAGCCATAGTGCGGTGCTGCTTTGCTGGCCCTGGGTGACCAGAATTTCCGCCGCAGTTTTTCCATTGCCTGCCAGTTGGCCACTTTTTGTCAGTTGCACGCTGTAGGCGGTGTCTGCACTCACCAATACCAGTTCAATTTGATCATCCACGCCGGAAAAATAGGTATTTAATGGTTGTTGCAGCAGTAACTGCGCGCCTTGCTGGCTGATTTGCTGCGTAGCGGCATGATCAACCAACTCTGTTGCAGCCACAAAAAAAGCGCTTATCTCTGTAGGTTGCTGCCAGTCAATTACGGCAGAAAAAGCCCCGCCGGAGGTATCAAACTGGCCACTGATATTCAGCGGCTGCGGCAGTTGCTGCTGTGCCTGGCTAAATAAAGCGCTGTACTCTTGCGCTAAGATAGCGTCGCGGCCCACCGGTAATGTCAGGCTAAATTGTGCCTCGGCCGGAATACAGACTTCCTCACATACCAGCCAGTCGGCCTGCAACTGAATATCAATAGTGTCAGAGGCGTAATCAGCCGCAATGCTAAGATCAGACAGCAAAACCGTGCCGCCCTCAAAACCGTAATTGACCAACGGCGGTACAGCGATGGCGTGTGGTGCCGGCCATTGAATATCACCAACCGTTACACCATCGGGCAGTTGCCAGTTTAGGCTGGTCGCCAGGCCGGAGTCGCCAGGGTTTTGCCAGTAGGTATGCCAATGGTCGTCCGGCACAAAATGCAGCGCCAGGCGCACAGTTTGCCCCGGCGTTACCTGTTGATATTCACTAACCAGTTCAGCTTTCAGCTGTTTTGCCGTTTGCCAGCCTGTGGTAGCTGCATGCCCACTTATCAGCATACTGCAATAAAACAGCAAAAAAATTACCTTGCGCATAGCTCTCTCATATAACGCTCTCAAATAGTGCATCTGTGTATCGATACGAGCCTACACCGGTTTTGATCAAACCGCTGACAAAATAACCGCCAAACTACGCTAAGTTGAGTATTTTTTGCGACAAAATGCTATATTAAGCCGGTATAAACGCAACAAACGCTGTGGTCACTCCAGCAAAGTGTTCGTTACAACAAGCATACAAAACAATCGTAATCCTCAATAAAAGGTTCACCTTAATGAAGCTATTTACTAAGTCGGTGTTGTCAGCGGCCATTCAGGCCGGCCTGTTTAGTGCAGCTGTTGGTTTTTCTCCTGTGTTACTGGCACAGGAAAGTGACAAAGACCAAGGCGGCAAGCAACAGGAACTGGAAACCATTACTGTTACCGCGCAAAAGCGCAGCCAGAGTATTCAGGAAGTGCCAATCTCTATTGCCACCCTGTCCGGCGAAAAGTTTGACACCATTTTCTCTTCCGGTGATGACATTACCGCGCTGGCCATTAAGGTACCGGGCCTGTATGCCGAAACCTCTAACGGTCGTGCGGCACCACGTTTTTATATCCGTGGTTTAGGGAATACTGATTTTGACTTAGCTGCATCACAACCGGTGTCCATTATTATGGATGACGTGGTGATGGAAAACGTAATTTTAAAAAGCTTCCCGCTGTTTGATGTGCAACAGGTAGAAGTGATCCGCGGCCCGCAAGGTACCTTATTCGGCCGTAACACTACAGCTGGTATTATTAAATTTGACAGCGTAAAGCCAAGCCAGGATTTTGATGCTTATGTTAAAACCACTGCTGGCACCCTTGGCCAATTTAACCTCGAAGGTGCGGCAGGCGGCGGATTAACCGATGAATTATCCGCCCGTCTTTCATTATTATCACAGCATCGCAGCAACTGGGTAGACAACAGCTACACCGGCGAAAGCGACGTAATGGGTGGCTACAATGAACGCGCCGGCCGCTTACAGTTTTTATATGAAACAGCCGACTTCGATGCGCTGTTAAATGTACATTCCCGTAATTACGACGGCACATCGAGCCTGTTTCGCAAAAATATTCTGACTCCGGGCAGCGACAAGCTAAACGAAAATTATGATCGCGATACGGTGGCTTATGACGCTGACGGCTACAACCGCCAGAGTTACGATGCCTGGGGCGCCTCACTGAAGTTTGACTTCCGCTTTAATGGCATGACACTTACCAGCATTTCAGCACTGGAGCGCGCAGATGGTGGTGGTATTGGCGATATTGACGGCGGTAATCCCGGCCAGGCCGGTCCTGCTAACCCGGACAATGCGGTCACTGAAGATCAGTTAAAAGATTTAAAACAGTACACGCAGGAAATCCGCCTGGCCAGCGACACCTCTGGCCCGCTAAGCTGGCAAGCCGGTGGTTTTTACTTCGATTCAACCTTTGGCGTAAACAGTATTGACGGCTTTTTTGGTGCTACCGAAGTGTTCCACGGCAATACCAGTTGGGCGCTGTTTGGCCAAACCACCTATAAATTTACCGATAAATTAGATGTTACCGCCGGTATCCGTTATACCGACGATGTAAAAACTTTCTCGGTAGGCCAACAAAATGTTAACGGCTTTGCTCTGGTTATCGGTGCTGCACAAATTCAGCAGTATGATCCCATCAAGGTATCTGACGACCAAATCAGCTGGGAATTAAGCGCCAACTACCGCTTAACCGATAAAACCAGCTTATTTTCCCGCGTAGCAGAGGGCTTTCGCGCCCAGTCTATTCAGGGCCGTGATGTGGCGTTTGAAGCACCACCGTCAGTCGCTGATTCAGAAACCATTACGTCATTTGAAGTAGGCGCTAAATCAGACTTACTGGACAATACCTTGCGTCTGAACGGCGCGGTGTTCTACTACACCATTGACGATATTCAGTTATCTGCCATTGGTGGTGAAACCCAGGGCAACCAGTTGATTAACGCCGACAAAGGCGTCGGTTACGGCTTTGAAGTTGACTTCGATTACCGTGTGCTGGCCAACCTGAGCCTGGGCGGCGGTTTTAGCTACAATAAAACCGAGCTGAAAGACGACAACTTAACAGTAGCACCGTGCGGCTCTGGCCTGTGTACCGTGCTGGACCCGCTTAACGCGCAGGATTTAGCACTAATTAACGGTAACCCGTTCCCGCAGGCGCCAAAAACTATTCTGACGTTAAACGCGCGCTATGATTTCCCGGTACAGGGTGGTGAGATTTATGTGTACGGCGATTATCAGTTACAGGGTAAAACCAACCTGTTTCTGTATGAGTCAGCCGAGTTTAAATCAAACAATAACTACGAAGCCGGTTTGCGCATAGCCTATGTTAATTACGACAGTAATTACGAAGTAGGCGTGTTTGGCCGCAATATTACCGATCAGGACAACCTGAAAGGTGCTATCGATTTTAGCAACCTGACCGGTTTTGTTAACGAACCACGTACCTTTGGTGTCGATTTTAAAATCAGCTTTTATTAATCGCTGAGTTAGTACGAATCGACTTGCTCTAAGTCAACCGTTGAAGGCAGGGATGCCTGAGTCGAGCCCCCACGGAAGGGTTTACGGCGCGTTGACGTGGGCAAGCCGGTTCGTACTATTCTGTCTGGCTTGCTTCTGCTTTTAGCCACTCCTTTCCGGCGAAAAAACCTGCGCTTTAACCTGTTCTGATTGCACAAGCGGCAGCATCGTTTTACGCTGAACACCTTCTGTTACCGCGGAGCATAAAATGCCGGATTTTCGCAGCGATACCGTAACCCAACCTTCTGTTGCCATGAAAGAGCGTATGTTCAACGCGGCTTTAGGCGATGACGTATTTAACGACGACCCCACTACGCTGGAATTACAACGTTACGCTGCCGACATGCTTGGCTTTGAAGCCGCACTGTTCGCGCCCAGCGGCACCCAGACCAATCTGATTGCCATGATGAGCCATTGCCAGCGTGGTGATGAAGCTATTGTTGGCCAGCAGTGGCATACCTATAAATGGGAAGGCGGTGGCATGGCGGTATTGGGTTCTATTCAGCCGCAACCGCTGGAGCTGCAAAGCGACGGTACTTTGTTGCTAAGCGATATTGCTGCCGCAATAAAGCCCGACGATCCGCATTTTGCCCGCACCCGTTTAATTGTGATTGAAAACACCATTGGCGGTAAGGTGCTACCGCTTAGCTATATGCGCGATGTGGCGGCACTGGCAAAAGACAAAGGCCTGGCTTGCCATATAGATGGTGCCAGGTTGATGAATGCCGCTGTGGTGCTGGCACCACAACACAATACAACGCCACAGCAAATGGTTCGCTGGCTGTGCACGGGTTTTGATTCGGTATCGCTGTGTTTATCTAAAGGTTTAGGCTGCCCGGTAGGGTCGTTATTGCTGGGCTCAGCTAATTTTATCGCCCGGGCAAAACGGGTGCGCAAAATGCTCGGCGGCGGTATGCGCCAAACTGGCATTCTGGCAGCCGCCGGCCTGTATGCGCTGGAGAACAATATTAATCGTCTGGCAGACGACCATGCTAACTGCCAACGTTTAGCCGATGGCCTGGCCGTATTAGCGGCACAGTTACCGGCACTGCAAGGTCAACTTAGTGTCTTACCGGTGCAGAGCAATATTTTATTTACCGACATCAGCCTTGAACTGGCAGAGCGGCTACTGCCCTATCTGGCAGAATGTGGTATCAGGCTTACCAGCAGTAATTACCAGAGCACCAACGGTGCCATAAAACGCGTACGCTGGGTGTGCCATCTGCAAATAAGCAGTGCTGATATTGAGCAAACACTGCAGCATATTACCGATTTTGCCAAACTGAATTAACCCCAACCTGAAAGCAAATGCACCTTTTGCCTGTCTGTTACGTAAGCAGTAAAACGTAACAACAGGCAGAGGTAATTATGGCCCGCTCCACGTTATTCAAACTCTTTACAGCGTTAATGCTGCTTGGCAGCACCGCACAGGCGCAGGACAACACTATGCCGGCCACACGCCACACCGACACTATCGTGGTGGGTGCGGGCTGTTTCTGGGGGGTAGAAAAACGCTTTGAAGCTATGGATGGCGTAATAGATGCCGTATCCGGCTATGCCGATGGTAATGGCGTACAGCCCACATACCGGGCTATTACGCAAAAGCGCAACCAGCATAACCCGAACAACCATGCCGAAGTAGTGCAAATTACTTTTAACCCGGCAGTAATCAGCCTGACTACTTTGCTGCAGCGCTACTTTGAAATGCACGACCCGACCCAGCTAAACCGCCAGGGCAATGATATCGGCACCCAATACCGCTCAATTATTTTAACCAACAGCCAGGCACAAGCCGATACCGCACAACAAGTGCTGACCGCTTACCAACCGCTGCTGAGCCAGGCCGGTTACGGCGCTATTACCACGCAAATAAAGCCGCTACGCGGGTTTTTCCCGGCCGAGCAGTATCATCAGGACTATATTGCGAAAAATCCTAATGGCTATTGCCCCGATCATTCCACCGGCGTGCGTTTTGCCAACGACAATAAAAGCCAAACCGCAGCAGTGGATAACAGCGCTTTGCTCAGCGGTAAACATATACTGGTGATAGATGCTGAAAACTACTGCCCGTATTGCGAAAAATTTAAAGCCGAAGTGGCAAACAGTTATCAGGGTGATATTCCGCTGCATTTTCGCTATGCCAACGCAGTGAATGGCTTAACACTAAAAACCCCAACCTGGGCTACGCCAACCATTATTCTGCTGCAAGACGGCAAAGAAGTATTTGGCCGCCAGGGCTACTTAAGCCCGGACGAGTTTTATCTGTTACTGGGTAAATTTAAACTCGGCGACACTGAGGCTTTTGATGTTGCGTTTGATAAAGGCACCGATAGCCGCTTTTGCCAACAGTATGAAATTTTTAAAAATACCCCGGATGGTGTTTTTACCGACAAGCTAAGCGGGGCGCCTCTGTTTGACACCCGCGACCGCTTTGACTCCGGCACCGGCTGGTTATCTTTTACCAAGGCCGTTAATGGCGCGGTAATTGAAAAACCGGATAACAGCTATGGCATGCGCCGCACTGAGATCCGCGCCAAAGTATCCGGTATTCATTTAGGCCATGTGTTTAATGACGGCCCCAATGGCCGCCCACGTTACTGCATTAACGCCACAGTGCTGGACTTTGTACCGCGCAGTCAGGGTTAACCTAAGTGCTGCCAGCGCTGCTTTTTTTAGCCGCTGGTAACAAGTTTTCCTCATTCGACTGAGTTAATTCGGCATGAAATTGCTGCTCGATACTGTCATCGGTACTCACATCTACCGTTGGGTCAATATTGCCAGGTTTCTTTGGCCTGGCTGGAGCCGATGCCACAGGCTGTGCCGGAGCCTTACCGTGCCCGGAGTCAGCTTCAGCCATATGGATGCGGTAAATCGGCTCCGGCATTTCAATACCGGCATGATCAAAAGCGGCTTTAACCAGCCGGATAGCTTCGCTGCGGGCCTTTAAAAAGTCGGTTTTCTGCTGATCGATCCAGGCAAATACGCGCACGGTAACAGCACTGTCGCCCAACTCCTGTACCAGTACACGGGGCCTGGGCTCAGTTAAAATACCCGGCATAACCTGTAAGGTAGCAATAGCCAACTGCCTTACCACAAGTAAATCGAGATCGACAGACACGCCAACGTTAAATTCAAACCGGCGCAGTGGGTTACGGGAAAAATTAGTCATTGGCGAGGTAATAATCAGGCTGTTAGGAATGCGTAAGTGGTTACCATCCAATGTCATCAGCACGGTATCACGCGATGTCAGCCGTACAACTTTGCCGTTCATGTTGTTGACCTGGATCGCGTCACCAATAGCGAAAGGATTGCGGGTACTTAGCAAGACACCGGCCAGGTAGTTTTCTACAATATTGCGAAAGGCAAAGCCCAATGCAATGCCAATAACCCCGGCCACCCCCAGCATGGCACTGACCAGCGCAGTAGCATTTAGCAATTCAAGGGCGATCAGAATGCCAATACCGGTAATAATTAAGCGGACAAAACGCATACCCAGATTGATAGCCAGCTCGCTTAACCCCAAACGGCGCAGCAAGGCACCACGGTTAGCCAACCAACTCCCCCCGAGTGAAAAAACCAGCACCGCCAACACTGCCAGTAATAACAGAGGCAGCATTTGCACAGTGGTACTAAGCATTTCGCGGAATTTCTCAGCGGCAGGTTCCAGCCGGGAACGCACGGCCAGTTGTTCCTGCAACTGGTTTTGCACATACACCACACCTTCCAGCCGGTTGGCAATGGCGCCAACGTCACTTTTCAGTTGGGTATTGGCTATATCGCCGCTCAACGTCAGCACGCCGGCCTGTACACTGATCTCAATATGCTCCATACCGGCTATCGAAGTGGTAATAGCGCGCAGGCGTTCAGCAATGGCTTGATCCTGAGGGGCATTAACTACCTTAATGGCTGCCGCTTCGGTATGATCCTGTGGTATGGCAATGCCATAACCTGGCAGCCAAAACAACATAACTGCTACTAGCAGTGTTTTCATCCGCTCTCCGGTTTTGCTTTAGCTAAAAGTACTGTAACTATAGCAGCCGGCCAATTACAACTGAGCGCGGTCTGCGAATACCAGCACTGACGGCGCCGGTTTATGCCGCAGTGCCAGGGCTAAACCGGTAATAATAATCAACAACACACCGCCAAGTTGCAATGCACTTAAGCTTTCGTTAAACAGCCACCAGCCGGCAATGATCACGGTAACCGGCTCCAGATAGGCCAGGGTGGCATAAACCCGTGTTGGTAAATGCTGCAATGCTACTATGGCGCAATAAATAGCAATAAAACCGGGGAAAATACCGGCCAGCGCTATCCAGATAATATCATCAGGCCTGGGTAAGCTTATGCCGGTTAAAAAAGGCAGTACGCAACAGGCACCAATCATCAACTGATAAAAAGTGCGCTGTAATTGTGAATGCGCAGGTTGGGCGCGGCGGTTTAGCAGTAAAAAGCCGCTGTAGGCAAACAGTGACAGCAAGCCAAACATCAGCCCGGGTAACTGGGCAGCGTCTAACACCAGGTCAAATTTAAACTGCTGTAACATGGCAAAACCCAGAAACGACAGTACAATCAGGCTGCTATCGGGTAAATCGAGCCTTTCCTGCAGTAACCAGTGCGCAATAAAAGCCGACAGCGGTGGCGCCAGATAGACCAGCATAATGGCATTGGCCAGGCTGATATATTCGATAGCCGTTAAAAAACTCAGCATAAAACTGGCCAGCAGTACGCCGTTTACTGCCATACGCCAGTCGGGCTTGCCTTTTAATAAGGCAAAACGGCCGGTTAAACTAACAAACAGCAGTAAACATACACCGCCAACAGCTAAACGATAGAAGGTTAACTCGGCCGCCGCCAAGCCGCTATAGCGGGCGATAATACCGCTGCTGGCCATCGCCATTGCCGACACCAACGCTAATAGCGCATATAACCCCATACCCATTCCCGAAGCTAGAAACCGGCAGATTATGCCGGTTTTCTCAGTAACTAACGAGCCCCTAGCCCGAGTTTCGCATACCGGCGGCAATACCGGCAATGGTAACCATTAACGCCCGGCTAATCATCGGGTTTACCCGCTCGGGCTGGTGGCGCACGCGGTACAGCAGCTCGGCTTGCAGAATATGCAACGGGTCAACATAAGTATTGCGCAGCACTATTGATTCCCTAATCCAGCTTTCTTTTGCCATTAAGGTATCGCTGTGAATAAGCTTCAGCAGCAACTGGCGATCATCGGCCAGTTGGCTGCGCAGGCTTTGACCTAAATGCTTCAGTTCGTCCGGTACCAGCACTTTGTCATAATAAGCAGCTATTTCGCTGTCAGCTTTTAAAAACACCATTTCCAGCATCGACATGCGGGTAGCAAAAAACGGCCATTGTTGCTGCATCTCATCCAGCAACGCGGCTTTGTTCTGCTTCGCAGCGTTGGCTAAGGCGCCGCCGGCCCCGAGCCAGGCTGGTAACATTAAACGGTTTTGCGACCAGGCGAAAATCCACGGTATTGCCCGCAGGCTTTCTACCCCGCCGCTGGGATTACGTTTGGCCGGGCGGCTACCAAGCGGCAACTGGCCCAGCTCCTGCTCGGGCGTGGCTGCACGGAAATATGGCACAAAATCTTTATTGTGCCGCACCACGCCACGGTAAACCTCGCAGGAATCATCTGCCAGTTGCTGCATTAAATCGCGCCAGCTTTGTTTTGGCACCGGAGGGGGTAATAACATGCCTTCGAGCACGGCGCTGGCATACAATGCCAGGCTGCGCTCGGCTAATTGCGGCAGGCCGAATTTAAAGCGGATCATCTCGCCCTGCTCGGTTACCCGCAAGCCACCAGCTAACGAACCTGGCGGTTGTGACAAAATAGCGGCATGCGCAGGGCCGCCGCCACGGCCGATAGTACCGCCACGGCCATGAAACAGCGTAAGTTGTACTTTGGCTTGCTGGCAAATGGCTACCAGCGCCTCCTGGGCACTGTATTGTGCCCAGGCAGCAGCAAATACCCCGGCGTCTTTGGCTGAGTCAGAGTAGCCAATCATCACCTCCTGTTTGCCATTAATGTAACCACGGTACCAGTCGATGCTCAGCAGCTTGCGCATACAATCCGGTGCGTTTTGTAAATCGCTTAAGGTTTCAAACAATGGCGCTACCGGCATCGGGAAACTGATACCGGCTTCTTTTAACAGCAGCTGCACGGCCAGCACATCAGACGGTTTACCGGCCATGGAAATAACATAGGTGCTTAGCGCTTCGCTGCCATGGCGGGCAACAATATCGCAGGTATCCAGCACTTCCTTCACATCAGCAGACGGCTGCCAGCTTTTCGGAAACAGTGGCCGCCGGTTAGCCAGCTCGGCCAGTAAGAACGCCTGACGGGCGCCTTCATCCCAGGCTGCGTAATCACCCAGGCCCAGATGCTGGGTTAACTCACCAAACACCTGTGCATGGCGGCCGGCGTCCTGGCGGATATCCAGTTTTAATAAGGTCAGGCCAAAGGCATAAGCGCGGCGCAGGGTATCCAGCAACTTGCCATTGGCAATAACGGCCATACCGCAGTCCAGTAACGACTGATAACACAGCAGCAAGGGTTCAAGTAACTGCTGGTTATGCCAGATTAAATCGTTAGGCCGCTGTAAACGATCGTGCTTTAGTGCTTCGGTTAACCAGTCGCGGCTGTGCAATAAGCCGGTGCGCAGTTTATTCAGCACCAGCCGGTACGGCTCGCTGGCATCGCCGGCCACTTCGCGCAGCGCCGCATTGGCCTGATACATCGATAATTCACTGCTGAGTAAATCCAAATCTTTAGCGAATAAGTCTGCAGCTTTCCAGCGGCTAAGCAGCAATACCTGGCGGGTAACCTTAGCGGTAACAAAAGGGTTACCGTCACGATCGCCGCCCATCCAGGATGAGAATTTCACCGGCGCGGCATCCAGTGCCAGCCCTTTGCCGGTAGCGTCAATCAGCTTGGTATCCAGCTCACGCAAAAAGTCAGGTATCGCCTGCCACAGCGAACTTTCAATAACAGCAAAGCCCGATTTAGCTTCATCAACCGGCGTAGGCCGTTGCTCACGAATTTCATTGGTATGCCAGGCCTGGGCAATCAGTTCACTTAAACGCAGCTCTACTTTTTGTTGCTGCGCTGCACTTAGCTCTTGCTCCAGCTCGGTTAAGCAGGCGGCAATTTCGGTCAGTTTATGAATAAGGGTGCGGCGCGATACTTCGGTTGGATGCGCGGTTAATACCAGCTCAATAGACAGATTTGCTACTGCTTGTTGCACTTGAGCAGCGTCGAGTTGTTTGTCGTCCAGCAAGCTAAACAATTCCGCCAGCGGCTCGGGTTTTTCAATACTGGTATGGCCAATACGGCTGATGGTGTGGTGCTGTTCAGCCAGGTTAGCTAAATTCAGAAACTGGGCAAAGGCCCGTGCTACCGGCAATAACTCGTCGTCGGTTAAACTGCGCAGTACCTGCTTTAGCTTGTCAGCCTGTGATTCATCCCCCTGCCGCGCGGCCTTGGATAATAACCGGATCTGCTCGACCCGCTCCAGCAGTGCATCGCCCAACTGGCTACGAATAGTGTCGCCCAGCTTTGTTCCCAGCAAGCCAACATTGGCTTTTAGTGCTGCGTAATGATCCATTGTCGTTGCCTCTGTTACCACGTATTACACCACCCTAGCGCGTTATGTACTGGTACTCAACTATGATTGATTACAAAAGCGGCAACAGAATTGGTAATACCAAATAACCAAAAGTTGAAAACAAAAAACCCGCCATTACGGCGGGTTTCGTATTACACCAACAAAAACTTAGAACTTGTAAGTTACGCCACCATAGATCTGACGGCCAATAGTGTCGAACACTTCCGGCACTGTGCCACCGTCGCTGCCATTAGCAACACGTGATGGCTCTTCGTCAGTCAGGTTTTTCACACCCAGTGATACACTCAGGCCGTCAGTAATAAAGGGGTATACGGATTTAATGGTTGATGGGGCACCTTTACCCCACCAACCTGATACCATTATCAGATGGTTGATAGATCGACTCCGTAGTTGAGTTCCTCTGCGAAGTCCGGCAGTCCGTAACCGATGGTTTTCTTGTAGAAAGGAGAGACCTTCGCAGTCGGTGCCTTCTTCTTGTGCTTCGTGGTGTAGAGCATTCGTGCCCGCATCACCTCGAAGGAGTAACCGCGCCCTTCACGGTTCTTGTCCTTGGCCAGT
>NZ_FNXF01000034.1 GCF_900108485.1 Rheinheimera pacifica | reverse complement strand
TACTGTACCGCAATGCCGACGTTGACTTAAGCCTGCTGGCTGCCAACACCCCGGCCAGCGCCGACTACAATGCCAAAACCATCCACCACTGGCAGCTGGACGGCAAAGCCTATCGCGGTGTGTTCAGCCGCCTGACCACGGCAGATCAGCACTATAAGGTAATTGCTGCTATTGATATCAGTTTTCATACCCATTTCTTGGCGCAGTTACAGCGCAGCCTGGGGCTGATTTTACTCGGCTCTGCACTGCTCACCTTGCTGGCGGCCTGGCTGGCGGTGCATCAGGGGTTGAATCCACTCAGAGGCCTTAGCGAACAAATGCGTGATATTCAAACCAGTAAACTGGATATTCGCTTGTCCCCGGGCGAGGTCCCGACCGAACTGCGCCACATGGTGCAGTCTTTTAATCTGATGTTAGATCGGCTGGAGCAGGGGTTTACCAAGCTGTCGCACTTTAGTGCCGACATCGCCCACGAGCTGCGCACGCCGCTGACCAATATGATCACGCAAACGCAGGTCAGCTTATCGCGCGCGCGCAGCGCCGACGAGTACCAGAATCTGCTGTTCTCCAATCTGGAAGAGCTGGAGCGGCTGAATAAAATGATTAGCGATATGCTGTGGCTGGCCAAAAGTGACAATGGCCTGTTAACACTGCAAAAGCAGCCGCTGGAGCTAAAGCAGGAAGTGGCCGCAATTTTCAACTTTTTCGAAGCCTGGGCGGCAGAAAGTCAGGTTGGCCTTAGCTATCACGGTGCCAATATTATTGTGCAGGCAGATCGCACCTTGCTGCGCCACGCCCTGACCAATTTATTATCCAATGCGCTTAGGTATACCCCGCCCGGCGAAACCATTACCGTCAGCACCACCGCAGCAGCCGACAGCACCACCATCACGGTAGAAAACCCGGGCCAGCCGATCCCGCCACAGCATTTGCCGTTTTTATTCGATCGCTTCTATCGTGCTGACGCCTCGCGCCAACGCCAGATAGAAGGCTCGGGTTTGGGCCTAGCCATTACCAAAGCCATAGTCGAAGCTCATCAGGGCCAGTTAAGCGTCGAATCAGATGCGCGCTCTACCCGCTTTAGCATCAGGCTTAAACTGGCGTGACGTCGGTTAAACTCACCGCGGTGCTATGCGGTATTAGCCAAGTAACATCCACAGCGCCACGCCAAACATCAGGCTGGCGCCGATGCGGTTTAAATACTGCACCCGGTTAGTTTTACTAAAAAACAGCGCCAAAGCTTTGCCGCCACTGGCGTACAGCAACATAGAGCCAAATTCCAGCAACAGAATAATTGCCACTAACACCAGCAACTGCGGCCAGAATGCCAGCTGGCTATCGATAAAGGGCGGCAGCAGCGCCATATGAAACGCCCAGCCTTTGGGGTTAGACACTGCCGTAATAAAACCCTGGCTAAATAAAGTACGCCGCGCCAGCCTGGCAGGCAGCTCGCCTGGTTGCGGCAACGCCAGTTTGCCTTTAGCACGCCACATTTGCAGGCCTATGTAAGTGAGATATACCGCACCGGCAACTTTAAAACCCTGAAAAAAAGCCGGAAACTGCAGCATTATCGCCGCCACACCGCACACCGCCAGTATTGCCACCAACGCCACGCCGAGCATTTCGCCCCACATCATCCACAGCGTACGGCGCACGCCCTGGCTCATGCCCAACGTCATCGCCAGTGTCATGCACATGCCCGGGGTAACCGAAACAAACAAAAACGTCGGAATAAACGCGCCCAGCAACGCCAGATTAACCATAACCACCTCAACTGCAAGATGGCGCTATTCTGGCCGGTTGCAGCAGCGCCAGCAAGGGCGTTAAGCGGGGTTTTTGGTCAACCCGGCGCAGTAGCAAAATTATTCACAAAGAGGTTTTATTGCAATGGTAAGCAGGCAAAGTAGGAACGCTATTTAAAGGATTTAGCCCAAAAATCAAAGCGACTCTCGCGGTATATCTTTGCCTTGCCCTGCACGCAGTTCTTCCTGCTGCGGTAACTCCTGCCAGCATCCTGCCAACTCACGTACGGTTTGCGGCCAGTCGGCGTGATAGCCTTTGTAGCCTTGCTCGTTACCGGGATAAGTAGTTGGTTCAGTCATAGCTAGCTCCAAGCCCTTATTTGAGAGTAAGTATAACGTTGCTGGTTGCAGAATCTAGTAAGCATTACCTTCCCGCATTTGTTATTAGATAGTTACCCTGACACCATTTCTTGCTTTCGCCTCTTTTAATGCATAAATTAATCACTATAATTTAACTTTTTAATTACGTTGCACAAAAAGGAATCGGTGCTATGGAGCAACAATCTGTTTTAAAAGATGTTTTTATCTCAATGGGTGCATGGGTTTGCTGTGTTTGCCTTGATAGCAGCTGGGTTACCACACCCTCAGCGCGGTTTTTATGCCCAAGAGACCAGGTGCGCTCTCCGGTTACAAAGGGATTTGAATGCCCCATACGTTTTGCAATGCGTCTATCTCGCTCGCGCTCCCACTCGGTAACGGGAAACTGCTTATCCCAAGCCATTAAAAGCTGCTGTTGTTGGCGAGACATGTTGAGGTCATAACGGTCGTGCATGTAAAAGTAAATCCGAGCGATTTGCCCTTTAATCGCATCGCGCGGCTCTGCGGCTCTTGCACTAAAATCGATTTTAACCGGACATTGACCATGCTGCGGCTTGGCATTAGAAAGCATGGTGAAGTTGAAATTGGAGCGGTCGGCATTGACTGGAACAGCTTTATCAGCGATACCCATCGAGTGATCAAGATGTGCTCTAGAGAGTGGGCTGTACTGAACAAACTTTAAGATGGAATGGTATTATACGGTCAGGTGTTCAGAAACACGTTACCGCACACACATTCAGGCACTCTTTCGCAACGCAGCTTTTAAAAGCGGGAACAGACATTCGTACAGTTCAAGAGCTGTTAGGGCATACGGATTTGAAGACAACTCAAATATATACACATGTCATCGGTCAACATTCATCAGGGACAATTAGCCCTATAGACCGATAATTTCGTTTTAAATAAACCGGGCTTCATGTCCGGTTTTGCGGTAAAAGCGGTCATTCGCATGCGGATTGTGTTGAGGTGCTGAATCTCTGCTTTTCGCTCATAACTGACTGTCGGGTTAGATTGGAACCTCTCGGCTAAACTGTCAGATAAGATATGAGCCACTACACTGTTAAAAAAATAATACTGGGCTGACGTCGAAGCGGCTGGCCAGATTAGCTATGTGTTCTCTGGTTAATTTTTTTTTGCCTGCCAGCACCTGCGATACCATGCTTTTTTTACCAATCTCATTTTCAAAATCCGTGGTATTAAGATTGTGTTGTTCCATCAGGACTCTCAGCGTCGCCACGGCGGGGTCTAAATCGTCCTGCCTGCTGCTAAACACCTCAAACCGCAGTGATCCCTTTTCATAGCGTGTAATCGCATTGCTAAGCGCTTCAATGATGATTAGGTTATCGTCGTACTGTTCAAGCAGCTGCTCCATTAAGGCCAGCGCCTGCTGATGCTCTGCAGCCGTGCTGATACCCGCCAGTATCGGCAGCTGGGCGGTAATGGAACCCGCCATTTTAGTGACTTCTGCTGTAGCTAACATTCGTTGAGCCTCCTGTTATCGGTACTTTTTACAAAGCACGTCATACTCTTTGTGAGTGATAATGTGCTTAACGTAAATCCGGTTGTGTCTGAACTCGATAAAGGCCAGCCTTCTTATAAGTTATTACCGCCAATATCGATAACCCACCACTTATCTTTGTACTTAAAGTTATCCAATAAGCTGAACTCTGCTTTAAGTTCGCCAATGGAGAAATAGCTTCAAAAAGAGCATACACAACCTAAGTATTACTTAACAAAGAAAGTTGTCATTTCTAAGAGAATCTTAGGCACCAATTTAGTTCAGGTGCCACGATGTCCGCAAAATCTAGTTTGCCATTACCCAAGCGCTTGAAAGCTGCCAGGCTCGCTGCAAAAATGACTCAGGAAAGTCTGGGGATCGCAGCGGGCTTAGATGAACATGTCGCCAGCGCCAGAATGAGTCAGTACGAAAACGCTGTCCATACACCGGATTATAATTTTGTTCGACAATTAGCAAAAATTCTCAAAATGCCAACGGCGTATTTCTATTGCGAAGAAGATGGACTGGCTGCGATGATTGCCTCGTACGGCAAACACCGTCCAAATGGTCCATCAATGTGAACACCTTCAATGTAATATTGCTTACAATCTCTGGATGAAACTACGGTTAGCCCTTTTAGGTAAATTTCTGCTTGCTTATAATCTAAGCATTGCTTAGATTTGTGTCTAAGGCTTCAGTTGAAAAACTGTAGACGCAAAGAACCTATTAGATAATGGCGGGCGTGTTGAACATGTACAACCTCAAGAAAAATGCATTGGCTGCAGGCATTCTGGCAGCAACATCAATGACTGTATTTGCTCAGTCGCATGTCCATGTAGCAAGCTGCGGTCATGATGAATTGACCAATCCGATTATCAACCAACTAGGCCAGAAGCGTTTTAGTGCCGCTATCGCAAAAAAAGCTGCGCCTTTTGCTGATGGTGCAGTTCGTACGACGAACTTTCAGGCCGCAGCTGATAATTTTATCGATGTAATAGTGTACGTTCATCCGTCATATATTGAGGATTTATCTCAGCCACTTCGGTTCGATGATAACAATAGGCCTATCGAGAATGGCGCCCAATTTATGCATAACCGCGTACAGGAGCAGTTCGATAAGGTTAACGCCGCTTTTGAGACGAACAACATCAATGCCCGGTATCGCGTAGCGTACATTCATCTGCTGGATGTTGAATTGCCAGAGCTTGGTAATACGGATGCACTTTATGATGAATTCGGTGAAATAGCACAATGTACTACCGGCGATTGGTTAGACTTCGCGCCGGAGTTCTGCAACACACCGGTTTATCAAGATGCATATAGATTGTTCAGTCAAAGTGGAGCTGACACTTTTCACTATTTGCGTACAGGGCGCGATAGCGGTTCGAACATCGTCGGATTAGGCGGATTTTTTAGCGGCTCTGTCACGTATGACGATTACGCAACCAATATGGCAGGCATGATTGCCAGTGGTGATGACCAATGGAATATTGATAAGTACCTTGAGCAATACGGTAGCGTTACTATCCACGAAGTCGGCCACGTTTTAGGCGCCAATCATCCTAATGAAGATGTTGACGGAAAAGGCCATCAAGCGCACTTCTGTGGCGAGCTGTCTCCTGACTCAAGTTTGAAAAAGCAGACCGTAATGGCATCTGGTGATGTACACCTGTTTTTCTCAGATCCTGCAATAGAGGTTCAAGGTGAAGCTTGCGGTATTACCGGGGTCGCCGACAACTCAGATGCGGTTCGCACTAATGCTCCTTTATTAGCATCTGTAGCAGATAAAGTCGCAGTAAGTAGCAATGTTGAGTTTACGCAGGACAGCATGATTGTTGATTCCGGGTCTGGTAAGCACACCTTGCGCTTACAGCGCACCGGCGATTTATCACAGCCTGTGTCGGTAAACTTAATGGCCATTGATAATACCGCGTGGGAATTACGTGATTTTCACTTCGGTTGGAAGGAAGCCACATTCGCCACTGGTGAAGCTTACGCGGATGTAGAATTTACAGCGCTAGAGCGCGATGGCAAACATACCGATACGCAGTTTGCTGTGAAAATGATGTATGCCACTGCAGGTTCAGTATCAACAGAACAAATGCAGGTAAATATTCAGTCAACGGACTTGCCCGTGGTTGGAAATGTTTCATTGGCACAAAGTGCCTATACAGTCGCTGAAAATGCTGGCAGCGTAACGCTGACCATTAACCGCACCAATGGTATGGATGGTGAAGCAGTCGTATCCGTGACTACCCGTAATCAAACCGCAATTGCCGGTACAGACTTTACTGCGATAGATACAATTCTAACCTTTGCTGATGGCCAAGAGTCAGCCACCGTAACAGTGAATATTACAAACAACAGTACCTACCAGGGCTCACGCACTTTTGCCGTAGATATTGCTCCTGTCACCGAGGGGTTAACCTCTGGCGCGACAACTGCGACCGTGACTATTACTGACGATGAAGTCTCTCCTGGTACTGGTGGTAGCGATGGTGGCTCAGGGAGCGATAGTGGCAGCAGTGGTGGCACGTTTAGTTTCTTCACACTGGCTTTTGGGTTACTGCTGGCTGCGCGGCGCAAGCTTATGGCTTGATGTTTCTTCAATACGTCAAAAACTATCAGCTACCTATGCGGCAAAGCTCACGAGTTGGCTTGGTAACTTTTACTTCCGGTTTCTGAGCAGTGAGCTATCTGTTGACGGGCAATGATGCTCTGGAGCAGCACAAACGTTGTTAAAGTCACGCCGTCTTATATACGAGCGTGACACAGTTTGGCCCCAGCTACACTGATTGACAAAGGTGAGTAATTATTTAGTAGGTGCGTCTTGAAAAGGGCAACGCTCTTCACTGGTAGTGTTCAAAATTCTGTGTCATTTCATTAAACTAAGCGAAAACGAGATGACACATGACCAACCCAACTTTCGATATACAAGCAGCCATTCAGGCATTACGTGATGGCAAAGGTTTGTCTGGTAAAGACGGTATCTTAACGCCGTTAATTAAACAACTGACCGAAGCAGCGATGCAGGCCGAGTTAGAGCAGCACCTTGAGCAAGATGAAGCCCCTAATCGCAAGAACGGCAGCTCTGCCAAAACCATGAAAAGCACCGCCGGCAGCTTTGAATTGAATACACCACGTGACCGTGCCGGTAGCTTTGAGCCG
>NZ_FNXF01000011.1 GCF_900108485.1 Rheinheimera pacifica | reverse complement strand
AAGGTAAGCAAGTCAGTGATTTACTGGACGTGATTGAAGATCGCTACGAGCAACGCAGCACGATCATCGTCAGTCAGTTACCGGTCTCAGAATGGTACGGTCTGATGGATAACCCGACTGTCGCAGATGCGCTATTAGACAGAGTGATCCACAACGCCCACCGACTAGAATTAACAGGTGAGTCACAACGTAAAAAAACACTGGTTCAGGGTGAAGAAGTCGGGTAAAAAGAGAGCATAAACGAAGGTCAGATCATGCTGGCCGGATCACACCGAAACGCCTGGCCGGATGAAACCGGAACAGGTGGCCGGACAAACCGAAATACGCAACGCAAAAGTGCAGTATAACCGGCGCCAGTTCACATTGGCTTAACGAGCTTTATTTTGTATAGTTAAACGGTAAATTACGTTAAGGACAACGCCATGAAATACCTGATTCTTGTCGTCATTTTTGCATTGCCAGTATCTGCGCAGGTATACAAGTGCGAGGAAAACGGTACAGTAATATATAGCCAAACGCCCTGTGCGCACGATGCGGAGGTTACAGAATACAGCCGCGAGAGTGAAGATGCCGCTCCAGCTATGCAAAATGCGGCGAACGCAGCTGCAGTTAACGCCAGTGACACAATGGATCGCATAGGCTCATCTGTTAAAAAACGCGATATGACAGAAAAAATAAATCGCCTGGAGCGTCAGGCAGCCCGGCAGATTCAACAGCGTGACACTGAAATAGCAAAAATAGTGAACCGCAAAGGGCGTGTTGTACGCAATTTAGCGGGCAATGTTTACGAGGACAGTTTAAATTCTGATATTTTGGCCGTAACTACGCTGTGGAATACACGAATTGATGCGACTAACCGTGAGTTGGATCAGTTAAGAGCGGAATACAACAAGCTATGAATGCATAATGCGAGGGTACTTGTGCAGCTCATCTGCATTGTATAGTAATCGTCGGTGTTTATTTGCTTCTTTTTATAGTGTCTTTGGTGAAAATCTAATTTTGATGCGGTAATAAAAAAGTGCATTTCAGGTTTAGAATTAAAGTGGCAGTTCGATGAAGATACTTACAGTGGAGTAGCTGAAAACAAAATGCCAACATTTCTGCCGGCCTGTTGCTAATTGGTGTATCTGGCGGGAGTTGGACTCATAAATTATCAAATTAAAACATTATGTTATTGATTGGTTGTCTAACATGCTTAACGCGCCGTATACACAATAATATACTTAAAAACAGTATTATCAAGCAGGAAGTAATCCAGCCTCGATAATATCGGAAATTAAGTACTTAACTTCTGTCACAAGAGCAAGAGTAGGATAATTTCCTCTTTCACAATTAGATAACGCTATTAATTTCTGTGCATTCTCGATTGCAGTTTTATAGCGTCGTGACATTTGAACTAAGTCTTCTCCATCTCGAACTGAGTGGAGGACTTGTTTGACATGATTGTTACTATTGCTGAGTAATTGAGGGATATCATCTCTTTGAGTTACGTCAACATAATGCAGAATTAGCCATAAATCAAAACAAGGATTTGAATAAATGGTGGTATAGTCTTTTTGACGTGCTTGTCTCAATACTAATTGAGAATTCCGTATGTGATTTTCTCTAAAGTTTTTGTCATGGTCGAAAACTATATATGAGCTTCGAGAAGCGTTTCTGAAGTGCTTTTTGATAGACTTAAGATGTTCGTCAAGGTCAGAAAAAATATGATGTAATGCGCTATGATGCTCATCACTCTTATCAACAACATGTATGTCATAATATGCGTTAAATCTTTTAGGTATTAGCTTTTCGATTGCTCTAAAATAATTTATTTCGTCCATACCTTCTGTAGCTATCACAAAAGAGCTGGGATCTAGTTGTACTCGTTTCCTTGTTCGGTCTGAAGATCGTTGGCTGAAATTGTCCATAATCTCAACCTTTTGTCATTGGAATTGCGCCAAACAAGCCATCCAGATATGCTTTTCGTATGTCTTTATCATGACGCGTTCCGTATTCGTTCAACGAATATAGTGACGTAGTGTGATCCCATTCCTTTTGGGCAAACCATATCTCGTCTCTTCTCAGCAAATCTAAATCTAATAACTCTGCCTGATGTGTTGTTACTATCAGTTGACCTGCATGGGTATCCAAAGATAAGAATTTTTCAAAAAACAGCCTTGATAAGTTTGGATGAAGGCTTCTGTCGAACTCATCTACGATGAATGTAGCTTTCTCTGAATCTTTTAAATCCTCTGAGCACGTCAAAACAGGGATTAGATCTAATAACCTTACAGTGCCGTCAGATTCATCTGTTGTAGTAAATTCAAACTGATTACCATCTGCGTCTTTATGTTTAAAAATAACCTCGTGTATCTCTATTTCCCCATTTTGGTTTGAGGCAGTATACTCCTTTGAGTTATGGCTAAACTTTACTGACTGGTCATGTTTGGCAATGTCACTTTTTATACGATTAATCAAACTAGTACTGAAAGTCGACAGCTCAATTTTTTCTACGTGAATACTGTCGATACCTGTATCGAACTCTTTTATGTTGTTTCCATAAGCATTGATAGTGCCGTCTAATACATCGTCATTTAATCCGCCATATCGACTCTGTGGAAACACGACGATCAAGCAGAATTTCAAATAAACGAAGGCGGCTCGGATGTATGGACCAAAGCTATTAGGTAGATCGTGCTGAACCTTCTCATTTTGACTAATAACTCCAATAAAAGAGGAATTTGACGGTGAGTACTTAGATAAACCCGTTATAAAATCAATTTCTGATTTTGATTTTAAAACATCTGATTTGAACTCATGAAAATCCCTAGTGATTTTTCTTTCGTATATCAATTTTTCTTTTGATTTGTCGAAACTTACTAATTTTTCATACTCGACGCGTTCGCTGTTGAGCTTTAGAGTCAAAGCTAAATGGTAATCCTGAATTGTAAACTCAATATAAAAAGACGAACTTTCTTTAGGTGACTTTGTCACTTTAAATGGTGAGTACTCTATTTTCTCGTCACTGGCTTTTGAACTAATCACTAATTGCTGTAAGAAATCGATAGCTTTGACAATATTAGATTTGCCAGAGGCATTTGCACCGTATATTAAACT
This sequence comes from Rheinheimera pacifica, assembly GCF_900108485.1. GTDB lineage: Bacteria > Pseudomonadota > Gammaproteobacteria > Enterobacterales > Alteromonadaceae > Alishewanella > Alishewanella pacifica. The sequence goes on along the minus strand of NZ_FNXF01000011.1, from coordinate 145,897 downwards.
GGTCTTAAGTACCTTTAAGTCCTTATTGTCTTTAATAGGATTAAGTACATGAGATTTGTGATTTCTCAAGCGCGGTGCAGGTCTCAAATTTAGCTCAATAGGTTCAAATATAGAGCGGAAGTTCTCAGCCCTGAAGCAAACTAACATGTCGCCCTCGAAGTTTAACGTGAAAAAATCACGCTAAATATAGATTAATGAGTGGGTGTTTACTAGCAAAATTTATATTTTTCCTAATTTAGCCACCGAGCGTATGGTTGTCTTATCATCGCCTAGTCTTTATGTCCCATTTGCTTTGCAATCCATGAGGGGTCTTTCCCTCAGTAAGCATCATGGAAGCATATGTATGACAGCTTGTATAGGGACACCTGTAAGTCACATTTGCTCTTTTGAGTGCGGGTTTCCAGAATCTTTCTCTCATTACACCGTCCTACTTCCAAGGTAAAAGAGTGCGAGGGTCAAGAAAAACGCGGAATTCTGACGATTTGTGTTTCTGTGTAATGCGACTTTTTCATTTCCGTTCTCCTCAAACGTAGTTTACGCTGGAGAACTCTAATCGGGAATGCACCTAGTTTAGGGGATGTTTACAGTTGCTTTGTGTTTGGCAAAGGCTTTTATCATTGGTGTATCAGCTGACAAATCTAAATCAGCAATACACACGGCATCTTGTACCGCATCTAGCAGTTTTAACGCGCTGTAATACTAAAATTGGTTTTTGTCATTAAGGTATTTTTCGAGGATATCGAAGCTGATGCCGATGGGGTCATCACAGATGTTTTGTTGGTACTTTGCGAAAAAGTTGGCCGCAGAATGACAAAAATTGGCAACAGGATGACAATTTCCAGACGTGTTTCGGGTACTGTCGGTCAGTTCGTTCGCGTGGGTGCGTATAGATAAGCTTTTGTTTTTAAGGTGGAAATAAAGAGCGGCGCTATTTGCGCCGCTCTCATTTTTGGTGGAGCTGGCGGGAGTTGAACCCGCGTCCGAAAAACCTACATCTTCGGTACTACATGCTTAGCACATTCATTTAGTTAACCCTATGAGCGCCGAATGGCAGGCTATCGTCGGGCGAGCCTGATTGGTTTTAACGTGTTGTCTCCAGGCGAAGACGCGACGCGATTCTGTTAGGGGTGATCTTCCAGAGTCTCAGCTTACAGACATGCGTGAGGGGAAGAGCTATCTACTGCCTATTAAGCAGCGATTGCGTATGTTTCGTCGTTTGCGACTAGTTTTTTGCGGTTTTTTTACGAGGCCTACCGCACCTCGGCATGCACCTAGGAGTTCGTGAATCCCGTCGAATCCAGAATCAGCCCCGAATTCTGTATGGAACACTTACACACCATAGTGTTTGGCTATTGTACGCAGCTGACTGTTGTTACACAAGCAAGCATTGCACCTTTGCCGTTTTTTCCTGTCGCCTTACTTAGATGGGGTTAGGCCGCAGAAGTTTCAAGTATTATTTTACGTTTACTGTTAACGCTTGGAGTGCTTCATCATGCGTTCTTTCTCGCGTGACCAGTCTCTGTCTTTAATATCGTCACGCTTATCAAAGGTTTTTTTACCTTTGGCTAAATGAAACTCCAGCTTAACCCAGCAGGCTTTCCAGTACATGGCAGTGGCTATCAGCGTAAAGCCGTCGCGCTCTTTTAAGCCGACTAACTTATCCAGCTCGCGTTTGTGCAGCAATAACTTGCGGCTGCGCTCAGGGTCGCATATCACATGGCTGGAAGCGCTGTTTAGTGGCTGAATTTGCGCACCGAGTAAGAAAGCTTCGCCATTGTGTAAAATGACATAAGAATCTGACAGGTTAACTTTACCTTCGCGGATGCTTTTCAGCTCCCAGCCCTGCAGGGCCATACCCGCTTCATAGCGGTCTTCCAGAAAGTACTCGTGCCGTGCCTTTCTGTTTTGCGCTATGGTGCCGTTTTTGTTTTTACTAACTTGTTTTTTACTCATAATTCGTTATTTGTCGCAGCTCTGTTTTATGGGTCAGCGATGGCTCAAGCCTTGTTGCAGCGCGTTATTCTGTTACAATCGGCGGCGGGTTTAAAGGGGAGAGAGTATGCCACAAATTGAGCGCAGTGCGCTGGTTTTTTACAGTGCACAGCAGATGTTTGACTTAGTCAACGCTGTACCTGACTATCCGCAATTCCTGCCTGGCTGCACCTCTGCCCGTATTGTCAGCCAGTCTGAAACAGAGATGGTGGCATCACTTACAGTTTCCAAGGCTGGTATTGGCCATTCTTTTACCACCCGTAATACCTTGTATCCGCATCATCGTATTGCTATGCAGTTGGTAGACGGCCCGTTTAAGCAGTTACACGGCGGTTGGGAGTTTCAGCCATTAAGTGAAACGGCCTGTAAGGTTATTTTAAGGCTGGAGTTTGAATTTTCCAGCCGGCTTATTCAGTTTGCCTTTGGTAAAATTTTTGGTGAACTGACAGCTGCCATGGTGAATGCCTTTACGCAACGGGCAAAGCAAGTATACGGAGAAAACCATGTCTGAGCAGATCATGATAGAGGTGGCCTATGCGCTGCCAGAGCGGCAAAGCCTGATGACATTATCGGTTAACCGTAACAGCACTGTGCAGCAGGTTATTGAGCGCTCAGGCATTTTACAGCAGTTTGCTGAAATTGACCTTGCCGTGCAAAAGGTCGGGATCTGGAGCCGGCCGGTAAAGCTTGATGATAGGGTAAAAGCGGGCGACAGAATTGAAATTTACCGGCCGCTGATTGCCGATCCAAAAGATTTACGCCGTCGCCGGGCCGAGAAAGCCAAAGAAGAAGGCCGGGCAGACAAAGTAACCGGTGGCCGGCCACACGAAGCTAAAAACGCTACCGAATAAAAAAACCAGCTTAATAGCTGGTTTTCTTCGGCTGGCTGTTAAAAAGCAGTCTTTATACAGGGTAAAGCTTAAATATCCAGCGGCGTGCTAAACTCGGCCGATTTGTCAAAGTCGCCTTTTATATCCTGCAATTTGTCGTCTTTAAATTCAACAATCAGCTGCTTTTCAAAGTTATTGCCACGGCCACCTTTGAGGGCATAAAAATAGTGCCAGGTGTCGTTGTCAAATGCATTACTGGCTACCGGGCTGCCTAAGACATAAGTTACCTGCTCTTTGGTCATGGCCACACGCAGCTTATCTACATCTTTTTGTTCTAAAAAGTTGCCCTGCGGAATATCGATACGGTAAATCCAGCTGCTGCAGGCACCAAGGCTAAGTATGCCAACTACCAGGCATAAGGTTTTAATTACTGCTTTCATCTGTCACTTCTGCTTAATCTGATTGGCTTCATCATACCCTATGACAAGCCTTGTGAAAAACCTTCTTTCAGACTGCCGGTGCACATAAAAGTTCTCGGGCATTTGCCAGCGCGCTGGCGCTGATATTCTCACCTGCCAGCAAGCGTGCAATTTCACTGATACGCTCTTCGTCGCCCAGAGTGCGCATGCGGGTTTCTGTGGCAATGCCGTCGGTATACTTTTCCACAAACAGTTGCTGATGCCCCTGGCTGGCTACCTGTGGTAAGTGGGTAACACAAATAATTTGCGTGCTTTCACCCAGCTGGCGCAGTAAACGGCCGACACCGGCCGCAACCGGGCCGCTGATGCCAACGTCTACTTCATCAAAAATCAGTGTAGGGGTAGTTACTTTGTCGGCCAGTATTACCTGTATTGCCAGGCTGATGCGTGATAACTCGCCGCCCGATGCCACTTTATGCATTGCCTGTAACGGCTGGCCCGGATTGGTAGATACCTGAAATTCAACCGCATCAATGCCGCTGGCACTGGCCTGTTCGGCAGCCATAGTGGTTAGCTGTATTTCAAAGCGGGCATTTGCCATGCTAAGTTCATGCATGCTTTTACTGACCTGACTACTAAGTGCACTGGCGGCCTGACGGCGCTGCTCACTTAATTGCTCTGCCTGTGCCATATAGTCTAACTCGGCCTGGCCAATATCAGCGGCCAGTTGCACCAGGCGTTTGTCGTTGCCGGTAAGGGTTGCCAACTGCGCAGACAGTTGCTGATGCAGTGCGGGTAGGGCCTCGTGTGCTACCTGATGTTTACGCGATAAGTTCAGCCAAAGGCCAAGGCGCTCATCTACCTGCGCTAAACGTTCCGGGTCCAGCTCAACTTTGTCGGCATAACGGCGTAGTTCGCGGCTGGCTTCTTCGGTTTGTACCAGCGCATCGTTCAGCATCTGAGCTATGTTGTTCAGTGCCGGGTCCAGGGTTGCCAGCTGTTCTAACTGGGCAGTGGCAACAGATAATGCCTGATAAATATTTTGCTGTTCGTCATCATACAACAGCTGCAGGCATTGCTGGCTCTGGCTTAATAACGTATTGCCGTGACTTAAGCGGCTGTGTTCGGCTTCCAGATCGGGGTATTCATTTTCCTGCGGGGCAAAGTTATCCAGCTCGGCTACCTGATATTCCAGCAACTGGCGCTGGGCATCACGTTGCTGTTGCGATTGCTGTAAATCGCCATACTCACGTTGTAATTGCTGCCAGTTGCGCCAGGCATGGCGGGTGGCATCCAGTGTTGCACTGTTGGCGGCAAACGCATCCAGTAATTGGCGCTGGTAGTCGCTTTTTAGCAGTTGCTGGTGCGCGTGCTGGCCATGAATACTGAGTAAATACTGGCCTAAGGCTTTAAGTTGCTGCGCCGGTACCTGCACGCCATTAATATAACCACGCGAGCGGCCCTCGCTGCTAACCACGCGGCGCACAATGCACTCGTTGCCCATGGCAAGGTCTTGCTCTGTCAGCCAGTGCTGTGCGGCTTTAAGTTTACTGATATCAAAGCTGGCGACGATATCGGCTTTATCTGCACCGGGGCGCACTACGCTGGCATCGGCCCGCTCGCCCAAACACAATGATAAAGCGTCAATAGCGATAGATTTACCGGCACCGGTTTCACCGGTAATGGTAGACATACCACTGGCCCAATCGATTTCCAGCGCGCGGACAATGGCAAAATTACTGATATGCAGATGACACAGCATGCGATGCTCCAACCTGAATAAAGTTACGCTACAGAACAACTGTGAAAAATAACAGTGTTTATTTATACAGTAACTTTATACAGGAATTGTACAATAGGCAAGCAGCGGTTTAATAAAGTTTGCTACCCCAGCCCAACTTATTGCGCAGCACATGAAAGTAGCTGTAACCCGGCGGATGCACTAACCGAAGTGGCGTAGGGTGTTTGCGGATATAAATATCATCGCCAGGCATTACTGCCAGAATAACGTGGCTGTCGCAGCTGATCTGTAAATGAGCATCGTTAGTGCTGGCCACTTTAAGCCTGATTTCGCTATTGCCCGACACTACCAGCGGCCTGCTGCTTAACGTATGCGGAAACATGGGTACCAGACTGACGGCGTCTAGATCCGGTGTCAGGATCGGGCCGCCGCCGGAGAGTGAATACGCGGTGGAGCCGGTAGGGGTGCTGATAATAAGGCCATCGGAGCGTTGGCTGTAAACAAACTCGTCATTGATGTAGGCTTCAAACTCTATCATATGCGCCACTTTATCGGCGTGCAGTACGGCTTCGTTTACGGCACTGTTGCTGCTTTTTACCGTACCATGGCGGTGTACCGATATTTCCAGCAGGTTGCGTTTTTCAGTTACAAAGTTACCTGCCAGCACCTCGCTTAGTGGCTGTTGAAAATCCTCCGGTGCCAAATCGGTTAAAAACCCTAAATTACCGCGGTTAACACCCAGTACCGCCACATCGAAGCGCGCCAATACCCTGGCTGCTCCGAGCATATTGCCGTCGCCGCCAACAACAATCGCCAGGTCGCACTTTTTACCCAGTTCAACCAGATCGAGTATTTCTACACCCGGCAGCGTAAGCGATTGGGCTACGCGTTCTTCAACGTAAACTTTCAGCCCCTGCTGTTGTAAAAAACTGTACAGGCTGATTAGCGTATTATTCGCGCCCTGATGGTGTGGTTTGCCAATCAGGCCAACGGTGGTAAAGGCATGTTGCATAGCAGTTTCCTTTCAATGCGTTAGCGCAGTATAACGGCAGCACGCGTTGGACACTAGGCCGTGTTTTACTTGAATTGGCACTTATTGCCCCCATATCCAAGCTCAATGATGAAGTGAGTATGTCGCATGACGTTAGCCCTGAACCGATCTGAGTTGATTTTAAAGCTGATTGTTGAACAGTATCTGCTGGATGGCCAGCCTGTATCATCAAAGTTGCTGGCGGATCATGCTCAGCTGGCCGTAAGTTCGGCTACGGTGCGTAACACCATGATGGCACTGGAGCAGCAGGGCTTAATCCGCTCGCCGCATACCTCGGCCGGGCGCATTCCCACTACTGCCGGTATTCGTTTATTTATCGATAAAATGCTGCAACTGCAGCCGCTTACCAGCATGTGGAATAATGAGTTACAGCGCAGGCTTACGCCGCAGTTGCCGGTATCTTTATTGTGCCAGCAAGCCGGGCAGTTACTGACTAACCTCACCGGCTTTGTCGCTATTGTCAGTGCGCCTAAAGCCGACGGCCGTATTGTGCGGCAGATTGATTTAGTGCGCCTGGCCAGTGACAGATTACTGCTTGTGGTAATAGATGAAGACGGTGATATTTTGCACCGGGTGCTGCACTGCGAAAGCGCGATAGACAGCAATACATTGAGCAAAGTGCTGTGTTTATTAAACGCGGCTTTAGGTGGCGGCGGGCAGTGGCAGGATGGTATTGAACGGCTTGGCAGCATAGTGCGTAGCGAAACCGGCTTGTGTCAGCAACTATTGCAAAAAGTACTGGGGCAACTAAGTCTGGATGAGCTGCAGCAGCATCAGCCATTAATTTACGGCCAGCATCAGTTATTGCTGGCGCCGGAATACCAGCAAAACCCGGCGCTGCAACAGGTGATGCAGATGCTGGAACAGCCCGACGGCCTGATCCGCCTGTTACAAACCGTAACGCAGGATGAGCAGCCAAAACTATTGCTGGGTAAAGAGTCTGGTTTTATTGAACTGGCGAATGTCAGTGTCATAGTGCAGCGTTATCAACAACAGCCAAAACGCTTTATTGCTTTACTGGGGCCGCGCAGAATGAATTACGCCCGGCTGATCCCGTTAGTGGAAGCCTGTGCGCGCCAATTAAATTTAAACTTGAATCGGCGCCAGGTATCCCCATAATACACCTACTTAATTTGGGAGTAGTAACACATGACAGAGCAACACCAGCCAAACGACAATGCGCCAGAGCAAGCCAACGAGCATGCCGACACAGTAGAGCTGTCGGGTGAGCAGGCAATTATTGCCAAACTGGAAGCCGAATTGGCCGACGCTAACGCCCGTGTGGCAGAGCAGCAGGATTTGATGCTGCGTATTAAGGCAGAATCTGAAAACGTGCGCCGCCGTGCCACGATGGACGTAGAAAAAGCCCATAAGTTTGCCCTGGAAAAATTTGCCGGTGACTTGTTACCGGTAGTAGATAACCTGGAGCGGGCGCTGGGCTTTATCAACCGGGAAGATGAAGCATTAAAAGGGGTGGTGGAAGGCGTTGAGCTGACCCTGAAAAGCTTTCTGGATACGGTAGCTAAATACGGCGTAAACCAAATTGACCCGCAAGGCCAGCCATTTAACCCTGAGCATCATCAAGCGATGAGTATTCAGCCATCTGCTGATGTTGCACCCAATACCGTTACCTTTGTAATGCAAAAGGGCTATGAGTTAAACGGCCGTTTATTACGCCCGGCAATGGTAGGTGTATCTAAAGCCGTGGAATAAATTCGCGTAAGACTTAGAAAAGCAAGTCGGTATCAGTTTATCGAATCGGCTTGCCCACACCAACACGCCGTAAACCCATCCGTGGGGGCTCGATTCAGGCATCCATGCCTTCAACGGTTGGCTTAGGGCAAACCGGTTCTCATCGGTGCGTTCTGCCTTGCTTACAATAATTCCCGATAGATATAAGCTGCCAGCGGATGTTGCTGTTGTTTTAAATCCTGCACAAAAAACTGCGCTATTTTGCTGGCACCTTGCAGTGTCAGGTGGGTGTTATCCACTTTGCCGTCGGGAAATTTTTGATACAAACCTGCCGGTACCTGAATAAAATATGGCTGGCTGTTATCTTTACCCTGCTGTTGCCAGAAATCACAACTTAGCTGCTGTAAGTCAAAAAAGCTGACTTTTGTTTCCTTGGCTACTTTGGCAGCGGCACTGGCGTAATCGGCCAGATCACGTTTTAAGCTGCCATCTTCGGCAAAGTTACGCCGGCAAATTGAGCTTGCCAGCATGGGGGTGGCGCCACGCTCGCGTATATCAGCAATAAATTGTGTTAAAAATGTCTGATAATCGCTGTCAAAAGCGGCATAGCGCGCCGGATCCGATTCTTTTGAATCATTATGACCAAACTGGATCAGCACATAATCGCCGTTGCCGAGCTCACTTAACAGTAATTGCCAGCGGCCTTCAGTTAAAAAACGCCGGGTGCTGCGGCCATTAGCGGCATGGTTCACTACAGTTAACTGTGGTAATAAAAACTGTGGCAGCAACTGGCCCCAGCCGCGCTCGGGGTAAGCCAGGTTGGGTTTATCCGACATGGTTGAATCGCCAACCAGATGCAATTTTACCGGTTTTATTTCAGTAGCTTGCGCTTGGCTCAAGCCAAAGCATAAAGCCACAATAAGCAGATACTTCATGTGTTATTCCTTATTTAGTTGCAATAGCATTTTTACCTGTTGTTCCGGATCCCAGCGGCCAGCAAAAGTCCACTTGGCAGTGATTTGCTCCGGCGATAGTTGTGATGGATGCTCGGCTAAATTAGCTTTAAGCCAGTGATAAACCACCTGCTTGTTATCGCTGTGGCTAAAATAGTAGCGGTCGCCCCATAGATTGGCACGGTCGTGTTCTGGCTCGGTTGGGTAGGTGTGGCGGAATATCGGCTTGTCGGCCATATTGGGGCTGTACTGGTTATTAATCAGGTAAAACTGGGCGTCATAATGGCGCCGGCCCAGCATAAAGCCAGGCACGCCGTCAAAGTGCGAGTCGCGCACCACCATTTTTTGCTGCTCGTTTAACTCGCCGTCATGCCATAAAGTGGCGTAGGCTTTTTTATTAATAAAAGTACTGTTGCTGAAAAACGCCCACCCACGCGGGCAAACCATATCGGTATGGCCTTCAAAGTAGCAGTTGTCGTGGTAATACATGCCGTCGGTTTTATTCCACAGGCTTAACGTGTCGGCACCGCCGGCAATAATGCGGCAGTTAGCGGTAATAATGCGGGTAGCCTGCTCAAAGCCACGCACGGCAAATTGGTGTTCATTATCCCCGGTTAGCTCGCCATAGCTGTTTACAATACTGATATTAAGCAGCGCAATGTCGCTGGCGCGGATATTCACCACTGCCGCGCCCCAATCGCTGGGGTGCTGCTTTAACCAGTTAGTGCGCAGCTCTGCGACGCGAATTTCGGTTTTATCAGCACCTGCACCAATTAGCGCCACTTTATTGCGGGTGAGATAAATTTTTTCTGTATAGACGCCAGGGCTAATCTGAATAATGGCTTGAGTATCGTTATCGGGCAGGCTGTTTATGGCTTGCTGAATACTGCGAAAGGGTGCATCGCCGCTTTGTGCCACCTGCAGGCGGATGATATCGGCGAAGCTGGTTGTGCTGATAAACAGCAGTAACAGGATGCAGAATGGAAAGGCTTTTTGCATATATTTGATTCCAAAAAAGCCGGTACCACAAGATTACCGGGGCAACATAGCGAGAATCGACTTGCCCTAAGCTAACCGTTGAAGGCATGGATGCCTGAGTCGAGCCCCCAGGGATGGGTTTACGGCGTGTTAGCGTGGGCAAGCCGGTTCGTGCCGAAGCATCAAAACCGGCTAAACACAGGAAGAAACTTAGTTAGTACCAAGCAGTTTCGCTATTTGCACGCCGGCCATAATAAAGGGGCCGTTGGCTTTAGCGTCGTTACGAAATACCGGTTCACTCATATAGTAGTGGTAGCTGCCATCACGGCCAAAACCTAAACCGGCAACCTGGCAGGTATTGACTAAGCTTATGCTGTTATCCGGATGTACCAGAATAAATTCATTTACCAGGCCTTCGTAAGCTTTTACTGCGGTGGCTTTATAGCGGGCATCCAGATAACCGTTATTTACGCCTTTAGCAAAGAAATAAGTAAACATGCCACTGGCAGACGATTCTAAATAATTACCCGGTGCGTTGGGTTTATCCAGGATCTGATACCAGGTGCCGTTGTCATGCTGTACTTTTACCAGTGCTTCGGCCAGTTCTGCTGTCATATCCAGTAATGGCTGGCGCAATGCGGTTTGATCTGCAGGAATAATTTCCAGCACATCCACTAACGCCATGGCTAACCAGCCTAAACCACGGCCCCAGAACTGGCTGGCCAGGCCGGTGTTTTTATCGGCCCAATCCTGCTCGCGGGCTTCATCCCAGGCGTGGTAATACAAGCCGGTATTGAGGTCACGCAGTTTGTCGCGGCTGATGGTAAATTCTTTTACCACTTCGTCAAAAGCATGGCCTTGCTCAAACGCTTTGCTGTAGTTGGCCAGAAAGGGCATACCCATGTACACGCCGTCGAGCCATAGCTGGTGCGGGTAAATTTGTTTATGCCAGAAGGCACCCTCAGAAGTGCGTGGGTGTTCAGCTAACTGTTTACGCAGTAAATCCAGTGCCTGTTTATACTCTGGCTTGGGGTTACGCTGGTATTCACGTAGCAGCATATTGCCGGTATTTAAACTGTCGATATTATGGTTACTGAGTTTGTACGTGCGGATATCACCGTCGCTGGTAATAAAAGAATCAATAACATCAGTCAGCACCTGTTGCCACTGGGCATTAGGTTTAACTTTAAGCAGGTCGTCATAGGCTTGCAACTGTAAGCCGGTAGTATATTCCCATTTGCTTGGGCGCTGGCGCTCGTAATCCCAGCCACCATAAGCATAGTAAGGGGTTTGCCGTACCATTTCGCTGGCGGCTAAACGCTCGCTCCAGTTTAACGCTACGTCGGCAGTTAAGGCTCCAGCTTTTTGCTGCTCAGACAGTGCGGTTTTAAGCGACAACCTGGGCGTCAGCGTAAGTTTTTCTACTTCTTGTTCAAGGTATTCAACAAACTCGGCTTCGGTTTTAATACCGCCCGGCTCACCATCCCAGGCTGAAAGGAAATAGTATTCCAGCTCGGTGCCTGATGGCGTCATTACTGCAACATGGCTGTTTTCATCGCCGGTCAGCTGTTTATTGGCGCCACGCTTATACAAAATGGCCATGCCCAGTTTATCGTTGCCTCCGGTCAGGGTTTGCTCGCCCCAGGTGGCCAGATATGTCCAGCTGTGGCCGGTCACTTCTGATTTACCATGCAATACTTGGGTATTAGGCAAGCGCACTAGACCGATGGCGATATTGTCCAGCGGCTCGGTTAAAGACAAACGGGTATGTACCAGGCGGCTACCGGCAGTCATGGACAGGTTAGCGGTTAAGTTGGTGGTTTTACCGGCAATTTGCCAGTCTTTATACTGAATTTGCAGCGCAGAATATACAGCGCCGTTTTCAATTACTTTGGCGGTGTGGCCGCTGACAGTAGAAACCAGCTGCACCTTATCACCGTCCCAGTAGCCGAAACCGCCGGCGCCAAGCGATTTACCTACTTTAAGTAAATCCATGCCCCAGTCGGCCATTTCATGGTACGACTTATAGCCGTCCAGCCCTACCTGATGCAGCACCGGTTTACCGGTTTTATTGCCAAATACATCAAAGCCGTTACGCCAATCCAGATAAATGCGATAGCCGACTTTATCTGATTCTATGCCCGGGCCCTCGTAGCGGATCCACTCGGAATGATCGGTATATTGCGCGGGTGGGGTCAGCTCGGTGACGTTTTGAAACTCACCGCCAATGTATTTGCTGTCCTGCCACTGGCCACCGGTTTTATACGATATTTCTGCCTGGGTATGCTTGGTTAACTGCTGGGCGTTAAACAGCGCAGTATCATTCAGGATCTGCAGTTGTTTTGTCTCAACAGCAGCGAAATCAAACTGTAATAACAGGCTGTCTTTATTGCCATCGCCATTATGATCAATCAGTTGTGACGGCACTGTATTGCCACCTTCCAGTGCCACTAACGCCTGTGCCTGGCTTGCTGTTACGCCAAGATCACTAAATGGCAGCAGCAGGTTTTGTTCTTTGCGTGCAAAAGTGGATGGGTTACTGACACTGAGGTTGGCAATACTGCTGTCGTTGCTGCCAACCGACTGTGGAGCAGTAGCAGAAGGTTGTGGCGAGCAAGCGCTGACAACTGTGGCAATGCTGATACTTAACAAGGTTTTGCCAAAAAGAATGCGGGCCATAAGGTACCTGTTATTACAATTCGTACGTCCATGCATAGTAAAACGGGCCTTCCGTGGCTCAGCGTTTTGCGGGAGAAATTAAAACCGCTATGCCGGAGCATAGCGGGTAGTGCATCGAGGCGATATCAGAACTTGTACTGAGCGCCTAAGTAGTACTGACGACCAGTGCTGTGGTAGTAGGTTAAGCGGTTGCCGCTTGAATCTACCCATTGATCATCTACTTCGTCAGTCAGGTTAAGCGCTTCAAAGCTTATTTTCCAGTTGTCGGTTAACTGGTAAGACATAGCTGCATCAATGTTACGGGTAGCGTTGGTGCCTTCCATATCGTTGTTGTCGCGGCCGATAGCGTTCGTCAGATACTTAGAGCGATCAGTCAGTGATACACGGGCGCTGAATTTGTCATCTTCATAGTACAGCGTGGCGCTGCGGGTAGACTCTGACAAACCCTGTAAATCGCGGGTTGCCAGCAGCTGACCATCGGCGTTAATGTAATCCATCTGCGCTTTTACGTAAGTGTAGTTACCGATAAAGCCAAAGCGGTCCCAGAATTCTGGCAGGAAGCTAAACGGCATCTGATACTGCACTTCAAAGCCATACAGGTTGCCACCAGGGCCATTTAATGGCGTATTGGTTTGCCACTCTACGTTTTCATTACAGTCCGGGCCATAGCCAGGGCCGGCATTACAGGCATCAATTGCTGCCTGAATCGGTAAGCCGGTTTCGGTAAATGGCTTGGTTTCACGCAGGCCCTGCACATAGCTGTCGATATCCTTACGGAATACCGCCACACCTAACAAAGATTCATTGTCAAAGTACAGCTCTAAGCCCAAGTCATAAGTTTTGGCTTTGGTGGGTTCCAGTGTGGGGTTACCACCGCTAACACTGCGTGCACCACCAGATACAGAAACAGAAACGTTAGGGCGTATACTGCCTAAACCGGCACGAGCCATTACTTCGGCATAACCAAAACGGATAATGACATCTTCTAATGGTTCAAATACCAGGTTAAGAGATGGTAAAAATTCGTTGTAATCATGCTTGGCAGTAATTAATTCATTTACCCCCCCCAGCGTTGCCCAGGCGGTAGAAGACTGATCGGTTTTTATATAACGGCCGCCAACATCACCGCGAATGGTGGTATCGCCCACTTCAGTTTCAAATGCCAGCTGTAAATAAGTGCCTAAGGTTTTCTCTTCAGCGGAGTAGTTATCTACTAGTCGCGTTGCAATACCAACCTCAAAAACGCCTGAATTACCATATATATCATATGCTGCGTCAATCGCTGCAAGGTCAGGCAAAACCCAGGTATTCTGGCTGCCGATACTGGCGTCGTAGTTCATAATCAGATCGGGTGTCATTACCACACCGCCAGCGTTCTCGCCCGATAGGCGGCGCGCTTCGCGGGTTTCAAATTCAAACTTTTTATAATGCACGCCGCCGCGTAATGTCAGATTATCGTTTAATACATATTCCAGATTTAACGCGGCATTATCGAAGGTATTTTCTGCACCTAACGGACGAAGCCGCACGCTGCTTGTCGTCCAGCCATTAGCATCATAGGCGCCGGCGCCAAATAACAGTTCAGGGTTATCGCGTTTGCTGCCACGGTAATCGTAGCTGAAATCTAAGCCTGCTTTATCCATTACCACTGTGGTTTGGATCGGGTTATCAAATTCAGATTTCGCCCGGCCCACCATGGCATCAATTTTCAGGTTATCCGTTAACTGATGCTGACCACTTAAGCTAAATTGCAGAAAGTCTGTAGACAGTTCATCGTAACGCAGCTCGTTGCGAATTAATGCATTTTCAAAAGCGGCATAGGTAACGGTATTAGTATTATCGATTTCGTAATCAATAACATTCATGTTACCGGTTGTACCAGTTGCTACTGGTGCGGCGAGGTTTGCGCGATTAGTGCCGGCGTTCAGGATCGCCTGCATAAAGGCTTCCTGGCGGGTTGAATCATCTTTAGAGTACAAAATATCCAGGTTAAAGCGGGTTTCCTGGCTGGGGCGGAATTCAAATGCCGCCGCCATACCGGTACGTTTTACGTTGTGCTCGTATGAATCGTAGCGTGGTAAACGTGGCCGGAACGCATCGTTAATCTGTTGTAACTCAGGCGCCTGGCTATCGCCGCGGTACCTGCCAAAGTCATTGACGTTGTTCCAGCGCACTGTGCTGGCACCTTCGTCTTTAATATTGCGCTCTGAATAAGCGGCAGAAAACAGCACGCCAAATTTGCCGTCAGCAAAAATATTGCTGACTAAAAATGAGCCTTTAGGGTCTACTTCTTCAGATAAATCGTTATAGCCACCTTGTACGTTGGCGGCAAAGGTAAAGCCGTCATAGTCAAATGGCCGCGCTGTGCGCAGGTCTACCGTGGCGCCAAGCGAGCCTTCTTCTACATTGGCAGAGGCCGTTTTGCGTACTGTTAGTTCGCTGAATAAATCAGATGAAAAGGTATTAAAGTCAAAGCCGCGGCCACGGTTAGCACCGCCGATTGCGTCGGTACCGCCGCTGGTAGATTGTGCTTCCATACCGTTAATGCGTACGCGGGTAAAATCCGGGCCTAAGCCGCGGACAGAAATCTGCCGGCCTTCACCAGCAACACGGCTGATCGCCACGCCAGGAATACGCTGTAAAGACTCTGCTAAGTTAAGATCCGGAAAGTCAGCAATATCTTCAGCTTTGATCGTGTCGGTAGAGCCGGTTTCAAAGCGCTTTTGGTTTAAAGCACTGGCCAGGCTGCCACGAAAGCCACCAGTTACGGTAATAACTTCAATGTCTTGTTCCTGTACTTGTGCTGTTGGTTGCTCTTCGGCTTGCTGTGCCTGCAGTGCCGGAGCAGCGCCAAGCACGGTAGCTAAACCGGCCAGCGTAAGCGCGCGCACCAGTTTAGTGGGGCGGAATTGCGTGTTGCGATAAGCCATTTTATATACCTCGTCCTGAATTGACTTGTAGTTTTAGCCTGAGTCATGCCCGGGCTTTTTGTGTTTTTTCAGGAGCAAAGTAACTTTGCTCCCTGTTGATTTGCTTGTTTCGTATTCAGCCTATATGCTTTGTCTACCGGTGGCAAAAAAAACTTGCAATTTTGTGCCACCGATGGCAAAAAGCTAACACCATCAACTAAAATCTGTCAATTATTGGCGATAATAAAATCAGTCTAATTTGTCAGCAAAACTCGCCAGTATGGCTTAACTGATTGATTAGTTGATATTTTAGAGTTGTTTCGAATTTTAATTTTGTTCCATATATGAACGAAATATCGTGATGACAAAGTTTATTTAACCGCAGGAGGCCATTATGGCAGCATTATTTTCTCTCGCCGGGCAGACCGCTTTGGTAACCGGCGCCAGCCGCGGTTTGGGCCAGGCTATTGCTGTAGCGCTGGCGCAGGCTGGTGCTAAAGTGCTGTGTGCCAGCTCAACTGTTGCAGGCAGCCGCGATACAGTAGCAATGATCACCGAGCAGGGCTTCGAGGCCATTGGTTTAGCGGCAGATTTAAGTGATGAGGCTGCAGTAGAGCAACTGGCGCAGCAGGCGCTGGCGCAAGGCACAGTTGATATTCTGGTTAACTGCGGCGGTACTATTTTCCGTGCCCCGGCGCATCAGTTTCCGATGAGCGAATGGCACAAAGTGATCGCAGTAAACTTAGACGCGGCTTTTTTACTCAGCCAGCGTTTAGGGGCCGAAATGATTAAGCGCCAGCAGGGCAAAATTATTAATATCGCCTCAATGTTATCCTACAGCGGCGGTATTACCGTACCGGCGTACACCGCCAGCAAACATGCTATTGCCGGTGTGACCAAAGCACTGGCCAACGAATGGGCGCAACACAATATTCAGGTGAATGCTATTGCGCCGGGTTATTTCCGTACCGACAACACCGCTGCGTTGCAAGCCGATACCGAGCGTAACGCCGCTATTACTGCGCGCATCCCGGCAGCACGCTGGGGCGAACCGGAAGATTTAGCCGGTGCTGCGGTATTTCTGGCGTCAAATGCCAGCAATTATGTTAATGGCCATGTACTGGCGGTAGATGGCGGCTGGCTGGCGCGCTAAACACTTTACTTTTTAACTGAGGTTTTTATGACTGTTTTATTTGAAAGCCGTTACCCGACACATCCGGATGACGTAAAGCACTATGACACTGACGAGCTGCGCCAGCATTTTCTGGTAGATAACCTGATGCAAGCCGACAAGCTGGTATTATGTTACACCCATTACGAGCGCGTTATTGTTGGTAGTGCTGTACCGGTAAAAGCCGCGGTAAAGCTTGACGCGCCAGAGCCACTTAAAGCGCAGTTTTTTCTGCAGCGCCGTGAGCTGGGTATTATCAACGTTGGCGGTAGCGGTAAAGTGTCTGTTGATGGCACCGATTACGAGCTGAAAAACACTGAAGCGCTATATGTTGGCATGGGCGCACGCGATGTGAGCTTTCACAGCAATGACAGTACAAAACCTGCCAAATTCTATTTAAATTCTGCACCGGCGCATCATGCTTACCCCACCAAACACCTGACGATGGATAACTGCACCGTGCTGCAAATGGGCGCGTTGGAAACATCGAACGAGCGGGCTATTCACCAACTGATGATTAATGATGTGGTGCAAACCTGCCAGTTGCAAATGGGCTTAACGGTGCTCAAACCCGGCAGCGTATGGAACACCATGCCGGCGCACCAGCACGACCGGCGGATGGAAGCTTATTTTTATTTTAACCTCGGTGATGATCAGCGCGTGTGTCATTTTATGGGCCAGCCGCAGGAAACCCGGCATATCTGGGTGGGTAATGAGCAGGCGGTAGTATCACCGGCGTGGTCTATTCACAGTGGCTGTGGCACCAGCAATTATGCCTTTATCTGGGGTATGGCCGGTGAAAACCTGGATTACCACGATATGGATAAATTTCCTGCCAGCGCAATGAAGTAGCAACTGGCCTTTCGCTGCCGCAGGCAGCAATTGTACCGAGTAAGGCATGCAGCAAGATATGCCACTCCTAGCAACAGGGTAGGACGAGTTATGAGAACTATCACCCGGCGGGCCAGCGGCCTGCTGTTGGTGGCGGCTGCTCTGCTGATCGGCTGTAAGCCGCAGCAGGAAGTAACCACCTTACGGCTGGCGCATGCGCTGGATCAGGAACATGGGGTGCACAAAGCCATGGTGTTAATGGGCGAACGGCTTGCGCATTATTCCAACGGCACTATGCAGATTGAGATCTACAGCGGCGGCCAGCTTGGCAATGAACGCGAATTAGTTGAACTGCTGCAAATTGGCAGCCTGGCAATGACTAAAGTGTCGGCCAGCTCAGTAGAAAGCTTTGTGCCGCAAATGCGCGTATTTAGCGTGCCCTATATTTTTAATGATAACGCCCATTTATGGCAGGTGTTAAACGGCAAAACCGGCACTGAATTACTGATGGCGCTGCAACCGGCACGCTTACGCGGCCTGGGCTACTATGACGCCGGCAGCCGCAGTTTTTACTCTACCAATACCGAAATTAATACTCCGGCTGATTTACGTGGCAAAAAATTCCGCGTGCTGGCCAGCCAAACCGCAGTGCGGATGGTTGAAGAGTTAGGTGGCGCTGCCACACCGGTAGATTGGGGCGAGCTGTATACCGCTCTGCAGCAGGGCGTGGTAGATGGTGCAGAAAATAACCCGCCAAGTTTTTATTTATCGCGCCATTACGAGTTAAGCAAATATTACACCCTGGACGAACATACGGCGGTGCCGGATGTACTGATTGTCAGCCTGCCGGTATGGCAGGATTTAACCCCCCAGCAGCAGGAATGGCTGCAGCGCGCCGCTAACGATTCTATCGTTTACCAGCGCGAAGCCTGGCAGCAATCTTCTGACGAAGCGCTGGCCGCCGTGAAAGCTGCCGGCGTAAAGGTAATTTACCCGGATAAACAGCCGTTTCGCGATGCGGTAGCGCCGTTTCATCGAAGCCTGCAACAAACTGATATTGGCCCCTTACTGCAGCAAATTGCCGATATCGGCGCGCAAATGGAGGCAAAAAATGACTAAGTTAATCCAGGTCGTTGATAGCTTGCTTAAGTGGTTTCTGGCCGGATTAATGGGCGGCATAGTGCTGGTGGTGTGCTGGCAGGTAGTATCACGTTACATATTAAATGCGCCCAGCTCAATTACCGAAGAGTTGTCACGCACCTTTTTAATCTGGATTGGTATGGTAGGAGCGGCCTTTGCTTATCGTACCGGTGTGCATCTGGGGCTGGATATCGTTACGCAGAAGTTTCCACCGGCAATCCAGCGGCGTTTGGCGCTGGTGCTGACAGCGTCGGTGGTAATTTTCGCTATCGCCGTAATGGTGATTGGTGGCGGTAATCTGGTAGCTCTGACCTGGGAGCTAAACCAGATGTCAGCCGCGCTGGGCATTAAGATGGCTTATATCTATATTGCTGTGCCGCTGTCCGGTGTGCTGATTGCTTTTTATGGTATTTGCCAGCTGTATTTTATGGCCTGTAACAAACCGACACCGGCAGTTGAGGGGATGCACTAATGGAAATGGCAATTCTGGTTTTACTGCTGGTGTTTTTCGGCCTGTTGCTGCTTAACGTACCTATTTCATTTTGTATTGGCCTGGCAACGCTGGCCACTATGTTGCTTAGTGTCGACTTTATGCCGGCGGTTACTACCATGGCGCAACGTATGGCCGGCGGCATTAACAGCTTTGCGCTGCTGGCTATTCCGTTTTTTGTGCTATCGGGCCTGATTATGGGCCGCGGTGGTATTGCCAAACGGCTGATTGAGTGCGCCATGGCGCTGGTGGGTATGTTACCCGGCGGCCTGGCACTGGTGAATGTGATGTCCTGTATGTTTTTCGGCGCGATCTCAGGCTCTGCCGTAGCAGCGACCTCGGCCATTGGTAGCTTTATGCTGCCGGAGATGAAAAAGCAGGGCTACGATGTTAACTACAGTGCTGCCGTAACGGCAGCAGCAGCTACTACCGGTATGCTTATTCCGCCAAGCAATATTCTTATTGTGTACGCAATTGCCAGCGGTGGCGTATCGATTGCCGCGCTGTTTATTGCCGGTTACCTGCCTGGTATTTTATTGGGTGTATCACTCATGATCGTTTGTGCCGGTTACGCCAAAATAAAGGGCTATCCGGTAGCGGCGCGTTTACCGCTTAAACTGGTGGTACAAAAAGTGGCGGCAGCCTTGCCCAGCCTGTTTATGATTTTTCTGGTGATTGGCGGCATTGTCAGCGGCGTATTTACTGCCACTGAAGCTGGTGCTATTGCGGTGGTGTATTCGCTGATATTAGCAGTAGGCATTTACCGCGAAGTAAACACTACTGAACTGCCGGGCATTTTAATGAAAGCCGCTGAAACCACGGCCATCGTGCTGGCGCTTATTGCTACTTCATCGGCTATGTCATGGATTTTATCTTACGAGCAAATTCCACAGGCAATAAGTGCAGCCATGCTGACGATCAGTGAAAACCCGCTGTTAATTCTGCTGATGATTAACCTGATTTTGTTGCTGGTAGGCGCCTTTATGGATATGACCCCAGCAGTGTTAATTTTTACGCCAATTTTCCTGCCGGTAGCAGTAGAGCTGGGCATGAGCCCGCTGCATTTTGGCATTATGATGGTACTGAATTTATCTATCGGCCTGGTATCACCGCCGGTGGGCAGTGTGCTGTTTGTTAGTTGTGCTATTGCCAAAACCAAGCTTGAAGCCATTATCCGGCCGTTAATGCCGTTATATCTGGCAATGTTTGTGGTGCTGATGCTGGTAACTTATGTGCCGGCAATCAGTGAATGGTTGCCAAAGCAGTTTGGCTTTTAACCGGCTTGTTTCTTAACCAATTTGGTTTTCAACAGATCCTAAACTCAGGAGTTAACCGATGGTAAGCTACGTGATCCCCAATCTGGCCAATGCCTGCCGTATTCTGTCGCTGGTGACAGAGTCGGATCAGGGCCTGAGTTTAACTGAACTGGAACAGCGTTTAGCGGTGCCACGAACGACAGCGTTTCGCATTTTACAAACCCTGTGCCAGGAGCAGGTGCTGGAAAAGCACGGCAAGCGCTATCTGGTAGGGGCACAACTGTTTAAAATGGGGTTGAGTTTATTAAGCTCGCAGCGCTTGCAGCAACAGGCCTTGCCAATGCTGCAGCAACTGGCGCTGACTACCGGTTTAAGTTGCCACCTGGCATTACCACATGCCAAAGGCGCTTTGCTGGTAGAAGTATGCGACAGCCCTAATCCACAACGTTTAGCCGCCAGGCCGGGTACCATTGCCGATTTTAACTGCTCTGCTGCCGGTAAGGTGTTTTTGGCATTTCATCATTTTGACAGGTTAACGGCATTAGCCGAGGCCGGCTTGTTTAAGCGGCGTACCTCGCACAGCCTGGTACAGCCAAATGAGTTAACAACAGAGTTGCAGCGGATACTGGCACGCGGGTATGCTAGCGACGATATGGAATACCATGACGACGTGCGCTGTCTGGCGGTGCCAATTCGCGACAGCCAGGGGGCTGTAGTGGCGGCAGTTGGCATTACCGGGCCGCTGGTGCTGTTTGCTAAAAAAGCCCAAACCGATCTTGTCGCCAGCGTAAAACAAACGGCGATCGATATCGCACTTTGTACTTACAGGCCGCAACTGGTCGCTAACAGTGCGCGTGGTCAATAAGATGAGACTTATGCAAAAACAAGCCACGATAAATGATGTTGCCCGTATTGCCGGTGTATCCAAACGCACGGTATCACGGGTTATTAACGGTTCGCTTAGTGTCGGTGACACTACCCGTACCCGGGTAGAAAAGGTGATCAGCGAATTAAAGTATTCGCCCAACACTCAGGCCAGAGGCCTGGCATCCAGCCGCTCATACCTGCTCGGCCTTATTTACGACAACCCCGATGCACTCTATCTGGATGATGTGCAACGTGGTGTGCTGGAAGTATGCTCTAACCTGGGCTACGAGCTGGTAGTGCATCCGTGCCGCTATCGCAGTGAAACTCTGGTACAGGACTGCCTGCGCTTTATGCAGCGCTCTAAGCTGGATGGCGTTATTGTGCTGCCGCCGGTGTCGGAATCTGAAACTCTGGCCCAGGCGCTAAAAGAATCCGGCAGTGCTTATGTGCGCTTAAGCTCAGTAGCGCTGGATGAGGCCAAACATATTGTAGTGTCAGACGACAGGGCAGCGGCGGCTGAAATGGCGCGTTATTTTGCCCAGCTGGGGCATGAACATATTGCTTTTATCAGCGGGCCGCAGCGTTATAAATCGTCAACTGAGCGGATGGAAGGTTTTCAGTTGGGGCTGTCGGCCTATGGTATTAAACTGCAGCCAGACTGGATTATTGAAGGTAATAATACCTACGAAACCGGTATTGAATGTGCGCGCCAGCTGCTGCAGGCAGAGGAAAAACCAACGGCTATTTTTGCCAATAACGATCAGATGGCTGCCGGGGTATTAAAGGTAGCGCACAGCCTTGGCATTAAAGTGCCGGAGCAGCTCTCGGTAGCCGGCTTTGATGACAATATGCTGGCCTCGCGGGTGATACCGGCATTAACCACCATTAAAAGGCCGGTGCGGCAAATGGCGCTACTGGCTACCAGCAAGCTGATTATGTCGATAGAAAATAACGACAAAGCGGCCTCTAACGTTGCCGCTAAAGTGGCACCAACCCTGGTTGTACGGGAGTCAACGGCCAGAGTAGCCGGCAGCAACGACTAAGCTGTTTTATTCATGTTTTAACTTAGACAAACTTTTTTGCTACCGCTGGCAAAAAGTTTGCCGATTTACTTGCCACCGGTGGCAAATTGGTTATTATAGTACCAATAGCTAACTTAATTCAGTTGTAAATAAGGTAAAGCCGCCGGCAATTGTGATAACGGTGGCCACCTAAAAAAGAGGTTACTAATGACAGACAGACAAAAACGACAACATTTAAAAACCTTAGGCCTGGCCGGAATGGGCTTATCTTTATGGTCATTAAACGGCTGCTCGTCTGTGTCTGCTGTGGCAACTTCTTCCAGTGATGCTGCGGATGCTGTGCTGTGGCAGCAGGCTGATGCCATTATTGCTGCTATCGCACCTACTGCCTTTGCTAAACGTGATTTTGTTATTACTGAGTTTGGCGCCAAAGTTGGCATTGATAGCAGTGATGCTATCAACGCCGCTATTGCCGCCTGTGCCGCTGCTGGTGGAGGCCGCGTAGTGGTACCTGCCGGGCGTTTTAATACCGGGCCGGTGCATTTAAAGTCTAATGTAAATCTGCATCTGCAAAAAGATGCGGTACTTTCGTTTTACCCTGAACCAGAGCGCTACCTGCCGGCGGTATTTACCCGCTGGGAAGGCGTAGAGCTGATGGGTTATTCGCCACTTATTTATGCCTTTGAGCAGGAAAACATCGCTGTTACCGGGGAGGGTATTCTGGAAGGCAACGGCAGTAATAGCCAATGGTGGCCATGGAAAGGGCAATGGAAACACACCCCCTGGCAGTTAGATGCCAAAACAGATCAGGCCAATACCCGCACGCCGTTATTTGATATGGCTGAAGCTGGTGTACCGGTAGCAGAGCGTGTATTTACAGAAAATTATTTACGGCCACCGTTTATTCAGCCATACCGCTGTAAACGGGTGTTGATTGAAGGCATCACTATTCGTAACTCGCCATTTTGGCTTATTAACCCGGTGCTGTCAGAAGATGTGATAGTGCGCGGCGTTAACTGCGTTAGCCACGGGCCGAATTCCGATGGTTGTAACCCGGAGTCCAGCAACCGGGTGTTAATTGAAAATTGTTTGTTTGATACCGGTGATGATTGTATTGCGCTGAAATCCGGCCGTAATAACGACGGCCGCCGGCTGGCAACACCAGTGCAAAATGTGGTGATCCAGGATTGTATGATGCGCGCCGGCCATGGTGGTGTGGTGCTGGGCAGTGAAATTTCCGGTGGTGCGCGTAATATTTTCGCCCGCCGCTGCCGGATGAGCAGCCCGGATTTAGATCGCGGTATCCGTATTAAAACCAACTCGGTACGTGGCGGCTTAATTGAAAATATCTATATCCGCGATATTGATATCGGCGAAGTAAAAGACGCTATCGTGATTAACTTCTTCTATGAAGAGGGTGATGCAGGCCAGCACCTGCCGCAGGTAAAGAATTTGCATATCAGTAATTTACGCGTACAAAAAGCCCAGCGGGCGTTTTTGCTGCGCGGTTTTGAACGGGCGCCGATCAGCGGTGTCAGTTTGCACCATGTGCAGTTTAATCAAACCGCCAGCCTGGGTGTGCTGGAGAATGTCGCGCAGATTGATGCGGTCGATCTAACCTTAAATGGTGAGGCGCTGCAGCTATAGCTTTTACCTGAAGTACTGCGGTGCTGAGAGGGGAGAATCGACTTGCCCTAAACCAACCGTTGAAGGCATGGATGCCTGAATCGAGCCTACAGGGATGTATTTACGGCGTGTTGGTGTGGGCAAGTCGGTTCGAGCAAAACACAATAGTCAGACGCGTTTTTTTAATCACAGTTTGCCACCGCTAGACAAGGTGCAGGAAGGCTGAACATGAGCACAGAGCTAAAACCCGGTTGTAGTACCAAACTGAATACACCGGCAGATATCGGCGAGCAATTACAGGTGTTGCAGGTACATCCGCGCGACAACGTAGTAGTGGCATTGCAACCATTAGCGCAGGGCGCGGCGCTGCCAGAGCCGTTTGCGCAGTTAACTGCACAGCAGGCCGTACCGGCCGGGCATAAAGTGGCACTGGCTAATATTGCCAAAGGCGAGCCGGTGATTAAATACGGCTTTGCTATTGGCGCGGCGACGACGGACATCAGAGCAGGCGAGCATATTCACTCGCATAATCTTGCCACGCTGCTAAGCGGCCAGGTCAATTACCGTTATAGCGGCTGTCAGGCGCAGCCGTTGACGTTTCCGGCAGGTTTACCGACCGAATTTATGGGTTACCGCCGTGCTAATGGCAAAGTAGGTACCCGCAATGAGCTGTGGATTATCAATACCGTTGGCTGCGTTAACCGCGCCGCTATGCGGGTAGCCGAGCAGGCACGCAAGCTATATAGCGATGATATCGACGGTATTTATGCCTTTACCCATCCGTTTGGTTGCTCGCAGCTGGGCGACGATTTAGATCATACCCGCCGTTTACTGGCCGGGCTTATTCAACACCCTAATGCCGGTGGTGTGCTGGTGATGGGGTTAGGCTGTGAAAACAATCAGCTAAGCAAGTTGCTGGCAGCAAGCGAAGACGTTGATTTAAGCCGCATCCGCTCTTTTAACGCCCAACAGGTGGAAGATGAAATAGAGCAGGGCTTAGCTGCAGTGGAAGAGCTGGTAGCCAGAATGCGCGACGATAAGCGCACGCCGTGCCCGGTATCAGATTTAGTAATGGGCATGAAATGCGGTGGCTCTGATGGCTTAAGCGGCTTAACCGCTAACCCGCTGGTGGGCCGCATTGCTGATTTAGTCGCCGCCGGTAACGGTAAAGTCGTACTGACCGAAACGCCGGAAATGTTCGGCGCCGAGCAAGTGTTTATGGCCCGCGCGCAAAATGAACAGGTGTTTGGCGATATCGTTACCCTGGTGAATGATTTTAAGCAGTACTTTATCGACAACAAACAGCCGGTGTATGAAAACCCGAGCCCCGGCAATAAAGACGGCGGCTTAACCACACTGGAAGAAAAATCGCTCGGCGCCATTCAAAAAGGTGGCTCTGCGGTAGTAAACCAGGTGATCCGCTACGGCGATATGGCCAGCCAAAGTGGCTTAACGCTGCTGGAAGGGCCGGGCAATGATGCGGTGTCATCCACCGCCTTAACCGCTGCCGGTGCTACTTTGCTGCTGTTTACCACCGGCCGTGGCACACCATTGGGCTTTCCGGCACCGACAGTAAAAATTTCGTCGAATTCCTCTTTGGCCGCACGCAAGCCGCAGTGGATAGACTTTGATGCCGGCGGTTTGCTGAAAAAAGGCCAGGACGCCGAGCAGTTCAGCCATGACTTTTTCCGTTATCTGATCGATGTTGCTTCCGGCAAAGCTACGCGCAACGAGCAGTCAGATAACCGCGAAATTGCCATCTGGAAAAATGGCGTGACGCTCTGATACGTAACATCAGAACAGATATTGAATTTAAACACTTTTTATAACAGGACTTGAAAATGGCACAGAGTCGTCGTTTAGAACTGCACCCGGACCGCTTATTTCCGTCAGATCCGGTGGTGCGTGATATCGCCCGGCGTTTATATCAGCAAATTAAAGACTTGCCGATCGTTAGCCCGCACGGCCATACCGATCCGCGCTGGTTTGCTGAAGACGCCAACTGGGACAACGCCACCGCATTATTGTTGCTGCCGGACCACTATGTGTTTCGTATGTTGTACAGCCAGGGCATTAAGCTTGAAGAGCTCGGCATCCGCCGTAAAGACGGCGCAGTAGTTGAAAGCGATTACCGCAAAATCTTCCATATTTTTGCCAAACACTATTACCTGTTTCGTGGCACACCTTCGCGCATTTGGCTCGACACGGTATTTCACGATGTATTTGGTTTAACCGAAACTCTGTGCGAAGACACCGCTGATCATTACTACGACAGCATTAACGCCCAGCTGGCCAAGCCAGAATTTAAACCGCGTGCTTTGTTAGAGCGTTTTAATATCGAGCTGATTGCCACTACCGAAGGCGCACTGAACGATTTAAAACACCATGCCAAATTAAAAGGCACCGGCTTTGAAACCCGCGTTATTACCACCTTCCGCCCGGATGACGTGGTAGATGCTGACCGCGCCGATTTTGCCGCTAATGTGGCCAAATTAGGCGAAATTACCGGCGAAGATACCAAGAGCTGGCAAGGTTATCTGGCCGCACTGCGTAAGCGCCGTAAGGTATTTCGTGAGCATGGCGCTACGGCGACCGATCACGGCCACCCAACCGCTATTACCGCAGACTTAGCCATGAAAGATGCCGCGGCATTATTTCAACGCTGTTTAAGCGGTAAAGCCACGCCGGCAGAAACAGAGCTGTTCCGCGGCCAGATGCTGACCGAAATGGCCGGCATGAGCCTGGAAGATGGCATGACGATGCAAATTCACCCCGGTGCGCACCGTAACCACAACCAGGTGATTTTTGAGCGTTTTGGTGCCGATAAAGGCGCCGATATCCCCAGCCCGACCGAATACGTACAAAACCTGAAACCTTTACTGCAGAAATACGGCAACGAAGCCAGCTTAAACATCATTCTGTTTACACTGGACGAAACCACTTATGCCCGTGAACTGGCGCCGCTGGCAGGCCACTACCCGGCGTTAAAACTCGGCCCGGCCTGGTGGTTCCATGATAGTCCGGAAGGCATGCTGCGTTTTAGGCATCAGGTAACTGAAACCGCCGGCTTTTATAACACTGTAGGGTTTAACGATGATACGCGGGCGTTTTTATCTATTCCGGCACGGCACGACGTAGCAAGGCGTATAGACTGCCGCTTCCTGGCAGGCTTAGTGGCCGAGCACCGCTTAACCGAAGAAGAAGCCGGCGAGTTAGCTTACGAGCTGACCTATGGCCTGGTAAAAAAAGCGTATCAGTTGAAATGATGCTAAGCGTAATCTAACAGCGGGGCAGATTGTTACTAAGCAGAGCGTCTCCAGCAGGGATGCTGGAGAGGAGTCTACAAGGATGTATTTACGACGTCTCTGCGTGTAACAAACTGCCCAAGCCTACACTGCAGAAAATAGCAGGAATCATAAATGGCAAATCTTAGTAATCAGACTCTGGCGGGTCTAAACGGCAAGCTGCCAATTCCGGCCTACCGGCTGGCAGAACAACAGCCGCAAATCGGCATAGTGCATTTAGGCCCCGGCGCGTTTTTTCGCGGCCATCAGGCCTGGTATACCGAACAGGCCCTGCAATTTGGCGGCGATTGGGCCATCAGCGCCGTATCAATGCGATCACCCGATGTCAGCCAGGCATTATCGCCGCAAGATGGTTTGTATACCCTGGCCGTGCTGGATGCTGTGCAAAGCTATCAGGTTATCGGCTCTGTGCAGGAGGTATTAATCGCCAGCGAGCAGTACGGCCAGGTATTAGCGCGCTTAACTGCCGCCAGCACCAAATACGTTACCATGACCATTACCGAAAAAGGCTATTGCTTAAACGGCAGCGGCAAGCTGGATTTAAACCATAGCCAAATTCAGCAAGATTTAAGCGGCAGCGGCCAGCCGATCACAGCAATTGGCCTGCTGTTTACCGCACTTGCGGCACGCTATCAGGCCAATATCGCACCGTTTTGCGTAATCAGCTGTGACAACCTGACCGACAACGGCCATAAGCTGCGTAACGCACTCATCGCTTTTGCTGAGCAAAAAGACCCGACTATCGCCAACTGGTTAAGCCAGCAGCTGATCAGCCCCTGCACTATGGTCGACAGCATTACACCTGCCACCGACGACGCCATTAAAGCGCAGGTTGCACAGGTGCTGGGCGTACAGGATAACTGGCCGATTAAGCGCGAAGCCTTCGTGCAGTGGGTGATTGAAGATATTTTACCGGCTGACCGGCCAGCCTGGCAGCAAGCCGGGGTAATTTACGCCCAGGATGTCACTGCTTTTGAAAAAGCCAAGCTGCGCTTGCTCAACGCGCCGCATTCGACGCTGGCCTATGTTGGCTGTTTGCTCGGCTATGAAACCGTATTCGATGCGATGCAGGATGAAGTGCTGACACAGTTTATTCAGCAGATGATTACTGCTGAAATTATGCCGTCATTCAAAGCACCGGCTGAGTTGGATGTTAACCAGTACAGTAACGATATATTAGCACGGTTTCGTAACCCGGCTATCCGCCATTTGCTGGCGCAAATTGCCTGGGACGGCTCGCAAAAGCTACCGATGCGTATTCTGCCTGCCATTAGCGACAACTTAGCCGCCGGTAAAGCTATCGACAAACTGGCGTTTGCCATCGCTGCCTGGTGCCGTTTTATTGTGAAACGCCATAGCGACAACGAAAAATTAGTCGACCCGTTAGCAGAGCAACTGCTGGCTGTTGCAGCCCAGTGCAGCGGCAATGCCGATACCGACGTGGCGCTGTTTTTAGCGGTTGATGCCGTGTTCCCGCCAGCGCTGAGTTTAAACAAAACCTTTTTTAGTGCAGTGCATACTGCTTATCAGCAATTAGTTTCCCGTCCAGCCGCAGCGCTGGTGGCTTTTACAGGAGTCGTTTAATGTCGTCTTTACCTCCGCTGTTGTCGTCCATGGTCAAGGGCCCGGCATTATTACCCATTATTCAGGCCGAGACACCGCATGAAGCTGTCGCCATCGCCAAAGCATTGCAAGATGGCGGTGTAGGCTCGGTCGAAGTCGTGCTGCGCACCCGTCAGGCGTTAGCGGCGATTACCGCTATCCGCACCGCCTTACCAAATTTATTGGTCGGCGCCGGCACTATATTATCGGCAGCTGATGCGAATGCCTGTAAAGATGCCGGCGCGCAGTTTCTGGTCAGCCCGGCCAGCACGCCAAAATTGCTTGAAGCGATGATCGACACCGGCCTGCCACTGGCGCCCGGTGTGGCAACACCGTCGGAAATTGCTATGGCGTACGAATATGGTTTGCGCGAGGTTAAGTTTTTCCCGGCGCATTTATCCGGCGGCATTGAGATGCTAAAAGCCCTCAGCGGAGTATTCCAGCAGGTTAAATTTTGCCCCACAGGCGGTATTGGCCAGCATAATCTGGCCGATTTTTTAGCGCTGAAAAATGTGTTTGTGGTGGGCGGCTCCTGGTTAACCCCGGCTAATTTGGTAAAAGCACAACAGTGGAGCCAAATTACGACACTGGCCGCTGAAGCGACCGCTATTGCCAGACAGATTAAAACCGCAGCTTAAGGAGCATCGGCATGAGCAAACGTATTGTCATTATGGGCGAGTGCATGGTCGAGCTGTATCAGCTGGTCGACAATGTCTATCACCAGAATTTTGCCGGTGATGTGTTTAATACCGCCGTGTATTTAAAGCGCACCTGCGAAAACCCGGTCGATGTGCAGTTTTTTACCGCTGTTGGTACCGATCTTATCAGCGACAAGTTGGTACGTGCGGTAGAGCGGGAGAAAATTGACACCAGCCTGATGCTGCGCACCAAAACCGCCCGGCCCGGCCTGTATATGATCAATACCGATGCGTTTGGCGAGCGCAGTTTTGTCTACTGGCGCGACAGCTCGGCGGCCAAGCAGGTATTGCAGTGTTTTAACGCCCAGTTAAATTACGATGCCATTAAAGGCTGCGATATGTTTTATTTCTCCGGCATTACGCTGGCAATCTTATCTGATGCCGATAGAGCCCAATTGTTCGACCTGGTAAGCCGGTTAAAAGCCGATGGCAGCCAGATTATCTTCGACCCGAATTACCGTCCGGCGCTGTGGCCGAATGCTGAAGCGGCCAAAGCGGCCTTTATTCAGGCCTATAGCTTAGCCGATGTGGCGCTGCCGGGCCTGGACGACCACCGGGTGTTATTTGCTGCGCAAACCACCAACGATGTGGTTGAGCAGTTAACCGAACTGGGTGTGGCCGAAATTATTGTTAAAGATGGCAAAAACGGTATTAATGGCCGTTATCAGCAGCAGGGTTTTACGGCGTTGGCGCACCCGGTAAAGAAGGTGGTAGATACCACAGCAGCTGGCGATTCATTTAACGGCGGTTATCTGGCTGCGCGTTTAGGTGGTATAGCACCGCAGCATGCAGTGAAGTTTGCCGCTCGTTTAGCGGGCTTTGTCGTTGAGCATACCGGCGCTATTGTCGGCAAGGATCACTTTAACGGCTTTTGGGCGCAGAACCGGCCCTCGGTGTTTGTGAAGTAGCCAAGGGTTCAGTGGCTTCGGCACGAACCGGTTTGCTCACGCTGACACGCCGTGAATACGTCCCTGTAGGCTCGATTACAAACTTCATCCATGAAGTTTGTCCGTTGGACCAGCGGAGCTGTTCAAATTCGTTCCGGACGAATTTGTCAGGCATCCATGCCTTCAACGGTCAGCTTACAGCAAACCGATTCTCGCTGTGGCAAAACGTCAGAAGCAGGTTGGAACCCCGAAGCGCACAGCTAACGATTGATGTATCACCGAAATAACAAAGCGAAACAGTTAAGGGTATAGCAAAGCGTCTGCCGCAGGGATGCGGCATAGACAAATTCGTAGGGAACGAATTTGAATGGCGCAGCCACCCGAAGGGCAAATTGCAGGACGCAGTTTGTAAGTCTACAAGGACGTATTTACGACGTCTTTGCGTTCCCTTAACTGTGAAGCCAGCAACGATTTAAACAAGCAGAGCATAAGATCCGGTCCAAGCCGGGCAAGCGTCGCATCTGACCCTGACTAACAACCAAGTCAATTTTGTTAGAAGGAGCAAGGCATGAGTTTAGCAACAGTTTTTCCGCAAGCGGCTGATATACCGGGAGAGTTTGCCCATAAGAGCGAGATAACCCAGCGCGACTATTTATTAAATGGTGAGCTGGTGCAGTGGCAGGGTGAACTTAGCCCGGTGGTAAGTCCAATTTATATACGAAATAGCGACAGCTTACAGCAAGTAGTGCTGGGCCATACGCCTTTACTGGACGCCGACACTGCATTAAAAGCACTCGACAGTGCGGTAAAAGCTTACGACTTAGGCCGTGGCGCCTGGCCGACCATGGCAGTGCTGGAGCGTATTCAGCATGTGGAGAAATTCCTTGGACTGATGCAGCTGCAGCGCGCTGAAGTGATCCGCCTGCTAATGTGGGAAATCGGCAAAACCTACCCCGATGCGGCGAAAGAATTCGACCGTACCAGCGATTATATCCGCGACACCATCGAAGCGTTAAAACAGCAGGACAGAGACGCCAGCCACTTTATTATTGAGCAGGGTAGCTTAGGTAAAATCCGCCGCGTGCCGGTAGGGGTTGCGCTATGTATGGGGCCGTTTAACTACCCGTTAAATGAAACCTTTACCACGTTGATCCCGGCGCTGATCATGGGTAACACCGTAATTTTTAAGCCGGCCAAATACGGCGTGCTGCTTATTCAGCCGTTGCTGCAGGCATTTCTGCAAAGCTTCCCGGCCGGCGTGATTAACATTATTTACGGCCGCGGCCGCGAAACCGTTGGCGTGCTGATGGAGAGCGGTAAAATTGACCTGTTTGCCTTTATCGGCACCAATAAAGGCGCCAGTGA
Organism: Rheinheimera pacifica; assembly: GCF_900108485.1. GTDB lineage: Bacteria > Pseudomonadota > Gammaproteobacteria > Enterobacterales > Alteromonadaceae > Alishewanella > Alishewanella pacifica. Next base: position 114,393 of record NZ_FNXF01000011.1, on the reverse strand, counting down.
TTTAAAACGCATGCACCCCAAACCACACCGGCTGCGCGCTGTGCTGGGGCTGGATGCCAAGAACCCGGCGATTATTCTGCCCGACGCCGATATGAACCGCACGGTAAAAGAGTGCGTGGCCGGCAGCTTGTCGTTTAACGGCCAGCGCTGTACTGCGTTAAAAATTTTATTTGTGCATCAAAGCCGCGCTGCTGAGCTGGTCGATAAACTGGCAGCGGCTATCAGTGAGCTAAAAGCCGGTATGCCGTGGCAGCAAGGCGTAGCGATAACACCGTTGCCGGAGCCTGGCAAAACGCAGTTTTTAACCGAGCTGTTAGAAGATGCGCTTGGCAAAGGCGCTAAGCTGCAAAACCCCGGCGGTGGTGAAACGGTAGCCTCTTTGTTTACCCCGGCGCTGTTATACCCGGTAAACAGCAGTATGCGGTTATATAACGAGGAACAATTCGGCCCATTGGTTCCGGTAGTACCTTATAACGATATTAACGAAGTTATTGATTATGTTGTTAACTCTAACTTTGGCCAGCAGCTGAGTATTTTTGGCCAGAACCCGCAGCAAGTCGGTGAACTGGTCGATATTTTTGCTAACCAGGTCGGCCGGATTAATATCAACAGCCAGTGCCAGCGTGGGCCGGACAGCTTTCCGTTTAACGGGCGTAAAGATTCCGCTGAAGGCACCTTGTCGGTGGTGGACGCGCTACGCCAATTCTCTACACCAACCTTAGTGGCCGCTAAGTATCAGGATAGTGATGTCGACTTTGTGAAACAGATGGTGAAAGAACGCCATTCGCGCTTTTTATCCACGGACTTTTTGTTCTGATGTCTTACCGGCTGCGTCATCTGTTGCTATTGGTTGGTTTGTTGTTGCCCTGTGTCGCCAGCGCAAGTTACTGGCAGGCGCAGCAACTTACTGCACAATGGCGGCAGTATTTAGCCGAATCAGCGCAAGTGCTGCAGCAAGATGCGACAGCACTGGCCGCTGAGCAACAGGGTGGAGCGCTAACTGCGGCAACCAGGCATAATCAGTTTGGTTTAACCGGCATTAATAATGCGGCTGAAGCGCAAGCAGTGCTGAGCTTTCAAACACCTTCAGGCGGCTGGAGCAAGCGTACCGATATGCGTATTGCCAGGCTAAGCGGCCAGCAGTTTGGCTCTGAAGCCAATTATGTGCCGACTTTTGACAATGACGCTACCAGCACGCAGTTGCAGTGGTTGGCTGATTTTTACCCGCAAGCAACACCGCAACTGCAACAACATATCGTGCAGACGATAGAACGTGGCGTGGCGCTGGTGTTGCAAGCGCAGTACCCCAACGGCGGTTTTCCGCAATCTTATCCGCTGCGTGGTGGTTATCATGATGCGATAACGCTGAACGATAATGCTCTGTATCAACTGATGCAGTTATTGTGGCAGGTAGCCAATGAGCCGCATTTTGCCATGTTGGCCGACAGTACTAAAACAGAGGCCGCAGCAGCCTTTTATCGTGCAGTCGATTGGTTGTTGGCTAATCAGGTCGTCGTCGATGGCAAGCGCACGGTGTGGGGCGCACAGCATCATCCGTTAACGGGTGAGCCGGTAACGGCGCGTAAGTATGAAAAAGCTTCACTGGTTAGTAGTGAAAGTGCAAAAATTCTGCAGTTGTTGCTGCGTTATGCGCCAGATTACCCCGGCGTAGCGCCAAGCCTGGCCGAAGCCGCCAACTGGTTGAGGGATAAGCAGATAAGTGACAAAGACCGTCACCGCGACAGCGAGGGCCGTTTGTCATTAATCGACAGCCCCGGCAGTGTGATTTGGTCACGGTTTTATGATCTGAAAACCGGCCAGCCGGTATTTTTCGACCGCGATGGCCTAACCTACAGCGATGTCAGCCAGATATCGCTTGAACGCCAACGCGGTTATGGCTGGTATCAAAGCGTTGCGGCAGAGTTTTTGGCAGAATATGACCAGGCTGCAGCAGATAAGCACTGTACTAACTTTGGTCTGGATACACCGGGCGGAGCAGGCGGTGCGATGTTAAAGGTAACTAATCTGAACCGAAGCGGGCCCGGCTCTCTGGCTGCTGCACTGGCACACAGCGGGCCGCGAGTCGTGGTGTTTGAAGTGGCCGGGGTGATAGATCTTGAGCGCACTAATCTGGAAATAAACCAGCCGTACCTGACCATCGCCGGTGAAACCGCACCAGCACCCGGCATTACGCTGATTAAAGGCGGCCTGCGTATTATCAGCCATGATGTGATAGTGCGGCATTTACATATCAGGCCGGGTGATGCCGGTTTGCCAAAGCGCACCGGTTGGGACACCGATGGTATAGCGGTAACTGGTAAAGACGCCTGCAATGTGTTGGTCGAGCATAATTCTATCAGCTGGGCCACCGACGAGCTGGTATCGGCGTCAGGTCCGCGTGATAAAGGGCCGCAGGCGACGTCGAAGCACATCACCTTTCGCTACAATATTCTGGCCGAAGCGCTGGACTACGCCACTCATATTAAAGGCAAGCACAGCAAAGGCGCGTTGGTGCATGATTTTAGCCGCCACATTGCCTTTATCGGTAACCTGTTTGCCCACAATGCAAGGCGTAACCCGTATTTTAAAGCCCATACTACAGGTGTGGTGCTCAATAACATCATTTATAACGCCGATGCCAATGCCGTAAAGCTGGGTTTTATTGATACTGAATGGGCGCATACAACCTTTAGCCCGCAGAACCCACAGGTGGCGGTGATAGGTAATGTGCTGCGCTATGGCCGCGATTCTTACTCTGATTTAGCCCTGGTATCCTACCACGGCGATGCTTACCTGCAGGATAACCTGACCTTTAACCTTGATGACAAAGCTATGTACGACACTGCCGGGGTGATAAAGCGCTTAACCGCAGCACCGGTGTGGCCACAAGGCATTCGCGTTATGGCGGCAAAAGAGGTTGAACACCAGCTGTTACCTGTTGTTGGAGCACGTTATTGGCAGCGTGACGTAACCGACCAGCGTATCGTGCAAAGTTACGTTAACCGTGACGGCCGTATTATTGACAGCCAGCAGCAAGTGGGCGGTTATCCGCAAATTAAGCCGGTGCACCGGCCGCTGCAGGTGCCAACAGACAATATCAATATCTGGTTGGAAAGCTTTATACCAACTGGCACTAAACCCCAGGAACCTTAAGTTATGCGTATCGAACATGTCGCTTTTAATGTCGCCCAACCGCAGCAAATGGCCAGCTGGTACAGGCAGCATTTGGGCTTTAGTTTAAAACGCGCATTAAATGATGCGGCGCAAACGCATTTTCTCGCCGATGACAGCGGCATAATGATGATAGAAATTTACTGCAACCCGGCCGATCAGGTACCTGATTACGCCAGTATGGACCCGCTGATTTTGCATCTGGCGCTGATATCAGACGATCCGGTCGCCGACAGCGCCCGCTTAATCGCCGCCGGTGCCAGCCATGTTACCGACGTACACCTGAACGACGGCTCACATCTGGCAATGCTGCGCGATCCCTGGGGCTTAGCACTGCAACTGTGCCGGCGCGGTGCTGCCAGGTAAAACAGCGTGTTATAGCGGTTGAAACTCCATTAGTTGTGAATAAATTATTCATGTATAAATTTATATAGCAAAAAATTTATGCAAGCTGCGCGTGAATACCGTATTATCGGTTAATCTAGGTTTAGTTTCTCAGCGCCAGAGGTTTGCATGCAACCGCAGTTTGTTCAGGCCGTTAAACAGCTTATTCCGGCTGAGCGTTATTTTGACGACCCTATCGCTACGCTTGCCTTTGGCACTGACGCCAGCTTTTACCGTATGCTGCCTAAATTAGTGCTGCGCATTGAAAGCGAAGCTGAAGTGGTGGCGCTGTTAAAATTGGCAAACGACTTTAAGGTTGCGCTGACATTCCGTGCTGCCGGTACCAGTTTATCCGGCCAGGCGGTAACCGATTCTGTGCTGCTGGTGCTGGGCGAAAACTGGCAGCAGCGTGAAGTGCGCGGCCTGGGCGAGCAAATACGGCTGCAGCCCGGTGTTATCGGCGCTGCGGCTAACAGTGTACTGACAAAGTTTCAGCGCAAAATCGGCCCTGATCCGGCGTCAATTAACAGCTGCAAAATTGGCGGTATCGTAGCCAATAATGCCAGCGGTATGTGCTGCGGTACCGCGCATAACAGTTTTAATACCCTGGCAGCGATGCGATTGGTGTTGTTTGACGGCACTGTACTGGATACTGAAGATGCGCAAAGCGTAGCGGCGTTTCGCCAGACACATGCCAAACTTTTAGCCGAGCTGGCTTTGCTGGGCAAACAAACCCGTGACAACCCTGAACTTAGCGCTAAAATCCGCCATAAATACCGCTTAAAAAATACCACCGGTTTTTCGCTAAATGCGTTAACCGAATTTACCGATCCTATCGATATCCTGACCCATTTAATGGTTGGCTCTGAAGGCTGTCTGGGTTTTATCAGTGCTGTAACGTACAACACCGTGCCGGATTATCCGCACCGGGCCAGCGCGTTGCTGGTGTTTCCGTCAGTGGAAAGCTGTTGTCGCGCGGTAACGGTATTAAAGCAGCAGCCGGTATCGGCTGTAGAGCTACTGGATCGGCGCAGCCTGCGCTCGGTAGAACATAAGCCGGGCATGCCAGCATGGGTAAAGGGGTTGTCTGATAATGCCTGTGCTTTGCTGATAGAAAGTACGGCGATAAACGGCACCCTATTGCAGCAGCAACTGACACAGGTACGCAGTGCTTTAGCTGCTTTTGCGCTGGAGCAGCAGGTCGATTTTAGTACTGACGCAGCCGTATACAACCAGCTATGGGCCATACGCAAAGGCACTTTCCCGGCGGTTGGCGCCGTGCGCAAAACCGGCACTACGGTGATTATTGAAGATGTTACTTTTCCGGTTGAGCAACTGGCTGAAGGGGTATCACGGCTACAGCAGTTGTTTGATAAGTACTACTACCATGAAGCGATTATTTTTGGCCACGCCTTAGAAGGCAACCTGCATTTTGTTTTTACTCAGGGCTTTGATGATGCCACCCAGGTTGCACGTTACGATGCGTTTATGCAGGAAGTGGCGCAACTGGTAGCGGTAGAGTTTGGTGGCTCACTTAAAGCTGAACATGGCACCGGCCGTAATATGGCACCTTTTGTTGAGTTGGAGTGGGGCACAGAGGCTTATACACTGATGTGGCGTATTAAAAAGTTGCTGGATCCGCAGCATATTTTAAACCCGGACGTAGTGCTAAGTTACAACAGCCAGTTGCATTTGCAAAACCTTAAACCCTTACCTGCCACTAACCCGCTGGTAGATAAATGTATTGAATGCGGCTTTTGTGAGCCGGTGTGCCCGTCACGCAAATTAACGTTAACGCCACGCCAGCGTATCGTTACGCAGCGCGAAATTTCGCGTTTACAACGCAGTGGTGATGAGCCAGAGCGGTTAGCTGAACTTAGCAAAGCTTATCAGTATGCCGGTAACGACACCTGTGCCGCTTGTGGTATGTGCAGTACCGCCTGCCCGGTGGGTATTAATACCGGTGACCTTACCCGGCAATTACGGGCGGAACATAATCGGCCCTGGCAGGGGCTGGCGGCTTTTATGGCCCGGCATTTTACGGCGGTATCGGCTATGGCCCGTGCTGGCCTGGGAATAGGCAGTACGCTGGCTAAATTGCTGCCGCTACGTGCGTTGTGGCATAGCGCGATGCCAACTGCGAACTATAACAATGTGCTGCCAATGGCCCATGCAGATACCCAGCTGAAACCCGTTATTTATTTAGCCAGCTGCTCTGGCCGGGTTATGGCGCCCCAGGCTAATAGCAAAGATAAACGTAGTTTGCAGCAGGTAAGCGCCCACTTACTGGCTAAAGCCGGTTATCAGCTGATAATGCCTGAGGGGCTTGGCAGCCAGTGCTGCGGCATGCCGTTTCAATCGAAGGGCCAGTTTGCTGTTGCCACGCAAAAACAGCGTGAGCTGGAGCAGTGGCTACTCGACGTAAGTAATAATGGTGAAATCCCTATTTTATCCGATACCAGCCCGTGCAGCTTAACCCTGCAAGGTAAGCTGGATGACAGGCTCAGTATTTTCGACAGTGTCGATTTTTTGCATGATAAGGTGCTGCCTAAGCTGAATATTACGCCGCTTAATGAGCCGGTGGCACTGCATATTACCTGCAGCGCCAGCCAGCTGGGCCAGGCAGATAAACTAAAACAGCTGCTTAAGGCTTGCAGTAATACTGTCGTGATCCCCGAAGGCATCAGTTGCTGTGGCTTTGCCGGCGATAAAGGCTTTGTCTTGCCACAGTTAAATGCTTCGGCGTTGTCTGGCTTAAAACAGCAGGTCAGTGAGTGCTCGCAAGGGGTGTCAAGCAGCCGGACTTGTGAGATAGGCTTATCACGGCATAGTGGTATTGAGTATCAGCATCTGGTGTATTTGCTGGATAAATGCTCTTAGCGGGTTTTAACTGAAGTGAGTCATCGGGATCGAGCTTCGGGTCGACAACTGACAACACGAAAAGACGCCGTAGATACCTCCCTGTAGGCTCCTCTGTGGCATCCCTGCCACAGACGCTTTTCTTAGTTGTCAGTTGTCTCGCCGCGTCTTTTCGTGTTGTTGGCAATTGAAGCCAACACCCATATCCTGAACTGACGCCGCTAAGTATTACAGCTTATTTAAAATCTCTGCCGGTAATGCCAGCTCGTCATTACGGTTAACACCGACACCACGGGCAAGAATATTTTTGGCAATTTGCTTGGCTTCATCCAGCGAGTGCATTTGCGCGGTACCGCACTGGTAAATATTCAACTCCGGGATATCGCTCTGGCTGGCAACCTCCAACACATCGTCCATTGCCGCTTGCCAGGCTTTGGCTACACGCTGCTCGTCCGGCGTGCCAATTAAGCTCATATAAAAGCCGGTGCGGCAACCCATCGGCGAAATGTCGATAATTTCCACATCATTGCCATTTAAATGATCACGCATAAAACCGGCAAATAAATGCTCCAGCGTATGAATACCTTTTTCTGACAAAATTTCTTCATTTGGTACGCAAAAACGCAAATCAAATACCGTAATGGCATCACCCTTTGGTGTATTCATTTTTTTTGCCACGCGCACGGCGGGGGCTTTCATAATGGTATGGTCTACGGTGAAACTGTCGAGTAGTGGCATAACAAAACCCTTTAAATAAAAGCTACTGATGGTGGCTATTATAGGCAGGTAAAGCCGGATAAGTTAACCGTTATCGGCAGATAACAGCGTTAAACCGGCGCTAAAAGCGGATTAACTGCGCAGATGGCAAAATTTTTAATCTAATAACCTTGAATGGATCAGGGCTAATCCCCATTAATCGCTCAACGCAATTTGTGCTTGTTCAGAATATTAAGTGGAGTGTAGTTATGGGCAGAATTATCGGTATTGACTTAGGTACAACCAACTCATGTGTTGCGGTTTTAGATGGCGACAAACCACGCGTATTAGAAAACGCTGAAGGTACCCGTACCACGCCCTCTATTATTGCTTACGCTGAAGATGGCGAAGTATTAGTTGGCCAGCCGGCGAAACGCCAGGCAGTTACCAACCCGAAAAACACCTTATTTGCGATTAAGCGTTTAATTGGCCGTCGTTTTGAAGACGAAGAAGTACAACGCGACATCAAAATTATGCCTTACGCTATCGTCAAGGCAGATAATGGCGATGCCTGGGTTGAAGTTAAAGGCAAAAAATTAGCCGCACCGCAGATTTCAGCTGAAGTGCTGAAAAAAATGAAGAAAACCGCTGAGGATTTCTTAGGTGAAGCGGTAACGGCTGCCGTAATTACGGTACCGGCGTACTTTAACGATGCCCAGCGTCAGGCAACCAAAGATGCCGGCCGCATCGCAGGCTTAGATGTAAAACGTATTATCAACGAGCCAACCGCAGCAGCGCTGGCTTATGGTATGGATAAAAAGAAAGGCGACACCAAGGTTGCGGTATATGACTTAGGTGGTGGTACTTTCGATATTTCTATCATTGAAATTGACGATGTAGACGGCGAGCAAACCTTTGAAGTACTGGCCACTAATGGTGATACCCACTTAGGTGGTGAAGACTTCGATAACCGTTTAATCAACTACTTAGTTGAAGAGTTCAAAAAAGAGCAGGGCATTGACCTGCGTAACGACCCATTGGCGATGCAGCGCTTAAAGGAGTCTGCTGAAAAAGCCAAGATTGAGCTGTCGTCAGCGTCACAAACTGAAGTGAACCTGCCGTACATTACTGCTGATGCCTCAGGCCCGAAACACCTGAACATCAAAGTAACCCGTGCCAAGCTGGAATCTTTAGTAGAAGACTTAATTCAGCGCACTATTGAGCCGCTGAAGCAAGCACTGAAAGATGCCGATTTAAGTGTCGGTGAAATTAACGACATCATCCTGGTTGGCGGTCAAACGCGGATGCCAAAAGTACAGGAAGCGGTAACAGCTTTCTTTGGCAAAGAACCACGTAAAGACGTAAACCCGGACGAAGCAGTAGCAGTAGGTGCGGCTATTCAGGGTGCGGTATTGTCTGGTGATGTTAAAGACGTATTGCTGCTTGACGTTACGCCACTGTCACTGGGTATTGAAACCATGGGCAGCGTAATGACCGCCTTGATTGAGAAAAATACCACGATCCCAACTAAGAAATCGCAGGTGTTCTCAACGGCAGAAGACAACCAGTCTGCAGTAACGATTCACGTGCTGCAGGGCGAGCGTAAGCGCGCTTCTGACAACAAGTCACTGGGTCAGTTTAACTTAGAAGGCATTCGTGGCGGTCGTCGTGGCGAGCCACAAATTGAAGTAGTGTTCGATCTGGATGCTGATGGTATTTTGCATGTGTCTGCTAAAGATAAAGATACCGGTAAAGAGCAGAAGATCACCATTAAGGCTAACTCTGGTTTAACTGATGAAGAAATTCAGGCCATGGTGCGCGATGCTGAAGCCCATGCTGAAGACGATAAAAAGTTTGAAGAGCTGGTGCAAACCCGTAACCAGGCCGATGCGATGGTTCACGCCACCCGCAAACAACTGGAAGAAGTTGGTACAGCACTGGCAGCAAATGATAAAGAAGCCATTGAAACAGCAATCAAAGAGCTGGAAGCTGTATTAAAAGGCAGCGACAAAGCGGCAATTGATGAGAAGTCTCAGGCACTTATTCAGGCATCACAAAAGCTGATGGAAGCGGCTCAGGCCAAAGCACAGCAAGGCGGCAGCGACGCAGGCCAGCAGGCTGGCGGCAACGACGACGTGGTTGATGCTGAGTTTGAAGAAGTTAAAGACGACAAAAAATAATTAAGGTTTAACCGGGCTGTAGTAAACTGCAGCCCCTTTAACATGAGAAGTTAGCACTAAGCTATGTCGAAGCGTGACTATTATGAAGTACTAGGTGTCGCTAAAGGCGCCGACGATAAAGACATCAAAAAGGCTTATAAACGCCTCGCCATGAAATTTCACCCGGACAGAACTCAGGGTGACAAAGCCATGGAAGAGAAGTTTAAAGAAGTCCAGGAAGCCTATGAGGTGTTGTCGGATGAGCAAAAACGCGCAGCCTATGACCGTTATGGCCATGCCGGGGTAGATCAAAACCGCGGCGGCGCTGGTGCAGGCAATGCTGATTTTGGCGACATTTTTGGTGATGTTTTCGGTGACATTTTCGGTGGCGGTGGCCGTCGTGGTCAGTCACGGGCGCAGCGTGGTTCCGATTTACGTTACAATCTGGAGCTAAGCCTGGAAGAGGCGGTACGTGGCAAATCGGTCGACATTAAAGTGCCGACGATGGTGAGCTGCGACATCTGCGATGGCTCGGGTGCAAAAAAAGGCACTTCTGCTAAAAGCTGTCCAACCTGTCATGGTGCCGGCCAGGTTACTATGCGCCAGGGCTTTTTTGCCGTACAGCAAACCTGCCCGACGTGTAATGGCCGCGGCAAGATTATTCCGGATCCGTGCAGTAAATGTCATGGCGAAGGCCGCGTAGAGAAAACCAAAACGCTGTCGGTGAAAATTCCGGCAGGCGTTGATACCGGTGATCGCATTCGCTTAACCGGCGAAGGTGAAGCGGGTATGCACGGCGCACCGGCAGGTGATCTCTATGTGCAGGTGCATGTAAAAGAGCACCCGATTTTTGTTCGCGATGGTAATAACCTGTACTGCGATGTACCACTGAGTTTCACTATTGCTGCGCTGGGTGGTGAAATTGATGTACCGACACTGGATGGCCGCGTTAAGCTGAAAATTCCGGCAGAAACGCAAACCGAAAAAATGTTCCGCCTGCGTGGTAAAGGTGTGCAGTCGGTGCGTGGTGGTGGTGTTGGTGATCTGGTATGTAAAGTGGTGATCGAAACACCGGTGAACTTAAGCGAGAAACAAAAAGACTTACTGCGTCAGCTGGATGACAGCATGGCGGGTGATGGTGAGGCCAAGCACCGGCCTAAATCGAAAGGCTTCTTTGATGGTGTGAAGAAGTTCTTTGATGATTTAACCAGTTAAGCTGTAATGAAAAACCACCTGCGGGTGGTTTTTTATTGCCCAGCAGATACAATAACAGGATATTGCAGCGCCAGCTGCGGTAAAAGTGTCAAATAAGGATATGCTCATGTTGAAAAAGTTACTATTGCTTACCACCTGTTCTTTACTGATTGTGGCCTGTGCACAATCGCCAACCGGCCGTCGTCAGGTAATGCTGTTTAATACAGCCGAACTGGATAAGATGGGCGCACAAACCTTTGAAACCATGAAAGCTGAAACGCCTATTTCCAAAGATCGGCGTACTAATGAGTATGTACAATGCGTTGCAGGCGCTTTGCTTAAGGTTACGCCGCAGGAGTTTATGGGCAACACCTGGGAAATAGTGGTGTTCGACTCTGATCAGGTAAATGCGTTTGCGTTACCAGGCGGTAAGATCGGCGTTTATACCGGGCTGTTAAAAGTAGCGGAAAACCAGAATCAGCTGGCAGCCGTTGTCGGCCATGAAATTGCACACGTAATGGCAGGCCACAGTAACGAGCGCCTGTCTACCAATCAGTTTATTCAAACGGCCATGACACTGGGTGATGCCGCCATGAAAGCTTATAACGTGCAGTATCAGCAGCAACTGATGACCGCTTTTGGCTTAGGGGCTCAGGTTGGTGTTGCGTTGCCATTTAGCCGGGCGCATGAGAGTGAAGCCGACATTATTGGCCTGGATTTGATGGCAAAGGCAGGTTTTGAACCGCGTCAAGCGGTTAACTTATGGCAAAATATGGCGGCTCTGGGTGGAGGTGGTACACCACAAATTCTGTCTACCCACCCCTTGCCGGAAAACCGTATTACTGCTTTGCGCGATAATATGCCGCAGGCAATGAAAACGTATAACGAACGCAAAGCCACTGGTGCTTTGCCTAATTGTAAAGCCTGATTTTATCGTCAGCTTGTTTTACAACTTATGGTGCCGTGAGGTTGGGTTTAATAATTTTCTTATACCTGATATGAAGTTATATTGTTGGATTTGATCTTGCATGTAACTGGCATTACACTTTATGCAGTTTGCTTTATGGAATGTAGCTATGGAACCTGTTAATGACAAGGAAATGAAGGCAACGCAGTCTGGTCGCAGAAAGTTTTTAATGCGTGCAGGTCTGGGTAGCTTGCCGGTGTTGCTGACACTTAAGAGTAAATCCGCCTGGGGTAGCAGCACACTTAACTGCTCGTTAAGCGAAAATGCATCGCAGATGCAGTCAGTACAGCCCGATAAGTTTGAGCAGTGCAGTAGGAGTTATGACTCTCATGGTAGTGCTAAACTGTACTTTGAAAGTAAAAGTTCAACTGTAGGTGGCGGTAAAGGTGGCTACTTCTTCAAAACTGGCAATAACTGGCAAAAAAAGTGGAACGGTATAGAGATTAACCAAAGCACTAAGTTTAATACCATTTTTCAGTATGGCTACAGTGGTACTTTGAGAGACGCATTGAATCAGGGGGGGAGTTATGCGCTGGAGCGCAATATTGCCGCAATTTTCCTGCATGCGCTGTACTATCAGTTAGAAGGTATCAGCACCAGCATTCCTACGCCGGATGAAATAGTAAACGCCTATCAGGGTGCTGTTACTAAGGCACAAAAAGATCAGCTATTGGCTTTGTTGGTTTACTATATAGACGGTTACATGGGGTAACCCGATGGACGTAGCACTGAGTTATGCTGTCTGGCTATCTCAGCAAACCACAGATGACAACACATTGCAGGCAATATTTCATGATGCCAGCAGTGTGCTGTTTTCAAAGTGCGATCATGAAACTCGTCTGGTCGACGCAGAGGCTGAGATAACAGAGCCTGACGTTGACTGATTTCGCTATTCATACTGCGCCTTTTTCCGTACTTGTTACTAATCACAGTAACAAGCTTACCGCTGCACTTGCAGAGTTGTATCCGGCGGAACTGATAACAAACCCCAATCCACAACTTATCTACGATTTTTGTCTGCATGTACAGCGTAAATGGGCTGGCTGGGGTCGGCCGTTTCATGTGTCATCCGGAGATCAGCATTTCAGAATGACCGACTCAGCCCAACTGGTGCCGGTTTTTGAGTGGGGCGTAAACTGGTGCGTGGCCTCTTATCAGCATCAGTTTTTGGCCATTCATGCCGCAGTGCTTGAACGTGGCGGTAAGGCATTAATTATGCCGGCGCCGCCAGGCTCGGGTAAAAGCACCCTATGCGCAGTGCTGATGCAGGAAGGCTGGCGTTTATTGTCGGATGAAATGTGTCTGGTCGATTTAACCAGTGGCGCAATCGTGCCTTATGTCAGGCCGGTGAGCCTGAAAAATCAGTCATTGGCGCTATTACAAGGTAGGTATCCGCAAGCACAGATCCGGCAAATTACCAGCGGCACTACCAAAGGTACAGTTGGCTATATGCTGCCATCGACATTAAGCTGGTCTGGTATGCAACAAACGGCAACGGCAGCCTGGGTTATTTTCCCGCAATATAACGCTGCACAGCAGCAGCTGACGCTGTCGAAGGTAAGCCAGGCCGATGCATTTATGCATCTTGCCAATAACTCTTTTAACTATGCCGTATTGGCAGAGCAGGGTTTTCACAGCCTGAGCAGGTTGACACAACAAGTTGATGCTTATCGTTTGGAGTATGCCTGTATTGAACAAGCTTTGAGCGAGTTAAATAAGTTATGTTAAGTTCGCAGTTGCTGGCTTTTTTTGCCTCTCCGGCCAAATTTGTGCGTCAGGCTACACCGCAACAATGGACCACATTTTTACAGCAAGCCCGCCAGCAAGGCCTTACTGCCCGGTTTTACTATGTACTACAAACACAGCAACTACTTGACCAGGTGCCGCTGCAGGTTAAGCTGCATGGTGAGTCGGGTGCGCGATACGCCCAGAAGCAGCAACACAGCTTGTATTCTGAGTTACAGCAACTGGAGCCGTTGTTTGCCGTGGCCGATTACCCGTGCTTGTTGTTAAAAGGCGCAGCATACAGAACACAAGCTTTAGCGGTGAGTTTTGGCCGGTTGTTTTCCGATATTGATATTCTGGTGCCGGCAGCCCAGCTGCGGCATGTGCGGGACAGGTTATTTTTTTATGGCTTTCGCGAAGCTGAAATGACCGATTACGACCGTGATTACTACCTGAACTGGTCGCATCAGAACCCGCCGCTGCAGCATTATCAGCGTGGCACAGTGATTGATTTACATCATCATATTTATCCGACTGCATCGGCCAGAGCTATAGATATCACTCCGCTGTTTAGCCATGCTGTTAATATTCCTGGTTCAGCGTTTAAAGTGCCGGCTAGCGCGCATTTATTTATTCATGCGGCGGTGCACCTGTTTTACCAGGAAGAGACACATAAACTAACCAAAGATGTGATTGATTTAAATGACTTATTGCTGGAAGTGCAACACCAGAAACAACTGGATTTTATGCTTGAGCAGGCTGCGCAGATGTCGGTACAGTCTGCGGTGATCAATGCGTGCTGGGTACTGATAAGGTTATTTAATAATGAAGCAGCTAAGTTAGTATTGCATCAGGCTGAGGGGTACCGACATCAGCCGCTGGTGTGTAATTTGTTGCTGACTATGTTGCAGGGCCGGCCCGCCCGGGCCTGGTTTGCCCGCCAGCTCTGGTTTGTACGCGGTCACAGCCTGAAAATGCGTTGGCAGGTGCTGATTTATCACAGCCTGGCTAAACCTGCCAGCAGCCTGCAGCGCTGGTTCCGGCGCTTACTGCCAGGGCATAAATCTTAAACCGGAGTTGCCGCCGTAACCATTGGTTTTGCCGGTTTAAGTAAAATAGTGAATACCGCTACCAACAGTAAAATCAGGCAGTAATAGCTTTGCGTTACTACCTGCCATGGCGATATGCCAAAACTGGCCCCCAGCAGCAATGCCTGAGCGCCATAAGGTACTAAGCCCTGGCTGATACAGGCGAAAATATCCAGCAGACTGGCGCTGCGTTTGGGTGTGATTTGATGTTGTTGTGCCAGCGTTTTGCTGATCTCACCTGTTAAAACTATTGCCACAGTATTATTAGCGATACAAAGATTGCTGCTAAATGCTAATGCTGCTATTGCCAGTTGCTGCGCTTTATTACCTGCCAGTTTCAGGCTGCTGGCGGCTTGCTGGATTTTACCGGCGATCCACTGCAAACCACCTTGCTGTTTAATAAACTCACTCAGAGCACTCACCAGCATAGCCAGCAGGAAAATTTCCTGCACACTGGCAAAACCGCTGGCAATATCTTTACCCAGATTAGCAATAGCGTAATCGGCAAAAAAAGTACCCTGTAGTGCAGCCAATAGTATACCCAGCAGCAATACAATAAAGACATTCAGCCCCATTACCGCCAGCAGCAAAATGGCGGCATAAGGCATTACACCACTCCAATTTACTGTATCAATTTGTACCGGCGCTCCGTCTGTAGCCAGCACAATATACAACAGCAGCGTTAACGCGGCGGCAGGCAGGGCAATTTTAATATTTTCGCGAAATTTATCCGCCATTTTTGCCCCCTGGGTGCGAGTGGAGGCAATGGTTGTATCGGAAATAATCGATAAATTATCACCAAACATGGCACCGCTAAGCAGCACACCTGCCACTAACGCCTGGTCTAATCCGGCCTGATTGGATAAACCAACGGCAATAGGAGCCAGCGCACCTATAGTGCCCATTGAGGTACCCATAGCCGTGGATATCAGAGCGGCAATAACAAATAAGCCCGGCAGTAACCAGGGCGCAGGTACTAAACTAAGGCCAGCGTTAACCGCGGCATCCACACCGCCGGTAGCAGTGGCTACACTGGCAAAGGCACCAGCCAGCAAATAAATAATACACATGGTAATAATATTGCTGTTACCTGCGCCTTTTATCATTACATCTATAGATTGTTGCAGCGGCGCTTTATGTAGCCAGATAGCCAGTATAAGGGCTGGGATAATAGCGACATGGCCGGGCAACTGATAAAACGCATAGGCTACGCCCTCACTTTGCAGGTAAAGGCCTGTGCCGAGAAACAGCGCGACAAAAAACAATAATGGCAATAAAGAGCGCTTAGCGCCCGCTGGCGCCAGCGTAGTGTTGTTCATAGGTGTACCTTATAAATACGCAGGCAGTACTGTTGCCTTAATGGTTGCGCAATATATAGATGGCTAGATGGCCTGTCAAACCGGATCGTTAGATCTTACTGGTATATGTAATATGAGTTGATTATGCTGGCAACTTATTTATTAGTATCTCTTTTTCCGCTGGAGTGGACATGTCGCAAAACCGCTTAATCAGTAGCAAACGCTTTTTGCCATTTTTTCTTACCCAGGCCAGCGGGGCTTTTAATGACAATGTATTTAAAAATGCCCTGATGTTAATGCTGACCTTTACGGCCGCCAGTGCGTTGCCGTGGGATACCAATTTAACCATGAACCTGGCAACGGGGCTGTTTATTCTGCCGTTTTTGTTATTTTCTGCCACGGCTGGTGCTCTGGCTGATGCCGTGTGCAAAACTAAACTGATCCGCGCGTTAAAGCTGCTGGAAATAGGGCTGATGTTGCTGGCTGCCGTAGCATTTTATTTTCAACAATACTTAATACTGTTGGGGTTATTGTTTTTAATGGGTAGCCAATCGGCGTTTTTTGGCCCGGTAAAATACGCTATTTTGCCACAGCTGCTAACGGACAAAGAGCTGTTAGCCGGCAATGCCTGGGTAGAAATGGGTACCTTTGTTGCTATTTTACTGGGCACCATTACCGGTGGTTTATTGGTGGGCCTGGCGGATGCGCCGTTATGGGTTGGTATTGTTGTGCTGCTGTTTTCTGTGCTGGGCTATCTGGTAAGCCGGCGGATCCCGGCAGTGGGCGAGGTGCATAACGCCGATAAATTTCGTTTTGCGCCCTGGCAGCAAACCAAAGCCACTATCAGTATCAGCTATCAAAACCGCACACTGTACTTATCTATTATGGCGATTAGTTGGTTTTGGTTTTTAGGCGCCAGCTATTTAACCCAGTTTCCCAATTTCACTAAAACCGCGCTTGGTGGTGACAATACCGTGGTTACCGCGCTATTGGTGGCGTTCTCAGTTGGCGTAGGCATCGGTTCTATGCTGTGTGAGCGCTTATCCGGTGACAGGGTCGAACTGGGTATAGTACCTATTGGTTCGATTGGCTTAACCGTATTTGGTATCAGCTTATTTTTTAGCAGCCCGGCGGTTTTGCCGGAACTGCTGGCGCCGGAGCAATTGCTAAGTTTACCGCAGTTTTTGGCTACCGCTTTTGGCTGGTGGGTATTAATTGATTTAACCTTGATTGGTGTTTTCGGCGGTTTATTTATTGTGCCCCTGTATGCATTGCTGCAACAGCGCGCCGAGCCGCAACAACGGGCACGGGTGATTGCCGCCAACAATATTTTTAATGCGCTGTTTATGGTGGTTAGTGCCATTGCCGGTATCGTATTTTTAACCGTGCTGGGTATATCTATCCCGGAGTATTTTTTAGTTCTGGCTATTATGAATGCGGTGGTAGCGCTGTATGTTTACAGCATGGTGCCGGAGTTTGCCCTGCGTTTTGTTATTTATCTGCTTAGCCACACCATGTACCGGGTGCGCAGTAAAGGGCTGGAACATATTCCGGCTGAAGGTGCGGCTGTGCTGGTAGCCAACCATGTTAGCTATGTTGATGCCTTGCTGATTGGGGGGGCAGTGCGCCGGCCGGTGCGTTTTGTAATGGAAAAAGGTATTTATGATTTACCGGTAGCCAACTGGTTGTTTAAAGCCGCACGCACTATTCCTATTTGCTCAAAGCAGAAAAATGAAGCGGTATATGAAGCCGCTTTTGCTGCCATTAAGCGTGAACTGGCTGAGGGGAATCTGGTATGTATTTTCCCGGAGGGGCGTTTAACCAAAAACGGTGAGATAGACAGCTTTCGTCCCGGTATTGAGCGTATTCTGGCAGAAACCCCGGTACCAGTGGTGCCAATGGCTTTAAAAGGCTTATGGGGCTCGTTTTTCAGCCATCATGGTAATGGTGCGTTTAAGTTTAAAGGCCGCATCTGGTCTAAAATCATGTTGACAGCCAGCGCCCCTGTACCTGCAGAGCAAGCCAGCGCAACTGAGCTGGAACGACAGGTACGGCTGTTACGCGGCGACAGTTTATAGCAGCCTATGTTGGGTTAATTTACACCTCAGCGGAACAGCTTTATTCGGCTGAGGTACTGTTATAGCTGGCTTCAAGACATTTTTTGCTATTTACAGTTGTCTGAATATTATACATATATGCTTTACTGCCTGGCCATTACCCCTCATTAGCCCTTGTACTTTGTTAGCTGAACAGAGGTCTGACAACTGCTGTCGTTGTACTACTTATTTTTATTTATTTTCAGGCACGATACTTGCGCTGTACAAAATGCAGCCAACCCAGGCTGCTGATAAAAATAAAAAGACAAGGATAACTAATGAAAACAATAAGACCACTTCGCTGGTTAAAGTTAGTTGTGCTGAGTATCAGCTTTACTCTGCTCGCTTTACCTGCATCAGCTTCACTCATTTTCTCTGATATCTATATTTTTGGCGACAGCCTGTCTGATACCGGTAATACCCGGGCTACGGTGCCGTTAGGTTCATTTGGGCCAGTAGCTGCCCTTGCCGGATATGGCCCGAACGGCCGTTTCTCTAACGGTAATCTCTGGCATGAGTATCTGGCAGATGAGCTGGGGCTCACAAGCAGCAGATCTACCGGCGGAGGTAATAATTTCGCTTACGGTGGTGCCCGTATAGATAATACATCCGGTGTCTCTACAGGCGTGATGAATCAATACAACCAGTATTTGAACCGGTTAAATGGCGCATCTTTTGATACCGATGCTTTATATGTCGCCTGGGCTGGCGGCAATGATATGCGTGATCTGGTTGGTGCGGCTAACCCGTTAATGATGGTAACGTCAATTATCGGCAATTTTCAGCTGATGCTTACCGATATGATTGCCAGGGGCGCTATGACATTGTTAGTGCCCAATTTACCAGATCTTGGCAGCATTCCGGAATTCGCCTCAACTACCGACAGTCAGTCGGGCACAGAAGTCAGCCTGTTGTGGAATGACTTACTGGAAGAAATGCTGATTGATTTGTCAAAGCAGTCACTGGCACAAATTTATATGCTTGACGTATATAGTATTTTCGACAGTATTCTGGCTAATCCGTTATCAGAAGGTTTTACCAACACTACTGATGAGTGCCGGTCTGTAACGGGCGGCATTCTGGCTGCAGAGCGCTCTTGTGCCAATGCATCACAGTATGTCTTCTGGGATGAAATTCACCCGACCACCCGGGCTCATAGCATTCTTGGCCGTGAAGCCTATGCACTGCTGGTAAGCGGTGTAACGGTATATCAACAGGTACCTGAGCCGGCCGGTATAGTCCTGTTCGTTTTGGCTATGGTTTATCTTGTCCGACGCCGGATACTCCACTAACGCTGCTGGCAAACAGCAAAGTTAACATCGCTTTGCTGTTTGCTGCAATGATTAGCAAGTGCTTGATCTAATGCTGCGCAGCCCTCATAGATAAACCTCACTATGAATGTGGCCGGAGATCCTGATGTTCAATTTTTCATTTCAAAACCCCACCCGTATTGTATTTGGTAAAGATCAGCTGGCACAGTTAGCCAAACTTATTCCGCCTGGTAGCAAGGTATTGCTGACCTATGGCGGCGGCTCTATTAAAAAGAACGGTGTGTACGATCAGGTAGTGAAAGCGCTGGCAGGGTTTGACTGGCAGGAATTTAGCGGTATAGAGCCAAACCCCAGCTTTGAAACCCTGATGCGGGCGGCGGATTTGGTGCGTCGCGAGAAAATTGACTTTCTGCTGCCGGTTGGTGGTGGCAGTGTAATTGACGGTACCAAGTTTATTGCAGCTGCCGCGGTATTTGATGGTGATGCCTGGGATATTCTGGCCAAAGCAGCCAAAGTAACCGCAGCCATTCCACTGGGGTGTGTATTAACCTTACCGGCTACCGGTACCGAGAGTAACGGTAATTCGGTAGTCACCCGTTATGAAACGCAGCAAAAACTATCGTTCTCCAGTGCGCTGGTGTACCCACAGTTTGCCATTTTAGACCCTACCGTCACCTTCAGCCTGCCACCTAAACAGGTAGCCAACGGCGTGGTAGATGCCTTCGTGCATGTGATGGAGCAGTATATGACTTACCCGGTTAATGCGCCGGTGCAAGACCGTTTTGCTGAGGGCTTATTACATACCCTGATAGAAGAAGGGCCAAAAGCGCTGAGCCAGCCGGACAACTACGATGTGCGTGCTAACGTAATGTGGGCGGCGACGATGGCATTAAACGGCCTGATAGGCCAGGGCGTACCGCAGGATTGGGCTACTCATATGATTGGCCACGAGATCACGGCGTTGTATGGCCTTGATCATGCGCAAACACTGGCAATAGTATTGCCATCCTTGTTGCAGCAACAACGCAGACAAAAACGCGACAAGCTGCTGCAATATGGCCGCCGGGTCTGGCAGTTACAGCACCAGGATGAAGAGCGCTTAATTGATGATGCAATTAACCATACCCGTGCCTTTTTCGAGCAAATGGGTGTGCCGACCCGGTTAGCCGATTACGGCATTAAAGCCGATGCTGTCGATAAGCTGGTAGCCGCGCTGCAAGCTAACGGTATGCTGAAGTTAGGTGAGCACGGTGATATTACACCTGAGATTTCACGGCAGATTTTGCAGCGTGCGATATAGCTGCACTTTGAGAGTTAGGCCGCAAAGGTCGTAACATCTGCCGGGCTCGCCACAGCAACTCGCTACCGCTGGCGCGTCCGCTCAGACACTCTGTGTCGCCCCATCAGTTGTCACGACCTTTAACTGTAACGTCGGGCGTCGTAGTAAAAAATAGCCATTAAGATGGCTATTTTACTTCCCCCTGCAGGCGGCTTTTGCTCTAATAGCCGCCATTATTACTTTTACACAGAGCCAGATTATGCCATCTATCGGGATCTTTGGTGCTAACGGCCGCATGGGCCGGGCGTTAATTACCGTTGCCAAAGAGCAACAGCTAACTCTTACGGCTGCCACAGTACGCAGTGGATCAGACCTTATCGGCGTCGATGCCGGCGAGCTGGCCGGTGTGGGTAAGCTTGGCTTGCTACTTAGCGCCACTGGTACAGATAGTATTAAAAACGCTGATATCTGGGTCGACTTTACCATGCCCGAAGCGATGCTGGCGCATCTTGAGCTGGCGGTAGCGGCAAAAAAAGCCATGGTAATAGGTGTTACCGGTTTAACCGATGTGCAATACCAGCAGGTGCAGCAAGCCAGCAAACATATTCCAATTGTCTGGGCGCCGAATATGAGCGTAGGCGTAAACCTGTTGCTGCATCTGGTGCAAACTGCCGCCAAAGTGATGGGGCAAACCGCCGATATTGAAATTATTGAAGCGCATCACCGCTTTAAAAAAGATGCGCCATCGGGCACGGCTATGGCTATCGGCGCCAGCATCGCCAAAGCGCTGGACCGCGATTTAGCTAAGGTTGCAGTGTATGGCCGTGAGGGCATTACCGGCGAGCGGGAGCAGCAAACTATCGGCTTCGCCACTGTGCGTGGCGGTGACATTATTGGCGACCATACCGCCTTATTCGCTGATTTAGGCGAAAGGCTGGAAATAAGCCACAAAGCCTCCAGCCGTAACACCTTTGCCCAAGGCGCACTGCGCGCTGCTCTGTGGTTGCAAAATAAACAGAGCGGACTTTATTCTATGCAACAAGTGTTAGGTTTAGCTGATTTAAGCTAGATTTTTGCGCTATTAAGGTTAAAAATAGGCTAGAGTTGTCATTTGTAATAAAAATCAAAAAAAGCATAGCTTATCCAGCGCTGATCGCCTAAAATAGTCAGGTTTGCCTAAGGCAAATCGGGTATCACATTTTGGGTCAAAACGGGTTGTAAAACAGTGTCAGGTTTTCGCCCGTTTTTTGCTGTTTGGAGGTTATCTTGACTAAGTCCGCCCTGCTCGTACTGGAAGACGGCACCGTATTTCGCGGTACAGCCATTGGCGCTGAAGGAGTTTCTGTAGGTGAAGTGGTGTTTAACACTTCAATGACCGGGTATCAGGAAATATTAACTGATCCCTCATACGCAGAACAAATCGTTACTCTCACTTATCCACACATTGGCAATACCGGTACTAACCCTGAGGATGAAGAATCCGGACAAATCTGGGCCAAGGGCCTGATAATCCGTGACCTTCCGCTTCTTGCCAGTAATTTCCGTAACCAACTCTCTCTTAGTCAGTATTTAACACAACACAATATTCTCGGCATCGCCGATATCGATACCCGTAAGTTAACCCGTATTTTACGTGAGAAAGGCGCCCAGAACGGCTGCTTAATGGCTGGCGATGATCTGGATGAAGCCAAAGCACTTGAGTTGGCTAAAGGCTTCCCTGGCTTGTCAGGTATGGATTTAGCCAAAGAAGTTAGCGTTAAAAAAGCTTATCAGTGGACTGAAGGCAGCTGGGAATTGGGTGAAGGCCATCGCGCAGCGGCACCACAACAGTTTCATGTGGTAGCCTATGACTTTGGTGTAAAGCGCAATATTTTGCGCATGCTGGCAGATCGCGGCTGTAAGCTAACGGTAGTACCGGCACAAACGCCGGCCAGTGACGTATTAGCAATGAATCCGGACGGTATTTTCTTATCTAATGGTCCTGGCGATCCGGCACCTTGTACCTACGCCATTGAGGCGATTAAAACCTTCCTTGAAACCGACATTCCGGTGTTTGGTATCTGTTTAGGCCATCAGTTGCTGGCCCTGGCCAGTGGCGCACAAACGGTGAAGATGACGGTTGGCCACCATGGTGGTAACCACCCGGTGCAGAATCTGGATACCAAACGCGTGCTTATCACCGCGCAAAACCATGGTTTTGCTGTCGATGAAGCCAGCTTACCGGCGAATTTACGCGCCACCCATAAATCGTTGTTTGACGGCACATTACAAGGCATACATCGTACCGACAAACCGGCGTTCAGCTTCCAGGGCCACCCTGAAGCCAGCCCGGGTCCGCACGAAGCCTCTGAGCTGTTCGACCATTTTATTGCGCTGATGCAACAGCATAAAGCCTAGGCAAGCACGAATTACGGAGATATAGCAGCAATGCCAAAACGTACAGATTTAAAAAGCATTCTGATTTTAGGTGCCGGCCCGATCGTAATTGGCCAGGCCTGTGAATTTGACTATTCAGGTGCCCAAGCCTGTAAAGCGTTAAAAGAAGAAGGCTACCGCGTTATTCTGGTGAACTCGAACCCAGCCACCATTATGACAGACCCGGAAATGGCCGATGCCACCTACATTGAACCGATTCACTGGCAGGTAGTGGAAAAAATTATTGAAAAAGAGCGCCCTTGCGCCGTTCTGCCTACCATGGGCGGCCAGACTGCGCTGAACTGTGCACTGGAATTAGAACGTCAAGGTGTGCTGGCTAAATATAATGTTGAGATGATTGGCGCTACCGCCGATGCTATCGACAAAGCCGAAGACCGTGGTCGTTTTGATAAAGCCATGCGTTCTATCGGCCTGGCTTGCCCACGTGCCGGCTTTGCGCATTCGCTGGATGAAGCTTACCAGGTACTGGAAGACATTGGCTTTCCGTGTATTATCCGGCCGTCGTTCACCATGGGCGGCTCAGGTGGTGGTATTGCTTACAACCGCGAAGAGTTTGAAGAAATTTGTACCCGCGGCCTGGATCTATCTCCTACCAAAGAGTTGCTGATTGACGAGTCGTTAATCGGCTGGAAAGAGTACGAAATGGAAGTGGTACGCGATAAAAACGATAACTGCATTATCGTTTGTGCCATTGAAAACTTCGATCCTATGGGTGTGCACACCGGTGACTCTATCACCGTAGCCCCGGCGCAAACGCTGACTGACAAAGAATACCAAATCATGCGTAATGCCTCGTTGGCGGTACTGCGTGAAATCGGCGTTGAAACCGGTGGTTCAAACGTACAGTTTGGTATTAACCCGGTTGATGGCCGCATGGTGATCATCGAGATGAACCCGCGCGTGTCACGCTCATCTGCATTGGCTTCTAAAGCTACCGGTTTCCCGATTGCCAAAGTGGCCGCGAAGCTGGCGATTGGCTATACGCTGGACGAGCTGGCCAATGACATTACAGGCGGTAAAACCCCGGCGTCGTTTGAGCCGAGCATCGATTACGTAGTTACCAAGGTGCCGCGTTTTAACTTTGAAAAATTTGCTGGCGCCAACGATCGCTTAACCACCCAGATGAAGTCAGTCGGTGAGGTGATGTCAATTGGCCGCAACCAGCAAGAATCGCTGCAAAAAGCACTGCGCAGCCTTGAAATTGGCGTTTGCGGTTTAGACCCTGTTATCGATATCACGCTGCCGGAAGCGAAAGATAAAATTGTCCGTGAATTAAAAGAGCCTGGCTCGCACCGCATTTGGTATATCGCCGATGCGTTCCGTTTTGGTATGAGCATGGATGACATTTTCACGCTAACCAATATCGACCGCTGGTTCCTGGTGCAAATTGAAGATTTGGTAAAAGAAGAGCTGGCATTAGGTAAAGATGGCTTTGCCGCGCTGGACGAAGCCCGGTTAAAACGCTTAAAACGCAAAGGCTTTGCCGATAAGCGTATCGCCGACGTGTTAGGTGTCAGCGAAAACGAAGTACGCAAAAAGCGTTACGGCTACAAGTTGCACCCGGTGTATAAGCGGGTAGATACCTGTGCGGCAGAATTTGCCTCTAACACCGCTTATATGTACAGCACTTATGATGAAGAGTGTGAAGCGGCGCCGACCAACCGCGATAAAATTATGATTATTGGCGGCGGGCCGAACCGTATCGGCCAGGGTATCGAGTTCGATTACTGCTGTGTGCATGCGTCACTGGCACTGCGCGAAGACGGCTTCGAAACCATCATGGTTAACTGTAACCCCGAAACGGTATCAACCGATTACGACACGTCAGACCGTTTATACTTCGAGCCAATTACACTGGAAGACGTGCTGGAAATTGTACGTAAAGAGCAGCCCAAAGGCGTTATCGTGCAATACGGTGGCCAAACGCCACTGAAACTAGCCCGTGCGCTGGAAGCCAACGGAGTGCCTATTATTGGCACGTCGCCGGATGCCATTGACCGTGCAGAAGACCGTGAGCGTTTCCAGCAAGCGGTAGAGCGTTTAGGCTTAAAACAGCCGAAAAACGCTACTGTCACCAGCATGGAAGAAGCAATCGCCAAGGCACCGGAAATTGGTTTCCCGATGGTAGTACGCCCGTCTTACGTATTGGGTGGCCGCGCGATGGAAATTGTCTATGACGAGCAAGACCTGCGCCGTTATATGACCGACGCCGTTAGCGTATCTAACGACTCACCGGTACTGCTGGATAACTTCCTCGACGATGCCATTGAAGTTGACATCGATGCCATCTGTGATGGCAAAGAGGTGGTGATTGGCGGCATTATGGAGCACATTGAACAAGCTGGTGTGCACTCCGGTGACTCGGCCTGTTCTTTGCCACCGTACAGCCTGAGCAAAGAAATTCAGGATGTAATGCGCGAGCAGGTGCGTAAACTGGCAATGGAGCTTGGTGTTGTTGGCCTGATGAATACCCAATTCGCGGTAAAAGATAACGAAGTGTACCTGATTGAAGTTAACCCGCGTGCAGCCCGTACTGTGCCGTTTGTCTCTAAGGCCACAGGTGTTGCTGTAGCTAAAGTGGGTGCGCGCTGTATGGCTGGTATATCTTTGGCTGCACAAGGTATTACCAAAGAAATTATTCCACCGTTTTTCTCGGTAAAAGAAGTGGTTATTCCGTTTAACAAGTTCCCGGGTGTAGATCCTATTTTAGGCCCGGAAATGCGTTCAACCGGCGAAGTAATGGGTGTAGGTAATACCTTTGAAGAAGCTTTCGCTAAAGGCCAACTGGGTGCCAGTACCTTAATTCCTACCGGTGGCCGCGCCTTGCTTTCAGTGCGCGACAGCGATAAAGTGCGCGTTGTTGAACTGGCAAAACGTATGGTTGAAAAAGGCTTTGAGCTGGATGCTACCGGCGGTACCGCTAAGGCATTGCAGGCCGCAGGTATTACATGCCGCACGGTAAATAAGGTGTCTGAAGGCCGTCCGCATATTCTGGATCGCATTAAAAACGGTGAGTACAGCTATATCGTCAATACGACCGATGGTCGTCAGGCGATCGAAGACTCTAAGGTCATTCGCCGCGGGGCGCTGCAGTATAAAGCCAATTACACCACGACATTAAATGCTGCCTTTGCTACGGTAAAATCAAATGCCGCCAGTGCGTTTGAAAACGTAGTCTCAGTGCAGGAACTACATAAGAGAGTTAACGGATGAGTGCAATCCCGATGACAGTGCAGGGCGCAGAACGACTGCGCGCTGAGCTGCATGAACTAAAGTCAGTAAAACGGCCGGCGATTATTCAAGCTATTGCTACCGCGCGTGAGCACGGCGATTTAAAAGAAAACGCTGAATACCACGCTGCCCGTGAGCAACAGGGTTTTTGTGAAGGCCGTATTCAGGATATTGAAGCGAAGTTATCTAATGCGCAGATCATTGATATCAGCAAATTACCCAACACCGGTAAGGTTATCTTTGGCAGCACTGTGACTATCCTAAATCTGGATAGCGACGAAGAAGTGACCTATCGCATTGTTGGTGATGATGAAGCGGATATTAAAAATAACCTGATCTCAGTTAATTCACCTATTGCGCGCGGCTTAATTGGTAAGGCTGCTGACGATGTGGTGAATATCACTACACCCAAAGGTGTGGTGGAATTTGAAATTATCGCCGTGCAATATATCTGATGTATTGCCCAATAAAAAAGCGCCGAAAGGCGCTTTTTTTATGTTTAATATATGCTTAGCCGCGCGGCAGCTGAATTTTTTTCGCTTCACTTTGGCGGAACAACACTAGCGTTTTACCTATTACCTGTACTTTATCTGCTTTGGTTTCCCGGATAATCGCATCCATGATCAGTACTTTTTGCTCACGGTCTTCGGTTGGTACTTTTACTTTAATCAGTTCGTGAAAGCTCAGTGCAACCTCAATCTCGGCAACCACGCCTTCAGTCAGGCCGTTGCCACCGAGCAGGATCACCGGCTTAAGATCATGGGCTTTTGCTTTTAAAAATTGTTTCTGTTTGTTGGTTAAACTCATAAAATGACTATTTCCGCAGATAACGCTTGAATTTGCGTTATTGTAGCGCCATCTAACGCATAACACTAATCAAGAGTGAAAGCATGACCAAGAAAAAACGCTCCGCCAGTTCCACCCGCTGGTTGAAAGAGCATTTCGATGATCAATTTGTACAAAAAGCACAAAAATTAGGCCTGCGTTCACGTGCAGCGTTTAAACTGGAAGAGATAAACCAGCAGGACAAACTGATAAAACCAGCGATGACTGTAGTCGATTTGGGTTCTGCGCCGGGTAGTTGGTCGCAGTTCTGTGTGGGGCTTGTCGGTGACAAAGGTACCGTGATAGCCTGCGACATTCTGCCAATGGACCCGATTAATGGTGTCAGTTTCCTGCAGGGAGACTTTCGTGATGAAGCAGTATTGAACGCATTACTGAGCCGGATCGGTGGTCAGAACGTAGATGTGGTATTGTCTGACATGGCGCCGAATATGAGTGGCAATGACACTACTGATCAGGCAAGGTCGGTGTATCTGGTAGAGCTGGCGTTGGATATGTGTCACAAAGTACTGAAGCAAAATGGCAGTTTTGTGGTCAAAGTATTTCAGGGTGATGGCTTCGAGCAATTTTTAAAAGATGTGCGCGCTGCCTTTACCACTGTAAAAATTCGTAAGCCCGATTCGTCCCGTGCGCGTTCACGTGAGACATATATCGTGGCGACCGGCTTCAAAGTCTAGTAAAGTAGCCGGGTAATTATCTATTTATCGGTAAGAAGAGGTTATAACCTTGAGTGACATGGCAAAGAATCTGATTGTCTGGTTAGTGATCGCCGTCGTATTAATGTCGGTGTTTAATAGCTTTGGCCCCGGCGACAGTACCGACCGGCAAACCAGCTATACCCAGTTTATCAACGAGGTAAATCAGGGCCAGATCCGCGAGGTGAAAGTTGAGCGCTCTGGTGTGATTACCGGCGTAAAACGCAGCGGTGACCGCTTCGAAACAGTTATCCCGGGTGGCTATGATGAAAAGCTGCTGGACGACCTGATCAAAAATGATGTCAGAACTTTAGGCAGTAAGCCGGAAGAAAGCAGCTTGCTGGGCACTATTCTGCTGTCCTGGGGCCCAATGTTATTGCTTATAGGCGTGTGGATTTTCTTTATGCGCCAGATGCAGGGCGGCGGTGGCAAAGGTGCCATGTCGTTTGGCAAAAGCAAAGCGCGCCTGATGGGCGAAGATCAGATCAAAACCACTTTTGCTGATGTTGCAGGCTGTGACGAAGCTAAAGAAGAGGTATCTGAACTGGTGGATTACCTGCGCGACCCATCCCGTTTCCAAAAATTGGGCGGCAAAATTCCAACCGGTATTTTAATGGTAGGCCCACCGGGTACAGGTAAAACGCTGTTAGCCAAAGCCATTGCTGGTGAAGCCAAAGTGCCGTTCTTTACTATTTCCGGTTCAGACTTCGTTGAAATGTTTGTCGGTGTGGGTGCATCCCGTGTGCGCGACATGTTTGAACAAGCCAAAAAAGCTGCACCTTGTATTATCTTTATCGACGAGATTGATGCAGTAGGCCGTCAGCGTGGCGCCGGTTTAGGCGGTGGCCATGATGAGCGTGAGCAAACCTTAAACCAGATGCTGGTAGAGATGGATGGCTTTGACGGTAATGAAGGCGTTATTGTTATTGCTGCCACTAACCGCCCTGATGTATTAGATGCCGCATTATTACGCCCCGGTCGCTTTGATCGCCAGGTAGTGGTAGGTTTGCCCGATGTAAAAGGCCGCGAGCAAATCTTAAAAGTGCATATGCGTAAAGTGCCACTGGCTGAAGGTGTAGAGCCGTCAGTTATTGCGCGCGGTACGCCAGGCTTCTCTGGTGCTGACTTAGCCAACCTGGTTAATGAAGCTGCACTGTTTGCTGCGCGTGGTAATCGCCGCGTGGTGTCGATGGACGAGTTTGAAAAAGCCAAAGACAAAATCATGATGGGCGCAGAACGCCGCTCTATGGTGATGACAGAGAAAGAAAAAGAAATGACAGCCTACCACGAAGCCGGCCATGCGATTGTTGGTTGTTTGGTACCTGAACACGACCCTGTGCACAAGGTAACTATTATTCCGCGTGGCAGAGCTTTGGGTGTGACTTTCTTTTTACCGGAAGCTGACGCTATCAGTGTAAGCCGGCTTGAATTAGAGAGTAAGATTTCCGTAGCTTACGGAGGTCGTTTGGCGGAAGAGCTTATTTTTGGCTCAGACAATATTTCTACCGGAGCATCACAAGATATTAAGTATGCCACTTCGATAGCCCGTAATATGGTTACCCAATGGGGCTTTTCGGACAAACTTGGCCCACTGCTATATGCCGACGAAGAGGGTGAGGTGTTTCTCGGCCGTAGCATGGGCAAATCGAAACAAATGTCGGACGAAACTGCAGCTCTTATTGATACAGAAATTAAAACCATCATTGATCGCAACTACAGTAGAGCTAAAACGATGCTGGAAGAAAATATGGACATCCTGCATGCGATGAAAGATGCATTGATGAAGTATGAAACCATAGATGCGAAACAGATTGATGACCTGATGGCCCGTCGCGAAGTGCGCCAGCCAGAGAACTGGGAACCGCGTGATAAACCAGGCTCAGATGACAAACCGGATAGCAAAGTCAGCCAGGATGATGATGCAGCCGCTCCGGGTAAACCTTCTGAAGGCAACCTGCACTAAATCTGTTGTATTTAATTAAATTAAAGCCCCGGTTATGCCGGGGTTTATTTTTACTGCCAGTACCAAAATATCTGTTACAGGAGCCATTATGTTGTTGTCCTTGCCCCGCCAGCGCAAACTGGATTTAAGCCGCCCAGTGGTTATGGGTATTTTAAATGTTACGCCGGACTCTTTCTCTGATGGCGGTAAACATCAGCAGTTAGATGCGGCACTGCGCCAGGCCGAACAAATGTTGGCAGACGGTGCCGTAATTTTGGATATCGGTGGCGAATCTACCCGCCCTGGCGCCGCAGATGTGGCAGAGCAGGACGAATTAAACCGGGTAATACCGGTAATTGAGGTTATCCGCCAGCGTTTTGATTGTGCTATTTCTGTTGACACCAGCAAGGCCGGAGTGATGTCAGCTGCGGTTCAGGCTGGTGCCGATATTATTAATGATGTCAGAGCCTTGTTGGAGCCAGGCGCTTTAGACGTCGCCGTAGCAGCTGATGTGCCGGTATGTCTGATGCATATGCAGGGCGCGCCGCGTAGTATGCAGCATTTGCCCCAGTATCAGCACGTGGTGGCAGAGGTAAAACAGTTCTTATTGGAGCGTGCCACCGCCTGTGAACAAGCTGGCATGCACAGGCAACATATTATTTTGGATCCCGGTTTTGGTTTTGGTAAAAGCCTGACGCATAACTACTTGCTGTTGCAACAACTGGCACAGTTTACCGATTCTGGTTATCCGGTACTGGCAGGTATGTCGCGTAAATCAATGATTGGTCAATTACTGAACATACCGGTGAATCAGCGTTTGGCAGGCAGTGTGGCCTGCGCTACTATTGCAGCATTACAAGGGGCCCGGATCATCCGGGTGCATGATGTTAAAGAAACCGTGCAGGCGGTCAGGGTAGTGACTGCCATGCAGTATGGAGCATAAAGGATGAGCAGAAAGTATTTTGGAACTGATGGTGTGCGTGGCCGGGTAGGTGAATTTCCTATTACACCCGAATTTGCCATGAAGTTAGGCTGGGCCGCTGGCCGTGTATTGTCGCAGCGTGGCACCCGCAAAGTACTAATTGGCAAAGATACGCGTATTTCTGGTTATTTATTAGAAACAGCGCTGGAAGCCGGTTTAATTGCTGCCGGTATTAACGTGCGCCTGTTAGGGCCTATGCCAACACCTGCAGTAGCTTATTTAACCCGTACATTCCGGGCCGAGGCAGGTATTGTAATTAGTGCTTCGCACAACCCTTATTATGACAATGGCATTAAATTTTTCTCCGCTGATGGCACTAAATTACCGGATGAAGTTGAACTGGCGATTGAATACGAGCTGGAACAGCCAATGGTGTGTGAGCCGTCAGAAAAACTGGGTAAAGCCCAGCGTATTGATGATGCTGCCGGGCGCTATATCGAGTTTTGTAAAAGCCACTTGCCGAACCATTTATCATTAAGCGGCATGACAATTGTTGTTGACTGTGCTCATGGTGCTACTTACCACATTGCTCCGGCTGTATTTAAAGAATTGGGGGCTGAAGTCATTCTAATTGGCGCCAGCCCGGATGGGTTAAATATTAATGATCACTGTGGCGCTACCCATACTGAATTGCTGCAGAAAACTGTTGTTGAGCGTAAAGCCGACCTGGGTATTGCCTATGACGGCGATGGTGACCGCGTAATGATGGTTGATCATACCGGCCGGGTTATTGATGGTGATGAAATTGTTTATATTATTGCCCGTGCTGCCAAAGAGCAGAATAAACTGCAAGGTGGTGTGGTAGGCACGTTAATGAGTAACCTGGGGCTGGAGCTGGCACTTAAAGAGTTGGAGATCCCCTTTGCCCGCAGCGCTGTAGGCGACCGCTACGTAATGGAGCTGCTACGCGAGAACAACTGGCGTATTGGCGGTGAAAACTCAGGCCATGTGCTGAATTTAGATCATACTTGTACCGGTGATGGCATTATTGCGTCATTACAAGTACTTACGGCAATGATAGAAGCGGGCATGACGCTGGCTGAATTTAGTCAGGGCATGCATAAGCTGCCACAAGTGCTGGTGAACGTGAAGTTTGAAAAAGGCACCGCCCCGCTGGAAAAGCAGCATGTGAAACAGGTAATTGCTGATGTTGAGGCAAAACTGAATGGTTCTGGCAGGGTGCTGATCCGCAAAAGTGGTACTGAGCCATTGATCCGGGTAATGGTAGAAGGCGAAGATGCAACTGAAGTAAAACAGTATGCCGAGCAGATCGCCGCTGCAGTAAAAATCGCCAGTTGATTGTCCAAAGGCGCCATTAAAGCTTGTTTGCACCGGCGTGGTTGGTTAATATCGCGCCCGTCTAATTACAGGGAAACAGCACCATGCAACGCACACCACTGATAGCCGCGAACTGGAAGATGAACGGTTCAGCCGCACTGGTTGAGGAGATGGTTGACGTGTTAACGGCGCTGCCGTTAACAGAACACGCTGTTGTTGTGTGTCCGCCAGCTACGCTGTTAACACGCTTCCCTGCAGTGTGTAATTTTGCGCTTGGTGGGCAAACCTTAAGCCATGAAATAAGCGGCGCTTTTACCGGTGAACTCAGTGCCTGCTTGCTGCAAGAGGCTGGTGCCAGTTATGTTATTGTTGGCCATTCAGAGCGGCGCGCGTTAAATGGTGAAAGCGATGAGCTTATCGCGGCTAAATTGGCGCGCGCTGTTGCTGCAGGTTTAACGCCCATATTATGTATTGGTGAATCGGCAACTGAGCGCCAACAAGAAAAAACGCAGCAGGTTCTTGCACGGCAACTTGATGCGGTGTATGCTTCGCAGCCCGAATTACTGGCGAAATCAGTGATTGCATATGAACCCATATGGGCCATAGGCACAGGTGAGTCGGCTACGCCAGAACAGGCGCAAACGACCCATGCTTTTATCAGGCAACATCTTGCCAGGTATAATACGCAATCAGCAGTAAGGGTAAAATTATTGTATGGCGGCAGTGTTAATGCAGACAATTTTACTGCATTATTTCGCCAAGCCGACATAGACGGTGCTCTGGTAGGTGGTGCAAGCCTCAAACCAGCAGAATTTGCGCAAATTTGCCTTGCAGTTACAAAAGGTGCAAAGGAATAAGCATGTACGAGATTTTGATAGTAGTTTATTTGTTAGTTGCCATAGCATTGATCGGTTTAGTGCTAATTCAGCATGGTAAAGGTGCTGATATGGGCGCGGCGTTTGGTGCCGGTGCCTCTGCTACCGTGTTCGGTTCGTCAGGCACAGGTAATTTTCTTACCAAAACCACTACTGTACTGGCCACTATCTTTTTTGTGTTAAGTATCGTACTGGGTAACTACAGTGCAGGCAGCAAAAAAGTGGATGCCTGGGATGATTTGTCAGTACCTGTTACTGAGCAAGTTGAACAGAAGAAAAACGATACCAGCGATATTCCTGTAGGTAATTAATCCTCTTAATTTAGCCGAGGTGGTGAAATTGGTAGACACGCTATCTTGAGGGGGTAGTGTCTTCGGACGTGCGGGTTCAAGTCCCGCTCTCGGCACCAAATTTATCAGCAGTTTGCCAAGGCAATGCTTGCGATAAGCCAGTCAGCGCTATATAATAAGCGCCAATTACGGACGCGGGATGGAGCAGCCTGGTAGCTCGTCGGGCTCATAACCCGAAGGTCGTCGGTTCAAATCCGGCTCCCGCAACCAACTTTGCAGTACAAAATAGTTTAATTATGTTTTAGTACTGAAGGTTGTCGGTTCGCTCTTAAATCTTGGGGCTCCCGCAACCAACTTCTTATGAAGTGATTAGATTTTCAATTAACATTGGCGATATGTTAGTTGATTGGATGCCAATTCGCCCCGCTAGTTCGGGGCGTTTTCGTATCTGCAGACTCAGTTTTACGCAGTAATGGGCTAAACGCCCTTTTTTTATTTACTGCTGTTGCCGCTGTTACTGACAAAGTAACCTGCCACAGCAGAATTTCCGGAGGTCTCGTTGACTAAGCAAGAACAGACACTGACAGAGTTATTGCTGCCAACCGTTGAAGCCGCAGGCTTTGAGTTGTTGGGGCTGGAATTGGTGCAGGCTGGTCGTCACTCAACTTTACGGCTGTATATTGATCATGCGGATGGTGTCAATGTTGACGATTGCGCGCTGGTCAGTCGTGAGGTCAGTGCCATTTTAGATGTGGAAGATCCGATAACAAATGAATACCTGCTTGAGGTATCGTCACCTGGTCTGGATCGGCCATTGTTTACGCCCGCACATTTTCTGGCGGTAGTAGGGCAAAAAATTGAAGTAAAACTGGCGATCCCACAGGATGGCCGGCGTAAGTTTAAAGGCGTACTAACAGCTATTGAAGACGATATGTTGATAGTGGAAGTAGATGGCAAACCCTATCGTTTGCTGATGGATAACGTAGATAAAGCAAACGTGGTACCGGTGTTTTAAGGTATCGGGGCAAAGCGAGGCAACAAACAATGGCAAAAGAAATATTATTAGTTGTTGATGCAGTTTCAAACGAAAAATCTGTGCCACGGGAAAAAATTTTCCAGGCACTGGAGTTTGCACTGGCAGCGGCCACCAAGAAAAAGAATGAAGGCGATATTGAAGTTCGCGTTAATATTGACCGTAAGACAGGCTCTTATGAGACCTTCCGTCGCTGGCAGGTTATTCCTGATGATCAGGTGCAAGAGCACCCGTACCGCGAAATGACGTTATCGGCGGCGCAGTACGATGATCCTTCGGTAAAGATTGGCGATTACTACGAAGAGCAAATTGACTCTATCGAATTTGACCGCATCACTACCCAGATGGCTAAGCAGGTAATCGTACAGAAAGTACGTGAAGCCGAGCGTTCACAGGTAGTAGAAGCTTATATTGACCAGGTGGGTGAGTTAGTTACCGGCGTGGTGAAAAAAGTAAACCGTGACAGCATCATTGTTGATTTAGGCAATAATGCTGAAGCCATGTTAGGCCGCGATGAAATGTTACCGCGTGAAACCTATCGTCCAGGCGATCGTATCCGTGCGTTATTGTTTGAAGTAAAACCGGAAGCGCGTGGTGCCCAGCTGTTTTTAAGCCGCTCACGGCCGGAAATGCTGCTGGAATTGTTCCGCATTGAAGTGCCTGAAATCGGCGAGGAAATGATCGAACTGCGTGGCGCTGCCCGTGATCCGGGTGCGCGTGCCAAAATCGCCGTTAAAAGTAACGACCGTCGTATCGACCCGGTTGGGGCTTGTGTAGGTATGCGTGGTTCACGTGTGCAGGCGGTATCTAACGAGCTGGCCGGTGAGCGGGTTGATATTGTGCTGTATGACGATAACGATGCGCAGTTTGTTATCAATGCCATGGCTCCGGCTGAAGTTGCCTCTATCATCGTTGATGAAGACACGCATTCAATGGATATCGCGGTAGAAGATGCCAACCTGGCGATGGCCATTGGCCGTAACGGCCAGAACGTACGTTTAGCCAGCCAGCTTACCGGCTGGGAACTGAATGTGATGTCGGTTAGCGCCATGAAGCAAAAGCACCAGGAAGAGACCGCCAAGGTACGTCAGGTATTTGTTGATGCCCTTGAAATTGACGAAGACTTTGCCGATGTGCTGGTAGATGAAGGTTTCTCCACTCTGGAAGAAATTGCTTATGTACCAATCAGCGAGCTGTTAAGCATTGATGGTCTGGACGAAGCAACAGTGGAAGAGCTGCGTGGCCGTGCCAAAGCAGTATTAACCACCCGTGCTCTGGCCAGTGAAGAATCACTGGAAGATGCACAACCCACTGAAGCGCTGTTAGCGCTGAAAGAATTAGATACCCACACGGCCTATGTTCTGGCCAGTAAAGGGGTAACAACGTTAGACGACCTGGCAGAGCTGGGTGTAGACGATTTACTGGAAATAGCCCCAATGTCGGAACAACAAGCCGCCGACATGATTATGGCAGCCCGTAACATCGTTTGGTTTAGCGAAGAAAATAAGTAGTCAACGGAGGTAACAACACAAATGGCAGAAGTCACTATAGAAAAGCTAGCCAGTGATGTCGGTACTACTGTTGAGCGGTTAGTGCAGCAATTCGCTGATGCCGGTATCAGTAAAGCAGCCGGTCAGGTAGTCAGCGAAGATGAGAAAAAATCCCTGCTGGAACATTTAAGTGCTCAGCATGGTGGTAAGTCGGCAGAACCTGCGCGTTTAACATTAAAACGCAAAGAAAAAACCACGCTTAGCGTAGCGGGTGGTGCAGGCCGTAATCGTGAAATTCAGGTAGAAGTACGTAAGCAAAAAACTTATGTGAAAAAGCCAATAATTGATGAAGCTACGTTAAAAGCGCAGGAAGAAGCCCGCGCAGCGGAAGAAAAAGCCCGTGCAGAAGCTGATCACGCCCGTGCTGAGGCAGACCGTAAGGCGAAAGAAATTGCTGCAGCTAAAGCGAAAGAAGAAGCAGAGCGCAAAGCCGCCGATGCTAAACGTCGTGAAGATGCTAAACAGGCTCAGTTGTTAAAAGACGATCCGGAAGAAGCGGCCCGTCGTGCAGCAAAAGAAGAAGCCCGTAAAGAAGCTGAGCGTATTCGCCAGCAGCAGGAAGCTGAAGCGCTGCGTAAACTGGAAGAAGAAGCCGCTAAGCAGGCAGAAGCGGCGCGCAAGCTGGCCGAAGAAAACGGCGAACGCTGGGCACAGGAAGAAAAAGCCAAGCCAGCTGACACCGACGATTACCACCTGACCAGCAATGAATTTGCTAAACAGGCTGAAGACGAAGTTGACGCTAAAGAAGAGCGCGCTGGCCGTCGCGGTGCAGGTAAAAAAGCGCCGGTTGTTAAAGGCAAGAAAAAAGACGATGCCAATGACAAAGAAGCCTTTAACCGTGCTAACCGTCATTCAAAGAAAAAGAAAACCCCAACCAGTATGCAGCACGGTTTTAATAAACCTGCCCAACCGGTTGAGCGTGAAGTGAAAATTGGCGAAACCATCACTGTGGCTGAATTAGCAGCCAAGATGGCGGTTAAAGCGTCAGAAGTGATTAAAGTGATGATGAAAATGGGTGCCATGGCAACCATTAACCAGGTCATTGATCAGGAAACTGCGGCTATTGTCTGTGAAGAAATGGGCCACAAGTTTACCCTGACCAAAGAAAACGAGCTGGAAGAAGCCGTAATGTCTGACCGTCAGGGCGAAGGCGATCTGGAGCCCCGTGCACCGGTAGTAACGGTTATGGGCCACGTTGACCACGGTAAAACCTCATTACTGGATTATATTCGTAAAGCGAAAGTTGCCGCCGGTGAAGCCGGTGGTATTACCCAGCATATCGGTGCTTATCATGTTGAAACTGATCGCGGTATGGTTACTTTCCTTGATACACCAGGCCACGCGGCGTTTACCTCAATGCGTGCCCGTGGTGCTAAGGCAACCGATATTGTTATTCTGGTAGTTGCAGCCGATGATGGCGTAATGCCGCAAACCAAAGAAGCTATCCAGCACGCTAAAGCTGCCGGTGTGCCAATCGTGGTTGCTGTGA
Source organism: Rheinheimera pacifica (assembly GCF_900108485.1). GTDB lineage: Bacteria > Pseudomonadota > Gammaproteobacteria > Enterobacterales > Alteromonadaceae > Alishewanella > Alishewanella pacifica. The sequence goes on along the minus strand of NZ_FNXF01000011.1, from coordinate 77,562 downwards.
ACAAAATGGATAAGCCAGAAGCCGATCCGGATCGTGTACGTAACGAGCTGTCACAGTACGACGTTATTTCTGAAGAGTGGGGCGGTGATACGCAGTTTGTACCAGTGTCGGCAAAATCAGGCATGGGTATTGATGACTTACTCGAAGCTATCCTGAACCAATCTGAGCTGTTGGAATTAAAAGCAGTGAAACAAGGCTTAGCCCGCGGTGTGGTTATTGAATCACGCCTGGACAAAGGCCGTGGCCCGGTAGCGTCTATCCTGGTGCAGGAAGGTACGCTGAAACAGGGCGAAATCGTGCTGTGTGGTTTTGAATATGGCCGTGTCCGTGCGATGCGTGACGAAAACGGTAAAGAAATTAAAACCGCAGGCCCGTCAATTCCGGTAGAAATCTTAGGTTTATCCGGTGTACCACAAGCCGGTGACGAAGTAACCGTAGTAAAAGACGAGCGTAAAGCACGTGAAGTGGCACTGTATCGTCAGGGTAAATTCCGTGATGTTAAGTTAGCGCGTCAGCAGAAGTCTAAGCTGGAAAATATGTTTGCCAACATGACTGAAGGCGATGTGTCTGAGCTGAACATCGTACTGAAAGCTGATGTACAAGGTTCGGTTGAAGCCATTACTGAGTCACTGATGAAACTGTCAACCGACGAAGTGAAAGTGAAAATTGTTGGTAGCGGCGTAGGTGGTATTACTGAAACCGACGTGACGCTGGCAGCCGCTTCATCTGCGATTGTTATCGGCTTTAACGTTCGTGCCGATGGCACTGCGCGTAAACTGGTAGAAGATGAAGGCCTTGACTTACGTTACTACGGCATCATTTATGAGCTGTTAGACGAAGTGCGTGCCGCCATGACAGGCATGTTAGCGCCTGAGTTTAAGCAGCAAATTATCGGCCTGGCGCAGGTACGTGATGTGTTCCGTTCACCTAAGTTTGGCGCTATAGCCGGCTGTATGGTAACGGAAGGTATCATTAAACGTAATGCGCCTATCCGTGTACTGCGTGACAACGTGGTTATTTTCGAAGGCGAACTGGAATCGCTGCGTCGTTTCAAAGATGACGTTAGTGAAGTACGTAACGGCTTTGAATGTGGTATCGGCGTGAAGAACTACAACGATGTGCGCGAAGGCGATCAGATCGAAGTGTTTGAAGTAATACAGGTTGAACGCACCCTGTAACAGGCAACGCAGCAATAAAACAGGGGCCTTTGGCCCCTGTTTTGTCTGCAACAGACAGTGGAAATACAGTTATGAAAGAATTCTCGCGCGTCGACAGACTGTCGCAGCAAATGAAAAAAGAAATGGCGGTGATCCTGCAACGCGAAATTAAAGATCCGCGCCTGCACAGTATGATTACGGTGTCAGATGTTGAGGTATCGCGCGACTTATCGCACGCCAAAGTGTTTGTTACTTTTTTAGGCCTGGCTGATGATAAGGTTGAAGACAACCTTAAGATCCTTAACGATGCCTCTGGTTTTGTCCGTAGCTTAATCGGTAAACGCATTCAGGCGCGTATTGTGCCGCATATTCGCTTTGCCTTTGACGAGTCATTAAACGAAGGTATCCGCATGGCAACCTTAGTTAGCACTGCACGGGCGGAAGATGATCGTCGCCGGCTGCAGTCAGGCCAGGCGTTGGATGATGTGGCCGATGCCGCTGACAGTACAGACAGCAGCGACGAGCCGGCAAACTAATGGCGCGGAAAAATGCCCGGGCCGTTAACGGCATTTTGTTGTTAGACAAGCCACTGGAAGTTAGCAGCAACGGTATTTTACAGCGCGTGCGCTGGCTGTTTCAGGCACAAAAAGCCGGTCATACCGGTGCGCTGGACCCAATGGCGTCCGGTTTGCTGCCGATCTGTTTTGGCGAAGCTACCAAGTTCAGCCAGTTTTTGCTCGATACCGATAAAACCTATTTAGTAACGGCTAACTTTGGTGTCCGTACCAGCACCAGTGATGTTGAAGGCGAAGTGATCAGCGAAAAGCCGGTGCAGTTTAACCTGGCTGAACTGGAACAGGCGCTGGTGGCGTTTCGTGGTGACATCTTACAGGTGCCTACCATGTTTTCGGCGCTGAAGTACCAGGGCCAGCCGTTATACCGTTATGCCCGTCAGGGTATTACCGTACCGCGCGAAGCCCGGCTTATCAGTATTTTTCGCTTTGAGTTGCTGGCATTCAATGGCAGCACGGCAGATTTTATTGTGCACTGCTCTAAGGGTACTTATATCCGCACTTTAATAGATGACCTTGGCGAAGCGCTGGGCTGTGGTGCCCATGTTGGCCGGTTGCATCGTACTCAGGTTGGGCCTTTTCATGCGGCGCAAATGGTTACGCCGCCGCAGTTGGATGCACTGGCAGAACAATGCCATGCCAGTGGTGATTTTAGCAGCATGGATGCGCTGCTATTACCGCTGGACGCCGGTATTGTCGATATGCCTAAGCTGGTCCTGACAGAGCAAGAGCAACACCGGTTACAGCATGGCCAGAACTGTCAGGTAACAATGGCTGATATTGCCGCCATCAAGCTACATGGCGCTGGCGATAACTTCTTTGGTATTGGCCAGGTTGAACAAGGCGTGCTGAGCTCGCGGCGCTTATTAAATACCGCCACATTATCCTAAGGGTGGTGTAGTAGAAACGCCTTGTAAAAAAGCAGTAAAATGCTATTATACGGCGGATTTTTTGGGGTCTGCTGGATGAGTGATCGGCGATTCCCTGACTATAGTTCACTCACATTTGGAGTTAAATATGTCTTTAAGCGCTGCTGATAAAGCAAAAATCGTTGCTGACTACGCTGTTAAGCAAGGCGACACAGGTTCACCAGAAGTACAGGTAGCCCTGTTAACTGCGTCTATTAACCACCTGCAGGGCCACTTTGCCCAGCACAAGCATGACTTCCACTCTCGTCGTGGTTTGTTGCGTATGGTTAGCCAGCGTCGTAAGTTACTGGATTACTTAAAAGGTAAAGACCAGAGCCGTTACGCCACACTGATTGAGCGTTTAGGCTTACGCCGTTAATCGGTTTAAGTAAAAAAGGGGCTTTTAAGCCCCTTTTTTTAATTCAGCTTGCCAGAGTGCAGACTATTTTTCACTAAAGTTAGCGATTGACTGAACTATCTTTCCGCTTTGGTTACAGAGTATACTAAGTAAGAATTAAACGACAAAAATGACATCGCAATTAGGCGATTAAGTAAAGGAAACAAACACGTGACTCCCATCGTAAAATCATTCCCGTTCGGCCAACATACTTTCACCTTAGAAACCGGCGTTATCGCCCGTCAGGCAGATGCCGCAGTGCTGGCCAGCCTGGGTGATACGTCAGTTTTAGTAACGGTAGTGGGCAAGAAAGAAGCCAAACCAGGCCAGGATTTCTTCCCGTTAACGGTAAATTACCAGGAAAAAATGTACGCAGCCGGCCGTATCCCGGGCGGTTTCTTTAAACGCGAAGGTCGCCCGTCTGAAGGCGAAACCTTAACTTCACGTTTAATCGACCGGCCAATTCGCCCGCTGTTCCCTGAAGGCTTCAACAACGAAGTACAGGTTATTGCCACTGTAGTGTCAGTACAGCCAGAAATTCAGCCAGACATCGTAGCGTTAATTGGTACTTCTGCAGCGCTGGCGTTATCAGGCATTCCATTTGCCGGCCCTATTGGTGCAGCCCGTGTTGGTTATATCAATAACCAGTATGTACTGAACCCGTCAGAAGACGAGCTGAAAAGCTCTAAGCTGGACTTAGTGGTTGCCGGTACTGCCGGTGCGGTATTAATGGTTGAATCTGAAGCCGGTATTTTGTCTGAAGACGTAATGCTTGGTGCAGTAATGTATGGCCATGAGCAAATGCAAACTGCCATTAATGCCATAAACGAATTTGCTGCTGAAGGTGCTAAGCCGAAGTGGAACTGGCAAGCGCCTGCGAAAAACCTGCCGTTAATTGAAAAAATCGACGGTCTGGCACGCGCGCAACTGGGCGAAGCTTATCAGATCACTGAAAAAGCCAAACGCTATGAGCGTATCGGCGAGATCAAAGCCGCGTTAGTAGAAAAACTGACTGCTGAGCTGGCCGAAGGCGAAGAGCTGAATAAAAACGAAGTTGGCGAGATTTTCCACGAGCTGGAATCTAAAGTAGTACGTGGCCGTATCACCAAAGGTGAACCGCGTATTGACGGCCGTGACCCGGAAATGATCCGTGGTTTAAGCGTTATGACCGGTGTATTACCACGTACCCACGGTTCAGCGCTGTTTACCCGCGGTGAAACTCAGGCGCTGGTAACCGCAACGTTAGGTACGGCACGTGATGCACAAAACATCGACGACTTGTTAAGTGCTAAAACTGACACCTTTATGCTGCACTACAACTTCCCTCCTTACTGTGTTGGTGAAACCGGCATGGTGGGCTCACCTAAACGTCGCGAAATCGGCCATGGCCGTTTAGCTAAACGTGGTGTTTTAGCGGTAATGCCTGATTTCAATGACTTCCCGTACACAGTACGTATCGTATCAGAAATCACTGAATCTAATGGTTCAAGCTCTATGGCATCGGTGTGTGGTTCTTCTTTAGCATTAATGGACGCTGGCGTACCTATTAAAGCTTCTGTCGCCGGTATTGCGATGGGCCTGGTAAAAGAAGGCGACGATTTCGTTGTGCTGTCTGACATCTTAGGTGATGAAGATCACTTAGGCGATATGGACTTTAAAGTAGCTGGTACCACCGAAGGTATTACCGCACTGCAAATGGATATTAAAATCGACGGTATTACCAAAGAAATTATGCAAATTGCGCTTAAGCAAGCTAAAGCTGCCCGTTTGCATATTCTGAACGTAATGGACCAGGCAATCAGCGGTCACCGTGAAGAGATGTCTGAATACGCGCCGCGCATTTACACCATGAAGATTAACCCGGAGAAAATCCGCGAAGTTATCGGTAAAGGTGGCGCTGTTATCCGTCAAATCACAGAAGAATCAGGTACTACGATTGAGCTGGAAGATGATGGCAGCATTAAAATTGCGGCAACTACAGCAAAAGCGGCACAAATTGCTATCGACAAGATCAACGCTATTACCGCCGAGATTGAAGTGGGTGCCATTTATGAAGGCGAAGTAGTACGTATCGTTGATTTCGGTGCTTTTGTTAACGTACTGCCTGGCAAAGATGGTTTGGTACATATTTCGCAAATCTCTGATGAGCGCGTAAACAATGTATCTGAGCACTTAACAGTTGGCCAGAAAGTGGCTGTTAAGGTACTTGAAGTTGACAAGCAAGGTCGCGTACGCCTGAGTATCAAGGAAGCAAGCGCTAAACCTGCTACTGAGTCTGCTAATGTTGAAGAAAATGCCTGATAGGCTGTTACGCCGGGCAGCGCCGTTAGCGCTGCTGGTGACATTGCTGGGTGGTTGTGCAACCACTCAGTCGGCCACCACCGGAGGCTGGCTAACGCCAGAGCCTCTGGCGGTGTCTTACCGTACTGAACTGGCTATCGCCCGCTTAACTGAAATTTTGTATCGCGCCGAGTTATCAGAAGAGCAATCTGCCCAGCTGTATTACGACCGCGGTGTAATGTATGACAGTGTTGGCCTGCGCTCGCTGGCACGGCTGGATTTTTTAAGAGCTTTGCGGTTAAAACCCGATATGGCAGATGCGTACAACTTTGTTGGCATTCATCATACCGTTAGCGGTGATTTTGATTCGGCATACGAAGCTTTTGATTCTGCGCTGGAGCTGGCACCTGAGCACGAGTTTGCTTATTTAAACCGTGGTATAGCACTGTATTATGCCGGTAAGACAGAATTGGCTGTAGGCGATTTTGAACGTTTTCTGGCGTTAAAACCAACAGATGCTTACCGGGTGATCTGGTTATATCTGGCGCAAAATGAGCAGTCAGCAGAGCAGGCGAAGCAGCAATTGCAGCAGCGTGCCCAAATATTGGATCAGGCTGAGTGGTCTACCAATATTGTGCGGTTTCTGGCCGGCGAGATGACAGAGCGTGCTTTACTGGACTCGGTAATGCAGGATTTATCTGGCCCGCAATTACTGGCAGAGCGCTTATGTGAAGTGTATTTCTATCTGGCTAAGTGGCATGACAGCAAGCAACAACCCGAGCAGGCGCTGGAGTACTACAAAAAAGTACTGGCAACGAATGTATTTGAGTTTGTTGAGCACCGTTATGCCCGGTTAGAAATGGCCCGGCTGCGTGGTGAAAATGCCAGCCCTGAAGGTTTCGATGAACCCTGAGCGGTTTATCAGTACGCGAATTAAAAGCCAGCTTGCTGGCTTTTTTGCATTTATATTACTCAGCGCCTGCCAACCTGCGCCTGATGGCGAGGCAGCGCTGATGCAACAGGCACAAACAGACGCTGGTGCAGCTATGACATTAGCCCGCCAGCGATTGGCCAACGCCGAGTATGACGCCGCACTGCACTGGATGCGCCAGGCCGCTAATTTGGGCGATAACCAAGCCTTGCAACATGCGCTGCAATTACAACAGCGCCAGCAGGGGCGGCAGGCCACTGCGCAGTGGTTACAACAGCAGCTTGATAGCAACACCATGGCAGCAAGCGCTGTTTCGGCTGCCCAACGGGCAGAGCTGGGGCTGTGGCAGGGTAACAGCGTAACCACTGTGGGCTATCAGCACCCGCAAGGCTGTCAGCTGACCTTGCAACCTGTTGCCAGCCAGCAGGCCGGGGTAGATAACTGGCAGCACCTGTTACAACAATGGCAAACCGATGCCCAGTTATCCCAGTTAGCAGTATGTTTTTTACCCCTGCATACCATCAATAGCACCTCACTGCAGTGCTCAGAAGACAGCAGCAGCCTGCTGCAGTGCCGTTATCAGGCCTTGGAAGAGTTGGTAGCCAATGGTAACTTCAGCCAGTTAGTGGTGGTGGCCGGGCGGGGTAAAGCCAGTTATAACAACGGTATTTTGCAACTGCCAGACAACGCCAGCCTGGCGCTGTTGCGCCATGAGTTTATGCATATACTCGGTTTTATCGACGAATATCAGTTACCCGCAGCCACAGCGCAGCAAGTATGCAAAAGCGGAAAATTTTACCCTAATATTGTTGTTACAGAATCGGCTAATGCAGACGTTTCAGCCTATTTGCAGCAATGGCAGTTAGGGGCACAGGATATTAGCTTAACGGCGGTAGACAGCTGCAAACATACTCATTTGCAGGCGTACCGGGTGGTGGCAGAGCATAACCTGATGCGCTCTTTTGAGCTGCCCATGCCGCAACTGTATTTTCAGCTGGCACAACAGATCCTGACAAAACCGGAAAACTTAATGCCAGTGCAATATTACTTTGCTTATCTGGCCCGGCAGCAACAAAACTGGCAACGCTGGCAGCATTATATGCAGCAGGCGTCAGAACTGGGTTACAGCGAAGCACAACAAGCGCTGGCGCCCTGATTAGCCAGCGCTTAGCTCAGACAACTCGCGGCTTAACAGTTCAGCGTCACCCAGATTAAGCTCCAGTAAGCGGCGCAGGTGCGACACACTTTCAATATCAATTTTCTCGCAGTGTAAACCCACAACAGTATCAGACGCATGCGCCACACTAACTTTCATACTTAATTCTATTGGCAGCTCGTTCAACTGTATACGCAGTAACATTTGTTTAGGTAACGACGGCGGCCAATCGGCAGGTTTTTTAATCAGGGCGCCCTGCAATGACAAATCCAGCACTTCAGTGGCCAGACTATGGCTGCCAATATCCAGATGGGCTTTACCCTGAAAGCTTACCCGGCTAAATCGTCTGTGTTCCATGGTTTTCCCCTTAAAGTTGTAAAGAAGCATAGCGGCTTTTGCCCAAAAAAGCAGCCTGCTAATAGCGGCGGTGCTAATGTCAGCTGGCGATGTTAATCTTTTGCTAAGTTGGAGTTGATTAACGCAAAATTGTTGGCTAGTTTAGCCACAGACAAATTCTGAAAAAAGGGAAATACTGTTTGACGACACAAGCTTCCCATACTGTTAAGTGGTCACTTTTAATGAGCAACACGCAAAAAGCAGCGAAGTGTGCCAAGGCGATGTCTGATGCTGATAATTAACGGCCGTGCACTCAACCTTACCACCGGTGAACTGATGTACCTTGGTGAAACCATCTTGCTCGAAGCTAAAGTGCTGGCTGTGTTTAAAGCATTGTATGCCAGCAGAGGGGAGTTAGTATCGCAGGAAGCACTATTTGCACAGGTCTGGGGTGACACCATCGTTGCGCCCAATGCCTTGCAACGTTGCATAGCGCAACTGAGGAAACATTTAGGGGATGATAATAAAAATGTGCTGCAGACGTTTCCGAAAAAAGGCTATCGGCTACAGCCAGACCCCGGCGATACGCCAGTGCAGTCAATTAAATACCAGTTTTACTTTGCTGTTGGTTTGCCGCTAATACTCGGTGTCGCCCTGCTACTAAATGTACTGCCGACGAAGCGTAGTTATCAACTTAGCACGATACAGCCACTTACCTATGGCGTAGCCAATGAGCAAAACGGCACCTTAAACCATGACCAGCTGTTTTATATTGAACGCGGGGCAGCAACGGCAACTTTGGTGCGCAAAAATCTGCATACTGAACAAAGCACACCGCTTCACAGCGCGGCTGACTATTACGGTATACCCAGCATAAGCCCGGATGGTAGTAACCTTGCTGTTGTGGCCTTAACCATGCAATCAGATAAACAAAAATGCACCCAGCTTATTAGCTTGCAGCTGACGAATGCTAATCAGACCACCATGCATGCTTGCCCTCCGTTTGCTGTGCAACAACTGTACTGGGTTAGCAACAACAGGCTACTGGCGGTCAGTCGCGAGCATATTGTTGCTGTAGACCCAGACAGTAAGACGCTTAGCGCTGATTTATTACCAATAAAACTGCAGCAGATCAGCGGCAGCTATTGGCAAGACTCTAAGCTTTATGTGATGGGGTTAGATCAGCAGTCAATACCGACACTCTGGTTGTTTGCCTATAAGTTGCAGACATCGGAGCTGAGTTTAATTAAGCAAACAACTTTGCCCTATACTTCAGACCAGCCAGCCTATTTTAGCGTTGCGCAAGATGGCACTCTGGTACAGCAACATAAGGATAGGGTTTATATTTATCGGGATCTCAGGCTGAGTCAGTCATTAGCATTGACGGAGTATCAACAATTGCACTTTACCTCAGCCGCTGCACCAGATCAGTGGCTAGCCAGTCGGATCCGTACTGATAGGCAAGTTGCGCTACTGGATACAAACAACACCCGGCTTGCGGCGACGCCCTTTGATGAGCAGGATGCTCAGTTTCAGCCAGATGGTGAGCATATTGCGTTTATCTCCAACCGGTCAGGGCTGCAAGAATTGTGGTTACAGGAGGCTGGCGCTGTCAAACGTATTAGTCCTGAGCAGTACATCCGCTCGTTTGTCTGGCAACAAGACGGCCAGGCTATCTGGATGCTGGGGGCTGAACATATTAACAAACAGCTGCTCAATGCTCAGCCGCAGCGACTGATGCCGGCAGATGACTTAGAGGTGTTGCTGCAACATATCAGTACCAGCGCCGGAGAGTTTCTGTTAGCCCTGGATAAATCGGCGCAGCTGATCCTGATTGATGTTAACCGTCAGACACAACAACAGCTGTTTTCCGGCGCGGTACATTGGGCGCAGCTAAGCAATAGCGGACAGGTGTTTATTGCTACACCAGATAGCCCAAGCATTAAGTTACTGGAAAATGCCAGGTTAACAGATATTACAGCGTTACAGCAGCAGATACTGCAATGGCGCTTTTACTGGCGCGACGATCAGTTGCTGTTTGCTGATAAACAACAACGTATCATGGCCTATCATCCTCAGCATAATGAGGTGCGAGAACTGGGGCAGTATACTGCGGACTATGCAGTAGCCACTGATTTACAGGCTATGCCACTGCGGATACTGGCCAATACAACCGGCGCTGAGCACGCTATGCAGGTGTTAGTTAAGCTGGACTTGCGATAATAACTGGCTGACATATTGCTGCAGCTCGCTATCGCCCGCATTAGTAGCAAGTTTTAAGGTATGCTTAAGCTGTGCCTGAGCCTGTCGGGTTAATCCTGCGGCTAGCATCGCCTGAGCATAGCGCAGCTGATAAATGAGCTGCTGTGGATAGGTTTTAAATAACACTGCAAAAGTTTGCTGGCCATGTTCTGGCATTTGATGTTCGAAAAAATACTGACCAAGCCCTAATAAATTGTCTGCAATGTCAATGTGGTAGCCGTATTTATCAGTAAGTTTTTGGTGGTATGCCTGCAAGCCTGATACACCCGAATCAACAAAAGGTGAGAAATCTGTCACTTTCACATCGGCAAACAAATAACGCAGGCCCCGTTCCAGCCCGATCATGGCGCTACTATGATAATGCTCGGTACTTAAATCATCGAAGTGATAGTCGGGTTGGCCTTTATTAACAGTGTTTGCTGCTGATTTTAGCTGCTCAAAATGGCGGCGGTTGTTGGCAAAGTTGCCTAATGACAAATACAGGTAATTAACCAAGCTGTGGGTTTTCAGGGCTTGTTGCAGGTTAGCCAGCTCATCACCTGGCTGTAACTCTAAAGCCGGCGCTAGTATCACTGCCGCATTAAAGTAGCCGCTGGCATGCTGCAACAGTGCCAGTGCCAGATTGCCCCGGCTGGAATAGCCCTCAATTATGTTAAATGGTGCCAGATTAAAGCGGGTATTAAGAGCTGGTTGCACCTCCTGGCGTAGCACTTTTGCCAACAGCGCATAGTACTGCTGATCAGATAACGCTTCTGCGCCTGTAAAAGACAAACGCGGCACCCGTACTATGACTAACTGTGGCATAGGTGAAAAACTGGTATGACTGAGCCAGTCAATTTGTGCTTGCAGCACCTCAAAACGGGTGTCACCCGCTGTAGTATAAAGCACGGGGTAGGGTTCCTGACGTCCGGCAGCATAATTATGAGGTAGGTAAACATCGAGAAGTAATGTGTGTTGGGTAAGTTCAGAGCTCAGCTCGACAGCATGGTGAACAGCACTAATTTTTTCAGCAAAAACTGGCCATGACCAATAAAGTAACGTAAGTATGAGTGACAGTATAACAGTGGATGATTTTAGCATTTTCTATCTCCTTTTTTATTGCAAGGATATGAAATAAAAGGCTATAAAAATTGATGCTAAAGTGTTTTTAAGCTGATGAAGTGCTGATGGCTGAGATAAATATGCCTAAATAAAAAATGCGCCCTGGAGCGCATTTTTCTAACAGCTAGATTAGCTCGCTATTAACTAATATCTTCTCCGGCTGCCTGGCGATCTGCGTGATATGAAGATCGCACAAACGGGCCGCTGGCAACGTGTTTAAAGCCTAGCTCATAAGCAATGCGTTTAATTTCGTCAAATTCGGCCGGTGGCATGTACCTTTTTACCGGTAAATGGTGCTTACTTGGTTGCAGGTACTGGCCTACGGTCAACATATCAACATCGTGCTCACGCAGGTCTTTTAATACTTCGATCAGCTCTTCGGTGGTTTCACCCAGGCCGACCATTAAACCGGATTTGGTCGACACTTCAGGGTGGGCCGCTTTAAAGCGTTTTAACAGCTGCAGTGACCACTTGTAGTCAGCACCGGGGCGGGCCAGCTTGTACAATCGCGGGGCTGTTTCCAGGTTGTGGTTAAATACGTCTGGTGGTGTCTGGGTTAAAATATCCAGTGCAGTATCCATACGGCCGCGGAAGTCTGGTACCAGTACTTCAATTTTAATATGCGGGCTGTGTTTGCGTATTTCGCTGATACAGTCGGCAAAATGCTGGGCGCCGCCGTCACGTAAGTCATCGCGGTCAACCGAAGTGATTACCACGTATTTTAAATTCATATCGCGAATGGTTAAGGCCAGTTTTTCCGGCTCTTCGGCACTAGGCGGTAATGGCCGGCCGTGGGCAACATCACAAAACGGGCAGCGACGGGTACATATAGCACCCAAAATCATAAAGGTAGCAGTGCCGTGGTTAAAGCATTCGGTCAGGTTAGGGCAGGCGGCTTCTTCACATACGGAATGCAGGCCGTGCTTGCGCAGGGCGCCTTTGATCTGATCGATGCGCTCTGAGCTTTTTGGCAGTTTGATCTTCAGCCACTCAGGTTTACGCAGCATTTGCTCCGGCTCGGTTGGCAGTACCTTAATAGGAATTAAGGCCATTTTGTCAGCGTCGCGCAGTTTAACGCCGGGTTCCATACGTGCAGTTTTAGTCATTTTGCCAATCTAACCCTGTAGTGTGCTGCAGTGTGGCTACATTCAGTTGCTGCTGAAAACACTGCACTATTCGTTGTTTGGCCTCTGCAATGCTTTGCGGGCCGCCTAAATCTTTACTTTGGATCATTTGTAATCCGGCATAACCACAGGGGTTAATACGTGAAAACGGGCTTAAATCCATATTCACATTTAACGCCAGGCCGTGAAAGGTGCAACCTTTGCGTACCCGCAGCCCTAAAGAGGCAATTTTACCACCGTCAACGTAAACGCCGGGGGCATCGAGCTTGGCGTAGGCATTAATGCCATAGGCCGACAGCAACTGAATAAGCACCTGTTCCAGCAGTGTTACCAACTGGCGTACACCCATATTACGGCGCTTTAAATCCAGCAACACGTACACCATTAACTGGCCCGGGCCGTGATAAGTTACCTGGCCGCCACGGTCGACTTTTACCACAGGAATATCGCCGGGGAACAGCAAGTGTTCTTCTTTACCGGCCTGGCCCTGAGTAAATACCGGCTGGTGCTCCAGCAGCCAGAGTTCATCGGTTGTGTTGCTATTACGCTGATCAGTAAATTGCTGCATGGCCTGCCACACTGTGGTGTAGTCCTGCACGCCAAGCTCTCTGATGACCAGTTGCTCTGCTAGCGTTGGCTTTGTTGTTACCTGTTGTCCGGCCTGCTCTGAAACGCTGCGCATTATACCGCCTTATACACTGAATACGAATGGCTAAGCTGGTGGTACTACCTCAGAGTACGTAACGCACCAGTTCAATTTTGCCAAGCTCTGTGTACAGCAGTTCAATATGCTGCTTACTGGTAACTGTTACGCTAACCGAAACAGAATGATAAGTGCCTTTGCTGCTGGGTTTAACGGCCGGGCTGTAGTCGCCGGCGTCAGTATGCTGGCGCACGACGGCCATAACCTGGTCTACCAGGGCGTCATCGGCCACGCCCAGTACTTTAAAACTGAACTGACAGGGGAATTCCAGATATTCGTCAAACTTAGTGTCTTTAACTTCGTGCGCCATTTTGTCTCACTATCACGGCGTTTGCCGTTGTCTTACCATTTAGGCCTGATTGTAACAAAAAATCCCGGCTATTGCCGGGACTTAGAAAGCTATAATCTGGGCGAATTAATTAAACTGCATTTTAATATAATCAATTATCCGGCTGAAGAAACCGCCTTGTGCTACGTCTTCCAGCGCCACCAGCGGATAGGTAGCAATATCTTCCCCATTGAGTTTCAGGTAAATAGTGCCAACCTGCTGGCCTTTAGTAATGGGGGCGAGCAGTTGCTGATTCAAGGTAAAATCGGCCTGCAGGTTTTTACGCTGACCGCGCGGAATAGTAACCTGCGCTGATTGCAGTATGCCTAACTGGATATTTTCTTTGTCGCCTTGCCAGATACGTTGTTCAGCAAATTTTTCCCCGGCCTGATAAGGCGAAAAGGTTTCAAAAAAGCGAAAACCGTAGGTAAGCAGCTTTTTATTTTCAGCCTGACGTGCGCGCTCGCTGTTGGTGCCCATAACAACCGACACCAGGCGCATACCATCGCGGGTGGCTGAGGTAATTAAGCTAAAACCGGCTTCACTGGTGTGGCCGGTTTTAATGCCGTCTACTTCCAGGCTGCGATCCCACAACAGTGAGTTGCGGTTGTACTGTTTAATGTTGTTGTAGGTAAATTCTTTCTCAGCATAAATGGCGTATTCATCCGGTACGTCGCGGATTAATGCAGCCGACAATTTGGCCATGTCGCGCGGGGTAGAGTAGTTCTCGGCACTTGGCAGGCCATGACTGTTGCCAAAGCGGCTGCTGGTCATGCCTAAGCGTTCGGCATGGGCGTTCATTAAGTCGACAAAGGCGCTTTCGCTACCGGCAATATGCTCTGCCAGTGCGACACAGGCGTCATTGCCGGACTGAATAATAATACCTTTGTTTAAGTCGGCTACCGATACTTGAGTGCCTACTTCAATAAACATTAACGATGAGCCGGGAAAGTTTTTCGCCCAGGCATTTTCACTAATGGTTACCATATCTTCATTGGTGATATTGCCGTTTTTCAGCTCGGTGCCAATAACATAGCTGGTCATCATCTTGGTTAAACTGGCCGGGGCCAGCGACATGTCGGCATTATGCTCGGATAACACCTTGCCGGTATCAAAATCGATCAGAATGTGGCCCTTGGCTGCCACTTCAGGTGGTTGAGGAGTAACTGTCTGGGCAATAGCAGACAAGCTGAAGCTGGCACTGGCAAGGGAAACGGCTGCGACGGCAAAAATATGGCAATAACTTTTCATGAGACCTGTTCTTTTTTAATCGTTATGTTTAATCAGATGTCAGCTGCACTGACGGCTATCAAAAAAATATGCATCCGGGAAAAGCCCGGACTTTAACTGTTGCAGCCATTGCTGCGCTTGCTGCTTACTGGCAGTAGGACCGACTAATAAGCGAAAAATTCCGCTGCCCGGCTGTATTTCACTTGGCAATGCCTGTTCGCGTTGCAGTTTTTGCTGCAACTGGCTGAGGCGGTTGCTATCTGAACTGGCCAGCACCTGAATAAAGCAACTGCTGGTTTGGGCTACTGCGGTGCCAGATACAGTGGCCTGCGCGTACATGGCGGGCGATTGTAATAGTTCCAGCTGAACTCTGGCTGTACCCCGTTGTAGCATGCCTATTTTATGCGCAGCAGAGTAGGATAAATCAATGACTCTGTCGCTGTGAAACGGGCCACGGTCATTTACCCGCACTATGGCCGATTGATTGTTATCCAGATTGGTCACTTTAACATAAGACGGTAGTGGCAGGGTTTTATGTGCTGCAGTCATGGCAAACATATTATAGGTTTCGCCATTGGATGTCAGATGGCCATGAAATTTATTGCCATACCAGGACGCAATACCAACTTCACGGTGATCTGTACTTTGCACCAGTGGCGTATAATGCTGGCCAAACAAGCTGTAGGGCCTGTTGCCGCCGCGGCTTAGTGGCTCTGCCTGTGGTACAGGGTCGGTCATTTCCAGCAGCGTGGGCAGGCGCGTCGGAATGCTGTCTTTCTTTTGCTGATAACGCCCGGCATTAGGCTCTGGTTCAGTTGTTGTAGGGGTACTACTGCGCTTACTGCTACAGGCGCTGAGTAAAACCAGTACTGAAAGGGTTAAAGCTACGTATTTCATCAAGGCGCTGCCAACATGCGTTTATGAGTTCCTACCGACATTATTACACCAAAAGCGGCCATCAGTGTCACCATCGAGGTACCGCCAAAACTAACCAAAGGCAAAGGTACTCCCACTACCGGTAACAGGCCGGATACCATGCCTATATTAACAAACACATAGACAAAAAAGGTCAGCGTAAAGCTGCCGGCTACCAACTTACTGTAATTATCCTGTGCCCGGCTGGAAATAATTATACAGCGGACAATGATAAACAAGTAAATTGCCAGCAATATTAACACACCCAACATGCCAAACTCTTCACTGAGTACGGCAAAAATAAAATCGGTATGGCGTTCGGGTAAGAACTCCAACTGCGATTGGGTGCCATGTAACCAGCCTTTGCCGTCAAAACCACCAGAGCCGATGGCAATTTTTGACTGAATAATATGGTAACCGGAACCCAGCGGATCGCTTTCCGGGTTAATAAAGGTTAGTACACGCTGGCGCTGGTATTCGCGCATTAAAAACAGCCACAGTATGGGCAAAAATGCCGAAATTAAGCCTGCTACCAGTGCAATCAGGCGCCAGCTCATGCCAGATAGAAATAGTACGAAAACACCGGCAGTGGCTATCAGAATAGAGGTACCTAAGTCGGGTTGCTGGGCAATAAGCAGTGTTGGTACGGCGCACATCAAAACACCGCCCAGCAGATGCAGAATACGGGGCGGCAAGCTGTGGGATGCAATAAACCAGGCTACTGCCATTGGCACCGCCAGCTTCATTATTTCTGATGGCTGAAACATCATAAAACCCAGATCCAGCCAGCGCTGGGCGCCTTTGCCAACACTGCCTACCAGCATTACCGCTACCAGCAACGCCACGCCAACCAAAAACAGCGGAAAAGACCAGCGTTTTAACGTTTGGGGTTTTATTTGGGCAAAGGCAATCATCACGGCCAGTGCAATACCCAGACGTACTATCTGGCGTTCCATCATCACAATGCTTTGGCCAGAGGCGCTGTAGAGCACCATTAAGCCAAAGCCTATCAGCGCCAGTAATCCAAGTAATAACGGCGTGTCGATATGAAACTGTGCCAGCCGGCTGTGCCGGGCGTTGCCGGTGAAATCATCACTCATCGCGGTTTACTCCGGCAGTAAAGTAGTAATCCATCAGCTGGCGGGCCAGCGGCGCAGCGTTACTGCCACCACCACCGGCATTTTCCAGCGCCACTACCACCAGGATGGTGGGCTTGTCATAGGGGGCGTAGCCAAGATACATAGCATTATCGCGCAGGCGCTCGTCAATGGCATCGGCGTCATATTTGGCATCTTGTGCTATGGCGGCCAGTTGCGCGGTACCGGTTTTGCCTGCAGAGCTGTATTGTGCACCAATAAAGGCTCTGTGCGCTGTGCCGCCGAGAGTGCTTACTGTCTGGTGCATGGTATCCATAACAACGGCATAATTTTGTTCATTTTCAACATCCAGCACCTGCCGTGGCGGTAAAATGTTGGCGGCGGTGGTTTCACCATTGTTAAAGGCGGTTACCATATGCGGTGTAACTAATTTACCGCGGTTAAGCAAAGGTGTGGTGGCAACGGCAAGTTGTAACGGTGTGGTGGTCCAGTAGCTCTGGCCTATGCTCAGCGGTACGGTGTCACCGGGATACCAGGGTTGGTTGTGCCGCGCCCGTTTCCAGCCGCGTGATGGCATATTAGCGCTGCTTTCTTCCAGAATATCTATACCGGTTTTTTCGCCAAAACCCATTTTGTGCATGTATTCAGAGATCCGGTCAATACCCAGCTTAATGCCCATATCATAAAAAAAGGTGTCGCAGCTTTTGGTAATAGCGGTGTAAATATCTACCCAGCCATGCCCCCAGCGGATATGGTCGCGAAAACGGTGATCGCTGTTGGGCAGGGTGTAATAGCCCGGGTCCCAGATTTTTGTATTGGTGGTAATGGTGCGGCTTTCCAGCCCCAGCAAGGCCAGGTGCGGCTTAATGGTAGAGGCCGGTGGGTAAACACCCTGAGTTACGCGGTTAATGAGTGGCCTGTCGCGTGAGTTCAGTAATTCGTTGTAATTAGCCGAGCTGATGCCATGCACAAACAGGTTGGCGTCGTAACTGGGGTTGCTGTAAAACGCCAGTACGGCGCCATCGCGTGGATCTATCGCCACTATTGCGCCGCGATGTTGTTTAAGTATCTGTTGTGCCGTTAATTGCAGCCCGACATCCAGGCCAAGCTGAATATTCTGGCCGGAAACGGCGGGAACTGAGCGCAGCACCCGGATTAAGCGGCCGCGGTTGTTCACTTCAACTTCCTGATAGCCCATGGTGCCGTGCAGCTCGCGCTGATAAAAACGCTCCAGGCCTATTTTGCCGATATCGCGGCTGGCCGCATAGTTTGGCGCCTCGCCATCCAGCTCCAGTTGCTGTAATTCACGGGTGTTTATTTTGCCGATATAACCGAGGGCATGAGTAAACAGATCGCCAAACGGATAGTGCCGGCTTAAGCGGGCCTCAACAGTTACGCCGGGAAAACGATGCTGATTGGCCGCCAGAATGGCCACTTCCTGATCATCAAGCTGTTCTTTTAGCGTGATGCTGTTAAAGCGGCGCTGGGCTCTTACCTGTTTTAAAAAAGCGTCTTGCTGCTCTGCGGTAAATTCGATCAGCGTTGCCAGCTCTGCCAAAGTGCCGGCCATATCATTAATTTGTTCTGGGATCAGCTCCAGCGAGAATACCGGCCGGTTTTCTGCCAGCAAAATGCCGCTGCGGTCATAAATAAGGCCACGGTTGGGTGCCAGCGGCACCACTTTAATGCGGTTACCTTCCGAGCGGGTTTGGTAATCCTGATAAGAGACAATCTGCAGTTGATACTGGTTAAACACGATAACGCTAAACATCAGCACGACAAACAGAATGGCAAACACCGCCCGTTGATTAAACAAACGGCTTTCGGCGGCAAAATCCTGAATGGCAACGCGCTTTTTAAACATCTTTACTCGCGATGATAAGGATGATTAGTACATATACTCCAGGCACGGTACAGGCTTTCGGCCAGTACCACCCGAACCAGCGGGTGCGGTAATGTCAATGCTGACAATGACCATTTGGCCTCACTGGCGGCAATGCAAGCCGGAGCCAGCCCTTCCGGGCCGCCAACCAGCAAACACACATCGCGGCCATCGCGTTGCCAGTCGGTAAGTTTAGTGGCAAGGGTGGGGCTACTCCAGTTGTCGCCGGTAACTTCCAGCGTAACTATTTTGCTGCCGCGCGGTATTGCTGCCAGCATTTTCTCGCCTTCCTGTTCCAGAATGCGTTTTATGTCGGCATTTTTACCGCGTTTGCCGGCCGGAATTTCAATTAACTCCAGCGGCATATCACGCGGAAAGCGTCTGGCATATTCGTCAAAACCGGTTTGTACCCAGGCGGGCATTTTGTTGCCTACAGCAATCAGCACTAACTTCATGTCAGCCTAGGCGCTCCAAAGCTTTTCCAACTGGTAAAAACTGCGGGTTTCTTCCAGCATTACATGCACTACCACTTCGTCTAAATCCAGTAACACCCATTCGCCGGATGCCTGGCCTTCAATGCCTAAGGTTGGCAGGCCGGCTTTTTTGGCTTCGCCAGCTACATAGTCGGCAATAGATTTAGTGTGGCGGTTTGATGTGCCGGAGCACACTATCATAAACTCAGTGACACTGGATTTGCCGCGCACGTCTAAAGTCACGATATCGCGGCCTTTCATGTCGTCAATTTTGTCCTGAATAAAACTTACCAGTTCGGCTGTTTGCACCCTGATTCCTCTGCGCGTTAAAAAAGCGGCATTTTAGCACAGTTTAAACGCGGATATAGCGCTTAAGCCTGATAGAGTTGCTGTGTTTGAATATAGTTCAATACGGCGGGATCTAAAGTTTTTGCCGCGCTTTGCTGTTGCTGCAATTGTCGGCGGATTTCGCTGGCGCTAATGTCTGCTAGCGGGTTGGCCAGCAGCATAATGCAACCGCTGGGGCGTTGGCGCATGGTGGCCAGGTCGGTTACACCAAACTGCTGCAATAATGCCGGCGCGTCGCCGTCTTGCTGGCTGTAACCGGGGCGCTGGCATACCAGTAAGTGGGCAAGCTTAAGTATATCCGGCCAGTTTTTCCAGCTGCGAAAATAACACAACGAATCCATGCCGATAATAAAGTAAAAGCGGCTGCCGGGCTCTTGCGTGCTTAACAATTGCAGGCTGTCTGCGGTGTAGGAGGCGCTGGGCTTATTTAACTCCAGCCGTTCCAGTTTCAGCTGCGGGTATTGGCTTATGGCCAGCTGCACCATAGCGGCGCGCTGCTCACTGCTTACGCCTGGCGTGGCACGATGCGCCGGCAAATGGCAGGGCATTAGCCTTACTTCATCCAGGGCACAGTGTTGCTGGACATAATGGGCGCAGCGAATGTGGCCGTTGTGTACCGGGTCAAAGGTGCCACCCAGAATGCCGATGTGTTTTATCATAGGTGTTTAGTCATAAATGCTTAGTCATAGCTGGCGTGTTGTTGCAGCGAAAACGCTTTAGGCACCGGTTTAACAAATAACGTCACCAGATGTGCCAGCGCCACTTCACTGTTAGTTAGCTGGCCGCTTTTATACAACCGGTCGAATGCTGCCAGCTCCTGCAGCAGATAATCCAGCCAGTTCGCCGATAAACGCTTAAGCGCGCTCTGGTACAGCGGCTGGCGTTTGGGCCAGATAGCCAGGCTTTTAAAGCTGTCATTCAGGTTGTGCTGCGGGGCCTGCTGTAACTGGCGCAGTTGCAGCACTTCTTTTTGTAGCTGCCAGGCAATAATAACCGGCTCAGTGTCCTGCTGACACAACCGTTGCAGGCGGTGCAATGCTTCGTCGGCCTGGCCCTGTAAGATGGCGTCTATCAGCTGAAATACTGTAAAGCTGGAGTGGTCGGCTAAAAAGGAGCTTAAAGCGTTGGCATCCAGTGGCTGGGGCAAATTGCTGAGCGCCAGTTTTTCCAGCTCTTGCCGGGCCGCCAGTAAATTACCGGCACAATGGTGCTGCAGTAATGCCAGCGCATCGCTGCTCAGCTGCAGCTGTAACTGGCGCGCGCGCTGGCTTAACCATTGCTGGCTTTGGCGTTCGTCCAGGGCATAAATGGGTATTTGTACTGCCTGGGTTTGCAACTGCTTAAACCAGGCCAGTTTGCTGACATCGCTGTGGCTGCGCTCGCCGTGGATCAGCAAAATAATATCGCTGTGTAACTGTTGCGGCAGGTTTTTTAACTGCTCATTGGCCACGGCGGAAAGCTTTTGCTGCACCAGCTCTAATTCAATTAAGCGGCGCTCAGCAAACAGCGACATAGCTTGCAGCTCGTTGCTAAGTTCATTCCAGTCAAATTGCGCATCCGCGGCTAAGCTGATGCGTTCAATATAACCTTGCTGTTTTGCCGCGGCGCGAATGGCATCTATGGCTTCAAGCTTTTGCAGCGGCTCTTCGCCAAACAGCAGGTAACAGGGGGCAAGTTGCCCGGCTAAGTGTGGTTCCAGCTGATTGGCATAGAGTTTTTGCATTAGCGTAGCCCGGTTGGCATTAATGCAACCGTGACAGCTGGCGCACAATACGGTTGGCAGCCTGCTGGCGCAGCTCGCCCAGCATCAGTTCCAGCTCTTTGGCTTTGGCCGCCGCCTGATTCGGGTCGTCCTGATAATCGCGGAACAGCTCAAACTGATATTGCTGCGGTTCGCCATCCGGCATGGTCAGCGCGTAGCTTACTTTGTAAATAAGTTCATATTCAGCCACCTGGCCATTAGGAAACAGCGATAAGGTACGCCGCTCCAGCGAATCGCTAAGCAGTTGCAGCATCGGCGCCGATTGCTGGTATGACGCCAGCAGTTCTACTTTGTTGTGCTCCAGCCGGTTACTCACCAGTGCCGCCAGTTCAGAGTGGCGATCACTTTGAATATACATGGCCGGAAAATGGCTGAGTGGTAAATCACCGCGCAGATGAAAGCCGCAGCCGCTAAGCAGCATACTGCTTAGCAGGGCAATCAGCAGGCTTAGGCGGGCCATGTTAGCCCACCACCAGATTCAGCAGCTTACCCGGTACGTAAATCACTTTACGCAGTGTTACGCCTTCCAGGTGGCGGCCAACATTGTCGTCTGCTTTGGCTGCTGTCAGTACAGTGTCTTCAGTCGCATCGGCGGCAACAGTAACCTTACCTCGCACTTTACCGTTAACCTGTACTACCACCAGTTTTTCATCTTCTACCATTGCGGTTTCATCTGCTACCGGCCATGGCGTTTGCTCAATGTTCTGGCTCTGGCCCAGTTGCGACCACAGGTATTGCGCCACGTGCGGCGTAATAGGGTTGAGTAACTGCAGCAGTGCCAGCACCGCTTCCTGCATTACGGCACGGTCCAGCTCGGTGGCCAGGCTGGCCTTTTGCAGCTTGTTGCTAAGCTCCATAACGGCAGCAATGGCGGTATTAAAGGTATAACGCCGGCCAATATCGTCTGACACCTTAGCAATGGTTTTATGCAGTTCGCGGCGCAGAGTTTTCTGCTCATTATTTAATGCTGCAATATCCAGCGTGCCGACAGCGCCTGCTGCGGCAAAGTCGCTGACCAGCGTATAAATACGTTTAATAAAGCGGTGGGCGCCTTCCACGGCAGAATCTGACCACTCCAGCGTTTGCTCTGGTGGTGCGGTAAACATCATAAACAGCCGCACGGTATCGGCACCGTATTGGTCGATCACTTTTTGCGGGTCAATGCCGTTGTTTTTCGACTTCGACATCTTGCTCATACCGGACGCCACTACCGGCAGGCCGTCAGTATTTAGTATGGCGGTTAAAATACGGCCTTTTTCATCACGCTGTACGCTAACATCGGCCGGTGAAAACCATTGTTTGCCGCCGTTCTCGGTATCGCGGTAGAAGGTTTCAGCCAATACCATGCCCTGACACAATAAGCGCTTGAACGGCTCATCAGTGTTTACCAGACCCACATCGCGCAGCAGCTTGTGGAAAAAACGCGCATACAACAGGTGTAAAATGGCGTGTTCAATACCACCGATATACTGATCTACCGGCAGCCAGTAGTTAGCTTTGGCCGGGTCCAGCATGGCTTTATCATGATCCGGGCTGCAGTAGCGGGCATAGTACCAGCTGGATTCCATAAAGGTGTCGAAGGTATCGGTTTCATGGAAAGCTTCCGCACCCTGGTATGTGGTTTTAGCCCATTCTGCATCGGCTTTGATCGGCGAGATCACGCCATCCATTACCACATCTTCCGGCAAACGCACCGGCAGTTGATCTTCCGGTACCGGCACCACTGAGCCATCGGCCAGGTTAAGCATAGGTATGGGGGTGCCCCAGTAACGCTGGCGCGATACACCCCAGTCGCGCAGGCGGTAATTTACTTTTACTTCGCCGCGGCCCATCGCTGCCAGTTTTGCGGCTATGGCATTAAAGGCCTGCTCAAAGGCTAAACCATCAAACTCGGCAGAGTTTATCAGCACACCTTTTTCGGTATAAGCGGCTAGGCTTAAATCACATTGTTGTATTGCGCCGTCAACCGGTGCGATAACCTGTTTAATTGGCAACTGGTATTTGCTGGCAAATTCATAATCGCGCTGATCATGGCCCGGTACGGCCATTACCGCGCCTGAACCGTAATCCATCAGCACAAAGTTGGCTACCCATACTGGCACTTGCTCACCGGTTAAAGGGTGCACGGCGTAAATACCGGTAGCACAGCCTTTTTTCTCCATCGTGGCCAGTTCGGCCTCGGCCATTTTGCCGCCTTTGCAGTCTTCAATAAACGCGGCCAGTGCCGGGTTAGTGGCGGCTGCCTGTTGTGCCAGCGGGTGCTGGGCAGCAACGGCAACATAGGTTACGCCGTATAACGTATCGGGGCGGGTGGTGTATACGCTTAAGCTTTGAGCTGAACCGGCAATATCAAAACGAATTTCAACGCCCTCAGAGCGGCCAATCCAGTTTTTTTGCATGGTTTTAACTTGCTCCGGCCAGCCATCCAGCTGATCCAGATCCTGCAGTAGCTCTTCGGCGTAGGCGGTAATTTTAATAAACCACTGCGCTAACTCGCGTTGTTCCACCAAAGCGCCAGAGCGCCAGCCACGGCCGTCGATAACCTGCTCGTTAGCCAGCACGCACTGATCTACCGGGTCCCAGTTAACGGTGGCCATTTTTTTATACACCAGGCCTTTTTCATATAACTTGGTGAAAAACCACTGCTCCCACTTGTAGTACTCAGGCTTGCACGTGGCCACTTCACGGCTCCAGTCATAACCAAAACCTAAGCGTTTTAGCTGGGTACGCATGTAATCGATATTTTCGTAAGTCCATTTTGCCGGTGCGGTTTTGTTATTAATAGCGGCGTTTTCGGCGGGTAAACCAAAGGCATCCCACCCCATAGGCTGCATAACGTTTTTGCCCTGCATCCGTTGAAAACGGCTGACCACGTCACCAATGGTATAGTTACGCACATGGCCCATATGCAAGCGCCCGCTGGGATAAGGGAACATAGACAGGCAGTAAAATTTCTCTTTGCTGGCGTCTTCTGTCACTTTAAAGGCGTTAGTTTGTTCCCATTGCTGCTGCAGTACGGTTTCAATCTGCTGCGGGTTATATTGTTCTTGCATTAAGGTCTTCCGAAAAGGGGGGTTAGTACAAGCGCCGCTGTAGCGGCAAAAAAGTGGCTATAGCATACCGCAGCGGCGTTTTGACAACAACAAGCAGCGTATTGTCTATACTGGTTTTAAACCATTGGAGGCTCCATGACAGATTTTGTAAAGAAGTATCAAGCCTGGCTTAGTGAGTTCAGCCAGACATTACAACAAGCTGAGCAGCAGCAACTGGACAATATGGTTGGCTTTGTTGAGCAGTTAAAAGCCTATGTTAAAGCCGGTAAAGAGCTGAGCGCCTATGAAACGGCGCTGTTTGTAGAAACGCTAAAACGCCAGTGGCAGGACCACGACGCTGAAGATGTGGCTAAAGACAGCACCGAACCGCCATCGCTATGGCCGGAAGCATTGTGGCAGGAGCTGAGCAGCATTACCGATAAAAGCCAGTTAGAGTGGCAGGAGCTGGCACAGGATTTTAAACATCAGGGCGTTTATTATCAGGGAGAAATAGTAGGCATGGGGCGTTACCGTTGCAGCCATTGTTTACAGCATATTGATTACACCCATCCGGCAGAGCTACTGGCTTGCGGTGAATGCGGTGGCGTACAGTTTTTTCGTGAAGGCCTGCCGGTATAACCGCGGGTATTTTCTGTGTAATTCTTGCTTCAGCGGTGGGCAGCATAGTGTTTTTTTGCTAAACTGCGCCGCCGTAACACCAGACACCTTTTCTTTTGTAGTGCAGGATACCCGGGCCAATGTAACAGATTGCCGATAGCTGATAGTACTTAATACCGCTTTGCCTGGCGGATAACGTGTTACCTGATCCGGACTGTTAAATGATAACCTACTTAAAACGACACTGGTTTTCCAACCTGCGTGGAGATGTGCTTGCGGCCTTAGTTGTGGCACTGGCGCTGATACCTGAAGCCATTGCTTTTTCTATTATTGCCGGCGTTGACCCCAAAGTTGGCCTGTATGCCTCATTCTGTATTGCGGTAATTACCGCCTTTGCCGGTGGCCGGCCGGGCATGATCTCTGCTGCTACCGGCGCGATGGCACTGTTAATGGTAACACTGGTGCGCGAGCACGGGCTGGAGTACCTGCTTGCTGCTACCTTGCTAACCGGGGTGCTGCAAATTATTTTTGGCCTGTTTAAGCTTGGCGACTTAATGCGTTTTGTCTCGCGCTCTGTGGTGACCGGTTTTGTTAACGCACTGGCGATCCTGATTTTTATTGCACAGCTCCCTGAGCTGACCGAACATGGCTCAGTGCAGGTATATGCTATGACAGCAGCCGGCCTGGCCATTATTTACTTATTTCCCTACCTTACTAAAGCCATACCTTCACCGCTGGTATGCATAGTAGTGCTGACTTCAGTGGCGCTGTATTTTGGTTTTGATATCCGCACTGTGGCTGATATGGGCGAGCTGCCAGACAGCCTGCCGATATTTTTATGGCCTGACGTACCACTAACGTGGAATACCCTAATAATTATTTTGCCGTATGCTTTAGCGTTAGCCGTGGTGGGTATTCTGGAATCGTTAATGACAGCCACTATTGTTGATGATTTAACCGACACCAGCAGTGATAAAAACCGCGAATGTGTTGGCCAGGGCGTAGCAAATATTGGCTCTGGCTTAATTGGTGGTATGGCAGGTTGTGCCATGATTGGCCAATCTGTAATTAACGTAAAATCCGGTGGCCGTACGCGCTTATCTACCTTGCTGGCCGGTATTTTCCTGCTGATATTAATTGTATTTCTGGACGCTTGGGTTGGGCTTATTCCTATGGCGGCGCTGGTGGCCATTATGATTATGGTGTCTATCGGTACTTTTAGCTGGGGCTCGGTGAAAGACTTACGCAAAAACCCGAAAAGCTCCAGCGTGGTAATGATAGCCACGGTGTTGGTAACGGTATTTAGCCATAACCTGGCTTACGGCGTATTAGTGGGCGTGTTATTTAGCGCACTGTTTTTTGCCAGCAAAGTGGGCAAAATTCTGTATATCGGCTCAACACTGTCTGCCGACGGCCGTCTGCGCGAATACCAGGTGGTAGGGCAGGTGTTTTTTACTTCAGCCGAGCACTTTGTCGCAGCCTTTGATTTTAAAGATGCAGTAGAAAAAGTCAGTATTGATTTAAGCCAGGCGCATTTTTGGGATATCACCGCCATTAGTTCGCTGGATAAGGTAGTAATTAAGTTTCGCCGCGAAGGCACCGAAGTAGTGCTGATTGGTTTAAATGAAGCCAGCGCTACCCTGGTAGACAAGTTTGCTGTGCATAACCGGCCAGATGCGGTTGCAAAGCTGATGGGCCATTAATTTTACCGAGGAGCACAACAATGACTAAAAAAGTACTGGCGTGTATTGATGCCTCACCTTATGCCGAAGCGGTATGCGACTACGCCGTATGGGCAGCAAAAAAACTTGATGTGGCGATGTCGGTAGTGCATGTGCTGGACAAAGCGCAACACACCCAAACACCGGATCTTAGCGGCAGTATTGGCCTGGGTTCACAGGAATTATTGTTACAGCAACTGGCCGAGCTGGATGAAAAACACAGCAAGCTGGCAATGGAGCGCAGCCGCAGTATTTTAGATGCCGCCAAAGCACGCGCTGAACACGCCGGTGTGAAAGCGGTAGACGAGCGCTTACGCCACGGCCAGTTGGTAGAAACCTTAACCGAACTGGAAGAGGAAACCCGGCTGCTGGTAATGGGCAAGCGTGGCTTTAGCAGTGCTGAAGCACACGGCCATATGGGCCTGCATGTTGAACGGGTGATCCGCAGTTTACACAAGCCCATCTTGCTTACGCAGCAAAGCTATAAAGCGCCGCAACGTATTATGCTGGCTTATGATGGCAGTGCTACGGCGTTAAAAGGCCTGGAAATGCTGGCAGGCAGCCCGCTGGGCCGCGGCTTGCCGGTGCATCTGGTGATGGCCGGTGCTGAAACCGAAGCCGCCCGGATGCAAATGGACAGCGGTGCTCAAATATTGCGCAATGCCGGTTTTGACACCAAAGTAGCGATAGTAGCCGGCGAGCCGGAAACCGTGCTGCACCAGTATCAGCAAGAGCATGTCATAGATTTAATGGTAATGGGTGCTTATGGCCACTCGCGTATCCGGCAATTTATTGTCGGCAGCACTACCACTGCCATGATATGCAAAGCCAAATGCTCCCTGCTTATTTTACGTTAGTTACTGCAACCCGGCCTGGCCGGGTTGTTTTTTATCAACCCGTGTAACAACACACTTTACTTGCGCAGAAATAAAGATGTTAAACATGAAATTTATCACCGCTTTTATTGCTGTACTGGCCTTGTTGCCAGCCTCTGTTCTGGCCGATACCGGGCCAATTGATCTTACCGGTTCTACGTTGGGCTTCGTTGCCTTGGGCCTATTTGCTTTTGCTTATATGCTGGTGATGGCAGAAGAGAAAATTCATCTGCGTAAATCCAAGCCGGTGCTGGTGGCTGCCGGTATTATCTGGGGCATGATTGGCTGGCACTATACCCAGCAGGGCATGTCTGATGTTGCCCAGGAGTCGTTTCGCCATACCTTGCTGGAATACGCCGAGCTGATGCTGTTTTTGCTGGTAGCTATGACCTACATCAGCGCGTTGGAAGAACGCCGGCTGTTTGATGCCTTGCGTAGCTGGTTAATCCGTAAGGGCTTTAGTTACCGCAGCCTGTTCTGGATTTGCGGCGCGCTGGCATTTTGTATTTCTACGTTCTCTAACAATATGGCCACAGCAATGCTGATGTGTGCCGTGGTAATGAAAGTGGCCGAAGGTGACAAGCGCTTTATCAGCCTGTGCTGTGTCAGTGTAGTGGTGGCCGCCAATGCCGGTGGCGCTTTTATCCCCTTTGGTGACATTACCACCCTGATGGTGTGGCAGGCAGAAAAAGTGACCTTTGCCGAGTTTTTCGTGTTGTTTATCCCGGCTGTGGTTAACTTTGTGATACCCGCCGCAATAATGAGCTTTTTTGTTGAAAACCGTTACCCCGGCAAGCATGACGGTGATGAAGAAGTGGTTGAGTTAAAGCGCGGCGCGCTGCGCATTCTTACGCTGTTTATTTGTACCATTGCCTTATCGGTTGTGTTCCATTCTGTGCTGGGTTTGCCGCCGGTGCTGGGCATGATGACCGGCCTGGGTTTATTACAATTTTTTGGTTACTTCCTGCGGATGACGTTACCCGGTTCTCTGGCGCGCAAACGGGCGCTGGCCGAGCGTGAAGGTGATATGGAACGCATCCGCGCGCTGGGCCAGGTAGTGCCGTTTGATGTATTTAACCGCGTAGCGCGTGCCGAGTGGGATACGCTGCTGTTTTTCTACGGCGTGGTGGTGTGTGTCGGCGGCCTGGGCTTCCTTGGGTATCTGGAACTGTTATCTAACGGCCTGTACGGTAACTTTGACCCAACCTACGCTAACGTAGCACTGGGCCTGATGTCGTCTGTGGTAGATAACATACCGGTAATGTTCGCTGTATTAACCATGGACCCGGCGATGTCGCATGGCCAGTGGTTACTGATCACCTTAACCGCCGGTGTCGGTGGCAGCCTGTTGTCGGTTGGTTCGGCCGCCGGTGTGGCGTTAATGGGCCAGGCCCGCGGTTATTATACTTTTGCCGGCCATTTAAAATGGGCGCCGGTTATTTTGCTGGGTTACATCGCCAGTGTAATGACGCATTTATATTTAAACGCCGACTTGTTTCATATAGTCGGCGATGTAGCCAGCCGCGCCGCCGGGCAATAGCATTTATTAAGGACTTACTATGTCAAAAAAAGTATATTGCGTTGCCCAGTTTCAGCCCAAAGCAGGCAAGGCAGACGAGCTGTTTAAAGTACTGCAAGGCCTGGAGCCGAACACCCTGCGCGAAGACGGCTGCCTGCAGTATATCGTAACCCGGCATATAGCCAGCCCGTTTGCTGAAGGCAAAAGCTTCGCTATTGCTTTTAACGAAATCTGGGCCGACTTGCCAAGTTTTGAAGCGCACTGCCAGCGCAGCGAGATAAAGCACTTCTTTGAAACTTACTGCCTGGCTGAAACCGGCCTGGCAGCAGATTGGAATGTGTGTATTTACAGCGACGAACCAGCCAACTTCGACGCGCCTAAGCTGGGGTAATTTAGCCATTACCCGAAAAAACCTGCATTTTGCAGGTTTTTTTATGTCTGCCGCTTTGTACAGATCAGCCTAGATCACCTGTTTGCCTAAGTTCCTTGCCCTTGTTAGACGGGGTAACCTGTACTTTCTGCTGTACCTGCATGTCATAAATGCTCAAATTGTTGTGTTTTTTATAAATGATCATTACTCTGGCGAAAATCATATTTACAAGTACAGGTTGCCCCGTCTTTAAGTACGGGCCGACCCGTTGAATAAGCGTAAAATGCTCAATGGGGAATGAAACACATGGATGACTTATCAGAACGATTGAGCAATATGATGCGAAGATTTGATGAGGAAACTAGAGATCGATTTTGTTATGCAATCATCCAAGCTTCACAAACTGGAAATTTTGAAGCTTGCTGGTGTCAAAGTGGAAAATTATATAAAGACTGTCATCTCGATAGGCATAAGGATCGTAAAAAAAGTGACGGAGAGGTTAGAAAACAGCTGTCGAATATTTTTGATAGTAAAAAATATTGCTCAGCTTCTTATGATCATAAAAATTGTAAACTTCCAATAAAAGGTGCTCATACAGTACAGCGAGGTAGAGTGTTGTCCAGTATGGCCAAAGATGGTCACGTAGGAACCTTCTATCGGAATATAAATGGTTTTGAACAGCTAAGAGACATAAAAACAGGCATCAAAACGGAAGCGTCAATATTTTATGGGTTCTGTGAATATCATGATACAGAGTTATTTAAAGGTATAGAATTAAAAGACTTTATTGCTAAGTCAGAGAATTGCTGGGCAAGTTCATATCGAGCGGTTTGTCATGAGTACTATCAAAAAAATGCTGCTAAAGAAGCAGTTATATGGCAATTAGAAAACTTGGATAAAGGCTATGATCTGAGTGAGCAATTAATTATTCAGGAACAATTATTTCTCTTAAAAAGGGATTTGTTCAAAGGGTTTGAAGATATCTCATCAATTAAAGATAAATATGAGCAAGCAAGAATACAAGGTAAGTACAATTCGCTCTATTCCTATGTGATTGTGCTGGATAAACCACTCTCTCTTTCTGTTAGCGCTTCAATGTCGCCATATTACAATATTAGTGGCGTCAAAATTCAGAACTTAGGTGATCCTATGTATCTGTTTCAACATTTTGCTTTGTCTACTGTGACTGTAAATGGTTGTGCGGCCTATGTGGTATCTTACTTGAAAGAGCATAAGGTTATAGAAAAATACTTAGAAGATGTTTTTGAAAAGGGTCCGATGTTCGTTAAATCATGGTTGACGAAATGTATTTTCGCATACGCAGAAAATGCTTTTTTTAATCTAGATTGGTGGAGTAACCTTAGAGATGATAAAAAAATAGCTATATACAATCTTGCAATGTCAGAGAATTATACTGTGCATTTTGAAATAGATGACTTGGTCAGCAGTGAAACTCCAGGTTCAATAGTATCTATAGAACGCATTTAACAAAGCATTTCAGCGGACAAGCCGCTGAATGCGGTGTTAAATTTATAACACATAGGATCAGATTCAGTTGTTATGGCTTTTAAGTAGCGAACGAACATAAAGTTTCATTTTAAAAAGAGAGCTCACTGAGTTTCTGCTGACGATAAAGTAACTCCAGCAGCTGCTGCATAACTTAAGCACTTTTCAGTAGTTAATGTAGCCATTACTGCGCTTTCACCATCGCTGAAAACAGCCTTTTCGCCACGCTCAAGGCTGGATAAAAAGCTCATTGTGCCATCCAGAAACGCTTGCTTACGCTCAGGGTGTTTTTCACTGGCAAAGTACAACGCTTCAGATAATTGGGTAAAGCTTTTCTTTTGTTCTGCTGAAAATTCGTATGGTAGTTGGGCGCACATAGTAAGTGCGCCAGATTGCAAGCCGGCTTCATGCCAATTAGCTGCTGCAGCACTAAATGTTAGCAACATAAACCCTGATACAGTTTTAATTTTCATTTCGGCTAATCTGCCATAGAGAGAAACCATTATGTAACAGCACTACTACCAGGATGCTTAGCTTGCCCGTCCAAGTAAGTGTGACGCCGAATATACCCAGAGCCATAACGCAGGCGCCGCAAAGTAATACAGCATGCATAGCAGAATAAAAAATGCGAGACCTTAAATTTGTTTTGTCTGCAGTAATTGTTGCTAAAATCTTTATGGTCCAAACGGCGCCAAATAGCGCCGCTACAGACCAAAACAAATATCCCAACATTAAACCTCGTCCATGTTCAAAAGCCCACGAAGCATTAATTCTCGTTTAGCATTTTTTGCATTCGTTGACGTCATTGCCAATAAAACAGAAGCAAATATCGTAACACACGCCGCAGCTATAGCTGCACTCTTCGCAACGTTACCTCCAGCTTTACCTGCCGTAGCTACATCTTTTGTCAAAGAGTAATTGCTCGCTTGTGCTGCAGTATTGGTCAAGCCTGCTTTGATACCGCCCTTGTAGACAGCCAAGAGTGCACCGGCAATACCAGAGGCAGTGATAAGTCCTGAAACGTCAACACCGATGTAACTTAACGCTGATTTTGCTTTGTCATTTACACCGAAAAATTGTCTTAGCTCTTCGTCTGATAAGCTCCAGCAATACCAGTATGGATTCGCGCTGAGCTGGCCGATAATGCCAAATAAATGTCCAAAAAGCGGTCCGTCATAGCTTCGCAAGTTCAATACTGCTGCGTTAATTTTTTGTATTTCGTGATGATGTAGGCATCTGTATGTAACTATGCCTGTCAGTATGTACATTGCTCCATCCAGCTTTTCCAATTTCGTAGTGAAGCTTCGCAAATCCATCAACTGAATCAGGAATTTAAGTGGATTTTGTTTATACTGCTGATTGACGTATGAAGATTGCATAACTATTCCTTGTTGCTCAAAAGAAGCTAAAAATAACACATGACTCTTTTATTTAACAAGTTAATTTCAAATATGTAGCAGTATATCTTCTATTTGGTGTCTTGTAGATTGAGTATTTACTTTTAAGCTTTGGGGTATATATGAAAACCATTGGCCTTATCGGTGGTATGAGCTGGGAGTCGACTATTCCTTATTACCGCCTGCTTAACGAAGGTGTAAAACAGCAACTGGGTGGGCTGCACTCTGCCAAATGTATTTTAGTCAGCGTTGATTTTTATGAAATTGAGCGCCTGCAGCATGCCAGCGATTGGGACGGCGCTGGTGTTGTGTTGGCCGATGCCGCGCGCTCGCTTGAGGCGGCTGGCGCCGATTTTATTGTACTTTGTACCAACACCATGCATAAAGTAGCCGGCAGCATTGAAGCTGCAGTGAGTATTCCGCTGCTGCATATCGCCGATGCTACCGCCGCTGCAATAAAGCAGGCAGGTTGCAGCCGTGTCGGGCTGCTTGGCACCAAATTTACCATGCAGCAACCCTTTTACCGCGAGCGGCTAACTGAGTTACACGGTATTGAAGTGCTGCTGCCAAATGAAACCGAACAAGACAGCCTGCATCAGATTATTTATCAGGAACTATGTCTGGGTGTCATTACATCTGAATCTAAACAAGCCGTGCGCAAGATGATGGCCGGCCTTGCCTGGCAAGGCGTGGATGGCATTATTCTTGGCTGCACCGAAATTGGTTTACTGGTGGGCAAAGCTGATGCCGCCGTGCCGCTGTTTGATACTACGGTGATCCACGCCGCTGCAGCTGTTAGACTGGCACTAACTGATAACCTAAATACCGGCAAAGCTCCCTAATGGCTGAAACCCCCATCCTGCTGATTTACGACAAAGACTGCCCGGCCTGCAATGCCTATTGCCAGATGGTACGTATTCGCCAGAGTGTCGGCGAGCTTAAACTGATTAACGCCCGCGAAGACACTGAGATAATGCAGCAAATTACCGCTCAGGGGCTGGATATTGATCAGGGCATGGTGCTGAAAATGGGTGACAACTGGTACTACGGCAGTGACGCTATTTATATGCTGTCGCTGCTTAGTAGCCGCAGCGGGTTATTTAACCGGCTGAATTATCACTTATTTAAATCAAAACGGCTGGCAAAGTGGCTGTATCCGCTGTTACGCTTTTGCCGCAACCTGCTGCTGAAACTGCTGGGCAAACGCAAAATTAATAACCTTGGTATTGGCGGTAATGATCGTTTTTAACTGCAGGGAACCCTGATGAACCTCACTTATCTGGAATATGGCGCCAATGGTTTTTATTTGCTGGCGGTGTTTCTGGCAGCACGTAACAGCATTCATACCTGGTGGCTGGGCGTTATTGGCTGTGCGTTATTCTCTGTACTGTTTTATCAGGTAAAACTGTATGCCGAAGTGGTGCTGATGCTGTTTTTTATCGGCACTAACTTTATTGGCTGGTATCAGTGGGGCCGCTCCAGTGGTGTTAAAGCAGTAACCTCAGCACCATTTATCCGCTTGCTGGCTTATGCTGCCCTGGCAATGCTGGTTACCTTGCTGTATGGCTTTGTATTGCACCGCTTTACTGATGCCTACGCGCCCTTTGTTGACTCGGCCATTTTAATGTTCAGCGTGATTGCCCAGTTTTTACTGATGAACCGCAAGCTGGAAACCTGGTGGTTTTGGCTGATTGTGAATACGCTGGCGGTGCCGCTGTATTTTTCGCGCGAATTACACCTTACCGCTATTGTGTATACCGGCTTTTGGTTTAATGCCTGGTACGGTCTGTATTTATGGCGCCGTTTAAGCAAATCGCCAGCCAGTTAAGTGTGTTGTTTGTCGGTTTTTTTTACGTTGGTTCTGCGTTATTAAGCAATTTAGAATATAAGCTGCTGTTTTTGAAATGCTATATTTAGTGGCTCGAATGTTGCTCTGTGCCTTTGCCATATCAGGCAAGACTAATTCACGGAGTGAAGCATGAAAACATTAAAACATTTACTGTGTGTGGCGGGCCTTGCCTTGTCTGGCACAGTGTCTGCCGGCCCAATTCTTATTATAAATGGTGCAGATCAAACTACAGAAGTGGGTACTACCAATGCATTAACGGCGAACTTGCAGGCATTACATTTAGCTGTAGGTAATACAGTTACTATTGTTGATAGCCTGCTGGCCGATATTTCAGGTTATAGCCAGGTGTGGGATGTGCGTTTTTTTAATGCTGCCGCACTGGATTCTGCAGCACAAAATACCTACATGAACTACCTCGGTAATGGTGGTGGTTTATTTTTAATGGGTGAAAACTCAAGCTTTATGGACCGGAATAATTCGGTACTGGAGCTTATCGAGTTGTTAGGTGGCGGGGCTCTTGGCTTCGATGGCTGTTTTGATGGCACGCAGATGGTACACGCCCCATTTACCGGCCCTAATGCAGTAAGCGAAGTAACCTATGCTGCCTCTGGCTGTTTTATGGATAACGGTACTGGCCAGTGGATCACGTCACGTGCTGACGGCTCTATGGGCTCGGGTGTGGCTTTTGGTGTAGGCAGCCTGAGTAATGCAATGGCTGGTGCGTTAACCACGATCCTGGATGTGAATTTTATGATGAATCAGTTTGATTTACCCAATTCACAGGAGTTAACCAAAAACCTGATCGGTTTTATTGGTGATCAGGTTGATCCGGGAAATGATATTCCGGCACCTGCCAGCATTTTACTGTTTGCAGCAGGCTTAGCGGGTTTACGCATGCGTATGCGCTATAGCAACTGATATAGCGTTTAAGTGTGGTTAAAAACGGCCTTTGCGGGCCGTTTTTTTATCAGTGTACAACTTGTACAGCGCGTTAATCTTTGTTCTGTTGCGGCTGAAACTGAAAACCTACGGCTATGCGGTTCCAGGCGTTCATTGTTACTATCACCGCACTTAAATTGACAATTTCCTGCTGGTTGAACTGTGCGGTAAGTTCGGTGTAAATGTCGTCAGATACCTGTTGTTTGGCCAGCAGGGTCAGCGCTTCGGCCCAGCGCAGTGCAGCGCGCTCGCGGGCGGAGAAAAAATGGGTTTCCTGCCAGGCGGCCAGTACATCCAGCCGCTGCTGTTGCTCGCCGTCGTGGCGGGCTTCTGCTGCATGCATATGCAGGCAAAAGGCACAACCGTTCAACTGCGATATGCGCAGGTGCAACAGATGCACCAGTGAGGTTTCAATGACCTGTCCGGCCGCTTCGCCCAGACTACCCAGTGCTTTTACTAAGGTGGGTTGCAGTTTATAAACATCGTTACGATCTATGCGTGGCGTCATGGTGTGCTCCCTTTGCTGATAGAGCCACTATAGTGACGCATAGTGTTTAAACAGAATTGTATTTTTGCGACATGCGAAACTGGCTTTGCTTGCGACGGCGGTACTGGCCGGGCGTCTGGCCGGTAATGCGCTGAAATTGATGAATAAAATGCGCCTGATCATAAAAACCGCTGCAGAGCGCAATATCGGTTAATGCCTGCTGCGGGTTAAGGTTAATCAGTTGTCTGGCATGGCGCACCCGTTGCAGCAGCTTTAACTGGCCGGGTGTTAAGCCAACCTGTTGCAGGAATTTACGCTCAAACTGGCGCCGGCTCAGGTTAACTCCGGCGCTTAGCTCACTAACTGAAAACGTTGTCTGTTGCTGCAATAAAACCGGTAACACCTGTTGAATGTGGCTGCTTTTGGCATTACGTTGTTGCATTTGTTGCAATAACCACTGATCAAGATATTGCAACCTTGCTGCGATATGCTCAGTAGCAGCAAGTTGCTGTTGCAGCTGTTGCAAGGTAGTAATACCAAAATCAGCGGCATTTACCGCATCGCCCTGTAACAGTGGTGCATCCTGCCCAAGCAGCTGAAAAGCGCCGCCGGGATAAAAGCGTATACCAACGGCTTCCAGAGCCTCGGTTAACTGTAAGGTAGTTAGTGTCTGGCTGCCGTTAAAATGACATAGTGGCGGCTGGCCGGGCTGAAAATAAAAATTCAGGCTGCTGCCACCGTCCGGATACAGTGTTTGCCTGTAACCAGCAGCGGGTAAGGTTGTAAGGCGCATAACCCAGTAACATTGCACCCAGGCGGCCAGCGCAGGATGCGGCATAAATGCCTGTAACCCCAAATGCTGCAGGTTGCCGACAGGAGCTGTCGCAGTGCCGGTAATAATCGCAGGCATAGGTTGCTCCTGCTCAGGCAGAAAAAATCAGTTTATCTGCCAGCTTCTGTGGCAGTTGTTGCAAGTCATCGGCGTTGTCACTTACTACCACTACGTTGGCTTTAGACATGGCCAGGGTTAAGCCCTGATAACGTTTATCAGCAAAGCTGGCAACAAAATCCAGTTCAGCTTCTTTGGGCACAATAAATACAGTGGCATAACCGTTAGCGGTTTTTACTGCCAGGTGTAAAGACCGTACCCCCTGAAAGGTGCAGTAACGGGCATAAATTATCTCATCCTGCCAGTCTTGCAGGCTGGCATCAAAACTGGCCAGTTTCAGATTTACTTCATCTAGAGGCTGCATTTGCGCATGCTGCTGCAAATATGCATTCTCATGGTACACATGTGCCAGCGCATGGCTGCCAAGATCCGTGGCAAAACTGTTTTGATACAGCTGTACACTCAGCACCGATACCAGCGCAATACTGGCTGCCAGCGCCAGTGGCGTAAACCAGCGGCGCAGTGGTTTACCTTGCTGCTGTGCCGGTATTTGCAGCAGGCGTTCGGCCAGCATCGGCGGCACCGGTACCTGTAAGGCATCTTCCAGATCCCGTTGCTGTTGTTGCAGTTCAAGGGCAAATTGCTGCAAAGTAGTATCCCGTGCTAAGGCATCACGCACCGCCGGCTCCTGGCTAAAAGGGTCAACCAGTAAAATACGGCGTACTTCAGTGTTATTCATCGTGAGTCTCCCCATGCCGGTTAATGTTCAGTTGTTCACGCAATAGCTTGCGGGCGCGGAATAAACGGGTATTTACCGTATTAACGTTCAGTTGCAGCAGGTTGGCTATTTCATCACTGCTAAAGCCACCAATAACCTGCATTATCAGTGGCTCACGGTATTCTTCCGGCAAAGCCGCCATATAATTACGTAACTTATTGTTGTCGCAATCTTGTTCGGCACTACTTTGCCCGGTGTCGGGCAGGCTGTCTTGTTCTGCGGCGTCGTCATAGTCAAATTGTTTGCGCTCGAAGCGGCGGGCATTTTCGCGGCGCAATATGGTAATTAACCAGGATTTTGCTGCAGCTGCATCCAGCAGGCTGTCCAGGTGTTTCCAGGCACGTAAAAAGGTTTCCTGTACTAAATCCTGGGCGATATCGGGGTCTTTACACAGCCAGTAGCCATAGCGATATATATCAGCATGGTAAAGCTGTACCAATTGTTCATAGCGCTTATTTTTACTGCCGCTGGGTTTAAGCAGCACAACGTGCGGCATTGGTGTTACCGAATTGTCTGGTGGCGTGGTTGATTGCTCTGGCATGGCACTGGCGTTAATTGCTGCTGAAT
Organism: Rheinheimera pacifica; assembly: GCF_900108485.1. GTDB lineage: Bacteria > Pseudomonadota > Gammaproteobacteria > Enterobacterales > Alteromonadaceae > Alishewanella > Alishewanella pacifica. Next base: position 40,053 of record NZ_FNXF01000011.1, on the reverse strand, counting down.
TGGGCGATAGCCTAGCGCTATTGTGCTTCGCTGGCAAAAAATGAATGTTATTCATAAGCTGGCCTTTGCTGCATTTGCCCTGTGCTTTGGTGGCATAACCAGTAGTCAAGGCTGGTATAACGGCCGCCGCCGCTAAAAAACAGGCTGACTAACATGACACAGTAAGTGGCCGCAAACTCGATACCATTGTTCAGAATGACCACATTACCGTTGCTGGTAAGCCAGCCATAATTGCCGTGTTGCTGCAACAGCTCTTTAATCCTGCTTAGCTGTTCGGCCGAGTTAACCACCCGCTCGTTAGCCAGCCAACTGCTGCTGTCGGCTATTGCCAGCCAGCCGTTGGGCCAGTGTACGGCAAAAATGGCCACCAGCATGGTGATGATCAGCGGAATGCTAACTAAACGGGTAAACAAGCCAAGTAATAAAAACACTGCCCCCAGAGTTTCTGCTGCAATCGCCAACGCGGCCAGCAATGCCGGAGCTGGTAAACCTAAACCCCAGTCAGTATTGGCAAACCAGGCTACAGTATTGTCAAAATGCTGATATTTATTCCAGCCCGCCTGCAACAGCACCGGTGCCAGATATAGCCTGAGCAATAGCGGAGCCAGGCCTGATAGCCGCTGGCTTTGTGTAATGGTGTGATGATAGAAAGATAGTGCCGCTTGCATCTGCGGGCCCCGTAATCAGATTAACTGAGGTATAAGAACGGCGGGCAGGCAGATGTATTTCAGCGCAGCGCTAATTTACTGCCAACAGAAAGCTTAATGTACGCGGTATAAGCGGCAGAAAAAGTCGATTACTGCATCGGCGTCAAGGTTGGTAAAGCGCACTTTACGTTTGCTTACTATGGCGTTGCCCAGGGTTTTTAAGGTATGTTCCAGCGGTACACCGGCTGGGCGTTCTAATTCGTGGTCAGCAAACAGAAAGTTAAGTGCGACCGAAGTGTAAGATTTACCCGGTGTTAACGATACTAATTCCAGCTCCTGTAAGCGTACGCCCAGGTTGCGGATTTTTTGTAAGCGGTAAGTCTCGTTCATAATTTGCCCCGTGTACTGTTTGCCTTGATAAACACTGTATCGACAACAACGGGTATTTCTTTAATTAAACAATGAAATTGGCCAGCACAGCAGGGCTGCTTTTTGCTAGTATAGCCGCTATAACAGCTGGTTAAGCTAAGGTAATACATGACCCAACACCTCAATCCTCTGGCACTGACGGTACAACAACTCGGGCCGCATCTGGACAGCAAACTGATTAAACAGGCGCTGGATGTTAAGCAACTGATCCCGGCGTTTATTGGCCAGGACAGAGCTAAGTCGGCGCTGGCTTTCGCCATTGGCATGGATATGCCAGGTTACAACCTGTACGTAATGGGCGAGCCGGCATTAGGGCGTTTTACGCTGGTGCAGGACATACTGCAGCAAGCTGCCAGTGAAAAGGCGACCCCCGAAGAGTGGTGTTACCTGAATAACTTTGAGGATGAGCGTGTACCCAACACTCTGCGTTTACTGCCGGGTGAAGGCAAAATTCTGGTTAAAAAAATTGAAGCGCTGATCGATGAACTGCTGGATACCTTTCCGGCTGCCTTTGATAACCCCGGTTATCAGCGTAAGAAAAAAGCCATCGCCCGCGCCTTTGATGATAAATACGAAAATGCTATTGAGCTGGTAGAAAGCAAAGCGCTGGAAAAAAATGTTGTGCTGTACGAAGAGAACGGCGCAGTAAGCTTTTCGCCAATTATCGACGGCAAGCCGCTGGACGATCAGGAGTTTTCTAAACTCACCGAAGAGCAACGGCAGTATTTTTATGGTCTGGTCAGCGAGCTGGAAACCATACTGAATGAGCAGTTGCTGGAATTGCCACAGTGGAAACGTGAGCTGTCAGAAAGCCTGCGCGCCTTGCGTAAAGACACCATAGAACAGGCGATTAAACCGCTGCTGAAACAGCTGGAGCATGACTATGCTGCTGAGCTGGGTGTATTGCGTTATATTCGCGAAATGCGCAGCCATCTGGTAAAAGCGGTGCTGGAACTGATGCCGGATGAATCTGAAGCGGAGAAGCAAGAAGAAGCCGACAACCGCGAAATTTTTATTGAAGAATTTGTGCCCAACGTACTGGTGCACTACGAAAGTATGTCAGGCGCGCCGATTATTTTTGAACCTAACCCCAGTTACGGCAACCTGTTTGGCCGGGTAGAGTACAATTCCAGCAGCGGTAACTTATACACCAACTACCGCATGATCCGCCCCGGTGCTTTACACCGTGCCAATGGCGGTTATCTGATCCTGGATGCTGACCGGCTGCTGACACAACCGCAACTGTGGGATGCATTAAAACTGGCGCTAAAATCCGGCGAGCTGTTAATTGATACACTGTCGGAGCACGCCGTTACCAACTCAACCATTATTACACCACGGGCAATACCGCTGAATGTCAAAGTGGTGCTGTTGGGCTCGCGCGACCTGTATTACCTTATTCAGGACGTTGACGACGAGTTTAACGAGCTGTTCCGGGTGTTGGCCGACTTTGAGCATTATCTGCCCAATACCGCCGAAACCATCACTTATATGGCAATGCAGATACGCGAGCAAATGCGCTTGCTGAATATTGACGAGCTGACCGCCAGCGGCCTTAAACAACTGCTGACTTTTAGTTTTCGCCAGGCTGAGCATCAGCGTAAGTTGTCGGCCCGCTTTGCCGACGTATTAGAGCTGGTGCGCGAAGCCTGCTACTACGCCGGCCAGCAACACAGCAGTAGTTTAACTGCAGAGCATATTCAGCAGGCGCTTAAAGGCAAGCAGCACCGCACCGGCCGTATCAGCGAAGGCTTTTTAGAAGATATTCAGGAAGGCCAGATTTTAATTGATACCGATGGCCTGGCCGTGGGCAAAATTAATGGCCTGACGGTACTGGAAATTGGTGATACCGCCTTTGGCACACCTGCGCGGATTAGCGCTACGGTATTTGCCGGCTCCAGCGGTGTAGTCGATATTGAACGCGAGGTTGAACTGGGCAAAGCCATTCACTCCAAAGGCGTGCTGTTGTTGACCGGTTACCTTGGTGCTAAATATGCCCGGCAGTTTCCATTAACGCTGTCAGCTAATATTGCTATGGAGCAAAGCTACGGCCATATTGACGGCGACAGTGCCTCGCTGGCTGAAGTATGCGCGCTGTTATCGGCCATTACAGATATCCCGATTAAACAAAGCCTGGCGGTGACAGGGTCAATTAACCAGCATGGCCAGGTGCAGGCCATTGGCGGGGTGAATGAAAAAATAGAAGGCTACTTCCGCTTATGCCAAAGTCGCGGTTTAACCGGCGAGCAGGGCGTGATTATTCCGGCCAGTAATCAGCTGAATTTAGTGCTGAATGACGATGTTATTACCGCGGTAAAACAGCAGAAGTTTCATTTGTATGTGGTAAAAACCGTGGATGAAGCGTTAACCCTGCTAACCGGTGTAGAAGCCGGTGAGAAAAACAGCCGCGGCCAGTATCCAAAAAAATCAGTTAATGGCCGCGCTTTGGTGCGGCTGGCAGAGATTGCTGAAATAGTAAATGGCAGTATGGATGAGGATTAGTTAACACATCCATATGAGAATCGGTTCGTGTTATATCCACGGATTAAAGCGTCGCAAAAGCCGGGTGATACAGCACCTGGCCGTTTTTACCTTTAAGCGCGCCGGGTGTCAGCTCTAACAGCATAAAGGCGTTATCCGCTGCGTGCCACGGGCAGCTAATATTAAACCGGCTGGCCGGGGTAAAACCAAACCGCGGGTAATAAGCCGGATGGCCCAGCACTACTACTGCAGCTACCCCCTGTTTTTTACATTGCTCCAGCCCGGCACGTACCAGTGCCGAACCTATGCCCTGATGCTGCAATACATTGCTTACCGCCATTGGCGCTAAGGCCATTAGCCGGGTTTGCGGTGCTTTATCCAGCGTAGCGGCTGAAAACAGAATATGGCCGACAATCTGGCCATGTTGTTCAGCCACTAACGCTATGCAGTCTGCTGTTTGCTGGCGCAATGCGGTGATCAGGTTAACTTCAGCTTCATTATTAAACGCAGAGCGGGTAAGGCTGGCTATTGCCTCGTAGTCGGCCGGGGTTTCAGCGCGCACCGTAGTGTCATATCCGAGTGCATGCCAGGTGCTGTTGCGGCGGCGCTGCAGGGTGCGGCTGATATTGTGCAGTAAAGTCATGGCAAGGGCCGACTGACGCTCAGGTGGTTTTAGTTTACCTGAGTACAGCCGGCAAACAAGCTAACTGTTAACATTTAGCGGTTTTTACGCCGCCTTAATAGTGCAAGTGCTGTAAACAGCAGTAGCAACAGGGCGCAAAATATGGCCAACGGCCAATCGCCAAAGCGGGTATAGGGTGTTTGGCCGTTGGTTAAGCGTATGTTGTCTTGCAGCACTGCTTCTGTAAACTGCGCGGCTTTAGCGGAGATATTACCACTGGCATCAACGGTGGCGGTAACGCCGGTATTGGTAGCGCGCAGTAACGGGCGGCCAAACTCCAGTGCGCGCATTTGCGCTATTTGCAAATGCTGGTGTGGGCCTATGCTGTCGCCAAACCAGGCGTCATTGCTTACTGTTAGCAGCAGTTGGGTCGCATCGGTCATATTGGCGGCTATCTGGGCTGGAAAGGCAATTTCAAAGCAAATTGCCGGCAGCAAGTGGTAACTGTTTGCCACCAGGTTGGGCTGCACATAACTGCCACGGCTGAACGAGCTCATCGGTAAATCAAAAATAGGTGCCAGTTTGCGTAACAAGCTCTCCAGTGGCACAAATTCACCTATCGGTAGTAAGTGGTGCTTGCTGTAGCGGTTGCCATGGCCGTAAAAGTAGTCGCCGTCAGTGGAGTCGGTGTAGCGCTTACCCAGTACAATCAGGTTGTTCCAGGCTTGTTCGGTTTGGCTGTGGTAATCGAGAATGCCGCTGATGACTGCGGTATTCTGATACAGCGCTGCACGGTTGAGGTTATCAAGAAAATCCTGCGCGACAGGTTCCAGCCGCGGAATGGCCGCTTCCGGCCAGATAATTAAATCGGCCTGAAAGTTTGGCCGTGTCATATCCATATATTTAAGCATGGTGGGCCATTCCTGCTCGGGCGCCCAGCGTAAATCCTGCTTGATATTGCCTTGTACCAACGCGACAGACAGCTGTTGCTCACCGTACTGCCAGCCGTTAAATTTAACCAGTTGCGGGCTGAACAGAAATAATAAACCGGCAATAAAGGCGTAGCTATAGCGGCTAAGCACACGTTGCGGGGTAAAAAGCTGCGCCAGCGCTGCGGCAGAGAAAACCAGCAAAAAGCTGATGCCGGTTTCGCCAAGCAGCGGGGCGAAATCACGCAGGCCGCTGCTGGTTTGGCTGTAGCCCATAGACAGCCAGGGAAAACCGGTAAATAACCAGCTGCGCAACCATTCTGCCACTGTCCAGCAGGCGGCAAATAACAGTGGCGTAAACGCCGGACGTTGCAATTTATAGCTAAGCAGGCTTGCCAGGGCGGGAAATAACGCCAAATAACTAACCAGTAAGGCCATTAGCCCCAGGCTGCCTGCCAGCGGCAAGCCACCGAATTGATCAATACTGACATGCACCCAACTGATGCCAACACCAAACCAGCCGAGGCCAAAACTAAAACCTCTGAGCGCGGCTTGTTTAGCCGTTGGCGCACGCTGCAGTAAAAACACCAGCAGTGCCAGGCTAAGCAGTGGCAGCCACCAGAGCGTATAAGGGGCAAAGGCCAGCGTAGTAACCCCACCGGCCGCAATCAGCAGCAGGTGGGGCAGGGCCTGGTGTAACTTGGTGATTACAGCACGCAAGATAGTTAGTTTTCCTCTGTCTCGGCAGGTTCTTTAGCGCGGATCACTTGCAGCTGCACTAAACGGCGGCTGTTAGCTTTGCTGACCTTAAAGGTTAGCCCTTCAAGTTCGATGCTTTCACCTTTAGCCGGCATATGGCCAAAGGCATGCAGCACTATGCCGCCAATGGTGTCGGCGTCTTCTTCATCAAAGGTGGTGTTAAAGGATTCGTTAAATTCATCCAGCGGCGTTAAGGCGCTAACCTGAAACACCCGGGATGCCATTTTTTTGATATCGTTTTCTTCTTCATCGTCGTGCTCATCTTCAATTTCGCCGACAATTTGTTCCAGAATATCTTCAATGGTTACCAGGCCGGATACACCGCCATATTCATCAACCACTATGGCCATATGGTAGCGTTTCTGGCGGAATTCTTTTAGCAGCGCATCAACCCGTTTACTTTCGGGGATAATCACCGCCGGGCGCAGTAAATCGCGCAGGTGCCAGTCGTTAACGTTGGGGTCCAGCGCGAACTGCAGCAAGTCTTTAACCAGCAGTATGCCTTCAATATGGTCTTTGTCTTCATTAACGACAGGATAGCGGCTGTGATTGTTTTCCATCAGGATGGGCAGCATATCGGCGACGGAGTCGTCAATGTCGATGGTGGCCATCTGGGAGCGCGGTACCATAATGTCGCGGGCCCGCATACTGGAAACATCCAGCACGCCGTCCAGCATGCTTTTGGTATCGGCATCAATCAGGTTTCGCGTTTGCGCTTCGCTGATGATGTCTTGTAAGTCAGATATATCTTGTGGTTCTGCACTAAAGATACTGGCGATCCGATCTAACCAGGATTTACCGGCAGAACCGCGACTAGAGTGGGGATTGTCGTCACTCATGGGTGAACTGTTGCTCCAAAAAACAAAAAAAACCTATTCGTTATCCAACAAATAGGGGTTAGTAATGCCAAGTTGCTGCAATATGGTGACTTCTTCGGCTTCCATTTGCTCGGCATCGTCGTCATTTATATGGTCAAAGCCCAATAAATGCAAGCATCCGTGTACTACCATATGTGCCCAGTGTGCCTGCAGGCTTTTATGTTGCTCCGCTGCTTCAGCCGCCACAACCGGGGCGCAAATGACTAAGTCGCCCAACAGCGGCAGTTCAATGCCCGGCGGGCACTGAAACGGAAAACTCAGCACATTGGTGGGTTTATCTTTGCTGCGATAATCAAAATTCAGCTGCTGGCTTTCGGCATCATCAACAATCCGCACTGTGACTTCTGCCTCTGCCTGAAAAGGCAGTATGGCCGCATCCAGCCACTGCTGAACCTGCTCTTCGGTAGGTAAATTGTCTGCTGTGCTGGCCAGCTGTAAATCGAGAATAATTGCCATTATTGGCCTTTAGCTGCGTTATCTGCTGCCGCTTTGGCGGCTTCAAAGGCTTCATAAGCCATAACAATGCGCTGCACTATCGGGTGGCGCACCACGTCTTTGGCGGTAAAATGATTAAAGCTGATTTCGTCTACTTCGCTCAGTACATCAATGGCATGTTTTAAACCGGAATACTGGCCGCGGGGTAAATCCACCTGAGTAATATCGCCGGTGATCACCGCCTTGGAGCTAAAGCCAATGCGGGTTAAAAACATTTTCATTTGTTCAACCGTGGTGTTCTGGCTTTCATCGAGAATAATAAAGGCGTCGTTCAGCGTGCGGCCACGCATATAGGCCAGTGGTGCAATTTCAATAATGCCGCGCTCAAGGTATTTTTCGACCTTTTCAAAGCCGAGCATTTCAAACAGGGCGTCGTACAAAGGGCGCAGGTACGGGTCGACTTTTTGTGCTAAGTCGCCGGGTAAAAAGCCCAGTTTTTCACCGGCTTCTACCGCCGGGCGCGTTAATACAATGCGCCGCACCAGATTACGTTCCAGCGCGTCTACGGCACAGGCTACGGCTAAATAGGTTTTACCGGTACCGGCCGGGCCAATACCAAAACAGACATCATGTTTAAGCACATTGCCAACATAAGCGGCCTGATTCGGGTTGCGCGGTTTGATCAGGCCTTTTTTGGTTTTCAGGCTAAAATCACGCGGCTCGCCGTCGTGTTGCTGGTACTGAATATCGTAGTTTTCACTGATCAGCAAATGCACCTGCTCAGGCGTTAACTCTGCCGCTGGCAACGCAGTGGCAGCATACAATTGCTGCAGAACATCCAAGGCAGCGGCAACGTTATCGGCCGGGCCAGCTATTTTAAGCTGGTTGTCGCGCTGGCTGATCTCAACCAGTAAACGGCGTTCAACGTGTTTTAAGTTATCGTCAAAGGGGCCACATAACAGCGTTAACCGCCGGTTGTCAGCACCTTCCAGCGTTAAATCTGCAGTATGTAAAGTTGTGCTCAAATGCCTGCCTCAGTGTAAAAGGGGGCATTAATGCCCCCGGATCAGTTAAGGTGTAAAAGTGGTTACGCCAAGAACGTCTGCTACCGGCACCGCTTTTTGCCGCGCCAGAATTTGCTGCGGTGCTATTTCACGGCGCAAGCCCATATCCTGCTCTGTGCGGATTAGCGTACCACGCAATGAATTACTGAATACATCAGTAATTTTCACATCGACAAAACAGCCTATCATGTCTGGCGAGCCTTCAAAATTAACCACCCGGTTATTTTCGGTGCGGCCGGTCAGTTCCATAATATCTTTTTTCGACGGCCCTTCTACCAGAATACGCTGCTCGGTACCGAGCATGCCACGGGCAATTTTCAGCGCCTGCTGGTTAATGCGATCCTGCAATATATATAACCGCTGTTTTTTCGCGTCTTCGCTGACATCATCCGGCAAGTCTGCTGCCGGTGTGCCTGGGCGGGCGCTGTAAATAAAGCTGAAGCTCATATCAAAATTGATTGCAGCAATCAGATCCATGGTGGCCTGGAAATCGGCATCGTCTTCACCGGGGAAGCCGATAATAAAATCAGACGACATGCTTAAATTCGGCCGGATTTTCTTCAGCTTACGAATTTGCGATTTATATTCCAGCGCGGTGTGGCCGCGTTTCATCAGGTTTAAAATGCGGTCAGAGCCGCTTTGTACCGGCAGGTGCAGGTGATCAACCAGTTCGGGTACGTCGCGGTATACTTCGATAATATCGTCAGTAAATTCCACCGGGTGCGAGGTGGTGTAGCGAATACGGTCAATGCCGTCAATCGCGGCGACTAAACGCAGTAATTCCGAGAAATGACAGATAGTGCCGTCGAATTTTTCACCGCGGTAGCCGTTAACGTTTTGGCCCAACAGGTTGACTTCGCGCACGCCTTGTTCGGCTAGCTGGGCAATTTCAAATAACACATCATCCAGCGGCCGGCTGACTTCCTCACCGCGGGTATAAGGCACCACGCAAAAAGTACAGTATTTTGAGCAGCCTTCCATTACCGACACAAAGGCGGTTGGGCCATCGGCTTTGGGCTCGGGCAGGCGGTCGAATTTTTCAATTTCCGGGAAGGACACATCCACCACCGGCGATTTATTGCCGCGCACGGCGTTGATCATTTCCGGCAACCGGTGCAGGGTTTGCGGGCCAAAGACGATATCAACATAGGGTGCGCGCTCACGAATGGCCGCGCCTTCCTGTGAGGCTACGCAGCCACCGACACCGATCACTAAATTCGGGTTTTTCTCCTTCAGCGGACGCCAGCGACCCAGCTGATGGAATACTTTCTCCTGTGCTTTCTCGCGGATAGAACAGGTGTTTAGCAGAATAACATCTGCCTCTTCTGCCTCTTCGGTCAGCGTAAAGCCGTGGGTAGCATCCAGCAGGTCAGCCATTTTGGATGAATCGTATTCGTTCATCTGGCAGCCCCAGGTTTTAATGTGCAGTTTTTTGCCCATTGTGTGTCGTTACCTGTATTGTCACTTGGAAAAAAGGGAGCGTATTTTAGCCTGTTCGGGCCCGCGTTGCCAGCGCTTGCGTAAAATGGCTACTTCGAAGTAGGGCTGAGATCGGTTTACCCACGTCAACGCGCCGTAAACCCATCCCTGGGGGCTCGACTATAAACTTCATCCATGAAGTTTATCCTGCGGACCAGCAGAGCTGTTCAAATTCGCTCCCGGCGAATTTGTCAGTCTCCATGCCTTCAACGGTTGACTTAGAGTAAACCGATCCCTGCCTGTTCATAATGAGTTTGCAGAATCGCTATAACAGCCTTTGCCGGGTCGTGATATAACCGGCGTAGAAAATAACCAATACACCGGCAAACCAGGCCATGGTTACCGGCTCCTGCCAGAACAAATAACCAAATAACCCGGCAAAAATGACGCTGCTGTAAGTCCACATACCTATATCACTGGCTGGCGCCACGGCGTAAGCGCGCGTCATCGCCAGTTGGCCAATAGCTGCCAGTATGCCCATACCAATAAAAGCCAGCCATACCTCATTATTGAGTGGTTGCCAGTAAAACGGCAGCGGCACAGCAGATAAAATGGCGGTAAGCAGCGAAAAGTAAAACACAATACGCACCGCAGGCTCGGTATCAGACATATAGCGGATAGTGGTTTTGGTTACGGCTACCAACACAGCAGATACCAGCGCCACCAGCATAATGGCATCAACAGTGCCAGCGGTGCCGGGCAGTGCCAGCATGACACCAACAAAACCCAGTGCTATGGCAAACAGTGTCAGGCGACTGGGGCGCTCTTTTAACCAGAATCTGGCGATAATGGGCACAATAAAAGGTGATAGCAATAATACCAGCATGCCTTGCGCCAGCGGCAAACGCGCCAGCACATAGAAAAAGCAGTACATCGAGATAAGCCCGGTTAACGCGCGGCTAAGGTGCAGGTACCAGCGCTGGGTTTTTAGCAGACTAAAGCCGTGCTTGTACAAGAATGGCAACATCAGCAGCAAGGCGAAAAAGTTGCGGAAAAATACCACCTGCACTTCTGAAGCGGTGCCGCTGGTAAATTTAACTACAGCGCCAATACCAGCGAAGCAGGCTTCGGCCAGCAGCAGTAGTAAGGCTCCTTTGGCTAACGGCGACAATATAACAGCCTGCAGCGTGGGTAATAAGGCCCGCTAGTATATCAGAGCTACGCTGGGCATCAGCAGACGCTGGCAGAATATATCGCAATCTGGCGGCTGCCTGGCGTTTGTTACAGCTCGGTTTGTAAAAATGCCGGAATATCTGCTGCAGGCATCGGTTTGGCGAATAAATATCCCTGGATCAGGTAACATTGACGGCGGTTGAAAAACGCCAGTTGTTGCTCGGTTTCTACGCCTTCTGCCACACAATACATGCCCAGGCTGTTGGCCATACTGAGCATGGCTTCAATAATGGTTTCATCGCTGCTGTCGATGCCGATATCCTGTACAAAGCTGCGGTCAATTTTAATGCCGTCAATCGGCAGCTCTTTTAAATATTTTAGCGATGAGTAGCCGGTGCCAAAGTCATCCAGTGCCAGTTGTACGCCCAGTTCGCTAAGCGCCTGCATGGTATCAATAGCACTTTGATGGTCGCGCATCAGAGCGCTTTCGGTAACTTCAAACCGCAGGCAATTGGCTGGCACCTGATATTTTTGCAACAAAAACCGGGTATGCTCTACCAGTGCCGGTTGTTCCAGATGCTGGGTAGATAAATTAACAGACAAATACAGCTGATAGCCGTCCTGATGCCACTGGCGTAAGTCGCTCAGTGCTCTTTCCAGTAACTGATGTGTCATATTAATAATAAGCCGCAGCTCTTCAGCCAGTGGAATAAAGTCTGCCGGAGAAATTAACCCTTCACTGCTTTGCCAGCGGATCAACACTTCAGCCCCCACTACCTGACGGGTTTGGCTATTAACGATAGGCTGATAAAAGTTAATAAATTCATCATTTTGCAGTGCTTTTCGTAAGCGGGTTTCCCGCGCCAGCCGCATATGGGCTTTTTCGTTCATTTCGGCGGTAAAAAACTGGAAGTTGTTACGCCCGGCTTCTTTGGCATGGTACATCGCCACATCTGCATGCTTTAGCAGCTCAATGGCATTAATGGCATCATCAGGATAGATGGCTATACCAATACTGGGTGACACACCAACGGTATGAGTGCCTAGCTGCATGGGTTCACTGACAACAGTCAGCATTTTACGGGCAACATGGCTGATATTGTCTGCGGTTTTATAGCCTTCAAGCAGCACAATAAACTCGTCGCCGCCCAGGCGGGCTACGGTGTCGCTGTCGCGCAGGGTAAGGGTTAAGCGCCGGGCTACTTCTTTTAGTAATAAATCGCCGACATCGTGGCCGAGCGAGTCATTAATCTGTTTAAATTTGTCCAGATCAATAAAGCACAGCGCCAGGGATCGCTTGTCACGCTTGGCCTGGTCAATACCGTGGTAAATACGGTCCATTAATAAGGCCCGGTTGGGCAGGCCGGTCAGGGCATCATAATTGGCCAGGTAGCGCAGTTCATCTTCGGCTATTTTCTGGGCGGTGATATCGGTAAACACCAGTACGAAAAATGCCAGTTCCTGCTGCTCGCCAATGGCACTAACGTTAATCAGTGTCGGGCGCTCACGGCCATCGGGAGTAATAACCAACTCTTCCCCTTGCCAGTGCTGGCCCGGTTTCATTTCTTTTAACAGCCGGGTGTAAAAACGTCGCCGCACCAGACTAATGCCCAGATGGTGGGTGCGGGGTTGGTCAAGGTATTGCTCCACGCTGCCAAAAGCATCAGCAAAAGACTGATTTGCCGCTATGACCCGCTGGCTGTTGTCCAGAATAACCACCCAATCGCGGGTTTGCTGGAAGGCTTCGCCAAATAGACGGGCTTTTTCCTGATTGGCGCGGGTTTCGGTGATGTTACTAAAGGTGCCTATTACTTTGGTTACGCTGTTATCGATGTCATGTTCAGTGGCTTTACCCAGATCGCGAAACCACAACCAGTTACCGCTTTGGTGTTGCATACGGTAGGTAAAATCAAAGCCTTGCTCAGGCTGCTGTAAAAAGCGGGCCCACTGGGTGCTGAAGCCCTCTCTGTCGTCAGGGTGGATCAGGGTTTGGTGCTGCTGCAGTGTCAACGGGTTCATGCTTTCGTTATAACCGAGCATGCTATGAATGCGCGATGCAAACAGCAGGTTAGTGTCGGCCTGCCATTCCCAGGCACCGCTGTTTACCGATGCCAAAGCTTGCTTTAAGCGCTGTTCACTTAGCAGGGCTTTATTATGTATGCTGCGCAGCAGCGCATGCTGATGGCGGCGCAGCCGGTAAACTTTATACATCAATAGTGTCAGCAGGGCGGCGTAACTTAGCAATGCCCAGCCGGATAGCCAGAAGGCGGGTTTAATATGTAATTGGATTTTGGCCGGGGCACTTTCGGTGCCGCTTTCGGGGGAAATAGCCACGACGTTAAAGGTGTAATCGCCACTGCTTAGCTGCGGAAAAATAACGCTGTTGCCGCGCTGGGGCGGGTAATTGATATTTTGTTTGCCTTCCAGCCAGTAGCGATAACGCATTTTATGCTGGTTGCTAAAATTCATCGCGCTAAATTGCAGCGTGATGCCAAGATCTTTATGCGACAAGCTAAAATGCCGCTCATTTAAGTTAGTATTTACCGGCTTAAAATTGCCAGACAGTAAACTGAGGCTGGTAATAATAACGCTTGGCTCGGCGCTTTGTTGCTGTAGCCGTGCCGGATCTACCAGTGTTACACCGCGCATGCTGCCAAAGGCCAGCCGGCCGTCAGCAAGTGTAGTAACTGCGCCGCCATTATATTCATGGGTATAAATACCGTCATCGCGGGTAAAAAACTCAATTTGCAGAGTATTGGTATCAAGCCGGGCCAGGCCATAATGGCTGGAAAACCAGATATCATCATGTGCATCCAGTTGCAGGTTGTACACCGCATCTGATAGCAAGGTGTCGTCTACGCTATAAAAGTGCAGTAGCTCCAGTGTGTCTGTGGCAAAACCTAGCAAACCTACGCCTGACATACTGATCCACAACCGGCCTTGTTTATCCTGCTGCATCGAGTTGGCAATACGGCCCAGCATAGGTTGGTAACCGGGTGCCTGGTAGATCAGACGCTGGCTGTTAGTTTGTGGCTGCCACAGCCAGATTTCATCCGGTTTTGCCACCAGCAACCCCATGCTTTTGCCGGTGTAAACGCCCAAAATAGTGCCGCGGCTGTCACTGGATGCACTGAAATCACTACTAATGTCTTCAACTGTGCCGTTGGCCGGTGTGTAACGCATAAGTTTGGTATCGTAAAAGAAATACCACTGCTGCTGATACAGAAAATAACTGCTGTTTCTGGCGTTTAAATAATGTTTGTCACTTTCTTTGATATTGGAGGGTATTTGCAGGCTGGCGGTGGCGGTATCAAACAAGCGCAGGCCGTTGGCGTTAACCAGCCACAGGTTGTGGTTATCGGCCGGGTAAATAGCGTAAATAGTGCCGTCATGCTGAATGGCTTTGGGGTCCGGGTTTACTAAATAGCTGGTGTTTGTACCGTTATGTAGCTGATTTTTATTCAGGCCATTGGCAGTACCTATCCACAGTGTCTGGCTGTCGCTGGCCAACAGGCTGTAAACCACATTACTGCTAAGCGTGGTGTTATCGTTATCAGTGCGGACAATCTGGCTAAAGGCCTGGCTGCGCGGATGCCAGTAATAGGCGCCATTGTCACGCGAGGCCAGCCAGTAGCCACCGGCTTTGTCGGCCACAATATCAATAATAGTGTTTTCAAATAAGCCCAGGTTGGCATCGCTGAAGCGCAGCACAAATTCAGTGCTTTGCCGCTGCGGATAAAAACGGTACAGGCCGCGCTCTGTGGGTATCAGGACGTGGTCATCAATCCACTTCAATTGCCAGATATTCAGCGAGGCAAGCTCAGTTTTAGCCTGATAAGGCTTCTGGTGCTGCAAATAAGCCAGCATATCGTCAAGGTTAATGCTGTACAGGCCATCGACGGTACCTATCCACAAACGGTTATGCTTAATACTCAGCAATTTGCTGTGTAGCCGGTCATCTGACACTATACTGCTGTCTAAATAAGGCAGGTGCTGGTGCTGGTTGTTGCTAAGGTTAACGGCAATAACACCATTAAACGCGGCTATCAGTGCATAGCCCTGATAATATTCAATATTGCGCAGCCAGCCGTTGCTATAACCCGCGTCACGGATATCAAACAGTTTTTCATGGCTGCCATCAGTTAACGACAAACGAAATACCGCGTGATGGGTGCTCAGCAATAAGCTATCGCTGTTGTACGACGCCATACCGGTGATAAAAGTGCTGTTTGTCTGGTCGTTCTGCTGGCGTAAACTGCCCGCCAGTTCGATATAACCACTGGCGCGGTTAAAACGGTACAGATCGCCGGTAGCGGTAGCGGCGAAAATGCTGCCGCTGTTGTCCTGCAATAAACGGGTAAATGAAATTTCTTTTAAACTGGCAACTGCCGTGCCCACCTGCACCACATGGTTACTGTCAAAACGGTTAAGGCCACCCTCGGTAGCCAGCCAGAGAAAACCTTCCTGATCCAGCAGCAAATCGTTAACTGAACCCTGTGTCAGCCCCTGATCCGGTGTCAGTGGGCGCAATAGCGGGGCCGCAGCTAAGTTGAACACAGCCAACATCAGAAACAGGGCTGCAATACGCATCAAAGGCTGCACAAAATTCACTGAAACTCCCGTTCACTGTAGCGTGATTATTATTATTGCTGCTACATCTGCATTGTTGTGCAGAACATATACTGAGAGTGAATAGCTTGTCCAGTTTTCTGACGACAGCACCCGTTATCGTTGCTATTTCAACCAAAGCAGTGCCAATTGCACTAAGGTTACGCTTAGTGCCAGCAGCATAAAATACAGCTGAACAAAATGCACAACCCGCACGGCGTTGCCAATGTCCTGCCAGGCGGGGTCGCGCTGGTACGGTATACGGCTGCGCTGCAGTTTAGTATTGCCATAATAAACCGGGCCGCCAATATTGCAGCGCACTGCTACGCTGGTGCAACACAGCAGTAAAAAAGACAGAGCGTTAATCTTAAGCCGTGGTATCTGACGAATTTGCTTATAGCAGCGGTTGATACCATGCTGCAAAGCCAGAATAACACTACCAATTAGCATCGCCGGGGCGGCAGTAATAGTGGCAAGCCAGGCAGCAGGTACGCCAAAGTGAGTGTTTAACGGCAGTTTACTATTCCATTGCTGGGCCAATTCCTGCAACAGCCGGTATGCCAGGGCGGCAATACCACCGCCCACTAAAAACCAGCAGCACACACCCAGCATCAGTTTAGTATTACGCAGTACTGTGCTTTCCAGCATGGCTTTACTAATACCCATTGCTGTCAGGCGGCTGGTGTCGCGCAGCACGAGTTTTGTCGCTTGCTCTTTTGCCAGCATTAGCTGGCCGCGTTTGAGGCTATCGCTAACGCTAAGAATGTGTTTACGCTGTTGTTGCCAGTCCAGGCTGATATACAGCAGCAGGGCATCGAGCAGTTGCGGCAGCTCAGAGAACTGATACAGGCTGTAGCATAGCAATAACGGCGGCGCTGTGGCGACAATCACGGCCAGGTTGCCGGAGATCAGCTGCTGCTGTGGCGGCCGGTTAGGATCAGGATGAACTTTTTTTGCCAGTTGCCGGGCATAATAACGAAACAGTGTTAACGGATGATAGGCCGCAGGCAAGCTAAACCAGTTAGCTGCCAGCACTACGGCCAGCAGCATTAATGGCGCAAACCAAAGCCCTGTTGGCAGCACGTTACAGGCTTACACCGGCCAGGCTGCTAATCAGTTCAGCAACCATGGCTGAACTGTTTTTTGAGGCTACCTCCAGATAGGCTTCGAAAGATTGTGGCGATTCTTTACCGGCTATATCGCTTAAGCTTCTGATCACCACAAAAGGTGTGTGCAGCATATGACATACCTGAGCAATAGCGGCGCCTTCCATTTCAACTGCCAGCATGGTTGGGAACTGCTGACGGATAACAGCTATGCGCGCCGGATCACAGATAAAGCTGTCGCCGGTAGCAATAAGCCCTTGTTTGGTTTTGCAATAACCCAGTAATTTAATACTTTGTTCGGCAGCAGCTACCAGAGCCGGGTGCGGTATATAAGCGGCGGGCATTTGTGGCACCTGGCCTATTTCATAGCCAAAGGCGGTAACGTCAACATCATGGTGGCGTACTTCGGTGCTGATAACGACATCACCAACACTTAATTGCGGGTCAAAACCACCGGCTGAACCGGTATTAATAACAGCGTCTGGTTTAAAATGCTGGATCATTAAAGTAGTGGCAACTGCAGCGGCAACTTTACCGATACCGGATTGCACCAGCACAACAGCTACGCCATTGAGGCGGCCGCTGTAAAATACGTAAGAACCCAACTCAGTAGTTTCTACATCAACGATTTGCTGGCGCAACAGCGCCACTTCCGGCTCCATGGCGCCGATAATACCGATTAATTGCATGCTGCAGTCTCTGTCATTACAAAGGCGTTAGTATAAAACGCCGGGCTGACAAAATCCCGCTTTTCATTATCTAAAGCGTTGTTTAAACCCTTTACCGGGCCAGCTCAATGGTGTTTGCCACTTTATTGTCGGTCAGGCGGCCTTGCTGATAATCACTGATGGCCTGTTCAATTTCGGCCATAGAGTTCATTACAAAAGGGCCATACTGCACTATCGGCTCGCCAATAGGTGCTGCTGCCAGTACTAATAAACGGCAATCGTGCTCGGCATACAAGGTTAGCGCCGTGCCGTTAGTTAGCACACCGGCATGGTGCTGGGGCACTTTGCGCTGCTCTTTATCATCTACCACGTTAATATCGCCGGCATAGGGGTAAACAAAAGCACTGTGAGTCAGCGCCAGTTGCAGCGTTATTGTCTGCCCGGCGGTCAGGTGTAAATCGTAATACTGCGGCTCGGTGGTTAAGCCCTGTATCGGCCCTCTTTGCTGGATATCAGCGGTTTGCAAAGTGCCTGCAATCACTTTGGCTTGGCCTTGCGCTAAGGTTATCTGCGGGATCAACTCCGGGCTGATATCAACATAAGCCGCGGGTTTCATTTTTTCTGCTGCAGGCAGATTTAGCCATAACTGAAAACCTTGCATTAAGCCAGCGTCTTGCTGTGGCATTTCTGAGTGGATAATACCCCGGCCTGCGGTCATCCATTGTACGCCACCGCTTTTAAGATGGCCCTGATTACCCAGATGATCCTCATGCAACATGTGGCCTGCCAGCATATAGGTTACTGTTTCAAAACCACGGTGAGGGTGCGGTGGGAAGCCTTTAATATAATCTCCGGCCTGGTCTGAGCCGAAAAAATCCAGCATTAAAAACGGATCCAGCCGGGTATGCTGGTTTTGCCCCAGGCTGCGCTTAATTTTTACCCCGGCGCCATCTGATGCCTGGATTGCAGGGATCAGGCGTTGCACTGTGCGTGTAGTCATTATGGTTTCTCCAGAAATAATGCTTGCTATTAAAGCTTAGCGTTAATGGAAAGAAAATTACATTATTCACCACTAAGCATTCTAAAAATTAGAATGTTTGCACCAGGCTGGTGGGTTCAGCCAGCGTTAAGACGCTGAGACTAAGCTGTGCCTTAATAAAAATAAGTCTCACGTTGCAATTTAAGTGTGACTCAGTGTGAGAAACCTAGGAGTATAAGATGAAAAAATCAATCGTATCAGCAAGTATCATTGCCGCAGTTTTTGCCGCCGGTGCCCAGGCTAACATCAAATGGGATTATGTTGGTGCAGGTTACACTGATATTGGCCCGGATGGCCCTTATGTTGAAGCTTCATACCGCCTGGACAGAAACTGGGTGCTGGACGCCGAGTTTGCCCGCGTATCGCAAGGCCCGTTTGATGCTAACATGCTGAAGGTGGGTGTAAATTACTTAACCGGTTTTAAACTGGATTTTTCGCCTAATACCCAAACTTATATTCTGGCCGGTTTTCAAAATGCATCAGGTGATGCAGATGACTCTGGTGGTTATGGTGGTGTGGGTGTACGTCACCCGTTAACACCGCAGGTAGAACTTTACTCTGAAGCCAGTTATCACTCTATTGGCGATAATTATGGCAGTTTTGCCGGCGGTATCGCTTATCACCTGAGCCCGGACTGGGCCATTCGCAGCAATGTGGCGCTAAACAGCGGTGACACTAAAAACGAATTCCGTTTCGGTGTGTCTTACCAGTTCTGATCTGCTACTGTTTTTTACTGCACAACCGTTTAACCGAACAGCGCCTTTTGGCGCTGTTCGTGTTTTAGCAGCCAGGCTTTTTTATCCAGCCCACCGGCATAACCGGTTAAAGTGCCGTTGGCGCCTATCACACGATGACACGGCACCACTATCGCAATAGGGTTGCGGCCATTAGCGGCACCTACTGCTCTTACTGCTTTAACATTGCTGATGCCACGGGCAATATCGGCATAGCTGCAGGTTTGGCCAAAAGGTATAGCACACAGCTGGCGCCATACCTGTTGCTGAAATACCGTACCACTGGCTGTCAGCGGTAAGCTGAAATGGCTTAAGGTGCCGGCAAAATAGGCACTGAGCTGTTGCGCGGCCAAAGTTGTAAGCGCTGAAGGTTGCTCCGCTGCCTGGCGCGTGGGCACAAAGCTGATGGCAGTGATACCACTAGCGGTTGCTAAAATATGTACCGGCCCTAACGGGCTGTCGATATATTGGCTAAACATATTAATCTCCGGGACTAAACCATAACTGAAAGGTGGCATAGCTGCGCCACGGCGCCAGGCTACTGGTATCAGTGGCAGCATTACCATTACGGGCCAGTGCTTTTTGCACACCAAGATCGCCGGCCAGCCAGATATCACTGGCAGATAAACCGCGCAGGCAGGCGTAGTTTACCGTCCAGGGGCCGATGCCTTTAATACTGAGCCATTGCTGCGGTGATGCATCAGGTGTTGCCATCACAAAGTGCGCCAGGGCTTTTAGCGTGTCGCGCCGCGCTTGTGGCACTTTTATCATTTCCAGGTCGCTTTGCGCTACGGCCTGCGGGGTAGGGAACAGTTTTTTGTCACCGGCCACCGGCTCAGCCAAGGCCTGCACTAAACGATTAAGCTGGGTGCGGGCACCGGCAACACTAACCTGCTGCCCCAGTATGGCCCTGACGCCCGCTTCCCAGCTGCACCATAAGCCAGGAATACGCAGGCCGCTGATTATGCCTTGGCTAAATAAAGCATGCTGCTGCAACTGGTGCTCTATCTGCAACATATTGGCATCCAGATCCAGCAGGCGGCGTAGTTGCTGCACCAGGCCAAATAGCCCTTGTTTAGCGGGCCAGTGCAGATTCAGCTGTAAGCTGCTGTCCGTTTTCGGCGTTACTTCAAACCAGCCTGCACTCTGTTGATAGCTGAACGTGCGGCCATAGCTTTGCTGATCTACCCAATCGATACCGTCCAGCGTGCGCGCCTGCCAAAACTGCAGCATAGTGTGCCAGGCCAGTGGCGGGCGGTAACTCAGCTCCAGCTGGATCAGCTCCGGCTCAGGACTGTCATGCCGCCGGCGAATAGCGCCGGGGCTAAGTTGCAGTTGTTGTTTAAAGGCATCGTTAAAACGCCGGACACTGTTAAAACCAGCCTGATAAGCAATGGCACTGATAGGCAGAGCTGTTTCATGCAGCAGTTTTTTGGCAAATAACACTTGCTGGGTAATGGCATAGTGTTTTGGCGCCAGCCCCAGTTGCTGCTGAAACATTTTGCGCAGGTAACGCTCACTTATACCAAGCCGTTCTGCCAGTTGTGTCTGGTTTTGTTGCTGTAATGCGCCTGCATCAATCAGTTTTAAGGCGCGTTGTAAGGTCGTATCTGTACCTTGCCAGGCGGCAGAGCCAGGTGCACTGTCTGGCCGGCAACGCAGACATGGCCGGTAACCGGCTGCGCAGGCAGCAGCTGATGAAAAATAATAGCTAACCTGGGCCTCGGCCGGTGCTTTTGCCGGGCAAATAGGGCGGCAATAAATACCGGTGCTTTTTACTGCTGTAAAAAACAGGCCATCAAAGCGGGCATCTCTTGCCAGGCGTGCCTGCTGGCAGATATCGGTGCTTAACATAATGTGGTCCGGCTTACGGATAATGGCCAGAGTATATCAGGCAATAACCATGACGTTAGCCGGATCCGGTACTCAATAGT
This sequence comes from Rheinheimera pacifica, assembly GCF_900108485.1. Lineage (GTDB taxonomy): Bacteria > Pseudomonadota > Gammaproteobacteria > Enterobacterales > Alteromonadaceae > Alishewanella > Alishewanella pacifica. The sequence continues at coordinate 19,128 of NZ_FNXF01000011.1, read as the reverse complement.
AAAGATGTGTTACTTCATTATTTGTGTTGTTGCTAAGCTTAAAGGCAACGCTTAGTATCAGCAGATTACCGCAGGCCCGCTTGGCCATAACGAACAGGAGTTCCTATGCTAGAGCATTTTTTTATTCAGTTGAGTACTGAACCCGACAGTATCAGTTTCGAGCAAAGTATTGCGCTTATCGATGCGTTGTACCAGTTTACGCCGGTAGCGTTTAAAAATGGCGAGTTACACAACGCTGCCGGTGAAAATAACGGTTCGTGCAAAATATTGGCTTTTGGTTTGCTGCACCAGTTATCGGCACCGCAAACGTTATTTTTATTTGGCGATTACTACCGCACTGTACTGGATACCCCCAAAGGCACAGATCATCAGAATATCCGTAATTTTATCCGCACCGGCTGGGATGGCGTGGCGTTTGCAGCACCAGCGTTAAGCGCTAAAGCGGCTGAGTAAAAAAATGCCCGGCAAGCCGGGCATCTTCCGTTATCCGGCTTCTAGGCCGCGTCTTTTTCTTTCGTTGCTGCTTTTATATTGTCAGCGTGTGGCAGCTCATGCGGTGGCAAATCTTTATTACCCTGCTTTAAGAAATGATCCATCCAGCGCATCAGGCGCATACCGTAATCCAGCTGGGCTGCAGCTTTCTGGTTGCCGTGGCCTTCACCCGGATACAGCACTAAGCGTACCGGCACTTTGCCGTGGGTTTTTAAGTAGCGGTATAACTCCATTGATTGGCTGGGGTGTACGCGGGTGTCTTCTTTACCGTGCATAATCAAAATGGGGGTTTTGGCTTGTTCTGCATGGTAAATCGGGCTGCGCTCTAAATACCATTGCCATTTTTGCCACGGGTAACTGCGGGCATGTACCAAATGCATTTCATTGGCGATATCTGTGGTGCCAAATTTAGATAAATTATTACTGATGCCAACAAACATAACGCTGGCGGCAAAGTGCTCTGTTTGCTTGGTGGCAGCCCAGGCCGACGCATATCCACCATAAGAGCCACCGGTAATACCCACTTTGGCGGCATCAACCAGCCCTTGTGCAACCAGATAATTTTTAGCATCGACTAAATCATCAAATTCTTTGCCGGCGTAATCATTTTGCCCCAGCTTGGAAAATGCCACACCCCGGCCGGTACTGCCGCGGTAGTTAGGGAAAAACTGCATATAACCTTCACTGGCGGCCAGTTTTACCGGGCTGGCGTAGCGGTCGAGCCAGCCGTTAGACATATGCGCTTCCGGCCCACCATGTACCACCATGATCAGCGGGTAGCGCTGGCCTTGCTGATAATCCAGCGGATAGACCAGAATGCCCTCCAGCTCAACACCGTCGTTGGCTGTGTGCCTGATGGTTTCCTGTTTTGGCATGCTAATGTCGGCCAGCCAGGGGTTAGAGTTTGTTTGCCGGTTAAGCTTATTGCCACTGAGGCGATAAACTTCAGTTGGGTGAGCGGCTGTGTTAACAAGCAGCGCACTGTGTTTGGCATTTGCCGGCTGTGCTACGCGGGTAATAATGCCTGAACCGGGTTTTACCAGTTGGCTGGCTTTGCCGCTGCGTGCATTAACAACGCCCAGTTCTGCTTCAGTACCAATATGGCCAACATATAGCAGTTCATTATTGCTGCGCCAGGCAATGTCCTGCACGTGGCCTGCATAGTTGGGCAGCAGCTCGCTCAGGCTGGCACTTTTTACATCAGCCAGTATTAAACGCCCGGCTGAAGGGTCGTGGATATCTTCGCTGCCAATCAGCGCCAGTTTGCTGCCATCTGGTGACAGTTCGGCTTTGTCCAGTTTACCGACAGTGGCAAAACGTTGTTGCACCTTGCCGCTAAAATCAACCAACTGGTACTGGCTGGCCATGTAGTTATCGTCAATCAGTGCCGTGGGCGCTACACGTACCAGCAACTGCTGTTGTTTTGGCGCAAATGCCACCGACAACACATTGCCATCGATCGGCACAGTGTCAGCTTTCAACGGCCGTTGCTGCAGTTGCGCCAGCCACAACTGGGTGTTGATTAAATCTTCTTCATACACCTCGGCTTTAAAACCTTTCTTTTTTAATTCTGCCTGCTGTTTTGCTTCCGCCGGCCTGGCCAGCAAGGCCAGATAGTTGCCGTCGGCACTGATATCGTAGCTGCTGATATTGTTGGGCAGGCTCAGTACTTTTTGCGCTTCGCCACCACTAACCGCTATGCGGTACAGGCTGGTAAATTTGTCATCGCCTCTTTTAGCGGTGAAATACAGCTGCGTATTGTCGGCGCTGAACTTAATATTACCAACCCGGCCATCGCCGGTGACAAAGGGGGTTTCGTTGCCATTTTTGTCGAGCAGAAATAATTCATGGTGGCTGGAGCCATCATTCTCGCTGTAAGGGTTGCGTGGCCGGTTACGGATAAACGCGGTGTAATTGCCGTCGTTGCTTACAACCAGTTGAGTGACATGTTGTATGCCGACAGTTTGTTCCAGCGTAATAGGTTTAGCTGCAACAGCTGTGCAGGCAAATGCCAGCAGTAGTGTGATGCTCCCGGTAAGGTTTCGCATTCTTCCTCCATGCGTTTTATGGTGTGTTTTGCCGCAACATAACAGCATAAAATCTGCCGAAGCTCTAGTTTCTGTTGTCGGATTGCCGCAGTATTGCGGCAGAACAACGGCTACAGCTTTGTGAACAGGTAGCGCTGTGGTATGTTTGCGCAAAAAGCGGTGTCATAAAACCGCAGCTAATTACTAACTATTTTTCAGGGTATCCGATGCAAGAATCCAGCGTACTTATCACTAACGATGCAGTGGTACTTGGTTTAATGGCAACCATTTTGGGGGTCGTGTTTTATACCAGCCATAGCGATAACCGCTTCTTTAAAGCTTTTTACAAATATGTGCCGGCACTGTTGTTGTGTTATTTCATTCCCTCGCTGTTTAACAGCTTTGGCGTGATTGACGGCGAAGGTTCATCACTCTACAAAATGGCGTCACGCTATTTGCTGCCGGCCAGTCTGGTGCTGTTAACTCTGAGCGTTGATTTTAAAGCCATTCTTGGCCTTGGTCCTAAAGCATTAATCATGTTTTTAACCGGTACTTTGGGTATTGTTATTGGCGGGCCCATTGCACTGATGAGTGTCGGCTACTTTTTTCCACAGGAACTGGGTGGTGATGTCTGGCGCGGCATGACAACCATCGCCGGTAGCTGGATTGGCGGTGGCGCGAATCAGGCGGCAATGAAAGAAGTGTTTAATGTTGATGGCAATATTTTTTCTGTCATGATCACCGTGGATGTGCTGGTCGCCAACGTCTGGATGGCAGTATTGCTGTTTATTGCCAGCCGGGCAGAGTTTTTTGATCGCAAAAACGGTGCTGACACCCGTGGCATTATGAACCTGCGGCAGAAAATTGAGCAATATCAGGCACAAAATGCCCGTATTCCTAATTTAAACGACATTATGCTGATTGTGGCAGTAGCGTTTGGCGTAACCGGGTTGTCTCATGCATTAGCCGATATTATTGCGCCCTGGATAGAGAGGGTAGCGCCGCAGCTGGCTATGTACAGTTTAACCAGCACCTTCTTCTGGCTGGTGGTTATTGCCACTACTGTGGGGCTGTATTTGTCTACTACCCGGGTGCGCAAACTGGAAGCGGTAGGTGCATCCAAAGTGGGCTCGGCGTTTTTATATATCCTGGTCGCCACCATAGGTATGCATATGGATGTTACGGCGATTTTCAGTAATAAGCTGATGTTTTTAGTCGGTATCATCTGGATGTTAGTGCACGCGGTATTATTGCTCGTTGTTGCCCGCTTAATAAAAGCGCCGATGTTTTATATGGCGGTGGGTAGCCAGGCTAATGTCGGTGGTGCGGCGTCAGCACCGGTGGTCGCCGCTGCGTTTCATCCGTCTTTAGCCCCTGTTGGTGTATTACTGGCAGTGCTGGGGTATGGCCTTGGTACTTATGGTGCTTATATTTGCGGCCTGATTATGCAGCAGGTTGCGCCCTAACATAAAGTAGCCGTAACATAAAATAGTCGTGCAGTAAGCAGAAAAGGGAGTTCTACCTGTGAGTAACCAAGTTAAAATTGAGCCTGGCCATTGGGTGCTGATTATCTTCTTATTACTGGCGCTGTATGCCAGTTATCTGCTGATAGCACCCTTTATTGGCCCGGTAGTTTTGGCATTCGTACTGTCGTTACTGTGTTTTCCTGTGCATCAGAAAATTGTGCGTAAATTGCCTGATAAACCTAACCTGGCATCGACCATAACCTGTTCCTTGCTGGTGGTGGTGATCCTGGTGCCGGCTACTGTTGTGTTAATGGCGATAGTTCAGCAAAGTATTACGTTTGCTAAACAAAGTTACCAATGGGTTGAAGATGGCAAAGCCGAAGCTTTGCTGCAACAGCCCTTTATTAAGAATGGCATTGAAAGACTAAATGACTTTTTACCCGTTGGTGATTTCAGTATCAGAGACATTATTAACAGATTAACTGAGTTTGCTTCAGGCTTTAGTAAAGAACTGCTTGATTTAAGTACCAAAGTGGTTGGCGACGTAACCGGGATAATTATCAGTTTTTTCCTGATGTTATTTGTGCTGTTTTTTCTGCTGCGTGACCACAAAAAAATTATTGAAAGCCTGTTCTGGATATTACCGCTGGCCCGTTCGCAGGAAGAAAAATTACTCACTGAAGCCAACACCGTTGCGCGCTCTGCAGTACTGGGAACGTTTTTGACCGCGTTAGCTCAGGGGGCTGCGGGTGGCATTGGTATGGCTATTGTTGGTATGCCGGGGTTGTTCTGGGGAACAATAATGGTGTTTGCGTCATTAATCCCGTTGGTCGGTGCCGCGTTAATCTGGGTTCCTGCCAGTTTATATTTATTACTTACCGGCGACTGGCCCTGGGCATTATTTTTAACCTTGTGGGGCGCCATACTGGTTGGCTCTATTGATAACTTTTTACGGCCTATTCTGATGCAGGGTACGTCCAATATGAGCACACTGGTGCTTTTCCTGTCACTTATTGGTGGTTTGCAGTTATTTGGCGTTATTGGCTTGATTTACGGCCCGATTATATTTGCGCTGACCCATGTATTGATTAAGCTTTACACCATTGAGTTTAGAGACTTTCTGGAAAAGCAGGATAAAAGCTAAGCAGGGCTAAAGCCTGCTTATAGCGCTTACTCAACACGCCCTAATGCCGGTAGATAATTTTTACCGGCTGCTTGCCTAAAAATACTTCTATTGCTGCCTGCGTGGCCGCATCAACCGCACCGACACTGTTATCCATAATGATGGCAAAACGGCCAAAGCCTTGCTCAAAAGAGTACTGCAGCTGATTTAAATTGCAGAGTTTGCCACAGCACGGCAACGCCAATTGTTGCATGGCAAAGCTATTGCTTTCGGCATTGTAGTCTGCGTCCATCAGGCTGTGCCATTGTTCCACGCTTAGCTCTGTCTGGCAGGCCGGACAATGAATATGCTCAAAATTGCCGCCGCAGTCGTAATAACGTACTTCGTCCGTGCAGGTAACGTCTATATGTTCTGCCGCAGGAAACAGCCCGGCGATAAATGCCTTGGTAGCAGCGACAATGTCTGCGGTTGGCTGTTGTTGCGGATCCCGCAACAGAATAATAATTTCATGTTCGCTCATTGTGGCTCCTGCAGGGCACCTGTAAACGGCAGCTTTATTAAGGCTGCGTAACATAGCTGCAAACTATGTTACGCGCAAGCCCTGCTTGATGGCCCCGCTGTTATGGTTGGCGGGGTAAGTTAAAACTGTAGCTGTGCTGAGCCAGTGGTATGGCATTACCGGTTTGGTAGGTGTCTACCTGCACTACGCCGTTGTTGCTAAGGCTAAACACGCGGAACATAGCAGTGTGCTGGCTTTCATCCGGAATTTTGGTGCGTTCCAGCGCCGGTATGTGCAGGTAATGCACCTGGCCAATTTGTTTTGAGTGCAGAGTGCGGTTCATATCCATATGTAAATCGCCGGAAATTACGGCTGCCAGATTTGGCTGCGCAATCACCCCGGCAAAGCCCGGGTGCTCAATGCCTTTATCAGGGTTTTCCGGGTAAACCCCGGTTTGGGCGCCGTGCACGATTAACAGCACCGGTTTTGGCTGCAACTGTTTTAGCTGGTTTAGCATCCAGGCTATGCCGCTGTCGTTAAAGTCGCGGCCGTGATCGGGTGAAGCGAATACCAGCGCCACAGTATCAAACTCCAGCACATAGCTCGGAGCGTCCAGTGTAATTTTTCCGGCATTCCAGCTATTGGCATACTGCATAAAGCGCTCAACAGTGCTGCCGTGCTCTTCATTGCCCATAATCGGGTAAAACGGCAGCGTGAGTTGTTGCAGCACCGGTGTGGCATTGTCGTACTGCACTAAGGTGCCTTTATGGGCAATATCGCCAACGCCAACAACAAAATCCAGTTTGGTCTGCGTTGCCAGCCAGTTTACATCAGCCACTGCTGCGGCCAGATGCGGAAATTGCGGCTCAGGCTTAGGCTCGGCGTCGCCCAGTACAGCAAAGCGCAGCACGACATTTTCTGTTGTTGATGCGGCAGCAGGTGTCTGGCTGGTTTTCGTTGTATCGGCCGGTGAACAGGCGACAAGCAAAGCGCTTAGCAGTAGCGCCAGGCTGACAGTATTAAACAGTTTCATTAAAAATCCTTGGTAGTGATGTTGAGGTTAGTTGAAATGGAACAGGCCTTTAAAGCTGCTGGGGATTAAGCCGGTCCAGCGTTTAAAGGCACGGCGAAAATTATGCTCGTCGGAGTAACCCAGCTTTAGCGCCAGCTGACGGTTAGAGTAACGGCCCTGTTGTAATAATTGCCGGGCCGCATCGCGGCGTACCTCGTCAAGCAGAGTGGCAAAGTTGGTATTATGCTGGCTAAGCTGGCGCTTTAAGCTGCTACTGCTTAACCCCAGCACGGTGGCAACCTGATCCTGATTCAGCAGTTGCGGCAGGGCCCGGCGTTGCAGCCGGCAAATGCTCTCCGGCAAAGCCCGTTGTTTGCTCAGCACACGGTTAAGCTGGCGGCAAGTACGGCGGGTGGCGGTAAATTTTAGTGTGTCAGCATCAATAAAGCGTTGCTGCCACAAAGCAAGCGGAATACTGATGCAGTCAGCGCTTTGATTAAAGCTGACATCTACGCCCCAATGCAGCTGGTGCTGTAACTGATGTGATGCCGCCTGCTGCAACTGCAGGCTGATGCCACAAACGCTACCCAGCTGTTGTTTTATCAACCCCAGCAGCAGCGAAAAAACGACGGTCTGCATAAACCCCTGCTGATTAGCTAAACCCAACGCCGGTTTAAATTCAACTACTATGCAGTGCTGCTGTTGGTACAACCGCACATAAAAGCAAGGAAACAGCTGATGGCGGAAGTAGTACAACTGGGCCAGCGCCTGGCGCAGATTTTGTGCGTATTGCAGGCTTTGACACAGCGAAATGTAACGGCTGTTCAGCAAGGCATTACCCAGTAAATAGGGCAATTCCGGGCTGTTCAGCTGTTGCTGGCAATTTTGCAGCAGTTTGAGCCAGTCGGTATGATGCAGCCTGCCATGTGGTTTGTGTAAGTCCTGTTCAAAAATGCCGGTGCCACTTAGTAGCTTATGCAGCTGGGCACCGCGCCGCTGGGCCAGTGCCAGTAGCTCAGTGCTGCCATGCTGCAACAGCAGGATTTTGTCCTGATAGCCGAAGGGGCGCATACTCATCAGATGGGCTGCAAACTAAGAGTGGCGGTTTTTTTCGCCAGCGCCATAGCTTGATCAGCAGCATGTAATGCACTTTTTGCGCTGTTTTGCTGCACCGCCATTTCTACCAATGTCAGCTGTGGTTGCTGTTTTTCAATAGCCAGTTGTGACAACTGCTGACGTAAATGCTGCGCCATAATGTTTGCCTGTGGCAAGGCGGTGTTGGGCAACAACGCTATAAAACGGTCGCCGGCGTAGCGGCATACCACATCGCTGTAGCGCAGCTGGTTGCTAAGTAGTTCACTTAACTGGCTAAGGTAGGCATCGCCGCTGGCCATACCATGCTGGCGGTTAAACGCAGCAAAATTATCAATATCCAGTATCAGTAAACTTAGCGCTTTACGCTGGCTTTGATGCAGCTCTATTTCGCGTTGTAATACCGCTTGCAGATATTCAATGCCGTACAGCTGTGTGAGCGGATCAATAAGCTGGTGGTCGCGCAAAAACAGTTCGCGGCCGCGCAACTGGCGGTTAATGGCACGTTGTTCTCGGTGCCAGCCTATCAGGCCATAAGTCAGTACCAGCATGCCAACCGGCGCCGGTAAAGATTCAAGCCAGCTCATCAGCCGGATATGATCCGGGTAGCGGATAAATTCGTCCAGCAGGTCAAGAAAGTATGAATACACCAGCAGCAGGCTGCCATAGTACAGCCATTCCGTTACCCGTCCTGCCGGCCGGCTGCTGATAATCAGCCCCAGCCAGCCACAGGCTACCAGCAAAGTTGTGCCTTCACCGAGAATGTCCAGCCAGTCAAATTCATTGCCGGGTTTGGCATCGCCGGTATCAATAGCCAGCAGCAGGCCGCTTAGCAACAGTAGCAGGCTGAACAGCATTTTATAACGGTGTTGTCGCCACATAATCAGGTTATCCGCACAAATAAACTCAATTTTCCGCTGCCTGTATGACAGCCGGATGACAGGCTTTGGCGCTTAAGGCACTGCGTTGCACCGTTAAGACCCGGGTCATATCGGCTCAGCCCTTAGTGTTAACAAACGGCGTTTTGTCACACAGCAACGGCACACTGCATGCAGTTATTGGCCGAAAACTTAAGAGCAACCGATGAAGCTGACTTACCATAAAAATAATCCCCGTACCTTACTGGCCTGTGCCGTAAGCCTGGCATTTGCCAGTTTAGCTGCCCCTGTGATGGCTGATGCCGATGTACAGGGCCGTATTACTGACAACCGCAGCAACCTGCTGACCGGTGCTGAAGTCAGCATCCCGGAGCTGAAGTTACGCCGCACTACGGCTGCCGATGGCCGTTTTCACTTTAATCAGTTACCTGCCGGTACTTACACTTTGCTGGTGAATTATCTCGGCGCTATACCGGAGACCCGGGTGTTAGTGGTAGCCGATACCGAGCAGCGCCTCGGCGATATTAAACTGTTATCTGCCAGCGAGGCGCTGGAACATATTGAAGTAGTAGGACAATCCGGTGCGGTGAGTAAAGCACTGAACCGCCAGCGCAATGCCGGTGGCATCGTTACCGTAGCCAGTACTGATGAAATGGGTCAGTTTCCTGACAGCAATGTCAGTGAAGCGCTGCAACGCTTGGCTGGCTTATCGGTAGAGCGCGATCAGGGTGAAGGCCGCTTTGTCCGGGTGCGTGGTTTGGCGCCGGATTACAACGCAGTAACCTATAACGGTACTCAGTTAGCGGCCCCGGAAGCTGGTCGCCGTGCCGTAGCGCTGGATGTGATCCCATCGGATCTGCTGGAATCCGTAGAAGTAAATAAAACCCTGACACCGGATATGCCTGCTGGCTCGCTTGGCGGTACGGTGGAAATAAAAAGCTTGTCGGCCTTTGATCGCAGCAACGATTTTTATTCCTTTACTGCTGAAGCCGGCTATAACGAGCAGCAAAGTAAAACCAGCCCTAAGGTATCTGGCGTGTTTAGTAAAATACTGGATGCCGCTGGCGAAACAGACAGTTTAGGTATTGCTATAGCAGCCAGTTATGCCAAGCGTAAATTTGGCTCTGAGAACGTTGAGACCGGCGGCAGCTGGGATTTTGATGACGGGCTGGAAGAGTTTGAACTGCGCGATTATACCATTAGCCGCGAGCGTATTGGCCTGGCACTGAATCTGGATTACCGGCCTGGTAACAATAACGAATATTACCTGCGTAGCCTGTACAGCCGTTTTAGCGACAGCGAAGAGCGCCAGAGCATGGCAGTAGAGCTGGCTGATCCGCAGTTTGCTGGCAGCCTTGGTGAAGCGGCGCTTATCCGCTCATTAAAACAGCGTGAAGAAACCCAGAGCATTAGTGCTATTGTGCTGGGAACCAAACAAACTTCCGGCAACTGGGAATGGTTGTTGGAAGCGGGTGCCAGTAAAGCGGATGAGGACACACCATTTAATATCGGCGCGGCCGATTTTGAACAGGAGTTTGCTGATGGTGTCGGCTTCACCGGTAGCAATATCCTGCGTTTAACGGCACCGGCCGAAGCATTTCTTGCCGACGGTTACGAGCTGAAAGAAGTTGAGATGGGCGATACCTATGCCAAAGAAACCGAACGCAACATTAAGTTTGATTTAAGCCGGGAGATTATTCTGCGCCATGGCAGCCTGTTGCTAAAAAGCGGTGCTAAATTCAGCCAGCGCGAAAAAAGCGCGGCTGAAGATGTCTGGCTGTTTGAAGACTTCGATGATTTGGGTATTAATGCCTTAAACCTGAGCGACTACGCCGCCGCCAATGTAGATTATGGTTTAGGCAATATGGGCTCAGCAATTGACAGCGGCAGTATTTATCAGTTGATTAGTGGCTTAAACCGCGACGATTTTATTGACGAAGTTGAATCACAAATTAATGATTATCAGGTAGATGAAGATATCAGCGCGGCGTACTTTATGACGCAGTGGGAGCGGGATAACTGGCAATTGATTACCGGTGTACGTTACGAGCACGAAAAACGCGAAGCACGCGGCACCCGCTATGACGATATAAATGAAGAGTTTAGCGTTAACCAGCAAAGTAGCAGCAAAGGTTATTGGCTGCCTGCGGTAGTAGGGCGGTATAACCTGTCAGAGCAAAGCATAGTGCGGGCGGCCTTTAGCACTGGCTTAGTGCGACCTAATTTTCAGCAACTGGCACCGGCCTTTATACTGGAAGAAGATGATGATGAGTTAGAAGCTGCCTTTGGTAACCCGGATTTAAAAGCGCTGACGTCAAATAACTTTGACCTGGGTATTGAACATTACGCAGACAAACTTGGCGTGCTCTCTGCCATGTTATTTTATAAGCAGATTGATAATTTTATCTATGAAGCAGATTTAGCCGGCCGTGGCGAGTATGCCAATTTTGCTAAAGCTGAAACCTATGTTAACGGCGGCAAGGCCGATTTATACGGTCTGGAACTAAATGCGATTCATAAAGTATCGGGTTTTGGTAACGCTCTGGATAACCTGCTGATATCCGCTAACCTGACCATAACGGATTCTGCCGCTGATATTGAATGGTTTGACGATGGTACTTTATTTAGCCGTGAAGTGGCGCTGCCCAGCCAGTCAGATAAAACCGCTAACCTGAGCCTCGGTTATGAAACCGATGTAATAAGCCTGCGCCTTGCTGCCAATTATAAGTCGAAGTATCTGGCCGAAGTGGGCGATGTTACTGATGCCGCCTATGATGTGTATTCAGATAACCATCTGCAGCTTGATTTTACCGGCAAGTGGACTATCCGGCGTGGTATGCAGCTGTACTTCAACATTATTAATCTGAACGATGAGCCCTATTATGCTTACACCGGGCGTAAGCCTTATAACTTCCAGTATGAGCAATACGGCCGCACCTTTGTACTTGGCGTACAAATTACTAACTGGTAAGCAGGCAAAAGAATTAAGCAGGTAAAAAAATAATGTTGTCGAATAAAAAAATGTTTCAACTCAGTATTGTCAGTCTGGGCATGGCAGCCTTGTTAAGCGCTTGCCAGGCTGACAAGCCGGGCTTACAAATGCCGCTGCCTCAGACACTGGCTGTTAATGCCAGCCATTATCAAAATGTGCAGCTGGCGGGTGCTGAGTATCAGTTGCTTACTGACGCGACAGGGTTGCAGGTACAACAGGGTACTACAGTGCTTGGCCGCCATGCTGGTCGTTTCAGCCGCCTGACTCAGCAGCCGCTAATGCAGGGCAGCACCTTACTGGCCGCAATGGATACTGACAGCAACAGTTTATATCTGTGGCGGTTTACACCGGCAGAGCCAACACCGCTGCAGCTGGTGTATCAGCAGGTGATCAGCAGCCGGGTGGTAGAAGACTTATGCTTTTACCACAGCAGCGAAAACCAGCAACTTAGCCTGTTTTTACTTGGTGGCCGTGGTGGTGCTGATCAGCTGCTGTTACAACAGCAACAACAGTGGCTGGCCCAGCCGGTGGCAATACGCGAACTGAATGTGCCTTATGACAGCACTGCCTGTGCGGTGGATCAAACGGTAGGTGCGCTTTATATCGCAGAAGCAGATCGCGCTATCTGGCGCTATCAGGCTGAACCCGAAGCTGATGAGGGCCGCAGTTTAGTGCAGGTAAATAAGCCTTTTGGTCAGTTGCAGGGCGAAGTAAAAGCATTGCAGATATTAGCTGATGGCAGCCTGCTGGCATTAGAAGAAGAACCGGCGCGGGTACTGCATATAAATAACGAAGGCCAATTGCTTAATGCCATAGCTGTCCCGGCGTTGGCTGAGGCTAGCGGTTTAGCTGTCAGTATGCAGAACAACACGGCGACTGCTTATATCAGCAGTGAGGATGCCGGCACAGTACAACAGGTGTTGCTGCCGCTAAGCAGCATAGCATCGGTTGTAGCAAAGCCTGCAATAGTGCAGCTATTGCCCACCTTGCAGACCGAGCCTGCCAGCCAACGCGGTGATGTAATGGACGACCCGGCGGTGTGGCACCATCCGGTGCAACCTGAGCGTAGCCTGATCCTTGCGACTGACAAACGCGCCGGGCTGGATGTATACAATATGCACGGTAAGCGTGTGCAACAGCTAAGCGTGGGGCGGTTAAATAATGTTGATGTGCGCTATGGCCTGCCATGGCAAAGTGCGGCGCACGATATTGCTGTAGCCAGTTTGCGTGATAATAACAGCCTGCAACTGTTTGCTATTGACGGTACCGGCAAGCTGCACAACGCCGGTAACATCGCTACCACCATGACAGATATTTATGGCCTGTGTATGTATCACAGCGCACAAAGCGGCAAACACTATGTGTTTGTGAATGATAAATCCGGCTTAATTGAACAGTATCGTATCGACACTGATGGTGCCGGTTGGCAGGGTACGTTAGTGCGCTCATTGCAGGTGCCTTCGCAACCGGAAGGCTGTGTGGCTGATGATAAACGCGGAGTATTGTTTGTTGGCGAAGAAGATGAAGCCATTTGGCGTTTTGCCGCCGAAGCAGATGCAGCGACAACGGGTGAAGCGATAATCCGGGTTGATGGCGAACATCTGGTAGCTGATATTGAAGGTATTGCGCTGGCAGAACATAACGGCAGCAGTTATTTGCTGGTATCAAGTCAGGGTAATGACAGTTACCTGGTATTTGATGCTGCGCCACCTTATGCTCAGCGCTTACACTTTCGTATCAGCACCAACCCACAGCTGGGTATAGATGGAGCTTCTGAAACTGATGGCCTGGAGGTTACCACCCGTTCACTGGGGCCAGGTTTTGAGCAGGGAGCATTGATAGTACAGGATGGCCGTAACCGCATGCCGGAGCAGGGGCAAAACCTGAAACTGGTGCCGTGGCAGCATATTTTGCAGCAGTTGCAGTAGCGTTAACAAGAATAAGCAATAAAAAAGGCTGCGCCATTTATGGCACAGCCTTTTTTTAACACAACCGTTTAATTGTTGAGTTCTATTTCAGTAACAATATGACGGTTATCACGATATTCAAAGTCCACTTCAACGTCTTGCCCTACTTTTAAATCAGCAAAAGTTTTCAGGCCGTCATCATAATCCGTTGTTGTAGTGGTAAAGAAGGTTATACCCTGCACAACAAAAGATTGGGCTTCAGCATTGATAGCATCAATTTTACCTTCAATATCATTTGCTTGTGCTGAAATGGAAACTGCTGTTACTGCGGTAGCAAGTAATAAGGTTTTCAGGCTTAGTTTCATCTTGTTGCTCCTGGTTCACGGGATAACAGTAACTAAACTATGCCTCATACCTAATGAATTTTTGCTGAATACTGCCGGTTTTTAATTTAATTTGGCAGACAAGCAGCGTTCAACGATGTTTTTTATTTTTTGTGGTGAAAAGGGTTTGGCGATAAAACCACTGGCGCCAGAGGCGATGCTGTTACGCACATTATCCACCGAGTTATGCGCTGTAACCATAACAACATGGGTTTTGTCGGCCTGAGTTTTAATTTGTTGCAGTAGCTGCTGGCCGTTAATGTCCGGCAGTTCGATATCAAGAAATACCAAATCATGATGTTGCTCAGCAAAAGCCGATAGCCCACGTTTGCCGTTGGCCGCCTCCTGCACGTTGCTGATGCCCAGGTGCAGGAGCGTTTGGCGCAGGTATTCCCGCACTGTATAGGCGTCGTCAATTATAAGTACTGAGCATTGTTGTTGCGTCATAGCGATCCTTGCCTTTAGCTGTGAGCCAATCTGATACAGTATGGCCGACCTTTAACTGAATTGGGAAAATTTTTTCAATATAGTCATTGTACCTGAGTTACAGATGAATTGAGTGGTAAACTGATCACTACGCTAAAGCCGGTAATTTCATTATTGGTCATAATATTGGCTACAGCTATGCTGCCGTTGCAAGCCTCTGCCGCACGTTTGGCAATACTTAACCCCAGGCCTATGCCGTTATGGCTACTTTGTGCCCGAAAAAACGGGGTAAATAACTTCGACAGATATTGCGGCGGGACGCCCGGGCCTTGATCGCGAACTTGCAAACTTAACTGGTGTTGATGTTGTCGCAAGCAAACACTTACCTCAGAGTAAGGTGGTGTGTATTTCACCGCGTTACGGATCACATTTTCTATGGCGCTGTACAGTAACGACGGGTCGCCTTTAATTAAGGGGACATTTTCCAGATGCAGCCACAGCGACTTGTTGCTGCTATCAGCTTCCAGCCTGGCATCATCACAGACTGAGGCAACCAGTTCTGCGAGGTTAATATCAATATGTTCGGCGCAGACAGCTCCGCTCTCCAGCCTGGAAAAGGTCAGAATTTCTGTAACCAGTTCATCCAGTTTAGTGGCTTCCTGTTCTATTTTTTCCATCGCCATAGCGGTATAAGAGGGCGATTGCGCCGCCAGCCCGGTAAGAATTTGCATTCTGGCCAGGGGGGATCGTAACTCGTGTGACACATCGTGCAGAAGGCGACGTTGTGAGGCAATGGCTTCTGCCGCCTGGCCGGCCATTTGGTTAAAGTTCCGGCTCAGGCTGCCAAATTCGTCCCGTCTGGTTATCAATTCCGGGCCCAACTGGGTGCGCCAGTTATTCGCAGCTAACCCTGCCAGCGCTTGTTTTAGTTGCCGGACCGGCGCGGCAATATTGCGCGCCAGTACCCAACTAAACAGGATGCTGGCAGCCAGCAATACCGACAAGTGTAACAAGGGATGGCGCCAGAATGGTGGTGCAGGGAGTCTTGATATATCGATTGACTTAGATAAGTCGGAGGGATTTATATTATGTGCCGCTATCAATGGTGTGGCCGGAATCGATGGTGTGGCAAAAAAAACCGCTCCGGCTGGCAACATATTCTCCGACGGCAGAAAACGTGGCGTGTTGTCCCAGGTAAATGTCAGGCGTACCAAAATAACCGCCATTAATAGTGTGGCCCAAAATACAAGAAAAAAGCGCCAGAACAATTGATGCATAATGTTATTCTCCACCGCCAAACGGGTAAGTGAACTGATAACCTTTACCGCGGACTGAGGTGATCCATTGTTGCCCGGCAGGTAGCTTGCCTAATTTTTGTCTGATATGGCTGATATGCACATCAATATTACGGTCATAGCTACCCAGGGGTTTGCCGAGTGCCTGTTGTGACAGCTCTGCTTTGCTGACAATGCTCCCAGCGTATTGAGCCAGTAAATACAGAATATTGAACTCAGCACCTGTTAATTCAATCATGTGTTGGTGTAACGATACGTTGCGGCTAACCGGCTTAATGTGCAAAGCGCCAAGCTTTAATTCAGTCTGGTTGTTGTTTTGCTGTACGCGGCGCAATATTGCTTTAATACGGGCACTAAGTTCCCGCGGTAAACAAGGCTTGGCAATGTAATCATCTGCCCCTAACTCCAGGCCAATCACTTTGTCCAGATCCTCACCCCTGGCAGTTAGCATAATTACCGGGACGTTACTAAAATGCCGCAATTGTTTTAACACCGATATGCCATCCAGTTGCGGCATCATCACATCCAGAATAACTAACTCAAACTGTTGCTGCTGGCAGTAGCGTAATCCGGTTATACCGTCATTAACCACAGTAAGATGAAAGCCATCCTTTTGCAGATATTCTGCCAATAAGGCGGTTAGCGTTATATCATCATCAATTAGTAATAACCGGATCACATCTACCTCAGGTGTCGAAAAGTTAACGTAATAAACTTAGTTTATAGCCACTGTTGCGGGTGCTGTCGGGCTCGGCAACCAGTAAATAATTGCTACCGGCGACAAACTGCTGCACTTCAGACTCAGCTAACAGCGTTTTGTTCTTATTGCTGTCGGTGTAGGTCAGATAAATTGTGTATTCGCCGTCGGGAACGTTAATCTCTTTTTGGGCACCACTGTTAAGTGACGTAATGTAGTACTCTGCTGTATCAATAGTTTCGTTTGGCGGTACAAAATAGACGCCTAAAGAACTATACGAAGTAATAGTGTTGACCACGTTTATATCAAAATCATAAATCTGGGGTGCATTACTTTCCTCTACCACTACAGCGGCGGTGTTGGAGTTGGTGTTTTGATACAACACCACAGCTTTGCTCTGGCCCTGATTTAATGTCATTAAGGCGCTGTTTAAATAGAACACCCCCTGCTCGTTTGATGCGGATAGGCGATAGTCTTTTGCTGCTAATTCAACATAGGCTGACAAACTATCGGCTGCTAATGACGTAAAGGCTACACTGTCATTCAGATACACATCGCTGTTGCCGATGCTGTCAATACTGTTATACAACCGGAACTGGGCCTGGGCGGTCAAATCTGTCAGGTTGCCGACTGTTGTTGTGTTGTTAATTACGTCTACCGCTATATTGCCTGCTAACGGGCCGGATGCGATACGGGGCACCAGAACATACTCGGTCAGATACTCAAAATTATATTTTGATGACTGGAATAAGATGTCACGGCTGCCTGCGTTAGTAACATAAATAATATAGTTGCCGCTATCAAATTCAAGTGGAGAGCTGATTTGACTGTAGTTTAGTGTTGCAGCCAGGGTGGCATCGTCAAACGTAGCATCTGATTTACTTAAATACACATCATAAGCATCGTCTGGCAGTAAGCTGGCAACATACAGCTTAAATGTGTCTGTCAGGCTGTCATCACGCAAAAACTCCAGTTTCAGCAATTCAGGGTTGTTGTAATCACCGGTTAGCAACAACAGATGCTTGTAACTCTTGCGTAGAGTAATGTTGGTTTCCAGCACGCTAATCTCATCACCGTCGCTGTTAAGGCGGCTTAGCTTAATATCATAGTTTGCGGGTGTGTAAGTTACTAAGGATGTTGCATCTGCATAAGTTGCTGAACCTGCCAGCACGCTGGTGTCATCGCTGTTGGTTAAGGTTAAACGGGTAGACGTACTATTGGCTGAGCCATTATATAGCTGGATATAGCTGCTGGTGTACGTGGCAGAAGTATCATCAGAACTGCTACCACCACAACCGGTTATTGTAACGCTGCCCAATAGCAGAGAAAGTAATAAAAAAATACGCATAACGCCTCATAAAGTTAAGTTCTCAACAGCCCTAAGAAGGCTATTACTTTATTGAGTTCATAGTTTTACCCAGCTTTACCTTGCTTAACCTAACTTAACTTTGCGTTTCTGTGCGCTATTCAACGTTTTTTGAATTTATTATTTAAACTTCATTGCCTTATTGTGAGGTGTTGCTATTTTTAGGATGAATCGCACCGGTAAATTCGGAGGCGGATTTGTTTGAGTCATGCTGCCGTATCTTGTGTTAATTGTCGATAGTAGTTTTCCTCATATTCAGCTGGCGGGATATCACCAATTGAGCTCAGCAATCGTCTATTGTTAAACCAGTCAACCCAGTCCAGCGTTGCCAACTCAACCTGCTCCAGCCCTCTCCACGGGCCGTCTTTATAAATCACCTCAGCTTTGTACAAGCCGTTAATCGTTTCAGCCAAGGCATTGTCATACGAGTCGCCAACACTGCCAACAGACGCCGTAAAGCCGGCTTCTGATAACCGTTCAGAGTAACGTATCGAGACATACTGGCTTCCTCTGTCGCTGTGATGAATGACGCCTTTAGGTTTACCTCTGGCCCATAATGCTTGCTCTAGCGCGTCCAGAATCAACTGTGTCTGCATCGTCTTCATCACACGCCAGCCCACGATTTTCCGGGAGAACACATCGATTACGAAGGCGACATAAATGAAGCCTGACCACGTAGCAACATAAGTGATATCTGCAACCCACAATTGGTTTGGCCGGTTGGCACTGAACTCCCGTTTCACCAGATCCAATGGTTTAGCAGCGGCATCATCAGGGATCGTCGTGATACAACGACGGCCACGCCGCACGCCTTGGATCCCAAGCGTACTCATCAGTCTGGCAACCGTGCAGCGAGCCACCGAGAAGTCTTCACGCTTCAGTTGCTTCCAGACTTTCCTGATGCCATAGCATTGCCGGTTATCCTGCCATACACGCAGGATCTCCGGCTTCAGAGCCTCATCCTGATGGTAACGCTGACAGCGCCGTTGAGGCTGCGCTTCAAGTGACTTGCACCGGTAATACGTTGATGGCGCGATCTGCAATACGCGGCAAATCGGCTCGACACCATGCAACGCTCGGTGCGAATCAATGAACTGGATTATTTCTTCGGTTTGCGGTCGAGCTCCGCTTGAGCAAAAAACGCAGCAGCTTTCTTCAGGATTTCGTTAGCCTGCTTAAGCTCTTTATTTTCTCGCTCAAGTTGTTTGATCTTGGCTGCGGCATCGGTGGTAACTCCAGGCCTTTTGCCTGAATCCACCTCAATTCGATTAACCCAAGCCCTTAATGTCTCAGGTGTACAGCCAATTTTTGATGAAATAGACACCAGTGCCGCCCACCGGGATGGGTGATCATGCTCTGAGGTCAAAACCATGCGAACTGCACGCTCGCGGACTTCTGCTGAATATGTTGTTCTCTTGTTCATAAGCTAATTCTCTCAAGAAAATTAGCCTCCGACAAACCCGGTATGATTCA
>NZ_FNXF01000002.1 GCF_900108485.1 Rheinheimera pacifica | reverse complement strand
GATTAAATCCTGGCGCAACAAATGGCAAACGCTATCAGCCTATTTTAAATACCCTGACTACGTCAGAACGGCTATCTACACCACCAATGCCGTGGAAGCCGTGCATCGCCAGTTCCGTAAACTGACCAAAACCAAGGGCGGATTCGCCAATGAAAACAGTTTGCTTAAGCTGCTTTATGCCGGTATCTTGCAGGCATCTGAGCGTTGGACACACCCGGTGCAAAACTGGAATCTGACGCTGTCACAGCTGTCGATACACTTCGAGGGGCGCTTAGACGCTCATATCGACCTGTGACCAAGCTGACACAGAATATTGAACACCCTCAAAAAAAAGGAGCCGAAGCTCCCTTTTTATCAATTAATTAAAAATCACTGCAGTACGGAAATATCGGCTACTTGCAAAAACAACTCGCGCAATTGCTTTAACAGTGCCTGACGGTTGGCCCGCACGGCGGCGTCATCAGCATTTACCATTACTTTGTCGAAGAAGCTGTCGATAACATCCCGCATTGACGCCAGGTGCGCCAGGCCTTCGGCATAGCTATGCTGGCCAGCCTGATAGGCTTGCTCCGCCACTATGGCGCTGTACAGCGCTTGCTCGGCCTCTTCCTGTAATAAAGCGCTATTTACCGTAGCAGCAATATCACCCTCTACTTTAGCCAGTATATTCGCAACCCGCTTATTCGCTGCGGCTAAGGCTGCCGCGGCGTCCAGCTTACCGAACTCTGCTACCGCCTTAACACGACGGTCAAAGTCCGCCGGGTTAGTTGGCCGGCGCGCTAATACGGCCTGGATCACATCGACACTGTAGCCTTCGGCTTCATACCAGGCACGGAAACGGCCGAGCATAAAGTCGAGTACTTCTTCCGCCACTTTGGCGTTACTCAGCTTAGTGCCGAAGGTTTGCTGGCTAAAGGCGATAATATCCACCAGATCCAACGGCAGCTGTTTTTCTACCATAATACGCAGCGCACCAATGGCAGCACGGCGCAGCGCAAACGGGTCTTTGTCGCCTTTCGGCGCCTGACCGATACCGAAAATACCGACTAAGGTATCCAGCTTATCGGCAATGGCAACAGCGGCACCTTCTAACCGGCTTGGCAGCTGGTCACCAGCAAAACGCGGCATATACTGTTCATTCAAAGCCAGTGCTACGGCTTCGCCTTCGCCATCCAGCCGGGCATAGTGCATGCCCATAATGCCCTGTACTTCGGGGAACTCGCCGACCATATTGGTCATTAAGTCCGCCTTCGACAGTAAGCCGGCCCGCTCGGCAGCGGCTTGCTCGGCGCCAATTTTCGCGGCAACAAAGCCAGCAACTTTACTGATACGCTCTGACTTTTCTGCCAACGTACCCAGCTGCTGCTGAAACAGTACCGTTTTTAAGCTGTCTAAACGCTGTTCCAGCTTTTGCTTGCGGTCGGTATTAAAGAAGAACTGCGCGTCAGACAAACGCGGCCGTACTACTTTTTCGTTACCTTCAATAATTTGCTGCGGATCTTTACTGGCAATATTGGCGACAAAGATAAACTTATTTAGCAGCTTGCCGTTTTGGTCCAGCAACGGGAAGTACTTCTGGTTATCTTTCATAGTAGAAATTAACGGCTCGGCCGGCACCTGCAGGAAGCTTTGCTCAAAGCTGCCCACTAACACCACCGGCCATTCTACCAGCGCCGTAACTTCTTCCAGCAAAGCATCGTCCATCAGCGCTTTACCGTTAAGGCCGGTTGCAGTTTTCGCTACCTCTGCGGCGATAAAGGCTTTGCGTTCGGCAAAATCTGCCACCACAAAAGCGTTACGCAGCGTTGGCAGATAGTCATCCGCATGCGTAACCGTGACTTTTTCCGGTGCATGAAAGCGATGGCCGTGGGTCTGGTTGCCACTAACGCGGCCCAGAATCGTCGCTGGTACCACGTCTTTGCCGTACAACATAATAATGGTGTGCACCGGGCGGATAAACTCAGCAGTAGAGTTGCCCCACCGCATTGGTTTGGCAATTGGTAATTTCGCCAGTGCCTGCTGCACCACTTCCGGCAGCAAAGTTACCGTAGCGGCGCCCACTACTTTAGCTTTATGCAGCAACCAGGCGCCTTTATCGGTTTCCAGCTTTTCCGCCTGTTCTACGGTAATACCACAACCGGCAGCCCAGCCCTGGGCGGCTTTAGTCGGTTTGCCATCAGCATCATAGGCACTGCTTAATGCCGGGCCACGTTTTTCAACCACTTTATCGGCTTGCTGCGCAGTTAACGCATTAATACGTACTGCTAAACGACGCGGTGCGGCATACCAAAGTACGTCAGCGTGGCTTAATTCCAGTTTGGCCAGTTCGGCACTCAGGTTGTCAGCAAAGGCGCTGGCCAGCGTTTTTAATGACTTGGGTGGCAGCTCTTCGGTGCCAATTTCAACAAAAAAATCTTGCACGCTCATTATGCCTCCTGCTTGCTGCGCTGGTTGTTACATAGTGGGAAACCCAGCTTCTCACGCGTGGCGTAATAGGCTTCTGCACAGGCTTTAGCCAGTGCCCGCACGCGCAGAATATAGCGCTGGCGCTCGGTTACCGAAATAGCATGGCGTGCATCGAGCATATTAAAAGCGTGCGAGGCCTTCATTACTTTCTCGTAGGCAGGTAAAGCCAGGCCTTGCTCAATTAAGTACTGGCTTTCTTTTTCGCACTGGTCAAAGTAGCTAAACAGCGCAGCAACGTCGGCGTGTTCAAAGTTATACGTGCTCTGCTCTACTTCATTCTGGTGGAACACATCGCCATAAGTTACCCGGCCCAGTGGGCCGTCGGTCCATACCAGGTCGTAAATAGAATCGACGCCCTGAATGTACATCGCTAGGCGCTCTAAACCGTAGGTAATTTCGCCGGTAACCGGGCGGCACTCTAAGCCACCTACCTGCTGGAAGTAAGTAAACTGGGTGACTTCCATACCGTTTAACCAGACTTCCCAGCCCAGACCCCAGGCGCCCAGCGTTGGCGATTCCCAGTTGTCTTCAACAAAGCGGATATCGTGTACCAGGGTATCAATACCCAGTTCACGCAGCGAGCCTAAATACAGCTCCTGAATATTGTCCGGAGATGGCTTTAAAATCACCTGAAACTGATAATAGTGCTGTAACCGGTTTGGGTTTTCACCATAGCGGCCATCTGTTGGCCGGCGGCACGGTTGCACATAGGCCACGTTAGTGGGTTCCGGCCCCAGTGAGCGTAAAAAGGTCATAGGGTGGAAAGTACCGGCACCTACTTCCAGATCCAGTGGCTGCACCAATACACAGCCCTGCCGCGCCCAGTAATCCTGTAAGGCCAGTATTAACCCCTGGAAGGTTTTAATATCGTACTTATGCATGCGTAGTGACTCACTGAAAAAATGACTGGAAAGTATACTTGGTTGTGGCGGCGATCTGTAGGGTCAGAACCGGCTTTTGGCAAAAATGTTAGCAGCCCGGTTGAGGTTATTGCAGGATTGGGGGCCGCAGTGGCCCCAAACAGATGAATTAACTGCCGTTAACTACTGGCAGGGCGTACTGTAGCCGGGGTTTTTGCTGCTGTTGCTGTATTACCAGTACTTACATCCGCAACATCGTCAGCGGCAAACAGCTGCTGAATATACTGCGACGGGCTTTTACCCATTACGCTGGTCAGGCCCAGGTTAACAAAAGAGGTGGCAACACCCACGCCGCCACCCCAGAAGGCGCCACCGGCCACTTGCGAAATATAACCCATATCATCGCCGGTCCAGTCGCGGTAGTACTGGCTTACCAGCGGAATATGCTGCAGCGGGTTAATAATATCCAGCGCATCAGCAAGGCCTGGTGCATTGCCATCAGCAAAGGCTGTTGGCGTAGGATCTGCCAGTTCTGCAGCCGCTGCGGCAGCTTGCTCCGGTGTGGGTTCCAGTGCTGCCTGCACCATGCTTTGCATCATATTTTGTGTTAACGCTGCAAACATTGCGTCCGGGCCGCTCATTGCTGTGGTATCGCTCTGGCCGCTTAGCATGCTTACCAGTTGGTTAACTTGCTGCTCTGCGTTTTCACTGTTGGGGTCCAGCGCCGAGTTCAGGGTTTGCATAAAGTCAGCATTGTTATCACTTTGTGCTGTGCCGTCACTTAACCAGTCTGTCATGGTGTTAAACATATTGCCGTTAATTTGCATATTGCCTCTCCCTCACACTGTCTAGTTGCACCTGATCCCGCACCTGCACCGGAGCCAGATAATGAGATTTAACCGCCCGTGTTTCTGCATGGTCCGGATACACCCGCACCACCTCAAGTTGGCTGTCATTTTCTGCGGTTACCGCGTAGCTGTTACCCCAGCTGTCGGTAAAGCTGTCGCTATGCAGCAAGCTGAACGTATCTCCCGGCTTTATCCCCTGTCTGGCGCCAACGCTGATAGTTATGTTGCTCCCCGCCACCCGGATAACCTGCGCCTTCACCCTTACACAACTCAGCGCATTGGCAATATCATCTACCGCCTCATACACCAACCGTTGCACTTCAAGGCCAAAATCGGCGCGCCACAGCTGATCGCTGGCGGGGTTTACTTCGGTGGTAATAGCAAAGGGCCACTGCACGCGGGTTTGGTATTGTTTAGTTTGGATCAACCGGCCACTTGCGCCGTCAAGCACACTGACTTCCAGTGCAAACTGACGCACCCAACGCTCTTTTTTTAATAACCCCGCCGCCTGACGGCCAAAAGCCAGATTACGTAACCGCCCGGCGACAATAAACTGCGCCTGTGCCGATTCCGCCATATAACGTAGTTGGTGCTGGGCGGTACTATGCTGAAATTGTTCAGGCGCAAATAACGGCTCGCTGCTGATGGCTTTCACCAGAAAATCGGCCGGGCTGCGCTGAATCGCCGTATGAAAGCGGCTGGTTATTTCTTTATTCAGTTCATTATTGCCCAGCGCAACCTGAGTCGCTCCGGCCGACAAACTAAACGGGGTTAGTACCAGCGCTTTTGCTATACTGCGATCGTCACATAAATTTACCTGCGGCCAGACGTCGGCCTTCAGTGTTATTGATAACTGACCGTCACGCTCATGCTCTTCCTGAATAATAATTTGCGATACCGGCACCGAGGAATGCAGCGTAAACAGCTCTTCGGCCAGGTCCTGCTGGCGGAATAACTCCAGCGCAGCCAGTGATACATCGGCCTGCAGCAACACTTCGCGCAACGCCTGCTTTGCTGCCTGTCGTCGTGCCAACTGGCGGTTATCATCAAAAATTACCGCGGTGCCGCTGCCGCTGTACCATTCGGCCTGTATATTAAATGTCAGTAACACTGCCAGTAGCAGCCAGAATATACGCATCAGCGCCACCATTTCTGCCGGGGGCTGGCCGGGGTTAAACTAGCCTGCGGCAGTGTAATTAAATTAGCCGTGTCCAGTTTTAGCCGGGTAACAAACAACTTGCCGTCTACTGTCGCTTCAATCAGTTCGGCCCCTTTTATCACGCCCTGCACCTGGCTTTGCACAGTATCCTCGAGCAGCACTGACTGTTCGGCGCTGGAGCTGGCGGTTAACTTTTTGCCGTACAGCTGCTCCGCCAACTGGCGGTACGCGTCCTGACGCGACGCCGCCATAGCCAGCAATAACTTGTCTTCATAACTGCTGCCGGGCTGTGATTCCACCACAGCATAGCCGGTTGCTTCCAGTATCAGCGTTTGCTCTGGCGGCTCCAGCGTATACCGGATGGTGCGCTCGTAGCTGCAGCCACTAAGCAGCATCAATGCTACGGCCAGCAACTGGCGGCGGTTTAAAATGGCCATAGCTCAGGATTATTCAGTTTTTCGGTTAACCAGCCCAAACGCTGGCTATCAGCCAGCGCGCCGGTACCGGAATATTCAATGCGGGCGTTGGCAATTTTGGTCGATTTAATTTTGTTATCTTTATCGACATCTTTGGCCCGGATAATTCCGGTTAACCTTATGAATTCTTTACCGTTATTAATAAGCATCCATTTGTCGCCACGCACCAGCAGATTATCGTTATTCAGCACCCGCATTACCGTTACAGTAAGCTCGCCTTCAAAGTCGTTACTTTGGCTGGCTGAACCATCCCCTTTAAAACGCTGATCCTGGCTTAGGCCCAGGTTGACTTCTCTACCGGCAATTTTCAGGTTACCGCCAGGGATTTGGATTGGGTCCAGGTTATAGTCAGAGCTTTTCTTCAGTTCGGTATTACCCTTTTTCGTCGCCCGGGTAGATTCCGACAATTGCACCGACACTATATCGCCGGCTTTAAAATGCGAGCGCTCAACATACAAACTGTGCAGCCGGTCGGGGTTAAATAATGAGCCATTTCTTTTTAGCGGCATCACTTCCGGCTCGGGTTCGAGCGCAGCGTAGTACGGATCATCCGGATCCGGGCTGTCCAGTTTTGACACCGGTAAACCAGCTGCCGGTTTTACTCTGTCCTCCAACCCGGCAGGTGGTGCCGTATCATTAAAAGCAGAGCACGCCGTTAGTGTATTTATGCTTAGCAGTAAGCCAACAAGATATTTGTTCATCGCCATTATTACCTTAACCGAGCCGTATTCAGCCAGCATCAGGTTAGCGAAACAATATGGAAAAATTATGGAAGAATTCGGGAAAAGAGTTAATAAAAGTAAAATACCCTTCACATTATTCAGTTTTCATTCATAGTATTGTTTTCGGGAGGTGTGATGATAGTGACAGATAAAACGGATAATCATGAAGGCGCACAGCTTTCACAGAAAGCGTTTTTGCTGGTATCGCTGCTGGAACAACAGGTGCGCAAATCTGATATTCCACCAGATCTCTATCAGCGTATGGCTGCACAGATCACCGAATTAAACGGCGTACTTGGCGACTTAAGCTCGCATTTAAAGGCCCTGGCTGGCCCGGCTAGCACTATTATTGCACCTGCCAGCCCGCAGCCACCGCCACTGTTAGTTATGGATACTCTGCGCTTTACGCTAAGCTCGCCGCAGCAATCGGTAAAGCTAACTAAACTGGAATTTAAGTTTCATCAGTTAATGGCAACCCACCCCAGGCAGGTATTTAGCCGTAGCCACTTAATTGACAGCAGCTATACCGACTATGCCGATATTTGCGAACGCACCATAGATTGCCATATTCGTAAACTGCGCGCCAAACACCGCCAGCTCTACCCCAAGCTGCGTTTTATCCACACTATGTACGGTGTCGGTTATTATTATGCCGAATCGGAAGTTAGCACTGAGCAGAAATAAAAACGGGCCCGCAGGCCCGTTTTTGATCGCACATCAGACTTCCGTCAAATTACACGTCCAGGTTAGCTACGTAGAGCGCGTTCTCTTCAATAAAGGCACGGCGTGGTTCTACGTGGTCGCCCATTAGCGTGGCAAACAACTGATCGGCGCCGATGGCGTCTTCAATCGTTACCTGCAGCATACGACGGCTTTGCGGGTCCATGGTGGTTTCCCACAGCTGGTCCGGGTTCATCTCACCCAGCCCTTTATAGCGCTGAATATACAGGCCGCGTTTTGATTCGCTCATCAGCCAGTCCAGCGCTTCCAGGAAAGTCTCTACCGGTTTGATCTTCTCACCACGGCGGATATAACCACCTTCTTCTACCAGATCACGGATGGCATCACCTAAAGCAGCAATGCTCAGGTAATCACGCGAGGTAATAAAGTCGTAGTGCAGCAGGTATTCGTTGTCGATACCGTGCTGGCGAATAATCACTTTTGGCAGGAACAATTGACGCTCGCGGTCTTCATGCACCACATAGCTGTAGCTTGAGCCGTCGCCTTCTTTGTCATCTAAACGCTGCACCAGCGTTTTCGCCCACTGCTCGCTGTACTCGGCCGATTTTGCCTTTGCAACATCTAATGCCGGTACGTAGATCAGCTCGTTTAACAGGTTGTACGGAATTTTCCGCGTTAACCGCATGATAGTGGCTGACACCTTGTGGTACTGGCGTACCAGAGTTTCCAGCGCTGCACCACCAATGCCCGGCGCTTCTGCATTAACATGCAGTGAGGCTTCGTCCAAGGCCAGTGTGGTCAGGTATTCTGTTAGGGCGGCTTCATCTTTAATGTATTGCTCTTGCTTGCCCTTTTTCACTTTGTACAGTGGTGGCTGAGCAATATAGATGTAACCACGTTCGATTAGCTCTGGCATTTGACGGTAGAAGAAGGTCAACAGCAGCGTACGGATGTGCGAGCCGTCGACGTCAGCATCCGTCATCAGGATGATGCTATGGTAGCGGGTTTTATCCGGGTTGTATTCTTCACGGCCGATGCCACAGCCCAGCGCAGTAATAAGCGTACCTACTTCCTGCGACGACAACATTTTGTCGAAGCGGGCTTTTTCTACGTTCAGAATTTTACCCTTCAACGGCAGTATCGCCTGGTTTTTGCGGTTACGGCCCTGCTTGGCAGAACCACCCGCAGAGTCACCCTCTACTATGTATAGTTCAGATAACGCCGGGTCTTTTTCCTGGCAGTCGGCCAGTTTGCCAGGTAAACCAGCGATATCCAGCGCGCCTTTACGGCGGGTCATTTCACGCGCTTTACGCGCTGCGTCACGGGCACGGGCAGCATCGACAATTTTGCCAACGATAATTTTGGCATCGCCCGGGTTTTCCAACAGGTATTCGTTCAGCTTCTCGCCCATTACGCTCTCTACCGCTGAGCGTACTTCGCTGGAAACCAGCTTGTCTTTGGTTTGCGAGCTGAATTTCGGGTCTGGCACTTTTACGCTGATAACAGCCGTTAAACCTTCACGGGCGTCGTCACCAGAGGCCTGTACCTTCATTTTTTTGGCGTAGCCTTCCTGCTCAATATAAGTATTTAATACCCGTGTTAAAGCACCGCGGAAGCCGGCTAAGTGGGTACCACCATCACGCTGTGGAATGTTGTTAGTAAAACAGAACACATTTTCCTGATAGCTGTCGTTCCACTGCATGGCCACTTCTACCGAAATGCCGTCGTCGCGCTGATCAGTAAAATAGAATGCCTTGGGGTGCACGCTGGTTTTTGTACGGTTTAGGTACTGCACAAAGGCTTCAATACCGCCTTCATATTTAAAGTGGTCTTTCTTGTCGGTGCGCTCGTCGGCCAGAATAATACTAACGCCAGAGTTTAAGAACGACAGCTCACGTAAACGCTTAGCCAGAATATCAAAGTGGTAGTTGATATCGGTAAATACCGTTGGGCTTGGCCAGAAACGAATGGTAGTACCCTTGTCTTCTGTTTCACCAATTACCGCTAATGGCGCTTGTGGTACACCCAGATGATAAATTTGCTGGTGTACTTTGCCAGCCCGGCGAATGGTCAATTCCAGCTTGTCAGACAGGGCGTTAACTACTGATACACCTACGCCGTGCAAACCACCGGATACTTTATAGGAGTTATCGTCAAACTTACCACCGGCGTGCAGCACTGTCATAATAACTTCAGCGGCCGATACACCCTCTTCGTGCATGTCGGTTGGAATACCACGGCCGTTGTCGCGCACGGATACTGAACCGTCGCTGTGAATGGTTACCCAAATATCAGAACAGTGGCCAGCTAAGGTTTCGTCGATAGAGTTATCAACGACTTCAAATACCATGTGGTGTAAGCCTGAGCCGTCATCGGTGTCGCCGATGTACATGCCCGGTCTTTTACGAACTGCATCCAGTCCTTTTAATACTTTAATGCTCGAGGAATCGTAGTTATGTTGTTCGGCCATCGTCATCTGTCCGTGCTGTTAGCTGCCCGTGTTCCACGTGAAACATCGCCAGTTGATCGGCGGTGATAAAAGGTGAAACCTGTTCAGCGTTAATTGCAGTAATAAAAACCTGTGAGTTAATATCGCGTAAATAGCTAAAAATCTGCCGGGTTGACTCTTGATCTAACTCCGACGCCAAATCATCGATTAACAACAGCGGTTGTTTCTGGCCGTTGTCACGAATTACGTTGTTTTGCGCAATTTTAAGCGCAAATAATAACACTTTTAACTGACCACGGGATAACACTTCTTCTGCTGCCCATTGGTCTTTTTTAATCTTTAAATCGGCTTTTTGCGGGCCATACTGGGTAAAACCCATACGGCTGTCCTGGCTAAAGCTTTGCTGCAACAACTGCAGCAGTTCTGCCGGCTGGGCTATTTTTTCTGGCCAGCCTTGCTGCAACTGAAAACTAAGCTGTTGCATTAACTCATCGCCGTTAGTTAGCTGGCGAAACGCTGCTTCCAGTTGGCTCACATAGTGCTGGCGCAACTGCTGTAGCTCAAACGCCAGCAATACAAATTGCTGATCCCAAAACTCGAACTGGCTGTCGTACTGGCGGCTGGTTTTCAGTAAAGCATTGCGCTGCTTTAATACTTTATTAAACCGTAACCAGCTATCGAAAAAGGCAGGTTCCACGTGGAACAATCCCATATCGAAAAACTGTCGCCGCTCTTTGGGGCCACCAAAAAATAACCGAAAGCTGTCTGGCGTAATCAGCTGCACCGGCAACAAGCTGGCAAATTCAGCCAGGCGATGAACATTAGCGCCATTAAGCCGCAGCACCAAATCGCCCTGTTTGTCGCGCTGTAAGCCTAAACTGTGCACCTGTTGCTGCGCTGACACCTTAGCATGAATAACAAAGGCATCGGTATCGTGCTGCACTAAACGCTGCGGCCGGCTGGTACGAAATGAGCGGCCATGAGCCAAGTAATAAATGGCCTCCAGCAAACTGGTTTTACCGCTGCCGTTCATACCAATAATTAAATTAAACTGAGCATGCGCGCTTAACGACACTGCCGTCAGATTGCGAAACTGACTGGCGCTAACTGACAACAGTGACATAGTTACAGGCGCATTGGCATAACAACGTAAGAAGCACCAATATTGCCAACACCCTCTACCAGCGCACTGGAGTTAGCGTCGTTCAGGTGCAGCACCACTAAATCGGTGGCTAAGGTATTGAGTACATCCAGCAGGTAACCCACATTAAAGCCGATTTCCAGGTTGTCGCCCTGGTATTCTACTTCAATAATTTCTTCAGCCTGCTCGTGCTCAGGGTTGTTGGCCACAATTTGCAGCTCGCCACTGGTAAGCGTGAAACGTACACCACGGTATTTTTCATTAGATAAAATAGATGCACGGGTACAGGCATCTTTTAATACGCTGCGGTGCGCAGTAACCAGCTTATTGCTGTTACGCGGCAATACCCGGCGGTAATCGGGGAAGCGGCCGTCAATCAGCTTACTGCTAAATACATAGTTGCTGTCAGTCAGGCGAATATGGTTCTGGCCCAGGCTCAGGGTAATAAGCTGATCATCGCTGGCCAGTAAGCGCATGACTTCAAGCACGCCTTTACGCGGAATAATAATTTGCTTTTGTTGCGCCGTCAGGCCCGGCAAATCAAGGCCGCTTAACGCCAAACGGTGGCCGTCAGTAGCTACTGCTTTTACTGCGCCGTTATCTACTTCAAACAGCAAGCCATTTAAGTAATAGCGCACATCCTGATTCGCCATAGAAAAGGCGGTGTCGTCTAATAATTTGCGCAGCTGCATCCGGCTCAGCTGAATGTCTACCTCGCCCTGCCAGCTTTCCAGGTTAGGATACTCAGACGCACTTAAGGTAGATAACGTAAATTTGGTTTTCCCGCAGGTAAGAATGCAATTATCACCCTGCAGCTGTACGCGAATGTCTGAACCTTCCGGCAGGCTGCGGCAAATATCCAGTAATTTTTTTGCTGGCACGGTAATACGGCCGGGGCTTTGAACGGTAAGGGCGTCAGTAGTGGCCACCAGCTCCACTTCTAAATCGGTGCCGGTAAGTGACAAGCTTGCTTCCGTTACTTCCAGTAATACGTTAGATAAAATAGGCAGCGTATGGCGGCGCTCTATAGCACCAGACACCATTTGTAATGGCTTAAGTAAGGCGTCTCTGTTGATAGTAAATTGCATGACCAAGTCCCTTTACGATGACAAAGTACGGATTAAATTCTGGAAGTCTTCTTTTATTTCGTGTGTTTCTTCTTTTAGCGACTCGATTTTACGACAGGCATGCAGCACTGTAGTGTGATCGCGCCCGCCAAAAGCATCGCCAATTTCCGGCAAGCTATGGTTGGTCAGCTCTTTTGACAACGCCATCGCCATTTGCCGCGGCCGTGCCACCGAGCGCGAGCGGCGCTTAGACAATAAATCGGCCACGCGGATTTTATAATACTCAGCCACTGTTTTCTGAATGTTTTCAATGGTAACCAGTTTATCCTGCAGCGCCAGTAAATCGCGCAGTGCTTCACGGACAAAGTCGATAGTAATAGGCCGACCGGTAAAGTTAGCGTTAGCAATAACCCGGTTTAATGCACCTTCCAGTTCGCGTACGTTTGAGCGCAGGCGTTTGGCAATAAAAAACGCCACTTCTTCGGGCAGGCGAATTTGGTTTTCGTGCGCTTTGCGCATCAAAATAGCCACCCGGGTTTCCAGCTCTGGCGGTTCAATGGCAATGGTTAAGCCCCAGCCAAAACGCGATTTTAAGCGGTCTTCGACACCGTCAATTTCTTTCGGGTAACGATCGCTGGTCAGAATAATTTGCTGGTTGCCTTCAAGCAGGGCGTTAAAGGTATGAAAAAACTCTTCCTGTGAGCGCTCTTTATTGGCAAAAAACTGAATATCATCAATAAGCAGTGCATCAACCGAGCGGTAATAGCGCTTAAACTCTTCTATCGCATTGTTTTGTAAGGCTTTTACCATATCCTGTACGAAACGCTCAGAGTGCATATAAATAACTTTAGCATCCGGCTTTTTCGCCAGTATGCCATTACCTACCGCGTGTAATAAGTGGGTTTTACCTAAACCGGTACCACCGTAGATAAACAACGGGTTGTAAGCGGTGCCGGGGTTATCGGCTACCTGGCTGGCTGCGGCGCGCGCAAGTTGGTTAGATTTACCTTCAACAAAATTAGTAAAGGTGTAGTTAGCGCGCACATTACTGGTAACGATCGTTTTAGGCGCTGGCTCCGGCACTTCTTTAACTACCCTTTCGGCCTGAGGCGCAGCAGCAAGTGCCGGGGCCGGAGTATTTGAGCGGGCTTTATTACTCTGGCTTGAACCTACGTCAAACTTCAGGCGTGGCGCGTCATCACCACAGTAGTCGTGGATCAGTTCCATGATCCGGTTCAGGTACTTCTCGCGCACCCAATCCAGCACAAAGCGGTTTGGCGCGTATAAGGTAAGCCCTGTGTCAGAACTGTCAGCTTGCAGTGGGCGGATCCACATACTGAAATGCTGCGCGGGTAACTCGGCTTGCAGCGCTTGCAGGCAATTTTGCCAAACGGACTGATACACCATATCTCCTGAAGCCTTAGTTATTATGATTAAAAAGGCTGGCGTAAGTTAACGAAGCGCACATTATGGTACTATCTTATCCACAACTTCAATATTGACTTTTGCAAATTAACGCATTAGCAGAAAAATTAACTGTAATAGATTGTTTTATATCACCTAATTTCTCTTATACCTTTTCATAATACCACTGCTTTTTGCCCGAATAATTTAAACTAAAAGCAAAATAACTCACACTTTATTCAGAGCGCACCCGCTTGCCTGTGGAAAACTTTAGTGAAAACAGGATCAGAGATGATCGCAGCGCAATAAAACACAGGATCAGATTGACTTTAAGCCGCAGACTACTTAAAATTCGCGCTCATTTTTGTCAGCTGCGTTTTGGTATATTTACTAAAACACAGAAACCTTTAGTAAATATTTCGACCGGACGGATGAAATTATGAGTAAAAGAACTTTTCAACCAAGCGTATTAAAGCGCAAGCGTAACCACGGTTTCCGTGCACGTATGGCTACCAAAGGTGGTCGTCAGGTATTAGCGCGTCGTCGTGCTAAAGGCCGTCAGCGTTTATCAGCTTAATTAGCTGCTAACCGCTGCGTGGTCAGCTTGAAATTCGGCAGGGAGTTACGACTGTTAACTCCCGGTCAATTCGATAACGTTTTCCAACTTCCTTTTCGGGTTTCTTCCCCGCTGTTCACCATCCTGGCAAAAGCCAATCATCTGCCTCATCCCCGATTAGGCCTTACTATCGCAAAAAAACGTGTTAAATTAGCCGTGCAACGCAATCGTATCAAGCGCTGCGTGCGTAACAGCTTTCGTTTGCATCAACATGAGTTGCCTGGTGTCGATTTGGTACTGATGGTAAAAGGTGATATTAGCAATACAGCTAATGATGAGTTACAGAGGCAACTGGAAAAGTTATGGCGCAAGATCGCTCGCCAGTACACCGCTTCGCTGTCAGCATAGCCTTAACGCTGCTGCGCGGTTACCAAAGACTGATTAGCCCACTATTTGGGCCTAGCTGCCGTTTCCATCCGACTTGTTCACATTACGCTATTACTGCGATAGAACGCTTTGGCATACTAAAAGGCAGTTGGTTAGCAGCGAAACGTTTATTAAAATGTCATCCCTTACATGCAGGCGGTGATGATCCTGTTCCTGAAAAGCACAATGAGAAAAGCTAAGCCATGGAATCACAACGTAGTTTATTAGTTATTGGCCTGGCACTGGTCAGTTTTTTACTTTGGCAACAGTGGAATATCTACACTGCGCCCAAACCAGTAGCCCCGGTAACGCAGCAAAGCCAAAGCGCTGGCGGCAGTTCTGCTGACTTACAGCTAACCACCGCTGATGCCGAACAACCTGCCACTGCAGTAGCCGCTGCGGCGCGCACTATCCGTATCAGCACTGACGTGCTGCAACTGAGCATTGACAGCCGCGGTGGCGATATTGTTGATCTGCAATTGCCCGAGTTTGAACTGAATAAAGGTGCCGGTGATGCTTACCCATTAATGCGCCGCCTGCCAGGTTTTGAGTATGTGGCCCAAAGTGGCCTGATTGGCCGTGATGGCCCGGACGACAGCCGTAACCCCCGCCCGGTGTATAGCAGCGCACAAAACAGCTATACGCTGGCCGAAGGTGCAACCGAGTTAGTGGTACCTTTGCTGTTTAACCATAACGGCCTGCAAATTGAAAAACGCTTCACCTTTACTGCCGGCCAATATGATGTCCGGGTAGAATATTTTATTCAAAACCAAAGCGGCGAAGTTAAAACGGTACAGCCATATCAGCACCTGGTGCAAACTATCGATAACGGTGAAAGCAGCAGCATGATGATGCCAATTTACCGTGGCGCGGCTTTCGGCACTACCTCAGAGCGTTACAACAAGTACGACTTTGATGATATGCAGAAAAAGAACCTGCTTGAAGCCACTAACGGCGGCTGGGTTGCCATGCTGGAGCACTACTTTGTTTCTGCCTGGGTGCCTGATCAACAAGCCGACAACCAGCTATATAGCATGGTGCGTAGCGGCCAGGGCGTTATCGGCTCTAAGGGCCCGACAGTAAATATTGAACCGGGTGCCGAAACGACCTTAAGCAGCACTTTTTACGCCGGCCCGAAAAATCAGGACAACCTGGCAAAACTGGCCAATGGTTTAGACTTAACAGTCGATTACGGCTTTCTGTGGTTTATCTCACAACCGCTGTTCTGGTTACTGACCACCATTCAGGGCTTTGTGGTGAACTGGGGTCTGGCCATTATCTGTATCACGCTGATTGTTAAAGGCGCCATGTACCCGCTGACGAAAGTACAGTACGAATCAATGGCGAAGATGCGTAACTTAAAGCCGAAGATTGAAGAGCTGCAGGCACGCTACAAAGATGACCGGCAGAAGATGGGCCCGGCGATGATGGAGCTGTATCGCAAAGAGAAAGTTAACCCTATGGGTGGCTGCTTACCGATGATTATCCAGATGCCAATTTTCCTGGCACTGTACTGGGTATTTGTTGAAAGCGTAGAGCTGCGCCACGCGCCCTTTATGTTGTGGATTGACGATTTATCCGCGCTGGATCCGTACTATGTATTACCGGTGTTATTTGGCGCCAGCATGTTCTTAATGCAAAAGCTAACGCCGATGCAGGTAACTGACCCAATGCAGCAGAAGATTATGATGTGGATGCCGGTGGCGTTCTCGGTATTCTTCCTCTGGTTCCCAAGTGGTCTGGTACTGTACTGGTTTGTCAGTAACCTGATCTCACTGGCACAGATGCTGTATATCTACCGTGGTATGGAAAAGAAAGGCTTACATACTAAGAAAGCCTGACACCTATACAATCAGGCCGGAACCGGGTGTTCCTGCTCTGGCCAATAACAACACCATCAGCCTGTCAGCATGCCGCGACAGGCTTTTTCCATTAAGAGGCAACCCCATGTTTACTACCGACACCATCGCCGCTTTAGCCACCGCACCGGGCCGCGCCGGTGTGGGTATTATCAGGATCTCCGGCCCCGACACCAAAGCCGTGGCTCAGGCTATCCTGCATAAGCTGCCTAAACCACGCTACGCTGAATACTTACCGTTTTTTGATGGCCAGGCTAAGGTGCTGGATCAAGGTATCGCCCTGCTCTTCCCAGGGCCGAATTCGTTTACCGGCGAAGATGTACTTGAGCTGCAGGGCCACGGCGGCCCGGTATTACTCGATATGCTGTTAAAACAGGTGCTGGCGCTACCCAATGTACGCATTGCCCGGCCGGGTGAATTTTCAGAGCGGGCTTTTTTAAACGACAAGCTCGACTTAGCACAGGCCGAAGCCATTGCCGACTTGATTGACGCCAGCAGCGAACAAGCCGCGCGCAGTGCTATGCAATCACTGCAAGGTGAGTTTTCTCACCGTATTCATCAGCTGGTAGAAAAAGTCATTCACCTGCGCATGTATGTTGAAGCAGCGATAGATTTCCCCGATGAAGAAATCGACTTTTTATCTGACGGCAAAGTCGCCGCTGACTTGGCTGAGATTATCGAAATTCTTTCCACAGTAAAAAAACAGGCCACTCAGGGCAGCATTCTGCGCGAAGGTATGAAGGTGGTAATAGCCGGCCGGCCTAATGCCGGTAAATCCAGCCTGCTAAATGCCTTAGCCGGCCGTGAAGCCGCTATTGTTACCGAAATTGCCGGCACCACCCGCGACGTGCTGCGCGAGCATATTCATATCGATGGCATGCCGCTACATATAATCGACACCGCTGGTTTACGTGACGCCACCGATCAGGTAGAGCAAATAGGTATAGAACGGGCGTGGAAAGAGATAGAGCAGGCCGACCGTGTGTTGTTTATGGTCGACGGCACCACCACCAACGCCACTGATCCGCATGATATCTGGCCCGACTTTATCGACCGCCTGCCAGCGAATTTGGGCGTAACGGTAATTCGCAATAAAGCTGATATTACCGGCGAGATGCTCACGCCAGAGTCGACAGCAGACTTAAGCCAGAAAGCACCGGTGTATCGGTTATCGGCTAAAACCGGTGCCGGTATTGATGCACTGCGCGAGCATTTAAAACAATGTATTGGTTTTGATGCCAGTACCGAGGGCAGCTTCCTCGCCCGCCGCCGCCATTTAGACGCGCTCGACCGCGCCGCCGAGCACCTTGCTATTGGTCAGGAGCAACTGCACAGCTATATCGCCGGCGAAATCCTCGCCGAAGAGCTGCGGCTAACCCAGCAGCACTTAAATGAAATAACCGGTGAGTTTAGTTCGGATGATTTACTCGGTAAGATTTTCAGCTCGTTTTGCATCGGTAAATAAATCTGCGGCAACAACACCTCAACCACGT
The DNA here is from genome assembly GCF_900108485.1 of Rheinheimera pacifica. Taxonomy (GTDB): domain Bacteria; phylum Pseudomonadota; class Gammaproteobacteria; order Enterobacterales; family Alteromonadaceae; genus Alishewanella; species Alishewanella pacifica. The sequence goes on along the minus strand of NZ_FNXF01000002.1, from coordinate 428,049 downwards.
CTAGCGCCGGGCACCGTTACAAAGCACAAACCAGCCGCAGTTTGGTCAATCGTGGTGATAATTGGCAAAATTTGCCGGTGATAAAACAGCGCTGTCCCGTCTATTTATGCCTTTACTTCCAAAGTGCCTGGAATGCTTAACGTCTACTCAGAGCCAAGCTTTTGCCCTATAACTATATACGTCCGGCAATGAAGCGGGTCGCTCTTGCCTCAGGTTTTCGGGCAAGAGGCAACTCTAGACTATGGCTGAACTAAAGAGTTCGCATCTGGTTAACTAACTTTAAGGTATTGATTATGAGTATTAAAAATATTCTTCCTGGCAAACTGGGGTTTGGCGCCGCCCCGCTTGGCAATATGTTCCGCAATATTCCGGAAGAAGAAGCTGTTGCCACAGTGGCGGCGGCCTGGAACAGTGGAATCCGTTATTACGATAATGCTCCTTTCTACGGGGCTGGTTTAGCAGAAATTCGTATGGGTAATGTGCTTTCTCAATACCCTCGCGAAGACTATGTAATTAGCAGCAAGGTAGGGCGTGTCATTCTCGATGAGATTGAAGATGTCAGTGCCCGCGATCTGGGAGAAAAAGGTGACGTATTCAAATACGGCCGACCAAATAAAATCGTCAATGACTATTCTGAAAATGCCACATTACGCTCCATTGAAGACAGCCTGAAGCGTCTGAATACCGATTATCTTGATATCATCTGGGTTCATGATGTGGCTCAGGATTTCTTTGGCGATGAATGGCTCAGCTACTTTGAAAGTGCCCGTAAAGGTGCATTCAAAGTCCTTGACCGTTTACGTGATGAAGGTGTCATCAAAGCCTGGGGTCTGGGCGTTAACCGCGTTGAGCCGATTGAGCTACTGCTTGATCTTGACGGACCACGTCCAGATGGTTTCCTATTGGCGGGCCGCTATACGCTATTGGATCATGACCGCGCACTACAACGTCTGATGCCTGAAGTAACGAAACAAGGTCTGGGTATAGTCGCCGGTGGTCCTTATAGTTCTGGCGCACTGGTTGGTGGGCCTAACTTTGAATATGCGCCAGCTACGCCAGAAATTCTGCTAAAGGTAGCAAAAATTAAAGCTATTGCCGACCGTTATGGCGTCAGTATGAAATCAGCTGGCCTGCAATTTGCGCTGGCAAACCCTGCAGTTGCAGCTGTGATCCCGGGAGCCAGCAAACCAAGCCGTCTCGCTGAAGACAGTGCAGCCCTTGAAGCTATAGTCCCGGCGGATTTCTGGAAACAGCTTCGTAATGACGGTTTGGTCAATCCTGCCGCACCGCTGCCAGTCGACAAGTAGCAGGAAGATTTAACATTGCAAAAGCTTCAACATTTATCAACTTACCGGTTAGGGCTGAGGATGAGATATCTGTGCTTTTTCAGGGCATTTATGAGGATGGATTAGAGGCTCTGAGAAAACACTTTACCAACAATTAGTATGTTAATTTAAGTTTTTGCGGCATCCAACTGCTGCGCGGTGTTGTCCGTTGTTATCAACACCGCAATCAGTAATGCCCCCAAAGCAACAAACCCAGCTGCCAGATACAAGCCAATATCATACTGGCTGGTGGCTTCGGCCAGATAACCGGTAAGGGCCGGAGCTATTACCTGGGCACTGCCGTAAGCCAGTGTCATTTTGCCCATTAATTTCGCCGGTTTACTTGGGTACAAGCGCCCTGCCATGGTCAGCACTAAACTGACCACGCCAACGAAAGTGGCGCCAAACAATGCTGCGCTTAGCAACACTGCCGTTAACGAGCTAAACCATAGCGGCAGCAAAATAGCGGCACTTTGTGCCAGCAACGCCAGCATAATGGCTTTCAGATAACCGGTTTTACGTGCGATTAAATCCCACAACAATACAGCCGGTGCTGCTGCTAAACCTAAAATGATAAAACTCAGATTACCGCTACCGGTTAAACCCGGCATACGCTCGACAATGGTAACGATAAAGGTAGCACTAATAACATAGCCGTAACCGGCGCAAAAATAGCTGGCCAGCATTAGCCGGATAAAACGCTTTGCCGGTGGCGTGTCGGCCACGCCGGTCTGCCTGGTTAGTGTTGTTTGCAGCGGCTTTGGCAACCAGAGCCAGGCCGGAATGGCCAACACCACGCCGAACAAAGCTAAGTACTGCCACTGGGCGCGCCAGTCCAGCTGCAGGCTTAGCATCAGCTCTACCAACACCGCAGCAAGTGCAATACCAAAGCCCAGACCGGCAAAGTGGATACCCAGCTCGGCCCGCTGTTTGTGGCTTAACAGCCAGTGCATAATCAGGCCGGAGGCAATCAGCATAGAACAGGCGCTGCTTAAGCCCGCCACAAAGCGCCAGAAGGACCACAGCCAGACGTTATCGGTTAACGCCATACCAAGGGTGCTTAACACAGCTAAGATCAAGCCAAGCCGGTACAGGGTATCTTTTAGTTTAAGATTACTCAGGCTGGCCGCCAGCAAAGCACCGGCCATATAACCCAGGTAGTTAACGGCTGCCAGATAACCGCCACTGGCGTCATCCAGCACGTTTTGCTGCTGCATTAGCGGTAACAGCGGCGTATAGGCAAAACGGGCGACACCCAGGCAAAGTAACTGGCTGAAAAACCCGGCCAGCAATACATAGAAACGTTGCGGCATAATGTTAGCTGTGGTTGTCAGAGTAATAACCCCGCAAGGCGAAAACATCAGCTTAGCGCAAGTAAAAAGGCCGCGGTATGCGGCCTTAGTCTGATGTCCCTTTTTTAACGATTAACGGGCATAGGTGGCCGTTAACGTGGCTTTACCGAGTGCCATGGCATTAAGCATAAAGCCCACTACAGCCGCGCTGGCACCATTATCTGCCGGTAGCGTCTCTTCGGGTAAGGCCCACACAGTAAACTGATAACGGTGCATACCATGGCCTTCTGGTGGGCAGGCGCCGCCAAAATTTTTACTGCCATAGTCATTAGTAAAACTGCGACAACCGGGTGGCAGACTGCCTTTACCGGCGCCACGGGCTAAACCTGTAGCGTCAAGCGGAATATCGGTTACTAACCAGTGCCAGAAACCCGAGCAAGTGGGTGCATCCGGATCAAATACGGTAACAGCAAAGCTTTTTGTCCCCGCCGGGGCGTTAGCCCAGTTAAGCTCAGGCGATATATTTTTGCCATCACAGCCAAAACCATCAAACTCGTGATCTTTGGCCATAAAATGGCCTTCTTTAATATCCGGACTGCTTAGCGTAAAAACCTTAGTTGTCATAGTGCCTCCATATGTAAGTAATTACTCACTTATTGCTTGATAGCCATTGATAAAAGGCTTGTTTGGGTAAAGCGCCGGCTTGTTGTGCGACGACCTTACCCTGTTTAAACAGCATTAAGGTGGGAATAGAGCGGATATTAAACTGTGCCGCCAACTGCTGTTGTTGCTCTGTATTGATTTTGCCAAAGCGAAAATGCGGCTCCAGCTCACGGGCCGCCTGGCTGAATATCGGTGCGAAACTCTGACAGGGGCCACACCAGCTGGCCCAGAAATCTACCACCAATGGCAGCTCACTTTTGTGGGCTTGGGCAGTAAAATTGGCGGCAGTTAATTCTATTGGCCCACCACTAAACAATGTCTGCTTACATTTACCACAACGCGCTTCAAGCGCCGGCTTATCAGCCGGCAAGCGGTTTAAACCGTTACAATACGGGCAGGCAACTATCATGTCGATACTCCGCGGATTATTCTGCACTACAGGCTTACAACACCCACTTTGGCTCGTCACAGCAACTCGCGTTTGCTGGCGCAAACACTCAGACACTCTGTGTCGCCCAAATAGGGGTTCTAAGCCTTTCGTTTCGTTAGAACTACATGGGGCGGGCTTTTCGCAGTTTAAAGCTGCAGCCATAAAAAAACCCTGCCGTGGCAGGGTTTTTTTATGTGATATTAAGCTAACACTTAATCGCGTGGTTTACGCGGTGCACGTGGTGCAGCACCAGGGCGTGGGCCAGGGCCGTTAGACGGACGACGCTCACCTGCTGGCGCAGCTGTAGCACCGCTGTCTACCGTGATATTCAGCTTTTGCTTACGCACATAGACTTTTTTCAGGTGCTGGAAAATTTCATTCGGAATAGTTGCCGGCAACTCTACCGTGCTGAAATGATCAAACAGCTTAATATTACCGATAAACTGGCTGTCGATATTGGCTTCGTTGGCGATGGCACCAACGATATCACCGGCACGCACACCATGCTCTTTACCTACCTCAATACGGTAAGTCTGGTAATCGCCTTTCATTTCACGCTTAACACGTGGGCCACGATCCGGACGCTCGCCACCACGGTCTGGGCGATCTGAACGCTCAGGCCGATCGCTACGCTCACGGCGTGGACGCTCGTCACGGTCACCACCACGGGCATGCGGCTCACGGATTTCCGGGAACTGGCTGGCCACATTTAACGGCTGGTCTTTCTGCGCTAAATACAACAATGCAGCTGCCAGATCGTTTTCTGTGGTTTCAATCTTCTCGCGCCAATCATTAATTAAGGTTTGGAAGAAGCTTAAATCCTGCGTTTCTATCGTTTGTGCTAACTGCTCACGGAACGATTCGATACGACGCTGTTCAATCACACGGCCGGTAGGCAGTGACATCTGCTCAATGGGCTGCTTGGTAGCATGCTCAATAGTACGCAGTAAACGGCGCTCGCGTGGCGAAACGAACAAAATCGCTTTACCTTCACGGCCGGCACGGCCGGTACGGCCAATACGGTGCACGTAAGCTTCACTGTCGTACGGAATGTCATAGTTTACGACCAGACTGATACGCTCTACGTCCAGACCACGGGCGGCTACGTCGGTTGCGACAATAATATCCAGCTGGTTAGCCTTCATTTTGCGGATAGTCAGCTCGCGGTGCGCCTGGTTCATATCACCGTTTAAGCAGGCCACAGCATAACCGCGGGCGCCCAGTTTTTCGGCAATTTCTTCAGTAGCACTTTTGGTGCGGACAAACACGATAGTAGCATCGTACTCTTCGCCTTCCAGTAAACGGGTTAACGCATCCAGTTTCTGGTTACCATCTAACATCACATAACGTTGGGTAATACGTTCAACGGTACTGGTTTTAGAAGCAATTTTAATTTCTTCAGCATTTTTTAAATGCTTTTGTGCAATAGCGCGGATCGGTGCAGGCATGGTTGCCGAGAACATCGCAACCTGACGGCCTGGCGGTGTGGCATCCATAATGGTTTGCACATCATCGATAAAACCCATCCGCAGCATTTCATCGGCTTCATCCAGCACGATAGCGCGCAGCTTATCCAGCTTTAAAGTGCCACGGTCTAAGTGATCCAGAATACGGCCAGGTGTACCAACAATAACCTGCGAGCCACGCTTCAGCGATTTCAGCTGGTTGGTATAGCTCTGGCCGCCGTATAACGGCAGAACATGAAAAGCCGGCATATAACGGGCATAAGCCTGAAAGGCTTCGGCAACCTGGATCGCCAGCTCACGGGTTGGCGCCAGTACCAGAATTTGTGGATCGTTTTGCGCAGGGTCAAGCCGTGCTAATAAAGGCAGCGCGAAAGCACCGGTTTTACCGGTACCGGTTTGCGCCTGGCCTAATACATCCTCGCCAGCTAATAATTTGGGAATGGCAGCAGCCTGGATAGGCGACGGCGTTTCATAGCCAAGTTCAGTAACAGCACGAACAATAGCTTCAGGCAGCATCAGCTGGGAAAATGACACAGTGTCAGACATACGTTGTTTAAACCTCAATAACACGCAGGCGTAGTGGTAGTGCTATTGTTGCTTTTACTTAGCCTGCAGAGCAGTAAAAGCACGTAAATCAGACCAAAGCATAGCTTTAACTGATTTTATTCCAGTAGTATAGCCAAACATTCTTATGACAAGAGGCATATCATGATAGACATCCTCGTTGGCAGCCAAATGGGCGCAGCGGAATATGTGGCAGAACAAGTTGCTGAAACACTGGTACAAGCGGGCTATGAAGCAACACTTCATCTGAAACCCGAACTGGATCACCTTAACCCTTCCGGGGTTTGGTTAGTGATCACATCCACCTATGGCGCAGGAGATCTGCCTGATAATATTCAACCCTTTGCGGATCAATTAGCACAAGATCGGCGTGATCTTACCACACTTTCTTATGCCGTGATCACTTTAGGTGACTCTGCCTACGATACTTTTTGTCTGGCGGGTGAAAAAATAGCAAGTTTATTAGATATGCGGCAGGCAAAACGCCTGTTACCGTCACTGCAAATTGATGCCCAGGATGCCGAATTGCCAGAGGATCATGCCCTAAGCTGGCTACCTGACTTTATTAAACTGCTGAAATAAAAAAAGCGGGTGGCAAGCACCCGCAAACACAAGTATATCTCAGGAAGAACAGGATAACGTTAGTCTCTCCCAGGTTGGCCTCAGCAATAAAACCAACTTGTTGTTACCTTACCGGCAATTTGGCTAATCGTCTTGATATCAGCATGATAAAGCCATGATAAAAGCGTTTTCTGCGTTAGGATCCAGTTACACCCAAGTTATCAACAAAATTACAATTTAATAAACCTATCTGTGTATAAGTATAGGTAAAACCGGTTACTAAGCTGTATTTATCCTAAATATAAAAAAAATATTTTTCTGACATGTGGATAAAGTGCCATTTTGATCACCGGTTCAACCGCAACAGATCCTAGCTTGATCACAGGATCTGATCCTTAGTAAGCGTCTGATCATTCATATAAAGATCCGCTTATGCACTGAAAACCGGCTCCTTAGTAGTAAAAATAATAAAAAGATCTCTAAAAAGATCTTATTTAATTTAGAAGATCCTAAGCCCGGTGCAGCATTCCACTTAACCCCGGATCGCGCTACAATAGCGCCCCTTGAACACTTTGACAGATTAACCAGATACTGAGGCAACTATGCTGTACCAAGAGACATTCGACGTTATCGTTGTAGGCGGTGGCCATGCCGGCACCGAAGCCGCTCTGGCAGCTGCACGCATGGGCCGTAAAACATTATTGCTAACCCACAATGTTGAAACACTCGGACAAATGTCCTGCAATCCGGCGATTGGTGGCATAGGCAAAGGCCATCTGGTTAAAGAAATTGATGCGCTGGGCGGTGCTATGGCAATAGCAGCTGACAAAGGCGGTATTCAGTTTCGCACCTTAAACAGCTCTAAAGGCCCGGCAGTAAGAGCCACCAGAGCCCAGGCAGACCGCCAGTTATACCGTGCTGCTATTCGTACTATGCTGGAAAACCAGCCGAATTTAAGTATTTTCCAGCAGGCTTGTGATGATCTGATAGTTGAAAACGATCAGGTCAGCGGTGTGGTAACCCAGATGGGTTTAAAGTTTCATGCTAAGTCTGTCGTACTTACTGTTGGCACCTTTTTAGGTGGCCAAATTCATATTGGTTTACAAAGCCATTCAGGGGGCAGAGCCGGCGATCCACCGTCAATTGCCTTGGCAAAACGGCTACGGGAACTGCCATTTCGGGTAGATCGTTTAAAAACCGGTACGCCACCACGTATTGATGCCCGTACTATTGATTTTTCGCTGATGCAGATTCAACCCGGTGATAACCCTACTCCGGTGTTTTCGTTTATGGGTAAACAGGCTGCTCATCCGGTACAAATACCCTGTTATATCACCTACACCAATGAAAACACCCATGATGTGATCCGCAATAATCTGGACAGATCACCGATGTATACCGGCGTCATTGAAGGTATAGGCCCGCGCTATTGCCCTTCTATTGAAGATAAAATTACCCGCTTTGCCGATAAAGACAAACACCAGATCTTTATCGAGCCTGAGGGCTTAACCACCCATGAAGTGTACCCGAACGGTATCTCCACCAGCCTGCCGTTTGATGTGCAGCTAAGCATAGTACGCTCGATTAAAGGTATGGAAAATGCTCATATTACCCGGCCAGGTTATGCCATTGAATATGACTTTTTTGACCCACGCGATCTGAAAAACAGCCTGGAAACCAAATTTATTACAGGCTTATTTTTTGCCGGCCAGATTAACGGCACCACGGGCTATGAAGAAGCCGGTGCTCAGGGCTTACTGGCGGGGCTAAATGCAGCGTTGTTTAGCCAGGGCAAAGACAGCTGGTCACCAGGCCGTGAACAAGCTTACTTAGGTGTATTGGTAGACGATTTAACGACGATGGGTACCAAAGAGCCGTACAGGATGTTTACCAGCCGTGCTGAATACCGCTTAATGTTGCGTGAAGATAACGCTGACTCACGTTTAACCGAAAAAGGCCGCGAACTGGGCTTAGTCGACGATGTGCGCTGGGCTGCGTTTAACCAGAAAATGGAGCAGATTGCGCTGGAACGCCAACGCTTAAAACAAAGCTGGATCCACCCGCAACATACAGCACTAACCAAAGTTAACGCTCTGGTTAAAACGCCGTTAAGCAAAGAGGCCAGCCTGGAAGAGTTAGTACGCCGGCCTGAGATTAATTACACAGATCTGATGCAAATAGCAGATCTTGGCCCAGGCCTGGCTGATCCTGTTGCTGCCGAACAGGTTGAAATTCAGATCAAGTATGAAGGCTATATTCACCGCCAGCAGGATGAAATTGCCAAACAGCAACGCAATGAACAAACCTTACTGCCACAACAGTTTGATTATAAACAAGTTAAGGGTTTATCGAACGAAGTTATCGTTAAACTAAACCAGACTCAGCCACAAACTGTCGGTCAGGCTTCACGTATTTCCGGTATTACCCCGGCGGCTATTTCGTTACTGCTGGTTTATCTGAAGAAACAAGGGTTACTGCGAAAATCAGCCTAAGCCAGTTTAAGGATTAAGATGTTAGACAAACTTAAAGCACTGGTGGCACAAACCAGCCTGACGCTGTCTGAACAGCAATTACAACAATGTATTGCTTATGTGCAATTGCTGGATAAGTGGAACAGCGCCTATAACCTGACATCTGTGCGTAACCCTGAAGAAATGCTAATCAAGCATGTAATGGACAGTTTAGTCGTAGCACCGTTTTTAACCGGACAGCGTTTTATCGACGTGGGTACCGGCCCCGGTTTACCCGGCGTGTTGCTGGCCATTTATTACCCCGATAAACACTTTACCCTGCTCGATAGCTTGGGCAAACGTATCCGTTTTTTAAATCAGGTTAAATTGCAACTGAAGCTGGCTAATATTCAACCACTGCAAAGCCGGGTAGAAGATCATAAGCCTGAACCTGGCTACGACGGTGTAATAAGCCGCGCTTTTGCCTCAATCAATGATATGCTCAGCTGGTGTCAGCATTTACCCGCGACAAACGGCTGCTTTTTCGCCATGAAAGGTGCTGCAGTACAAGAAGAAATTGCAGCTTTGCCTGATTTTGTTAAAGTAACTTCCGTTCAGCCTCTTGTGGTACCGCAGTTGCAAGCACAGCGGCATTTGGTAATACTGAACCCCTGCTAACTGATAACGAGGACATCTTGTGGCGAAAGTGATCGCAATAGCTAACCAGAAAGGTGGTGTGGGTAAAACCACTACGGCAGTGAATCTGGCTGCTTCACTGGCTGCGACCAAACGCAAGGTGCTACTGATCGATCTTGATCCGCAGGGCAATGCCACCATGGGCAGCGGCGTAGACAAGTATAGCCTGCCCGCTACCGCATACGATTTACTGGTTGATGAAAAACCCCTGGTTGATGTACTGGTAAAAGAGACAGCCGGCGGTTATCACCTGGTGGCGGCTAACTCTGATCTTACTGCGGCAGAAGTGCGTTTAATGAACGTGTTTGCTCGCGAGCTGCGTTTGCGTAACGCCCTGAAAGATTACCGTAACAGTTACGACTATATTTTTATCGACTGCCCGCCGTCACTGAATATGCTTACCGTTAATGCCATGGCTGCAGCCGATACCGTGCTGGTTCCTATGCAGTGTGAGTACTTTGCGCTGGAAGGTTTAACAGCCCTGGTTGATACCATTAATCAACTGGCGGCAGCGGTTAATCCGGAGTTAAAGATCGAAGGTATATTAAGAACCATGTACGATCCGCGTAATCGCCTGGCGAATGACGTATCAGAACAATTAAAACAACATTTTGGTGACAAGGTTTACCGCGCTGTGATCCCGCGCAATGTAAGGTTGGCTGAAGCGCCCAGTTTTGGTGCACCGGTAATGTATTACGATAAAAGCTCAACCGGGGCTAAAGCGTATCTGGCACTGGCGGGCGAAATGCTGCGCCGGGCAGATAAAAAAATGGTTAACAGCACTACCTCTGTCTGATCTGAATAATTTTAGGGAAGCTATTTAGCATGTCGGTAAAGAAACGCGGCCTGGGCCGGGGTCTGGATGCCTTACTTACGTCCAACAGAACCAGTAACAGCGATACTGCCACCACAACAGCCAGTGAACTGCAACAGCTGCCGGTGGAGTTTCTGGTGCCGGGCAAATACCAGCCACGTAAAGATATGTCGCAGGAAGCGCTGGAAGATTTAGCCAGCTCAATCCGTGCCCAAGGCATTATTCAACCGATAGTGGTGCGGCCGCTGGCAAAAGATAAGTTTGAAATTATCGCCGGTGAACGGCGTTGGCGGGCCAGCCAGCTGGCGCAACTGTCTGAAGTACCCTGTATTGTTAAAGATGTGCCGGACGAAGCGGCAGTCGCTATTGCACTTATTGAGAACATTCAGCGCGAAGATTTAAACGCGATGGAAGAAGCGGTAGCGCTGGATCGCTTACTGACAGAATTTGCTCTGACCCACCAGCAGGTAGCCGATGCGGTAGGTAAATCGCGTGCTTCAGTGACCAATTTACTACGCCTTAACCAGTTAAATGAAGACGTAAAGCTGTTGCTCGAGCACGGTGATATTGAAATGGGCCATGCCCGGGCGCTTTTGGCACTAAAAGATAATGAGCAATCGGATGCGGCGCGTTTAGTGGCGGCAAAACAACTTACGGTGCGAGAAACTGAAAACCTGGTACGGCGTATTCTGGAACCCAAACCTGCTGTGGCCGAAAAACCACGTGATCCAGATGTACTGGCGCTGGAACAGCGTTTAAGCGAGCGTTTTGCTGCACCGGTGCAAATTAGTTACAACAATAAAGGCAAAGGCAAATTAGAAATTAGTTATACCAGCCTGGATGAGTTAGACGGTATTATTAATAAGTTGAATGCAGCTGAGTAATAATGCACCACTATTTACCAATAATATGTACTAAACCAGTGCTGGTGCCGCTTTTTGTTGCAAATTAAAGGCAGATAAGTATACTTTCGCAAGTTTTTTCGACCCCCTTCACGGGCGATTTCAGGGGGACAAACAGTGACTGATAAAAATGCGGCGTTGGCGCGCAAATCAGCTTATAAGCTGGTACTGTGCCAGCTTGCAGTAGCCGGGGTTATAGCGCTGGCTTTTTTTTTAGCTGCCGATGCAGCCGCAGCCAAATCAGCCTTTAAAGGTGGCTTGGTTGCCGTAATACCGAATTGTGTATTTGTGTTTTTTGCCTTTCGTTACAGTGCATTAAATAACGCAAATGCAGTATTGGCGGCCTTTATGCGGGGGCAGTCATTAAAACTAATATTAACCGCTGTGCTTTTAGCCGTCGTATTTACGCAGCAACAACTGGTACCAGGTATTTTTTTAACCGGTTTTCTGCTTACGCTGTTAGCACAATGGACAGCACCAGTTTTTTTTAAACATTAACAATGGGATGAAACATGGCTGCAGGTGAAGAGTTAACCCTCTCTGGCCATATTCAGCACCACCTTACTAACGCCAAAATGTGTACCGTTGATGGTAGCGTTGCATTTAATAAAGCGTGTAGTGAGGCCGGGTTCTGGACATGGCATGTCGATACATTAGCGTGGTCTATTGGCCTTGGTTTGTTGTTTCTGTGGGTTTTCCGCAGTGCAGCAACAAAAGCCACTACCGGCGTTCCGGGTAAGTTTCAGTGCTTTATTGAAATGGTGGTCGAGTTGGTTGCCACTAACGTTAAAGACACTTATCACGGTAAAAGTAAATTAATCGCACCACTGGCACTGACCATCTTTGTCTGGGTGTTCCTGATGAACCTGATGGACTTAATCCCGGTAGATTTCCTGCCCGCTTTTGCCGGTTTTGTCGGTGAGCAAGCCCTGGGTATGGACTCGCACGATGTGTACATGAAAATTGTACCGACGACCGATATCAACCTAACTGCTGCACTGGCCATCGGGGTATTTATTCTGATGATCGGTTATTCAATTCGCATTAAAGGCGTATTGGGCTTTATCAAAGAATTAACGCTGCACCCGTTCAGCAGCAAAAATGTACCACTGCAAATTATCCTGATCCCGGCCAACTTATTGCTGGAAACCATAGCATTAGTTGCCAAGCCATTTTCACTGGCACTGCGGTTATTCGGTAACCTGTATGCCGGCGAGATGATCTTTATCCTGATTGGTGCCGTGGGTTTAGCGCAGTTACCACTGCACTTTGTCTGGGCGGTATTCCATATTCTGGTAATAGTGCTGCAGGCGTTTGTATTTATGATGCTGACCATTGTTTACTTAAGCATGGCCAGTTCAGATAACCACTGATTTTTTTAAACTTTAACTTTAACTATTGAAATATCGGAGAAAAAAATGGAACTAGTATTAGGTCTTAAATTAATCGCAGTTGCCTTGTTAATCGGTTTCGGTGCCATCGGTACTGCACTGGGTTTCGGTAACATGGGCGGTAAGTTCTTAGAAGCTTGTGCGCGTCAACCGGAACTGGCCCCTTCACTGCAAGTTAAAATGTTCATCCTGGCAGGTCTGATCGACGCCGTTGCGATGATTGGCGTGGGTATCGCCATGTACATGTTGTTCGCAATGTAATTGAAGCTTTGTGTTATTCCGAACAACTGTTAACTAAGGAGGAGCGGTCGTGAATTTAAACGCCACTCTGCTAGGCGAATTAATCGCATTTGCGGTGTTCGTGCTGTTCTGTATGAAATTTGTATGGCCGCCGCTGATCAATGCGATCGAAGCGCGCCAGAAAAAAATTGCTGACGGTTTAGCAGCTTCTGATCGTGCGGAAAAAGACCTGGCATTAGCACAGGACAAAGCCAAAGATCAGCTAAAAGATGCTAAAGCACAAGCAGCAGACATTATTGAGCAAGCGAAAAAACGCGAAGCCAAAATGCTGGATGAAGCCGTGCACAAAGCCAACGCCGAACGTGAAAACATTCTGGCCATTGGCAGAGCAGAACTGGAAGCGGAACGTAACCGTTTACGCGAAGAGCTGCGCAAGCAAGTTGCTGCATTAGCAGTAGCCGGCGCAGAGAAAATTCTGCAACGTTCTATTGATGAAGCTGCTCACAGCGACATTCTGGAAAAACTGGTTCAAGAACTGTAATGAGGATGAGCTATGTCTGATTTGACTAATATTGCTCGTCCTTACGCCAAAGCGGCCTTTGATTTTGCGGTAGAGCAAAAAGCACTGGACGCCTGGCTGCAGATGTTGGCCTTTGCTGCAGAAGTAGCAAAGAATGACCAGGTTGGTGCTTATTTAGGCGCCAACGGTGCTGCTGACAAGCAGGCCGGTCTGTTTATTCAGGTATGTGGTGAGCAACTCAATGAGCACGGCCAAAACTTTATTAAAGTGATGGCAGAAAATCATCGCTTGTTGGCGTTGCCTGAAGTGTTAGCTGCCTTTATTGCGCTTAAAGCTGAGTTTGAAAAAGAAATCGACGTTACTGTGGTTTCTGCAACCAAGCTGAATAAAGCACAACAAGACAAGCTAGCCGCAGCATTATCGCAACGTTTGGCACGCAAAGTTAAATTAAACTGTAGCGAAGATCCTGCAGTGGTTGGCGGTATGCTGATCAAAGCAGGTGACATGGTTATTGATGGCTCGATCCGCGGCAAGCTGGATCGTTTAGCAACTGCGCTGCAGTCATAATTGGGGAACAGAGAATGCAACTGAATTCCACTGAAATATCAGAACTGATCAAAAGTCGTATTGCTCAGTTTGAAGTGGTCAGTGAAGCTCGTAACGAAGGTACTATTGTTCAGGTAACAGACGGTATTATTCGTATCAATGGTCTTGCAGATTGTATGCAGGGCGAAATGATTGAGCTTCCTGGCAATCGCTATGCTATCGCGCTGAACTTAGAGCGCAACTCAGTTGGTGCTGTAGTTATGGGCCCGTACGCGGACTTAACTGAAGGCACTAAAGTAAAAAGCACCGGCCGTATCTTAGAAGTACCGGTTGGCCCGGCGTTATTAGGCCGTGTGGTTAACACCCTGGGTGCACCTATCGACGGTAAAGGCCCGATTGAAGCCGCTGGCTTTGAACCGGTAGAAAAAATCGCGCCAGGCGTTATCGACCGTCAATCGGTAGATCAGCCAATGCAGACTGGTTATAAGTCGGTTGATGCGATGATCCCTATCGGTCGTGGTCAACGTGAATTGCTGATCGGTGACCGTCAGACCGGTAAAACGGCGCTGGCGATTGATGCCATCATCAACCAAAAAGGCACCGGCGTTAAATGTATCTATGTGGCTATTGGGCAGAAAGCTTCTACCATCGCTAACGTAGTACGTAAGCTCGAAGAGCACGGCGCGCTGGCCCACACTATCGTGGTAGTGGCCTCTGCGTCTGAAGCGGCGGCACTGCAGTTCCTGGCGCCTTACTCAGGTTGTACCATGGGCGAGTACTTCCGTGACCGCGGTGAAGATGCGCTGATTGTATACGATGACTTGTCAAAGCAAGCTGTGGCTTACCGTCAAATCTCGTTACTGTTACGCCGTCCGCCAGGCCGTGAAGCTTACCCGGGTGACGTATTCTATTTGCACTCACGTCTGCTGGAGCGCGCATCACGCGTTAACGCTGACTACGTAGCACGTTTAACCAACGGCGAAGTAACAGGTAAAACCGGTTCTTTAACCGCGCTGCCTATTATTGAAACTCAGGCCGGTGACGTATCTGCGTTCGTACCTACTAACGTAATTTCGATTACTGATGGTCAGATCTTCTTAGAAACTGACTTATTCAACGCCGGTATCCGTCCTGCGGTGAACGCCGGTATTTCGGTATCGCGGGTAGGTGGTGCAGCACAAACCAAGATCATCAAGAAATTAGGTGGTGGTATTCGTCTGGCATTAGCCCAGTACTCAGAGCTGGCCGCGTTCGCGCAGTTTGCCTCTGACCTTGACGAAGCAACCCGCGCTCAGTTAGAGCACGGCCAGAAGGTAACTGAGCTGATGAAACAGCTGCAGTACAGCCCGATGTCTGTTGCCGAAATGGGTGTGTCTATTTTCGCTATCGAAAAAGGCTTTATGAAAGATGTTGAAGTGGCCAAAATCCTGGATTTTGAAGCTGGCTTAATCGCTTTTATGAAAGCTGAACACGCTGAGCTGATGGCTGATATCGATAAAACCGGTAACTACAACGACCAAATCGAGTCTACGTTCAAAGCTGCCATTGATAAATTCAAGGCAACGCAGACCTGGTAAGCAATGTGGGTGGCTTGCCACCCCGTTCGTTGAATGAAACGGAGATACAGTCATGGCCGGTGGTAAAGAGATAAAAAGTAAGATCGGGAGTATTAATAATACTCGCAAGATCACCAGTGCTATGGAAAAGGTTGCGGTCAGCAAAATGCGCAAAGCGCAAGACCGTGTAGCTGCAACACGCCCATACGCTGAAGGTATGCGCAAAGTGATCGGTAACGTTGCCAATGGCAGCCTGGAATACCGCCATCCGTATTTAGCGGAACGCGCAGTAAAACGGGTTGGCTATATTGTCATTTCTACTGATCGTGGTCTTTGCGGTGGCCTGAATACCAACGAGTTTAAGAAAGTTGCCCTTGAGCTGAAAAGCTGGAAAGACAAAGGTGTAGATGCGCAGTTTGCTGTTATCGGCAATAAAGCAACGGCCTTTTTCAAGCGTTTCGGTGGTAAGGTAGTCGCGCAACAGGCGGGTTCAGGTGACGTACCACGTTTGGCTGATGTGATTGGTTCGGTAAAAGTGATGCTGCAAGCATTTAACGAAGGCCGGATTGACCGCTTATTCCTGGTGTACAACAAGTTTGTTAACACCATGAAGCAAGAGCCAGTGATCGATCAACTCTTACCTTTGCCAAAAGCAGACATTGCACAAAAAGAGCATAACTGGGATTACCTGTACGAGCCGGATCCACAACCTATCATCGATATGTTATTGGACCGCTTCGTTGAATCGCAAGTTTATCAGGGCGTGGTAGAGAACTCTGCCAGTGAGCACGCGGCGCGGATGGTAGCTATGAAGGCTGCAACCGATAACGCCGGTAACCTGATGGACGACCTGAAGCTGGTGTACAACAAAGCACGTCAGGCCGCGATTACCCAGGAGCTTAGCGAGATCGTCGCAGGTGCGGCAGCTGTAGGCTAAGGTAAACAGTTTTGAGAAATTTGAGGAAACATCATGAGTCAAGGTAAGGTCGTCCAAATCATTGGCGCCGTTGTGGATATCGATTTTCCACAAGATGCGGTACCTGGTATCTATGACGCGTTAAACGTGACTGACGGTGATCTGGCTGGTTTAGTGCTGGAAGTGCAGCAGCAGCTGGGTGGCGGTACAGTACGTACTATCGCGTTAGGTACTACAGACGGTTTACGTCGCGGCGCTGCCGTGGCTAACACCGGTAAAGCAATTCACGTTCCGGTGGGTAAAGCCACACTGGGCCGTATTATGAACGTACTTGGCGAGCCAATCGACGAAGCAGGCCCAATCGGTGAAGAAGAGCGTATGCCTATTCACCGTGCCGCGCCAAGCTACGAAGATCAGGCAGCGTCTAACGCCCTGCTGGAAACCGGTATCAAGGTTATCGACCTGGTATGCCCGTTTGCTAAAGGTGGTAAGGTTGGTCTGTTCGGTGGTGCCGGTGTAGGTAAAACCGTAAACATGATGGAACTGATCCGGAACATCGCTATCGAGCACAGCGGCTACTCGGTATTCGCCGGTGTAGGTGAGCGTACCCGTGAAGGTAATGACTTCTATCACGAGATGAAAGACTCTAACGTACTGGATAAAGTATCGTTAGTGTACGGTCAGATGAACGAGCCGCCAGGCAACCGTCTGCGCGTAGCATTAACCGGCTTAACCATGGCGGAAAAATTCCGTGATGAAGGCCGTGACGTACTGTTCTTCGTTGATAACATTTACCGTTATACGCTGGCCGGTACTGAAGTGTCTGCACTTCTGGGCCGTATGCCATCAGCGGTAGGTTACCAGCCAACGCTGGCAGAAGAGATGGGTGCTCTGCAAGAGCGTATCACTTCTACCAAGACCGGTTCTATCACGTCAATCCAGGCCGTATACGTACCTGCGGATGACTTAACGGATCCGTCACCAGCTACCACCTTCTCGCACTTAGATGCGACGGTAGTACTGAGCCGTAACATTGCATCACTGGGTATTTACCCGGCGATCGACCCACTGGATTCTACTTCTCGTCAGTTAGATCCACTGGTTATCGGTAAAGAGCACTATGAAGTGGCCCGTGGCGTGCAATCAGTTCTGCAGCGTTACAAAGAACTGAAAGACATTATCGCGATCCTGGGTATGGACGAATTGTCTGATGACGACCGCACAACAGTATACCGTGCGCGTAAAATTCAGCGTTTCCTGTCACAGCCTTTCTTCGTAGCTGAAGTATTCACCGGTTCACCAGGTAAATACGTACCGCTGAAAGAAACTATCCGTGGCTTTAAAGGCATCCTGGAAGGCGAGTTCGACCATATGCCAGAGCAGGCGTTCTACATGGTTGGTTCTATCGACGAAGCGATCGAAAAAGCGAAGAAACTGTAAGTTCAGGCTTTAGGAGAGCGGAGATGGCGATGACAGTGCAACTGGATGTAGTAAGTGCCGAAGAAAAAATCTTCTCCGGCCTTGTCGAATCCGTGCAGGTCACAGGCAGTGAGGGCGAGTTAGGTATTTTACCTTTTCACGCCCCGTTACTGACCACCCTGAAACCTGGCATGGTCCGTATCGTGAAACAATTTGGCGAAGAACACGTGATATACGTAGCCGGCGGTGTACTTGAAGTACAGCCCGATACCATCACCGTACTGGCCGATGTCGCGGTACGCGGCGAAGACTTAGACGAGCAAGCCGCTTTGGACGCACAAAAACGTGCTGAAGAAGCAATGCAACACGCTGGCGCAGACTTCAACTATGCTGAAGCTGCGGCGCAACTGGCCGAAGCCATTGCCCAGCTACGCATTATTCAAAAAATGCGTAAAAAATAAGTTCGGGTTCCGAAATATAAAAAGCCACCTTCGGGTGGCTTTTTTATTGCGAACTATTCTGCAACGGATTAGCCTTCTGATAGTTAAGTAGATAATAGAAAGGTAAGCATATTATGCTAAATGTGAAAGTACTTTGCAGTGCTATGTTATTGGCCATTGGGATCAGTAGTACTGCACTGGCACAAACCTCAATGTGGAAAGTCAGCAAGGGTACTGATTATGTGTATATAGGTGGTACGGTGCACTTTCTGCCAGAATCAGCCTTTCCTTTGCCAGTTGAATTTGATGCTGCTTATAATGCGACCGATACACTGGTACTTGAAGTGAAAATACCTGAGCCAAACGATATCGCGGCTCAAACCAAGCTATTCTTAGCGATGCTTTATAAAGATGACCGCAGTTTATCTAAAGTACTATCGCCAGATGTTTACCAGCAAGTAAGAGATTATTTTGCGACACATGGTGTGCAGTTACAGCAATTTAATGGTTATAAGCCAGGTTTTATTATGCTGCAAATGCAGGCACTTGAAATGAAGAAAGCGCAGATGGCTGGCGAGGGGGTTGATAGCTATTTCGATAAACGCGCCAAAGCTGATGGTAAAACGCTGGCCTACCTGGAAAGTTTAGAAAGCCAGATCCGGCTGCTGGCCAATATGGGTGAAGGTAATGAAGACGATTTTATGACAATGAATCTGGAACAACTTGACGATTTTAAAAACTACTTTGCCAGCATGATTGCTGCTTGGCGTGTTGGAGATATAAACGAGCTGGACAAGCTTCTTCTAGAACCCTCCCGAGCATTAGACCCGATACTGTATCAGGCCCTGTTTGTTGAGCGAAACAGCGCGTGGTTACCGAAAATAGAGCAAATGTTTGGCAATGACAGCAAAGAGCTGGTGCTGGTGGGTGGCGGTCATTTAGCCGGCGAACATAGTGTGTTGGCGTTATTGCAACAGGCAGGTTACACAGTAGAACAGGTAAAATAGCATATTCAGCAAAACTTCACCCTGGCCCTGTAATCTGCTGCGTTATCTATTAGAATAACCACACTATCGATGAAGCATGATTACAGGGATTCTTTTATGGCATTAAATGTAGTGATTCTGGCGGCCGGTAAAGGCACAAGGATGAAATCTGATTTACCCAAAGTACTGCATAAAGTGGCTGAGCGGCCAATGGTTCAACATGTAATTGATACTGCCCGCGCCTTGGGCTCTGCAAAACCACAGTTGGTATATGGTTATGGTGCAGAAGCCTTACAAGCTGCTATGGGCGAGCAGCCACTGCATTGGGTATTGCAGGCCGAGCAGCTGGGTACTGGCCACGCAGTAGCGCAGGCTATTCCGAATATCGCCGATGATGACACCGTACTGGTGCTGTATGGCGATGTGCCGTTAACCCGTTTAGAAACCTTGCAGCAGCTGCTAGCGGTAAAACCGGCCAATGGGCTGGCCATTTTGACGGTAAATTTAGCCAACCCGACCGGTTATGGCCGTATTGTGCGTGAAAACGGTAAGGTAACTGGTATTGTTGAGCAAAAAGATGCCACGCCAGAGCAGTTGCAAATTACCGAAGTAAACAGCGGCATTATGGCACTGCCGGGTAAACAGTTAAAAAGCTGGTTGGGTCGCTTATCTAACAGCAATGCTCAGGGCGAATATTACTTAACTGATGTGATTGCCATGGCACACAGTGAAGGTGTGGAAATTGCCACTGCCCAGCCACAAAACCCGATGGAAGTGGAAGGCGCCAATAACCGGGTGCAATTAGCCGCCTTAGAGCGCGCTTACCAGCAGCGTAAAGCCGAAGAGTTAATGCTGGCCGGTGCTAACCTGCGCGACCCGGCGCGGGTTGATATCCGTGGCACGGTTGAGGTGGGTAATGACGTGATGATCGACATTAACGTGATTTTTGAAGGCAAAGTGATGCTGGGTAAAGGCGTGACTATTGGTGCTAACTGCATTTTAAAAGATTGTGTTATCGGCGATAACACACAAATTAAACCGAATTCAATGATTGAAAAGGCTACTGTGGGCAGCGATTGCTCTGTTGGTCCTTTTGCCCGCCTGCGGCCGGACAGCGTGATGCTGGATGACAGCCATGTCGGTAACTTTGTTGAGATGAAAAAAACCACTTTAGGCAAAGGCTCTAAAGCCAACCATTTAACCTACCTGGGTGACGCTATGATTGGTGCCAAGGTAAACGTGGGTGCCGGTACTATTACCTGCAACTATGATGGTGCGAATAAGTTTGTTACGACCATTAAAGACGGTGCCTTTATTGGCTCGAACAGTGCGTTAGTCGCGCCGGTTACGGTAGGCGTTAATGCCACTGTGGGTGCCGGCTCGGTGCTAACCCGGGATGCCGCTGATGGTGAGCTGGTGGTAGCCCGCGCCAAACAGCGGCATATTAGCGATTGGCAGCGGCCGGTAAAAATTAAAAAGTAAGTTAATAAAACAGCCCGCATTTGCGGGCTGTTTTATATCAGAACGGAGCTACAGTTTTGGCTGCAGGTTGGAATCCCGAATCGGGCGCCACAGAGTGTCTGAGTCCTGCCGCAGGCAAAAGGACGAGTTGCTGTGGCGAGCCGGAGCGGGAGTTGTAACCGGGCAGCTCACTGGATACCTACTCTGCCTTATCTACCAACACGGCAATAGCTCCGTCGCCGGTAACATTACAGGCGGTGCCAAAGCTATCCTGAGCCATATAAAGCGCGATCATCAGTGCAATGGCGCCTTCACCAAAGCCCAGCATGCTGCCCAGTAAGCCAACAGCCGACATTACGGCGCCACCGGGTACGCCAGGCGCAGCCAGCATCACTACGCCTAAGGTTAAAATAAACGGCAGCATGGTAAACAGCGACGGTATTTCCAGGTTACTTTTCATCATAATTACTGCCACAGCACAGCTGACAATGGTAATGGTAGAACCTGATAAGTGCACAGTGGCACACAGTGGCACGGTAAAGTTGGCCACATCTTCTTTTACGCCGTTGTTTTTGGTGGCCTGTAGCGCTACCGGAATCGTTGCCGCGCTCGACATAGTACCCAACGCAGTAAAATACGCCGGTAACATATTTTTGATCAGGCCAAGTGGCGATTTACCGGCCTTAATGCCGGCAATAACAAACAGTGAGCAAATCCAGACCCAGTGCAGCACTATAGCCAGCACCAGCACTATGCCGAAGGTTTGCAGCGTAACAAATACCGTACCTGCGGCAGCCATTTGGGCAAAAACACCGGCAATATACAGTGGCAAAAATGGGATAATAATTTTAGTCAGCAGTAGCTGAATAATGTCGCGGCCCTGATCAGATAACTGCTTTAGCGAGGTGGCCTGCGTACTGGCAATGCCCAGGCCAAAAATAAAGGCCAGGGCTAAGGCGGTCATGACACTAAATACCGGTGGAATATTCATTTCGATATAAGGCGTTAAATTTACCCCTTCGGTGCTGGCTAAGTCAGCCGCGGCTGGCGCCAACAACGGAATAACCAGTGTAGCTATCAAAAACGCCAGAGTGCCGGCGGCAATAGTTGATAAATAAGCTATGCCCAAAGTGCGGCCAAGTAATTTACCAGAACGTCGGGGTAAAGCAGCAATACCACTGGTAATAAAAAACAGGATCAGCAGCGGCACAGTAAAAAATAACAACTGGCCAAACAACGCTTTAAAGGTGATTAAAATCTGCGTAAGCCAATGCGGTGCATAAAGCCCCATCATTATACCCAGCAAAATACCGGCAATTAATTTCAGGATCAGTAACATACAGTATTCTCGTTCTTATAAACGCTTGGCGGTTGCCGGCAGGCAACCACGTACAGAGGGTGTCGAGTCAGAGCATACCATAAGTTGTTTATGCTGACTGCGCTTTGCTGGTCGGTTGTGTTTCACGTGGAGCAACTTATATTCAGGGAAAAGTCAGTCACTAAGCGTTATCGTATTGCCGTGTTAAACTACGCTCAATTCGAACTGGATAGTACATAAGGAAAGGGAAAATATGCGCAAGATAATGCTGTTAATCATAATGACGTTAGTGGCGGCGTGCAGCCAGTTACAGCAAATGTCGGCATATAACGTTACGGAGACAGATTTAGAGCAACTGTTGCGCCAGCAAATACCCAAATTAACCCGCCAGGCCAATGTGGCAGGTATTCCGCTAAAAATGCAGGTAAAAAGCATGCAGGTGGAAATAGGCCCGGATAACTCTGAAGTGGTGCGGGTTAATACCGCAGCCACTGCTGCGCTATCATTATTTGGTTTAAGTTATCCGGCCAATATGCAACTGCAGGTAGAAGGTGTGCCTTATTATGATGGTACAGAAAAAGCAGTATATCTGCGCTCGGTTAAATTACTGGGCTCACAGATTGAAGCTGCCGGTTATCGCGGCAACCTGGCACCGGTAACCAATGAGTTATTGCAGTTGGTTAACAGCTATCTGGCAGCGAACCCGGTTTACAAGCTGGATACTACTAACCCCACGGTTAAATTGCTTACTGCAGTGCCGGTAAATATGGCCGTGCAGAGTGGCCGCATCAGTTTTACGCCGGGTAAAAACTAATACAGATCGCGCCGGTAGCGGCCTTGTTGTTTAAGCAGCGCTAATCCGGCCTCGCCAACAACCTGTTGTAGTACCTCATGCACGGCTTCACCCATGCCGTGCAGGCTGCCACAAACATAAATAGCTGCGCCCTGTGCCAGCCATTGCCGTAACTGTTGCTGCTGCTCTGCCAGCACATGCTGCACATAGCGCTTTTCGGTCTGCTCCTGCGAAAAGGCCAGGCTGCAATGGCTGATAAAGCCCTGTTGCTGCCACTGCTGAATATCACGGGCAAAGAAAAAATCACTTTGTTGTTTGCGCTCACCAAACAGTAACCAGTTTTGCCGCTGGCCCAGGGCAACACGTTGTGCCAGCAAAGCCCGAATACCGGCGATGCCGGTACCATTGGCGATAAAAATAAGCGGTGTGTTACTGCTATCAGCCCGTAAATGAAACTGGTTATGGCTACGCAGGCGAATTTGCACCGGCTGCTGCTCCATCGCCCAGGCTGTTAGCCAGCCAGAGCCAATACCCAAAGCACCGTCTTTACATTGCACCTGGCGCACCAGTAATGTTATTGGGCCTTCAGCCGGTACCGACGCGATAGAATAGCTGCGCAATGGCAGTTTGGGCTGGGCTGCCAGCCATGGGGCTAACGATTCGCCGTGGGCCGGTGGTTGCACTTTGTCCAGTTGCAGCTCGGCCAATGCCCAGCATAGCGGAATGTGCCGGCCCTGATAATGCACGGCCTGGCAGCCATTAACTAAATGCCGTGTTAGCCACAGGGCTACGTTGCATTTGCTGTTTTCCGGTTGAATGTCAACAATATCGCCGGCTTGCCAGTGAGTGCCAGCTGGCGCTTGCAGCTTAACAATATAGCAAGGCAAGCCGGTGCTGGCCGGGTTGGCAATATAGCGGCTGCTAAGGTTGGCCTGCAGCCAGGTAGCGCTGTTGGCGCTTGTTGTGCTGTTAAGGGTGCTGTAAAGCCGGTCAGTAGCTGCTGCCACTGCGTTAATGCCGCGCTTTGCCGCTCAGAGCTGTCCAGCTCCAGCAGCGGTTGTAGCGCTTTTGCTTCACGGCTGTGCAGCCACTGCTGCAACCAGTGGCCAAAGGCACAAAACTGCTGATAGCTGCGATCGCCCAGCGCTAATACGGCAAACTGCAATTGATCGAGCGAGCTTTGCCATTGCTGCGCCAGCTGATAAAACTGGCTGGCGTTATCAGGCGCTTCACCTTCGCCATAAGTGCTTACAACAAAAAGCGCTTTCTGATACTGGTTTAGTTGCTGTTGGGTTAGCTGGTTCAGCTCTGCCAGCGCAACGCTAAAGCCTGCCTGCTGCAGTTGCCTGGCGCTACTTTGCGCCAGTTGTTGCGCCATACCAGACTGGCTGGCATAGCCCACCAGCCAGTTTTGCCCGCTGGTAGCAGGGGCTACGGGTTGCTTTTTCACCGCCCAGCAAAGCCGTAGCAGTAAACCGATAATGGTTAGTTGGGTGCTCAGCCACAACCACTGCGCCTGGGGCTGAATAAAAGGCGCTTGCGGCAGATAAAACCAGCACAACAGCGTAAGAATTAACGCCAGCAGTAAATGTTGCTCCAGCCAGGCTGACGCCGGCAGTTTTTTTACTGCAGCAGAGTAAGGTTTAAGGCGGAAACTGGCAATAAGAGCCGCTAGGTTAAACAGGTAAAGTAATGCCAGGCTACTCGGCAGCAAAGAGTCGGCAGAATAAAAATGATACAGCGGCAACAGCAGCAATACTGCTAAATTCAACCACTCCAGCTTGGTTTGCCAACGCTGTAACATAAAGCCTCAAAAGAAAAACAGGGGTGGCAAAACCCACCCCTTAACGTGCAAGACAAGTAAAACAACGACCAGAGAAGCCCATCCGGGGCCCGGAACTACCTTCATCCCTGAACGCTGCAAACTATAATACGACCAATTCTCAAATGCAAATGGTTCTCATTAAATAATTGCAGCAAATGGGTATCACAACGTTTTGCTTGCAAAAGCAGCAATAGCCAGTAAAATATGTTTCGTTTTGAAACTTAAGCGAAAGAAATGAACAAACGGAACACCCAACAACGGCGGCATCTTATTGTTAGTCAGTTGCAGCAACAGGGCGAATTGTCGGTTGAGCAGCTGGCCGGGCAGTTTAATACCTCTGAAGTGACTATTCGTAAAGACTTAACCGTGTTGGAACAAGCCGGTTTGCTGTTGCGCCGTTATGGCGGAGCCGTGCCGGTGCCGCAGGATTTTGTCAGCGACAGCAGTTTAGAAAAGGTTTCAAAACGAAAGCTGGCCATTGCCAAAGCCGCCGCCAGCCTGATCAAAGATCACTACCGCATTATTATCGACAGCGGCCGCACTACCGCCGCCTTATTGCCCGAGCTGGCGGCAAAACGTGGCTTAGTGGTAATGACAAACTCACTGGCCATTGCCAATACATTGCGTGAGCTGGAAAACGAGCCAACGCTGTTAATGACAGGCGGCACCTGGGATCCGCAATCTGAAGCTTTTCAGGGCCAGTTGGCAGAACAAATGCTGCGCAACTATGATTTTGACCAGTTATTTATTGGTGCCGATGGCATAGATTTAGCCCGTGGCACCACAACATACAACGAGTTATATAGCTTAAGCCGGGTAATGGCCGAAGTCGCCCGCGAAGTTATTGTAATGCTTGAATCCGATAAGCTGGGGCGCAAAATTCATAACCTTGAATTGCCCTGGGCTATGGTAAAAGTGCTGATCACAGATGAGGGCTTATCGTTAGCCGACGCCAAACAAATTGAACAACAGGGTGTTAAGGTAATACGGGTTCAGGCCTGATTCACCGCCACACCTTAACGTAACGTTATAATATTTAAGATTTCCGGAGAATAATTATGTGTGGAATAGTCGGCGCTGTAGCGCAACGTGATGTAGTGGATATTTTGGTTGAAGGCCTGCGCCGTCTGGAATACCGTGGTTATGATTCGGCCGGTGTGGCTGTGGTAAGCAGCGCTGGCGAGTTAACCCGGCTGCGCCGCCTGGGGAAAGTAAAAGAACTGGCCGATGCCGTAGCCGCTGCCCCGGTAACCGGCGGCACCGGTATCGCTCATACCCGCTGGGCAACGCATGGCGAGCCAAGCGAACGTAATGCCCACCCGCATGTTTCCAGCAATATTACTGTGGTGCATAACGGCATTATTGAAAACCACGCACCGCTGCGTGAAGCCTTACAAGCCAAAGGTTATGTATTTACCTCCGACACCGACACTGAAGTTATCGCGCATTTAGTTGAAGAAGAACTAAAAAGCGCCGGTAGCCTGTTAGCCGCAGTACAAAAATCGGTTAAGCAACTGCACGGTGCTTACGGCACTGTACTGCTGGATAAAACCGACGCCAGCCGCGTTGTTGTTGCCCGCTCAGGCAGCCCGCTGGTAATTGGCTTAGGTATTGGCGAAAACTTTATTGCTTCGGATCAACTGGCACTGCTGCCGGTAACCCGCCGCTTTATCTTTCTGGAAGAAGGCGACGTAGCAGAAATTACCCGCCACAGCGTGAGTATTTTTGATAGCAACGGCAATGCGATTGAGCGTGAAGTGCACGAATCAAACGTTAGTTACGATGCCGGCGACAAAGGCCAGTACCGCCACTTTATGCTAAAAGAAATTTATGAGCAGCCAAACGCCATCAACAACACATTGGAAGGCCGTTTAAGCAGTGATTCAGTACTGGACGAAACCTTCGGCAACGGTGCGGCCGAGCTGTTTAAACAAGTAAAACACGTACAAATTGTCGCCTGCGGTACCAGCTATCACTCCGGAATGGTAGCGCGCTACTGGTTGGAATCCTTGGGAGGTATTTCCTGTAATGTGGAAATTGCCTCAGAATTCCGTTACCGCATATCATTCGTGCAGCCAAACAGCTTACTGGTAAGTATTTCCCAGTCGGGCGAAACTGCTGACACCCTGGCCGCGCTGCGTCTGGCCAAAGAAGCCGGTTATGTTGGCAGCTTAACCATTTGCAACGTGGCCGGTTCATCACTGGTACGTGAATCAGATTTAGCCTTTATGACCCGCGCCGGCGCCGAAATTGGCGTAGCCTCAACCAAAGCTTTTACCACTCAGCTGGTGGGCCTGGCCATGTTAACGCTGGCAATTGGTAAATATAACGGTTTAACCGCTGCACAGCAGCGTGAACTGACCGAAGCGCTGAAAAGCTTACCGGGCAAACTGGAACAAGCCCTTACGCTGGCACCACAAATTGAAGCACTGGCCGAAGAGTTTGCCGATAAACACCACGCGCTGTTTTTAGGCCGTGGCGATCAATACCCCATCGCAATGGAAGGCGCATTAAAGCTAAAAGAAATTTCGTACATACACGCTGAAGCTTACGCCGCCGGCGAGTTAAAACACGGCCCGCTGGCGCTGATTGACGCCCAGATGCCAATTATCGTGGTAGCGCCGAATAACGACCTGTTGGAAAAGCTGAAATCGAACGTTGAAGAAGTGCGCGCCCGCGGCGGTATTTTGTACGTATTCGCCGACGCCGATGCCAAATTCCAGTCAGACGCCACTATGCGGGTCATCAACGTACCGCACGTAGCCGACATCCTGGCACCTATCGTCTACACCCTGCCACTGCAGTTACTCAGCTACTACGTTGCTATTATCAAAGGCACTGACGTAGACCAGCCACGTAATTTGGCGAAATCTGTTACAGTGGAATAAAACTGCGATAAAAAATACTAAGGCCATCAACAATATACTGTGATGGCCTTTTTTATTGCAGTTTTACTCACCGCTAAGCAACTGCAAAACAGGTTGCTGCTGTTTACCAAAGTAAATTTGTAGCGAGCGTTGCTCGCGGGCATCCAGCCGTAATTCAAAAGCATGGGGTAACACCCGGCTGCAATCGCCCAATACGGCGACAATATGTTCCTGATTATAAATACGCTGGCCGGATGCGCCGTTACGCAGTGTTACCAGTGCCACCCGCTCGCCGTTATTAGCCGCCATCAGGGCGTAATTTTCTAAAATCAGCGCACTGCGCTTGGGCGTAATCTGTTTGTCGCGCTCGCAGTTAAGCTCAATGTCTTTAAACGGTGTCGGGGTAAAGTGCAGCACGCTGTCTACATCGGCGATGGCAGCAGATGATACGGTAGCCAGCAGGGCGGCGATAAAAGCTTTTTTCATGCTTAACCTTATTCTAAATATTACATGCTGGTTACATTACAATATCCCGGCACTGGCGTCAGCATTCGCGCTAGAATAGCCGCATAATTTACCTTATGCCTTTTACTACTATGCCACTGATACGCCGGGTGTTATCCCGTGTTACGGAAGATTATTTGCTGCTGGCGTTGCTACTGCTGCTGCCACTGTTGTTATGGCTTAAGCCAACAGCACCGGCGGGCCTGTTTGCGTTGGTTGACTGGCATACGGTAGCGGCGCTGGCGGGTTTAATGTTGCTAAGCCGGGCGTTGGAAGACAGTGGCTACCTTGTGCGGTTTGCGGCCTGGCTGCTGCAGCTTTGCCATTCACAGCGTATGCTGGCAATACTGTTGGTGTTATTTGCAGCATTGTTATCTGCCATAGTAACCAACGATGTGGCGTTGTTTATTTTGCTGCCAATCAGCTTAAGTATTGGCCGCTTAACCGGCGTGCCGGCGGGGCGGTTAATTATTTTTCTGGCGCTGGCGGTGAATGCCGGTTCCAGCCTTACGCCCATTGGCAACCCGCAAAACCTGCTGCTGTGGCAGGCTTCCGGTTACAGCTTCTGGCAGTTCACACTGATGATGGCGCCGTTAGCGCTGAGTTTGTTGTTGCTGATCCTGTTATTAAGCTGTGCCGCATTTAGTGGCCACAAGCTGAGTATCTCAGTGCCGCATAACAGCAGCCATGATAACCGCCACTTGTTTGGCTGGTCACTGGCTGGTTACCCGCTATTTATTCTGGCGATGGAATATCAGTTAGCGCCCTATGCTGCGTTGCTGGTACTGGCGCTGTATGTGTTGCTAAAGCGCAGCGTGGTAACGGGGATCGACTGGCTACTGCTGCTGGTATTTATGCTGATGTTTATCGACTTGGGTTTGCTGGCACAATTACCACTGTTGCAGCAATTGGCGATGCAGTTAGTTGCCCTGCCAAATGGCAGCTATACGGGGGCGGCGCTATTGTCGCAGCTTATTTCTAATGTACCGGCAGCAATTTTTCTGCAGCATTTTACTGATGACTGGCGTGCACTTAGCTGGGGGGTAACTGTGGGCGGCTTTGGTTTGGCTATTGGCTCACTGGCCAATTTAATTGCACTTCGGCTTAGCAAACAAGCGGGGCTGTGGCGCGAGTTTCACTACTGGTCGCTGCCGGTATTTGCCGGCAGCTTATTACTTGGTTGGCTACTGTTGTAACTATGCCTGAGCCTTTACTGCGCTATTCGCTCTGCTGAAAATCTGCTGCCAGAGCGGTTAATTGCTGTAACTCAGCGGCTTTTTGCTGGGCTTTTAGCTGCAGCCGGTATAGGGCAAACAGGCAAAGCGGCGATGCGATCAGGCTGTAAAACAACAGCAAGTCGTTGGAGACATCTGCCAGTTGCCACCACTGCAACAGCCAGAGTATCAGCGTAAATAACAGCAGTGCCAAGCAGCTTAGCTGGGTGTAACGGTAGTAGCGCAGGCTTAGCTGGCAGGCTCGACAGCGAAATTGCAACAGCCCGCTGCTGCTCCAGTTGTCATACGCCAGAATAGGCCGGTGCACCTGCCAGCTAATATACAGAGTGCTGATTGCGCCAAGCACAAGGAACCCGGCTGCGATATAACCCAGCCAGCCCGGCAGAACTAATATTAACCAGCAGGCGGTGGCTGCCATTACCAGGGCGCCAAGCCATTCGCCGTACATTAATAGCCGTTGCTGGCGCTGCCGTTGGTTCGCCAGGGCTAAATCTTGCGCGGTTGGCGTGGCTTCAGTTGGGGTGAGCTGTTGTTGCCAGCTTTTTGCCAGGGCGGCAAAGTCAAAGCTATCTGCCATTTTGCATTAACTCCATCAATTCTGTTTTAGCGCGGTTTAACCGCACCCGCACGGCACCGTGGCTGATCTGCAAAATATCGGCGATCTCAGGTGCGTCTAAATCTTCCATGGCCAGTAATATTACCTGCCGGTTGGCGGGTGATAACCGCCGTACAGCCTGAATCAACTGCTGGCTTTGTTGTTGCTCACCTAATTGCTCTGACGGGCAATCATCAAGCATCTGCTGCTGCAAGTCTTCTTCCAGCGGTAGCCATTTATGCCGCTGCGCCCGGGCAATATGATCTACCGTTACATTGTGTACTATACGAAACAGGTAGGCGCGCGGCATGTCTGCAGCATGCAGCCGGCCGGCAGCCTGGTGCAGTGCCAGAAAAATATCCTGTTTTAAATCCTGCCGCGCTGCCGGATCGGCTTCAGACGCCAGCAAGGTGCGGCTTATTGCGCCCTGATTTTGTTGCCATAGCTGCAGTAAAAACTGCTCCGGCGTTATTGCGCTGGTATTGGATACTGTCAAAAACCCCTCGCTGATCAATGTTTTATTGTTCTTGTTAACGTTATCACTGTGTCATAAGTAAGTCTGCCGGGGCAGGCAAAGTGTTACATAAAAAAATAAAAAAAATTTTGTAACAGTGCACAAAACAACCACGACTTATCCAGCAAACACGGCAACTTATCACAACGTTATACCGGAGAACCTTACGATGAAAAAATCACTACTGGCATGTCTGATGGCCAGCCTGGCGCTGCCACAGGTTTGTGCTGATACCCCTTCTCACATACAGCATGAAGCGGTGCTGTACCTCAATGCCACCTTGCTGAACCCGGCAACAGAGCAGCAGCTTAACGATGGCTGGTTACTGGTAAAAGACGGCCGCATTGTGCAAATGGGCCAGCAACAGGCTGATGCCAGCTTACCTGCAGCGGCAAAGCAAATTGATCTGCAGCAGCAGTACGTATTGCCTGGCCTTATTGATGTGCACCTGCACCTGACTGCCGGGCCACACCGGGTTGAGATGCAGGATGGCAAGCCAGTACTTACCATGAAAGGCCATAGTCAAATTACCCGTTATCACGCGCTTAGCACCTTAGCCACCGGCGTTACCACCGCCTTTAGCCCGGCTGGTGCGCCAGAGGCTAATGCCGAGTATGTCCGCCAGCAGCAAGCGGGTAACTGGCCTGGCCCAAAGTTTAGCTATGCGGGGTTTGTGTTTGAACCTACGCCAATTTTAGGCGGCTCCGTGCATCCAAAAGATGAGGCCGGTTGGCAGGCCGAAATTGCCAGCCAGAAAGCGCTTGGCGCGCAGTACATAAAACTGTATCAGGGCCTGACGAAAGACGAACTGGCGATGGGCGTGCGTTTGGCCAAAGCCGCCGGGTTAAAAACCCTGGCACATCTGGACAATGTTAGCTGGCAATATGCGGCGGACCTGGGTATTGATGCCCTAACCCATGCCCTGCCAACAAGTAGCGAGCTGTTAACGGGCGAGGGCAAAACCGCTTATCTGGCCGAGCGCAACATTCCACACAGCGCCCGGTTTATTTACAGCTGGTTTAAGCATGTTGATTATGACAGCGCCCCAATGCAGCAGCTTTTCGACACGTTGGCGCGGCAGCAAACTCATGTCGATTTAACGCTGGTTGTCAACGAGCTGGTGTACTTCGCCCGCGAGCTGGACGGTTTATATCCGGAGCAGGATATGTGGGTGTATCACCCGCAAATGCGTAAGCGCTGGCGTGCGACGCTGGCCGCGCCCAGTTATGACTGGACAGCAGAAGAGCTGGCCACCGCACAGCAACAAATGCCCAAAGTACAGCAATTGTTTAAGCGCTTGTATGACGCCGGTGTGCCACTGGCCATTGGCACCGACAGTGTGGCCAGCGGGCCGTTTTACTTACGCGAATTACAGCTTAGCCAGGGCGCTGGCCTGACAAACTGGCAGGTATTGCAACTGGCTACGGTAGGCGGTGCCCGCCACCTTGGCTTAAAAGACACAGGTCAGCTGGCAAAAGGCTTTGCCGCCGACTTTATTGTGTTAACGGCCAACCCGCTGACCGATCTTAAAGCGCTAAATACGATACATACCGTGGTACAGCAAGGCAAAGCCTGGCAAGTGGATGAACTGAAAGCCCAACTGGCTATGTTGGCCGATATTGAACTTTAACGCTGATTTTCTCAATTAACTTAAAATATAAAGAGGATATAAAGATGGAAACGTTACAACAATTTATCTCTGCATTTAGTACTGCCTGGCAACAAGCCGATTGGGTATTTCTGCTGCTGTTTGGCGTGTTTTTTATAACGGTGTGGTTTTTACCCAGCCTGCTGGCGCTGGTGTTTAACCGCCAGCATGCCGGCAAAATTGCCCTGCTTAATATTCCGGCCGGCTTTTCCTGGATAGCCTGGGTAGCGCTGGCTGTTTGGGCGGTTACCGGCAAGCTGGGTGACAAACTTGCCGCTAAAGCCCGGTTAAAGCCAGTGGCCTGATACGTTACAAGGCTACACTGTCACCTTCGTTTAAAATCAGCAGCGGCACCTGGCTATTCAGTTGCTGCTGCATATGTAGCAGACGTAGCAGTGGTGAGTGCGAGCTGTGATCGCCCATCTGCCAGCTGGCATTACCATACCCCCAGGGGATCATCACTTTACAGCCCAGCTCTGCTGCGGCTACTAAAGCATCTTCCGGCGTGGTATGCACATAGCGGTACCAGTCACCGTCTTTATCATGATGATAAGACGCAATAGGTATCAGGCAGATATCAATATCACCATAGCGCTGCTGAATATCTTTAAAATGCTCTGAATAGCCGGTATCTCCGGCAAAAAACAGGGTTTTTCCGCTATGCTCCAGCAGCCAGCCACCCCACATCGCCTGGTTATGATCATTAAACAACTTACGGCTGTTAAAGTGGTGTGCCGGTACCAGATGGATATTCAGCCCATCCAACTGGCTGTGGCTATACCAGCCTTGTTCCACAACGTTATAGCCGCCTTTGGGCATATAATTTGCCATACCTAATGGCACATAATACTTAGCAGCAGTGCCTATTTGCGCGATGCTGGCATGGCTAAAATGATCGTAGTGTAAATGCGAATATAATACTGCATTGGTAGCTGCCAATTGTTCTGCGCTAAGCTTGGGTGTGTAGGGTCGTTTTATAATACCGGCAAAATGCTGCGCCCAGCTTACCGGCCAGTCAAACTGGCCGAATACCGGATCAATTAGCAGTTGCTGGCCATCAGGTGCATTAACTAAAAAGCTGGCATGCCCCAGCCATTGCAGGCTAAAACCAGTATCCAGCGCAGGTGACTGCTGCGGCCCGGTATACTGGCAATCCTGGGCGGGTGTTTTGCAACTCACCGCAGGATGCGCCGGATAGCAATCTGCTTCACAGTTTGCCGGATATTGGCGCTGTTCAACCGGTGTGCGATACAGATTGCGGTACATGCCTTTGTACTCGCCTTCTGTTACCTGCTCAATTACGGCATCTGCCCCCAGGTGTTGCTCTACCCGGTTGGGTGTACTGCAGGCACTGAGTAACACCGCGCTGCCAAGCAGCGCGGTGGGAGAAACTAAGGTTAGTTTCATTAATAATCCTTTATTTATCATTGTTATTATTGCGCTTATTGCTGTCTTAATACCATGGCAGGTTTACGCCCTGCAACCTGCCAGGCCAATGTGGCCACAGTGCACCAGCAAATAGCGAAGGTAGCGGCGGCGGCCAGCAAGTACCAAAGCGGGTTCTGGCTGATGCGCACGCTAAACTCAGCCAGCCAGCTATCCAGTGCCCAAAAAGTGGCGGGAATGGCCAGTACGGCGCTAATTGCCATTAGCCTGATATATTCGCTGGCCAGCAAATTAACCAGACTAAAGCGCCCGGCACCCAGCACTTTGCGCATTGCTACTTCGCGTGAGCGCTGCTCGGCACTAAAGGCGGCTAAACCAAATAAGCCGACACAGGTTAAGGCAATGGCCAGCGCAGCGAAGATAGCAATAACCTTAGTCTGGCGCTGCTGGTTCTGGTACATGGCGTTGTAGTCATCACTTAGCCAGCTTAGCTGCAGATCCTGACGTTGCAGGCGATCAGTCAGTAGTTGCTGCACTTTGCTGCGGGCGCTAAAGGCTTGCTCTGGCTGCAGATTTAGCAGGATATTGCCGTACGTCATGGGTGAGCGGCCGCAAATCAGTATTAACGGTTCCTGTTGTTTTAGGGCTGAGCCTATCTGGATATCTGCAACTACCCCAACAACTTTCATCTGTAAAACAGGGTTGTCGCCGGGTAACAGCCATTGCTGGCCGATGGCGTCCTGCACCTGGTTATAGCCCGCTTTACGTGCCAGTGATTCAGTAATAATAACTGCCGCAGTAGCATGATCGCCATGCGTTTGGTACCAGTCGCTTTGATAGGTTTCACTAAAATCGCGTCCGGCCAGTAAGGTAAAGCCCGCAGTTTTAACAATGTCAAAGCCTGCTGCCATCTGCGAAATAGGCGGCAGAGCGTTATCCTGGGTTTGCCCCGGCAACTGAATATTCATCGCCTGAGAAACAGTGTCTGTAAGCTGCATATCCATTATCGACGCGGCCGTTACGCCTTCAACCTGCCGCAGGCTTTGCAGCAGGTTTTGGTTGCCCGCCCAGAATACCTGCTCATTCTCAATACCGGAAACCATTAACCGGGCATCACGCTGATAACCGGTGGGCTGGTTTTGCAGCAGTTGCAGTTGTTGCTGCAATACTGCGCTGGAGACTAACAAACCTATAGTAATAGCACCCTGTATTACCAATAAGCCTTTACGCAGCAAAAGTGCCGTATTACCGCGCTGAAAATCACCGCTTAGCACTTTTTTGGCATCAAAGGCCGAAATAAATATCGCCGGATACACACCTGCCAGCATGCCGACACTTAGGGTGCTGCCAAGCAAAATCAGGCCAAAACTGCCAAAGTAGTGCAGTTGTAGCGGGCGGTTTACCAGCAAATTAAACTGCGGTAATACCAGCTCGACTAACACAGCAGCAAATAAACCGGCGCAGGCAGCAATTAGCACCGACTCCAGCATAAACTGCACAAACAACTGGCCACGGCTGGCGCCCAGCGCTTTGCGCACACCGACCTCTTTAGCACGCATAGCGGCGCGGGCGGTGCTCATATTAATAAAGTTAATGGCGGCAATCAGCAGCAGTAAAACCGCCAGCAACAAACAGATATTTACCGTACTGGCCGAGCCATTCACTTTAAATTCGTAAGCCAGGCTGGAGTGCAGGTGAATATCGGTAAGTGCCCGCAATTGCAGTTCAGTAATATGCCGGCCGGTATAAGCCTGTTCGTTTAGCTGGGCAGATAACTGCTGTAACAGAGCGCTGTGATCAATATCAGCAGGCAGTGAGATATAACTGTAAACATTATTCATTGCCAGACGGCTGGCAGCTACTTCATCACTGATCCGGCGCAATGATCCGGCCTGAAAATGGCTCTGCTCTGGCATACGGTACACTGCGCTAACAGTAAAACGCTGTTCTCCCAGTTGTAACTGCTGGCCTGTCACATTGGTGTTACTAAATAACCGCTTAGCTTCCTGCTCAGATAACGCAATCAGGTTGGGTTGCGCCAGGGTAGCGGCCAGATCACCAGACAATGTGTCTATCTGAAAAAAGTCGGTGATATTACTGTCCACCGCTTGTGGCCATTCCAGTGTCAGCTGTTGGTTGGAACCGGCCAGGCGTAGCGCCGGGGCGCCGGTATTAATGCGGGTTACCCGGATACGGTCATCATAATTGTGCAGCAGATCTTTCATCGCCGGGCTGGAGATAGGAAAACGCTGGTTTACCGGGTTAAAAAACTGCTCCAGCCGGTAGGTATTGGCCGCATTGGGGTGCATTTTGTCAAAGCCCAGCTCGTAACTGGCATACAGTAAAATCAGCAGGGCCGACGCCAGACCTGTGGTTAAGCCCAGTAAATTTAACGCTAAATGGGTTTTATGCCGCAGCACTGCACGCACGCCGGTGGTGAAGTAATTGCCCAGCATTGCCAGTGAATTACGCATATTTGGCCTCCATCTTTGCTTCCATGGCACGCTCGGTAATAATCTGGCCGTCCAGCATCCGCACTATGCGGCTGGCGTAGCGTGATTCATGCTCAGAGTGCGTTACCATTACCACCGTGGTGCCGTCGTGGTTTAGCTGGCGCAGCATCTGCATCACTTCTTCACTGTTTTTTGAATCCAGGTTACCGGTAGGTTCGTCGGCTAAAATCAGCGCCGGGTTAATTACCAGCGCCCGTGCCACGGCCACCCGCTGCTGCTGGCCACCGGATAACTGCAGTGGCAGGTGATCAGCGCGGTGGTCAATTTGCATGCGTTTTAATATCGCCTCTACCCGCTGTTTACGCTCGCCGGCCGCCACGCCCTGATACTGCAGCGGCAGCTCAACATTTTGAAATACCGTTAGCTCATCTATCAGGTTAAAGCTTTGAAACACAAAGCCGAGCTGGGTTTTGCGCAGTTGTGCCAGTTGTTTTTCACTGTAATTGGCAATATCCGTACCCTGAAACAAATAGGCGCCTGAGCTGGGGCTGTCCAGCATGCCTAAAATGCTTAGCAAGGTAGATTTACCGCAGCCTGATGGGCCCATAATGGCCACAAAATCGCCCTGCTGAATATGTAAATCAATCTGGTTCAGAGCGGTTGTTTCCAGTTCGCTGGTGCGAAATACCCGGTTTAATTGTTGTAATTGGATCATGATGCTGTCCTTATTGTTGTAATTGAATAGTATCGGCTTGCTGGAATTCGCGATAGCCGGAAATAATCACCTGATCACCGGCATTAAGGCCGCTGACAATTTCGATCTGGTTGGCGCTTTGTTTGCCCAGCGTAACGGCTTGCTTACGCGCCGTGGCGGTGCGGCCGTCCAGCACATACACATACTGGCCTGCGCTGTCGGCTAAGTAGGCGCCGCGTGGCAGCACCAGTGCGGTTTGTTGCTGCTGCTCCAGCAGCAGGTTCAGGTTAACCGACTGGCCGCGTTTTACGCTGTGCTCGCCCGGCAGGGCAAATTCAAGCTGAAACTGGTTGTTTACCACCCGGCTGTCGATGCGGCTTACGGTAAGTGGCAACTGCTGCTGGTTCAGGCTGGCTACTGCCTGCATACCGGTACTAACGCGGCTTAAGTAAAATTCGTCTACGCTGGCCACCAGCTTGTAACGCTCTGGCAGGTCAATCTGGCCCATGCGGCTGCCCGGCGCGCGTGATTCACCGGCTTCTACATTAAACTCGCTTAAATAGCCGCTTACCGGTGCGCGCACCAGCAGGTTTTGTACGTTTTGCCGGGCAAACTCGAGGTTTTTTGTCAGCATGTCTACGCTTTCGCTTAGCTGACTAAGTTGTTGCTGGCGAATGGCTTCTTCCTGCTGCTGTTGCCGCTTTGTCAGTTGTAAGCGTTGCTGCTGATAGCGTAAGTCCTGTTGCAGGTTTAGCAGGTGTTCCTGGGCTAACACGCCGGTTTTTACCAGTGGCTCGCTCTGAGCCCGGTTGCGGCTTAGCGTGGTTATCTGATGCTCAATATCCAGCACATCGCGCTGCAGGTTCAGCCGGTTGGTTTCTATCGTCATTTGCGTGTTGCGCAAAAAATTCATCTGCTCGGTTACCTGAGCTTCGCGGCTGATTAAATCCAGCTGCAAGGCGGTGTTGCTTAGTTTAACCAGTGGCTGGCCTTGCTCAACAAACTGGCCTTGTTCGGCCAGTTTTTCCTCTACCCGGCCGCCTTCAATAACATCCAGAAAAACCGTGTGCTGCGGCAGTACATTGGCGCGCAGCGCTATGCTTTCCTGCAGGCTTTGCTGTTGCACTATGGCGGTACTGACAGAGCTAAGCGGCAGCAATACCGACATTTGCGCGCTGGCCTGCCAGTTAGTGCCAAACCAGGCAGTGGCGGCCAGCAAGCTAAACACAACAACAGGCTTTATCAGCCGACTTTTGACACTGGGGCTTATCTTCTTGTCCATCTGTATGCTCCGAAAAAAATAGCGATGCGAGTTAGTGTTATTAACGCAAAGGCCATGCCAAACACTAAACTTTTAAAATTCAACACTTTATAGTTTTTTCGGTTGCAATAGTGTCCGCTGGTGGTACAGCCAGGTGTCCATTAACGGACACCTGCTGAAATCGCTAACTTGTTGGATTTAAAAGCTTGTTGCGCGGCGCTGGTATTTTCGGGTAGGGTGCAAAGATAAACCCAAGGATGTAACAATGAAGCAGCCATTTAATGTGCTGGTACTGGATGACAACCACGACATTCTTACCGCCAGCCGGATTTTTTTAAAACAGCACTTTGCCCAGGTGGTTACGCTGCATGAGCCGGCGCAACTGCAAAGTATGCTTGGCAGCCAGCCGTTTGATCTGTTGTTGCTGGATATGAATTTCAGCCGCGATACGCAAAGTGGCGAAGAAGGTTTGTTTTATTTAAAACAGGCATTAAAAGCCCGGCCCGGCTTAAAAGTAGTGATGATGACAGCCTACGCCGCTCTGCCGCTGGCGGTGCGAGCCATGCAGCTGGGGGCGGCTAATTTTATTGCCAAGCCCTGGCAGAATGAGCAACTGCTGGAGGCACTGCAGCAAGCATTATTGCAACAACCCCAACCTGGCAGCCCCGGCCACAGTGGCGCAGCAAACAGCAAGACCGCCGCCGCAGAAACGATTCCGCTGCTGGGCGACAGCCCTGCTATGCAACAGGTGTTACGCACTATTGAAAAAGTGGCAAAAACCGATGCTAACGTATTGCTGCTGGGGGAAAGCGGTACCGGTAAAGCCCTGGTTGCCCAGGCTATTCATCAGGCATCGCAGCGTGCAGCTGCACCTTTGGTAAGCGTTGATATGGGCAGCTTAAGCAGCAGCTTGCTGGAAAGTGAGTTATTCGGCCATAAAAAAGGCGCCTTTACCGATGCCAAAAGCGACTACGCCGGACGTTTTGTGCAGGCTAATGGCGGTACCCTGCTGCTGGACGAACTGGGCAACCTGCCGCTGGCGCAGCAGGCTAAGCTGTTAACGGCGTTGCAAAGCCGCACTGTGGTGCCGGTAGGTGGCAGCCAGAGTGTGGCGGTGGATATCCGCCTGGTGTGCGCCACCAATGAAGACTTATATCAGGCGGTGGCCGAAGGCGCCTTTCGCCAGGATCTGTTGTACCGCATTAATACCGTAGAAGTTGTACTGCCGCCGCTGCGGGCGCGCAAAAGCGATATTGCGCAGTTGCTGGACTGGTACCTTAAGCATTACAGCCAGAAATACCAGCGAGATGCTTTACAGATCAGTAGCAGTGATAAACATAAGCTGCAGCAGTACGACTGGCCGGGCAATGTGCGCCAGCTGGCACACGCGGTAGAGCGTGCCGTGGTATTGGCCGAGGGCAGTACACTGGATTTCAGCCAGTTGCCAACGGTAGCGGCTTCCGACAGTGCAGTGCACACTGCCGATAACGACTTTTTTCTTGATTTTGTTGAAGAAAAAACGATCCGCCAGGCGCTGCAGTATTATCAGGGCAATGTCAGCCAGGCCGCCAAAGCACTGGGTTTAACCCGTGGTGCTTTATACCGGCGGCTGGAAAAATATGGGCTTTAATATGCGCTTACTATTGCTGCTGGGCGGTTACACCCTGTTGCTGATGTTAGCCTGTCTGCAGTGGCTGGCCGGGCCTTCGGCGCTGGCTGTTATGCTGAGCCTGGCAGCGCTGTTGTGCGCACTGATTGTCTGGCGGCACAACCGCAGGCAGCAGCACCAGACTGCGCTGGTATTAAAAGCGCTGGCCAATCAGGATACATCACTGACACTGCGGGGCCAGAGCGCTTTACAGTCTTTGCTGGCACAGGTGCAGCAACAACTCAGCAGTAGCCGCCAGCAGGCGGAAGCCCGGGCGCAGTACCTGCAAACCCTGCTGAGCCAGTTGGATATTGCTGTGCTGGAGTTTGCCGATAACGGCCAGTTGCTGCAGGCTAACCCGGCAACGCAGCGCTTGTTGTCTGCGCAGCAGTGGCAACAGCTGCAACAGGGCCGGTTTGACGATACTAACTTACAGCAACTGGCGGCTATACTGAGCCAAACCAGTACGCATTATCAGGGCCAGTTGCAGTGGCAACAGCCGGGCTATACTGACCGGCTGGCGCTGAGCATAGTGTGCACCCGTATTCAGGGCCAGTTGCGTAAGCTGGTAACCTTACAAAGCATTCATCAGGCCTTGTTGCAGCAGGAAGTGCAGGCCTATCAGCAGATGACAAGGGTGCTGACACACGAAATAGCCAACTCGGTCACGCCGATGGCGTCGCTGGCGCAAAGTTGCCGGCAAATTCTGCCAGCGGCAGATACGGTGTTAAACCACAGCGACCATGCTGATCTTGATGAAGCTCTTAGTACTATTAACCGCCGTGGTCAGCACCTGGCGGGCTTTATTCAGTCATTTAAACAGTTAAGCCAACCGGTACAACCCCGGTTAGAACATACCGATCTGGTGGCAATTATTCATAGTTGCCTGGCGTTGCAGCGCAGTGCATTGGCGGAGCAAGGTATACAACTGCATACCAACTTACCGGCACAGGCCATGTTGTGGCTGGACGAAGCATTAATGGAGCAGGTGCTGATTAACCTGCTACAAAATGCCATGGATGCCATGACAGAAGTAACGCAAAAACAGTTAACCCTAAGCCTGCAACCCGACGCTCAGCGGCGCTGGCAACTGGATATTGCCGACAGTGGGCCAGGCATTAGCGAGGCAGTGGTGCAGCAGATATTTATTCCGTTTTTTACCACTAAACAAACGGGTTCCGGTATTGGTTTAAGTTTATCGCGGGCGTTATTGCAGGTGCAGGATGCGCAGCTACACTACGTGCCGGGTGAGGCGCCCGGCAGCTGTTTCCGTATTAGCTTTGCGCAGTAAGTGCGGCGTTATTAAGCGTCTGATGCTTTATTCATACCCAGTTTTTTCTCCAGCTTTTCTATTTTTTCCTGCGCTTGCTCGCGGTAACGGGTTAAGCGCTCAATAGTGGCTGCGGCGTTATCTTTAACAAAGCTGACTTGTTGTTCAAGCTGGTTTTTTTGTTTCTGCAGTTTTTCCTGCTCTATTTGCATATCGTGCACCATATCGCGCTGCTGCTGCAGTTCTTCACGCAGTTGCTTAATGGTTTCGCGCTGTTCGGCCTGATGGCCGGCGGTAATAGCGCTTTGCTCTTTTAGCATGGCATTGTTGGCTTTAAGCTGTGCCACCGTGGCATGAATATCGGTGTCATCGGCTTCATCACTCACTTGTGCCTGCTGCATGGCATCCAGCTGTTGCTGCACTTTTTGCGCAGCGTCACGTTGCTCGGCTGCTTCACGCAGCGCGGTTTCACGTTCTTTTTGCAGGGCTGACAACTGTTTTTCATAGGCGCTGAGTTGTTGTTGCAGTTTTTCCTGTTCGGCTATCTGCTGCGCAGACATTTCGGCTGCGGCCGGCTGTATGCTGTCTGCTGCGTTAAGTTGTGCTTGTGCCTGCTCCAGTTTCGCCAGGGCGTTGTTACGCTCTGCAAGCAATGTTTCAGAATGCTGCTGCAGTTTAGTCAGTTGCGCCTGAGCAGCGTCGCGCTCGGCCAGCAGGGCTGCTTGTTGCTCAGCCACTGCGCTATCATTGGTTGTTGTGCCTTGCTCAGTTGATGTTTGTTGCAACTGGTTTAACTGTGCCTGTAAGCGTTTGGTCAGGGCGACGGCCTGGGTTTCCGTTTTGGTGGCTTGGTGCAGTTTGTTTTCAAACTCTTCCAGCATCGCCTGTAGTTCGGTTACGTCGTGATCGCGGGTTTGCAAATCTTGCAGCGCCTTTTTATTGGCTTGCTGCGCCGCTTCAAGCGCGGCTTTTATTCTGGCTTCAGATTGCTGCAACGCCTGTAACTGCTGTTCGGTTTGTTCGGCTGCTTTGGCCTTGCTTTGCAGCGGCTCAAGTTCTTGTTCGGCGGCTGCCAGTTCGGCTTGCAACTGTTGCAGTTTTTGCTGGTTACGCTGTTGTTCGTGTTGTAGTTGTTCTTCCAGTTCATCCTGTGCCTGTTGCAAGCCAATAACTTTTAACTGGATGGTTTCAGCTTGCTGTTGCGCCTGTTGCTGCGCTTGCTCAGATGCGGCCAGTTGTTGCTGCAGGCCGG
The DNA here is from genome assembly GCF_900108485.1 of Rheinheimera pacifica. Classification (GTDB taxonomy): domain Bacteria; phylum Pseudomonadota; class Gammaproteobacteria; order Enterobacterales; family Alteromonadaceae; genus Alishewanella; species Alishewanella pacifica. The sequence continues at coordinate 386,148 of NZ_FNXF01000002.1, read as the reverse complement.
TAATGGCCTGGCGGGTTGTTGCCAGTTCCTGTTGCGCCATTGTCAGCGAGGCTTGTAACGTTTCAGACTGTTGCCGGGCGTCAGTTAGCTCTTGCTGCTGCTTCTGGGTTAGCTTAAGGGCCTGATCGCGTTCTTCGGTAAGGGCGGCATATTTTTCTGCCTGAGTGCTAAGTTGCTGTTGCTGCTGCTGTTGGCTGGTTTCAAGCTCGGCTTTACGCTGCTGCAGTTGCTGTAGTTCTTGTTGTAATTCGCGGTTGTGTTCTGCCGCCAGCACTTCGGCCTGCATCGCCTGTTGTAATTGTTGGTTAAGCTGATCGGTATGTTGTTTGGCGCGCAGTTCTGCTTCGTGTTGAAATGCGGCAACAAACTCGGGGCTGAACAGGCTTTCTGCGGATGTTTGCACCGGCGCCCGGTTGGCTTGTTCATTACGCCATTTTTGATAGTGCACTACCAGGCTGGCCTGTGCACCAGGCACTTGGGAAATTAAATAATCCAGAGAAACCGGCTTACCTGTTTTTTGTAACTCATCACAGATTTTCTTAACGTCACTATATTGCGTCATAGTTTACTTATCCGACTGCCTGGGGTGGAAGTACAAAGAAATATCGTAGGTCAACGCTACAAAGATCAGTATTCTATGCACTTTTCCGTTAAAACCAAATTTTTTTATTACATTTTATTTGCATCATGGCGTTTAACTGGCTAAATTACTGTATATAAAAACAGTTAGGTGTTGGCTATGATCCTCTATATCGCAGAAAAACCCAGTTTAGGCAGAGCGATAGCCGCAGTATTGCCCAAGCCACAGCACAAAGATAACGGTTTTATCCGGCTGGCTAATGGCGATGTTGTCAGCTGGTGTGTGGGCCATTTGCTGGAGCAGGCCGAGCCGGAAGATTATCACCCGGAGTATAAGCGCTGGCAAATAGCACAATTGCCGATAATCCCAGATAAATGGCAGTTAAAAGTAAGAAAGTCTGCCGCAAGCCAGTTAAGCATATTAACAAAGCTGATTAAACAGGCTGATCAGCTGGTGCATGCCGGCGATCCAGATCGTGAAGGCCAGTTGCTGGTAGACGAAGTGCTGGCGTACTGTGGTGTTAGCGGCCACAAACTGGCGGCAACGCAGCGCCTGCTGATCAGCGATTTAAATCCTCCGGCAGTAAAGCGGGCGCTGGCACAGCTACAATCAAATAAAGATTTTGTGCCCTTATCTACCTCAGCACTGGCACGCAGCCGCGCCGACTGGCTGTATGGTTTGAATATGACACGGGCTTACACCTTGCAGGGGCAAAAAGCCGGTTATCAGGGCGTGTTATCTGTTGGCCGGGTGCAAACGCCCTTATTGGGGCTGGTAGTGCGGCGGGATCAGGATATTGCTGATTTTGTCACCAAGCCGTTTTATCAGGTGCTGGCAGAGGTAGAAACCAGCGACAAACAGCGTTTTAGCGCCATGTGGCAACCCAGCGAGGCCTGCGCTTCCTGGCAGGATGAAGACGGCCGTGTGCTGTTAAAAGCGTTAGCAGAAAAAGTGCAGCAGAAAATTACCGGCCAACCGGCGCTGGTGAGTAACGTAGAGCAAAAAGAGCGTAAACAGCCGGCACCGCTACCTTATAATCTGTCGGCGTTGCAAATTGACGCTGCCAAACGCTACGGCATGACAGCCCAGCAAGTGCTGGATAATTGCCAGCAGTTGTATGAGCGACACAAGCTTATTACCTACCCGCGCTCGGACAGCCGGTACTTGCCACGCGGGCAGCTAAGCCGGGCTGCTGCGGTAACCGGCGCAATCGCTGCCAATGACAGCCAGCTCAGCGCGGCTGTGCAGCAGGCCGATATGGCACGGGTAAGCAAAGCCTGGAACGACAGTAAAGTTGAAGCGCACCACGCTATTGTCCCGACAGAAAAACGGCAGGCGTTTACCGGCTTAACCCAGGCGGAAAAACAGCTGTATTACCTGATTGCCCGCCAGTATCTGGCGCAGTTTTACCCGGCCTATTGCTATAGCGAAACGCTGGTTGAACTGACTATCGCCGGTGGTTTATTTCGTGCAAAAGCTAACACCGAGTTGTCTGTCGGCTGGAAGCAGTTATACCGCTCTGCCAGTAATCAGGAGGCAAGCCAAAAAAGCCAGCCAGACAATGATTTAATCCTGCAGAGCCTGCCGCAATTGCATAAAGGCCAGCAATTACATTGTTACGGCGCGCAGTTGCTGGAAAAACACACCCAGCCGCCACAACCTTTTACCGATGCCACTTTACTGGCAGCAATGACAGGTATCAGCCGCTATGTCAGTGATCCCGCTATTAAAGCGGTATTGCGCGAGACCGACGGCCTGGGTACTGAAGCCACCCGAGCCGGTATTATTGAACTGTTATTTAAGCGCGGCTTTTTGCAGCGCCAGGGTAAGCAAATTCGTGCTACCGATACCGGCAAGGCGCTGATCCATGCCCTGCCACCACAAGCCAGCCTGCCCGATATGACCGCCCGCTGGGAGGCTGAGTTAAGCCGCATTTGCCAGCGTGAAACCAGCTATCAGGCTTTTATGCAGCCGCTGCAAACTGAGCTTGGCCTGCTTATTAGCCAGGCTGCAACAGTCACGCCGGCCGGTTTACCGCAGGGCAAAACCAGACGCTGGGGCCGGAAAAAATCAACCAGACCGGCAGCCGGTAAAACCACAAACCTGCGGCGTGGCAGACAATCTGTAACTAAAGCGTAATTAATTGTTATCTGGCTGGATTTTGCCACTTTAACTGCCTTAAGCTGCAACTCAATTAAAACGGAGAATTCAGTAATGAAACGCAAGCTAATTAAAACCGCAGGTGCTGCTTTAGCGCTGCTTTGCAGCACGGCCAGTTACGCCACTATTGTTGAAGTAACCACTAATGTGGGCAAATTTGAAATTAATTTATTTGATCAAACTACGCCGGTAACTGTGCAAAATTTTCTTAGCTACGTTAATGCCGGCCGCTATAACGGCACTGTGTTTCATCGGTCAGTACCGGGTTTTGTGGTGCAGGGTGGTGGTTTCACCTTCGATAAGCAATTGCCGTTAAAGGCCGTTGCCACTTTTTCACCGATTGTAAATGAACCTAAATGGTCAAATGTGCGGGCTACGGTGGCTATGGCCAAGCAATCTAACAACCCAAACAGTGCTACCAATCAGTGGTTTATAAATTTAGCCAATAACAGTGGTGGTTCGCCGCGGCTGGATACACAAAATAGCGGCTTTACCGTGTTTGGCCAAATCACGGCACAGGGTATGGAGGTGGTAGATGCTATTGCAGGATTACAGCGTTTTACCTTCCCGGGTATTTCCGATTTGCCGTTGCGTAACTATAGCAGCAGTGACAGAGACGATAATAAACCTCTGGTGGCATCTAATTTAGTTACTATTGAAAGCATCGTTGTGGTTGATGCCCGTGTAAATACTGTTGCAGGCCTTAACCCGGTTGCTAATACGTCAGCTGGCGGTGGCAACAATAACGGTGATGGCGGTAGCTCAGGCAGTTTTGGCTGGTTAAGTTTGCTGGCGGGTATGCTGCTGGTAGCCAGAAGACGGCTGCGCTAGTGCAGGCGGCGGGTACTGTAGTGGTACCCGCTTATACAAGCGCTTTTTATTTAGCTAAAAAAGCGTAAGCGGTAAGAAAGGCAGTTTCCTGAAATACCTTTAAACCCGTGGCTTTAAAATCAACCGGTATCGGGTGGCGTTTTAGCTTCTCTTTCAGTTCGCTGGCGCTGATTAAGTGACAGTTACAACCGGCAATCAGTTGCAATGCTGCTTCAATTTTAAAACCTACCGCGCCACCGGCGAACTTACCTTTTTGTGGCCGCTCTTTAATAACCAGCTGGGTTATCTGGTAATCCTCAATAAACTTAGCGAAAGTAAATTGAAAATGGCGCATTTGCTCCTGATCCTGGTCTTTACTCAGCGCAAAACGGTTTTGCCGGCAATCCGGTAAGTCGAACAAGCCATTTTTCAGGGTCATAAGGCAAATAATGGCTTCGCTGCCTTTAATTTCGATACCACAGGTACGCATTGGCAATCCTCTGCTTAGGGTTTAGTCAGGTTGTGCATTTGGTTTTCAATTATTGCACAGCTTTGCTTTAACGGCTCACCATACAAAAACGGGTTAAAATCACCATTTTTGCAGTAATTCCGCTGAAATTGCAGCAGGTTGTCGATACTACTGCTGGCTTTATCCAACTGGGTACGCTGGCCTTCGCCCCATTGCTCAGATAAGGCCAGTAGTTGCTTGCGTGTAGTTCGCAGTGCAGCTTCTTTACTGTCGCCAGCTATAGCGGCTTTGTCCAATATCAACGTAAATAATTGCTCTTTATGGGGGCGGATCAGGTTATGGTCAGAAAAAGTAATCACCAGCAGAATAACAACAACCAGCCAAAACAACTTCTTCATCAGCTTCTACTCCGGTAAGCAATGGCGGCATTGTAACGGATAGTGCTGCGCTGCGCACGGGGCGGCAGTGAATATCTGCCAGCTGCATATTAAGTTTACACTTTAAGCAGTAGGTGTAAACTTAGTTTACGTTTTTCTGCGCTAGATTGGGTCCGATACAGCAAAAATGCTACAGGCACAGATATTGCTTTGTTTCATGTCAAAAATTCAGCCGGGCAAACTGTTATACTTGGCAGCTGGCGTAATATGCAGTAACGGGGTTTTCCTTGGATCAGCAAAAAATAGACATCAAAAATATTCCGGTACACGTTGAAGTACATAAACCGGATAGTAGCCATAGCGGACATTATAACCCGCGAGACCGCATCTATGTGCGGGCGGTAAAAGGCCTGCATCAGGCCATACGGCGCTATATGGGTTTTGTGTTTATGGGGCTGTTTATGCTGTTGCCCTGGCTGCAGTATGACGGCCATCAGGCCATCTTGCTGGATATTACTGAACAGAAATTCAATATTTTTGCCCTGACATTATGGCCGCAGGATTTCACCATTCTGGCGTGGCTGTTTATTATCGCCGCTTATGCATTGTTTTTTGTTACCGCGTTTTATGGCCGGGTATGGTGTGGCTATTTATGCCCGCAATCGGTATGGACCTTTATTTTTATCTGGTTTGAAGAAAAAATTCAGGGTACCCGTAACCAGCGGATTAAACTGGATAACGATGCCTGGTCTGTCAGCAAGTTTTTTAAAAAAGCCGCTACGCACTTTTGCTGGTTGGCATTTTCACTGCTTACTGCACTGATCTTTGTCGGCTACTTTACCCCTGTCGGGCCGTTATTTATTCAGTTTTTTACCTTTGAAGCCAGCTTCTGGGCGGTGGTTTCCGTGCTGTTTTTCACCCTGTGTACATACGGCAATGCCGGCTGGATGCGCGAAATTATGTGTACGCACATTTGCCCTTATGCCCGGTTTCAGTCGGCGATGTTTGATAAAGACACGTTTACCGTTACCTATGATGAAAAGCGCGGCGAAAACCGTGGCCCCCGCAGCCGGAAAGACAAAGACTACAAAGAAAAAGGCCTGGGTGACTGTATCGACTGCAACCTGTGTGTGCAGGTGTGCCCAACCGGGATAGATATACGCAACGGCCTGCAGTATGAGTGCATTAACTGTGGCGCCTGCATTGATGCCTGTGATGACACCATGAGCAAAATGGGCTACCCGCCGGGGCTTATCAGCTATACCACCGAACACAGCTTAAATGGTAAACCCACCAGGGTGTTAAGGCCTAAACTACTGGGTTATATGCTGGTGCTGGTTGCGGTGTGTGTGGCTTTTGCCTGGACACTGTACAGCCGGGTACCGCTGGAAATGAACATTATCCGCGACCGCGGCGAACTTTACCGTGAAACAAACGAAGGCCTGGTAGAAAATACCTATACCCTGAGTATCTCGAATAAGTCGCAGCATACGGTGCAGTTTGACCTTAGCGTGGCCGGTAGCGAAAGTTTTACCTGGATTGGCCCGCAGCAAGTGAGTATCAGTGCCGGTGAAACCCGTAGCGTACCGATAAGCCTGGCGCTGGACCCATACAGCACAGAGCAGCGCAGCCTGGATATTCGTTTTACTGTGCAGCAAGCTGATAACCCGGATGTTAAACTGGCTCAGTCCACTACCTTTTTTGTTGGCCGCTAAGGAGCCCTATGACGGCCTTTGATTTTTCAACCTTACAGCCGGATCTGATTATCGATGCTTTGCAACAACTGGGGCTGGATGTCAGCTCTGGTTTATCTGCACTAAACAGCTATGAAAACCGCGTGTATCAGTTCAGCGCCTATCGCGGTGATGCGCTAAAGCCGGAAAAGTTTGTCGTGAAGTTTTACCGGCCACAGCGCTGGACAGCAGAGCAACTGCAGGAAGAGCACGATTTTGCTTTTGAACTGGCTGCGGCTGATATTCCGGTAGTTGCGCCGTTAAAAGTAAACGGCCAGTCGTTGTTACAGTATGGTGGTTATTACTTTGCGCTGTTTCCAAGCCGCGGTGGCCGCACGCTGGAAATTGATAACGATGAACAGCTAGCCATGCTGGGCCGTTTTCTTGGACGTTTGCATCAGGTAGGTAAAGTAAAACCTTTTAGCCACCGCCCGGCGTTTAGCGTTGAAAGCCATCTGTTACAAAGCCGCGAGGTGCTAAGCGCATTGCAGTTTATACCGTCTTACCTGCGCCCGGCGTTTGACACTGCATTGGATCAGGTTATTGCGCTCTGTGTAAAACAATATAAGCCCACCAGCCTGATACGGCTGCATGGCGATTGTCATGCCGGTAATTTGTTTTATGTCGATCAGGGGCCCTTTTTCGTTGATCTGGACGATTGCCGCAGTGGCCCGGCGATTCAGGATATCTGGATGATGTTGTCCGGCGATCGGATGCAGCAGCGCGACACGCTGGAGCTGATGCTGGAAGAATATGAGCAATACTGCGAATTTGACCCTTCAGAGCTGAAATTAATTGAACCGCTGCGCGCCATGCGGATGGTGCATTATATGGCCTGGCTGGCGCGGCGCTGGCAGGACCCGGCGTTCCCGATGAACTTTCCGTGGTTTGCCACAGACAAATACTGGGAACAACAATGCCTGGCATTAAAAGAACAACTCTATCTGTTGCAACAAGCGCCACTTTCGCTAGTGCCAGACTACTGAGTTTTTGTTAAGCTGTGCTCCATCTGGTCTATTTAAGGACATAATCCGAAATGAAAAAGCTGTTATCTGTGATTGCGTTAACACTGTTGCTGCCTTTTGCTGCCCAGGCCAAGTTTGAACAGGGTAAGCACTATGAAGTGATCTCTGAGCAGAAAACCGCCAAGCCGGAAGTAAAAGAGTATTTTTCGTTTTACTGTGGTGGTTGTAATGCGTTCGAACCGGTAGCGCAAAGTATTGCTAAAAAGCTGCCAGAGGGTACCGAATTTAAAAAAGTGCACGTTGATTTTATCCGTGCTGCCTCACCCGAGCTGCAAAACGCGCTGGCCCGCGCTTATGTGGTAGCAAAAAGCCAGGGTAAAGGCGATCAGATAGCCAGTGCTATTTTTAATCAGATCCACCGTAACCGCGCCCCGTTTTCCAATGAAAACGAGATCCGCAGCCTGGTATTAATTCATGATATTGACGCCGACACCTATGATAAAGCGATGAAAAGCTTTTCAGTACGTGGTGCAGTTAATCAGATGAAAAAAGAGCAGGACGAGCTATCTGAAAAGCGTATTTTAACCGGCGTGCCTATGCTGGTAGTAAACGGTAAGTACAAAATTAATAATGCCGCGCTGGACTCGCGTAATTATGAAAAAGAAATGCAGGAACTGATTGATTTCCTGCTAAAAAAAGACGCTTAATCACTCATATCCATAGGGGCTGCCAGCAGGCGGCCCTTTTTTATTGCCTAGCGTGGCACATCAATACGTTGTTTTACGTATTTTAACTGCGCCACTATGGTAAAGGTCATAATCACCAGCAGTGACCACGAACTCCACTTACCTAAATGCACTACTGACCAGGCGCCGAGTTGGTTAGGGTAACTCCACAGCCCCATAAAGGTGCTGATATTTTCCGCCAGCCAGATAAAAAAGCCCACCAGCACAAAACCCAGTAACAGTGGCATGCTGCGCTCACGGTCCAGCGGCGTAAAGTACACCACGCTGCGGGCGTACAGCCCCAGGGTGGCAGCGGCAATATACCAGCGGTAATCACCAATATAGTGGTGGGTAAAAAAATTGGCGTATATCAGCAGTGCCACCAGCACTGCCATCCAGTAAGGCGGATGGTGCGCCACCCTTTGCTGCATTAAACGCCAGCTCTGAATAATATAACTGCCGACGGCGGCATACATAAAACCGGCAAATAGTGGCACGCCAAATACCTTAGTGTAGGCAAAATCGGGGTAACTCCAGGATTGAATAGCGCCCGAGGTTTTAAACACCTCCAGCGCAAAACCGACCAGGTGAAACAAACAAATCGCTTTTAGCTCATCGACGGTTTCCAGTTTACTCCACACCATCCAGTACTGAATTAACAGCGCCAGAATAAGCAAAACATCATAACGTGGTATGCCCAGAAACCCGGCGCGTGGCACCAGCAACACCGCGGCAAAAAACAAGGCAACAAATAAACAGGCCCGCGCCTGCTTTAAGCCAAAAAACCAGAATTCCCAGCAAAAGCGGCGAAAGCCGTTGGTATCGGCGGGCGGAGTAACCTGCATTAACCAATGGTCCAGCCGGTTAACAGCAGCAACAGAAAAAGATGACATATGCAGTCCCTGGCAAAGTAATGGCTAAAATTAACCTGCTATAACACTGCAGGCAAGGGCTTATGCTAAAGTAGCAGCCTGAATAAATGCTGAGCAAGGCTATGAAAACCCTACCTATATCAGCCGCAGGCTTTGGTGATACCACCGCTGGCATCCGCGTGTATATTGCTAACCGGCCGCCAATGGCAGAGTATGCTGATTTAGTGACAATGCAGCCGCTGCACAGTGGCGAAACAGAGCTGATCAATCGCGCCTGCGGCAATGGCTGGCGCAAGGTGTTTAATGTGTATGCCAAGCTGTTATTTGCGCTGGACACCAAACAATTTGCCTTTACGCAGCACGCCGGTAGCTGGCAGCAATACCGCGATCAATATTTATTGCAAGCCGGTAGCAATACAGCGTTAATGTTTAGTATGCCTGAGCTTCAGCCAGCAAAGGGCGCTGTACATATTATTGCTGGCCGCACTCACGCCAAAGCATTGCTGGAGGCCGGCTTACCAGCACAGCTTAGCTGGCTGAATAACGAATTTGCCGTTGATAAACATAACCGGCTGTTAGTATGTCCTTACTTTGACTATCGTCAGCTCAACAACGAAAAGCTGGCTTTTCTGGCCCGGCTGATAGGGGCACTGGATGAAGCACAATAATTTACCGGCACAATTGCAGCAACTCTGCACTGTGCTGCAACCCTTTCAGTTTGGTGTTGGCGGCAGTTGCCTGCTGTGGCAACTCGGGCTGGAAGCTAAACCGAATGATATTGATATTGTCTGTACCGAACAGGATTTTGCCGTTATATGTCAGGTGTTGCAGCCGCAGTTTTCGTTGCAGGTAACACCGGCGCATGCGGAATATGCTTCTGCGCATTTTGCCCGCTTTAGCCGTGACGGCTGGCCCGATATTGAACTCATGGCTGGTATAGCGGTAAAACAGGGTGATGCAGTAACCAACTGGCAATTTAATCCGCAGCGTTGCCACTGGCAGGACGGCATCTGCTGGATGCCGCCGGCCGACTGGTTGCAATTGTATCGGCTGTTCAACCGGCCGCAGCGGGTAGCACAGCTTAAAGCTTACTTGCTGCGGTTAACGGCACAAAGTATGTAAGCTGATACGTGTTGCCTCTGCCATACGTTTAGCTACGGTATTTAACAAGGGCTTATGATTTTGCCCAGATACTGTTATCGGTTTTATCTGCCCGCTTTTTCGCCGCGCGCGCCAGTAGCCAGAACAATACCGCCAGTAATATCGCCGTACCTTCCACCATAAAGCGTAAGACGTTGCCATCTAATAAAGCTGCCAGGAAAAACTGGCCACTGTGGTACCAGGCTGCAAAAGGCATCAGCAAGGTTAGCTGTGCCGTTAAATACAGTAACTCTGCACCGGCTTTGGCCGGCTGGCGCAAAAAAGCCCAGCCTAACGCTGCAAAAAACACACTGAAATACACCGTTTTATGCCAGGGTTCTGTCAGTAATATACCGGCGATAAACAACGCTGAAATACCGGCCATTGCGCCCAAACACACTCCAAGCGTAAGTGAGGCCATCAGCCGTATTTTTGCCGGTTGCGCGCTGCTATTGCGCCGCCGCACTTCCAGCCAGAGTAAGTTACCGGTATAAAACAGCAAAGCGCCTGCCAGGCCTAAGATAAAATACAGCCATTTGGAGGCATAGCCGGCAAAATCACCGTAATGCAGGTTTTGTAAACCACGCAGAAAGGTCGTGCCCGGTCGGAACTGCTCCGGGGTTTGCATCCCAGCCAGCTCGCCGGTGCTGCTGTTTAGTACGACTATCGCTCTTTGTGTAAGTGTTGGTGATGGCAATTCGCCGTAGATGGTAACAGTGCCGTTGGCATCGCCGGCATCATGGTAAAACAGCATCTCAGCCTGCATCGCCGGCAAGTGCTGCGCGGCCATGGCCAGCAGGGTTTCGGCGGGTAACAGCGGGGCGGCAATGCCAGATGGCTCAACATGAGCGACCACATCAAAGTCGGGCTCCAGTATTTGCAGCAGTTTGCTGTCAAACACCACAAACTGAAACGGTGCCAGCAGTAAAAAGCCGATGGTTAGTACTGCGCCGCTCCAGGCAAAAATAATATGAAATGGCAGCGACAGCACGCCAATAAGGTTATGTGCATCCTGCCATAGCCGCTTGGTGCTCTGGCCTAAACGCAGCGCAAATAAATCTTTAATAAACACCGGCGCGTAAATAACCACCCCACTTACCAGCGCCAGACCGTACAAAATGCAGGCCAGACCAAACAGATACAACCCCGCCTGACGCGGTAAGCCGGCAGTAAAATGCAGATCATAGATCAGGCTGATAAAATCCTGTCTGGCGGTTTGCTTTTGCAGTTGTTGCTGGCTGTCGGCAACAAATTTATATTGGGTTGCGCTGTCGCTGTCATACCAGAGTACCGCTAAATCGGCACCATGTACTCCCGGCAGCATCAGGTTAAAGCCATGTGCCGCTTCCGGGTATTGCTGCAGTACCTGCTCAATAAGCGGTTGTGCCTGTTGTAGCTGAGCAGTGGTTGCAGAGGGCTGAATGGTGGCATGCCACTGCTGCAGCTCGTGTACAAACACCGACACCGCACCGGCATAAAAGGCAATAAACAGCAGTAAGCCAGTCAGCAGGCCCGTCCAGGTGTGCAGGTTACGGAAGTTTTTTTGAGTAATAACTTTCATTTATATCGCCGTGCCGGTTGTTTTTAACAGCCATAATGCGCCGTAACTGAGGATGGTTAAGGCGCTAACCAGCAGCCACAACCGTTTACCGCTGCGGCTTAAGTACATCAGCGCCATAACCGCTACCCACAACGGAAAGGTCAGTAATAACCACGGCAAAATAGCTTGTTGTGCCGTGCCGGGAAATAACAACGCCAATATGCCAACCCAGGCGATGGTAAGTGGCAAGCCGAACAATGCCGCCGCCCAGTGTTTAGCCGCCATATTTCACCTTTTTAAATACTGCAATAAGCGGTAGCAACAGCCAAACCAGCATTAACCAGGTTAACGCCAGATAACAGGCTGGCCAGAAACCATAGCCCGGTGTTAGCAGTAGCACAGCCGCCAACAGGCTGCTGATAGCAATGCTGCCAAGCCATAGCGTGCGGGGTTTACGGCGTATTAATTGCTGCTGCGGCGCCAGCATATACACCGCCATGGCTGTGATACTCAGGCAGATTAAGGCCAGCAGTAACGTCATACAGCCACTACCATTGCCACTGCACGCCGGCGCCAATGACTCTTGGTGCGCCAAGGATTGCTACCGGCTCATCAAGCCAGCGGTACTGCTGGTAGCCTTTATCCAACAGGTTGTTGACGAACAGATAGGCTGACCAGTTGGTTTGATCATAACTTAGCCGGGCGTTAAACAGGGTTCTGGAGGACAGCCACAGCGTGCTATCGCGTGGGCCGGTACTGACTTTACTGCGAAAGTTACCGTTGACATTAAGTGCCCAGTTATCAGCCAGATACCAGTTTACCCCTGCTGCTGCGGTATGACGCGGTGCGTAAGCAAAAGGCTGGCCGGAAAAGTTGCTGATAATAGCGTCTGTTATGGTATCAAACTCGTCGTACTGGGTTTTCGAATACGCATAAGAGCCATACCAGTCGAACTGGTTATTTAGCCGCTGACGCAGCTCGAATTCTGCACCATATAAATGCGACTTACCGGCATTAACGGTATGGCTGTCGAAGTTATTAATACCAAAATTGGCAATAACCTGCTTATCTGTCCAGTCGATATAATACAGATTGCTGTTAATAGTCAGGTTTTGCTCTGGCCAGTTGCTACGCCAGGCCAGTTCATAGTTAGTGGTGTATTCCGGTTCGTAAGCAAACACCTCGCCGCGGGCAATATTGTAAGAGCTGCCACCAGAGCGGTAGCCGCGCTGCACGGTAAATGCCAGCGATTGCTCGGGGTGATATGACCAGCGCACGCCCAGTTTGGGTAAAAACGCAGTAAAATCGCGGCTGCTGGCCGGCGCATTGCTGCTGGCATCATCTACCATGGCTAATACCGCGGCGTTTACCCCGCTGAATATGGTATGCAGTGCCGACCCCGGCTGGCCGTAATTAGCTGGATCTGGCAGCGTGCCGGCAAACACAGCCGTGGTATCTGACTGATAATCATATTGTTCTTTATCCAGCCGGGCTCCGGCAAGCAGGGCCCACTGCGTTGATAGCTGATACTCACCATCAAAAAACACTGCCAGATTCTCCGATTGGGTCGGGGCTTTACTCTGATAATCTACCGGGATCAGCGGCAGTTCACTGGCGTACAGCGCCGCCAGTTGCGCTGCAGTAGTGCTGTCCAGGCCATTGCCCTGCAATACTGCGCTGATCGTTCCTACCGGGGTAATGACATTACTCAGGGTGGTAGTCAGGGTATCGTTTTCCCGCTTTGACCAGTAGCCGCCAACCAAACCCCGCAGTTTATCGCCGTTGTAATGCAGCCGCAGCTCTTGTGACAGCGTATCGTGCAGCCCTGCGACATTACCGAAAGAGATATTTTGCTCAGTCTGATCGGAATCGTAAGTACGGTTGACGTCAGAGCGGCTTTTAGCGGTAACAGCAGACAATGACCACTGTTCATTGAGCTGGTAGTCCAGCTCCAGCGTGGTGATATCCGTTACAATATCGGTACTGCCTTTGGCGTCCGATCTGTTGGTACGATCATCATAATAGTCGCCGTCGCTGATATCGCTGTAGACATACATATAAGGGCCGTCGCGGTCGTCGCGCATATGGCTTAATCTGGCAGTAAACCCCGGCAAAGCTGACGGTGTCCACAGCAACTTAATACGGCCCTGCAGGGATTCAACCGCGTCTTCCGGCTCATTACGGGTAACATTATGCACAAAACCATCAAAATCCCGCTTCTCCAGCGCCACTCTGAAAGCCAGTTCATCTTTTATTAACGGCCCGCCGCCGGCAACGGCGATACGCCGATCTGAAGGATCGGACCACTGCACTCTGGCTTTACCAGTCCAGTCCATTGTCGGCTCTGCCGAACGCATAATAATGGCGCCGGCCAGGGCATTTTCACCCTGAATGGTAGACTGTGGGCCGCGCATAACCTCGACCTGGGCAATATCCCATAAATCAGTCGGGCCGGAATCGCTGATCTGGCTGGACAGCGCGGCACCATCCAGATAAATGGTGGCCAGTGGGTTAGAGGCACCGGCTTCGTCTGCTATACCGCGGATAGTAAAACCCCGGCTGCCATACATCGCAGATACGTTGGCAGTGCGGTTTAAGATATCGTCCAGGTTTTGCAGATTTTCCTGCTCAATTCTCAATGCGGTGGTTACAGCGACACTACTGGAGGTATCTTGCAGCGAACGATCGGTTTTTTCGCCACGTACAGTAATGGTTTCAATCTGGCTTTCTTGCAGGGGTTGCTGCTGAGCCTGTACGGCTAATGGCAGGCACAGACTGGCCATTAAAACAGAAAGGTTAAAGCGTTTAGTTGGTACTGCCATTTAATTTCCACGTGCAGGTAAGCTGGTTTGTTTTGCAAAGGCTAACGCTAATGATAATAAATCTCAATAATAATTTATTGGTGCGGGCTAAATTTGTCGTCTGAAACACGCCCGGTAGTATTTATACGGGCTATTGTTGTGTGGTAGCGGTTGAATAGGTGGGCATAGCAGTATGCCCACTTTGTTAATCAGCTATTTCTACTGCTGTCGGGTAAAGCTGATAAGCATCAGGTTCATCTTCGCCTTGAGACCATAACCGCACAGTGCCGGTGGCGTAAGCAGTTTTGCCTTTTGCGCTTAGCGGAAACACCATATCGCCATCGCGCACTTTAATGCGGAACGGCCCTTGTTCACTGTTGGCGGTAAATTTCATCCAGCAGCCTTGTTTGCTGCATATCGAGTCTATTTTACCGCTGATCGTAACCACTTTATCCAGATAGCTTGCAGGCTGCACCAGCAATTGCTCAACCGGTATTACCGTCGTTTTATCAACTGCGGCACCAAATAGTGTGGCGGCATGAGCAGTAAATAGCAGGCCGGCAGAAGTAACCGCCAATAGTGTTTTTAACATACTTATTCTCCCTGTAGAAAAGTGTATTCTCAAAGTAAGGTGTTTAAAGACAACTGCAGATAAACCAAGCCAGGTGCTTCAAAGATTAAAGCGGAACTTGTTAGCAGCATAGAGCACTTATCTTTTTTTGTTTAAAAAGTAAACATTTGGTTTGTTTTGTGAGCTTAATTTGTGTTTTTATTTTACATTTGTATTTCCTGCCGTTAGTATGCGCGCCGCAATTACCAACTTAGGGAATAAAAACAATGACGTTAAAGTATGTATTACCTGTTATCGCACTGGCCGCTTCTGTAGCTGCATCTGCAGAAGAATATCAGTTATTCACTGGAGTGAGTGCTGATCATATTCGTGTAAGCGGTGATAACGAAACAAACTGGAGCCTGGACGGTACTTATTTTTTCGATAAAAAAGTGACCTTAGGGCCTTTAGATCAGTTTGAATACATTAATAAAGTAACCAACGTTTCCGCGGCATACCGTGATGATAACAATGTGTGGGCTATTAGCGGAGATTATTTCGCACAAAACGGCCTGGTAGTTTCTGCAGCACATAGCCGTGTCAGTGGTAATTATGCAAACCAAATCGGCCTGGGCTACTTGGTGTCTGATAACTTTATTATCCGTGCTCAGGCTATCAAGCCAAAAGATACAAGCGCTGCTTACCAGTTTTCTGCCAGTTACAACTACCAGTTGCAGGGTAACGACTATGTTGGTTTTACCGCTTATACCGATGACGAGTTCGAATTTTACGGTATCAGCAGCAAGTACTTCGCCGGTTTGAATGATGGCCGTTATATTGCTGTTGGCGTAAAGCTGACGGATCACGATGGCCGCTCATATTGGGCAACAGAAGCAGATTACTATTTCAATACAATGACCTCAGTTGGCGTGTCTTACGACAAAGTTGACAACTACAGCCTGAATGCCAAGCACTTCTTTAACCGCAGCTGGGCATTAGAAGCCGGCTTTGGCAGCAACGCCGATAGCTCTGGCTATAAAGTCTACAGCTTAGGCGTTATCGGCCAGTTCTAAGTTTTCCCTGGTAGCTACACTAGCGTTTTTTGGGGCAACAGTTGTTGCCCCTTTTTTATTGAAGACTTCAGTGACATTATGTTGTTTAAATAGAAATATTCAGACATTTCGGAATAGAGCATGGCGTCATCAGGCTGGACACGGCAGCAAAGTTTAGTGGCTTTTAGCCTTTATGGCCGCTTACCTTTTGGCCGCTTTCATATGCGTAATCCTGAAATTATTCAGTACGCAAATTTGATTGGTCGGACACCTTCGGCGTTGGCAATGAAGCTATCCAATATTGCCAGCTTAGACCCTGCCATCACCTCTACGGGACGCTCGGGTTTAAGCGGCGCATCTAGTGCTGATAAAGCAATGTGGCAAGAAATGCAGCAAGATTGGGCAGCTTTTTCTATTGCGATGGCGCAAGCAGAACAGGAACTTTGTACAACTAGCTTTCCAACTGCCATCGACGGGCCCAGTAACTTAATCACCTCAAAAATAGCCGAAGTGAAAGTGCGAATTGGCCAGCAGTTCTTTCGCGATGCGGTGTTAAGTGCTTACAATCAGCGTTGCTGTATTAGTGGCTTAGCTAACCCCAAATTATTGGTAGCCAGCCATATAGTGCCGTGGCATGAAGACGAGCATAATAGGTTAAACCCGCATAATGGTTTAGCGCTATCGGCACTGCATGACAAAGCCTTCGATTTGGGTATGATCACCATTGACGAGGATTATCGGGTAGTAGTGTCTAGCCAAAACACGGATACAAATGACCTGTTTTTTGACACGGCAATTGCTAGTTTTCATGGCCGACCAATAGTGCTGCCAGAAAAGTTTTACCCAGCAGCAAAATTCCTTGCTTTTCATCGTGAGCATATTTTTCAACAAGCCTGACTGCAGCTTCACACTTTTATGCGCATAAAAATGTAAAAGCTCAACACTTTTCTGCGCCTAAAAATGTAGTTTCAAACAAACTTCAGTTAATAAATCAATGTAAGTAGTATGATACAACGAAGAAAATCTTGGATGGCTGCGATGAAGGCTCTAGAACTTAAAATCCCGCCGCTTGTTTTGGTGGCGCTGTTTGCATTAGTGATGTGGCTACTGGCACAACTGGTGCCGCCTTTAGCCTTGCCTGCGGTTTGGGGGCTGGTATTGGCGTGTATTTTTGCCGGAGCCGGTGTTGCCGTGGCGTTGTCTGGTGTATTGGCATTTCGCCGCGCCAATACCACGGTAGACCCACGTGTGCCGCAGCAAACTTCCAGCCTGGTGGCGCGGGGTATTTACCGTTACAGCCGTAACCCTATGTATTTAGGCTTTTTACTGCTGCTTGCGGCACTGGCCTGTTACCTAATGAGCGCGGCAGCGTTGCTGTTGCTGCCGCTGTTTGTGCTGTATATGAACCGGTTTCAGATCGCGCCGGAAGAGCGCCACTTGCTGCATAAGTTTGGCACTAAGTATCAGGCCTATACCCACCAGGTAAGGCGCTGGCTTTAGTTTGACAAGTTTACCGGCGGTTTAATTAGCGATTCTGCCGGAATGCCTAAGCCTTGATGCAGCCGCCAGATCATTTTCAGGGTTAATGAGCGTTTGTAATTTAGAATCTCATAAACGCGGTTACTTTTGCCGATCATTGGTTCCAGATCTTTTACCGTTAAACCTTTGCGCTCCATTTCAAACTTAATGGCCTCAACAGGGTCTGGCAAGTCCATACGGAAGTGCTTTGCTTCGTAGGCTTCGAGCAACGTAACCATTACATCTAGCTTTTCGCCTTCTGGCGTATCCGGCTGTGCCAGCATAAGTTGCTCGACTTCCTGCAACGCTGCGCGGTAGTCGGCATCATTTCTGATCGGTTTAATATCCATCATTGCTGCTCCGGCGGTTATATGGTTTGCACATCAATCTGATCATACTGGCTGTGAGTACCAACAAACCGCACATAAACGACTTTGTAGGCATAGTTAATCCAAACCACCAGCCGGTATTTATTACCGGCTATGTTGAATACCACTCTGCCATCTTTGAGAATACTGGCATGTCTGAAATCCTGTTTTACATCTGCAGGCGAATGCCAGTCTGCATTTAATACGTGGCGATGCCAGGCAAGGATAGGCTCTTTGGCATCACTATATTCCGGCTTATCTTGCCAGAACGCCTTCAACGTAGACAGTGCAATTATTCTCATAGCGCAATCATAGTCCCGTATTGGGACTTTTGCAATGATGCATTTTTTTACCCGCCACTCAGAAAGCACCTTAACCCAACAACGGCTTTAAGTAATGCCCGGTGTAGGATTTTTCGCAGTCGCCAACTTGCTCTGGCGTACCGGCGATCAGTATTTCGCCGCCACCGCTGCCGCCTTCCGGGCCTAAGTCTACTATCCAGTCAGCGGTTTTTATCACGTCCAGATTATGCTCGATCACTACGATGGTATTGCCGTGGTCACGCAGCCGGTGCAGTACGTTCAGCAGTTGCTGAATATCGTAAAAATGCAGGCCGGTGGTGGGTTCATCCAGAATATACAGCGTTTTACCGGTATCACGTTTGCTTAGCTCACGTGCCAGTTTTACCCGCTGCGCTTCACCGCCCGATAGTGTGGTGGCTGATTGCCCCAGTTTGATATACGACAAGCCAACATCCATCAGCGTTTGTAGCTTGCGGTTAATCGCTGGTATGGCTTCAAAGTATGCCAGTGCGTCTTCGACTGTCATATCCAGCACTTCGTGGATATTTTTGCCTTTGTATTTAATCTCCAGCGTTTCGCGGTTATAGCGTTTGCCTTTACAGACATCGCACGGCACGTAAACATCGGGTAAAAAGTGCATTTCTACTTTAATAACACCGTCGCCCTGACAGGCTTCACAGCGGCCGCCTTTAACGTTAAAGCTGAAACGGCCCACCTGATAACCGCGTGAGCGTGATTCCTGAGTACCGGCAAACAGCTCGCGCACGGCGGTAAAAATACCGGTATAAGTAGCGGCATTAGAGCGTGGCGTACGGCCGATTGGGCTCTGATCAATATCGATAACCTTATCAAAGTGATCCAGGCCTTTAATTTCGCGATGCGCCGCCGGGTCGTCACCCTCGCCTTTGTTCAGTACCCGGTGTGCTACCCGGAACAGCGTGTCGTTGATCAGGGTAGATTTACCCGAGCCGGACACGCCGGTGATGCAGGTCATCAGGCCAAACGGGATGGCAAGATCAACATTTTTTAAGTTATTGCCGGTTGCGCCTACTACTTCTAACCATTTTTTACCCGGTTTATGGCGCTTTTTCGGTACTTCTATTTTGCGCGTACCGGATAAATACTGGCCTGTTAACGAGTCTGGCGCCGCCATAACCTGCTCCAGCGTGCCCTGGGCCACAATATGGCCGCCGTGTACACCTGCGCCGGGGCCGATATCAATAATATGGTCGGCCATGCGCACGGCATCTTCGTCGTGTTCGACCACGATCACGGTATTACCCAGATCGCGCAGGTGGCGCAGGGTGCCAAGCAGGCGATCGTTGTCGCGCTGGTGCAAGCCAATCGACGGTTCATCCAGTACATACATTACGCCAACCAGGCCAGCGCCAATCTGGCTGGCTAAGCGGATACGCTGCGCCTCGCCGCCGGATAAGGTTTCGGCGCTGCGCGATAGGTTAAGATAGTTAAGGCCCACGTTAACCAAAAAGCTCAGGCGGTCCTGAATTTCTTTTAATACTTTTTCAGCAATTTGTGCGCGCTGGCCGGTAAGAGCCAGTTGCTGGAAAAATGCCATGCAGTCGCCAATAGACAGCTCGACAATTTGCGGCAGGTTAGTCTGGCCGATAAACACATGGCGGGCTTCTTCGCGCAAACGGGTGCCGTTGCAGCTTGGGCAGGCCTGATGCGCCAGATATTTGCTTAACTCTTCACGCACCGAGTTAGATTCGGTTTCGCGGTAACGCCGCTCCATATTTGGCAAAATGCCTTCAAACGGGTGGCTGCGCTGCACGATATCGCCGCGATCATTCAGGTATTTAAAATCTATTACCGTTTTGCCGCTGCCTTGCAAAATCGCATCTTGCTGGGGCTTGGTCAGGCTGTTAAAGGGCACGTCCAGCGCAAAACCGTAATGCTCGGCCAGCGATTTCAGCATCTGGAAATAATAGAAGTTGCGTTTATCCCAGCCGCGTATAGCGCCGCCGGCCAGGCTGAGCTCGTCGCTGACAATGACTTTATTGCGGTCAAAGTACTGCTTCATGCCCAGGCCGTCACAGCTGGGGCAGGCACCGGCCGGGTTGTTAAACGAAAACAACCGTGGCTCCAGCTCTACCATCGAATAACCGCAGCTTGGGCAGGCAAAGTTGGCGGAAAACACCAGTTCGGCCGCACCGGGCTCGTCCATCAAAGCGACTTTGGCCACACCGCCGGATAACGCCAGCGCGGTTTCAAATGATTCGGCTAAACGCGTTTTTACGTCATCGCGCACTTTAATGCGGTCGATCACTACTTCAATGGTGTGCTTCTTGTGTAAATCCAGCGTTGGCGGGTCAGATAAATCACACACCTCGCCGTCGATCCGCGCACGGATATAACCCTGGGCGGCTAAGGTTTCCAGCGTTTTTACATGTTCGCCTTTGCGCTCTTGTACCACCGGAGCTAACACCATTAATTTGGTGCCCTCGGGGAAGGCGGTAACTTTATCGACCATTTCGCTGATGGTTTGCGCCGCCAGCGGTAAATCATGCGTTGGGCAGCGCGGCTCGCCGACGCGGGCAAACAGCAGGCGCAGGTAGTCATAAATTTCGGTAATGGTGCCGACAGTAGAACGCGGGTTATGTGAGGTTGATTTTTGCTCAATCGAAATTGCTGGTGATAAGCCCTCAATATGATCGACATCGGGCTTTTCCATCAAACTTAAAAACTGCCGCGCGTAAGCCGATAACGACTCAACATAGCGGCGCTGGCCTTCGGCATACAGCGTATCAAACGCCAGCGACGATTTACCGGAACCGGATAAACCGGTGATCACAATCAGCTTATCGCGTGGAATGGTCAGCGAAATATTTTTCAGGTTATGGGTACGGGCCCCGCGAATATCGATTTTATCCATTGTGGTTTCCGGTTATCAGCAGTGAAGGCATTAAGGCTGTACAAATATACACTATGTGGGGCAAAAAAAAAGCCTCCGCACTAAGCGGAGGCAATACGGGTGAAACAAGGGAGTGGATGTTAAAAGGTATAACTGATACTAAAATCGATACTGCGCGGCATAATATAGCGGCCGTTCGGGCTGCCGGCGCTACGCGGATCGCCTTCGGTAATACCGTCTTTGTCGGTCAGGTTAGCCACTGATAACTGCGCTTTTAGCTGTTGGGTAATATCCAGCTGTATGCCCAGATCGATTTTGCTGTAGCCATCCAGCTTCACGCTATTGGCATTATCACCGTAGCGATCCGCCACTGATGATAAAGTGCCGTAAACCGTAGCGTACATATCGGCCACATCAAAGCCATAGCTTGGCGTTATCCGTAGCATCCATTCGGGCTGGCGGAGGGCCTGATTACCCACTACCAATGGATCCGGGTGGTTGGTAATTTCAGTATCCTGCACGGTGGCGTTCAGGTTTACCGCAAAGCCGTTATCAGCACGGTAGTTGGCGTCAAACTCAATACCCATGGCTTCAGTGGTCAGCACTTCTGCCGGGGCACCTGGGCGGGATACAAACAGCTCGCCGTCGACTTCGTTGTAAAAGGCTGTCAGGTACATGCTGTAATTTTGTTCGGCCCATTTATAGCCCAGCTCGTACTGGGTGACTTCTTTAATCAGCTTATCGCCGCTTTCAAAAGCGCCATAGTTATCGCGGAAGTCATCAAAAAACGGCATTTTATTGCCTTTGTTAACCCGGGCGAACATACCCATATTGCGCTGCCACATCCAGTTAACGCCGGCGGTCCATGCGGTTTTGCTTTCGTCGTAATTTACTGCTTTGCTGATATCGCCGGTTAAGCCTTCATCTACCACGTAAGTAATTTTATGGTTTTCGCGCCGGGCACCTACGTCTACCCGCCATTGCTCATTTAACTGATATTCTACCGCTGCGTAAAAGGCGCTGGTATCACCATCGCCGGTGGCGTCGATATCGTAGTTCCAGCTGCAGCTGGCCAGTGTATCGTTACAATCAATGCCACGTAGTTCTTCGCCGCCTTTTTCTACCACAAACCAGGATTGGTTGCCGATAGACCACCAGTCCTGTACCGAGAAGTTAGTTGCGTAGTAGCCCAGCGTAAATACTGCATTGTCGGTAGTTTTGCTGAAGGATAAATCGTTAGTAAAAGCTTCAATATCTTTTAGTACCACCCAGCGGCCAATTTGCTGTACCACAGTATCACTACCATAGGTGGTACCGGTGGTAACGCCGGTTACCGGGCCATTAATGCCCTCTACGTTAGCCAGCGTAGTAGCGCCGCCTTCCGGTACCAGGCCAAAGGTATTGGCTTCACCTTCAATATGGCTAAAGCGGTACATTAGCCGCCAGCTGTCGGTTAAGTCTAAATCGACGGTACCGCCGGTAATGCCGCCGTTCCAGCCACGGCCATCGCCAAAGTCATAGCTTTTTTGCTCGTTGTCCGGGCCGTAGGCAATGCGGCCTAGACGGTTGTTCGGGCCAATCTGGCTGTATTTGTTATCTACGCCCGGTGCATTCAGTGCTACCGGCAAGTGCCATACACCGTGGTCGTCCGTCTGGCGGGTGTAAACATTAATACTACCGTTATCCAGCTCTTTGGTCACATTAACCGTAAACTGATGGCCTTTTTCTGAATTAAAGCCGGTTTCGCGCGGGCCTTCTGAGCTACTGATATAACCGCCGGCCATAACATACAGCCGATCAGCAATTTCACCGCTAACCACACCATCTACCCGGCGCAGGCCGTAGCTGGAGGTAGAAAACTTCACCAGGCCTTCGGTAACTTCACTGCCTTCTTTTAGCAAAAAGTTAGTGGTTAAGCCGGGCTGGCCGTTCGATAGCACCGGGGTAGAGCCGCCACGCAGAGCTTCCATAAAATGCACGGTTTCATCGAGGCGGAAAATCGACGAGTTTTCTAAAAAAGATAAGGTTGGCGGCGGAAAAATTGGCGCGCCGTTGAGCTGGATGGTTAAAAATGGCGCATCGCCAGTGCTGGGAAAGCCGCGCACAAACACATTAGCGCCTGCCACACCGCCTGAGCTTTCAGCCCAGACGCCCGGCACTACGGTAAACAGCTCTGCGGTACTTTTCGGTGCCAGCCGACCGATGTTTTCGGCCGACACGTTCGTAATGGCGTAACTGGTATCAACTTTAAAACCAGACATACCGCTGGCTTTACCGGTAACAACAATTTGTTCTATTTCACCCTGGCTTTCAGTTGGGGCTGTGGCGTCTGTATTAGTCTGTGCGATAAGGGGCATGCTGCAAACCAGTGCCAGAGCGGCGCTGATCTTATTAAGTCTGGCTACCATTTTTTGTTCTCCTGCTATCCTGTCGATGATTACACTGGCTGATTTTTGATCGCTTTTTAGGCGGTGCTTTAGTCGGTATAGTGCCGTGCGGATTTAAACATAGGCTATATTGCAATCGATTGCAATATGCTGAATGATGTTTTTGCATACGATTGCAAAGGAAATTTATCGGTTAAAAACATAAAATATGCCAGCAGTTGGCCGGTAGCGTTGCGACACCACGCTGCTTAAGGCATTATTGATGGCACAACAGGACATAGCTGTAAAACCAGGTAGGTAAAGTGACCATTAAACCGGCAAAAACCATGACCTTATCTGACATTGCCCGGCTGGCCGGGGTGTCGGAGTCTACCGCGTCGCGCGCCCTGCGCGATAATCCGGTAATTAACGCGCAAACGCGGCAGAAAGTGCAGCAAATTGCCGCTGATCATCAGTTTAAGGTAAATGCCACTGCACGCAGCCTGCGTACGCAAAAAAGCCATACTATCGCCGTCATTATTCTGTTTGACGCCAAAACCCAGCAGGCCATTACTGACCCGTTTCTGCTGGATATTCTGGGCGTCATTGCCGATGAGTTAACGCGGCAGGGCTACGATATGCTGCTAAGCACCAGCAAAACCACTGATAAAGACTGGCGTAGTTACTACTTTGATTCAAAACGGGCCGATGGCCTGATAGTTATCGGCCAGGGCGAGCATGACGAGCGGGTAGAGCAACTCAGCGACGCCGGTGTGCCCTTTGTGGTGTGGGGCGCTGCCACCGGCACAGAGCGTTTTCCGGTAATTGGCAGTGATAACCGTCAGGGCGCACAGCTGGCCGTAACACATTTGCTGGCACAGGGCTGTAAGCGTATCGCCTTTTTAGGTGATATCCGCCATACCGAAATTGAAATGCGTTATCTGGGGTATCAGGATGCGTTGCAAGCAGCCGGTATTAAACCGGAGGCTAAACTGCAGCTAAACACCGATTTTACTGCACAGGCCGGTTATTTACAGACACAGCAGGCGCTGTTTGGCGAACTTGGCAGCCTGGACGGTATTTTTGCTGCCAGCGATGCTATTGCCATGGGTGCAATGAAAGCACTGCTGGAGCGAGGCATTAAGGTGCCGCAGCAACTGGCACTGGTGGGTTTTGATGATATTGCTATGTCGGCCTACTGCACACCGTCGCTGACCACAGTAAAACAGGACACCCATGCTGGCGGTAAATTGCTGGTAGCGCAACTGCTGAGCCGGATTAATGGCGGCAAGGCCGCATCACAGCTGCTGCCGGTAAAGCTAATAGAACGCCAGTCCAGCTTGCGAAAAGAGTAGTTGCACGTAAAGCCGTCTGGTTAGGTTAAACTTTGCCGTGGCTTGCGTTACCATTGCCGTCGGGCTCGCCACAGCAACTCCTTCGCGCTGACGCGCTCAGTCAGACACTCTGTGTCGCCCCGTCAGCAATGCTAACCGCCACTATTTAAGATGTTGCTTATAGCTCAGTTATGTCGTTAAGCTTGAGCGCCTGTACTGTCGGATACACCTTTAGCGCCCCGTTTAACACCCTGGCATCACCAATACCTATCGCTTTCATACCGGCGCGGTTAATCGCTTCAATACCGGCCAGTGCATCTTCGACACCTATGCAGTGCTCAGGCGCCACACCCAAGCCGTTGGCGGCGAGTAAAAACACTTCCGGATCGGGTTTGCTGTTTATTACCTGATTGGCATCGGCAATATAGTCAAACTGCGCCGCTATACCTAAACGCTCAACCACAAAGGCGGCGTTTTTGCTGGCTGAAGCCAGACCGATTTTAATACCGCTCTGCCGCAGTTC
Organism: Rheinheimera pacifica; assembly: GCF_900108485.1. Classification (GTDB taxonomy): domain Bacteria; phylum Pseudomonadota; class Gammaproteobacteria; order Enterobacterales; family Alteromonadaceae; genus Alishewanella; species Alishewanella pacifica. The sequence continues at coordinate 361,091 of NZ_FNXF01000002.1, read as the reverse complement.
AGCAAACAACTGCTGCACGCCGGGGTACAGGTCGGCTGTTGTCATATGGTCAATCAGCTCAAGATAATGCGCGTTTTTTTGCTGCATCAGCCGAGCTTCTTCAGCTTCGCTTAGCGTTAAGCCGCCCTTTTGCAAAATCCAGCGCAGCGAGCCCAAACGGTCAACGCCTTTTAGCTGCTCGTTGTCGTGTTCGGTAAAGGCAATACCCAGCTCATCGGCCAATGCCTTCCAGGCATGAAAATGGTAAATGGCGGTGTCGGTAAGTACGCCATCCAAATCAAAAATTACCGCGCGGCAGCTCATACTGATACTCCAATCGCTTTACTTACGGTTTGGCCGCTGGTTAGCGCTACAGCCTGGCTTGCGTGAAACAGTGTTAACGGTTCGCCACTTAGCAGCTGATAACTGGCCTGCTGGCTGTCAGCACTAAACTGCAGCACCCGGCCGCGGTAACTTAAACGGAAACTTAAGCGAGGTAACTGTGCAGGCAGCTGCGGCTTAAAATGCAGGGCATCGGGGCGCGAACGCATGCCGGCAAAGCCCATCACCAGCGACATCCAGCTGCCGGCCATACAGGCGATATGCACACCAAATTCGGTATTAGCATGGTGGTTATCCAGATCCATCCGCGCGCTGTCGCCAAAAAACTCATGCGCTCTTGTGGTGTCGCCGGTTTCGGCAAACAGAATGCTGTGAATACAGCTGGATAAGCTGGAGTCATGCGTGGTTAGCGGTTCGTAGTAGGCCAGATCGCGCTGCTTTTGTGCCGGTGGTACTGCATCATCCAACAGCAACAGTGCCAGCACCACATCGGCCTGTTTTAACACCTGATGGCGGTAGATCACCAGTGGGTGATAGTGCAGCAGCAGCGGGTACTTATCGGCTGGTGTATTGGCAAAATCCCACGGCTGGCGGCTTAAGAAATTATCATCCTGCGGGTGCACCTGCAGCTGTTCATCGAACGCCAGATACATGGTATCGGCAGCCTGTTGCCACTGTTGTATTTCTTCGTCGGTTACCGCCAACTGCTGTAACAGTGGGCTCTGCTCTGCTTGCAGTTTTTCTGTTATTTGCAGCGTAAAACGCAGCTGCAATTGCACCATGGCGTTGGTGTAAAAGTTATTGTTGACCAACGCCGAGTATTCATCCGGCCCGGTGACCATATGAATTTCAAACTTGCCGCTGCGTGCAGAGAAAAAGCCCAGTTGCAGCCACAATCGTGCAGTTTCAACCAACATCTCTGCGCCCATCTGCTGCATAAAGGCCCAGTCGTCAGTGGCCAGATAGTAACTACGGATAGCGTAGGCAATAGCCGCATTAATATGATACTGCGCCGTGCCGGCCGGGAAATACGCTGAGCATTCTTCGCCGCCAATAGTACGCCACGGGTACAGCGCGCCGTGGCTGTGTGACATCTGTCTTGCGCGCTCACGCGCCGCGCCTAGCTGGCTGTAGCGCTGGCTCAGTAACTGGCGGGCAATGTCCGGCTGGGTCAGGCTCATTACCGGCACCACGTAAATTTCAGTGTCCCAGAAATAATGGCCGTCATAGCCCGGGCCGGTTAAACCCTTAGCGGCAATATTACTCTGGCCGTTACGGCCGGCAGATTGCGCCAGGCTAAACAGGTTAAAACGGATGGCTTGCTGCAGGGCAATATCGCCATCTATGGTTACGTCTGCCTGCTGCCAGAATTGCTGCCACCACTGTTGATGCTCGCTGAGCAAGGCCGCAAAGCCTTGCTGCTGCGCGTTGCTCAGCAATTGCAGTGCCTGTTGCGCCAGGCTGTTGCTATCGTCAACATTGGTGCTGTGGCAGTAGATCACCAGTTTATGCAGCCTTTGTGTTTCGCCTTGCTGCAGTTGCAGAGCAAAGTGCTGGGTTAGTTTATTACTCTGGCTGTCGTCCTGTGACAGCAAAGTGGCATTGGCTGGCAGCACATGGCTTGTTGCTGCCGCGACAATAAAATCAGCGCCTTTGGCCCGGTGCAGCATCAGGCTGTGTTCGACTTCGAATTGCTGGCTAAGCAGGGTTAAGCTGTCAGCGATGGCCATTTCGCCAACGCGCGGATCGTCTTTTTTATAAAAACCCGGATAAGCGGCATCCAGGGCGCTGCTCAGTTTAATCTGGCCGGAGAAATTCAGCGCGGTAATACTTAGCTCAATGGCCATTACATGCGGGTTGGCCTGCGACACAAAACGCCGGCTGGCGATACGTAGCTGTTTACCGCTTTGGCTTTGCCATTCACTGTGCCGGCTAAGTACGCCCTGCTGCAAATCCAGTGTGCGGCTATGGCTGCCGGCTTTGTCAGCACTAAAGGTTTCGCCGTCTACGCTCAGTTGCAGCACTTTGCCATTGGCTACCTGCAGCATTTTATGGTTATGTTTGGCAAAGCCATAAGCCGATTCACCGTAATGAATTGGCTCACTGCTGTACACGCCGTTTAAATAGGTGCCTTCGCAACTGGCAACGCCAGCCGGAGCAGCTTCCTCCAGCGTGCCGCGTGTGCCGATATAGCCATTAGCCAGGCTAAGTAAAGTCTCATGCAGCAGCAGGTGTTGTGGCTGATAGCGGCTGTCGGTTAAAGCCCAGGGCTCGGTGGTAAGGGGCCGCACGGCAGCATGGGGATGTAACGACATTGGGCATACCTGATTTAATTGCAGTCAATAAGCTTAATATACAGTTTTTGCAATCGATTGCAATATGCAATAAAAGCGTTGTATAGTGCAAAATGTCAGCAAACAGACTGGCAACAGGGTAAAACAACTATAGCTGTGTCACACAGCATAAAAATGAGAACCAGACCATGGCCACTTTGCGTATCCGCTTGTCGCTACTGCTAACCTATTTTGTATTTGCCATCCTGCTAAACAGCGTTGGCACTGTTATTCTGCAGGTGATCCACACTTATCAAATCACAAAAGAAGCCGCCAGTGTGCTGGAGGGTTTTAAAGATATTCCTATTGCCGTGGTGTCTTTTATTATTGCTTCTTACCTGCCGCGGCTGGGCTATAAAACCGCCCTGCAAATTGCGCTGACGCTGGTTACGCTGGCTTGCATTATGATGCCGCTGATCCCGGCATTCTGGACCACCAAGTTGTTGTTTCTTACCGTTGGCGCCAGTTTTGCGCTGGTAAAGGTATCGGTGTACGCCAGTATCGGCGTGGTTACCAACACCAAAGCTGAGCATGCATCTTTGCTGAATTTTATTGAAGGCGGTTTTATGCTTGGCGTATTGTCGGGCTACTGGTTGTTTTCGGCTTTTATGGACCCTGCTGCACCAGAGTCTGGCAGTTGGCTGCAGGTGTATTGGCTACTGGCGCTACTTTGTCTAGCCAATCTGGCACTGCTTAGCAGCACGCCTTTTCCAAAACTGGAGTTGCCACCGGCCCAGCCATTAAAGCAGGATTTTATCGCCATGCTGCAGCTGGTGTATAAACCGCTGGTGTTCGTGTTTGTGCTATCGGCGTTTTTATATGTGCTGATAGAGCAAGGTATTGGCAGCTGGTTGCCAACGTTTAACAATGAAGTGTTGAAGCTGCCAAACCAGCTTAGCGTGCAGTTAACCAGCATTTTTGCTGCCAGCCTGGCACTGGGGCGTATTCTCGCTGGCGTAGTGCTGAAAAAGCTGTCCTGGTATGTGCTGTTAAACAGCTGTTTGCTGGCTATGGCACTGCTAATACTGCTGACTCTGCCATTAACCCGCGATATTCAGCACAATGCCGGGGTTGGCTTATTTACTGCGCCGCTGGCGGCCTATTTGTTTCCGCTGATTGGCCTGTTTATGGCACCGATTTATCCGGTAATTAACTCGGTAATATTAAGCGCGCTGCCCAAGGCGAGGCATGCCGCTATGACCGGCCTTATTGTGGTGTTTTCCGCCCTGGGTGGTACCACTGGCTCTATGGTTACCGGCTATACCTTTGCCAACTTTGACGGCCAGACGGCATTTTACCTTTGCCTGTTGCCGCTAAGCCTGCTGCTGTTGTCCGTGGGGTTATTTCATCGTCAGAGTAAACAGGTTGTGGCCTGATTTGTCGCATCTTACCGGCAAACCGGGCTGAAATCCGCTTAAAGCGCGCGGGTTCTGTGCTACACTGGCGCGCTTATTTGGGCGGTTAACTCATACCTGATGCATCAACTGAATTCTTTAGAAAAACGTGCAGCTATGGCGCTGGCGCTGGTGTTTTCCAGCCGGATGCTGGGCCTGTTTATGCTGCTGCCGGTATTTGCACTGTATGGCAGCGAGCTGGACGGTTTTTCGCCGTTATGGGTAGGCCTGGCTATTGGTGCTTATGGCTTAACCCAAGCCATTTTGCAAATTCCGCTTGGTTGGTTGTCTGATCGTATCGGCCGCCACAAAGTGATGCTGGGCGGGCTTACTCTGTTTGCCGTGGGCTCAGTGGTGGCCGCGCTGGCCGATTCTGTTTACATGGTTACGTTCGGCCGTATTTTGCAGGGCGCCGGTGCTATTGCCGGTGCCATACTGGCACTGGCTGCCGATCTAACCCGCGAAGAGCAGCGGCCTAAAGTAATGGCGATAATTGGCGCCAGTATCGGTTTAAGTTTTGCTGTGGCAATGGTACTGGGGCCTTTACTGGCAAAGTGGGCCGGGTTAAGTGGCGTATTCTGGTTTACTGCTGTGTTGGCTTGTGGCGCTATGCTGGTGGTGGCATTGTTACTGCCCAAAAGTGTTAACAAAGCACCGATGGCAGAAACGCTGGCGCTGCCGCAAAGTTTGGGGGCTATGCTTAAACACCGCCAACTGCTGCAGTTGGATCTGGGCGTATTACTGCTACATTTAATGCTGACGGCAATGTTTGTCGCACTGCCGGCACTGTTGCAAAACTACGGCCTGGTATCGGTAAAACACTGGCAGTTTTATTTGCCGGTGTTGCTGGGCTCTTTTGTGCTGATGATCCCAATGATGATTATTGCCATGCGCAAAGCCCAGGAAAAAGGCTTCTTTTTACTGGCCATAGCATTGCTGATCAGCGCTATGCTGCTGGCATTGCTGGTACCCGGTTTTACTGCGCTGACTTTGGCTTTACTGCTGTTTTTTATTGGCTTTAACTTTTTAGAAGCCAGCCTGCCAGCGTTGGTGTCACGCATTGCACCGGCAGGCCAACGTGGCAGTGCTATGGGTATTTATTCCAGTAGCCAGTTTTTTGGTGCATTTTTAGGCGGTGTAACCGGTGGTACACTGGTACAGCACTTCGGTTACCAAGCATTGTTTGCCGCATTGGCGGTTATTGGTTTAATATGGCTGTTAGTTGCCAGCACCCTTCAGCTTCCTCCACGCGCCCAGCGTTTGTCTCTGGCCGTGTCGTTAACCAGCGAACAGCAAGCCAGTGCACTGGCAGCGCAGCTGACCACACTGAATGGGGTGCAGGAAGTTACAATGGTTCTGGCAGAGCAGCGCTGTTATCTGAAAGTCAGTTCAGCACAGTTTGATCACACAGCAGCGCAGGCTGTTATTACAGCCGCCGGGGCTTAAACATTTTTTAGGAGAATTCGCATGGCGCGTGGCATTAATAAAGTTATTCTGATTGGTAACCTGGGTACTGACCCGGAAGTGCGCTATATGCCGCAAGGCGGCGCAGTGGCGAATTTAACGGTAGCAACCTCAGAGAGCTGGACCGACAAAGCCACTAACGAGAAAAAAGAGCAAACCGAATGGCACCGTGTAGTGATTTACCAGCGTTTAGCCGAAATTGCCGGTGAATACCTGCGTAAAGGCAGCAAAGTGTATATTGAAGGTAAGCTGAAAACCCGTAAATGGCAGGATAAAGACGGTGTAGAGCGTTACACCACCGAAATTATTGCCAACGAGCTGCAAATGTTGGATGGCCGCGGTGATGGCCAGCAACAAGGCGGTGGTATGGGCGGCGGCCAGCAAGGTGGCTACCAGAAACCCGCTCAGCCACAAGGCGGTTACCAGCAAGTGGCACCGCAGGCTGCACCGGCTTATCAGGCTCCACAGCAAGGTGGTTATCAGCAGGCTGCACCACAACAAGGTGGCTATCAACAACGCCCAGCCCAGCCACAAGGCGGTTACCAGCAGCCGGCACAGCCGCAACAACGTGCACCAATGGAACCGCCAATTGATTTTGACGACGATATTCCGTTCTAGCCACCTATATTTAAAACGGTAAATTCAAATCCTCTGAAGCCTCACATCTGTGGGGCTTTTTTGTTGGTGCCATTCATACTCACTCCCTGGCAATGCTGATAACGCCGGCTAAGGCTCTGCACCAAATTAGAGATTCTGCTTGACAATCTGCACCGATTTTATTCTACTCAGACGCAATAACTAAAACAGTGTTATTTAATCGGGGGAGTAATGAAGACTATTTTTTTATGGGCGATAACTGTGGCGCTGGCCGGATTTTTATTCGGTTTTGACACCGCAGTTATCTCCGGAGCCGATCTGCCAATCCAGCAGCTTTGGCAAACAGATCCGCTATTTCACGGCATGTTTATTATGTCATCGGCATTGTGGGGCACGGTCATTGGCGCGCTTTTTGGTAGTGTGCCGTGCGACCGGTTTGGTCGTAAGGCTACCCTTATTGCTATCGGTATTTTATATATTTTGTCGGCGCTGGGCTCGGCGTTGGCAGCAGATCCTTATACGTTTTCATTTATGCGGTTTATCGGTGGCTTAGGCGTTGGCATTTCGTCGATTGCAGTGCCGGCGTATATCGCTGAAATAGCACCGGCTAAACATCGTGGGCGCCTGGTTGCGATGTACCAGTTCCAGATTGTGTTCGGTATCTTAGTCGCATTTTTCAGCAACTACTTGTTATCAGGTATTTCAGCTGAGGATTGGCGCTGGATGTTGGGCGTTGAAGTTATTCCCGCTATGGTCTTTTTGTTTCTGGTGTTTAAGGTGTCGGAAAGCCCTCGTTGGCTGATCCTGCATAAAAGAGATGAAGCGGCAGCCAGAGTGGTATTTAACCAGCTGCAAGAGAAAGATGTAGATAGCATAGTGTCTGATATCAAGCGCACCCGGCCGACAGGAAAAAAATCCAGTTTGTTCTCAACCCGCTATCGCTTCCCGGTAATGTTGGCATTTTTTGTTGCTTTCTTTAATCAACTATCGGGGATTAATTTTATTATTTATTTTGCACCGCGCATTTTTTCGCTGGCTGGCCTCGATAGTGACTCCGCATTGCTTTCGTCAGCGGGCGTGGGGATTGTGAACCTGATCTTCACCATGTTGGGTTTGTATTTGATTGATAGAGCCGGCAGACGTTTGCTGATGCTGATAGGTTCAGTTGGCTATATTGTTTCGTTAAGTGTGGTTGCCTATGCCTTTTATGCTGGCATAGGGGGTATGGCTGTGGTGTTTTTTGTGTTTTTGTTTATTGCTTCGCACGCCATTGGTCAGGGCGCGGTGATCTGGGTGTTTATATCTGAAGTCTTTCCTAATGCGGTTCGTGCGAAAGGCCAGTCTCTCGGTGCCAGCACACACTGGGTATTTGCGGCATTAATTGCTTTACTGATGCCGTTTTTCTTAAGTGTATTTACACCCGCCACCATTTTTATCTTCTTTGCTTTTATGATGGTACTGCAGCTGGTTTTTGTGCTGTTTGTTATGCCTGAAACAAAGGGGCGTACGCTGGAGTCTATCTCGGAAGAGGTCCAGACAGAACATCCTGAGGCTATTGTATTAACGAAGTAAAACCAGACAGCATGGCGTACCATTCACCATGCTGTTATTTCTGTTGCAACCTGTCCGGCACGCCGCCTTTCAACAGTACAGTGCGGTCTGGTGCGAAATGCGAATAAAGCGGCAAAATAGCACCACCAATGGCGATCGCATCTTCACCCAGGCTGCCTTTTTCGATCTGTGGCACGAACAAATTTGACGTTGGCATCGCTGCCAAGCGTCTTTTGATCATGCTGATAAGCTCAATTAATAAGAACGCTGGCAGTTGGGAGTCAATAACAACTTTTTCCAAATCCAGGAAACTGACACAAGACATAATGCAGAATACGACGCCTTCTGCGCAGTCCTGCATCCAGTCATGCACCAGTGCCCGGTTATCATCAATAATATCGGCAAGATCGGCAATATTATCGATATTAACCTGATGAAACTGCAGGTGTCTGAGCAGTGTTGCTATCGAAGCCCGGTTAACTAAAGTATCCCAGCCTGAGGTGTTGCTTTGGCTGTCCAGCCTGGATTGCGGCACAGGTAAGGTTGCCAGATTGGCGGCGTTACTATGCACCCCTCTTTCCAGATTGCCATTGAGTATCAGACCGCCGCCGACAAAGGTATCTATGTATATGTAGAGGAAATTGTTTGCCGCTTTTATCTGGCCAAAGTACAGCTCAGCCGCCGCGGCCGCTGAGCAGTCATTTTCAAAGAATATGCTGTAAGGCAGGCGTTGTTCCAATTCATTGGCGAAGTCAATATCAACCCACTGCTGAGCGATGTCAGGTGCCATTTCATGCTGTGCGGCCCAATTGCCTAAAAACCAGGGCATCGCAATACCGACACCAACAAAACGCTGGCGTTGTGCTGGTGATAGTTTGCCCAGCATCACTTCAATGCCGCTACTTAAGCTATCGATAAGCTGCTCTGGAGTGGGTTCTTTATAACGATGGGATGCTTTATCTATTACCTGACCGGCAAAGTCAGATAGCACATACTCAATATTTTGTCTGCCCAGCTTGATACCAACCGAAAACAGGCCATCGGCTTTAATCTGGTACAGGTTGGATGGCTGACCAATACCAACACTGCGCCGGCCGGATTTTTCCAGTAAACCTTTTTCTTCTAGCGCATCGACAATGCGGGTTAACGATTGCAGGGTTAAACCAATACTTCTGGCAAGATCCGGTTTAGATGCGACGCCAGCCTTACGCACGGCGGAAATAACCACGCGCTCATTGTACTGCCTGAGAGTTGATGAATTACTGCCTTGCCCCATAAAATTCCACATTATCTTGGTTGTACAACGGTTGAACGGCGAAACGCCATATTTGCCGTGATAATAACCAGTTAAGGCACATTTTTCTATGATGATACTACGTACCCTAACGGTACGCAGAGTTTAATTGCAGTAAATCAATCACTAATGCATCAGCAAGCCAGTTTCTGTTGAACCTCCACTTTGCTCGGCGGCATACAACCATGGCGGGACACATTGATACTCGCGGCAACAATAGCATGCTTAAGTGCAGGGCGAAGTTGTGTGTCTGACAGCAATGAGGGAGCAATAGTGTCGAGGTTCTCTGACCAGAGGTAAGATAACAGCATACTGTAAAAGGTGTCACCCGCGCCGACGGTATCGCCGAATACGTCAGGACGTATTACCGGCATCGTAATTTCTACCGCTTGGGTGCATAAAAGTGCGCCCTTATCACCTTCAGTGTAAGCAAAGAGTGCATCCGGTATCAGGGATTTAAACTTTGCCAATGCATCGCTCAGTGGCATGTCCGGATACAGTTTAATCAGGTCTTCGTCACTTGCTTTAACGTAATCGCAAAGTGGCATCAGCTGTTCAATACCGGCAATGTAGGCCGTTTTATCGGTGACAAAATCCATTCTGATATTAATGTCTATGCTGATCCTGACCCCTCTGGATTTGGCAAAAGCTAAAAGTGTTTTAACTTTTGTTAAGTCCTCAGGCTCCAATGCCAAAGAGCCGGTGTGTAATATCCGGGTTTTTTCCGGCAGGCAAGAAACCAGCAACCCGGTACTGATATCCCTGTCGGCAACGTGATGGCGGTAAATACTATAATGGGGCTGGCGCTGCGTATCTAACGTGACGATAGCCGCCGAGCTTGGTAGCGCTGAGCGATGCGGCGCACCATACTCAACGCCGTGTGTTTGCATATAGCTCAGAAAGTTGTCACCAAACCTGTCCTGTGAAATGGGCGAAAGGTATGTAACAGGCACTTCCTGTTTGGCAATGCCAATGGCAACGTTAAACGGTGATCCCCCCAGATGAGGGCAAAAATTTCCATCAGGCTGCATTAACAGATCAACAACGTTCTCTCCAAGCACCGCAATCATAGTGTTCTCCGTGTTCATTTAAGGTGCAAACGCCACCTCGTCAATAGTAATGAGCCGCGTATCTTGGCATTACCATGCTTTCTGTTATATGTCACTTATTCTGTTTTAGCTTCATAACTAAATCAATGTTATTTTTTATTTTTGGTTTGTTATTTTCAATATTTTTTGTCAAATTATTGTTTTAAAAAGAAAATTGTAGCTAGTCTCAAAGCTGGTGTCTGATTATTTCTTAATTATTGCATTTTTCTGAACTGGTCAAACTTGATTAACTAAAACTGTGTTGTATATTGGTGCGTGGATGGTCGAATAATGTGCAATATGCAAAACAGGAAAATTGACGGTTTCCAAACATGCATGTGAGAACTGCCTTTAGCTGATACTGCAAAGGGCCAATACAGCCGGATCAGACCTCCAAAAGATAATAACTAAATAGAAATCATTTCTTCATAACAGCAAACCTTGGGGCGAGGCAGAACTGATGTCGTCTGGCCCGATACAGCGATGCTGTCTCTGAAGAAAATAAAACGAGACGGGGGAACTATGAAAAAACAAACTTTTGCGTTAAGTGCACTATGCTGTGCCTTGCAAAGTGCAGGGCTGGCAGCGCAGGTGCAGCAGGACGCAGTGCCTGATGAGTTGGTTGTTCAGCAACAAGACACTGAAGCACAACAACGTGCTCTGGAGAAAAAAGAGAAAGAAATTGAAACCATAGTGGTTGTTGGCTACAGCAGTACGCGGCAGGAAGATATTACCGGTGCCGCAATCGATGTAAAAATCGCCGATGTGAAAGATTTGTCTTCTGCCAATATTATGCAGAATTTGCAGGGGCGGGTACCTGGCGTGCAGATCCTGACCAACGGTAATCCAAATTCAACCGCTCAGGTAAAAATTCGCGGCCAGGGGCTTGGACCACTGGGGTATAACGACCCGTTGTACGTGGTAGACGGGGTGCCAATGAACTCCGGTTTGCACGAGATTAACAGTAACGATATTGAATCACTTGTTGTATTGCGTGATGCCGCCAGCGCGAGTATTTACGGTGCCCGGGCAGCGAATGGCGTCATTATTATTACCACCAAGAAAGGCAGCGGTGATTCGAAATTTGAAGTGAAATTAAATACCTCAACGGAAGACTTCGAGTACGACCTTAATCCGCTAAATACCAGGCAACGTGCTGAAGTTGTCTGGCGCGCAGCCGTTAACGACAGGGCTAACCCGAATAATGTCAGCCCGTTGTATCAGTACGACTGGAACGGTGACTACGATAATCCTCAGCTTAATAATGTCATTCTGAACACTTACATTGATAGTGCGCAAACCATGCGCCCGGCCGATACCGACTGGTTTGATGAAGTGACCCGGCGTTCTACGTCAAAAGATTTAAACCTGTCTTATTCCAGCGCCAGTGATACTTCTGCGGTGTATGCCTCATTTGGGTATCTTGATCGCAATGGCGTAGTGAAAAGCTCTGAATTTACCCGCATCAGTGGCCGGGTAAATTCACATGTTGAGCTATTTGACGGCAAAGTGCGGGTAGGTGAAAACCTTACCCTGACTGATCAAAAGCAGAATCTGGTCAACGACCTGGCTGGCGGTATTCTCGGCCTGGCGATTGAACAGCAGTCTATTATACCAATCCGCACTGAAGACGGCACTGGCTGGGGCGGGCCAACTGCCGGTATCACAGACCGTGATAATCCGGTACGGCTGCTGGAAATGAACAAAGACAACACCAACAGATTTAACAAGGTGCTTGGCAATGTTTATGTGGAATATCTGCCGCTGGATGATTTAACGCTTCGCACTAATTATGGCCTGAGCTATGGCAATTTTAAGTTCCGTAATTTCACCAAGGCGTTTCAGGCCGGTAGCCTGAATTTTAATGACCGTCTTACGGTGACGGACGACTGGAACAAAACTACTGTCTGGTCAAATACCGCAGAATACAAATACTTACTGAATTATGACCATATGTTTACCCTGTTGGTGGGTAATGAAACGGTTGAGTTTGAGAGTGAGTTTTTTAGCGCTTCCGGTTCTGGCTTTGCGTCGCAAGACCGTGACTATGCCTTTTTAGAGCAGGCAACCAGCGGCATTACTGCCAACGGCTTTGCTGATGCATGGACGCTGAAATCCTACTTTACCAAACTCGATTATGACTATGACAGAAAGTATCTCGCGTCTTTTACATTGCGCCGCGATGGTTCATCCCGTTTTGGTCAGAATAATCAATGGGGTAACTTCCCTGCTGCGTCGGTAGGTTGGCGTGTTTCGGATGAGGACTTCTTTAAGTTCGACGCGATGAACCAGCTGAAATTCAGAGCCAGTTGGGGACAAAATGGTAACCAGGAAATTAATACCCGGGCGACTTCATCCATCTTTCAGTCACGTTACGCCACACAGTCACTGTTTACCAACGAACAGGATGAAGGTACCGCATACGATTTAGCAGGCAGTGATCAGGGTAATCTACCGTCTGGCTTTGCCAAAGTCAGTTCCGGTAACCCGGACTTAAAGTGGGAAACCTCGACCCAACTGAACCTGGGCGTGGATTTTGATTTCTTTGACAGTGCGTTATACGGCAGCTTTGACTGGTTCAGAAAGCGCACCGAAGATATTCTGACCACAACGCAGCCGCTGGCGACAGAGGGCGAAGGTGCGCAGATGATCGTCAACGGCGGCACCATAGAAAACACCGGTATCGAGCTGATGCTGGGTTATACCGATGAGTTTACTGTGGCCAGCCTGGGCAACTTTACGTTCGATATTACCGGCAATATTTCAACCGCAAAAAACAAGGTGATTGCGCTGCCTGACTCGGTGGTGAACTCCTTTGGCGGTAATGGCCGGGATAAAACCATTCTGGGCAAGTCGGTAAATTCGGTATTTGGTTATGTTACCGATGGCCTGTTCCAAAGTGCGGAAGAAGTTGCCGCTCATGCCCGCCAGCCTGGTGCGGCTCCTGGCCGGATACGTTATGTTGACCTTAATGGTGATGGTGTCATTAACGATCAGGATCAGGATTTCTTTACCAATACCGATCCGGATTTTATCTACGGCCTGAATTTCACGCTAACCTACGGCCGTTGGGACTTCAATATGTTCTGGCAAGGTGTGAAAGGCGGCAGTGTTCGTAACAGCTGGCGCTTGTTTACTGATTTCACCTCACTGAATATCGGCTCAAACTATGGTGACAGGACACTGAATGCCTGGACACCAGATAATACCGGCAGCAATGTGCCGGCATTAACCCTACTGGATAACAACAATGAAGCCAGAGAGTCCAGTTTTTACTGGGAGGATGGTTCATACCTGAAGCTGCGCAATCTTTCTATCGCATACAACATCGACCCGGCAATTATTGATGCAAGGGTTTACTTAAGTGCACAGAACTTACTGACGATAACGCCAAGCGGCACTTTAAGTCAGGATCCTGAGGCGCCGAACAGTGTATTCCCCATTCCAAGAACCGTGACGTTAGGTCTGTCGATGACATTCTGAGTTGATGCTTAAATAGGACATGAATTATGTATAACAAACTAAAAGCAGGTGTAATGATAGTTGCCGGTACTGTGCTGCTGACAGTGGCGGGTTGTGGCGGCGATCTTGAGCAATCACCGAAAGGCACCTTAACGGAAGAGCAAATTACCAACGGTGGCAATATAGACGGGCTGGTGACGGCCACCTACGCTTATCTTGGTAATGATCACTATACTGCGCCCAATTTTCTCTGGCCAACCGGTAACCTGCGGGCCGGTGATGCTCATAAAGGCGGCAATGGACCCGGCGATATATTTGCCTACCATGCGCTGTCGATGTATACGTCGATTATTGCGGATATGGAGTCTTATCCACCGGATTTTGTCGATCTGAACAATAAAAAATGGGTAAGAAATTACACCGCCATCTCAAGAGCTAATACCGCTTTAAAGGCGCTAGCTAATACCACAGAGGCGCAGTTTGCGAAAAAGACGATTCGTGAGGCTGAGCTGAGGTTTTTACGCGCTTTCTTTTATTTCGATCTGAAGATACACCACAAACATATTCCTTATGTTGATGAAACCATGTCATCAGAGCAGATTAAAGCGCAGACGAACTTTGATTTAACCGATCAGCAATTGTGGGACAAAATCGCCGCAGATTTCCAGTTTGCCGCCGACAACTTGCCACTGACACAGAGTGAAATTGGCCGGGCCAATCAGTTAAGTGCCAAAGCCTATCTGGCGAAAACGAAGTTGTATCAGGCTTATGAGCAAAATGATGTGCATCAGGTCGTCAACATTGATCTGGAGAAACTACAAACGGTGGTCGATCTGGTGGATGATATTGAAGACGCCGGTGTCTATGGTTTGCAGGATGACTTCGGACAAAACTTTCTGCACCGTTTTGAAAACAGCAAAGAGTCGGTGTTTGCGATCCAGCGCTCACGCAATGACGGTTCGCCGGATGGCCGTGGTTCTTGGCCCACAGCATTAAATGCGCCTTTGCAGGGCGGCTTTGGCTGCTGTGGTTTTCATGTGCCGACAGAGAATTTTGTTAACGCATTTAAAACCGATGCTCAGGGCTTACCACAGTTTGATAGCTTTAACAGCAGCAATTATGTACTGGCACAGGACGCGGTTGACCCCAGGTTAGACCACACTGTTGCCATGCAAGGTAAGCCGTTTAAATATGACAGCGAGCTGATGATTGAAAATGGTAATGCCTGGGCACGGGCGCCGGCGGTTTACGGCAATTTCATTTCGATGAAAGAGCTGGAGCATCCGGATTGTGAATGTCGTATACAAAACGGGCCCTTCCCGGTGTTTTCGATGAATACGGTGTTGATCCGTTTTGCCGATGTGTTGCTGTGGAAAGCAGAGGCGCTGATCGAATTAAATCGTCTGGATGAAGCCTTGCAAATCATCAACCGGTTACGCAGCCGGGCTATGAATAGCACAGCAATGCTAAATAATGCCAGTATTTACAATGTCGGACTTTACACTGCATTTACGTCACAAGAGCAAGCCCGCCGCGCACTACGTATGGAGCGACGGTTAGAACTTGGCCTGGAAGGACACCGTTTCTTTGACCTGGTGCGCTGGGGCGTAGCAAAACAGACATTAGATACTTATCTTGAAGTTGAACGCACCCGTAAGCCTTATTTACAGGAAGCCTTATTCACCGCCGGGCGCGACGAGTATCTGCCGATCCCACAGCAACAAATCAATTTAAGCGGTGGTTTATACAAGCAACTACCCGGCTATTAATTGTATGGCAGCAGCTGAACTCAGATGCTGCCGTCTGTTAAAAAGGAATACAGTAAAATGAGAAAAACAGTTTTAGCTTTATGCTTAGCAGTGAGTAGCACTATGGTACCCAATGCCCTGGCGGTAGACGATTTATATCAGGAACCACACCGGCCGCAATTCCATTTCAGCCCAGAGCAGCAATGGATGAATGATCCCAATGGCATGGTGTATCTGGATGGTGAATATCACCTGTTTTATCAGTATAACCCGTACAGTAATATCTGGGGGCCTATGCACTGGGGGCATGCTATCAGTAAAGATTTAGTGCAGTGGGAGCAGCAACCCATAGCGTTGTATCCGGATCAACATGGCACCATCTTTTCAGGCAGTGCAGTAGTAGATTGGAACAATACCTCTGATTTTGGTAGCAAAGACAAGCCAGCTATGGTGGCCATTTACACCTATCATGATCATTTGCAGGAAAACTTCGGTTCAGACACCTTCCAGTCGCAGGGTATTGCATACAGTTTAGATAACGGCAGAACCTGGACTAAGTATGATGCTAACCCTGTGCTGAAAAGTCCTGATATCAGGGATTTTCGCGACCCTAAAGTGAGCTGGCACGAAGATTCTGAGCGCTGGGTGATGTCACTTGCAGTAAAAGATAAAATCAGCTTCTACACGTCAACGGACTTAAAAAACTGGCAGCATACCGGCGATTTTGGCCAGGGCATTGGTGCGCACGGCGGTGTATGGGAATGTCCTGATCTGATTAAGATGCGGGTTAATGGCAGTGACGAAGAAAAGTATGTGTTACTGGTCAGTATTAACCCGGGAGGCCCGAATGGTGGCTCGGGTACACAGTATTTTGTCGGTGACTTTGACGGTAAAACCTTTAAGCTTGATCCGGCATTTAACCAACAGCTTATGGCGGCGGAACAAAGTTCGCCTTCCAAACAACCAGCAGTTTGGCTGGATTACGGTACCGACAACTATGCCGGTGTAACCTGGTCTGATGTACCGAAACAAGATGGCCGGCATTTATTTATCGGTTGGATGAGCAACTGGCAATATGCCAATAACGTACCGACCCAACGTTGGCGCAGTGCTATGACTATTGCCCGGCAGCTGGAATTAGAAAAGCGGGGTAATAGTTATATAGTCAGCTCGCAACCGGTAGCTAGTCTGTCGTCGCTGGCGACGGATACTAAAGTTGTGCGCAATAGCAACGTAAAAGGCGGTAAACCCGTTGAATTAGTTAAGCTAACCAAATCCGCAGAGTTAGGCGAGCATATCAAGCTTAAGCTGGATTTAAAGCAGTCCAAGCTGGTCGAGCTGTCATTTGAAAATGCAAAGCACAGCCTGAAACTAAAAGTAGACGCCGTAGCGGGACAATTGATTTTAGACAGAACTAACGCAGGCATTGCCGATTTTGAAAGCGGCTTTGCCTCTGTGCAGCGGGCGCCATTAGAGATTAAAGCTGGCGTCGTGCAGTTAGAGATATTTCTGGATACCTCTTCTATAGAAGTGTTTGCCGACAATGGCCGCACGGTTATGACCAGTGTGGTATTTCCTGACGTACCCTATAGTCAGCTTAAACTCAGTACTGACAGTGCTGTTAACATTCAGCAGCTCTCTATAACGCAACTCAGGTCAATATGGCAAAAATAGCCATACAGTGTTGGTTAGCGGTTAACGACTTGTCGTTTTTTAAACGCCTAACGCTCCGCTAATTTTTCGGGAAAAGCCTCTAAAATCAGAGGCTTTTTTATTGCCGCTTAGCTAACCCTTGAAACCGCTGAGGTAGGCCCCCATTGCTGTTATAGTTTTATACCATTTGGTATGTAATATCCATATTCACAGCGATGCGGAGCGTACATGATCCCTTTATCCATTTTAGATTTAGCCCCGGTTTCAGCAGGCAGCAGCGTGGCCGACAGTTTTGCTGCCAGCAAAGCCCTGGCACAACATGCCGAACAGTTAGGTTATCACCGCTACTGGCTGGCTGAGCACCACAATATGCCGGGCATTGCCAGTGCTGCTACGTCGTTATTAATCAGCCATTTAGCTGCTGCGACGTCGCGTATTCGTTTGGGTGCCGGTGGTATTATGCTGCCGAACCACTCGCCGCTGGTTATCGCCGAACAATTCGGCACGCTGGCAACCCTGTACCCTAACCGTATCGACTTAGGCTTAGGCCGGGCACCGGGTAGTGATCAGGCCACAGCACGGGCGTTGCGCCGGCATAAAGTGGAAACCGAAGCGCAGTTCCCGGCTGATATCGCCGAGTTGCAGCAGTATTTTGCTGCCGCCAGGCCGGATCAGTTAGTGCAGGCCGTACCGGGGCAAGGGCTGAATGTGCCGTTATGGATATTAGGCTCCAGCTTATATGGCGCCCAATTAGCGGCGCAGTTGGGGTTGCCCTATGCCTTTGCTTCGCATTTTGCTCCGGGCATGATGCAGCAGGCCGCAGAGCTGTACCGGCGCGAGTTTAAACCCTCGGCGCAACTGGATAAACCTTACCTGATGCTGGCGCTGAATGTGTTTGCCGCAGACACTGCAACTGAAGCCAAACGGCTGTTTAGCTCACTGCAACAGCAGTTTGTTAATCTGACGCGGGGGACCCCCGGCTTATTGCCAAAACCGGTGGATAGCATGGACACTATCTGGCAGCCACATGAAAAAGCCTATGTACAGACAGCTCTAGCCTGCTCTGTGGTGGGCGATGCCGCTGCGGTGCAGCAAGGCATTAAGGATTTTATTGCCAAACATAACCCCGACGAGCTAATGCTGACCAGCATGATGCACGACCCGCAAGCGCGGCAAACCAGTTACCGCATAGCGGCAGAGTTACGGGCAGAATAAAGTACAGGTTTTTACAAAACGGGGCTTTCTGTAAGGGCGGCCCCGTTTTAACCGGCCGCTTAGCTTAATGCCTTAGTAGCGCCAGGTAACGGCCGCCTGCCATTGTGCTGGCGCGCCATAGTAAGCCTGTGTCCAGTACAGGCTTTCATAATGTTTGCGGTCAGTAAGGTTAGTTGCGTTGAGCGCAACTGACAGATTTTCGCTCAGGTTGTAGCGGACAAACATATCCACTAAGGCATAGCTGCCCTGACGGATACGGATATCTGTTTCAGGCGTAATGGCGATGCTATCCTGCCACTGCACACTGGCACCTACAGATAAGTTGGCAATGGCCTGCGGGTAATAAACTCCGGACAGTTTTACCAGATTACGCGGTACATAGGTGCGTACCTGCTTGCCGTCGTTGCCTTCTACACTTTGTAGCCAGGTATAACCAAAGCTAAGGTTAAACTGGTCGGTAATGCTGCCGGTAAGTTCCAGTTCAGCGCCTTGTGACTGATAATCAAGGCCGGTGTAGGTATTAACGCCGTTAATAACTTCAACAAATTCGCCGACGTTTTTCAGATCAGCACGAAACAGCGCGGCACTGGCAGTAGCACGGTTATTGTTGAGCAAGAACTTGACGCCCACTTCGCTGTTATCACCTTTGGCTACGCCCAGCGCCTTAAATCCGGTATCAACAAAAGATTGCGGTGTAAAAACCTCACTGTAGCTGGCGTACAGCGATACAGTATCGTTCAGCTGATAAACCCCGCCGACATAAGGCACTGTTTCGCTGGCATCTGAGCTGCTGTCAACGCCATAGCTGTAGCCACTTTGTTCAACCGACATGGCTCTGGCGCCCAGCAACACAGACAAGGCATCACTCAGGTGCAACCGCGTAGCCAGGTAAAACGATTGATGAATTTGTTTGTCCAGATGGCCGGTGGTGTAAGGATCAGTATCGTCAAATACTCCTTTGGGGGAAGAACCCGCTGCCCAGTCGGCGCCCAGCACCGGATAACCGGTTTCGTAATCGAAAAACGACTGGCCGAACAGGTCGATGTTAGCGTAATTAACCCCGGCCATCAGTTCGTGCTTACGCCCAGCCAGCGCATAACTGCCGCTGAGGTAAATATCGGCAATGCGATGTTTTTCATCAAGTTTGTAGGCGCTGGCATAGCCGTTAAGGCCAAGCTCTGTAGCTTTGTCCGGCGTGCCATAGACATAAAATAGCTCGGCATCCTGCAGCATTTTATTCTGGCTCAGTAAAATATTCAGGCTCCAGTCGTCGCTCAGTTGCTGGCGTAACTCGGCAAAGGTCTGGGTAGTTTTGTTATCGCGGTAAGCCCAATCGGTGGCGGTACTGGTAGCAATAGCATAGTTAGTTGGCGTGCCGTCGGTGTAATACAGCGGCAGAGCACCGGATAAGCTGCCATCCGCTTTATTGTTATTTACACTGTGGCCCAGTGTCAGCTCAGTGCGATCTGTCAGATCATACTCGCCCACCAGATACAATTGCGAGGTGTCGTCTGCTTTGCGGTCCAGGTATGAATCTGCCGTATCTTTAGCGGCTACTATTCTGCCGCGGAAACGCTCACTGATGCTGCCGGAAACATCACCTTCCAGCCGGCGGTGGTTTTCAGAACCGGCAGCCAGCGTAACATAGCCAAACAACTCCTGTGTCGGGCGTTTACGCAGGTAATTAACGGTGGCCGATGGATTCGCCAGCCCGGTAACCAAGCCGGCAGCACCTTTGATCACTTCAATCTGCTCAAAAATGGCGGTGTCATAACTGCCTTGTGATAACCCGGCTGAAAACGGTACACCTATGCCGTCATATTGAAAATTAACCACATCAAAACCGCGGGCGGTATAGTAAACGCGTTCAGTTTCTGCCTTTTCTACCGTGACGCCAGGGGTGTAACTAAGTAAATCGTTCACGGAGTAGAGTGCAAAATCTTCTATTTGCGACCGGGACATGACCGTGATGACCTGCGGTGTTTCATACACGGTCAGGTCCAGCTTGGTAGCTGAGCGGCTCTCACCCTGATGGCCATAAACCGCGATAACTTCAACTGCTGCCTCTGCTGCTGAGTTATTTACGCTGCTGTTTTCGGCCAGTACACAGGTGCTGAGAGTAACAAACGAAACGGGTAGTGCAACACGCAGAGCGCTTGCCAGTACAGAAGTTTTAAATTGGCCGGGCATAGAAAATGTTCCTGAAACGTCATGGGTTATTTAGCTGCATTTCAGGCATTTTAAAGCAAGTTTCACCATCTTTAAAGCTTAATGATAATTATTGTTATTCGTATATTATAATGTTGCCAGAGATAATTCAGCCCGGCGCGGGGTGCGGGCCCGGGCTGAGTGGGTATACCGGCAGCTAGGGTTGTATTACAAACCACAAGGCGAAGGTAAGGCCGGTACTGCTTCGGGTACGGTGTCGACAAAAAACTGCTGCCGGGCTCTTAGCTCTGTTACTTGTGCGTTAACTTCGTCAGTGCTGAGCTGTGTTTGCGGAATGTGCAGTACCCAGTCGATATCTTGCTGATACTGGCGTTGCTCAGTTGAGTCAATTGGGCCAACCGAGCCATCCGCCCCTTTTGGCATAAACCAGAGGTTAAAATTAACTGACATTGGTACTTCGGGTGCTACATTAGCGCTGTGTTCGCCAATCAATTCACCATCGACAAAGTAACGCACAGCATCGGCGCTGACGTTCATTACCAGCGTGCGCCAGCCGCTGTAGTCACCTTCAACCCGGCTGTATTCATTTACTTTGGTCCAGGGTTCTAGCTGAAAGGTTTCCCAGCTGGTAGTCCACATTGCGGGCTGGGTATTTTCACCCCATCCGCCATTGGGCAGATATTCGAAATCGACTTCGCTATAGTTGGGATCAAGCGGATACTCCAGTGGGCTGATGGCATAAAATGTCTGGATCACTTCGTCGCCATCCGGCCCGTAGGTTGGCTCATTGCGGAAAAATACCCTGGCGGCATAGGTGCCATATAAGTATTTACGTGCATGGCAAATTTGCGTATGCCGGGTGCCTTCACCTGTGCCATCGGTAACAGAGCTTAAGCGGGCTATACCAAACTGCGCCTGTTCAGGTGCCGGGTGCAGGCTGACGCCATCAACTGACCAGGCAGCCCCGGCAATGCCAGGGTGTCCGGTTTCTGAGCGTGCAGTCCAGCCATTAGCAAACAAGGCGTCAGTGCTGTCATAATTAAAATCATCAAACAGCAGAGCTGCGGTGTTGGCGTGATCTGCTGATGTTATCTCTGCCGCAGGATTACAACCTTGTAATGCCAGCATAATTGCGGTGGTTACTATTATTTTTGTTTTTGTCATTTACCCGTCCTTCCCCATAGTTTGCTGAAACCCGGCCTGACTGAAAGTGAAAGGTGTTAACCGGGCTGAGCATAAGCGCTCAAAAAACAGACTATCAGCAAATTGACAGCGCTGTCAATTTGGTTTTGTTATCTAAAATACCAACAGTTTTTACTGCATTAACCGGGGTTGCTGTTGTTTATTCAGGGCAATAATATAACTGGCCTGCTGCGGCAGCAGCTGCCAGCTGGCTTGGGTTAAACGCTGAAATGGCAACATAAACCGCGCCAGTTCGGCTTCTGTCATGCCTTTACCACGGCTTTGCCATAGTTTGCGTTCCTGCTGCGCGCGCCAGCGGCATACGCAATCCCAGTCGGGTGCCTGTAGCCAAATCAGTGGTGTCATTAAGCGCCAATATTCTGCGTAAGGCCCAGCCAGTTGCTGGTTTACGTAATGTCGCCAGCGGCAATCAGTGTCTGCTTTGGCTTCCAGTTCATTAACCGGCGTAGCCAGTTCTGCTTCGGTTTGCGCCGGTACGCCCAGGCACCAGCCTTCAACAATAAGGATATCCAGCGTTTGTGCCGGTAAGGCAGCTGCAGGTTCATCCAGCGCCTTATCAAACCGGGGTAGTGCTACCGGTACGCCTGCCAGCACAGCTTTGGCATCGGCCAGTGCCTGCGCAATATTATGCGTACCCGGTACGCCGCGTTGTGCCAGCAAGGGGTGTACATTTTCTGCCAGTTGCCGGCGCTGTGCTTTGCTCAGGTAGTAATCGTCCAGCGATACGGCAGCGGCGTTGCAGCCGGTTGCACTAAACATCTGCGCCAGCAGAGCAGCCAGCGTACTTTTGCCGCTGCCCTGAGCTCCGCTGATACCGATAACTACCGGGTGCGGCAGGTTCTGTAGTGCGCTGAATAGTTGCTGTAGCATTTGCCGGTAAGCCTGCTCTGCATCTGCATTAAGCTGTAGGTGTTGTAACCATGCGTTAAGTTGCATCATTGTTGCTCGGCCTGTTGTTCTTCCAGCCAGCGATACAGCGTACGGCGGGTAATACCGAGTATTTCTGCCGTCTGTTGTTTATTGCCATTGGTATACTGCAATACCTGGCGCATATAGTTGTGCTGCACCTGTTGCAGGCTGGGCCAGCTGGTGTCGCTGGCTTGCTGCGGCACTGCCGATTTGCCCTGGTAGCTGACAATACGTTCGGGTAAGTCGTCGGGGGTTATTTCATGGCTGGCAGCGAAGGTATAGGCCCGCTCCAGTGCGTTTTGCAGCTCACGCACATTGCCCGGAAACGGATAACGGTACAGGCAATCCAGCGCATCGCTGCTGATACTGTGTACATTCGCCGGTTGTTTTTGCTTTAACTGCGCCAGAAAATGCTGCGCCAGCAGCTCCAGATCGTCGGCCCGCTCCCGCAGTGGCGGTATATTCAGCGTAAAGGTTTCCAGCCGGAAGAATAAATCGGCACGGAACTGGCTGGCTTCAACCAGCTGTTCTAAATTCTGATGCGTGGCGGCAATAATGCGTACATCAACCGCTACTTCGTCATCGCCGCCCACCGGGCGCATGCGGCCTTCCTGCAATACGCGCAATAATTTGGCCTGCAGCAGCAGGGGCATTTCGGCTATTTCGTCCAGCAGCAGGGTGCCGCCATCGGCCTGTTTAAATAGCCCGGCGCGGCTACCTCTGGCACCTGTGTAGGCCCCGGCCGCATGGCCGAAGAATTCACTTTCCATTAGCTCGGCCGGAATGCCGGCACAATTTACCGCAATAAAAGGCTTGGCTGCGCGCTCACTTTGCTGGTGCAGTGCCTGCGCTACCAGCTCTTTACCGCTGCCGCTTTCGCCCAAAATTAATACGGCGCCCTGCGCTTTGGCTATGCGCTCAGTTTGCTGGTACAAGCGGCGCATGGCACGGCTTTGGCCGATCATGCCGCCCGGCCCTTGCTGGCTGCTCTGGCGGTATTGTTGCACTTCCTGTTGCAGCGCTTTATGCGCCAGTAAGCGCTCAACACTAAGCAGCAGATGTTCTAAATCCAGTGGTTTGGTAAGAAAGTCATCGGCCCCCTGTTTTAGGGCTGCCACGGCCTGGCGCACGGTGCCAAAAGCAGTAATTAGCAGCAGTGCCGGTGGCTTAGGTTGCTGGCGTAAGCGCTGTAACAGGGCCATACCATCAATACCCGGCAGGCGGATATCGCTTATTACCAGATCCGGTGTTAAATCTTCCAGTTGCGCCAGCAAGGCTTCGGCACTGTCACAGGCTGCTACCTGATAGCCATGGCTGGTTAGTTCTTCCTGCAGTAGCTCCAGCAGTGCCGGGTCGTCCTCCACTACTGCAATACGGTACGGTGAGGCGTTTTTCATACGTTGGCCTCCGGTTTAGCGGCTACTTCTGTCTGTAACGGTAAGGATATACGCACACAGCAGCCGCCCTGTGGCCGGTTCGACAACAACAGTTTCCCCTGATGCTCCAGCACAATTTGCTGCACTATGGCCAGCCCCAGCCCGGTGCCACGGCCCTGCGCTTTGGTAGACACAAAGGGTGATAACAGCTGTTCGGTACTAAATTGCGGCGGTAAACCGGCGCCATCGTCCAGCACACTAATGGCCAGCTCGCCGGCTTTTACTTCCACCTGTACCGATACACTGCTGGTTGCCGCCTGCACCGCATTGCGCAGTAAATTCACCAGTGCCAGTTCCAGCCGGCCGGGATCACCATACAGCGTTATTTTAGGGCACGGCTGCTGCAGCTGCGGTTGTGCATCTTCAGCCTGCAATTCAAAACTGAGGCTGTGAATGGCCTGTTGTAATAATTCGGCTACCGACAGCGGCTGGCGCTGGGCCACCGGCGTATAAGCAAATGCCTGTAATTGCCGTACCAGTGTGCTTAATCGCGATACCTGGTTACGCACGGCCTGCAACTGGCGCTCGGTGTCTTCATCATTGTGCTCGCGCAGCACACGTTGCACACGGCCATCAATTACCGTGAGCGGAGCGCCAAGCTCATGCGCTACGCCACTAACCAGCTGGCCGATTACCGCCATTTTTTCCTGTTCTTTCAGCTGTTGCGTTAGCTGTTGCTGCTGCAATTGTTGCTGGCGCAACTGTTGTTCAGATTGCTGCATACTGTCGAGCATAGTGTTTAAGCCACGGCTTACTTCCTGTAACTCGGCCGGGCCGGACAGCACCGCCCGGTGCTGTATTTCGCCCTGTGCTACCCGGCGCATACTGCCCAGTAATTGCCATAAATAGCGGCCAATAGCCTTGTTATGGCCAAAACGGATAATTAAAAAACTGAGCAGAGCCAGTGCGCCCCAGCTAAGCCAGGCCAGACGGGACAAATGGGTTAATGATTGCTCAAAGTCACTGGCACGGCGGGTAATTTGCAGCAGGCCATGAATGCGGCCGCTACGATCGGTTACAGGCATAAACTGCGAATATAACTGCCAGCCGGATACCACACTATAAGATTCCTGCTGCTCGCCGGTACGCACGGCTTCCGAGGCTGCCAGTGAGCGGGTTAAGTCGTTGTCGGCCAGCCCGGTAGAGGCCACCAGCCTGCCGCTGGTGTTATAAACCGCTGCGCCATAAATTTCATTGATAGCAAACACTGATTCCAGATTCGCCAGTATCGCATTGCCATCGCCGTTAAGCAGGGCGTCGCTGACGGGGGTACGAATAGCCCGGCCAATCAGCTCCAGATCACTGCGCAGGCTCTGGCTTACCAGTTCGTGGGTAAAGCTAAGGCCAAAGCGGATGGCCAGGCCACACAGCAATAACATTGGCAATACCACATAGCAGAACAAACTGCGCTGCAAGCTGCTTTGCGGCCAGCGTAGTAAACTGGATAGTTTTGTCACAATGCCTCCTTTGGTGTGTCATAAGTATACACAAGCTTGGCGATATAGCCGAACTTCAAACGGGCTATTAAATATAGTTGTTTATAATCAGTATCTTAAAAGTTGGCACACAACTGGCAATAGCAATACTGAATTATTATCAGAGGAGACTCTTTATGCGTAAAACGTATTTAGCCGCCATTCTGGCAGGCCTTACCTTATCTGGTGCTGCGCTGGCACAACAAACTGCCACAGAGGCGCCTACTCAGGCTGCAGCAACTACGCAGCAAAGTGCCGTAGATCTGAGCGATGCCAATCTGCTGAAGTTCAGTGTTGCAATGGATTCCATCCAGAAGGTTGGTGCAGAGTATGAAAGTAAGTTCCAGGCAGCCGAAACGCCGGAACAAGCCCAGCAAGTGCAGCAAGAAGCACAGGCTGAAATGGTAAAAGCGGTGGAAGCAGCAGGGTTAACTGCTGATGAATACAACGCCATCGCCCAACAGGCACAGCAGGATGAAGCCCTGCGCAACAAAATTCTCGCTATGGCAAAAACCCCTGCGTCAAACAAGGGCTAAACCAGGCAGAACCGCTGGGTAAACCTGCCAGCCAGGCCGGAGCTGATCCGACTGGCTGGCAACCTTTCACTTTTCACGTTAGGCTAAGTGCAACATTCTGTTGATTCAGTGAGTTGCCATGTTAAACGCTGCTGCTAAACCCCTTGTTAAACTGGTTGAACGCTACCTGCCCGATCCGTACATCTTTGTACTGTTACTCAGCATAGTGGTATTTGCCGCGGCAATATTATTTGAGCAGCAAAGCCCGCTGGCCGTTTTAGGCTATTGGGGTGACGGTTTCTGGGGCTTGCTCAGTTTTTCCATGCAAATGCTGCTGGTGCTGGTTACCGGCTTTATGCTGGCCAGTACGCCGCTGGTACAAGGCATACTGGATCGCTTGGCTGCCCTGGCAAAAACGGCCGGCCAGGCTATTTTGCTGGTAACGGTTATTTCGTTGCTGGCCAGCTGGATTAACTGGGGTTTTGGTTTAGTGGTAGGGGCGCTGTTCGCCAAAGCTTTGGCCAGAAAAGTAAGAGTGGATTACCGCTTACTGGTAGCCAGCGCTTACTCGGGTTTTGTGGTGTGGCATGGCGGGCTGGCAGGCTCAGTGCCGTTAACTATTGCCACGCCAAATCACTTTAGCGAAGCGCAAATAGGCATTATTCCCACCAGTGAAACGATTTTTGCCGGTTTTAACCTGCTATTAGTGGCTTTACTGTTTATTGCCGTGCCGCTGGTAAATTACTTAATGCTGCCCAAAGCCGGGGACAGTGTTTATGTTGACCCGGCTAAACTGCAGGAGCCAGCCGTGCTGGATACCGGTACCACGCGTCCGGCCGATAGGCTGGAAAACAGTATGCTGCTGGCGCTGTTAGTAGGTTTTGCCGGTATTGCTTATTTAGTGCAGTACTTTGCTAAGGGCGGCGGGCTTAACCTGAATATCGTTAACTTCTTATTTTTGTTTCTTGCCATAGTACTGCACGGCACACCAAGGCGTTTGCTGCACAGCCTGCAGCAGGCAATTGCCGGCGGCGCCGGTATTGTTATTCAGTTTCCGTTTTATGCCGGCATTATGGCCATTATGGTGCAATCCGGCCTGGCCCAGAGTATGTCGCAGTGGTTTATCAGCTTTGCCAGTGCCGAATCACTGGCGTTCTGGAGCTTTCTTAGCGCCGGTATTGTGAATATCTTTGTACCTTCAGGCGGCGGCCAGTGGGCGGTGCAGGCACCGGTAATGTTGCCGGCGGCGCTGGAGCTGGGGGCCGATGTTAGCCGCATTGCCATGGCAGTGGCCTGGGGCGACGCCTGGACCAATCTGATCCAGCCATTCTGGGCCTTACCGGTGCTGGCCATTGCCGGTTTAAAAGCAAAAGATATTATGGGTTTTTGTCTGGTGCAGCTGGTTATTACCGGGGTAATTATCAGCCTGGTACTGAGCTTTGCCCTAACCTGATAACTTAAGCCAAACTCGACTCTTCGCGGCAAAGACGTTTAAGCCTTCACGTTGCCGATAATATCGGCTGCGCTGTCCAACCGGCTGCCGCGCACCTGTATCACTCTAAATGGTAATCAATCTCAATTTCAATCTTGGTTGATAAGTATTCTTATTAACATTAATATAGTTGGCATTAATCGGGTACATCAGTGTAATCACAGGCAGTTTTAACATGGCTAAACTCAGCAATCGTTTCTGGTTTCAACTACATGGCTGGTTTTCATTACCAATATGGCTGATTTTCTGCTTTGTTTGTCTCACTGGCACTATTGCCGTTTTCAGCCATGAACTGACCTGGCTAACCAACCCGGCTTCGCGCGCGACAAACCCGGATAACTTAGCGGCCAGGCCGGTAGCCGAACTGGTAGCAACGGTACAGCAAGCCTACCCGACTGCTGATGTTGGCACAGTAATGGTATTTGAACCTTATCTGGTTAATGCAGTAATGTTTACCGATCACGATAAGCCGTTTGCTATTGCCTACGTAAACCAGTACAGCGGCGAAATTCAGCAAGTAAATGAAGGTATTACTTTTATCGGCTTTATGCGCAGCCTGCATGGCTGGTTATTATTTCCCTGGCCGGGTAGCTACAGCGTAGGTTATTACCTGGTGTCGGCAATGGCCATAGTGATGCTGGGCGCGCTGATCACCGGCCTGGTGATCTACAAAAACTTCTGGCGTAGTTTTATTCAACCAAAAATCCGTTTTAATCAGGGCAGAAAAACCGTACTGGCCGATTTACACCGGCTGGCCGGGGTGTGGTCGATCTGGTTTTTAATGCTGATGAGTGCTACCGGCCTGTGGTATTTGGTGCAGGCGGTAATGTGGCATGCCGATATTGATATAGAGCCGCATGCGCCTATTGTTGCGATAGCCGATATGCCGGCTGAGCAGAGTACACCGCCGGTCAGTTTTGCTGATGCAATGCATATTACCCAACAGCGTTTCCCGGATTTTCGCCCCAGTTACCTGATGCTGCCAGAGCATAACCGCGGCATGTATACGCTGATGGGCGGTGGCGACCATATTTTCTACGATGAGCAGTCTTATAACCTGAGTATTAACCCCTGGACCGGCGAGATTGCCCACGAGAAATCACCGCAATCGATGACGGCGTTGCAAACGGTAATGCATATTGCCGATCCGTTACACTACGGCACTATTGGTGGTATCTGGACCAAGGCTATCTGGTTTTTGTTTGGTTTGATCTTGTCCGGCATGTCGATTACCGGCTTTATGATATGGGGCAGCCGCACCGTTAAAGCGGTTCGGGCCAGCCGTAGCAGCGAAGCATTGCAGGAGGTTAACCATGGCGCGTAGTAACAGCGTGTGGCAGCGGCATAAATACAAACTGAATGGCCTGGTGCTGGTATTGCCATTCTGGTTTTTATATCAGTCACTGACACCGGAATTTCCGCCCGCCTGGCCGGCACAGCAAGTAGGGCAATTTGAAATTGCACCTATGCCACTAAACCTGAAACCACCTTATGCCCATCATGATGAGTATGTAAAAGATTTTATGCTGATGTTCGGCCAGGGCGATGTCAGCGATATTCGCCAGGGTTATGTCAATATTGGCCCGGCGCCTCTGCCAATTGAAGAACTGCAACAAGGCGATGAAGGCATTTTGCACGGCAGCCGCCATGGCCAGCATGTGCATGCGATAGCACCGAAGCAGTTTAGCGCCACAGATAAACTTTGGCTGACCATTGAAACCTGGCAGGGCGAACAGCTGACCAGCAGCTGGGAGCTACCACCGGAATTACTACCCAAAATTCTGCCATAGCCTGATCGCGCCGCAGTGTTGGCGCGTAACCTGTGCCATGCCAGAACAAACTACAGGTAGTAAAGGGTGACAATAGCAATTATTGGTGCCGGAATCGCCGGAGCCGCCTGTGCCGCTCGGCTGACACGGCAAGGCCACCAGATAGTAGTGTTTGATAAAGGCCGTAGTGCTGGCGGGCGCATGAGCAGTAAGCGCACTGAACAGGGCTACCTGGATTTAGGTGCGCAGTATTTTACCGCCCGCAGTGAGGCTTTTCAGGCGCAGTGCCATCAATGGCTGCAAGCGGGTACTATTAGCCGCTGGAACGGAAGCTTAGCCGTGTTTGATGACAGCGGCCTTCACCCTTCACCTGATGATACCGAGCGTTATATTGGCCAGCCTGCCATGCAGGCACCGGTTGTGCAGTTGCTGGGTAACATCAGCCTGCATTGCAACTGCCCGGTAGATCAACTGCAATTTGATGGTAACCACTGGCAACTGTTCAGTAAGGGTATTGCGCTTGGCAGCTTTAGCCAATTGGTGCTGGCGATACCACAGCAGCAAGCCAGGCAGTTATTACAACCTTTTCTGCCGCAAAGCCCCAAGCTTGCAACACTGTTCGCCGCTACGGCACTGTTGCCATGCTGGGCGGTAAATATACAGCTTGAACAACCTTTGCTGCCGTATGACGCTATTTTTGTTAAAAACCACCCTCTCAGTTGGCTGGCACGGCAAGCCGCCAAACCGGGGCGTTGCCGCGCAGAGCACTGGCTGTTGCATTTTAGCCCGGCGTTCTCAGCCCAACATCTTGAAGCCAGCATAGACGTAATAGTTGAGCAGGCCGTTATAGCCTTACAGCATATTAGCGGGCAACCAATAAAAGCGGTGACAACACTATGCCATCGCTGGCGGTATGCCCAGCAGGCGCCGCAGTACCCGGTGTCTGGCGCGGTATATTTACCGGCTTTAGCACTGGGTTTGGCCGGAGACTGGCTTAACGGTGGCCGGGTAGAAAATGCCTGGTTAAGCGGTGTACAACTGGCGCAGGAGTTAGTGTTATGACGCAGTCTGTGTTGGTTATTGGCGCCAGTAAAGGCATTGGGCTGGCGCTGGCCCGGCATTACGCGGATGCAGGCGCAACCGTTTGTGTTATAAGCCGGCAAAATAATAGTGCCGGCAATGCAGGCATGCATTGGCTGCAAGATCCGTTGTTATCGGAGGAGCACAGCGCACAGGTCGTAAAGCATGCATTGCTGTATCAGCCGGATACCATTTTCATTTGTAACGGCGTATTGCATGACGACAAAGCCATGCCGGAAAAAACTATTCGCCAGCTGGACACCGCCATTCTGGCTGACCGTTTTTTAACTAATGTGCAGGTGCCGGCGTTATACCTGAAACTGTTATTCCCCTACCTTAGCAAGCAAGCCAATGTGCGCGTGCTGGCACTTAGCGCTAAAGTGGGCAGTATAGGTGATAACGCCCTTGGCGGCTGGTACAGCTACCGTATCAGCAAAGCTGCGCTGAATATGCTGGTGAAAAACCTCAGTATTGAAGTGGGCAGACTAAACAAAACTGCCGCTATTGTCAGTGTTCACCCCGGCACCACAGACACCGCATTGTCACAGCCCTTTCAGCAAAATTTACCTCAGGGGCAATTGCAAACCCCGGCTGCGACTGCACAGCGGCTGGCACGTGTGGCCGCCGGGCTTAATGCAGAGAAAACCGGTTTGCTACTGAATTGGGATGGCACAGCGCTACCCTGGTAAATTGTGTATGGTACGTTTTTTAACCAGGTTTGAACTATACTGTTTTCGCAGTCCGGCGCAGTTATCGTAGTAAGGTCGCAGTTAGATATGCCGTTTTTCTGATATAAGGAGAACAGTTATGGCGGCTTCTAAACGGATAATAATTTGTTGTGACGGCACCTGGAATGAGCCCGATGATATTCCCACCAATGTAACTAAACTGGTACGCAGTATTAAGCCCATCGCCAGCGATGGTATACATCAGGTGGTGTTTTATGATGAGGGCGTTGGCACCGGCGGCAGAATAGACAGATTTATCGGCGGTGCTTTTGGCCGCGGGCTGGAAAAAAACGTACTCGATTGCTACCGCTTTTTGGTACACAACTATGAGCTGGGCGACGAAATATATTGCTTTGGTTTTAGCCGTGGCGCTTATACCGCCAGGGCTTTTGTCGGGTTAATACACACCGTTGGCCTGCTGGAAAAAGACCAGCTTGATCAGATGAGGCAAGTATACAAATACTATCGCACCCACCCGGAACAACGGCCGCAAACACAGTATTATGACAACTACCGGCCGGAAATCCGGATGGTAGGCGTGTTTGATACCGTTGGTGCGCTGGGGGCGCCCACGCCATTTCTGGGAAAACTGACCCGCGGCTGGGTTGGCTTTTTTAACACCCATATTTGTGAGCAGGTAAAGCATGCCTATCATGCTCTGGCGCTGGACGAGCGGCGGGCGCCGTTTCAACCTGATTTATGGACCGGCAGCTTAAAAGATGATCAGTATGTGGAGCAATGCTGGTTTGCCGGGGTGCATTCTGATATTGGTGGTGGTTATGAAGAGTGTGGCTTGTCTGATATTCCACTGCAATGGATGCTGATTAAAGCCTGCGCACTGGGGCTGGAATTTAATGACGAGTACCTGTTAACCCTGTGCCAGCCTGATTTACATATGCAGGTGCACAACTCTTATTCGTACAGTTACAAATTACTGGAAAAAATCGGCGCCGGTGAGTCGGTGCGGCGCATTTATGGCGATCCGGCTAACCCTCCTATCAATGTCAGTATTCACGATAGTGTGTATCAGCGCATAGCGGGCGGTAAATACCGGCCACCAAACCCTGATTTTCCAACTGCCGACAAACTGGCCGACCGGCGCAGGCAAATCCGCTATATGGCCACCGATACCCCTCTGGCCCAACTGACGTTAAAAGAGTTTGCTGCCCATTGCCAGCTGCTGGATTTTAGCGCGGCAGGCGGCGCGCGTATTCAGTACAACGGTGAGCTGAAAAAAGGTGACAGCGTTAGCCTTAAAAGCGAACGTTTTGGTAGTAGTACTGCACAATGCGTATGGAAAAAAGGCAATCAGTACGGCCTGCAGTTTGTTGCCTGATATCGTAGGCGGTAACGCACTCAACGCTTAGTACCTGCTTTATGCCTCAAGTTTTACGCAGTTTCATTGCGATGGTAGTTGTGATGTTATAACATTCATAAACCAATCATTTTCCGCAAGCAGTAAGACAGATGAAAAAGCGGTTTTTATTTTCGTTACTCGCTATCTCTACCAGTGCAGCAGCCCAAAATACCGGCAACAATACCATTCAACATCAAGAGGCTAATGCCGGTATTGAGCATATTGAAGTTAAAAAACACTGGCAGCCTTATCGTGGCAATGTACCACTTATTGATACGCCGCAAGCCATAGATCGCATTAGTGTTGATAAATTAGAAAACGAGGGCATTACACGTTTTAGTGACGCCTTAGACTTTTCAGCGTCTATCGTTAGACAAAACAACTCTGGTGGTATGTTTGATAGCTTTGCTATCCGCGGTTTTTCGGGCGATGAATCCAACCCAACTGGCTACTTAATCAATGGTTTTAACGTACGCGGCTACAGCGGCAACAGAAGTACGGTAAATATTGAAACCATTGAAGTTATGAAAGGGCCAGGTTCCGCGCTATACGGCCAGGGAGAGCCTGGTGGCACCATCAATGTGATTACCAAGAAACCGCTGTTTGATGCGCAGGGTTACCTGCAGGCAACAGTAGGAAACTACAACAAGAAAGCACTGGAATTTGACTACACTAACGGCCTTAACGATGCCAGTGCTTACCGTATTACCGGTGCTTATGAAGATTCTGATACACACCGGGATCATGTTTTCTTTAAAAATCTAACCTTAAACCCCTCTTTTATCTGGAATATTTCTGACCAGACCAGCCTCAGCTACGAGATGGAAATTCTTGATCAGGAAAAACCACTGGATCGTGGTGTTTATATTTTAGATAACGATTTTGACGCGGCCAATCCCAGCGATTTTTATGGTGATATTCGGGACCGTGCTCACGAAGTTAAAGCCTTTGGTCATCAATTGATCTTAAATCATACACTGAGTCAGGATTGGCACCTGTTAACCGGTTTTGCCTACAGAGATTCATCCATGAAGGGGCAATCATCAGATACAGAGTTATCAGATGGCAGGCAGTTGCTGTTAACTGATCCTAATCGCTTATCAAGACAACGCAGAGAGCGCGATTACCAGGCGCGGGATCTCTCTTTACGTTTTGAGCTAAGTGGTAACACCGAACTTGCCGGTTTTGTGAATAATATCTTGGTCGGTCTGGATTATTACAACTATCACCTGGACACTGATTACAGATTGTGGCGAACAGCCTGGGGATCTGGCGATACAACCTATAGCATTGACCCGAATAATCCTGATTACACCATCTTCCGCCCCGCAGTGTTACCGGCAACACTGACGGATGAAAAACAGCAAGGCTTAGGTTTTTATGCCCAGGACTTGATTGAACTGACAGAGAAAACGAAGTTACTGCTCGGGTTTCGCGTAGATCGGTTTGAGCAAGATATTTTCAACAGAATCAGTGAAGTATCTCAAAGCCAGGATAAAACACAATTCACACCACGGGCCGGTTTTGTTTATCAAATTACCGACAGTGTGAATTTGTACACCAGTTATGCTGAAGGCTTCAGACCCAATCCGGGGCTGGATTCTGACAGAAATGCCTTTGCGCCTGAAGAAACCAGCTCTTTTGAAATCGGTGCTAAATGGCAAAATCTCGCCGGACGTTTCTCAGGTAGTGTTGCTATTTTCGATGCAGAAAAAACCAATATGTTGACGGCTGTACCAAACTCCAATTTTTCAGCAACCTTAGGTGAAGTAGCAAGCCAAGGTATTGAATTTCAGCTAACGACCAGCCTGACAACCAGCACCAGTATCGACCTGGGCTATGCCTACGTTGACGCAAAAACTGCTAAAGAGGCAACCAATCTCGAGTGGGGTGTGCCTATTGCTAAAGGCTCACGGTTAATCAACATCGCTAAACACTCTGGCTATATCTCTGTGAATCACTTTACTCAGGTATTAGCCAAAGACGCTTTCTTTGCTGTAACGGTACGCCACGTGGGTGACCGCGTGGGTGAAACAACCGATGCGAACTACATTTTACCGTCGTATACCCTGGTTAACCTGGCAGCGTCTGTCGATTTAAGCCAACAGCTTAGCCTGAAGTTTGATGTAAATAACCTGTTTAATGAAGAATACATTGAGAACTCGTACCATAAGTTATGGAACCTGCCGGGTTCGCCGGTAAACTACAGTGTTAGTGTGAAATATCAGTTCTGAAGTTAAGGCTTTCCCCACTACATGTAATATTTTTTATTGAATTTCGGGATGATTTAAAATGCAGGAACTGGTTATAAGTGCTTCAAATTTATGCGTTAACGTAAAAGAAAAGCAAATATTGAAGAATGTTTCCTTTAGTGCCCGAAAAGGCGAAGTAATGGCGCTGCTGGGCGGTAATGGCGCAGGTAAATCCACTACCATTAAAACCTTTCTTGGTCTTATGACGCCATCATCCGGCTCTGTGTCATTGGCAGGGGTTAAT
Source organism: Rheinheimera pacifica (assembly GCF_900108485.1). Classification (GTDB taxonomy): domain Bacteria; phylum Pseudomonadota; class Gammaproteobacteria; order Enterobacterales; family Alteromonadaceae; genus Alishewanella; species Alishewanella pacifica. Next base: position 326,342 of record NZ_FNXF01000002.1, on the reverse strand, counting down.
GTGCACCAGCAACCGGATATTGTGCGGCAAAAAGTCGCTTATTTGCCTGAGTCTGTCATGCTGTACGGCCATTTAACGGCGATTGAAAATATAAAATATTTTTTATCATTGTCTGGTAAGCAAAAGACAGCTGGCGATATTGCTGAAGCTTTACAGCGTGTTGCATTGCAGGAAGCATCCTGGAATTCAGCACTGGCTGGTTATTCAAAAGGCATGCGGCAAAAAACCGCCATTGCCCTGGCATTGCTGCGTGACGCGCCCATTTTGTTTTTAGATGAACCTACATCCGGCCTGGACCCTGTTGCCATTGATGAATTCAACCGTTTAGTAAAACAGTTGGCCGCGCAGGGCTCTACTATTTTTATGGTAACCCACGATGTTTATGGTGCCTGTCATGTCGCTGACCGTATTGGCTTACTGCACAACGGAGAAATTGTCGGTATGTTCGACGCGCCCGAACACGGCAATATCGACTCTGAGGTCGTGCACAAAGCGTTTACTGCCGGGGCGCACAATGAGTAGCGCGGTAATGGGTAGTAAGGTATTGGCAATCGCCAAAGACGAATGGCGCTACTGGCGACGTTCCAAGTTGGCGCAAACCGTGTTGCTGATTGCGCTGGTGTTAGCAATTGCCTCGGTGTGGGTAACGCAAGCCGCCATTACGGCAACGGCTGAAAAGCGTCAGCATATGCAAGCTGAGGCGAAGCAGGTGTTTGAGGCACAACCAGACCGCCATCCCCACCGGATGATCCACTATGGACACTATTTATTTCGTGCTCCGCCGCCGTTAAGTGCATTAGATCCGGGTATCGATGCGTTTACCGGTAATGCCATTTTTCTTGAAGGCCACCAGCAAAACAGCGCCACCTTTGCCGAGCAAAAGCAAAGCAGTGGCTTAAACTGGCTCGGTAAACTCACCCCTGCCTATGTCATGCAAGTACTCACCCCTCTGCTGCTCATTGTACTGGGCTTCGGTGTGATGACCCGTGAGCGCGAGGCCGGCACCTTAGATTTTCTTAAGGTGCAGGGGGTGTCACCGCTAACGCTTATGCTGGGTAAAGCTGTGGCGCTGGCCGGTGCGGGCCTGTTAATACTGGCTCCGCTTGTTGTGGGTGCATTGCTGACGCTGTTAAACGGTGCTGCGGTGTTACCCGTGGTGGCTTTTGTGATTGCCTATCTGCTGTATCTGGCTATTTGGTGCGGCATCGTGCTGGCTGTTTCTGCTCTGGCATCCGCTAACAGCACCAGTTTTAGTGGCTTAATGGCGGTTTGGATCCTCATGTGTCTTATCCTGCCCAGAATTGCCGGCAACACTGCCAGTGTTGCTCTGGCCTCGCAGGGCAAACTGGAAACCGATTTTGCTGTGCTACAAAGTATTCGTGACACAGGCGACGGGCACAATGCTAACGATCCTGCTTTTAAAGCGCTTAAAGACAACCTTTTAGCTCAATATAACGTTGCGACAGTGGAAGAGTTACCGGTTAATTTCAGAGGTGTGGTATCACGCTATTCAGAGGCGCATCATACGGAAGTGTTGAACAAATTTGCCGAGCAAAAAATGCAAAGTGAACAAGCTCAGGCTGATATTGTCCGCAAATTTGGCTGGTTGTCACCTGCTATTGCCATTCAAACCGCTTCGATGAAACTGGCCGGCACCGATTTGGAAAACTACCAACGTTTCCTGCGCGAGGCAGAAACAATACGCTATGACTTTGTGCAGTCGATGAATACGCTGCACGCTGAAGGGCTTAGCTACGCGCAAGATGCAAACAGATATAGTAGCCAACAAGCAAAGCAAGAGGCGACTGTCAGCTCAGCTAACTGGCAAATACTGGATGATTTTCATTTTACACCGTTAGCGCCAACGCAACGTTTTGCCAACAGCATTATGGCGTTGTTACAGCTATTTTGTGCCATGGCTGTGGTGTTGGGATTTATTTTATTCGCAGGTAGACGTATATGAGTTGGTTAGACATTTGTCGTGAAACCCGATTTGTTTTACACAAGAACAGCGTAGCTTTAGTGCTTTTGGTGGGTTTTCTACTGGCTTTATTTTCTGTGTGGACCGGCAGCGTGGAAGTCGCACAGCAACATGCCACCATAGAACGTATGCAAAAAGCCGATCAACAGGATCAAGCCGATGTAGCACAGCGCTATGATGAGCCGGGTCTCCTTGCTTATTATACTTTCCATCTGACTTATGCGCCGCCATCTTCCCTGGCCTTTGCCGCTGCAGGCGTACGTGATGTTTACCCATGGAAGCATCGCATTCGCATGCTGGCACTTGAAGGGCAAATTCATGAGTCTGATACCCAAAACCCTGAGCTGGCAATGGTTGGTCGCATCGATTTTACCTTTGTTATCGCCGTTATTGCGCCATTACTGCTGATATTGTTACTGCATGACTTGCGGGCAAGCGAGCGGGCTGCCGGCCGGTTAGACTTTTTATCCATTACTGCGCGCACGGGCTATAGTTTGTGGCCATTACGCGCCGCAGTTGTTGTGCTGGCGTTGTGGTTAGTGCTTGTGCTGCCTTTTATCGCTGGCGCTATATTCAATGGTGTCTCTGCCGGGTTAATGCTATCGGTTATATTTATAGTGCTGGTTTATATTCTGCTATGGTCATTACTGTGTTATTGGGTGGCACGTTTTAGCTTTTCTGCCCCGGTACTGGCCTCGTTTTTAATCGGCTTTTGGTTATTAACCACCTTTATTATTCCTGCTGTCGCCAATGTCGCAATTGATAAAAGCTTTCATGGCCCGCAAGGCGGCGATATTCTGCTGACCCAGCGTGAAGCGGTAAATGATGCCTGGGATATTCCTATTGAAACAACCATGCAGGCTTTTGTGGTATCTCACCCGGAGTGGGCTGGCAAAACGCAGGTAAAATCGCTGTTTGAATGGAAATGGTATTACGCCTTTCAGCAACTGGGGGATGAAGCGGCCAAGCCATTAGCGCAAGCTTATCAGCAAACCGCAGCAGATAAATATCGGGCAGCGGGTTGGGTAGCATGGTTATCACCGGCAACCTTACTGCAAAGAACTCTTACCGATTGGGCGCACACAGACGCGAAAGCAGCATGGCGCTATGAGCAAAAAGTAAGAGATTTTCACGCGCAACTGCGTCATTTTTACTATCCGCTGTTGTTCAACGACGATAAATACCATGCAGAAGCCTTGGACGCCCGGCCAGTCTTTGAACCCTAAGGTTATAATGAAACACCGCCGGTTAAAAAAGGCGAGTCTGCGGTAGTGATTGGTATTGTTAATAGAAGCGAATGCCAAAACAGCTGGTTGTAGTTTCACCTTTACAGGTAGCCGGCTTTTGCGCCACACTGGGCCAATTGGTGCAATACCGGATACCTTTATGGATTTTTGCAATAAAATCAAAGCAGATCGCCCGTTGCAAAGCAGCCGCAGTGATTTACAAAGTGCGCTGGAAAGTGATCGTGGCCGTATTATCAACTCTGCAGCTGTGCGCCGCTTACAGCAGAAAACCCAGGTGTTTCCGCTGGAGCGTAACGCCGCTGTACGCAGCCGTTTAACCCATTCGCTGGAGGTGCAACAAAGCGGCCGCTTTATTGTGCAGTCGATATTCCGCCTGCTAACACCGCAACAACTGGCAGAATATGGCTTAACTGAGCTGGAGCGGCCAATGGAGTCGCTGGTAGAAATGGCCTGCCTGCTGCACGATGTCGGCAACCCACCGTTCGGCCACAGTGGTGAAAGTGCTATTAACACCTGGTTTAGCCAGATACTGCCTGAACTGACCACGCGCCATAAGCTGCAGGATAACGCCTTATGGCAGACACTGTGCGTCGAGCTGGCACAGTTTGAAGGCAATGCCCAGGCTATACGGCTGGTGCACAGCTTACAGCGCATGAACCTGACCTATGCGCAAACTGCCTGTATTTTAAAATACACCCGCTGCGCCACCGCCACTAAACCCGATAAGCAGCACAGCCTGAGCTATTTGCAGAAAAAGCCGGGATATTATTTCTCTGAGCAGCCGTTTGTTGACCAATTGTGGCAAGAACTGGACACCGCCCCGGGCTGCCGCCACCCGCTGACGTATATTATGGAGGCGGCAGACGACATTTCGTATTGCCTGGCCGATATTGAAGATGCAGTAGAAAAAGGCTTATTCAACCTCAAAGAACTGGCTCACCAGCTTAACATTGCCTTTGCTGAGCTTGAGCCTGACGGCCGTTTAATCACTACCCAGCGCGGTGGCAGCGCCAGCTTTTCTGCACTGATTAAAACCGCGCTGGACAGCGCTGAGGCTGAGCCGGTAAATACCGCCTCGACGTTTTTTATCAGATTGCGTGTCATGATGATACACCCACTGGTACGCCATGCAGCAGGTCAGTTTATCAGCAATATTGCTGCAGTTTATGACGGCAGTTTAAATCGCGCCCTGCTGGAAGATGGCAGCCAGTATCATGCTATTACCGCCACCTTTAAACAGGTTGCCCGCCAGTTTGTGTTTAACCAACCTGAGGTAGAAACACTGGAGCTACAGGGCTTTCGCATTATTGCCGGTTTGCTTGGCAGTTATCAGCCGTTGTTGCTGTTATCGCGTGCCGATTTTGCTGCTGTACTGCAAAACGACGGTTATCATTTAGCCCAACAGCAACGGCTGGCACACCGGCTGCCCAATAAACATCTGGCGGCCTACCAGCTTGCAGTAGCGCAAATAGCCCCGGACGACAACGCGCTGGAGTTGTATTACCGCTGCCGTTTATTGCAGGATTTTATCAGCGGCATGACCGACCATTTTGCCTTTGACGAGTACCAGACACTGGTAAATTGCCAGAGCGGTTAAGGCAGCTGTAGTGCTCTAAATAGCCAATCCAGTGCCTGTTTGATTTGCTCTGGTTTTTGCACCGGCACCAGATGGTCGCTATTACTTAGCGCAATATATTGACCATTTGAAATTAAAGCCTGCTCAGCACTCCAGGCACTGCCTTCCTGTTGCCACAGGCGCAGCGCTGCAGCCAGTTCGGGCTCGTCTTGTGCCAGATCTATCTGCTGTTGTTCAAAGTCACTGTCAATTACGCTGACGGGTATTGCAGACACCATTGGCAACTGAGCATAGCCGTCTAAGTCCGCGATATAAGCTGCAATTTCCCTGGCACGGGCCTGTTGCTGTGGAATAAGTAAACGTAGCTGCATAATCTGTTCAAAGTAGCTCCAGTCCAACTGCACATTATGCTGTGCCACTAACTGCTGCACTTCCTGATATTCAACATCGAGCTTATCTTTGGTTCTGCCAGTCCAGTTGCCGCCCGCCAGGTGGGGCAGTAAAGCCGGTAAATTCGCCAGATACCAGTCTGCAGGGTAGCCCTGATACAAACTTAACGAATGCGGCAGCGGAATATCGGGGTCAATATACACCATGGCTTTAATATCAAACTGCTGCTGATGCTGCTGATAAAACCAACGCGCACTTATGCTACTGCTGGAAAAGGCGACCAACGCCAGTTGTATTTCCTGTAACTGTTGCAGCACTGCCGCCAGGTCATCGGCAAAACGGCGATAAGATAACTCCTCAGTATTACTGCTATATGCATTACCCAGCCTGTCAATACTGTATACCCGGTACTGCTTTGCCAGTAATGGCTGTAGTGCAGCAAACCATGCACTGTCGCTGTGATAGTTATAATTAGGTCCTGCCAACAATACTACTGCAGGCCCAGGGTTATCCATCCCCATCGCCCGAACATGGAATTGCCCCTGCTCAGTTGATACTAACTGAGAGTGCTCAGGTAACTCAGGCTGTTCTACTTCAGCAAAAAAGTTCAGGATCTGGCGGCTGGTGTCAAAACCAGCAAACTGCCAGGTATGACCTCCGCCTTGCACACTGTACAGCTGAAACTTTTGTGTACCATTGTGATAACTGGTTAGATGGGTATGTGGTGCAACCTGCGTTTTGTGTAATGCATAAGGCAAAGCATCGTTTTTTCCAGCTATTAAAGCTATTGCATCCGCAGAGCTGATAAGTCCAAAGTTGTGATGAACCATGCCATTGTAGGGCAGGACTGTGTCGTCAGTACCATGTACCATCATTAGAGAGACTGCAGTCGATGGTGAGCAACTCGATGCCAGCTGGATTGACATCGGTGCAGCTACCACGGCCACAGCTTTAAATAGCTGTGGCAGGTTACATGCCAGATTTTGTACAAAAAGTCCGCCTTGAGAATAGCCTGCAGCGTATACTTCGTCTGGTATCACGTTATGGCGGCTTTGAATGTCAGTGATTATACGTGAAGTAAACCCCAGGTCATCGGCTCCCAACCGATGTGCAATATTGCAGTTGCAACCTTCGTTCCATTCCACCTGCTCGGAGTCTGGATAAGCGACAATATATTCATTACTGATTTGATCAAAGTGGGTGAATGATTGCATGTCTTTACCATTGCCACCTGAGGGGTGAAAAGCTAATAATAATTTGTAACTATTTGCAGCCTGATAACCTCTGGGTAGTGCTAGCCAGTAGTTTCGGCCATTAAGCTTCACCTGCTGTAATTGTGCCACAGACGTTTTATCGCCTTGATTTTTTTCTGAAGACTTGCAGCTTGCCAGGCCCAATAGCAGCATGATCAACCAGATTGTTGTTATTGTTTGACGTTTCATGTGAGTTTCCTGTTAACCTGAATACAGGCCAAGCATAAGTAACCAGCAGTGTTTTGCCGTGGTCATCCTAATGATGATTTTGTGATGAAAAGCTTACCGGACATTTTATGACGATACTTTCAGCCCCTATTAGCCATTGGCAGTTGGGACCGCTTTACTATGATGCCAGCCAGCGACAGTTAGCTGATACAAAGCAGCAGCTTTATCTGGAACCAAGACAGCATCAGCTGTTGATGTGTCTGTTGCAGAGGCCAGGGCAAGTGGTGAGTCGCGATACTCTGATTATGCAGGTATGGCAGGGGCGCATTGTCAGTGACAGTGCTATTAATCGGGCAGTATCTTTACTACGTAAAGCTTTTTCTCGGCTAGACAACACTCACAATTATATTGAGACCCTACCTAAACTGGGCTATCGCCTTCAGTTACCGGTGGAAACGGTAGTGGGCGACGCTAGTGTTAGCAGCAGACCTGTTATTAGGCCTTATCGGGCACCAGTGTTGTTGGTTTTAGCCAGTCTGGTGTTAGCATCTGTGGCGATGCTTTGGCCGGAATCACTGGAGCATTCTGAAGAGGTCATGTTACTTCGTATACCTTCAGTTCCGGTAACCAGTTTTAATGGTGCTGAATTCCATATTAGTACCGATCGTGCCGGCACCAAATTGTTATATCACCGCACTGCTGACAATGGCCATAATCAGCTTTGGTTGCATAACACCATAACAAAACAACACCAAACCGTTTCAGATACATTGGAAGATGCGCGTTATGGCAGGCTGAGCCCGGATGGTAATCAGATAGCCTACATCCGCTACTTTAATCAGCAGTGTCAGTTAATACTGCTGCATTTACCTGACGATGTATCTCCTTTGCAGGATTGTCCGTCTGACAGTGTGCCACAACTGATATGGCAGGGGGATAGTCGGGCACTTTACTATAGGCAGCGTACTGACAAAACTCAGCCTTATCATATTTTCAAATTATCGTTGATCAGTGGCGTCAGCAGGCAACTTACGCTAACAGCGGTAAATTATGCAGGTGAGGGGGATATCGCTCTCGCACTGTCAGAGACTACACAGCAATTAGCAGTGCTGCGCTACAACACGGCCCACAGCAGAACGTTGTTGTTACTGGACAGCGAAAGTGGTGCAGTGCAGCAGCAACACCAGATCAACCTTGCTGTAAGTCAGCTGTACTGGCACGGTGAACGGTTGCTACTGGTTGCTGGTAGTAACCTATATCAGTTTACACCGCAGCAATCCAACTTGCAGATGATGTATCGGGCGGCGCTGCCGATTAATTCAGTAGCATTAACGGCTGATCAGTTGTACTACTGCAGTAACGACAGCCGGTCTAATATCTGGCGTTACTCTCGCAATGGCGGCTCCAGCCTGGTAATTGACAGCTCACGTATCGACAGCCTGCCGCGCATAGCGCCAAATGGTTCAGCCCTGGTGTTTTTAAGCAACCGAGGTGGCCATTATCAGCTTTGGCAGCAGCAGCCAGAGCAACAGGCCGTTGTATTGGCTGACTTACCTGGAGAGCCCGGTTTCGCGCGTTTTAACTGGCACCCTGACAGTAGCCAACTGGTGCTGGTAAAAGATGGTGCGGCATATACCGTAAGCGTGCCCGATGGAGTAGTGAGAAAAATATTACCGGCTCATAGTCAGATTGCTGTAGCAGACTGGGATGAAGAGGGAAACGGACTTATATACAGTACAGATCGTCATGGTGACTGGCAACTCTGGCACTATGACTTGACCCATCGTGCTGAACAATTGCTGCCCGTTCTGGACGGATATAGCGGTCGTATCTGGCAGGGGCAGTTGTATTATACCCGATACCATCAGGATGGCTTGTGGCGCATGAACTTAGCCGGTGGGGAAAGTAAGCTGCTGTTGCCCGAGCTGGACAAAATAAACTGGCTGAACTGGCAATTGACAGAGGGACGCATTTTCTACTATCAGCCAGGAAATGGCATTTACCGGTACGATATTCAAACCACACAGCAAGAGAAACTTATGGAACAGGCAGACAACTTTGCACACCACTATAGCGTGCACGACAGTCAGGTTTATTATGTTAGGCGGGAACCAGCTCAAGGCGATATCTTTCGTATAGCTCTGAGTAATACAAATAAACTATAGCCCAGTAAAGGGGGGGGAGGTAATTAACCTTGACCTTTAAAGCGGATCAGCCAGTCCGTAAGTGTGCTTGCCAGCTTGCCATAAGGCGGTAGCAACATGCTGACGCTGTTAAAGGCGCCCTGATAAAACACCGGCCGCAGTTTGGAAAAGGTAATAAAACCTTCGTAGCCATGATAGTGCCCCATACCGCTGTGGCCAATGCCACCAAAGGGTAAGTCGTGCTGGCTGACATGCAAAATAGCGTGATTAACCGTTACACCGCCCGACATCACCTGTTCAAGATAAAATTGCTGCAGCGCTTTATCATAACTAAACGGATAAAATGCCAGTGGCCTGGGCCTGGCGTTAATGTAGTTAACCACTTCAGTTTTATCGCGGTAGGTTTTTACCGGTAGCAGCGGGCCGAAAATTTCGCGCTGCATCACCAGCATATCGTCAGTAACATTAAACAGTAGGGTTAGCGGAAATTTGCGCAGCCCAGGTGCCGTAGTTTGGCCCGGCATCAGGTTTACTGCTGTGGCGCCTTTAGCAATGGCATCGTCCAGCGTGTGCTGTAAGCGCTGGTAGGCGCGCTGGTCAATAATGGCTGTGTAATCGTTATGGTTAATGTCGGGGTAGCGCTGTGCCACCAGCTTTAGCGCCAGCCCGGTAAAGGCCTGCTCGCTGCCATGCGGTAAAAACAGATAATCGACATTGGTACAAATTTGCCCGGCATTAAATGCCTTGGCCCATAAAATGCGATCGGCAGCTTTATGCAGCGGGAAATCCGGTGCGACAACGGCGGGCGATTTTCCGCCCAGCTCCAGCGTTACCGGGGTCAGGTTTTTCGCGGCGCTGGCCATAACGGCCTTGCCGGTTTGCGCAGAGCCGGTAAAAAACAGATGATCAAACGGTTGGGCTGAAAAAGCCGGGCCGCTGCCGTTGTTATCGGCAAAAAACTGCAGTTTGTCGGGCGCAAAGTATTTTGGCGCCAGCTCAATTAGCAACTGTGCCAGCTGGCCGGAGTTTTCCGACATTTTTACCATGGCGCGGTTACCGGCAGCGAAAATGGCGACCAGTGGCGACAGTGCCAGCATAATGGGGAAATTCCACGGCACGATAACGCCGACCACGCCCAGCGGTTGTGGCAGCACTTTGCAGCTTGAGGTAGGAAACAACAACCGGTCTATGTGGCGCCGCTGTGGCTTAAGCCATTTTTTCAGCTGTTTTTTCGTGCGGCTAATATCTTCCAGCACCATTAAAATTTCAGAAAAACGGGTTTCAAACCGGCAACGGCTGCCGTAATCGGCATTTACCGCTTCAACCAGCGCGGCTTCGTTGTCGCTTACCAGTGCCGCCAGCGCAGTTAAATCGGCAAGGCGCTGCTGGTAATCAGACACCGGGTTGGCATGATAAGCCTGGCGCTGCAGTGTTAAAGCCTCGGCAAACAGCGCAAAAGAGGTGTGGGTTTCTGCGCTATTATCAGCGGGCAGATGCATAGCAAACTCCAAAAAAATAACAAAAACCCGTTAAGCGCCCGGGGGCGGCCCATTGGCTGCAGTTAACCCGCAGCAATAGCGCTGGCCGAATCGCGGCATACCAGCACCGGCTCAAATACATTCTTTAACTGTAACGCCTGTTGCTGGTAAATATTTTTCAGTACCCAGCGTGCCGCCATGCGGCCCATTTCGCCGATAGGGTAATCAATAGTGGTAAGTTTGGGGTAAATGTAGCGCGCCAGGATCAGGTTATCAAAACCAACAATAGATAAGTCTTGTGGCACATTCAGGCCATGCGCGCGCGCCACTTCCATCGCGCCGGCGGCCATTTCATCGTTGGCACACACCAGCGCGCTAAATGGCAGGCCTTTAGCCAGTAACTGTTGCATACAGGCGCTGCCGCTGCTGTCCTGAAAGTCACCTTCGGCCAGTAAGGCCGGGTTAAAACTCAGGCCATGCTCTGCCATGGCGCGTAAGTGGCCGTGGTAGCGATCTTTGGCATCGCTTTTCCACATTGGGCCGGCCAGATAGGCCAGTTGTGTATGGCCTTGCTGCAGTAATTGCTTGGTTGCCAGATAACCGCCCAGCTCGTTATCCAGGCTAATGCAATTATCTGCCAGTTGCGGGATAAAGCGGTTAATCAGCACTATTGGCATATTGCCACTGGCCAGTTTAATCAGGTAGTCGTCGGATACCGCTTCAACATGCAAAATCAGCGCATCGCAGCTGCGGCTGATTAAAAACTCAATGCCGTCTTTTTCACTGGCTTCTTCGCTGTGGCCGGCGGCAATAATAACGTGCTTACCAGCCGCGCGGCATTCGTTCTCAATGCCGCTGAGCATTTCACCATAAAAAGGGCCGTGCAGCTCAGACACCAGAATGCCTACACTGTTAGAACGGTTTGACGCCAGCGATTGGGCAATAGAATTGGGCCGGTAGCCCAGTTGCTCCATTGCTGCCAGCACTTTGTTGCGGGTGTTTTCGCTGACACGGGCGTTATTATTCATTACCCGGGATACTGTTGCCAGCGATACCCCGGCTAATTCTGATACTTGGTAAATGGTTGCCATGGCCTGCCTGCGTAATAACGTTTATGCAGTTACTCTAGCATGCCCGGGTGCAGTGCCACCAGCGCGCAGCGCCAGCTGGTGGTGGATATCCAGTACGCGTGGCCCGGTTAAGCGGTAACGGCTCATTACCACTGCCACCAGTATCGAGCCAATAGCAGGCAATACGGTAAAGCTGAGCAAAATGCCGTGTTGTGCTGTTGCGGTTTGTGGTACGTCGGCCTGGTAGCCGTATCCGGCCAGCAACCAGCCTGCCAGTGCACCACCTAACGCCAGCCCGAGTTTAATAAAGAATACGATAGACGAGTACACCAGGCCGGTAATACGAATACCGGTTTTATAGTGGCCGTAGTCAACAGTGTCGGCCATTTTTGCCCACAACAGTGGCGTGGCCATTTGTAAAAAGAAACCCCAGAGAAAATACAGTGCAAATGCCAGCACCAGTTGGTCGCTGCCAATAAAAAAGCTCAGTATGCAAATGGCAGCGGAGATCAGTTGCAAACCAATATAAGCTTTTACTTTATCAACATAACGGCTAAGCCATTGGGCTACGGCGCAACCGGCAATATTGCCAATCATACCCAGTGTAACAAAGGCAGTGATTAAGTCTTCCCGGCCTAAAAAGTATTTTACATAGTAAATGGCCAGTGTAGTGCGCAGCACCATGCCGGTAAGCAGAAAAAATGCAGCAACACACAAAATACGCCATTGATCATTTTGCCACAGCGAAGCAAAACTGTTGCGTAGCGTCAGCTGTTGATCCGCCGGAGCCTGCACCCGTTCCCGTGTGCCGGCAAAGCAGAGTAAAAACAGTACCAGGCCCAGCACACTCATGGCGGCGATGGTAAGCTGATAACCTTTGGCGTTATCGCCATTACCAAAAAAGTTAACCAGCGGCAGCGTACAGGCAGTAACCAGCAAACCACCGAGCATACCAAACACAAAACGGTAAGACTGCACCGACACCCGCTCGGTTGGATCTGCTGTTAATACACCACCGAGCGCTGAATACGGAATATTAATGGCGGTATAGGCCAGCATCAGCAAGGTATAAGTGGCGAAGGCGTAGATAACTTTACCGTTGGCAGATAAATCCGGTGTGGTAAATGCCAGCACACTGCACAGGGCAAAGGGTAATGCCAGCCAGAGCAGATAAGGCCGGTATTTGCCGTGGCGGCTTTTGGTTTTATCTGCCATGGCGCCCATTAACGGGTCGGTTACCGCATCAATAATGCGCACCAGCAAAAACATGCTGCCTACCACCGCCGGCGAAATACCAAAAATATCGGTGTAGAAAAAGGTTAAAAACAGCATTACCGTCTGAAACACAATATTGCTGGCGGTGTCGCCAAGGCCGTAGGCCACTTTTTCCCGTTTTGTCAGCATGCTAACCCCGTGATAACTGCTTTATTATTATTTTTTACGCCCGGCGAACACTTCACGCAGTGCTATAGCACTGTCTTTTAATGTGCGCTGTTGTGTAGCGTAATCGACATAGACTATACCAAAACGCTTGGCATAGCCTTCGGCCCACTCAAAATTATCCATCAGGCTCCAGGCAAAGTAGCCATCAATACGCATACCGGCGATAATGGCATCTTCTGTGGCTTGTAAGTGCTGTTCAAAGTACTTAACCCGCTGCGTATCGTGCACCTGGCCAAGGTGCATGGTGTCGGGTATAGCGGCACCATTTTCGGTAATATACACCGGCGGCAGTTTATAGCGCTTATGTATTGCCAGTAATATTTCGGTTAAGCCCTGCGGGTAAATTTCCCAGCCCATATCGGTTAACGGCGGTGTGGCAGGTGGCACATCACTAAACCAGCCTTTGCTGTTAGCGCGGTACACAGTGCGGGTGTAGTAATTTACACCGAGAAAATCCAGTGGCTGGGCAATGATAGCCATATCGCCGTCATGAATTTGCGGCTGCTCGGCCGCAGGCAGCTGTTGTAGCAGGGCCGGATAACAGCCTTCCATTAACGGCTGCAGGTACCATTGATTATGGTATTGATCCGCCATGTCGGCGGCGCGGATATCCGCTGCGCTGTTGCTGGCAGCATGGCAGGGGCTGAAGTTCAGCACTATGCCGTTAAGTGCCTGCGGCGCGTTTTTTTGCAACACCGGCATGGCCAAACCATGTGCCAGCAATAAATGGTGCGCTACCTGGCGGCCTTGCTGGCGGTTTTGCACGCCGGGGGCATGAATGCCGGCTTCATAACTTAAATAAGCACTACAAAACGGCTCATTTAATGTGGCGTAAGAATACACTCTGTCGCCAAAGGCCCGGCTGACAATATCGGCGTATTCTGCAAATTTATAGGCGGTGGCGCGGTTAAGCCAGCCGCCGTTATCTTGCAAATACTGCGGTAAATCCCAGTGATACAGCGTAACAAAGGCTTTGATATTGCGTTCGTTTAGCGCATCAAGTAATTGCCGGTAAAAATTCAGCCCGGCCTGGTTCACGCTGCCGTCGGCATTAATTACCCGGCCCCAGGCGATGGAAAAACGGTAGGCATCGACGCCCAGCGCCGCAATAAGCTCGACATCTTCCTGCCAGCGCGCGATATGGTCGCAGGCCACCAGGCCGTTTGAGCCATCTTTTATCCGGCCGGGTTGTGCACAAAAAGTATCCCAAATGCAGGCCTCGCGGCTATTGGCGGCACCTTCTATCTGGAACGAGGCAGTGGCAACACCAAACACAAAGTCGGGTTTTAGCAGAGGTGAGCTGTTGGCTAAAGTTATTTTCATCGGTTTTGCTATCTTCCGGTCGTATTGTTACGGGCTGCTGAGCGACAAAATGATTGCCAACAGCGTGATATATGCTATAAATGAAAGCGCTTACATCATACTAGACGGCGGCAAAGCGCGCGTCAATGAAAAACATAAAACACCGGGGAGGATAAGATGGCTGTAACACCAACGCTTAGCGAGGCCACGCCACAGGCTGCATCAGGCCAGATCAATTACAGATTTGCTTTAACATCATTAACCACATTATTTTTTATCTGGGGTTTTATTACCTGTCTGAATGACATTCTGGTGCCCTACCTCAAAGGCTTGTTTGAGCTCAGTTACACCGAGGCATTGCTCATTCAGTTTTGTTTTTTCAGTGCCTATTTTGTAGTTTCTGTCCCCGCCGGTATGCTGGTAAGCCGTATTGGCTACCAGTCGGGTATTGTTACCGGCCTGCTGATTGCCGGTGCCGGTTGTCTGTTGTTTTACCCTGCTGCGGCCGCGCATTATTACCCGCTGTTTCTGCTGGCGCTGTTTGTGCTGGCCGCCGGTATTACTATTTTGCAGGTGGCCGCTAACCCCTATGTAAGTGTACTTGGCCGGCCAGAAACAGCCTCCAGCCGCTTAACTATGACGCAAGCCTTTAACTCGCTGGGTACGACTTTGGCACCTTTTTTTGGTGCCTGGTTAATTTTTGGTGGCATGGAAGCGCCTACGCCGGGTGAAGTAACCGAATCTACCGTGCAAATGCCTTACCTGCTACTGGCGGCTGTGCTGATTGTAATGGCGCTGATTTTTGCCTTTTTGCGCCTGCCAAAGCTGGGTAAGAAAGATGCAAATCTGGATATAACCAGTGGCTCTGCCTGGCGTTACCGCCATCTGGTGCTGGGGGCTGTGGGTATTTTTGTTTATGTTGGTGCTGAAGTGGGCATTGGCAGTTTTCTGGTCAGCTTTATTACCCAGCCTGATATCAGCAGCCTGGATGCCCAAAAAGCGTCACATTATATTGCCTGGTATTTTGGCGGCGCCATGGTGGGCCGCTTTATCGGTGCTTATGTTATGCAGTATATCGCGCCCGGTAAGGTGCTGGCCTTTAACGCGGTATGTGCCGTGATCCTGCTGGCGCTAACGATCAGCAGCAGCGGCAGCCTGGCGATGTGGGCACTGTTATTGGTGGGCCTATGCAACTCTATTATGTTCCCGACTATTTTCAGCCTGGCTATTGCCGGCTTAAAGCAACATACCGGCCAGGGTTCGGGCATTTTATGTCTGGCAATTGTCGGTGGCGCAGTGCTGCCGCTGGCGCAGGCGCGGCTGGCTGACGTGGTTAATGTGCAGATCGCCTTTATTATTCCTTTGCTGTGTTATGTATTTATTGCCTGGTACGGCGCGGTTGGCAGCAAACCGCGTGCTGTGGCGTAACGGAGACCCACTATGACTTTTCGCCTGAAACTTTCGCTATTGAGTTTAAGCTGCGCTGTCATTTTGACAGCCTGTGCCAAAGCACCAACAGAGCCTGATACCGTGACAGATAAAACCGCTGCCATTTGGCCAGAATTACAGTTACCGGTAGCAAAAGATGCTGCTGTCGAGCAAAAAATTACCGACCTTATGGCTGGCATGACGCTGGCGCAGAAGGTTGCCCAGATGATCCAACCGGAAATCCGCGATATTACCGTTGAAGATATGCGTAAATACGGTTTTGGCTCGTTTTTAAACGGTGGTGGTGCCTTTCCAAACGATAATAAACATGCCACACCTGCCGACTGGATAGCACTGGCCGAGGCGATGTATCAGGCATCAGTAGACGACAGCCTGGACGGCAGCCGTATTCCAACTATGTGGGGCACCGACGCAGTGCACGGCCATAACAATGTGATTGGCGCGACATTATTTCCGCACAATATTGGCCTGGGTGCGGCAAATAACCCGGCACTAATTGAACAAATTGCCAAAGTAACCGCCCGCGAAGTCATGGTTACCGGTATCGACTGGGTGTTTGCGCCCACGGTTGCGGTGGTGCGTGATGATCGCTGGGGCCGCACCTATGAAGGTTATTCAGAAGACCCCGATATAGTGCACGACTACGCCGCCGCTATTGTTACCGGTTTGCAGGGGGCCGCAGATAAAGACTTCCTCGGTGACGAGCGGGTGATCAGCACCGTTAAGCATTTTGTTGGCGATGGCGGTACTGTGGGCGGTGATGATCAGGGCGACAATATTGCCAGCGAGCAAGAGTTGTTCAGTATTCATGCTCAGGGCTACGTGGGTGGCCTGCAAGCTGGCGCACAAAGTGTTATGGCATCATTTAACAGCTGGCACGGCAGTAAAATTCATGGTGATAAATACCTGCTAACCGACGTACTGAAAACCCGCATGGGTTTTGATGGCTTTGTCGTGGGCGACTGGAACGGCCACGGCCAGATCCCCGGTTGCACTAACGACAACTGCGCCCAGGCTGCACTGGCCGGGCTGGACGTTTACATGGTGCCAACGGCTGCCTGGAAGCCGCTGTATTACAACCTGATTGCACAGGTTGAAAACGGTGCTATTCCGCTAAGCCGGATAGATGATGCAGTACGGCGTATTTTGCGCGTAAAACTGCGCGCCGGTTTATTTGATAAGCCCAGCCCGGCGAAGCGGCCGTTGTCGGGTAAAACTGAACTGATTGGCTCGGCCGAACACCGTGCTGTAGCGCGTGAGGCAGTGCAGCAATCACTGGTGTTGCTAAAGAACAACGACGCTATTTTGCCACTAAACCCTAAGCAACGTATTTTGGTCACCGGTGAAGGTGCCGACAATATTGGTATGCAGTCGGGTGGCTGGACTATCAGCTGGCAGGGCACCGGCAACACTAACAGCGATTTCCCCGGTGGCAGCTCAATTTACGCCGGTATTAAACAAGCGGTAGACGCGGCAGGCGGCAGCACCGAGTTAAGTTCAGATGGCAGCTACAGCAGTAAACCCGATGTCGCGATAGTGGTATTTGGTGAGCAACCTTATGCTGAGGGCAATGGCGACCTGGATAATTTAGAATATCAGCGTGGCAATAAAACTGATTTAGCCCTGCTGCGTAAACTCAAAGCCGATGGCATTAAAGTGGTGTCGCTGTTTATCAGTGGCCGGCCGTTATGGGTAAACCCTGAGCTAAACGCCTCCGATGCTTTTGTTGCAGTGTGGCTGCCTGGTAGTGAAGGCGTTGGCGTGGCTGATGTTGTCATGGCAAAAGCCGACGGCAGTGTTAATGTCGATTTTCGCGGTAAGTTGTCATTTAGCTGGCCTGCCACAGTACAACAAATTGTAAACCGGCATGATGCTGACTATCAGCCGCTGCTGCCGTATGGCTTTGGTTTACGTTACGGTGATAAGAGCACGCTGAGTAACGCTTTGGAAGAGCAGGTAGCTACCGATACGGCACTGGATGATTTAGTGCTGTTTGAGCTGGCAGTAAAGGCGCCGTATCAGTTGCTGCTGCACAGTGGCGGTGAAACCCAGGCCGTGGTTAGCAGCGTACAGCAGCAAGGCAATGTCGCCGTACGCACTTTTGATAAAGTGGTACAGGAAGACGCGCGCCGTTTTGCCTTTAGCGGCGAGGCAAAGGTAGCACTGAGTAGTGCCTTCCCGGCCGATTTACGCTCTTATCAGGAGGCTGGCAGTGCGCTGGTGCTGCAGGTAAAACGCAGCGGTACGGTGCCTGACAGCGTAATGCTGGGTATGGATTGCGCCCAAAGCTGCAGCAGTGCCCTGAATATAGCGCCGCAATTACAGGCCATGGCAGATGAAACCTGGCAAACCATCAGTGTCGATTTAGCCTGTTTTGCCCGGCAAGGCGCTGACTTTAGCCAGATTTTCACGCCGGTATCATTAGCCACAACAGCGCCGCTGGTGCTAAGCTTGGCTGATATACGGCTAAAACCTGCGGCAGCAGGCGACGCCACTATTTCCTGCAACGGAGACTAAAATATGCGTCGTTATCTCGTTACCCTGCTTGCCAGCGCAGTGCTGGCAAGTTGCAGCACCGTGCCGCCAAAGCCAGCTGAAAAAAGTGTGGCACAACATCAGCCTGATGCCATTGCCAGCGCTGACTGGCAACTGGTGTGGCAGGACGAGTTTGACAGCAACAGTATTGATCAGAGCAAATGGAGCTTTGAGCAAAATTGCTGGGGTGGCGGTAACGACGAACAACAGTGCTATACCAACAGGCCGGAAAATGCCTATGTCGATAATGGCGTGTTATATATAGTGGCACGCAAAGAAACCTTCACCGGCCCGGCGTTAAACGAAGATGACCCGGATTTCAGTCCGCATCAGCGCAAAACCCTGCCTTATACCTCGGCACGCTTACGCAGCAAAGGTAAGGGCGACTGGTTGTATGGCCGTTTTGAAGTCCGCGCAAAATTGCCAACAGGTCAGGGCAGCTGGCCGGCAATATGGATGCTGCCAACAGACTGGTTGTACGGCCCCTGGCCGTTATCCGGTGAAATAGACATTATGGAAGCGGTAAACCTGGGTACAGTTTCTGATGAACCCAGCGCGCTGGCCGATGAACCTGAGCGGCGTATTCACGGCACCTTACATTACGGCGAACCCTGGCCAGATAATGTGCACAGTGGCAAGAGCTATAAACTGCCCAACGGACAAAGCCCGGCCGATAATTTTCACACCTATGCGATAGAATGGCAGCCGGGTGAAATTCGCTGGTATGTTGATGATGTGTTGTACTCGACGCAAAAAAGCAGCGATTGGCACACTGGGGCGGTTACGCTAAAAACAGCCCTGCCGCGCCATGCCCCTTTTGACCGGCCTTTTCATATGCTGCTGAATTTAGCCGTAGGCGGCAATTGGGCCGGCTCAGTAAATGAAACCGGCATAAACCCAAGTGCCTACCCGCAAAGCCTGCAAATTGACTATGTGCGGGTATATCAGCGCCAGCGGCCTTAACGGTTTAACCGGCTCAGCAGCATGGCACGTAGCTTACGTGCCGTTTGCTCCAGCATTGGCCCCAGTATGCCGCGTTTATCTGCCGGTAAATGTGCTGTGGTATCATCATTGGCATTAAACACATAGTGATCAAACTGTTGCTGCCAGATTTTACGCTGCACTGGTGGTAAGTTGCGTATGCTGAGCATGGCATGCAGCAGGGCATCGGTGGGTAAACCGCAGTAAGGCGGCGTTTGCCGCCACCAGTAGTTAAGCAGAATATTCAAATCACTTAAGCTGTCTACCTGATGCCACCACATCGACGGAATAAAAATGGCATCACCCGCGCCCAGCTCTGCCGTTAATGCATGCTGCAACGCAGTGCGAAAGCGCGGATAGCGGGCAAAATCCGGCTGGCGAAAATCTACCATGCTGACAGGTTGCCCGGCGGGGGTAACATCAAGCGGGCCTATATATAAATTGGCCATTTGCTCAGGCGCAAATAGCGTAAAACGCCGCTGCCCGGCCGCAACGCAGGCAATATTGTCCGGTACGTCATAATGGGCTACCACATGGCTGCGGTTACCCAGCCATACGCTGATCAGCGGATTAATGCTGTCCAGGGTTAGCGTGTTTTGTGCTGCTAGGCCCGGCACACAGTAATCTGCGGTAGTAGAACCCATATAAAACACCGGTGCGTCGGTTTGCCCGCCATGCTGCAGTATGCTGCTTAGCACGTCGCTAAGTTTGGTTTGGCGCTGCTGAAAATTAAACCCGCTTAAGTCATCATTATAAAAAAAGCGGCCCTTTGCTGCGGGCTCAGCAAAAAAAGCCTGCACCGGCACATCCGCAGCAAAACGTTGCAGATAGGCCGCGGCGGCGGCGTCAGAGTGTTTTGCCTGCTGCACCAACGGCCAGTGTTGCACCAGGCCACGCAGCACCAAAGGTGTAGTGCGATCTGCCAGTAAGCTGCTGATATTGCCACCGGTGTAATCTGTTTCGTCAATTGCCTGCATGTTTATGTCACCTGATTAGGCCTGCATCATACTCAGCATTTTGCTGATATTCGCCTGTGATGCCAGCAGCAGATAAATAGCTTCCAGATAGCCGTGCTGGTGCAACTGCTGCAACTGTGCTGCGGTTAGCTGGCTAAGTTGTTGCCGGTCAATATTATATAAACCGCCAAGCTTATGCACCGCGCCCTGATAACTTAGTTCCAGCGTCAGGCTTTGCAGTAAATGTAATTCGCTTAACATGGCACAAAATGCCTGATTCGCCTGATGCCCCTGCTGGATATGTTGCAAAACAGAGCTGATATGCTCAAGCAACGGGCTGTTGCCGCCATGCGGTAAGAATACCGCTTCGCCTTGGGTTAAACTGACCCGCGGGTGGTCCAGATCAATACATACTACCGGTATCTGTTGCGGTACACCGTTATGCAGCTGCTGTTGAAAGCCGATTAAAAATGGCTGGCGCTGCATACTCAGCGGTATATAACCGGTTTGCCAGCTATCGTGCTGCAAAAACAGATTTTGGCCCGGCTTTACGCCCAGCAACACCACCGGCTCAAAGTTATTCTGCTCAGTATTGTGGCGAAAAAACAGCGGGTACCAGCTTTGCAACTGCATAAATTCACTGATAAAGGCGGTGCTAAGGCTGACGTTGTCGCCGTAAGCGCTGCCACTTTGGGTAATAATTTTTATATCTTTATGGCTGATATTGTCCAGCACTGCATGGTTGGCCATCATCTCTCCCGGGCTTTGGGGCTAATAACTAACAAAAAGCCGCTTGTCACAGCGGCTTTTTGGTTTAGCAAAAGACGTTCTGTTTAAAAGGTATAACGTACGCCTAAATTGTAACGGGCACCATACTGGTAACCGCGCAGGAACTGCTCCGGAAAACGTACATAGGTGCGCTGGGTTTCTTCGGTAACGTTCAACCCTTCTACAAATACGGTCAGGTTGTCGGTTACAGCATAGTTTACGTTAATATCCCATTGGCCATACGACTCGGTAAATACCGGGGCTGAATGCTGATCAAAGCCGGACAGGAATTCGTCACGCCAGTTATATGACACCCGTACCGATAGGCCATAATTTTCATAAATCAATGAAAGGTTGGCAGAATCGCTTAAGCCGGGCAGGGCAAACTGGTAGCCAATAGCATTGCGGTCTGCTTCAACATCACCGTATACGAAGGTGGCGTTAGCCTGCACACCAAAACCGGTTTCGCCGAACATATGTTGCGCCGCCAGCTCCCAACCCCACAGGTTAGCGGTTTCGACGTTAGTATCACGCGCAACAGAGAAGATGGTCAGTGGATCATTTTCATCGCCGGTGATAGGAGTACCTTGCGGTGTACCCTGATTTGCGTTGATGCGGTCATGAATAGCCTGATCGGTAGGTTGCAAGCCTTCTGCTATTAAATCAGCAATAGCTTGATCTGCCCGCGGGCCGATAAAGGGGTCGCGAATGCCGGCCAGCTCTTCCTCAGTAGTGGTATTGACCAGAAAGTTCTCTACCTGCTTGCGATAGTAACCCATAGATACATAACTGCCCGGCTGGTAGTAATACTCCAGCGACAAATCGATATTGTCCGCGGTGTAAGGTTTTAACGCCGGGTTACCAACAGACACTTTACGTTGGCCCACTTTAGGGTTGCCGGCAAAAGTGGTGGTTGAGCGCAAAGCCCCTACCGGTGGCCGTGTTAACGAGCGACTGTAAGAGAAACGGCCAATCAGATCATCCGCAATCTCAATGTTCATATCAACATTAGGCAGAAACTCGCGGGTTTTACCGCTACCTTCAGAGAAAGTACGGTCAGTAGCATAGGTATAAGCCCACTCGTTGCCGTTTACCCACTGCATGCTAACTGCCGGGCGCTCTAAACTGTTTGCAGTGACATCAGTTTGCTCGTAACGCAAGCCGGTAGTGATATTTACCGGCATACCATTAAACTCGGTTTCAAACCGGGCCTGGGTATACAGGGCAACTGTCTCTTCTTTCACTCTGTGGTCATCATCAATCGGGCCGGCGCTAAATACGCCACCCAACTCTTCAGGCCAGCTGCAGGCTCCAATGCCGGCATCAGGATGGTCACAATCAATCCCTTCGGCGATATTTACAATATCGTAGAAGTCAGCCATGTAGAAATAGTTAATCTTCTTATCGCGGCCACCACCGGAGAACTTGTTAAGTAAACCGCTGGTATCGACACGGTAAAACATATCGTCCGGATACCAGTCAGCTGACCACAGCCACCAGCCGGCTGCCAGTTGGCCGGAATAGGCATTAACAGAGCGGAACGACATATCGGTATAGGTTGCGCCAAAATCAAAACTGACCAAGGCACTGTCGCTGCTGTTAAGCCACTGGCCTTTTAGCTGCAGCTGGTCCATTTTGTTTTTGTCTTCATTTTTGCTGACACCGCCAAATAATGAGCCCATATCCTGGGGTAGCAGTTCTGGCTGACCACCTGTCAGCGTAAAGTCGATTACCGGAATGCCACCAGCGCTGAAGTCAGCGGTTTTGGTCTCCAGATTAGCTGTTGCGTTGGGGTGAGCATCGTCACCCGCCCAAGATGTATTACCAATAATCATATAGGCATCATGGCCAAGGCCTGTGCCCATGCTGACTGCTTCTGAGCTATGGTAATCCAGCTCCAGGCTTAGTGCGTCACTAACCTGCCACTCCAGGTTCAGGCCAACTGATTTATTTTCGCTGGCAGAGCCGTTACGGTTCAGGTTCGTGGCATAGTCGCCGTTCACTTCCGTCATATTAACGTAAGTGCCGTTTTCATTAATGGTGGCGCTTTGTACGTTGCCGCCGTTATTAAACCAGACACCAAAGCCTACCCGTTCTACATCCAGTTCAGTTTTCGAATAGGTGTAATCCAGCGTGGCTTTAAACCTGTCGGTTGGGGCAAACTGCATAACCAACTGGCCGTTGGTACGTTTACGATCATTATCCAGAATTTCGTAACCGGCATTTTGCGGATACCAGGTATTGCCGTCAGCACGCTGGTTGTTATCGGTCAGCTGCAGGTTAGGTGAGTTCGACAGATCGACATTCGGGATCCAGTTATCTACGGCCATGCCTTCTGCACGGTTGTTGCGCTCTTGCACTGAGCCAGACAGCAAAATACCAAATTTATCATCAGCAAAGGTGTTGCTGAAAATAGCAGATACTTCCGGTGTAAAGTCGTCACCGACTTCGTTAGAGGTATCGTGTACGGCCTTTAACCCAACTGAAGCTTTCAGGCCGGGGTTGTCCAGAGGCCTTGCTGTAGAGATATTGACCGTGGCACCAATACCACCGCTGGGTACATCGGCGCGGCTGGTTTTATGCACTTGCACACCGCTGACGCCTTCAGTGGCGATATTACCAAAATCAAACGAGCGGCCACCGCCGGTGGTAGGCATCTGGCGGCCATTTAATGTCACCAGGTTAAATTCCGGACCAAAGCCGCGTACGGTAATGCGGCTACCTTCGTTATTTGAGCGGTCAATTGATACACCGGTAATACGTTGCAGTGACTCAGCAAGGTTGGTGTCCGGGAATTTACCAATATCTTCTGCCGTTATAGCATCCACTACCCCGGTTGATTCACGTTTAATATCCATCGACTTGGCTAAGCTGCCGCGAATACCGGTAACCTGTATAACTTCAACCTCAGTAGTTTGTGCTGTTTCGTCATTAGCATAAACAGGGGCCATTGCACCGGCACCTGTGATCAGAGACAAACTTATCGCCAGACGCGATAGCTTGAAACGTGTTTGGTTCATACCCTTTCTCCCGTGTTTTGCTGAGTGTCTAATCGTTTTAGTTATTTGGTAGCGCTTACATTTTTAATCTTGTGGCTAAAACTTATAATGTAAGCGCTTACAAAAGGTAGATGATTAATGCTGCAAGGTCAATACGTCAGCAGTAAAAAGCTGCACAATATTGCAGCGCGGTTGATTCGTGTTGGTGCAATGTATTGGCTTGATAGTGCTGGGTTGTCATTTTCTATTTTAAATACAAATGATTGCAGGTAATTGCGATGGCATGGGAAAAATAATGCCGTTGCGCTGAGTTAGTGCTTCAGAGCATGCTAAAGCGGGTTATGGGTTGTCGGATAGTTTCTGCCAGATGATATGTAAAAAAGCAGCAGCTTGAGAAACGCTGCTGCTATTCCCGTGATAAAGGGAGAAGCTTTTAATACGCCTAGTCTGCCAGGTGCTTTAATAACACCTGATGGAATTCCTGTTCAGCTTCTACCTGTGGTGAATGGCCCAGCTTAGGCAGTTCCACCAGAGTCGCCCGCATGGCTTTAGCGGCGGCCCGGCCCAGTTGTGGGTAGTTACCCAGTTTGGCTGCCAGCTCTTTGCTGGCACGGTTGGCACCCGGTGCGGTGCGATCTTTTCCGCCAATAATCAGCACCGCTGGTACGCGGATATTGGCAAATTCATGTACTACCGGCTGGGTGAATATCATCTCAGAGGTTTGTGCCTGGTTCATCGCTACTATGTTTTTGCCTGCTCCGCCATAAAGGCCGGCTTGCATATTTACCCATTGCTCATACTCTGGCTGCCAGTTGCCGTCGTAATAAAACTTCAGCTGATACGCTTTAATACTGTCGAAGCTGGTTTTCAGTTCGTTAGCATACAGGGCGTCAATAGTGGCATAAGGCACGCCTTTAGCCTGCCAGTCTTCCAGCCCGATAGGGTTAACCAGCACAATTTTTTCCACATCGTGTGGGTATTGCAGCGCATAGCGCGGTTAGCATACCGCCCATAGAATGGCCGATCATAACCGGCCGGGTAACCCCAATACTATTTAGTAAACTGTGTGTATTGGCGGCTAATTGCGCCAAACTAAACTGATAGCCCTGTGGCTTGCTGGATTTACAAAAACCGATTTGATCAGGCACTACCACGCGGTAACCTTGCTGGGTCAGCACTTTAATACTGGCTTGCCAGGTGGCGGCACAAAAGTTTTTGCCATGCAATAGTACGGCGGTTTTGCCGTTAGCTGTTGTCACAGGAGCAACATCCATATAAGCCATTTCCAGCTGTTGGCCCTGAGTTAACAGCGGGTAGTTTTTTACCTCAAACGGATAGTCAAAGCCCTCAAGCCGCGGGCCATAAGAGGTTTGGGCAAATGCCG
This sequence comes from Rheinheimera pacifica, assembly GCF_900108485.1. Classification (GTDB taxonomy): domain Bacteria; phylum Pseudomonadota; class Gammaproteobacteria; order Enterobacterales; family Alteromonadaceae; genus Alishewanella; species Alishewanella pacifica. The sequence goes on along the minus strand of NZ_FNXF01000002.1, from coordinate 301,218 downwards.
GGGCAGAAAAAACGTAAGCCATAGCCGTGGCAACAATAGCAGTAAAAAGGCGCATAAAGTGTTCCTGTTTTGTTTTGACACTGTTTGAGTGTAAAGAAAAACGCTGTGATGAACCACCCGATTACGGCACAGGTGTTAACCAGACTATAGTAGCGTTACACTAAGTTGCAGTTTTCGCTTTACTGCCAGAGTGTATAAAAAACAGCGCAATGGCCAGGCAGGCAATGGCAGCCAGCCTGCTACCTGATAGCGTAATAGCTTCATTGCCCAGCCAGCCGAAGTTGTCAATCAGCACGCTCATCGTCAGTTGGCCAAAGATAACGGCTACTGTGGCCACCGCAGTACCAATACGCTGCACCGCAAGCACCATAATAATGATATAAGGCACACCACAGAGCGCACCAAGCAGTTGCCATTTCGGTACATCCAGCAAGGTAACTGCATGGCGTGGTTCAAAAAAGAAAATAAGTAATGCTGTAACTAAGGCGCCAACCGAAAAGGTTAAAAAGGCGCTGCGAAACACCCCCACATTACTGCCAAGCCGGCCATTTAACGCCGCTTGCACACTTAGCGTAGCGCCACCAATTATTGCCAACATAATCATTAAAATAGTCATAGCTTTACCTTACCCTTTGGCCATAAGCACAAGTGCGGCCACAATAAACAGCAGTGCTGTAATACGTTTAACGTCAATTTTGCGATGTGGTGTACCAAATAAACCATAGTGGTCAATAATTAAGCTTTTAAACACCTGGCCGGCCAAAATGCCAATCATGGTCATGGCAATACCAATAGCTGGTGCTGCCAGCGTCAGAATAACTACATAAACCGGGCCCAGTATGCCGCCAAGCAGCAGCAAGGGCGGCTGGGCAAAAAAGGACGGGCTGTTGCGCGGGCTGAAAAACAGCATTAGCAGAAAGGTTAGCGCTGCGCCAACACCAAAAATGCTGAAGGTAGCCCATAATTCACCCACTTCACTACCCAATGGCCCCAGCAAGCCGGCTTCAACCGACAACCCCATGCCACCTGCTACCACCAGCAATATCAATAAAATCTGCATAAACACGCTCTAATAATTCAGGTGGCGCAGCATATAGCAGTGTAGTGTTACGAAAAACGCTATAATCTGGAAATGACCTTTGCAGGAGTTGCACAAGTGAATGATGTAAATGCGGTCAGTATCAAGACATTACTGCTGTTTATCAGCGTGTTTAATGCACAGAGTTTTTCTGTAGTCGCGCGGCGGGAAGGTGTGTCGGCCTCGATGGTGTCACGTACCATACAACAGCTGGAAGATGCGTTGGGGCAGCAACTGTTTTACCGCAATACCCGTGCAGTGGTGCCTACAGAGGCGGGCAGGCTATTTGTTAACTACGCCAGAACTATTACCGAGCAGGTAAGTGAGGCACGTAAAGCACTGCAGGACAGAACCCTGGAGCCGGGCGGCCTGATCCGAATTAATGCTCCGGTATTTTTTGGCCAGCGCCATATTGCGCCCTGGCTGGCAGGTTTAACTGCATGTTACCCGCAGCTACAAATAGAGCTGACACAAACCGACGACTTTATCGATCCGCATCGGGATGCCACCGATCTGATCTTTCGCATCGGCGCCCTGACAGATTCTTCATTTCACGCCCGGGTTTTTGGCACTCAGGTGTATCATCTTGCCGCTTCGCCTGGCTATGTTAGCCAGCACGGTATGCTGCAAAGCCCGGCCGACTTAAACCAGCATAAATGTCTGGTGTATAAAGGCTCTTCCGGCCCCAACCGCTGGCTATTTAAACAGCAGCACGAAAACTGGACCCACTATCCGGTGGCCGCTTTGTTGGCATCTAATAATGCCGAAACCTTGCTGATTTCAGCGCTTAAAGGCATGGGTATAGTGCTGTTTCCCGACTGGCTACTGGGCGATTGTCTGAAAAAAGGTGAGCTGATTAAGTTGCTGCCGGAGCACGATGCGGCCATTAATACTGAGCCTCAACACATCGCGGCTATTTATCCTAATGTACGTCACCCGCCGCTGAATGTCAGGGCAACCATTGACTACTTTGCCGAAGTGTACGGTTCGCCACTTTACTGGCAACTGAGATAGCAGTTCATCCCTGTGCGTTTAACGCACTAAAGCAGTGTTCTGCCGAAATGCTGACAATCTTTACCTAATCTTGACGTTTGCTGCGTTGAGCCAATGTTAACGCTAACTTATAGTAAGCGCGGATTTTACTCAGGTTACAGGAATTACGGAAAATGGCGTTGCTGAAGAAACCTTTGCTGTTGGCAGGTGTGGTGGTAGTAGTTGCAGCTGCAGCTTATTTTTTATGGCCAAAGGCTGGCAATTCAGACGCAGCGCCCGTCGGGCAAATGAACCCCTGGGCAATGCCGGTTCCGGTACGGGTAGTAACGGCTGATGCCGCCGATTTACGGGTACAAATAAAAACTATTGGCACGGTTACGCCATTAAATACCGTAGTAGTGCAAAGCCGGGTAACCGGCATACTGCAGAAGCTAGCCTTTACCGAAGGCGACAAAGTTGAGCATGGCCAGTTGCTGGCAGAAATTGAGCAGGCCGATTATCAGATCCAATTGGCGCAGGCACAGGGCCAACTGGAGCAAAATCTGGCGCAGCTGAAAAACGCTGAAGCGGATTTACAGCTTTACAGCAAACTGCGTGAGCAAAGCTCTATTTCAGCGCAGCAGTATAATCAGCAGCAGGCGTTGGTAGCGCAGCTAAAAGGCACGATAAAATCGAATCAGGCACAAATTGACGCCGCCAAACTGCAATTGTCCTATACCCGTATTCATGCGCCTATCAGTGGTCGTTTGGGCCTGCGCCGGGTTGATCCGGGTAATCTTATTCAGGCCAATAATAGCGAAGGGCTGGTTACCATTACGCAAAGCGCCCCTATTGCGGTGGTGTTTGCCATTCCTGAAAGCCAGTTATTGCAGGTGCGGAATGCCGTGCGCCGTGGTGAAACTTTAACAGTGGAAGCCTGGGACAGATCTGAGCGGCAGTTACTCAGCCAGGGCACGCTTACGATACTGGACAACCAGATTGATGCCGCTACCGGTACATTGCGGCTAAAAGCTGAATTTGCTAATCAGCAGGAAGAACTGTTCCCTAACCAGTTTGTTAACGTCAGGCTGAATGTGGCAGTGCAGCAAGGCGCGGTAACGATTCCGCAAGATGCGGTGCAGTATGGCTCTGCCGGTAATTATGTGTATGTTATTGAGCAAAACAAAGCACAAATTCGTCAGGTTAAACTGGGCGCCACAGACAATGGCCTGGTGGCGGTGGAAGACGGTCTGCAAACCGGCGATCTGGTGGTGCTGGAAGGGCTGGACCGGTTAAGACCGGGCCGCGCAGTGGAAGTGATTACCGATCAACCGGTTCCGGCCAGTTAAGGAGCCGGTGATGAATTTATCCCGTCCTTTTATCCTGCGGCCTGTTGCCACGTCGTTGCTGATGCTGGCGATACTGATAGCCGGTATTCTCAGCTGGCGGCAGTTACCGGTAGCCGCGCTGCCACAGGTAGACTACCCGATTATTCAGGTATTTAGTTTTAACCCCGGCGCCAGCCCCGACATTATGGCGCGCACTGTTACCGCGCCGCTGGAGCGGCGGCTGGGGCAAATTCCCGGTTTAAAGCAAATGTCGTCCAGCAGCTCAGCCGGGGCATCGGTTATTACATTGCAGTTTGCACTGGTAGTGGATATGGGCGTGGCCGAACAGGAAGTGCAGGCCGCCATTAACACTGCGGCGTCACTGTTGCCGTCCGATCTGCCCACGCCACCGGTGTATCGCAAAGTAAACCCGGCTGATGCGCCTATTCTGACGCTGGCTGTAACCTCTGACACCCTGCGCTTACCACAGGTATACGATTTAGTTGATACCCGGATGGCACAAAAGCTGGCGCAGTTGCCCGGCGTGGGCATGGTAAGCCTGGCCGGTGGCCAGCGCCCGGCGATAAGGGTAAAAGCCAACCCGGCTGCACTGGCGAATATGGATTTAAGCCTGGAAAACCTGCGCACCTCTATTGCCGCCGCCAACACCAACCAACCCAAGGGCAGTTTTGATGGCCCGTTTCGCTCTACCATGCTCGATGCCAATGATCAGATCCGCGATATTGCCGAATACCAGCAACTGATTATTGCCTGGCGCGACGGTGCGCCGGTGCGGCTGGCAGATGTCGCCACGGTAGAGCAAGGCGCTGAAGACCGTTTTCTGGCGGCCTGGGCCAACGAGCAACCGGCTGTGCTGCTGAATATTCAGCGCCAGCCCGGCGCTAACGTTATCGAAGTGGCCGACAGAGTACAGGCACTGCTGCCACAGCTTACCGCCACCATGCCGGCAGCGGTAAATGTAACGGTATTAACCGATCGCACCCTGAGTATTCGCGCCTCGGTGCGTGATGTACAAAAAGAACTGATTTTTGCGGTGTGTCTGGTGATCCTGGTGACCTTTGTGTTTTTGCGCACCATACCGGCCACTATTATTCCCAGCCTGGCGGTGCCGTTATCGCTTATCGGTACATTTGCCGTTATGTTGCTGCTGGATTTCTCGGTAAATAACCTGACGCTAATGGCGCTGACTATCGCCACCGGCTTTGTCGTAGACGACGCCATAGTGATGCTGGAAAATATTGCCCGCCACCGCGAGCAGGGGGCTTCACCAATGGAAGCCGCGCTTAAAGGCGCTAAAGAAATTGGCTTTACGCTGATTTCGTTAACTTTTTCCCTGATTGCTGTGCTGATCCCGCTGCTATTTATGGCCGATGTAGTAGGCCGGCTGTTTTATGAGTTTGCAGTAACCCTGACTGTGGCAATACTGATTTCGTTGGTAGTGTCGTTAACCCTTACGCCGATGCTGTGTGCTCATATGCTGACAGCGGTACCACCGCACGACGACAAAGATAACCCCGGTACTATGCAGCGGGTTATCAACGCCTATGGCCGTGCGTTGCAATGGGTGCTGCGCCATCAGCGGCTGGCGATGGCCAGTATGCTGGCAACAGTGGCCCTGACGGCTGGCTTGTATATGATTGTGCCTAAAGGGTTTTTCCCGGTGCAGGATAGCGGTGTGATACAAATCATCACTGAGGCGCCACAGGATATTTCGTTTCAGGCAATGGCGCAGCGCCAGCAGCAACTGGCGGCAAATATTCTGCAGCATGCCGATGTTAGCAGCCTGTCGTCTTTTATCGGCGTAGATGGCAATAACAGCAGTATTAACAGCGGCCGTATTCTGGTGAATTTAAAGCCTCATGCTGAGCGCAGTGAATCGGCGGTGCAAATCATCCATCAACTGGAACAGCAGGTACTGGCCGTACCCGGCATTAAGGGCTGGTTCCAGCCGGTGCAGGAGCTTAGCATCGAAGACCGCATCAGCCGTACCCAGTATCAGTTTAGCCTCAGCACGCCGGACCATGAAATGCTCAGCCAGTGGCTGCCAGATTTATTTAGCGCTTTGCAGCAACGGCCGGAGTTGTCTGAGGTAGCACATGATTTCCAGCAGCAAGGGTTACAGGCTTATATTGATATTGACCGCACAGCCGCCGCACGGCTTGGCCTGAGCGTGGCGCAAATAAGCTCGGTATTGCAAAGTGCCTACAGCCAGCGCCAGGTTTCAACCTTGTTTACCCAGGCCAATCAGTACCGCATAGTGCTGGAGGCTGATCCGGCGCAGGTTACCGGCATCGATGCGCTGGACAGGTTGTACCTGACCAGTAGCAGCGGTGCCACCGTGCCCCTGTCGGCCGTGGCAACGGTAAGCCAGCGGCCGGCCCGGTTGCTGATTAACCAGCAGGGTCAGTTTCCGGCAGTAACGCTGTCGTTTAATCTGGCCGCCGGTTATTCGCTGGGTGAGGCAGTCGCAGCAATTGAACAGGTACAGCAACAAATGCAGCTGCCACCCGAAGTAGAGCTGACGTTTCAGGGCGCGGCCGAAGCATTCCGGGCTTCGCTTAGCAACACGCTGTGGTTAGTGCTGGCAGCTATTGTCACTATGTATATCGTACTGGGTATTTTGTATGAAAGCCTGATCCACCCGGTCACCATTTTATCTACGTTGCCCTCGGCCACGGTGGGCGCCTTGCTGGCTTTACTGATTACCGGCCAGCCGCTGGATCTTATTGCAGTAATCGGCATAGTGCTGCTGATTGGTCTGGTAAAGAAAAACGGTATTATGATGGTCGATTTTGCGCTCGATGCGCAGCGTAATCAGGGCTTAACGCCAGACGAGGCCATTTATCAGGCGGCTTTGATGCGGTTCAGACCCATTCTGATGACCACACTAGCGGCCTTATTTGGCGCTATACCACTGATGCTGGGTACGGGTTCGGGTGCCGAGCTGCGCCAGCCGCTGGGGCTGGTAATGGTAGGCGGTTTAATGGTCAGCCAGGTACTGACACTGTTTACCACACCGGTGGTGTATCTGTGGTTTGACCGGCTGTTCAGCCAGCGCAAACCTGCCGTGCAGCAACAGGCCACTGCAGTATGAATCTGGCGCAGCCTTTTATTCAGCGGCCGGTAGCCAGCTCGTTACTGGCCACCGCTATTTTGCTGCTGGGTTTATTAAGCTGGCGTTTGTTACCGGTGTCGCCGCTGCCCGCCATTGATTTTCCGATGATCGTTGTTACCGCCAGTTTACCCGGTGCCAGCCCGGAAAGCATGGCCGCAACAGTAGCCACGCCGCTGGAGCGTGCGCTTGGCAGTATTTCCGCTATTCGCCGCATCAGTTCGTCCAGTAGTCAGGGTTCTACCCAGGTGCGGCTGGAGTTTGAGCTGGACCGCAACGTCGATGATGCCGCCCGCGAAGTGCAGGCTGCCATTAACGCTGCCCGCAGCCAGCTGCCGTCTGGTATGCCGGGTAACCCGGTATACCGTAAGTTTAACCCGTCGCAGGCGCCTATTATGGCGTTGGCACTAAGTTCAGGCCATCTGGCTGGCAGTGTGTTGTACGACAACGCTTCTACCGTACTGGCACAAAAACTGGCGCAAATTACCGGCGTAGGTGAGGTAGAAGTAAGCGGCTCCTCGCTGCCGGCGGTGCGGGTGCAGCTTAACCCTGGCATGCTGGCACACTATGGTGTAGCGCTGGATGAAGTGCGGGCCGCCATCAGCAGTGTTAATGCCTCCGTGCCGCTTGGCGTGCTGGAAAGCGACAACCATCGCTGGCAGCTGGCTACCAGCGAAACCTTACGTCAGGCTGCCGACTACCAAGACCTGATTATTAAGTACATTAACGGTGCGCCAATCCGGCTGGCAGATGTGGCACTGGTAACGGATTCAACCGAAAACCGTTACAGCGCGGGTTTTCACAATGATAAAGATGCGGTGATCCTGCTGGTAAGCCGGCGTACCGGTGCCAATATTGTCGAAACTATTGATGCTATTTATCAGCAGCTGCCGTTGCTGCAGGCACTGACCCCGGCCGGAGCCGATTTAGCCGTAGTGATGGATCGCAGCCCGGTGATCCGCGCTACGCTGGCGGAAGCTCAGGTTAGCCTGCTGATTGCTGCCGTGCTGGTAGTGCTGGTGGTTTGGGCGTTCCTGGGTAGTTTGCGCAGTGCATTGATCCCCAGCCTGACCATACCGATATCGCTGATTGGCGCTTTTACCGTGATGTACCTGTGCGGTTTTTCACTGAATAACTTATCGGTAATGGCACTGATTGTTGCCACCGGCCTGGTGGTGGATGACGCCATCGTGGTGGTAGAAAATATTAAACGCCATTTAGAGCGCGGTTTGTCGCCGTTACAAGCTGCCCGGCAGGGCGTGGCAGAGGTCGGCTTTACCCTGCTGGCAATGAATCTGGCATTGATTGTTATTTTTCTGTCCATTTTATTTATGGGTGGTTTAGTTGAACGGCTATTTCGCGAATTCTCCATTACGCTGGTGGCCGCCATGGTTATTTCGCTGCTGGTGTCGTTAACTCTTACGCCAAGTATGTCGGCACTGATGTTAAAAACATCACCGTTGGCACAGCAGAAACAAGGGCTGTTTTACCGCTTTGGTCAGGGGTACCGGCGCAGCATTGATATTGGCCTGAACCATTACCGCTGGCTGTTATTGGCGTTGGTGTTACTGTTTGCCGCCAGCGGCTGGCTATACAGCAAACTACCGTCTGGTTTACTGCCAGAGCAGGATACCGGCCAGCTAAATGGTTTTGTGAGGGGCGATGATGGCGCCTCATTTCAGATGATGCAGCCCAAAATAGAAGCTTTCCGCCAGTTTGTTTTGCAAGACCCTGCCGTAGCCGATGTTACCGGCTCCAGCGGTGGCACCAGCGGTGTCAGTAATTCATGGATGCGGGTGCGGTTAAAACCACTGGCCGAGCGTCAGGTTTCTGCCCGCGCTGTGGTTGACCGGCTACGTGCTACTGCACCCAAGGTGCCCGGTGGCATTTTGTTTATGAATGTTGATCAGGATATCCGCTTGTCTTCGCCCTTTGGCCGCAGTGATTACGAAGTACAGCTGCTATCAGATGATCTGGCATTACTGCGCCAATGGGGCAAAAAAGTGGGTGAGAAACTGCAGGAATTGCCCGGTCTGGTCGATGTGAATACGCCGGGCGGCGAAGATGCCCAGCAAATTGAACTGCATATTGACCGAGAAGCGGCGCAACGGCTGGGCATTGATATGCGCACTGTAGCCACGTTATTAAATAATTCCTTTTCACAGCGCCAGATTGCCACCTTGTATGATCAGCAAAACCAGTACCGTATCGTGATGGAACTGATGCCAGGTTACACTGCTCAGCCAGAGGTACTGCAACAATTACAGGTTATTACCAGCGACGGCCGGCAGATACCGCTGTCGGCTATCGCCAGTTACCGCTATGGTCTGGTTAATGACAGGGTGCAGCACGACAGCCAGTTCGCCTCTGTTAACATTGGCTATGGCCTGGCGCCCGATACCACGATGGAACAAGCATCAGCAGCAATCGATCAGGCACTGGCAGAGCTGATGGTGCCCGGTGCTATTCATGCAGTAAGCGGTGAGAACCAGCGCAACGCTATGTTTAAGAGCAGCGACCAAACCTGGCTGATTATCGGCGTAATAGTGGCAGTGTATTTACTGCTGGGCATACTGTACGAGAGCCTGCTGCAGCCGTTGACTATTCTGTCTACTTTACCTTGTGCCGGGCTTGGCGCCCTGCTGGCGTTGTATCTTACCAACAGCGATTTTAATTTAATTGCGCTGCTGGGCCTGTTTTTGTTAATTGGCATCGTGATGAAAAACGCCATTTTATTGGTCGATTTTGCTCTGGCAGCCGAGCGCAGTCAGGGGTTATCGCCACAAGAAGCGGTCGCGCAGGCGGCCCAGCAGCGGCTGCGGCCTATTTTAATGACAAACTTTGCCGCTTTGCTTGGGGCTTTACCGTTATTATTAGGCGTAGGCGAGGGCTCTGAGCTGCGCCAGCCGCTGGGTATTACCATCGTAGGCGGTTTACTGGTAAGCCAGATCCTCACGTTGTACACCACCCCGGCGGTATATCTGCTGATCAGCAAGTGTCGCAAAAGCACGATGCGCACTGATGTCGTATCCTCTGCGGCTGGTTAAATAGTTAAAGCCCTACCGGTTGTCATCAGGCGCCCGGCGGCTGATGGCTTTTTTACCGGTCAACCGGTAAATTTTTCTGTATCCCGTTCATATAGTTGTTTTACGTTATTGCTGCATTTTCGTTAACTCATTAAATATCAATAGCATAGGTCGCGTTCTAAAAACTGGCATGTTATTGGCTATATTCCTACTGACAATTGACCCTGTGCATATCGCACATAAGGAGAACATTATGTTGGGCTGGGCATTAACATTCTTAATTATCGCGCTTATCGCTGCTGTGCTGGGCTTTGGTGGTATTGCTGGTGCAGCCGCAGGTATAGCTAAAGTTATTTTCTTTATCTTTATCGTGCTGTTAGTTATCTCATTATTGGCAGGTGCTTTACGCGGTAAATCGCCAAGGTTGTAAGTGGTAAAAAGAGGAAATGTAGTATGACAATAACTAACGTATTATTCCGTTTAATGTTGGTAGCAACACTGGTTTTTTCCGTCGTAGCATGTGAAAAAAATAATGCTGAAGAAGCGGGTGAAAAGATCGACGAAGTCGCTACTGACGTGGGTAATAAAGTGGAAGACTTATGTGAGGATGTCAAAGACAAAGCAGATGCTAAAGACAAAGATTGTTAAGCATATAACGTAGCCGCCAGCGGCGGCTACGTTTATCTTATTTGTCAGAAATGCAACTTTGCCAGGAGTACAACCGGCTATGATCATCGCTCTGTACTATGTGTTGCTGGCGTTACTGTTGGCTGTGGCTAGCTGGTTAGCACCCTACCTGTTGTTACAATTAGTGTTGGCCTGGGCTGCACTCTCTTTTCTGGTTGTCAGTTCCGCTTACTGGTTAAATACTGCAACGGTGTTTCGTAAACGCGTTAATGGCAGCTTGCCCTGGTATAGCCGTTGGTTGTTTATTCCTTTCTTGTTTAGTGCCAACCTGTACAACCTGCAGGCACGGCGTCGCGACAAAGTAGCGCCAATGCAACGGGTGAGTGGTGGTTTGTATCTTGGCGCCCGTTTAACCGCAGCCGATATGGCACAATTACGCGACGAGCAAATAACGGCTGTGCTTGACGTTACTGCTGAATTTGCCGCTCTGGACGAACTAAGCCAGTCGGATGATATCAGCTATCTGAATATCCCGGTGCTGGATCACGCCAGCCCCAGCCATACCCAGCTACAGCAAGCCGTAAACTGGCTGCAACGGCAGCGTGCTGATGGTCGCAAAGTATTAGTACACTGCGCGCTGGGACGTGGCCGCTCGGTGTTGGTGCTGGCCGCCTATTTACTTAGCCGGCATAACAGCCGCAGTGCCGAAAAAGCGGTAGCGCTGATCCGCCAGGTGCGGCAAACTGCCCGGCTTAATAAACATCAGCTGGCTGCGTTGCGACAATTTACCAACAGTTATACCGAGCAGGGGCAGCAGCCAGTATGGCTGATTGCTAACCCGGCTGCCGGTGGTGGCAAATGGGCAGACGCCGAAGCTGAAGTTGTTGATTTACTCTCGCCTTTTATGCGGCTGAGTCTGCATGTTAGCAGTGAGGACTGTACAGCGCGGCAACTGGCTCAGCAGGCAAAGCAGACTGGCTGCACTATGATAATTGCCTGCGGTGGTGACGGCACGGTAACCGAAGTTGCTTCAGAGCTGGTGGGCACTGAGATCCGTTTAGGCATTATTCCGCTGGGTACCACTAATGCCCTGAGCCATGCGCTATGGGGCATAAGTTCTAAGTTAATGCCGCTGCGTTCTGCTTGTCTGAATATTATTGAAGGCCAGAGCCGTGCCATAGATACGGCCCGTTGTAATGATAAATTAATGTTGTTGTTAGCCGGCGTTGGTTTTGAACAGCAAATGATTGAGGCGGCAGATCGCAGCAGTAAAGACCAGCTTGGCCAGCTGGCTTACCTCAATGGGTTATGGCAGGCGGTACAGGCTAATCATATTCAGCAGTTGCTGGTGCAATTTGACGAACAGCCCGAGCAGGAGTTAGATACCGCCAGTCTGGTGATAGCTAATGCGGCGCCGCTGACAACGTTACTGGCTCAGGGGCATGGTGCGCCGGATTTGACTGATGGCAAACTGGATATTACCTGGCTAACGGCCGACAACAATACCGACAACAATGCTGTATTTGGCCTGGCGGAGCTGGCATTGGCAGGCTTAACCAATATCAGCCTTAATGCGGTTAGTCAGCACTGTAGTGCCCGGCGGGTACAAATCCGCCGGCAAGACGGGCAACAGCTGCAGTATGTTATCGATGGTGAGCTTTACAGCGACAGCGCATTGGATATCAGTGTCGTTCCGGCGTCATTACAGGTAATGCTGGCTGACAGTGCTGACAGCCAGCAGGGAACAGTCTGAGGTATCTACTGTTCAGTTTGCTGATACTTTTCCAGTTTGTTGTACAGAGTTTTAACACTTATGCCGAGCTGTTGCGCGGTATCGGTTTTATTACCGGCATTTTGTTCCAGCGTATTTAAAATAGCGGCTTTTTCCAACTCTTCCAGCGAGACACCACAGGGCACCTCTGTCAGGCACTGCTCATCAGAATCATCTGCAGGCGTTTCTAACAACAAATGCTCGGGCAAAATGAGCTTGTCTGCCAGAATATAAGCCCGCTCTACCGCATGTTTTAACTCACGGACATTACCTGGCCAGCTGTGCTGAGCAATTAGCTGCAGCGTTTCAGCGGCCAGCTGTTTTTGTTGCTGTTCTTTGGCGTTGCGGTAAGCCAGAAAATGTTGCGCCAAACCGCAGATATCATCGCCGCGGTCGCGCAGTGGCGGTACGTGCACCGGAAATTGTGCCAGGCGAAAATACAAATCTTCCCGCAGTACACCCTCAGCGATAGCTTGTTGCGGATCGCGGTTTGTTGCCGCCACAATACGCACATTGGCCTGGCATACTTTGTCACTACCCACCGGGCGGTATTCACCGCTTTCCAGCACCCTTAATAGCTTAACTTGCTGATCCAGTGGCATTTCAGTAACTTCGTCCAGAAACAAGGTGCCGCCTTCAGCCTGGGAAAATACGCCTTGGTGTTCGCGTAATGCTCCGGTAAAAGCGCCTTTGGTATGGCCAAACAATTCGCTGTCAACCAGCTCAGGGCTTAACGCACCACAGTTAATAGCAACAAAAGGCTGCTCGGCACGGTAACTGGCTAAGTGTAGTGTATTAGCTACTAACTCTTTACCTGCCCCGCTTTCGCCGGCGATCAATACGTTGGCTTCCGTTACCGCCACTTTACGTAAAGTCCGGTATAACTTGAGCATAGAGCGGGAAGAGCCCACCAGCAAGCCAAACTGATCTAAGGCACTGACACTGGTTTTTGCCTGTTGCCGGCTGGTACTGAGCTGTTCATAAAAATCCTGCAAAATATCAAGAATACAGGCAATATCCAGCGGTTGACGGAAATGATAACCGGCACCGCTGCGCATCAGCTGATCCAGGGCCGGATCCGGGCAACCATCGCTCACTACAATAAAGTCGATTTCTGCCAGTAATTTACTGTTTAGTAGCCGTTGATAGTCGGCCTGGCTGTGTTTATCTGCCTGAATAAATGCCAGCTCACAAGGCTGTTGCTGCAATTGTTCTGACCAGGGGGCAGAATCGCTGCTTCTTACTACCACGAAGCGGCGTACTGCGGGTGACTGCAACAGCTGAGTGGCGAGCCCGGAGTCCTGCACATGCAAAAATAAACGTGGTTGTGTCATCTGTCAGATCTCAGTTGTGATACATAACTCTAAGCCAGCACTGTAACTTTAACAATGTGGATGGGTAAAACTTACCAGTATTTGTTACGGTGAGAAGGTGTGAACAGAAAATAATTAACGAAATCATTATCTTAAACCTTGGTATATGAATTGAATATGAACTATGACCGCTAAAACCGCACAGGAGGTACCCTTATGGAGTATGCAGGTTCAGCAAAGTCAGAACAATGGGCAGAGGAAAGAATATTAACTGGCGTTTATTCCGTTTGTGTTGCAGCACAGCGATTCTTCCAACAGGCGGCACAGCAAGTCGCCGACGGTAATCTGCGTTATAAATTTCTTGAACTGTCAAACTTACACGGCGCAACCGCACAGCAGTTACCTGTAGCAGCAAAACAGGAAGCCATACCACAGGATTACAGCAGCGAACTTGCCGCTGTGCAGTTTTGGTATCTGCACCAGCAAGCCGCTTTGCATAATCAACCTATGGCGCAATCTATGCTGACAGAACTGGCCGGTTTATTACAGCAGCAGCTGCACGTACTAAAGCAACTGATCCGGGCAGTGCATAGCCGTACAACAAAAGTCACATTGGCGCACTTATCTGCTGCACTGCAAATGGCCAGTGACCAGTTGCAGCCATTGCTGAAAGTTTTACCGGTTGGCAGGCAAAATCTACAAACAAAAAATTAACATAATCTGAATGGGAAAATAATTTTCTTATAAAACAGTTATTTAATTTTTGGCATCAAACTGGCATTAATTTTATCGTCTCAATAACAAGGAGCGACAACATGAAACGTACAACTTTAGCAATGATGATGACTCTGGCATTAACCACAACAGCAGTAGCGGCGAATGACTGGAAAGACGGCGCGAAAGATGCGTGGATTGACGGAAAGGCCGAAACCACATTAATGTTAAACGGTAATCTGAATTCGTTTGATATTAATACTGATGTTAAAAACGGCAAGGTTACTTTAACCGGGAAGGTAAAAAGTGATGTAGATAAAGCGCTGGCAGAAGAGCTGATTGAAAATCTGGATGGCGTAACCGGCGTAGATAACCAGCTGACAGTCGTCAATTCAGGTCAAAACGCTAACAGCAAAGAGGGTAGCGCTTTGAAAGACGCCAAAATTGCCACCGTAGTGAAAACCCGTTTGTTATTTGAATCAGAAGTAAGTGGTACTTCTATCAATGTTGACGCTGAAAACGGCGTAGTAACTTTGCATGGTGAAGTAGATTCTGACGCTGAAAAAGATTTAGCGGTAGCCATTGCAAAAAACACTTCTGATGTAAGCCGTGTAGTCGACAAACTGCAGGTTGCAAAGTAATACTTTAATACCCCTCTGCCGTAATACTGCGGCAGCAAATTAACCGCCGATCTGAGCCTGCCGGGCCAGATCGGCTTTTTGCTGTCTGGCGCAGTATCCGGTATGCTTTGCCGATGATTTCCCCGGCGTTTTTCCGCTATGCGTATTCTGCACACTTCTGACTGGCATCTGGGCCAGCATTTTATTGGCCGCAGCCGGTTGGCTGAGCATCACGCTTTTTTAACCTGGCTGGTGCAGCAGGTAACTGAGCTTAATATTGACGCCATTATCGTCGCCGGTGACATCTTCGATACCGCCACGCCGCCCAGCTATGCCCGTGAGCTTTATAACCAGTTTATTGTTGAACTACAGGGCAGTGGCTGTCAGCTGGTGATTTTAGGCGGTAACCATGATGCCGCCGCAGTGCTGAATGAAAGCAAAAACCTGTTGCATTACCTAAACACCCGGGTATTTGCCAGCAGCAGTGCTGATCTGGCCCAGCAGCTGGTATTGCTGCACCACCAGCAACAACAGCCTGCCGCGCTGTTGTGCGCTATACCTTTTTTGCGTGCCCGCGATTTACTGCAAAGCCAAAGCGGCCAAAGCGCACGCGACAAACAACTTAGTCTGCAACAAGCCATAGCACAGCACTATCAGCAGCTCTATGCACTGGCACAACATTACAACGCTGAGCACCAGCTGCAATTGCCCATTATCATGACCGGCCACCTGACCACCGTGGGTGTTAGCACCTCAGAATCGGTGCGCGACATTTATATTGGTACGCTGGAAGCCTTCCCTGCAGATGCATTTCCGCCAGCCGATTATATTGCGCTTGGCCATATTCATCAGAGCCAACAGTTAAAAGCTGCTACCGACATCCGTTACAGCGGCTCGCCGATAGCCCTGAGTTTTGATGAGGCCAAAGCACAAAAGCAGTTATGGCTGCTGGAATTTAATGGTGCTGTTAAAACGGTTACCAGCCTGCCCGTGCCTTGCTTTCAGCCGTTGCGCAGTATTAAAGCCAATCTGGCAGATGTGCCGGTAAAAGTGCAGCAGGCACTGCAGGGCATATCTGCCGGCAGTACCTTGTGGCTGGAACTGGTGATCAGCGAAACAGACGCTTATCTGACTGACTTACAGCAAAGAGTTGAGCAATTATTGCAGGGTTTACCGGTGCAGTTACTGCGCTTACGCCGCCAGCGTAGCAACCAGGCTGCCGGTTTAACTGCGCCGGTGCAGCAAAGTTTGTCTGAGCTAACGCCCGAGCAGGTATGGCAAAGCCGGCTACACACAGAAACACTGAGCGATGAGCAGCAACAGCAACTGACCACACTGCATCGTCAGGTGCTGGCTAAAGTGGCGCAAACGGCATGAAAATTCTGTCGGTAAGGCTGCAAAACCTCAACTCACTGCGCGGCGAGTGGCTGATAGATTTTCGCCTGCCGCCTTTTGATCAAAGCAATATTTTTGCCATTACCGGCCCTACCGGTGCCGGCAAAACCACCATACTCGATGCCATTTGTCTGGCGTTGTATCACGAAACGCCACGGCTAAGTACCTCCGCTACCAGCAATGAACTAATGACACGCCATACCAGTGAATGTCTGGCCGAAGTTGAGTTTGAGGTAGCCGGGGTTGGCTACCGGGCGTTTTGGAGCCAGCGCCGGGCCCGAGGCCAGAGTGATGGCAAATTACAGGCTGCTCAAACCGAACTGGCGAAACAGGACGGTACCATTCTGGCAGAAAAAACCAGCGATAAATTGCGCCTGGTTACCGAGATCACCGGGCTGGATTTCGGCCGCTTTACTAAATCTATGTTGCTGGCGCAGGGCGGCTTTGCTGCTTTTCTCAATGCCAAACCTAACGAGCGGGCCGAATTACTCGAAGAGTTAACCGGCACCGATATTTACGGCCGTATTTCACAGCAGGTATTTAATGATTGCCGCGAGCAAAAAAGCCAGCTGGACTTGCTGCAGGCCAGGGCCGGTGCGGTAGAGCTGCTTAGCGAGGAACAACAGCAAACGCTTAGCAGTGAGCTGGCCGTATTAAAAGCGGCACTGACAACACAGCAACAGACCATAGCGCAGCAGCGTAAAGCGCTGGCCTGGCGCGAGCAGCTTAGTAGCGCAGAGCAGGAGTTGCAGCGCTCAGAGCAGGAAGTGCAGCAAGCACTGGCGGCAAGTGCCGCACACCAAAATGAGCTGGCCCGGCTAAGTGCTTATCAGCCTGCCAGTAAGTTGCTGCCCTTGTTCACGGCTATGCAGCAGCTGCAGGTGCAACAACAGCAGTATCAGCAACAGCAGGCCACATTGGCGCAGCACTTAACCGCGGGTAGCCGGCAACAGGCCAATTTGCTATGGCAGGGGGTACAGTTTCTTCAGCAACAGCAGAGCAGTTTTGCCCGGCAGGCGCAGCAGCTTGCTGAACAGCAGCAACATATCGAACAACAGCAACTTGCACTGACAACGCAACTGGCTGAGCTAAACAGCCGGTATCAGCAACTAGATAAAGCGTTAAGCGGTGCCGAGCCAGACAGCCTGCGCCAGCAACAACAGCAGCGCCGTGAGCAGCAATATCAATTGCAGCAATTGCAGCAAAAATTACAACAGCAACACAAACTGCAGCAAAAAAGCACAGAGTTAAAGCAGCAGTTAAGCCATGCCGCCGAGGCGCTGGTGCCGGTAACTGCGCAGTTGCTAACGTTGCGCCAGCAGTACAAAGCATTAACAGAGCAGATCAGTGATAAAAAACAGTTATTGGCACAGCAACAGCTGATTATGCAACTGTCTGAGCATCGCTCCCGCTTGCAGCCGGATCAGCCCTGCCCGTTATGCGGTGCTACCGAACATCCGGCCGTTGCTGAATATCAGCAGCTTAGCAGCTCGGCCACCGAGCAACAGTTACAGGCAAAAGAGGCCGAGCTTAGCCAAACCCAGCGTCAGGGGGATCAGCTTAACAAGCGCGAGTCGGCGCTGCAGGCTGAGCAGCAGCATTTAACCCAGCAACTGGCGCAGCTGGATATTGAGCTGGCAGAGCTCAGCACTGATATTAACCAGCAGGCGCAAAACAGTTCGCTGGCAACCATAGCGGTGCAGCTTGAAGCCATTGCCACAGAGCTTACGAACAACGAGCAACATCTTCGCCAACTGGAGCAGTTGCAACTGCAGCGCCAGCAAGTAAAAGAGCAACAGCAGCAGCTTGAGCGGAAACTGGCAGATAATCAGCATCAGTTGCAATTATGGCAGCAACAGGCACTGCGCTTAGACGAGCAGCAGGCTGAGCTGGCCGCGCAGCACGAACACTGGCACCAGCAGTGGCAGACTATGCCAGAGCAAACCCGACAATCACCGGCATCAGCACAATCGGCGGTAACTGAGCTGGCTACCGTTACTGCAGCCTTGCAACAATTACAACAGCAAACACAACAGTGGCAGGGCCAGCAGCAGGTGCTGCAGCGTCAGCAACAGCAAACCGCTACAGAGTTACACCAGGCTGCGCAGCAATGGCAGCAAGCGCTGGCTGGTAGCAGTTTTGCTGACGAAGCGGCGTTTAAAGCCGCCTTGCTGAGCGAAGCCGAACTTAGCGCTTTACAGCAGTTGCAGCAACGCCTACAGCAAAGCGAAGTTGCTGCCAAACGGATGCTTGCCGACTGGCAGCAGCGGCTCCAGCTTATTGCCCAGCAGCAACTGTCGGTGTTATCTGCCGCTGAGCTGGCTAGTGAGCTGCAGCAGCAAGAAGCGCAAGTACAGCAAATGACCGAGCAACTCGGGCAGTTGCAGCAACAGCTTAGTAGCGATGCCCAGCGGCGCACCAGCCAGCAACAATTGCTGCAGGATATTGCCGGCAAACAGCAGCAGTATGAACACTGGCAACGGCTGAATAGCTTAATTGGCTCGGCAGATGGTGCCAGGTACCGGCGTTTTGCCCAGGGCTTAACGCTGCAACAGCTCATTGTGCTGGCCAACCGCCAGCTGGCGTTGTTACATAACCGCTATCAGCTGGCACGCCATACCGATGCCGAACTGGAATTGGTGGTACTGGACACCTGGCAGGCCGACAGTTTACGCGATACGAAAACCTTATCGGGTGGTGAGAGTTTTCTGGTTAGCCTGGCGCTGGCATTGGCACTGTCAGATTTGGTCAGCAGTAAAACCCGCATTGACTCGCTGTTTCTCGATGAAGGCTTTGGCACCCTCGATGCTGATACGCTGGACAGCGCATTAAGCGCGCTGGATAACCTAAACGCCAGTGGCAAGATGATAGGCATTATCAGCCATGTAGAGGCGTTAAAAGAGCGGATAGCGGTACAGATAAAAGTAGAAAAACAACAGGGCCTGGGTTACAGCCAGATCCGTGTTGTCAGTTAAGCGACAGGGAATAAAACTGCCCGCCAACAGGCGGGCACAGCAATTAAAACGAGTACACCAGAGTCAGAGAAGTTTGGGTGTCGGTGCTTTTTTTACCCACTGGCACATCAGAGTCATTTTGTACCAGAAAGGCGGCTTTCATTTGCAAGGCGCCATTAATTTTGGCCAGCAATGAAGTTTCTGCGATAGAGCGGGTATTATCGTCACCGTACTCTACGCTTAACGTCTGGGCAAAGCTGGCCGATTCACTGATTGTCCATTTAAATGAGGCTGCACCGCGCACAATCAGGCCATTTTCTGTTTCACCGGTAGAGCGTTTGCCAGTGAAATAACCCGGACCTATTTCTACATCCAGCGATTTATCTTCAACGTTGTACACCCGGGTGCCATAACCGACTGCCAAAGTGGTGTACTCGGTATAAGCACCGAACTCATCGTCAGTGTATGAGCCAAAAGCAAACAGTTTGTCGAATTCACTTTCCAGTTTGTAAGCCGTTTTTGCCGAGATCATATACCGCTCTGCTGACTTCTGCGTGACTTTGTCACCGTTGGCATCGGTTTTTTCATCTTCTTTAAAGAAGGCGCTGAAAATGTACTGGTTGCTCCACTGCTCCAACTCCTGTTTGGCATCAATCTTACCGGTAATAGAGGTACCAACAGTATTACCTGAGGTAGTAATGGCACCCAGCTCGGCAGAGGTGGTCCATACTTTGCCGGTTGCTGCTGCATCATGCGCCTGAGCCTGCACACCGCCAGCTACCGCCAGTGCCAGAATTGAAAAATACTTCATTACTTACTCCTGCTTGTCTTTTTTGATATGAACGTCCATCTGCGGGAATGGAATGCCAATACCTTGCTCATCGAAAATCAGTTTTACTTTTTCCAGCGTGTCCCAGTACACGCCCCAATAGTCGGCCGAATTTACCCAGGGCCTTACGTTAAGGTTGACTGAAGAATCAGCCAGCGCCGCTACTTTCACCGTGGCTGCCGGTTCCTGCAATACCCGTTCATCATTTTTCAGAATGTCTTCCAGTATCTGTTTGGCTTTGCGTAAGTCAGAGTCATAACTGATGCCAATCACCAGATCCACCCGGCGCCGTGGTTCAGCTGAATAGTTGGTGATAGGCCCGCCGGTTATCTGCGCATTGGGTACTATGACCCTTTTGTTATCAGGTGTGCGCATCATAGTCTGGAATATTTCAATTTTATCCACAGTGCCGCTGACACCGCCGGCATCAATAAAGTCGCCGGATTTAAACGGCCGGAATAAAATAATCAGAATGCCGGAGGCAAAGTTGGCTAAAGAGCCCTGTAATGCCAAACCGACCGCTAAGCCGGCAGCACCTAAAATGGCGATAAAGGACGTAGTTTGTACACCAATCTGTGATAGCGCCATCAACACGGTGGCGATCATAATAATGGCGTAAATCAGGCTGGCGATAAAAGCCACTACCGCTTTGTCTACAGAGCGCGCTACCAGCGTTCTTTCGATAAACCGCGAAATAGCCCTTGCCATCATACGGCCGATATAAAAAATTAAGATGGCGGCAATAATCTGGATCAGTAAGCCCAATAAAACTTCGTGGTTCTCTTCAAATAACTGGGTTATTTGCTCCATAACACTCTCCTTTGCTGGCGAAAATGGCAAAACGGCAAGAGGATACCACAGAATAAAAGCGGGCTAAATGAAAACGACAACAAGTTGTTAACTGATTTCCTGCTTGAAAAGGCTTGGTGTTGAAAAAAAACTTAGTTAGAATAACCGCCCGCAACGGTGACTGTAGCTCAGTTGGTAGAGCCCCGGATTGTGATTCCGGTTGTCGTGGGTTCGATCCCCATCAGTCACCCCACTTTGCTCTGCACTGCTACACTTGGCTAATTCTTCTCTGACTTCCAGGGTTTAAAATGACGGATCTGTCTGCATTGCAGCAACAGCTGGCCGGGCCTGATCTGGCACCGGTGGAAAGCTGGAACCCGCCGTTTTGTGGCGATATTCCGCTGCATATCGATGCACAAGGCCAGTGGTTTTATCAACACAGCCTGATCCAGCGCCCGGCGCTGGTTAAGCTTTTTGCTTCGGTGTTAATTTACCAACACGGTGAGCATTTTTTGCAGACGCCGGTAGAAAAAGTACGCATCACTGTGGCAGATGCGCCGTTATTAATTACCGACTGGCAGTGGACAGACACAGCCACAGGCCCGGCATTACTGCTGAGCACTAATCTGCAGCATCAACTGTTGCTAAGTGCTCAATACCCTATGATTGTCAGGCAGGATCCG
Source organism: Rheinheimera pacifica (assembly GCF_900108485.1). GTDB lineage: Bacteria > Pseudomonadota > Gammaproteobacteria > Enterobacterales > Alteromonadaceae > Alishewanella > Alishewanella pacifica. The sequence continues at coordinate 279,986 of NZ_FNXF01000002.1, read as the reverse complement.
CAGCAGCAATTATTGCCTTATATCCAGCTATGGCATGGTTTACAGGCTAAGCTTAGCCGCAATGTGTATTACCAGCTTAGTGGCCAGGCCAGGCCGGTGTATTGTAATGGTAAACAACATTTCCAGTTAAAAAGCGCCGGTTATCCTTACACTTTTGCTATTGTCTAACCCTACGCTGGTCGGCTAAAACCGTTCACCTGTCTCAAGCCGGTTGTTCATTGCTACGGTAATGCTATCACTGAAGCGCAAACTCAAACAGAAGGCACTAACAATATGAATAAAACGCCCCTTGCTATGCTAATCGGCACCTTATGTATCAGCCCCATCACCAGCGCCGCTACATTGATCCACGCTGGCACGCTTATTACCGCTGAAGATAAAAAAGTACTGTCTAATCATACTGTTGTGATAGAGCAGGATAAAATTACCGTTATCGAAGCCGGCTTTCGTAACCCCACTACGGCAGATCAGGTTATCGACCTGCGCCAGCATACGGTCATGCCGGGTTTAATGGATATGCATACGCATTTTTACAGCCAGTTTAGCCCAACGGTGTACAGCGAAGGCTTTACTATGAACGAAGCTGACTACGCACTACGCGGTGCAACCTTTGCTGAAAAAACCTTAATGGCGGGTTTTACCACGGTGCGGGAGCTGGGAGATAACCATCACATCAGTAGTGCCCTGAAAAAGGCTATTGCCAAAGGTTATATTAAAGGGCCGCGTATTTTTGCTGCCGGTAAATCAATTGCAACTACCGGCGGCCACGCCGACCCCACCAATGGTGTGGCCTATGCGTTAATGGGCGATCCGGGCCCGAAAGAGGGCGTTGTAAATGGTGCGGATGAAGCGCGTAAAGCCGTACGCCAGCGTTATAAAGAAGGCTCTGACCTGATTAAAATTACTGCGACAGGTGGCGTGCTCAGTGTAGTGAAAAGCGGCAGCAACCCACAGTTTACTGATGAAGAGCTGGCGGCTATCGTCAGTACTGCCAACGACTACGGTATGAAAGTCGCTGTACATGCGCACGGTAAAGAAGGCATGGAACGGGCAATTAAAGCCGGGGTGCATTCTATCGAACATGGTACCTATATGGATAAAAACACCATGGCGATGATGCGCAAACAGGGCACCTACTTTGTGCCAACCATCAGTGCCGGTAAATGGGCAGCAGAAAAAGCGGCTATTGCGGGGTTTTTCCCGGAGCTGGTGCGGCCCAAGGCGGCCACTATCGGCGCTAAAATTCAGCAAACCTTTGCCGAGGCGTATAAAGCCGGAGTGAAAATTGCTTTTGGTACCGATGCCGGAGTGTATGAGCACGGGGAAAACTGGCGCGAATTTATTTATATGACTGAAGCCGGTATGCCGATGTTGGAAGCCATTCACAGCGCCACTATTGAAGGCGCGCGTTTACTTGGCGTAGCAGACGAGCTGGGTAGTATTAAAGCCGGTAAAATTGCCGATATTATTGCTGTGCCGGGTGATCCGCTGCAGGATATCCAACAGATGGGTAAGGTAAGCTTTGTGATGAAAGCCGGTCAGATATACCGGCAGTAGAGCTACACGCGGCCATTAAAATGCCAGCCGGCTTAGCCCGGCTGGAAACGCTGCAACAGGGCGGCAGTATCTGCCAGAATAAAATCTTTTAAGTCTTGCTCCGCTTTAAGCCTGACTGCATCCTGCTGGCGGGTAAGCACTTTATCCTGTTGCTTGCGTGCTTTGTGCGTTGGCATGTCTTTAACCACCTGATACATCTGGTGCAAACCCGGATACGTAACAACCGGATCAGGCTGGCGCTCAGGTACCAGATGATCCAACAACACCCACAACCGTAACGCGCCCTCAGATAATTCGCACTGTTGCTCCAGCATCGCTTTGCAAATCAGCGTAATGCTGTCACGCAGGTACTGTTCTTTTTCGCTCTTTTGTTGCTGCTGTTGCCGGCTTTGCTGCTGCAGTTGCCACAGCAGGCTACCGGCATAAAATGCCAGGGCTGCTACGATCAGGCTGCCAACAATAATTACCGCTAATAGGGTACTGCTCAATATTAATCCTCGTCGCCCAGTAAATCTTTACGCCAGTCTTTACTCTCAAAAGCGGCCAGAGGATCAACAATAGCATCATCTTCGTCTTCTGTTAAACCCAGCTGTTGCAGTAGTTGCTCCAGGCGTGCTGTTTTAGCATTAAAGTACTTAGCGTCTTTACCTGTCAGCACTTCGTCTTTCTCTACCCGCTCCAGCAGTTGCTGCAAGTAGCTGTCGTTTTCAATCAGTGCCAGTTCCTGCTCTGCCGTTAATTCTACCGCTTTCACTTTAGCTAAGCTGGCTTTGGGTTGTAACAGCGGTTGCACCACAACCGGTTGCTCGGTTACAGGCAGCAGAGAGATAGGCGTTTTGCTACCAATGCGCTTGTCTTTTTTGGTTGAATCTTTAGTGGCTTCCGCTGTTTTCACCGGCGCAATATTATTGCGGTTACCGGATTTAAGGCCAGATCCCTTTTTTTTGGTTTCTTCTCTGGGCTCGCGGGTTTTGCGGGCGTCTTCCGCTGACAGATGGCGTAAACCATTAGGGCCGGCGGAACGGGTTTTTTTCTGACGAGTCATGTTTGTTACCTGTAAAAAAGGGCGCACATTTTAACCAGTTTTGTGCTGAAACACTAATGCTTTGTGCGCTGCAGAATAACCACATCTTTATCAGCAAAATTCAGGCTAAAACCGTCGCGTTGGGCTAAGTAAGTAAAAGTATAGTCAGCAAAAAAACTGACATGGGTTGGGTCCAGTTTGTAGTGCCAGTTAGCAAAAGCCTCTGCCGTAGTATAGCGTTTGGTCATAATAGCCAAAGTGCCGTGCGGTTTTAGCAAACTAAGCCACAGCGCCCATTCTGCTGCGGGCCGGGCAAAGTGCTCTATTGCCTCGCTACAGCTGATAAAGTCATATTGCTGCTGCAGTACAGTATTGTCAGCTGCAAAATAGGGGTCCCATAGCGACATGTGCTGGCCTGCTTCGCTCAGCATTCTGGCCAGCAATGGGCCGGGGCCGCAGCCAAAATCCAGCCCGCTAAGCCCTGTGGCCGGTAAAGCTGCCAGCAATGGCCCGGCCAGACGCTGTAAAAAGCGGCGATAGCCGGCATCGTTAATATCATTGTTGTGCAGCTGATATTGTGCCAGTTCATCTTCAGCAGCCAGCAAGCTGGCGCGATCGGCAAATACCAGCTGACATTGTTGGCATTGGTAGTAGCTTCGGCGTTTATCTTGGTGAAATAAGCCACAGTGCAGGTGTAAGCACAACGGGCATGCAGTGTCGGACATAAGGCTATTGCTGAATTTAAAATAAAAGAAAAGGCGATAAGATCACTTATCGCCCTGGATATGCTTGTGTCAAATGGACACTTCTCTCATTCGCTGTCATCATCCTGATGCTGCTGCAACGCCCTGTCTGTGTGTTCCCTTTGTTATTTTGGCTTTCCGTACCAATTATTTATTCTTTACGATCATCCTGATACTTTCGTAACCATCCCTGAGCGTGAATCACGCAGCACATCATCCTGATGTGTTTATTAAGGCACCGCGCACTTACGTACTGGTACAACCCCTTCCTTGCGACGAATCCCTGTTTTTTTCAGTTACAAAATGTAACAGGTGGTAATTTACTCTGATCTGCTGATATGGCAAGACATTGCTGCAAAAAAAACCATAGCTTTCTTTTTAGTTGAAAATATAGTTATAATTTTCATTGACTTAGGGTGTTTTTGCCAGATCAGAAAAGTTCCCTAAAATCACAAAGCGGGCGTTTGTCCTACAGTGTTTGTGAGATATATCTCACAAATTATGACTGGCTGAGTAGCAAAAACCGGCGATGAACGCCGGTTTTTTTGCGATTATCTGCGCAAAACAGGGTGATTAATGCAAGCCGCCCAGATACTGCGACAATACGTCGATATCATCATCAGTTAGTTTTTTCGCGATATCCTGCATCATGCCATTGAGATCATTAGCGCGCTGGCCACTGCGGAATTCCTGCAGAGTAGTTTTCAGGTAGGTAGCATTTTGAAACGATATTTTCGGAAAGCCGCCTAAGCTGCTGCCTGAGCCGCGCGGGCCATGGCAGGCAATACAGGCTGCGATACCACGGTCAGCATCGCCACCACGATAAAGCTGTTCGCCGCGGGCAATAACATTTTCCGGAGTAGTACCTGACTTCATTTTTTGCGAAGCAAAGTAGGCTGCTAAATCTTTCATGTCCTGATCAGATAACGCCGCTACCATGCCAAACATAATGCTGTTGTTACGCCCTTGTTTGCCTCCGGTTTCCATGCCTTGTTTGTACTGGCGTAATTGCTTATACAGATAAGGTGCATGTTGTCCGGCAATTTTCGGATACATATCAACCGGGCTGTTGCCATCAGGGCCATGACAGGCTGCACAGGTAGCAGATTTAGCTTTACCTGCTTCAGCATCACCGTCAAATGCATGGGCTGTTCCGATTAGACCGAATAACAGCGTCAGTGGAAGTAGAAGTTTTTTCATTTTTTATCCGTCTCTGTCCGCATTAAACCGCCAGCATACTGGCAACCAAGAGTAATAACCTTAATTTTTATGCCTATTTTACACGAAACTGCCCAAAGTAAAATCCCATACAGCGCGCAAAAGCTTCTGCCGATCCGCCAGATCCGCTACAATGGCATCAAATTATTCGCCGGAGAAGGCAGTGTACAAGTCAAAAATCAATTATCAGCAAGCTACTTTTTTAACCAGCGCGCCTGATATCAAAGCATTACCAGCAGACGAAGGCATTGAAGTTGCCTTCGCTGGCCGTTCAAATGCCGGTAAGTCCAGCGCGTTAAATACGCTGACGCGGCAAAATAGTTTAGCCCGCACCAGTAAAACACCGGGCCGCACTCAGCTGATTAACACTTTTAGCCTGGATGAACAGCGCCGGTTAATCGATTTACCCGGTTATGGTTTTGCTAAGGTGCCCTTGACGGTAAAAGAAAAGTGGCAAAAGTCCCTTGCCGAATATCTGATGAAGCGCACCAGTTTAAAAGGTTTGGTGGTGCTGATGGATATCCGTCATCCGTTAAAAGATTTAGATCAGGATCTTATTCACTGGGCGGTAGGCAGTGATCTGCCAGTGCTTATTCTGCTGACCAAAGCCGATAAGCTGGGGCCGGGAGCAAGAAAGAAAACCTTGCTTGAAGTGCGTGAAGCAACATTGGCATTTATGGGCGATATCACTGTGCATGCGTTTAGTTCGCTGAATAAACTTGGGCTGCCAGAGCTGGAGCAAGTGCTGGATCTGTGGTACGGCGTGGGTACAGATAGCGAAACTGCGCCACTGTAGCTTGCAGGCATAAAAAAACCGACACTCGGAAGTGTCGGTCATAGCAAACGGGGAGAAGCTATAATTTCAAATCAACAGGGTGTCTTATCGCTAAGACAACTTCATTATACAGCAAATTTTTATTGTTTGAAGTATTTGCTCTAAAAAATCTAATAAATTTTCATTTTAGTGGGTGTCTTGTTACTCAGTAACCATTTTGCTGTGCTGCTATTATCGGCAGATAGGCGCTGGGCTGCGGGTTTTTCAGGCAAAAAAAACGCCCCACTGCAAGCAGTGGGGCGGCTAAATAAGCCTACTTTCATTCGCTGGAGCCCTAAAGCTCTGGCACTGAAAGATAGAACATCTTACCTCTGTACCCTACGCGTCAAATTTTAACCAGCCCGCCTGATAATGCAAGTTCTTTTTGTAATAAAACTACAAAAACTGCTGATTTTTCGTTCTTATTACTATTTTTGGTAATTTAATTACTTTTTTGTGCAGTGTTGAACATAAAAAAAGCCCCGCTGGGTAGCGGGGCTGAAAAGTGTACACAGGAGAGATGAATAACTTAACTATAACGTCAGACTGACGTCTGCGCAGTTAGTTCAATATTAATGTGCTTCATCCCAATTATCACCGTCACCTGCCTCCGCCAGCAGCGGCACATCCAGCGTTGCAGCCGTTGCCATCAGCTCAACTAACTGCTGCTTTATCTGGCCGACTTTATCGGCATCTACTTCAAATACCAACTCATCGTGTACCTGCATAATCATGGTAGCAGCTGGCTGTTTTTGCTGTTGCAGCCAGTTATCTACAACTATCATGGCTTTTTTTATAATGTCGGCAGCAGTGCCCTGCATGGGGGCGTTAATTGCTGCACGTTCTGCGCCTTTACGCCGGGCCATATTCTGGGCATTGATCTCAGGCAGATATAAACGCCGGCCAAACAAGGTTTCAACATAACCCTGTTCATGCGCTTGCTTGCGGGTACGCTCCATATAGTTAAGTACACCGGGAAAGCGCTCAAAGTAACGGTCAACGTACTGCTGTGCTTCTGAGCGGCTGACGCCAAGCTGTTTGGCTAAACCAAATGCCGACATGCCGTAAATCAGGCCAAAGTTAACGGCTTTGGCACTGCGGCGCTGATCTGAGGTGACATCGTCCAGTTTAACGCCAAAAACTTCTGCTGCCGTAGCACGATGAATATCACGGCCCTGGGCAAAAGCGTCCAGCAGCGCCTGATCCTGTGACAAATGCGCCATAATGCGCAGTTCAATTTGAGAGTAATCCACCGCGACGATTTTTTTGCCTTTAGGGGCAATAAACGCCTGCCGGATACGCCGGCCTTCTTCAGTGCGGATAGGGATATTCTGCAGATTGGGATCGGTTGAGCTTAAACGGCCGGTTGCGGCAACTGCCTGGTGATAGGAGGTATGTACCCTGCCTGTTACCGGGTTCTGCATTTTCGGTAGTTTGTCAGTATAAGTGGATTTAAGCTTACTTAAGCCCCTGTGCTCGGTAATCAGCTTGGGAAATTCATATTCCAGCGCCAGTTCTGCCAATACGTCTTCAGCGGTAGAGGGGGTGCCGGTCGGTGTTTTTTTAAGTACTGGCAGCTTCATCTGCTCAAACAGAATTTCCTGCAACTGTTTGGGGGATGCTAGGTTAAAAGGTTTACCCGCCTGCTCATACGCCAGTTGTTCCAGTTCGGCAATACGGCTGGCCAGTTGCTCACTTTGTATCGCCAGCAACTTACTGTCTATCAGTACGCCATGGCGTTCAATCCGCGATAAAATATCTACCAGCGGCATTTCAATATCCTGCAACACGGTAACTAAGCCGGCATCCTGCTGTAGTTGTGGCCAAAGTGTCTGGTGCAGTTGCAGGGTAATGTCGGCGTCTTCTGCGGCATACCGGGCCGCTTTTTCCAGTTCTATCTGGTTAAACGTCAGCTGTTTCGCGCCTTTGCCGGCAATGTCTTCAAAGCTGATGGTTTTACGGCCTAAATACTTCAGTGCCAGGCTATCCATATCATGGCGCGAGGCCACTGAGTTAAGCACATAAGATTCCAGCATCGTATCAAAGCGCACACCTTTTAGCCTAATGTCGTAACGCGCCAGTACACTTTGATCATATTTCAGGTTCTGACCTACTTTGGCTTTGCTGTTATCTTCCAGCCAGGGTTTAAGCTGCGCCAGTACCCAGTCGCGCTTTAGTTGCTCTGGCGCACCAATATAATCATGTGCTACCGGCACATACCAGGCGTCGCCTGCAGCGGTGGCAACAGACAAACCAACCAGCTCAGCCTGCATATAATCCAGGCTGGTGGTTTCAGTATCAAAAGCAGCCAGTTCGCAACGGTTCAGTTGTTGCAGCATACTATTAAAAGCTGCTTCATCCAGTACAGTAAGGTAGGTATCAGGCGCCGGGTTACCTTCGTCTGGGGGGCTGTCAGTCTCATCGCTGCTGGCAAACATATCCGCTTGTGCTGCGCCGGTTTGCGGCTTGGCCGCTGCTGGTTCATTGTCTAATACTTCACTTAACCAGCGGCGAAATTCGCACTGCTTGTATAACTCGGCCAGTTGCCCGTTGTTTGCCGTTTTAATCATTAGGTCTGTCAGCTGATAAGGCAGGTCGACATCGGTTTTTATTGTTGCTAACTGATAAGATAACTCCAGCTGGGCACGAAACTCTTCCAGCTTTGCCACCATGGTTTTTGCGCCGCGAAAACTCAGTGTTGGCACCTTATCTAACTGCTGATAAATCTGCGCAATAGAGCCCAGCCCCTGCAATAATGCTGCGGCGGTTTTTTCACCTACACCCGGTAAGCCCGGAATGTTGTCTACTTTGTCGCCCATCAGCGCCAGATAATCGATAATCAGCTCAGGGCCCACGCCAAACTTATCTGTTACACCCTGCGGGTCGAGCAGGGTGTTGGTCATGGTATTAATTAATGTGACATGCTCATCTACCAGCTGTGCCATATCTTTATCGCCGGTAGAAATCAGCGTATGCCGGCCTTGTGCGCTGGCTTGGCGCGCCAGAGTACCAATCACATCGTCAGCTTCTACACCACTGACACACAACAGCGGTAACCCCATGGCTTCTATAATGCGGTGTAACGGTTCGATCTGGCTGCGCAGATCATCCGGCATAGGGGGGCGGTTGGCTTTGTATTCACTGTACATGTCGTTACGGAAAGTGGGGCCTTTAGCGTCAAATATCACAGCCATTTGTGTTGGCTGATACTGGCGCAGTAAACTTTTTAGCATATTAACCACACCATAAATGGCGCCGGTAGCTTCGCCACGCGAATTAGTTAAATGAGGTGGTGAATGATAAGCACGGAACAAATAAGACGAGCCATCGACCAGGATCAGTGGAGTGCCGGAGATAGAAACCATGGGTAGTAATATCCTGCAGAAATAAAGCTATAGCATGCCACAGCGCGTGCAGTGCTGCCAGTAATACGGCGGTGTTGTTCCGGATGATAAGCTGTGGATAACTTTGTGCAAAACATAGCTGAACGAACCATGGCGTTTAGTAAGACATAGTTTTCTTGTGTTTTAATGCTTTGTTTTATAAAGAGAAATTGGGGTTTGTCGCAGCGCCCATATTACTATTTTCTAATTTTTATTTTGTGGAAAAGCTTTTCCATGTTAATCAGGTACTTCACAAAACTGCAGAAGAAATCGTAAATTACCGGCCGACTAGACTACCACAAACTTGATGGATTCAAAGCAAAAACATTAAATAATTTAGCTTTAAAAGAACTTGTGTAAGGAACAAAAAAGCATATAGCAGAGCGGCTAATATCTGTTGCAGATTTAGCTTCAGGCTGGTAATAACGTCGTACTTTATTATGCATTTATAACCGCGGCTATTGTTGGGGCTTCCCCTTGCTGTGGCTTGGGGGCTATAATGCCTCAAATTTTGTGCGGCTTTTACCACAGGAACCAAGTAGATGAAAAAATTAACTCTCGCTTTCGCCTTGTTGTTAACAACAGTGAGTGTCAATGCCAGTTCGGATGCGGATAAAGAAGCGCTGGCTAAACGTCTTGCTCCTGTTGGTCAGGTTTATGTAGCCGGAGCTGCAGCTGCTTCTGACGCTGGCCCATCTGGCCCGCGTAGTGGTGAAAAAGTATACCAGACTGCCTGTTTTGCCTGTCATGGCACCGGCGCCCTAGATGCACCGAAAAAAGATGATGCCGCTTGGAAATCGCGTATGGATCAAGGCTTCGATGTTATGCTGAAGCATGCCATTGAAGGTATTCGCAATATGCCGGCTCGTGGTACCTGTGCCGATTGTTCGGATGATGAAATTGCCGCCGCCATTAAGTTTATGACCGACGGCGTATGACATTATATTGTCACACTAAGGCCGCTTAATGCGGCCTTAGTTGTTTTTATCCGCACAGAAAATAAATTAGCCTAAGCAATTGTTAATTAGTGCCGGTCCGGCTCTTCCATGTGGTTAAACTTTGTGCATAATGAGTCGGTCAAAAATAAAGTTGGCCAGCGGCGACTGGCCATATAAGAATCGTATCAGCGTTGAAGGGATCAACTAAACTGAATAAGCGTTTACGTCAGGCTGAAATCAGGTTGCGGCGCCTTACATTACTGGCGCAGCGCTATAAACAAGCCTATGTCATTCAGGGCGCATTGCTGCAGCTATCTGAACTAGCCAGTACTATCAGTGATATGCGGGAGTTTTATCCGGCTATTCACAAGATGGTATCTGAACTGCTGCACGCTGAAAATTTCTACGTAGTGTTTTATAACAACGCAACCGAGCAGTATTCCCCACAGTATTTTTCTGATGAAAAAGATCAGCAGCTTATTGCACAGGTGCCTTCAAGTGCTTTTTCAACCGGTTTAACCGGTTATGTTGCCCGCAGCGGCAAGGCGCTGATGTGCGACAGTGAGCAGTTTGAGCAACTGGTGCTTAACGGCCATATTCAGGCGCAGGGTTCACCTTGCGCGCACTGGCTGGGTATACCTTTGTGTCGGGGCGAGCAGGTTATTGGTGTCATGGCTATTCAGTCATATAACGCTGAGCATTTATATACCGAGGCCGATCTGGCATTGTTCAGCAATATTGGTGGCCACACTATTACTGCGCTGGACAGAGTAAAAAGCCGCGAATTGCTCGAAGACACCGTGCGCCAGCGCACACAGCAATTGCAAAGCATTAATCAGTCATTGCAAAAAGAAATAAAAGAACGCACCAGTGCTGAACAGCTGCAGGTGGCGCTGTACCGTATTTCAGAACTCACCGCCAGCAGCAGCGATATGAGCAGCTTTTATCGTTCGGTGCATCAGGTGTTGTCTGGTTTGATGCATGCAGACAACTGTTATATTGCTTTGCTTAACAGCGATAAAACCAAGCTGACTTTCCCGTTTTATATTGACCAATATTCACCCCCGGCGCGTGAGCGGCCGTTAAGCCGCGGTTTTACTGAATATGTAATACGTTGTGCCGACGTAAAGCTGATTAACGCTGATACCGCCGCAAAACTGGTTGCCAGCGGTGAAATATGCCGCGGCATCAGCGATCTGGCCTCTGCTGTGCGCTATTCTACCAGCTGGCTTGGGGCGCCGCTGATGCTGGATAAGCAGGTTATTGGTGTTATTGCACTGCAGTCTTACGAAAAAAGTTATTGTTATTCAGAGGCTGAGCTGAATATTCTGCGTTTTGTATCGCAGCATATAGCGGTGGCTATTCACCGTAAGCAAACGACTGAGCAGCAAAAGCGCCATCAGGAAGAGCTGGAGCGCAAAGTATTTGAAAGTACCCGCGAGCTGCGCCAAACCAATCTGTTTTTACGGCTGCAGGTAGAAGAGCGGAAAAAAGCTGAGCAAAAACTGTTTTATGAAGCCAACCATGATGCCTTAACCGGGCTGGCCAACCGGCAGATGTTTCTGCAACAGTTAAAGCAGCAGTTTGCGCTGAGTAAACGCCAGTCGCAGCTGAAAATAGCCCTGCTGTTTATCGACCTGGACCGTTTTAAACTGATTAACGACACCCTGGGGCATCATATTGGTGATGCATTTCTGGTGGAGGTAAGTAAGCGCCTGCAAACCACAGTACGCGAGCATGATATGGTGGCGCGCCTGGGGGGGGATGAATTTGTGGTGCTGCTCACCAGTCTGGCCGATGAAGTGGATGCTGAAGAAGTCGCCGAGCGTATTATTGAGATGATACGCCAGCCGTTTTTACTGCAGGGTCAGCAGGTGCACTCTGGCGCCAGTGTTGGTATTGCCCATTTTAGCCATGAGCACAGTAAAGCTGAAGCCTTACTGCGGGACGCCGATGCCGCCATGTATCAGGCCAAGTCAATGGGGCGTAACCGCTTTGTCATTTTTAATGAAACCATGCGCGAGCAAATGCTGCAGGCCCTGAGCACCGAGCAGGTAATGATGCAGGCTTTAGAGCAACAGCAATTTACTGCCGTGTACGAGCCGGTGCTTTGTGGCCAGGCGCGTAATTTAATGGGCTACGAGTTACATGCGCAGTGGCAGCATCCACAACTGGGCACCCAGTATAATTTTTGCCAGCATGCGGCCCAGGTGGGCATTTTGCCGCAAATTGAACAACTGTTGCTGCAACAGGCTTGCCGTCAGTTAATGCTAAGTGATACCAGTGCAGGTTTACTGACCGTGCGTCTTAGTGTGCAGCATTTACAGCAAAATGATTTATATGAAGCGTTAAAAAAACGGCTGGCAGAGGTAACTGAGATACACCGGCTATGTCTGGCATTTTCAGAGAGTGATTTGCTGCAAAGTGGTAATAATACAGTGCAGCATAATTTGCAGCAGTTAAAACAGCTGGGTGTGCGCCTGGCGCTGCATAACTTTGCTGCCGGCATGGCGCCGCTGAGTTTATTGCTGCAGCAGCAGTTTGATTTTGTCAAACTGGACGCCGCTTTTTGCCGCCAGCTGGTACGCAGTGAGCAAAAACGCCAGTTACTACAAATGCTGCAGTCGCTGGCGCTGAGTTATAAATTCCGCTTACTGGCCGATGGGGTTGATAACGCTGATTTATTAAACCTGCTGCTGGCCGAGGGCTGCTGCTTTATGCAAGGCAAATATGTCGCCGAACTGCTGTCGGCCCAAGAGCTAAGTACTACACCGTCAATTGTTCTTCAGCATTTGGCGTAAGCGTTCAATATGCGCCTGGCCGGTTTGCTGGCGCTGCTCAGCCGTTTTTACCGGCGCGGCGCTTTGCCACTCTAAATCGTCCTGCGGTAATTCATACAAAAACCGGCTGGGTTCGGGCCGCACCACTTCGCCAAACTGGCGCCGCTCTTTGGCGTAGGTAAAAATCAGCTCGCGCTGGGCGCGGGTAATACCGACATAAGCCAGCCGGCGTTCTTCTTCAACGTTATCTTCATCTATGCTGACCTGGTGCGGCAAAATGCCCTCTTCCATGCCTACCATAAACACATAAGGAAACTCTAACCCTTTAGACGCATGCAGCGTAAGCAGCTGAACCTGATCGGCGTTATCCTCCTGCTCCTGGCGCTCCATCATATCGCGCAGTGTTAAGCGGGTAACCACCTCGGGCAATGTCATCGGCTCGTCATCATCTTTGCCCTGCAGCATTTCGCTGATCCAGCGGTACAGCTCATTAACGTTTTTCAGCGCCATTTCGGCCGCTTTGGCACTGGTGCTGGTTTCAAACAGCCAGGCTTCATAATGGCTTTGGCGAATTAAATCGCGTATCGCTTCAGCCGGATCGGCGCGCTGCACATTGTCGGCAATGCCAACAATCCACTGGGCAAATTGTTTCACCGCATTGTGGGCGCGGGCCGATAAATGCATCGACAACTCACTGTCGCAGCAGGCCTCAAATAAACTAACTTGCTTCTGGTTCGCCAGATTACCAATATGCTGCAAGGTAGCCGCGCCAATTTCGCGCCGTGGCACATTAATAATGCGTAGCAGGGCGTTATCGTCGTCCTGGTTTACTATCAAGCGCAAATACGCCATCACATCTTTAATTTCACTGCGCGAAAAAAACGAGGTACCACCGGAGATTTTGTAGGGAATGCGGTTGGTCATCAGCGCTTTTTCAAATAAACGCGACTGATGGTTACCGCGGTACAATAAGGCATAATCGCGGTAATGGCTGCGGTTAATAAAGCGGTGCGAAATAATTTCGGCCACCACTTTTTCTGCTTCATCTTCCTCGTGCTTGCAAGGGATCACTTTTAGCGGCACACCATAACCGTTTTCGCTAAACAGCTGTTTTTCAAACTCATGCGGGTTGTTAGCAATTAAAATATTGGCGGCTTTTAAAATACGCTCGGCCGAGCGGTAATTTTGCTCCAGCTTAATCACATTTAAATTTGGGAAATCCGTTTTTAACAGCACCAGATTCTGTGGCCGCGCACCGCGCCAGGAATAAATAGACTGGTCATCATCGCCCACCACAGTAAAGCGCTGGCGCTCGCCCACCAGCCATTTCACCAGTTGGTACTGGCTGGTATTGGTATCCTGATATTCATCTACCAGCAGGTACTGAATTTTTTGCTGCCACTTTTGCCGTACCTCAGTATTATGTTGAAACAGCAAAGTAGGCATTAAAATTAAATCGTCAAAATCCAGCGCGTTATAGGCAGTTAGCTGCTGGGTGTAGTGCTGGTAATAATTCGCAAAGCTGATGCTTTGCGCATCCTGTGCTTCAGCTATAGCTTTGGCTGGCAGCGTCAGTTCGTTTTTCCAGCTACTAATGCGGCTTTGCAGTGCGCGCAGTAAGTCTTTATCGCCCTGAATATCGTTTTCGCTCAATTCCTTTAATAACGCCATACTGTCCTGATCATCAAACAGGGTAAAGTTGGCTTTATAGCCAATATGGCGGTATTCCTTTTTCAGAATTTCCAGCCCAAGGGTGTGAAAGGTAGAAATGGTCAGGCCGCGGGTGGCGGTTTTGGGTAGCTGATGGTTAATACGCTCACGCATTTCGCGGGCGGCTTTATTGGTAAAGGTAACCGCTGCTATGTGCCGGGCCGGCATGTCGCATTCCTGGATCAGGTAGGCAATTTTATTAATAATTACCCGGGTTTTACCACTGCCGGCACCGGCCAGCACCAGGCAGGGCCCGGAGATAAATTTAACGGCAGCATTTTGTTGCGGATTTAACTTCATTCACTCACCCTTACACTAAGGCTGGCATTGTAACGAAATTTGCCGCTAAATAGCATGCGTGATTACGGTTTTGGCCTGTAGAATAAGGCTTACGGTTCAGCATAATGTCGCAAGCTACTGATGCGATACAGGAGATCAGCATGATAGACCCGAAAAAAATTGAAGATATTGCCAAGCAAATCGGCAACGCCATTCCACCACAGCTACGCCAGTTTGCCGACGACGTTGAAACCAAGGTAAAGCAGGTACTGCAAAGCAAACTGGCCGATCTGGATTTTGTCAGCCGCGAGGAGTTTGACGTACAGCGCCAGGTATTACTGCGCACCCGTGAGAAAGTAGAAAAGCTGGAACAGCAACTCGCCGCTTTACTGGCCGAGAAAACCCAGCAGTTTGACACCAAAGAGCTGCCATCGTCTGATCAGCAGTAAGCCTAAAGTGCAATATCAGGCTGATATTGCACCATTTTTCCAGCTAATTACACCAGTAGTTGCTGGCGCAGGTAGTCGTACAAGCGGCGTTCTTTCTGGGCTTCTTCGCCATCGCTTTGCATAATCTGCTTAGCGGTATCCAGCGCTTTTTGTTTATCGAACATCAGCGCGTCTTTCAGCCCTGCCAGATAAACTTCGGTTTTATCAGCACGAATAGCTTCGCGCACATCAGCCATGGCCTGGCTTTGTACAGCGGTAATGCTGTTAACACCATCCCAGCTTAAGTTATCGGCTATTTCGTCAACCAGCTCCTGCTCATTCAGACGAATTTTACCGTCTATGCGATACATCATAATTGCCAGTTTCAACAGTGCTTCGTTAAACGCTTGTTGTGTCGCCATGTTATTTTCCTTTTGGCTATTACCCTACGTTAGCATTACTTCTTCGGCTGGGCGATTTTTAAAATTTCGGTTAAACCGGCTACGGCGCCGCCGATATTGGCCAGCTCGGCGGGTACTATCATGGTATTGTTGGCTTTGGCCAGGTTACCGAACTCTTTTACATATTGCTCGGCTACGCGCAGGCTTACCGCTTCTGAACCACCCGGATGGTTAATAGCTTCGGCAATCTGGCGGATACCTTCGGCGGTAGCGATGGCGATAAGCTCAATTTCTTTAGCGCGGCCTTCGGCTTCGTTAATCTGGCGCATCTTGTCACCTTCAGACAGGTTGATTACTTCCTGCTTTTGGCCTTCAGACACGTTAATCATGGCCTGGCGCTCACCTTCAGATTTGGCAATAGCAGCGCGGCGCTCACGCTCGGCGCGCATTTGCTGCTCTAACGCATCTTTAATGCTTAGCGGCAGTTCAATATCAGAAATTTCATAACGTAGCACCTTAATGCCCCATGGCGATGCCGCTTCGTCCAGTGCTTTTACTACTTCTTCGTTAATTTTGGCGCGCTCTTCAAAGGTTTTATCTAAGTCAGTCTGGCCGATAACAGAGCGCATTGTGGTTTGTGCCAGCTGGGAGGCGGCGTAGCGGTAATCGTTAATACCGTAACTGGCTTTGTGCGGGTCTACCACCTGCAAATACAGTACGCCGTTAATGCCCACCTGAATATTGTCGCGGGTAACACAGGTTTGCCGTTCTACGTCGATCACTTCTTCTTTTAAACTGTGGATATAGGCCACTTTATCAACAAAAGGGATCAGGATATGAAAGCCGGAATCCAGCGTGCGCGAGTATTTACCGAGGCGCTCTATCACAAAGTTGCTTTTTTGCGGCACCACGCGGGCACTTTTGGCAATGGTAATAACAACAGCCAGGGCGAAGCCGGCCATTAAAATAGTGTTTATATCTATTGTTTCCATCAGATTTACTCCTTAAACAGATGGTTAGCTATGACTGAAAAATTAGTCAGATTTGGCGGCAGACACCACCAGCTTGATACCGTGATTGGCTACCACAAAGGCAACATCACCGGCTTTTAGCGCATCGGCAGATTCAGCATCCCACTGCACGCCGTTTAACACCACGCGCCCGGCGCCCTGGTGAAAATCACTGTGTACAATAACGCGACGGCCAATATCATCGGCCAGCCTGGATGGTTGTTCTGTGCTGTCGGCGGTATAGCCAACAAACCAGCGTTTACAGCGGCCACGGGCAGTAAATAACAATACCAGCGATAACACGCCAAACAGTAAATACTGCACGCTGTAGCTTTCGATCAGGCCGAAGTTCAGCAATAAACCGACAATAATGGCGGCAATGCCGAAAAATACCGCCACTATGCTGGTGGCCATAAGTTCAGACAGGATCAGCACTATACCAACAATGATCCAGATGGTAGCGATGTTCACTTATTTTGCTCCGTAACAATTGTTATGCTGCACAGTAACGTAAGGTATACAAAGCGGTCAATCTAATACGTAATTGCTTTGTAACAGCATTTTACGCCGCTGGCACCAAAGCAATACAGCCCGGTGCCAGCAAGAAATGGGTAACATGAGGTGAGTAAGCGGCTATGCCGGATTAAACAGCTTTTGCTCCAGGGTCTGGCCTTTGGTCAGGTTACGGTAGCGCCAGCCGTTGGCAGCTAAGCATTGCAGCACGGCCAGGTCAAAATCGGCGTTGTGCTGCGGGTTATAGCTCAGTACCAGCTCTCTGCGCTGGGCACAGTGCAGATCAATCAGGCCGGGCAGTTGGCGCAGTGCCGCGCTGATGGCCTCGCTATTGTCCTGCTCTAACTGCAGTGTAAGGTATTGCAACTGCTGTGTGGTGGTGTCGCTGCTGCTGTGTTGTTTTAGCTGGCCGTTTTCCAGGTACAGCACTTTATTGCACAGTTGCTCCAGCTCAAAAATATTATGTGAGCTGATCATAAAGCTAACTTCACCACTTAAGCGGCTGATCAACTGGCGGATATGTAGCGCGTTTACCGGGTCCAGCCCGGCGGTGGGCTCGTCCAGCAGCACTAGCCGGGGTGTGCCAATAAACGCCTGGGCAATAGCCGCCCTTTTACGCATACCATGGCTTAGCGCGCCGGCTTTATGCTGCAGTTGCTCTGTCAGGTCTACCAGTGCCAGCACCCGTTTGCTTTCTTCACGCGCGGCTTTGCTGCTCAGGCCTTGTAAGCGGCCGTAAAAATCCAGTTGTTCGCCAATGCTGAAGGCCGGGTCAAACTGGGCATCTTGTGGCAGGGCGGCAACCTTACCAAACAGGGCACTGCTTCCGGCTTTATGGCCAAAAATGCTGGCATTGCCGCTGTCCGGGCGCAAATAACCACATAAAATGCTGAATAAAGTGGTTTTACCGGCGCCGTTGGGGCCAATAAGCGCGGCTACATCGCCCTGCTGTAATTCAAAACTAAGTTGCTGCAGCACGGTTTTGCTGCCAAAGCGCTTTGCCAGTTGCTGGCACTGAATAATAGCGTTCATAGGGCTTTCCTTGTTAACAGCAACGTGGCGCCGCTGAGTAATACCAGAGTTTGTAGCAGCGGCAACAAGGCATATTGCAGTGTTTGCCAGCCTTGCATCGGCAGTAACTGCATTACCTGGGTGCCGGGCATATAACCGAGCAAAAACAAGAAGTCAGGAAAGTAGAAAACAAAGGAGCTAAGCAGCACAAACACCAGCCCCAGGCTAACAATGGCCAGGCTTACCGCAAGGCGGGATGAGCGCACCATGGCAGAAAAACAGCTCATTAATGCCGTAAAAGGCAGTAACACCAGCAACAAATTAACAGCAATAACAGCGGCGGCATTTAGCATAGCCAGGGTTAAACCGCCCTCACGCCAGGCCGCCAGCGATAGGGTAGCCACCAGTGACAGCAAAATTAAGCAGCTTTGCACCAGCATCTGGCCACTAAAACGGCCCAGTACTATGCTTAACCGGCTGCTGCGCAGTGCCAGCAAGCGCAGGGTGCCGCGCTGCAAATCACTACACAGCTGGTTAGCAGTAAAAAATAAACACAGCAGCGGCAGCAGCATTAAACTCAGGATCCAGTAAATTGCCAGCTCTGGCGCTGGCCAGGCAAATAACTGGCTTAAACCAAAGGCGCCAAAAGCATCGCGAAACATTTGCTGAAAGCCTTCGCTGGCAATCAGATCGCTGGCGGGGGCTATGGCATAGCGCAGCAGAAAAAACCACAACACCGCGGTGGCGGCTAATGTCATCAGGCCGCGGCGGGTAAGCCACAGGCGGCGTAGTTCAAAACCGGCATATAAACCACAATGTTGTAAGGTTGTTATAAATAGCGCCATAGCGTGCTTCCTGTGCTGTGCATTATTGTCAGTATTACCACAATACTCCCGCTAGCTTAATGCAGTATTAGTGCCACTAGATAAGTGCTGTTAAATCATATCGTTATATTTTCGTTATCCAAGGCGCTTGCTGAGATCGGTGACTAAATCGTTAATTTAACCACTTTGCAGCCTATACTAATTACCTTCTCTAATCATAAAAATAGATTGAGTTAATTTAATTTAATCATTTTTTACATTTTCAATTAGCTACTACTCTTTAACCTGCAGGAAGGGATAGACAACATTTAAAAGGTAATAGCTATGTTTAAACGATCAATAATAGTAATGGCTATCGGTTTGTCGCTGGGAGTGCAGGCAGCGGGTACACTGACTAAAGACAACGGCGCGCCGGTAGGCGATAACCAGAACTCTATCACAGCCGGGCCAAATGGCAGCACTTTGCTGCAAGATGTGCATTTAATTCAGAAGTTACAACGTTTTGCCCGTGAGCGTATTCCAGAGCGGGTAGTGCATGCCCGTGGCACCGGTGCCCACGGCGAATTTGTTGCCAGTGCCGATTTATCTGATCAAACCGTTGCATCGCTGTTTGCCGCTGCCGGTAAAACCACGCCGGTGTTTGTGCGGTTTTCTACCGTAATTCATGGTAACCACAGCCCGGAAACACTGCGTGATCCGCGCGGTTTTGCGGTAAAGTTTTACACCGATCAGGGTAACTGGGACTTAGTGGGTAATAACCTGCCGGTGTTTTTTATCCGCGATGCGATTAAGTTTCCCGATATGGTGCACTCACTAAAACCCTCGCCGGTGAATAATATGCAGGACCCTAACCGGTTCTTCGATTTTTTCTCGCATGACGGCACCGCCACCCACATGTTAACTCAGCTGTATCACGATATTGGTATTCCGGCCAGTTACCGCCAGATGGACGGTTTTGGTGTGCACGCCTACAAGTTTGTTAATGAAGCCGGCGAAGTGCGCTATGTGAAATTTAACTGGCGCAGCCAGCAGGGCGTTAAAGGCCTAAGCCTGGACGAAGCCGCTAAGGTGCAAAGCAGCGATTTTAACCACCTAACCCGCGATTTATATGCGGCGATTAATGCCGGTGATTTGCCCAAATGGGATCTTTATATCCAAACTATTACTCCGGCACAGTTGAACAGCTTTAGCTACAACCCGCTGGATGCTACCAAAATATGGCCGGATGTACCTGAAGTAAAAGTGGGCACCATGACATTAAACCGGATGCCGGATAACTTCTTCCAGGAAACCGAGCAAGCCGCTTTTGCGCCGGGCAACCTGGTGCCGGGTATAGAGCCGTCAGAAGATCGCTTATTACAGGGGCGTATTTTTTCTTACAGCGATACCCAGTTATACCGTTTAGGCGCCAACCACCAGCAACTGCCTATTAACCGGCCATTGGTTGCGGTAAATAGCAATAATCAGGACGGTGCGGCCAACAGCGGTAACACTAAATCGAATGTAAATTATGAACCAAGCCGGGTTGAGCCTAAAGGCGCGTTAACTACAGCGCGGGCTGTTACCACAGCGTTAAACGGTACGGTACAGCAGCAAACCATAGATAAAACCGACAACTTTAGTCAGGCCGGAGCCTTGTACCGCGCTTACAGCAAAAAGGAAAAAGATAACCTGATCCGTAACCTGGCAGCCGACTTAGGCCAGGTAACAGACAGTGCCACCAAGCACGCCATGTTGTCTTACTTCTACAAAGCTGATGCCGATTACGGCAGCCGTATTACCAAAGCGGTAAAAGGTGATTTAGCCACGGTAAAACAATTGGCGGCACAGCTGTAACCCAGCCCGGCAATATTGCCACGGCCAATAGCGGTGCAGCGCTATTGGTACTGAATAAGCGTTAAAGCCCTGCAAAGCTCAATCAACCCTTCCTGCACTTGGGTGAGCTTTGCAGGCACTTATACAAACAAATACTTAAACACTGAGACCAGGTTATGAGAACACTGACATTAATACTAAGCCTGTGCCTGTTGCTGTCAGCGGGCATTAATACTGCTCAGGCCAGCAGCAATGACATACCTGACCAGACCCCAGCACAGCAACAATTGACCGACTATTTTTTTGCCGCTGCCCGCAGTGGTAACAGTGAAGTGTTAAGCGAATTTTTAGCCGCCGGGTTTCCGGTAAACCTGCAAAACAGCGACAGCTATACCGCGCTGATGACAGCCACTTACTACGGTCATGCCCAGGCAGTGGAGCTATTGCTATCTTACGGTGCTGACGCCTGTATCCGCGATAAACGCGACCACACAGCGATGATGGGCGCTATTGTAAAAGCTGAGTGGAGCATTGCCCGCACTTTATACCGCATAGACTGCGACAACCAAGCCGGGCAGCAAAATATGAAAACAGTGGAAGAATTTGCCGCAGTATTTGGCCAGAGCGAAAAATTAGCGGCATTAAAACAACAGATGCAGACACAGCGTTAAGCCGGGTTTACTGCGCGGCGATAATTTTAATTTCAATTTTCCAGCCCGGGTCGGCCAGTTTAGCTTCAACGGTGGCGCGGGCCGGAGCTTGGCCCGGTGCTACCCAGTTATCCCAGGCCAGGTTCATTGCTGCATAGTCGGCCATATCGGCCAAGTAAATAGTGGCGTCAACCAGTTTAGTTTTATCGCTGCCGCACTGAGCTAACAACGCATCAATTTGTGCCAGCACGTCTTCAGTTTGTAAGGTGGCATTGCTGCTGGTGGTAGATGGCACCATACCGGCACAAAAAATTAAACTGTTAACAATTACAGCTTCAGAATAGCGGCTGGCAGGTAAAATACGTTGAATGGTCATTGGTTACTCCTTGGATGTATCGCTACAGGCTAACCTGAAGTGGCGCGGATAACCAGTCGGAGCAGTAACGGCGGCAGGCAAAAAAAGACGCGCTGTCAGGATGAGAGCAGCGCGCCAAAGTCGTGGTTGGGAGGGTACACGAAACCTTTTTGTCAGTTGAATATGAGTATCAGTTGAACAAATAAAACGCAGTGCTGTTATTGCTGTTTACCTCAATTAAATCGTATTGCTGCATTTGCGGTATTGCCTGTTGAATTTGGCTTTCCAGCGTATCCAAAGCTTGCAGGTTGCTACACATTGCATCGCCACGTTGTTCCAGCGCCTGGGCTTTAATATCCATCCGTGCTTCTAAATCTTCACCAAAGCGTTCCATGCGTTCGCCAAAGGCTTGCATGCGCTGCTCAAAGTTGCCTTCGCCGCTCGTCATGGCCTTACCCACAAGCATTAAAATACTGCCCATCGAGTTAGTAACGGCTTCTTCAATCGCCTGTTCAAACTCGGCACCAAAGGCGTCATCCAGGTTGTCAAAACGGCTGCCGTAAATGTCGATGTTATCGCCGCTGCGCACCACGATGCTCTCGGTGCTGGTTTTAATTTTGTCCAGCGCGGTTTGCAGCGCCGGATGCTGTTGCAGCGAGTCACCGGTTAGTTCGGTTAGCACAGAGTCCACGGCATCAGCAGCCAGCACCAGCGCATCTTCTACCAGTGCCACGGTTTCCAGTGTTTGTGTGCGGATGCCAGCCTGATACTCGCGCAGCAATGCCTGGGTATTGCTGTCGGTAGTAACCGCTTTACCATCCAGCCACAGCTGACCGCTGTTATTAATGCGCCACAATTCAGTGCTGCCATCTTTCATGCTGACCAGTTGGCTGTTAATAGATAAGTCTTTATCAAAATTGATATTACAGCTGTGCTCGTCGTGTGCCATCACGGCAGTGCTGATACTGGTTAATACAAAACTGCTGGCGATAAGTAAGCTTTTCATTTTCGTTATCCTTTTGGCCGTTAGCCGCTATTAATTACGCCAGAGCTATTACAAAGTTAATGCCAATATTTAAGTCGATGTTATTTATAGAAAAGTTTGAATGCTGGCGATAAATATTTTTTCGTACTTAGTGCTTTTCACTATTTTTTGGTGTGTTTATCAGCGCTGTGGTATAGCCAAACGGTGGTTTTTAATTACTTATTGGAATAAAGAAGAGAGATCCATTCTTTTACCGGCATACATATAGACGGCTAAAATAGCTGTAATTATCGTGTGCAGGGTGTTTTATGCTTTTATCTTCTTTAGTGGCGCAGGCCAGTCCGTTGTCCGAGCAGCAGGTAAGCCAGCTGCAGGGCTTAGTCAGTCAGTTAAACCCTATTCAGCAAGCCTGGGTGAGCGGTTATCTGGCGGCCAGCGCTCAGCTTGCCGGGCAACTCTCAGGACAGCCAGCAACTGCACAGGCCGCTGCCAGTGCCAGCCTGACCATTTTATTTGGCTCGCAAACCGGCAATGCGCGGCATCTGGCAGAAGCCTTAGCTAAACAAGCCCAGGGTAAAGGCATAGTGGCCAAAGTGGTTGATATGGCCGAATACAAAACCACTCAGCTAAAGAACGAGCAATATCTGGTTATTGTTACCTCCACTTACGGTGAAGGTGAGCCACCGGAAAATGCCATTGGCCTGCATAACTTTTTATTCAGCAAAAAAGCGCCGAAATTAGCCGGGTTAAAATATGCCGTGCTGGGGCTGGGTGATACCAGCTATGAGTTTTTCTGTAAAACGGCGCAAGACTTTGATCAGCGCTTAGCCGAGCTGGGCGCGACATCAGTACTGCCACGCATTGATTTAGATGTCGATTACCAGGCACAGGCCGACAGCTGGAGCAACGAGCTGGTTACTAAGCTGGAGCCTGAGCTTAAAGCCTCTGCCGCCCCGTCAGCACAGGTTATTGCCTGGCCCGGTAGTGATGCTACAGCCGGTAGTGTTAGCCAATACAGCAAGCAGCAACCCTTTGCTGCCGAGTTGTACACTAACCAGAAAATTACCGGCCGCGACTCCACCAAAGATGTGCGCCATATCGAAATCTCATTGGCCGGCAGTGGTTTAACTTACCAGCCGGGCGATGCACTGGGCGTGTACTTCAGCAATGATCCGGAGTTAGTGCGCGAACTGCTGCTGTTAACCGCCATAGCGCGAGATACACCGGTTACGCTGTCTGATGACAAACTGACTGTAGAGCAGGCACTGACCGAACAACTGGAACTGACGCAGTCGTATCCGGCCTTTGTCGAGAAATACGCTGCAGCCACTAACAACGCAGCCTTAACCGCGCTGGCCGCCGATAAAGCCGCGCTGCGCGCTTATATTAGCGAGCGGCAGATTATTGATATCGTACGTGACTACCCGGGTTTGCTTAGTGCGCAACAATTGGTGGATGCACTGCGTAAGCAACAGCCGCGGTTATACTCTATTGCCTCATCGCAGGCAGAAGTGGAAGACGAAGTACATTTAACGGTGGGCGTGGTGCGTTACGACGCTTACGGCCAGCCGCATTTGGGTGGTGCCTCCGGCTTTTTGGCAGAACGTTTGGCTGAGGGCGCTACGCTAAAGGTGTTTGTAGAGCACAACAACAACTTCCGTTTGCCGGCCAATGACGATACGCCGGTAATTATGATTGGCCCTGGCACTGGCATAGCGCCGTTTCGCGCCTTTTTGCAACAGCGTGATGCCAACAGCGCAGCGGGCAAAAACTGGTTATTTTTCGGTAACCCGCATTTTACCCAGGACTTTTTATACCAGCTGGAGCTGCAAAATTACCTCAAGCGCGGCCTGCTAACTAAGCTGGATGTGGCCTTTAGCCGCGATCAGGCTGCTAAAGTGTATGTACAGGACAAACTGCGCCAACACGGCAGCGACGTATGGCAATGGCTTGAGGACGGCGCCCACCTGTATATTTGCGGTGACGCCAACCGGATGGCGAAAGATGTGCAACAGGCCTTACTGGATATAGTGCAACAATATGGCGGTAAAACCGCGGAACAAGCGCAAGCTTACTTAGACGAATTACGTGTCGCAAAACGTTATCAGAAGGATGTGTATTAATGAGCCAGTATCCAATTAATCCAGATTTAGTGGCACCGGGTGCACTGTCTGATAACGAGCGCTTAAAAGCAGAAAGCCAGCATTTGCGCGGCTCTATTGAAAGCGATCTGAAAGATGAGATCACCGGTGGTTTTAACGGCGATAACTTTATGCTGATCCGCTTTCACGGCATGTATCAGCAGGATGATCGTGATATCCGCGCCGAACGCACCGCGCAAAAACTGGAGCCGCTGCACAACGTGATGCTGCGCGCCCGGATGCCGGGCGGCATTATTACACCGCAGCAGTGGCTGGCGATTGATAAATTTGCTGCCGACAACACTATGTACGGCAGTATCCGTTTAACCACGCGGCAAACCTTTCAGTTTCACGGCGTGTTAAAGCCGCATATTAAGCCGATGCATCAGTTTTTAAACAGTATTGGCATTGATTCAATCGCCACCGCCGGCGACGTTAACCGCAATGTATTGTGTACCTCGAACCCGGTAGAGTCAGAGCTGCACCAGCAGGCGTACCAGTGGGCGGCGAAAATCAGTGAGCATTTGCTGCCAAAAACCCGCGCCTACGCTGAGATCTGGCTGGATGAAGAAAAGGTGGAAACCACCGAAGTAGAGCCAATCCTCGGTGACAGCTACCTGCCGCGTAAGTTTAAAACAGCGGTAGTTATTCCGCCGCACAACGATATCGACGTACACGCCAACGATTTAACCTTCGTTGCCGTAGCCGAACACGGCCAATTGGTAGGCTTTAATGTGCTGGTAGGTGGTGGTTTAGCCATGACGTTTGGTGATGAGGCCACTTACCCGCGCATGGCTGATGACCTGGGCTACGTTGCACTGGAACACACGTTAAAAGTGGCTGAGCATGTAGTAACGGTACAGCGCGATTACGGCAACCGTTCAAACCGCAAAAATGCCAAAACCAAATACACCATTGACCGCATCGGCCTGGAGGCGTTTCGCGCCGAAGTTGAAGCGCGCACCGGCGTGGCCTTTGCACCAGTGGTGCCATACAGCTTTACCAGCCGCGGCGATCGTATCGGCTGGGTAGAGGGTATCGACGGCAAACATCACTTAACACTGTTTATTGAAAACGGTCGCGTGCTGGATTTCCCGGGCAAACCGCTGAAAACCGGCTTAGCAAAAATTGCTGCTATTCATCAGGGTGATTTGCGTATGACCGCCAACCAAAACCTGATTATTGCCGGGGTGCCGGCGGCGCAAAAAGCCGAAATTGAAGCTATTGCCCGGGCCCACGGCTTAATTGACGATGGCCACAGTGAACAGCGTAAAAACTCGATGGCCTGTGTATCGTTCCCAACCTGCCCGCTGGCGATGGCCGAAGCCGAACGCTATTTGCCGGAATTGGTCACTAAAGTGGAAATCTTACTGGGCAAACACAGTGTTGCTGATGAGCATATAGTACTGCGCGTTACCGGCTGCCCGAACGGCTGTGGTCGCGCCATGCTGGCCGAAGTTGGCCTGGTCGGCCGTGGCCCGGGCAAATATAACCTGTATCTGGGCGGTAACCGTGAAGGTACCCGTATTCCGCGCCTGCTGCTGGATAACGTTGGCGAAGCTGAAATTTTAGCTACCCTGGATGGCTTAATTGGCCGCTGGGCCACTGAGCGCAGCAACAGCAGCGAAGGCTTTGGTGATTTCGTGATAAGGGCCGGTGTAATAGCACCGGTAGTGGTGCCAAAAGATGACTTCCATAGCTAAGTCACAACACACAGATTACAGCGCTATTCTGCAGCAGGATGATGCTACACAGCAGGCCTGGCTGGCTGAGATTAACCATTTGCTGACGCCGCTAAGCGCGGCAGAGCGGGTGCGCTGGGCGCTGCATAACCTGCCGCAAAACCCGATGCTTAGCTCCAGCTTTGGTATTCAGGCGGCGGTAATGTTGCATCTGGTAACACAGCAACAGCCGGATATCCCGGTGGTATTAACCGATACCGGTTATTTGTTCCCGGAAACCTATCAGTTTATTGACCAGCTTACTGAGCAACTTAAGCTGAACCTGAAAGTATACCGGGCACAGTTAAGCCCGGCCTGGCAGGAAGCACGCTTTGGTAAATTATGGCAAAGCGCTGAGGGCATTAAGCAGTACAACCAACTGAATAAAGTAGAGCCGATGCAACGTGCATTGCGGGAACTGAACGTAGGCAGTTGGTTTACCGGCCTGCGTCGCAGCCAAAGCAGCAGCCGTGCCGATAAAGCTATTGTTGAGATCAGCCGCGGCGTAGTGAAAATTCAGCCGATCATCGACTGGAGTAATAAAGATGTGTTTTATTACTTAAAAGAACACGGCTTAAGCTACCACCCGTTGTGGGAGCAGGGTTATGTCTCTGTAGGCGATACTCACTCCACGCAAAAGCTGGAGCTGGGGATGAGCGAAGAAGACACCCGCTTTAACAGCTTTGGCCGTGAGTGCGGCCTGCACGTAGATGGTGATGGTATTTAACCGCGGCCGCGGCAAAAAAACTAATGTTACTTTTGTTCAGTCTCTGCCATAGTCACGATCAGTAGTGTTACTAAGGCAGAAGTAGGGTATGCGGAAAATCTGGTCAGGCTTGGTTGTTATCATGTCCGTCTTTTTAACTGCTGCTGCGCCGGTGAGTGGCCAACTGACCATTTACACTGAGCATTTCCCGCCTTACAGCTATCTGGCCAGTGACACTGTTACCGGCATTAACACCGAACTGGTAAGGCTGAGCTGCGAAAAAGCAGGCTTAAATTGTAATTTCTTACTTTACCCCTGGCTGCGTGCTTATGACGCGGCACAAAAAGAGCCGGCAGCGGCCGTGTACTCTACCTCGCGTAACGCATTGCGCGAGCCGCTGTTTAAATGGGTTGGGCCGTTGGCGCATTCGCATGCCAATATGTACCGGTTAAAAAGCCGGCCTGATATTAACCCCGCAACGCTGGAAGAAGCAAAACGTTATGTGGTGGCGGTTGCGCGCGGCGATGTGTATGAACTGTATTTACAAAGCCAGGGCTTTGAGCATGGCGTTAATTTGCTTGGGCTTACCGCCAAGGCAGATGCTGTAGGTTTATTTTTGCAAGGCAAAGTGGATTTACTGATTGGCTCTGAGCTTATTTTGCCGGTGTGGCTGGCAAAATACAACGAAACCCTGGACAGCATTGAGCCGGTGCTGGATTTATCTGTAGTAGGGGCTAATTATTTAGCACTGAACCTGGCGGTACCAAACGAAACGGTCGAAAAATTACAGCTCGCCCTAGACGAGCTGTATGCCAACGGCGAGTATCAGCGTTTAATGCAGCTTTATATTCACAACAATTCAAACTGATATTCAGCGTCATCTTTACGTAATGTCATCACATTATTGTTAAACATTACTTTGGGTTTGCTTTGCAAAAAAGTGCTGAACGCTTGTTCACGCTGCATTATAGGTTCTGAACATGCCATCATAGTACTGGCCAGTTGAGAAACCACCAAACTGCCCTCATCTATGCTGTAATTGCCAATCATGTTGTTGCAACCGGTAAAACCTGTCAGGCGGTTGTCCTGTAGGCTAAGGCGCAGCGGTTTGAGAGTAGTGTCGTTGTTTAATTGCTGGTATTGGCCTTGCGGTAAGCTTAATTGCTGGCAGGCGGTAACTAACAGCAGCAGACAGCAAGCTGCAACAGTACAGATAAAATGCTTAGTAAACATAACAGGCTCCTGATGCGTTTTGTGGCTAAAGCACAATGCCATAGTGTAGCTAAGCGTAGGCTGAACAAGCGGCAAAAAATATTTTACATCAAAAAAAACGATTAAATTAATTTGTTTTATTCGTTTTGACAACTGATTGCAGCACGGTACACTGGCTGCAGTTGAAACATTACCTGTGAACCAACCTAAAGGAGTAAGACTATGTCTTCTATTATCAACACTAAAATCAAGCCGTTTAAAGCTACTGCATTCTATCAGGGTAAATTCGTACCAGTTACTGAGCAAGACTTAGCAGGCAAATGGTCAGTAGTGGTATTTTACCCGGCTGACTTCACATTCGTATGCCCGACTGAATTAGGCGACCTGGCTGATTTCTACGCTAAGTTCCAGGAAATCGGTGTTGAAGTGTATTCAGTATCTACTGACACCCACTTCACGCACAAAGCATGGCACGATGCGTCTGAAACCATCAAGAAAATCACTTACCCGATGATTGGCGACCCAACTGGCGCTATCACCCGTAATTTCGGTGTAATGATCGAAGAAGAAGGTTTAGCACTACGTGGTACTTTCGTAATTAACCCTGAAGGCGAAATCAAAGTTGCTGAAATTCACGACTTAGGTATCGGCCGCTCAGCTGCAGAACTGTTCCGTAAAGTACAGGCTGCACAGTATGTTGCTAACCACGATGGCGAAGTATGCCCAGCTAAGTGGACACCGGGTGAAGCTACTCTGGCTCCATCACTGGATCTGGTTGGTAAGATCTAAGTAGTGCAACAAGCTGCAGTTACTGCAGCGGGATCTGGTTACAGCCTGCATTAAGAAGCTGTAGCTCAGCTTCCCTCTGCCAAACTCCGGTTTGGTATCCGGGCAGGCAACACCTGCCCGGCTTACCCCAAAACTGAATATTCACAGTCTGTTTTACAGGCTGAGGCTTTGTGACGCTGATTTTTTTATCGTCTTATTATTTACCCAGTTAATTTTCCGGGAGTTTTTATGTTAGATACTAACCTGAAGCAACAATTAAAAACCTATCTGCAGAACCTGAAAACCGAGGTAGAGCTGGTGGTATCTTTAGACGATAGCGCCAAAGCTGCTGAAGTAAACCAACTGGCAACCGATATTGCTGGGTTATCTGATTTAGTGTCATTGCGCCGCGATGACAACGCCCTGACACGCAAGCCGGCGATGCTGGTACGGTCGGTGGCTAACGACACCCATATCACCTTTGCCGGTGTGCCGCTGGGCCACGAATTTACCTCTTTAGTGCTGGCACTGCTGCATTCAGGCGGCCACCCGATTAAAGTTGCTGCCGACACCATTGAGCAAATCCGCCAGCTACAGGGCAGCTTCGCCTTTGAGACCTATGTGTCGTTAAGCTGCCAAACTTGTCCGGAAGTGGTACAAGCGCTGAATATTATGTCGGCGATTAACCCCGGTATTACCAACGTAATGATTGACGGTGCCATGTTCCAGCAGGAAGTGGCCGACAAAAACATTATGGCCGTGCCATCAGTGTACTTAAACGGCGAGCTGTTTTCACAGGGTGCTATTACACTGGAAAAAATTATCCAGAAACTGGATGTCAATGCGGAAAAACGCCAGGCAGAAGCGCTGAAAAACAAAGCTGACTTTGATGTACTGGTAGTGGGCGGTGGCCCGGCCGGTGCTGCAGCCTCTATCTACGCGGCCCGTAAAGGCTTAAACACCGGTATTGTCGCCGAGCGTTTTGGTGGCCAGGTAGCGGATACCGTAGGTATCGAAAACTTTATTTCGGTGCAGTACACCGAAGGGCCAAAGCTGGTAAACAGTTTAGAAGCCCATGTGCGCGAATATAACGTTGATATTATGAACAACCAGCGTGCTGTAGCACTGCGTAAAGACGGCAAGGTACAGCTTGAGCTGCAAAACGGCGCCGTACTGAACAGCAAAACGGTTATTTTAAGCCCGGGCGCGCGCTGGAGAGAAATGAATGTGCCTGGCGAGCAGGAATATCGTGGTAAAGGCGTGGCGTACTGCCCGCATTGTGACGGCCCGCTGTTTAAAGACAAAAAGGTCGCAGTAATTGGCGGCGGTAATTCCGGTATTGAAGCCGCTATCGACTTAGCCGGTATTGTTGAACATGTTACCGTGCTGGAATTTGCTGCCGAACTGCGCGCCGATGCGGTACTGGTGAAAAAAGCCAAATCAATGGGCAATATCACTATTATCACTGAAGCGCAGTCTACCGAAGTCACTGGCGATGGTAGCCGTGTAACCGGTATTAACTACACGGACCGCAAAACCGGTGAAGCACATCATGTTGCACTGGCTGGCATCTTTGTGCAGATAGGTTTAGTGCCTAACACCGAATGGTTACGTGGTGCAGTGGAATTATCACCCCGCGGCGAAATTATTGTCGACGAGCGCGGCCAGACGTCACTGCCTGGCGTATTTGCTGCCGGTGATGCTACTACCGCACCGTACAAGCAAATTATTATCGCCATGGGTTCAGGTGCCAATGCTGCTCTGGGTGCCTTTGACTATATGATCCGCCAGTAAGCGGATAACGTAACAGTTTAGCTTCACTCTCTCTGTAGCTTTAACGGCAACTTCGGTTGCCGTTTTTTTTGCGCTGGCTTTACCGCTGCTGATTACAATTCCACTTATTACAATCTTTGCATTAATTCCTTTTAGTTATATCTGAGCGTAATTAACTATTTTATAAAAGCCATACAGACGGCTATGCTGCAAGCTTGAAATTCAAGTAGCAACCTGACAGCAGGAGCTGGTGTGCAGTACTTACCCTTATTTGTAAAGTTAACCGATAAACCGGTGCTGATTGTCGGCGGCGGCTCGGTAGCGCTGCGCAAAGCCGGTACTCTGTTAAGCGCCGGTGCTAAACTGACCGTAGTCGCACCGGAATTTGCTGCTGAGTTTGTGCAGTGGCAGTTGGAGGGTAAAGCCGAGCTGATCACTGGCTATTTTGAACCGGGCCTGCTTGATGGCAAGTTGCTGGTTATTGCCGCTACAGATAATGATGCTGTTAACGCTGCGGTATATGACGCCGCCACCGCGCGTAATATGCTGGTGAACACGGTAGACGATCAGCCCAAATGCGGTTTTATTTTTCCGTCGATTATCGATCGCAGCCCGATATTAATTGCTATCTCCAGCTTTGGCACTGCCCCGGTGCTGGCGCGGCGGTTGCGCGAAAAGCTGGAAACCTTATTGCCGCAGCATTTAGGACCCCTGGCAGAATTAGTTGGCCGCTTTCGTGATCAGGTTAAAGCGAAAATCCGCGGTTTTGCGGCGCGGCGGCAGTTTTGGGAAACCGTATTTGATTCAGATGTGGTGCGTGATGTGCAGGCCAACCAACTTGAAAATGCCGAACAACGCTTGCAGCAACTGCTGGACCAGCCGCAGCAACAAGCCGGTGAAGTTTATGTGGTGGGTGCCGGCCCGGGCGACCCGGAGCTGCTGACGTTAAAAGCATTACAACTGATGCAACAGGCTGACGTGGTGGTGTACGACTATTTGGTATCGGCTCCCATTATGGAGCTGGTGCGCCGCGATGCCGAGCGCATTTGCGTGGGCAAAAAAGCTGGCGATCACTCTGTGCCGCAGCAGGATACTAACCAACTGCTGATTGATTTAGCGCTGGCCGGTAAAAAAGTTTGCCGCTTAAAAGGTGGTGACCCCTTTATTTTCGGCCGTGGCGGCGAGGAAATTCAGGCGTTGATACCACACAATATTGCCTTTCAGGTAGTGCCGGGAGTTACCGCTGCCGCCGGCTGTGCGGCCTACGCCGGTATACCGCTAACCCACCGCGATCATGCGCAAAGTGTACAGTTTGTAACCGGCCATTGCCGGCCGGATGGCAGCGAGCCCGACTGGCACAGCATGAGTAAAGCTAATCAAACGCTGGTGATTTATATGGGGCTGATAAAAGCCGCCCATATTCAGCAGCAGCTATTACTGGCTGGCCGGGCGGCAAATACACCGGTCGCCATTATTGAAAACGGTACCCGCAGCGAGCAGCGCGTGGTAACAGGCAGCCTGGATCAACTGGCGCAACTTATTGCGCACTACCAGCTCGGCTCGCCGGCTTTGCTAGTTATTGGCGAAGTGGTAAGCTTGCAGCAGGACTTACATTGGTTTGGCAAGCGGCCGCAAACTGCGGTGTTCAGCCAGACCATTACCCAGATGGAATGAGGATCATAACATGTCTGACGTAGCAGGCACTTTGTCACATCTACAGCAGCTGGAAGCGGAAAGTATTCATATTTTTCGTGAAGTGGCCGCCGAGTTTAAAAAGCCGGTAATGCTGTATTCAATTGGTAAAGACTCATCAGTATTACTGCATTTAGCCCGCAAAGCCTTTGCACCGGGTAAAATCCCGTTTCCGTTATTGCACGTTGATACCAACTGGAAATTCCGCGAGATGATCGAATTTCGCGATCGCTTAGCCAAACAGTACAACTTTGAGTTGCTGGTGCATAAAAACCCGGAAGGCTTAGCGATGAATATTAACCCCTTTATTCATGGCAGTGCCAAGCACACCGACATTATGAAAACCCAGGGCTTAAAGCAGGCGCTGAATACCTACGGCTTTGATGCTGCCTTTGGTGGTGCACGGCGCGATGAAGAAAAATCCCGCGCTAAAGAACGGGTGTATTCGTTTCGTGATAAACACCACCGCTGGGACCCAAAAAACCAACGGCCAGAGCTGTGGAATATTTACAACGGCGCCATTAATGAAGGCGAAAGTATCCGCGTGTTTCCACTGTCAAACTGGACAGAGCTGGATATCTGGCTGTATATCCTGCAGGAAAATATCGACATAGTACCGCTGTATTTAGCCAAGCCACGGCCGGTTGTTGAGCGTAACGGCACCCTGATTATGGTAGACGATGAACGTATGCCATTAGAGCCCGGTGAAACGCCGCAGTTAAAGTCGGTACGCTTCAGAACCCTGGGCTGTTATCCGCTGACCGGTGCCATTGAATCTACCGCCGATACGCTGGAAGGCATAGTGGAAGAGATGCTGCGCGCCCGCACGTCGGAGCGCCAGGGCCGGGTGATTGATCAGGATCAGTCCGGTATGGAACTGAAAAAACGCGAGGGTTATTTCTAATGTCATCATCTTTGGTTACCTCGTTAAACGAGCAATTAAACAGCCTGGGTATCCGCGGCTATTTGCAGCAGCATCAGGACAAAGGCCTGCTACGGGTGCTGACCTGCGGCAGTGTTGATGATGGCAAAAGCACCTTAATTGGCCGCCTGCTGCACGACAGCCAGCAACTGTACGATGATCAGCTGGATGCGTTAAAACGCGATCATAAAGGCCGTAACAGCGACGGCGAGCTTGAACTGGCGATGCTGGTGGATGGCTTACAAGCTGAGCGCGAGCAGGGCATTACCATTGACGTGGCGTACCGTTATTTCTCTACTACCGAGCGCAAGTTTATTCTGGCTGATACGCCCGGCCATGAGCAATACACCCGCAATATGGCCACCGGCGCGTCAACCTCTGATGTCGCCATTTTGCTGATCGACGCCCGTTACGGCGTGCAAACGCAAACCCGGCGCCACAGCTTTATCTGCGCTTTGCTGGGTATTAAGCATTTAATTGTTGCCGTTAATAAAATGGATATCGTTGGCTACAGCGAGCACATTTATAACACTATAGTACAGGACGTTCAGGCACTGATGGCGCAATTACAGGTGCCAACGGTAGATGTGGTGCCAATAAGTGCGCTAAAAGGCGAGAACATTTTAACGCTGTCGGCCAATATGCCGTGGTACACCGGCACAGCCTTATTACCATTGCTGGAAACTCTGCCAATACCGCAACGCGGTGGTGCCGCTACCCGGTTCCCGGTGCAATATGTTAACCGGCCGGATCTGGATTTTCGCGGTTTTGCCGGCACTTTGGTCAGTGGCCGTTTAGCTGTAGGCCAGGCTGTTACGGCGTATCCGTCGGGCAAAAAAAGTACCATTAAGCAAATTGTCAGCTTTGCCGGTGAACAACCCTCTGCCAGCGCTGGCGAGGCGATTACGCTGACACTGAGCGACGAAATTGATATCAGCCGTGGCGATTGGCTGGTGCCGTCAGACGATACCGTTAACCTGAGCAACCGTGCGCTGGCCTATGTGGTGTGGTTTAACGAGCAGCCGCTGCAAACCGGCCGCTTGTACGATTTAAAACTGGCTACGCGAAAAAGCAGTGTCAGCATTAACCGGCTGAACCATAAGGTAAATATCAATACGCTGGCGCAGGAAGCAGCCGAGCAGGTAGCGATAAACGATATCGCGCTGGTAGAGCTGGAGCTAACCGAAACCCTGCCACTGGATACGTTCAGAACCCAGCCCGGCACTGGTAACTTTATTCTGATTGACCGCTTAACCAATGCTACTGTCGCAGCTGGGTTAATTCAGAACGTACTGGCAGAAGAAAAAGCCGCCAGCACCAATATCAGTGCCTTTGAGCTGGAACTGAATGCGCTGATCCGCAAGCATTTCCCACACTGGGGCGCGCAGGACGTGCGTGAGTTATTTAAGGCCGGGTTGGACAAGGAAGCTCCATAATGCCGTATCAGCAGTATGGTGTAATTGCCCTGCTACTGGCGTTGGTAGCGGGGCTGATACTCAGCAAACGCTCGCCGGCTCAGTGGTTTGGCGGCGCCCTGCTGCTGAGTTATTTGCTTGGCTGGTTACCACTGGAAAGCGCGTTACAAAATTTCGCCAATCCGTCGCTGATTACGTTGCTATTGCTGCTATTAGTGTCAATTGGTATTGAAAAATCGCAACTGGTTAGCTGGTTAAGCCGGGGTTTTGCTGGCAAGCGTTTAAGCAGTGTTATTGCCCGCTTAAGTTTATCCAGCGCGTTGATGTCGGCTTTTATTAACAACACTGCCGTGGTGTCAACGTTAATGTCGTCGCTTAGGCATCATAACCATTTTGCCGCTTCTAAATTGCTGCTACCGCTGTCTTACAGCGCTATTCTCGGCGGTATGCTGACATTAATCGGCACCTCAACCAACCTTATCGTTAATGGTTTTGTTGAGCAAAGCGGTGAACCGGCGCTGGGCTTTTTTGACTTTACCCTGCTCGGGGTATTAGTGTTGGCCGCCGGTACTGTGGTACTGGTGATCGGCAGCCACTGGTTACCCGATAACAGCAAAAATGCCAGCCAGGCAACACCCTATTATCTTACAGCCCATGTGCGTAGTGACAGCCAGCTAATTGGCAAAAGTGTAGAGCAAAACCAGCTGCGTGAATTGCAGGCACTGTTTCTAGCTGAAATTCAGCGCGGCCCGCAGCGTATTTGTCCGGTAACGCCGGAAACGGTAATTGAAGCCGGTGACGAGCTGCGGTTTGTCGGCGATCTGGAAGCGGTATCGCGCTTACAGCAATTTCCCGGTTTAGAACTGCTGCGCCAGGATCAGCAGCAGGGCGAATTGCTTGAAGCCGTGCTTAGCTACAGCTCACGTTTAGTGGGCAAAAGTTTAAAACAAATTCGTTTTCGCCATGAGTATGATGCGGTGGTCATTGCTGTGCGCCGTGGTCATGAGCGCTTGCAGGGCGGCTTAGGCGATCTGGTGCTGCATGCCGGTGATGTATTAATTTTGTCGGTGGGTAAGCATTTTCCCGGCCAGCATCAGCTTAGCCAGGAGTTTATTTACGTTAATGGTTTAGCCATTTCTACGCCATTATCAAAAAAACGCAGCCATTGGGTATTGCTCGGTTTTGTCGCTGCGCTGGCGTTGTCTATTTTCGAAATAGTGCCGTTGATAAAAAGTCTGCCGGTACTGCTTCTGGCCTACGTTGCCGGTGGTGCAGTAACGGTAAATGAAATTAAAAACCGTTTTCCGCTGGAGCTGTGGTTAATTGTCGGTTCGGCTATCGGCCTGGCGCAGCTGATGATCAAAACCGGGGTGGCCGGCCAGGTTGCCGCTGGTTTAATTACGCTGGTAGATGGCAGCGGCGCTTATGGTGCGCTGATCGCAGTATTTGTTGCCACCTGGTTGTTTACCGAGCTGGTTACCAATAATGCGGCGGCCGCGCTGACGTTTCCTATTGCCTATGCAATAGCGCAAAACCTGGGGGTGGACCCGGTGCCGTTTTTTATGGCCGTCGCCTTTGGTGCTTCAGCCAGTTTTATTTCGCCATTTGGTTATCAAACTAACCTGATGGTGTATTCGGCCGGTAATTACCAGTTGCGTGATTATATTCGTCTCGGCGTACCAATGGCCTTGGTATACAGTGCGGTAGTATTGATATTTTTACCGCTGATTTATCCGTTTTAAGTGATGAAGAGCAATGACACATAACGATATTAAATGGCAACAGCATGATGTTAACGCCGCGCAGCGCCAGACTTTATTTGGCCACCAAAGTGCGGTGATCTGGTTTACCGGTTTATCCGGCTCGGGCAAATCCAGTGTGGCCAATGCTCTGGAGCAGGCTTTGGCCGCACAGGGTAAACATACCTATTTGCTTGATGGTGACAATGTACGCCACGGTTTATGTGCCGATTTAGGCTTTAGCGCCGAGGACAGAACTGAAAACCTGCGCCGTGTTGGCGCGGTGGCAGGCTTAATGGTGGATGCCGGCTTGCTGGTATTAAGCGCCTTTATTTCGCCGTACCGTAGTCAGCGCGAACTGGTAAAAAGCCTTATTCCGCCGGGAAAATTTATTGAAGTGCATATTGCCACCCCGTTGGAAGTATGCGAGCAGCGCGATGTAAAAGGCCTGTATAAAAAAGCCCGCGCCGGCGAAATCAGCCACTTTACCGGTATTTCTGACCCGTACGAAGCACCGCAGCAAGCCGATTTGGTGCTGGACACTTCGGTAACATCGCTGGAAGATAGCGTGCAACAGTTGCTGATATTGCTGAAGCAAAGACAAATTATAAACTGATGCCGGGACGTAGCGACAAGGTGTGCTTTCGCAGCAGCGGCAGGGATGCCGCGCAGACTGAGACAGCACAGGGATGTGCTGTTGAAGGCGGCGAAGAAAGTATTTCCTTGTCGCAACGTTTACAGTGGAGCGGACAGCTTCCACAGCTAACAGCACTCGGGGACGCCGTAAATATGTCCCTATAGGCTCCTCTCCGGCATCCTTGCCGGAGACGCCCCGCTTAGCTGTTAGCTGTCTTCGCCGGGGATACCGGTGTAATATCGGATAAAATAAAAGGACATCCGCATGAATTATTTGCCCGCCATTATCGATATTGCAGAACAAGCCGGTCAGGCGATCCTGGCGGTATACCAGCAAGACAACGCTGCCTTTAATATCACCGGCAAAGCCGATGACTCACCGCTGACAGCAGCCGATTTAGCTGCGCATCAACTCATTGTTAAGGCCTTAACTGCACTAACACCAGAGCTGCCGATTTTGTCAGAAGAGGCAGCTGATATCAGTTGGGGTATCCGCCAAAACTGGCAGCGTTACTGGCTGGTCGACCCGCTGGACGGCACCAAAGAGTTTATTAAGCGTAACGGCGAATTTACCGTCAATATCGCGCTGATTGATAATGGCGAACCGGTGCTGGGCGTAATTCATGCGCCGGTGCTGGCTAAAACTTATTATGCCGCCAAAGGCGAAGGCGCCTTTGTTAAAACCGCCGGCGAAACGCGCGCCATTCAGGTTGCC
Organism: Rheinheimera pacifica; assembly: GCF_900108485.1. Classification (GTDB taxonomy): domain Bacteria; phylum Pseudomonadota; class Gammaproteobacteria; order Enterobacterales; family Alteromonadaceae; genus Alishewanella; species Alishewanella pacifica. The sequence goes on along the minus strand of NZ_FNXF01000002.1, from coordinate 242,108 downwards.
AAGCCTGGTGATACTGTTCGTGTAGTCGGCAGCCGCAGCCATCCCAGCCCCGATTTAGGCGGTTACCTGGCACAATTTTCACAGCACGAAATGGTGCCGGTGGGCAGCTCATTAAAGTTCTGTTTAGTGGCCGAAGGCAGCGCCGATGTCTATCCGCGCTTTGGCCCAACCATGCAGTGGGACACCGGCGCCGGCCATATTATCGCACTGGAAGCCGGTGCCACTGTCAGCTTTGATGGTATTGCCACTAAAGTGTATCAACGTGAAAACCTGCGTAACCCCAACTTTATCGTGTCGGCAGTTAACGACTAACTTTAGAAAATTCGTTACACTAAACGTAATTACTATGGGTGAATTATGCGTTTAGATAAATATATATGTGACTGCACCGGCTTAACCCGCAGTCAGGCCGGTAAAGTGATCCGGCAAAAATTAGTAACAATGAACGGCGAACTGGTAAAGCAAGCCGCGCTGCAGGTAAAAGACAGTGACGTGGTATGCCTTGATGGCGAGCCACTGCAGCTGATAGGCCTGCGCTACTTTATGTTGCACAAGCCGGATGGCTATATCTGTTCTACTGAAGACCCGGATCACCCAACGGTATTTACCTTAATGGACGAGCCGTTAATCGAGCGGCTGCACACCGTCGGCCGGCTCGATTTAGATACCACCGGCCTAGTGTTAATCACCGATGATGGTCAGTGGTCGCACCGTATCAGCAGCCCCAAACATCATGTGGCTAAAACCTACCGCGTCTGGACGGCCGACCCAATCCCTACAGCCGCGATTGCGCAATTTGCCGAAGGTGTAATGCTGCGTAATGAAAAAAACGCCACCTTACCGGCACAGCTGGAAATAGTCAGCGAAAATCAAGCGCTGCTTACCATCCACGAAGGCCGCTATCACCAGGTAAAGCGTATGTTTGCCGCAATTGGTAATAAGGTTGAGCGACTGCACCGCGAGAAAATCGGCGGCCTGCAGCTGCCGGATGATTTAGCTGAAGGCGAGTATCGTGAATTGAGCGCTGAGCAGTTGTTATTGCTCAAAGGATAAAGCGATGCGTTTTTTGCTGAGTTGGCTGGTGTATTTTTCTCTGGCAGTAACGGCTGATGCCGCCGAATGGCAGCAATATAAAACTGTAGGTGCAACCAGCGTTGAGTATCGTCACAATGCAGAGAAGCTGCTGGAAGTCAGAGTGCAAACCGAGGTCAATGCAACAACAGCAGCGTTCCTGCATGTGTTGGAAGACACCGCCAACATCAGTAAATGGGCGGCAAATACCGAAAAAGCGCAGCTGCTGGGCCAGCCGGATGCCAAAACTCATATAGTACATACTTATTTTTCGGCTATTTGGCCGGTATCGAAACGGGATATGGTGACACAATCGGTTTGGCAACAAGACGCCGGCAGCGGTGTACTGACGATGGTTGTTACTGATATGGGCCAGCATTTTCCTGCGGTTAAAGGTTATGTACGTATGCATCAGGTAAAGGGGCGTTGGACCTTAACCCCTCTGGCGGGTGGTCGCCTGACGCTCCAATATCAGGGCCAGGCAGACCCCGCCGGTAAGCTGCCGCACTTTATCGGTGATAAAGTGGCGTTAAAATCCGTTTTGAAAACATTTCAGCAGCTGCAGCAAGTACTGCCCGCCTATTAACGGCCTTAAACGGATTTGCAGAGTAGTCCCAGTTCATATTGAACAACATCTGCCGCAACATTACATCTTGCGTCGCAATTTTTATTCAAGTACATTTTGCTGGTGCTTACATGGCACTGGGTACCCAAGTTGTAAAGCAGGGATTGCTTTAATAAAGCCTTTCTTTTCACTTCTTCAATCTTGTATGGGTTGAACATCGTATCCATAATAAAAAACATAAAGGATATCAAAATGAATAAATTACACTTAATAACGGTATTGTTATGTGCTGGTCTGATGGCAGGTTGTACTATTAAACATCCGATTGCTAAAGATTATCCGCAGTATCTTTCTAATAATAAAGGCGAAGTTTTGCTACCAAAATCAACGCTGGAAGCCGATTATGAAATTGCGGCGGGCACAGAAACGCATCGTTATGAGTTCCGTGCTGCTACTGTAGGTTATGCTCATTTATGGATCGTTGAATTTGGTCACATGCTGGATGCGACGTTAAAATCAGATGATGTACAGATGTCATTTGGCAAGCTGACTAAAGTAAATGGATCGCAACAGAACCCAGGTTTACTGCGCTTCAACTTGGAAAATTATGAGTTTAAAGATCATATGGCCCATGTGACCTTAAATATTAGTTTGGAACAGAATGGCAAAACCGTACTGAATAAGACATATCATGCCAAAGGTAAATCACAGGGCGGCAAGATGTTTTTTGGTGGTCCTTTTGCGATGAAAAATGCAACGCAACAATCGACTAAATTTGCTATTGATGAAATTCTGCGGGACTTTATCAATGACAGCAAAGCTGTAGCTGTGGCAGGTCTTTAATTAATTCAAAAAATAAGGCGCCATTTCGGCGCCTTAATATCAAAACTTAACCAAATCGCCTTTTAATGCGACACCGGCCATAATAGCACCCGCTCCGCATTGGAACTCAGTGGCGCTGGTGAATTCTTTATTCTGATAGTTAGAGCGGATATTAACGACAGCATCATAACCGCGTTGCTGGGCGGCTTCCTGTAATACTTTCAGTGCAGACAACAACACCCACTGACATGCTTCTTCATCTGATTTGCCAAATGCATTGGTCTTGCGACTGGTAGTTACTTCACCCCAATTGCTACTGATAGCTGGATGGCTTTGACCGGCAAAGTATACCGGTACATTATGTAGCGCCTGATTAGCTTTGTCGGTACCGATAATTTTATCCAGTGGCAGGTTTAATACATCGTTTCTGGCTTCAGCAGTACCGCAAATCAGTGCTGCTGACAGTGCAACTAACATTATTTTTTTATTCATCTAAAGCTCCGTATTGTCTGAATTTCCATCTCAAAACTTACACCGACATATCGCGGCAGGCTGCTGTCAGCTATGCCAGCGTTTAAAAATCAGTGAGGTATTAATGCCACCAAAGGCAAAATTGTTACTCATTACATAGTCGGTATCCAGCGTGCGACCATTGGCGGTTATATAATCCAGCTCAGCGCAGGCCGGGTCCACTTCGGTCAGGTTCAGGGTTGGCGCATACCAGTTGTCGCGCAGCATCATAATACTGGCCCAGCTTTCTATTGCGCCACAGGCGCCAAGCGTATGGCCAAGATAGCTCTTTAACGAACTAATCACTTGTTGCCGGCCAAATACTCTTGCTGTGGCGTGGCTTTCGGCGATATCGCCTCTGTCGGTGGCAGTGCCATGCGCATTAACATAGCCTATGTAACCCGCGTCCAGTTCAGCATCGGCCAGTGCCAGCCGCATAGCGGTTTCCATAGTGGTGTCTGTTGGCTGGGTAACGTGCACGCCGTCAGAGTTTGAACCAAAGCCCACCACTTCAGCGTAAATTGTTGCACCGCGCGCCAGGGCATGCTCCAGTTCTTCCAGAATCAGCGTACCGGCACCTTCGCCAATGACCAGGCCATCGCGTGTTTTATCAAAAGGTCGTGGCGTTAACTCCGGTGTGCTGTTTTTGGTGCTGGTTGCGTAGAGGGTGTCAAATACTGCGGCTTCGGTTGCACACAGTTCTTCAGCACCACCGGCGACCATCAGCAGCTGCTTGCCGTATTTTATCGCTTCATAGGCATAACCAATACCTTGTGAGCCTGAGGTACAGGCCGAGCTGGTGGTATACACCCGGCCTTTGATGCCAAAAAATACGCCGACATTGACTGCTGTGGTATGCGCCATCATTTGAATATAGCTGGTGGCGGTGACGCCGGTCATGTCGCCGGTAGACATCATGCGGCCAAACGCCAGTACCGGCTCTGTACTGCCTGTAGACGAACCATAAGCAATGCCACAACGGCCATCACTTATTGCCGGGTGTTGCAGCAGACCTGCGTCACTCAGTGCCAGTTCGGTGGCGCGGGTGGCCATTAATGATACCCTGCCCATAGAGCGAACCAGTTTTCTCGGATAATGCGCTGGCCGGACAAAATCTGGCACCGGTGCGGCCAGCCGGGTTGTCATACTGCTGAACCTGTCCCAATCGGGCATGGTGCAAACGGCGTTACGGCCCTGCTGCAGCGCCTGTTTAAATTGTGGCCAGTTATCACCCAAAGCGGTAACGACAGACATACCGGTAACAACAACTCTTTTCATTAAACTAAACCACCGTTTACCGAAATCACCTGCCGTGTAATATAAGCTGCAGGCTCGGAAAACAAAAATGCTACCGTGGCGGCGACTTCGTCGGCAGTGCCGGCGCGGCGCAGCGGTATCATTTTCATCAGTTCTTCCTGCACCAGCTCTTGTACCATGTCGGTGTCTATCAGGCCGGGGGCCACACAATTAACTGTAATTTTACGCTTGGCCAGCTCCAGCGCCAACGCTTTGGTGGCACCGATTAAGCCGGCTTTGGATGCACTGTAATTTACCTGGCCACGGTTGCCGGCAATGCCGGATACTGACGCAATAGTCACAATGCGGCCCCCGCTGCGCAGTTGGATCATCGGCATAACAGCCGGATGCAGCACATTGTAAAAGCCATCAAGGTTGGTATGAATAACACTGTCCCAGTCGGCTTCGGTTAACGCCGGAAAAGCGCCGTCACGGGTAATGCCGGCGTTACATACCACGCCATAATAAGCACCGTGCTCTGCAATATCCTGCTCCAACGCGGCTTTGGCAGCTGCCCGGTTGGCTACATCAAATTGTAATAGCCAGGCTTGCTTACCCAACTGGCGTACCTGGGTTACCACGGCTTCAGCGCTGGCACGATCACTGCGACAGTGCACGGCAATATCAAAACCGGCTGCTGCCAACTGCAGCGCTATGGCTTTGCCGATACCACGGCCTGAGCCGGTAACTAATACTCTTCTCATTACTACTCCGTTAGCCAGGAACGATGATCATCCGGTTGAAATACATTTAGTTTGGCGTCAACTAACAGTTGGTGTTGCTGATAGATCTGGCAGTCAAATACACTGAGGCCTGAGCTATCTGTCACCATCTGTGTGGCCCTGACAGTTAACTCTGTACCTACTGCAAACACAGTGGTTGAAGGAACATATTTACGGCAGCCAAGGAAAAAGCCTATCTGCACTTTATCGCCGTCTGCCAGGTTATTGGCTCCGGCATAAGCTGCGATAGTTTGTGCCATGTATTCAAGCCCGACATAACTGGGAACGCCAGCCAGTGCGGCATCGTAAAACGGGCTTTGGGGGCTAATCTGCACGCGGCACAGCGCATGCGCGCTGTCAGCTTCAATAAATTCATTCAGCAATATCATCGGGTGCGCATGGGGCAGCACGTGCTCTATGCTGTAGCCAGTAATCATCTTGTTTTACCCAGTATCAATGCCACGTTGTTGCCACCAAATGCGAAAGAATTAGACAGGCAATAGCTTACTGCCTGTTGCTGGCCAATGCTAACCAAGGATAACACTGGCAAAGCAGGGTCTGCCTGACCGTCCCAGCAGTGCGGCACCAGATGTTGGCCGGTATTATAATCAGACAAGGTCAGCCAGCAAAGCGCTGCTTCAATAGCTCCAGCCGCACCCAGCGTGTGGCCGGTCATACTCTTACTGGAACTGGCAGCAACCTGCGTTAGCCCTAGCGTAGCCAGTGCTTTGCTTTCCATGCTGTCATTCAGAGGGGTGGCAGTACCATGCAGATTAATATAATCCAGTTGTGCTGGCGTAATACCCGCCTGCTGGCAAGCTTGTGTTATAGCGTTAATCGCCCCCAGGCCTTCAGGCTGTGGTGCCGACATATGATGAGCATCACTGCTTGCGCCGCTACCTAGCAAGGCAATACCAGAGGCATGCTTTTGCATCAGAAACAGTGCTGCACCTTCGCCGATGTTAATACCATCACGTTGCTGACTAAATGGTTGGCAGTGTGCAGCAGCAACCGATTCCAGTGCGGCAAAACCATTGAACGTAAGCTGGCAGAGTGAATCCACGCCACCCACAATTACTGCGTCTGCCAGGTCGGCCAGTAATAGGGTACGGGCACTTATCAGTGCGCGGGCACTGGAAGAGCAGGCGGTAGAAATGGCATAACAGGGGCCACTGACATCAGCCAGCCGGGCAATAAAGTTGGCCGGGGCCAGCATTTCCTGTATCTGGTAGTGGTAACCTTGTGGATAACATTGCTGCGCCATATAGTGCTGCATTGCGCGTTCACCCTCGGCAATACCAGAGGTACTGGTGCCGATAATCACAGCAATACGTGCTGCGCCATATTGCTGGCGTGCTGTTGCCACATCGTCGGCAATTTGCTGATACGCCAACGCAGCCAACTGGTTGTTACGGCTTTGGTAAGGCACTGGCCAGACGCTCAGATCGGGTAAAGCACCACTGACTTCGCCAGCTATTACTGTCTTGCCACTGGTGAGTAAATCATTACGCCAGCGCATACCCGCACGGCTACCGGTAATGGCATTGTGCCAGACCTGCGATTTGTTATTACCCAAAGCGCAGCACAAACCCAGCGCGGTTAGGCGTGCTACTGTCATGGTAAAAAATCCTGCTGTAAGGTAGTAATTTGCAGCTGATAGTGGCGGCCTTTTAACGTGATTGGCACCGCGGTGCTGATTTGAGCACTGTGGTGAATTTGCAATATCAGCTTGCCGCTGACATGGCTGATATGCCGCTCAGTGCCATTGTCTATCTCATGCTCTGTCAGCGTTAAACCTTGTAAGCGCGGTGTAACTACGTCGCTATCGAGCAGGGCTAACTGCATTTCAGCCAGCAGGCGCTTGGTAAACTCTGGCTGGTTAAATGGCGCTATGCCTGATAACGTTAGCTGATGTTGAGGCTGGTAATGCAGGCGCCACAGCTCTTGCCCAATGGGTGATAACGCCACCAGCAATATACTGTCTGCTGTTAGCAAAACACTGAGCACAAATTGCTGTTGCTGCTGTTCATCGCGCCAGCTTACCTGTTGCAGCAACTGTTGCGGCCGGCCCGGCCAGTTATCAAGCAATTGATAATAACCGCCATCCAGCATTACCCAGCCTTTTGCCGCTGGCGTGCGCCACTGTTGGCAGCCGCTAAGTAATAGCAGGCAAAGTGCCAGTATTAGTCCACGTCCAGACATAGTTCCCTTAATACATTTAAGCGCCGCTCTGGCTCTGCTACATAGGGGTTGGCCTGATCCCAGGCGTAACCGGCCAGAATAGCGCTAATCATGGCTGTTATCTTAGCCTGGCGTTTTTCGCTGAAAATAACATCCTGAAACCGGCCATCATACCAGGCGGTAACAAAGGTACGGAAAGTATCTATCCCCTTACGCAGCGGTTTACTGTACTGCGCCTCCCAATCCGGCGTGTCACCGTTTAGCTGCCGCAATACCAGTGGCACCGCCATGGCGGCAGAGCGCAGTGCTATAGTGACACCGGATGAAAACACCGGATCAAGAAATTCACCGGCGTTACCCAGCAGCGCAAAATTATTGCCATGCAAAGTACGTACGTTGGCTGAGTAACCTGTCAGTGTTTGTACCTCATTCACCGGTGTGGCCTGCGCCAGCAATTCTGCCAGTTCCGGTGTCTGGCGGATATGCTGCCAGAGATTGTCTGTTGCACTTAACGCACTGTCAAAACGCTGTTGTTTACCCACTACACCCAGGCTTGCTGTGCCGTCACTAAATGGGATCAGCCAGAACCAGACATCCGACAGGCTGGAATGTACGGTGATCAGGATTTTATTGCGGTCAAAACGCCCATCGCTGATGTTGTCACGTATATGACAAAAGCACGCCTGGCGTACCGGAAAATCGGAAGGTAGTTCCAGGTCCAGCAGCCGTGGTAACACCCGGCCAAAGCCGCTGGCGTCGAGGATAAAACCGGCGCTTAGCTGATACTGGCTGTTATTTTCATCACTTACTGTCAGCACGGCCTGCTGTGCTTGCAAATGATCACAGTGTTGTACTGTAACGCCATAGCGTATTTGCAACCCCTGCTCAGCGGCGGCATCGGCCAGTAGCTTATCAAAAGCAGCACGCTTTACCTGAAATGTAGTGCCAGGGCCGGGGCTGAATTTGTCGGTAAAATCAAAGGCAGTGCGGATATCATTTTTCAAAAATGCTGCGCCATTTTTAAACTGAAACCCCAGGCTTTCGGCCTGTTGCTGCAAGGCAGATGTCATACCGGCGGCGGTTAAAAACTCCATGCAGTGCGGCAGTAAGCTTTCACCAATGCTAAAGCGCGGAAAATGCTGTTTTTCCAAACACAGCACCCGCTTACCGGCTTGTGCCAGCATGGCACCAGCGCAACTGCCCGCCGGGCCGGCACCAATAATAATAACATCAAAGTGTTCCATGCTTGTCGCTCTCCTTTACGCTGATTACAGTTAACAACGGGGCCAGCAATGCTGCCAGTGCAACGCCACAAAACACGGTAAAACCAAAGCTGGCTACGGCAGGTGTCTGGCTGAAACTCAGTAAACCAAAAGCCAGACAACTGGTAACTGCCGATAACAGTACGGCCTGGTAAACATCGGCGCTGCTTAAGCGGGCAGTAAAGAACACACCGTAATCCAGTGCCAACGCCAGCACCAATAAGGCCGCTACCAGATTAAAAATATTCAGCTGTTGCTGTAAAAGCTGGCTAAGTAACAAAGCGCCGCCTACAGCAATCAGCAACATCAGTGTAATGGCACAGGCCGCTTTGATGCCGCGCCGCCATAGCAAAATAAGTAACGTAACAGCCAATGCCAGTAACAACCAGTGGCTTAGTTGGCTGCGCAGCTGAGCCAGCACCTGATTCGTATCGGCAATCGGGTCCAGCCAGTGTATTTGCGCCATGCTATTAAGCTGGGCCCGCTCGGTATCCGGTATGTTAACACCGCTGAGTAATATTACGCTGGCACTGTGCTGTTGCAGGCTGAATAACTGTTGTAGTAGTACTGAGTTAAAGTTGTCCGGTTGTAAGCGCTCTGGCCGTGGGGCAGGCGCAGCCAGTTGTAGCTGCGATAAATATTGCTGCACCGGTTCACTCTGATAAGCCAGTTGCAGTTGTTGCTGTAGTTGATCCTGCAGTTGCACCGAAGGCAGTTGTTGTGACAGCGCCTGCCAGCCTTTCAGCCAGCCTCGCTGCTGCCAGTGCTTAAGTAACGGCAGCAGTTGTTGTTCTTGCTGCAATACCTGCTCTGCGTTATCGGCCAGCACGACAATAAAACGACTATCCCACTGCTGCGAGCCCAAACTGCGCACCTGCTGTTCTTGTGCCAGTAAACTGGCAGGGCTTTGGTTAAATAAGCGTACGTCATCAACAAACCGCGCCTGGTTTAGCAGCAACAGACAAACCAGTGTGGCGAGCACCAGTGCGCCACTCCACACCTTTAAGGCGGAGGTGTTGTTATAGCGGCCGCTTATCTGTTCACAGCAGTGCAGTAAACTGGCGTTATTATGCAGGCTTTGTGGTGCCAGCCAGTAAGGAAATAACAGCCAGACACTGATGAAAGCCGCAGTTAAACCGGCACACATAAAAATTGCCACCTGATTTAACAGCGCAAAAGGCAGCACTGTCAGGGTAAGGTAACCCAGTAAAGTCGTCAGCAGACCCAGCGCCAGGCTTGGCAGCATGGCGAGAAAATAGCGCTGGCCTTTGTTGGCTGCCAACATGCCATGAAAGGAGTAATCTATCGCTATGCCAATTAACGTGGTGGCAAATACCAGAGCCAGCACATGAGGTTGCGGCACCAGTATCAATAAAGCTGCCAGCCCGCTCAGAGTGGCGCAGCCGAGCACCACAGCGGCAAGCAGTAAAGGTTTGATACTGTAAAAACTAACTCCTAACAGCAGCAAAATGGCCACTAATGATAAGCCACCGTAAAACTGCATTTCAAAGCTGGCGTTGTCGGCCGCATTAACGGCATGAAATAACACTCCGCTGCGCGCCAGCTGTAACTCTGGCTCCTGGTGCTGTAACTGTTGCAGTTGGTGTTCCAGGGCGGCGGCCAGTTTACCGGCGTCAGTGCGGTCAAAGGGATCTATACTCAGGCTGGCATGTAACAAAATAGCCGCGGACTCATTGCTTTCAAACCAGGCCTGGCGTGGTTGCAGGGCTGAAAAAGGCGCTTGTTGTTCGATATACTGCTGTGTTAATAGTAAAGGGTCATACTGCAATGCTTCTGCCAGCATCGGCGCCGGGCTAAGCAGGCGCTGCCAGGCGGCATCCACCAGTTGCTGGTATTGCCCGCTTTGTAATTGCGTTAATGCCGTAGGTGATGCCAGCAGAGCCTGATGCTGCTGGTATTGCTGTTGCAGTTGCTGCATTAAAGCACCAGGCTGATACCAGCTCAGGCCGGGCAGTGTTTGCTGTTGTAATTGCACAGCGGCCTGGCGCAGTTGTGGCAGCGGTTGGCCGGTTAATAACAAGCTCAGATGATGGCTGCTGCTGTTTTGCTGCATTAGCTGGTTTTGCCAGGGTGTGGTTGTGCCGGGCATAGCGGCAGTAATACTGCTGTTCCAGTGCCGTTGTGGCAGTTGCAGCAGCACATACAACAGCATCAGCGCCACGGCTGCCAGCCACAGTATCAACGTAAAGTTGCGGCGCATAGCTAGGGCGTGCCTGGCACAGGTTGCAGGCTGATATCAGTATGGTTACCATTCAGCTCAGTTAGGGTCAGCTGTTCCAGAGTGTGTTGCCCACACAGTTCAATCTGGCTGAACAGCTGGCTCAACGGAGGTTGTACCGGCTGTAATAGCAGGCAGTTATTTTGCCTCGTCTCCAGCTGAAAATGTGCCAGAATAAAGTCCTGCTGTTGCTGCAGTACTGCCAGCAGTAACTGGCCGACAAATTCACTGCCTGCAACGGCAACATATTGTTGCTGCTGCCACTGGCTGACACCCGCCGGGCTTATCAGCAATTTGCTATCTACCGGTGCTGTGGTATGCCACAGCAGCTTGTCGGCACTGATCTGCAAATAACCACTACTACGCAATGGTACCGGTAAACCCTGTACTGTTTTCAACTGGACAAAGTCCAGTTGCCCCTGCAATGGCGCAAACCGTAACAGAGAAGCCGCCTGATCTGCCACTACAACAGGTGGCAGCAACACGATCAGCAGTAGCACCAAAGCAATAAACCGGTTCATGGTTTTGGGTATCCGAGTTTTTCAAACAAGACCGATGGCGACTCAAAGCACATCTGCTGAGTGCTGATATCAATGGCCACCTGAGTAGTACTGGCTTTAGTCAGTTTTTTACCGGTTTCGAGGTCGGTGATCAGATAGCTGATTTTTAACCGGTTTTCCCATTCTTTCAGTGTTGCTACTATCTTGATTTTTCTGGCAAAACGGGCAGAGCCCACATATTTTACGGCTAAATCGACAATAGGCCACATATAGCCGGATTCAGACATCTGCGGATAATCGTAATTAAAGCTGCGTAGCAGTTCACAGCGTGCTACTTCCAGATATTTTACATAATGGCCGTGCCACACCACCTGCATGGCATCAACGTCGAAAAATGGCACATCAATGATCACTTCTGCCGTTTTCATGTCAGGTGTCCTGATATAAAGGCCAGTGCTGCTGTTGCAGCTGGCTGACTAATTGCCGCAGGTTGTACTCTAGCGGTCTGTCTTCTGCAACTAACGGATGTTGCTGCTGCAGTTGTTGCAACATGTGCTGAATATTGCTGTTCAGGCTATTAAAGCATAATTCACCCTGAGCAATACGTAGCTGCACCGCTTGTTGTACGGCCAGCAATGATGCTGCCATTACCTGCTCTGTCAGCTGTAATACCCGCAGGCAATCACGGGCGGCAATGGTACCCATGCTAACTTTGTCCTGATTATGGCACTCGGTTGAACGCGAAAACACACTGGCCGGCATGGTCAGTTTTAACGCTTCTGCTGTCCAGGCGCTGCAACCAATTTGTACCGCTTTAAAGCCGTGATTAATATAGCGCCGCTCTGGTGTTGCGGCAGATAAGTTCGCTGGCAGGCCGTGGTTGAACTTAGTGTCCATCAGCAGTGCCATTTGCCGGTCGTGCAAATCGGCCAGATTGGCGACCGCGGTTTTCATTGTATCCATTACCATAGCGATATGGCCGCCGTAAAAATGGCCGCCATGCAACACATGCTCACCAATGCCGTCGATAATAGGGTTGTCATTGGCGCTGTTAAGTTCGTTCTCTATGGTTTGTTTAAACCACGGCAGCGCATCGCGCAATACACCAATAATATGCGGTGCACAGCGGATAGAATACCGGTCTTGCAGCCGGTCTGAATTGCGCGGATGCTCAACGTGATTTAAGTCTGCTCGGATCCAGGCCGCTACCTGATTCTGCCCCTGATGCGGTTTTACACTGAATAAAATATCATCAAAGTGGTGGCTGTTGCCCTGCAGCGCCAGGCTGGCCAGTGCAGTAATACGGCTGGATAGGCGGGTAAGATATTCTGCGCGCTGATAGGCCAGGCACGCCAGTGCCGTCATCACCGCCGTGCCGTTCATAATGGCCAGGCCTTCTTTGGGGCGCAGCCGGAGTGGTTGCAGCTGATGCAGCGGCAATACGTCTGCTACCGGGCGTATGTCATCGCCATAATATACATCCCGCTCGCCAATCAGGCAGGCAGCAACATAAGACAGCGGGGTTAAATCGCCGCTGGCGCCGACACTGCCTTCCTGCGGAATGCGCGGCACTATATTCAGGTTCAGATAAGCAGTTAACTGGTGTAGCAGCTCAAAGCTGACGCCGGAATAACCTTGTGTCAGCGAACACAAGCGGGTGGCCAGAATAGCGCGGCCTTCTTCAACACTGAAATAATCGCCCAGGCCGCAGCCATGAAAGCGGATCAGATGCACCGGCAGCTCGTATACCTGCTCCAGTGGCACTTTAACGGTAACGCTGTCGCCGTAACCAGTGGTTACGCCGTAAATCACGCCGTCTTCCTGCAACAGTTTATCTAAAAAGGCCACGCCGGCATTAATGCGGCGCACAAATGACGGCTGTTGGCTAAGGCTAACCGCATGTTGCTGGCGTGCAATGGCTGTTATTTGCTCTATGCTGATCCGGCCCTGGCCAAAGCAGACAGGATCCTCGCTGGCGATAGGTTGTGCTGTGCCGGGGTCAGTTACTGCTATTGTCACCGGGGCTTTCCTTTTGTTGTTTGGCTGCGGGCAATTGCCAGAAGTCATAAAAATTAAACCATTGCATAGGGTAACGGCAAGCAACTTGTTCCAGTTGCTGCGCATATTGTGTCACGATGTTTGTAAGTGCCTGCTGCCGGGTTTTGCGCGGCAGCACGATCTGCTCAGCAAAGGGTTCAAACATCAGGTTGTAGCTACGGGCTTCTTTAAGACAAAACATCAGATACACCGGGCATTGCAGCAGACTGGCCAGCACCCAGGGGCCAATAGCAAAAGGCGCTGGTTTGCCAAGAAAGTTGGCCCATACCGCACGCTCAGGTGCTTGCGCTGAAATGCGGTCGCCTACAATGACCACTAGCTCACCATTATCAATACAATCGGTCAGCATAGCGCTGACAGCTGGTGTTAGCTGTGTAACTTCAATCAGATGCAGGTCAACTTCGCTGTTACTCTCTTTCAAAATACGGTTAAACGCTGCAGTATGCCGGGTGTGTGCTAATACGTTAATCCGCACCGGGTATTTGCTGCGCACCAAAGCCCGGCACACTTCCAGATTACCCAAATGGCTACCTATCAGCACTGCACCTTTGTTAGACTGCATAATCTGTTCAAAACTGATGCTGCCGCCATACTGCACAGGTGTTGTATTTAACCGCCCAAGCCAGGCATCAATTTTTGCCAGTGCAGCCATGGCAAATTGCCAGAAATGTTGGTATGCCTGCAAATAACCCGGCATCGCGGTAAAAGGGCTGTGCTGGCCTTTGTAGCTGTGCAGCCGCTGCAGATAACCAAGCGATGAGCGCCGTGCAGTAGCGTCTTTAATAAAAAAATATGCCAGCACCGGCACTAGTACCAACAGAATCAACCATTTGCCACCATAACGATACAGGGTAAGCAGTAACCTAATGGCATAGTAGCTGCCATTTTCCTGCTTTTTAGCCCAGTGTATGCCGCTGTTATCAGAAGGTGTCATCCGTGGGTCCATTTGCGTTTTAGCAATAAGGGCATCCGCCATAACATGCCAAAAAACAGTTTTGTATGCATTTTGCTGATCAGCCAGTTATCCTGTAACAGGCTAAAATGAGAGCGGCCCCCCTGCGGATAAATTACCCGGGTTGGAATAAAGCGCACTTTAATGCCTTGCCAGTACAACCGCACCATAATTTCAATATCAAAGTCCATGCGCTGGCCCAGCTGCACCTGATCAATCAGCCTGATGCTAGCAGCGACCGGGTACACCCGGTAGCCCAGCATGGAATCACGGATATCGCGTGACAGGGTTTCGATATTAACCCAAAAGTGCGTAATGTGGCGGCCAATACGGCGGCTGCGGGGCATATATTCGTCATACAAAGGGGCGCCGCTAATCAGGTCATCCGGGTGTTGCGCCGCCAGTTGCCAGAACGCCGGAATGTCGTTGACATCATGCTGGGCATCCGCGTCGATTTGTAAAGCGTGGCTGAAGCTACGCGCGGCGGCACGGCGCAGCGCTGCACTAACTGCAGCACCTTTGCCGCCATTCCGGGCCAGTGTAACGATATCAACCAACGTGTAACGGCTGCCCAGTTGTTGCAGTGCCTGTTTAGTCTGACTGTCGGAACCATCATCAGCAATGATAATGGGCAGTTGATATGGCAGCAACGCCTCTACTGTAGTTGCTATGGTGTCGTGATGATTATAAATAGGGATGACAAAGCAGTTATGCATCTGGTTGCAGGCTCCATTTTAACCGGCCAGACGCTACTTTTTGTCCATCTTTAAGGTAAGTAAATAAGGTGGTGTTGCTGTTGCTGAGTTCCAGTTGTAATGTAAGGACATCCTCTGGGCGAATCATCAACTGAAACTTCAGCACTTCTACCGATATTACTTCATGTAAACCGGCAAAATATTGTTTGCTGTAGTGTACTACCCAATGCAGCTGGGTTACCCCTGCCAGCACCGGTGCCTGCGGAAAATGGCCGGCAAAATAATGAATATCGGCACTGATATGCAGTTGCAGCTCAACGCGCTGTGCGTTTTGGCTTTGCAGCTGAAGCAGTGGAAATAACTTAGTCATCAGTAAACAGAGCCTCCAGCAGTGACTGCGGTAATTTTCCCTGCTGATTGTAAGGTAATGCGGTTAAATAACGAAAACGTTTTGGTAGTAAAACGGGTTCAAAGCGCTGCAGCAGATGCTGTTTCAACAGGTTATTCACCGCAAGCTTGCCGTTATCACGTAATATTATTGTGCCAGTTGCAGATAACACAGCTACCAGTGCCAGCTGTGCTTTGGGCGTAGCCAACATAACTGCTGCAGCCTCTGTTACCAGCTCAGAACTACAGCAAAATTGCTCCAGCTCTGGCAGGGCCAAGCGTTTTTCTGCCAGTTTAACAATACGATCCAACCGGCCCAACAGGTGAAACTGTTGGTTTGTTATCAGCTGCACCTGATCCTGGGTTTGGAAAAAAGCATTGTTCTCAAGATGAGGCGACATGACCTGCAATGCCTGCTGTGCATCAGTGGCTAAGGTTACACCGGTAAATGCCTGCCAGGGTACATCAGGCCGGTTACGCTGACGAAAGGCAATGCCACCGGTTTCAGTGCTGCCAAATACTTCTGTTGGCGCTTGCCCCACTGCCTGCTGATACAACACCGGCACCGGCGCAGGCAAGGGGCCGCCAGAGCTGAAAATGCGGCTAACTTGTTGTTGCAGCGGCGAAATTTTGGCAATGTCATCAAAACGAGCCAGGTGCGCCGGGCTGGCAACCAGCACTACTTTATTTTGCTGCAACAATGCCTGCCATTGTTCAAAGAAACTGAGCTGCTGGCGATACAATGGCCGATTATTACACAGGGGCCACAACAAGCGGAACAGCAGGCCGTAAATATGCTGCTGCGATACAGTGGCGGCAAACAGGGTATTGGCATCCAGTTGGTTGCCAAACTGCTGCTCCAACGTTTGTACTTCGAGCAGCAACTGACACAACCGTTTGCTAATCAATTTTGGCTGGCCGCTAGAACCTGAGGTAAAAAAACTGATGCGGCATTCTTTACTGAGCAACAGCTGCAAAGGAATATTTGCCTGAGCAACACTAACAGGCTGCAGTTGTGCGGGTACCTGCCAGTCGCAGTGCTGCAACACCATGTGTGTGGTATGGGGCTGGTTGTCCGGTGCCAGCACTATATGTTTACCCAGCATGGCCAGCGCAACAAACCACAAGCTAAAACACAGGCTGTCTGGCTGATATAACAACACTGTATCGCCTGGCTGAGAGCCGGCATACTGCACGGCAGCTGGCAGCATAGCGTGCCATTGCTGGTAACTCAGGTGGTGGTGGTCATCCAGTATTATCGCTTGTGCCGGATAAGACCAGCTTAACTGCCAGTGTTTAGCGAGCTGTTTTAACACGACGACGCACCAGCCATTCAATCAGCATTAGTAAACCCATTAGCACATAGGCAATAAAGCCGTTGTATAACACCCATAAGTTCCAGTTACCCCACCAGGCAGTAAAGGTTGCGACGCTGCCGTTTAAGATAAAAAATACACACCACACCATAGTAACATTGCGGGTATAACGCACGCCTTTGGCATCCAGCCCACCTTCCATTAAGCGGGCGAGGCGCTCCACCACCGTTGGCGGATAACATAACGACCAGCCAAACAGCAGCAGCATACCGGCATTCATCCATACCGGATAATACAACATCGCTTGTTCGGCTTTACCCAGCAGGCTGGCGGCCAACAGCAACACGGCACTGAGCAGAAAAAACCAACGCTGTGAGGTATCGCTGTGGCTGGTTAGTGCTTTAGCTACCGCCAGTAACATTACCGGCAGTACCGCCAAGGCCGGATGCCAGTTACTGACTGCCCACCAAACATAAAAAGGATACAGCAAAAACGCTAGTTGTAAGCCCGCTTTTAGTGGTGTCCTGGCTTGCATCAGTCCTCGATCAACGCGTAAACTTGATCTACCACATTACCAACGGTACGCACTGCCTTAAAGGCATCAGGCTCAATTTTTTTGCCTGTCAGCTCACGCAGTTTCACGACCAGATCCACAGCATCAATACTGTCTAGATCTAAATCTTCGTACAGGTTGGCATCCAACTGAATTTGTTCTGCGTCCAGTTCAAACTCTTTTATCATCAGTTGTTGCAGAACGTTATATACATCTTGTTTGGTTTTCATGGCGAAGCTCCATTTACTACTGTTGTTGCTGCACATAAAGCGCCAGATTGTGCAGGCTGGCGAAATGCTGCTTATTTTGCTCTGAGTTAGCGTCAGGTTTTATGTTGTATTTTTTCTTTAATGCCTGCCCCAGTTCCAGAGCATCAATAGAGTCCAGGCCTAGACCTTCTACAAAGAGTGGCGCGTGGTCATCAATATCATCCGGGGTAATATCTTCTAATTCCAAGGTATTAATAATAAGTAGTTTTAGTTCTTGTTTTAACGTGTCCATCTTAGCTAAGTACCTGCTGATAATAAGCGTGTAAATCCCTTGTCAGCTGGCGGGCAGCTAACGAAGGGGACGACAAAGCCCGGTATTCATCAATATGAATCGGTCTTAAAAAATGGATTGCCAGTGTTGGTTTGGTGCTGGGTACGTTGTACCACTGCTCCTGTTTTGTCAGTGTACTTGGCTGACAGCAAATATGTAATGCCAGATAATCACTGCCTGAGCGTAACGCAATATTGGCGGCGCCCCGCTGAAACTGTAAACGCTGGCCAGGCGTGCTGCGGGTACCTTCCGGGAAAATAATCAGATTATTACCCTGCTGCAATGACGCTGCACAGTCATCCAGCAACTGATCCGGATCTGAGTTGCTGATATAGCCGGTACAGCGGATCACCCCCCGAATAAAAGGATTACGAAACAGCTGCGCTTTCACCACACAATCGGCATTAGGAGTCATTGCTATCAGGGCGACCACATCGATCAGGCAGGGGTGATTAGCAATAATAATTTTACCTTTGCACTGGCGCAGCTGCTCGCTGGCAGTAAAGTTAAAATTAAATACCCGAAAGAAGCGTATCAGGCTGATAAAAAAGCTGAAAGCACTATGCACCGTGCGCCGGGCTACCCGTTTGCGCTGCTGCAGATCAAAAATAAACAGGCGCTGTAATGGAAAAACCAGCACAGACAGCATCAGGGCGCCGATACCAAAACAGACAAAACAC
Organism: Rheinheimera pacifica; assembly: GCF_900108485.1. Taxonomy (GTDB): domain Bacteria; phylum Pseudomonadota; class Gammaproteobacteria; order Enterobacterales; family Alteromonadaceae; genus Alishewanella; species Alishewanella pacifica. The sequence continues at coordinate 223,759 of NZ_FNXF01000002.1, read as the reverse complement.
AATCCGGTCGCCAGAACGCGATAAGCATGATTCAGTTTTTGCATTATCAAGCCCGCTGCCATAACCAGTGGCGTTGATGCCCGGCGATACTCAGTTGCGTTACGTCACCCTGTAACAGGGGTAATAGTTGCAGCGCATGATCATCCGATGCGGTACTTGCAGCGTCAGGCTGCATTTCAAATAACAGTTTGTCGCCATCTCGTCCCAGCAGCAACGCCAGTGCTATAGGTATGGACGGATCTTTGCAGAATGTTTGGTAAGGGGCAGGTACCGGTTCATCGGCATACACTACCAGCAACTGCTGTAATTGCGGTTCGCTGCTAAAACGTGCTGCAGCTTCTAACAACGCATAGTGTAAACTGTCAGCTCCGGCGGCAATTGCGTTGCTGTCAGCATAATTCTGGCTGAAAATACTAAATTGCCCGCTGATGGCGTTGTGCACCGACAGCGCAAACTGAGATGGTGAAATATCATCACGCTCTGCCAGCTGTTGCAGTAAGCCCAGCGTTTTATGCAAATCGCCATGACGCGACGTAAAAATGGTGCTGATCTGTTGTCCGGTTACAACGGTATTTAGCGCAACCTCAAAGGCAAGTTTCGTCAACTTGCTTAAGCGGCGCCTTGTCATTGCGGGTACTGCAGTTAAAGCAGGCAAGCTGACATCAGGTGTATCCTGTTGTGTCATTGCTGACGGTGGCATCCATACCGCCCAGGACGTTAAATAAAGTTCCATCAGAATTTGTTACCCACTGAGCCGCAGAAATAACCACTAAAAAGCGGAGTATCATATAAAAAAATACACCAAAAAGTAAATAAAAGCTGGCCACCATCAAAGGCGGTGTTGTTATGCAGCTTTAAATCTTAGCTATCAGGCGCTGCGTTGTGGCAGTACTGGTAGCGCAGGTGAAGAAAAACAAACAGGAAATAGCAGCACATTTTATGATATCACTGGCGTATCGCTTACAAACATTAAGCGTGAAAGACTGTCGGGTATGGTTGCATGATAATGAGTGGCAGTACTGCCTGACGCTCAGCAATAAGCGTGCCCGTGAATTTTGTAATGGCCGGGCTCTGATACGGCAACTGTTGTTGCAGCAAAGCGGTGTAGCGGTTGCAGAGATCCAGATTACCCTACCTTCGGCGCAAGCCCCTGCTATGTATGTCGGAGGACAAGCAGTTGCATTAAGTATCAGCCATTCGCGCCAGGCAGTGGCAGTAGTATATAGCCCACAACAACCAGTAGGGGTGGATCTGGAATATATAAAAGTACGTGATTTTGTGCAGTTAAGCGGCCAGTTTGCCGCACTAAAAACTGCAACCGATAGCGCAACCTTTTATCAAAGCTGGACAGCAGCTGAAGCTTACAGCAAATTCAGCAAACAACCACTGTTGGCAGTGTTAGCTCAACCGCTTCCACAGAATATACAACTAACACACTTGCCATTACCCGGTTATATGCTTTGCTTATGTTATCAACATGCTGATACAAAACTAAAAATCACAGGGGATGTACCATGAGCTTTATTCTGTTTTTACTTATCGGTGCCATCGCCGGTTGGTTGGCTGGTACCATTATGAAAGGTCGCGGTTTTGGTCTGTTGGGTAATATTGTTGTAGGTATTGTCGGTGCTTTTATCGGCGGCTTTTTATTTAGCGCTGTTGGCCTGGCTTCTTACGGCCTGATTGGTTCGTTGATCACTGCCACTGTAGGTGCTGTGGTGCTGTTATTTTTGATTGGCCTGATAAGAAAAAGCAGCTGAATTTTCCGTTAACGGAAATATTTTTGGGCAAACATCTGTCCTGTAGTGCAATGCGTAATCTGGTTACGCGCTTGATACAGGATTTTTTTATGCCCGCTGTTTCACTTCGTAAACTGGTATTGTCTGCTGCCGTGGTGGCAGTTTTCCCCTTAGCAGCACAAGCAGCACCGGCGCAGCCGAACGATTTTATCGAGGTGTTTGCTAAAATTTTCGGTGAGCACAAAGGTATTCGTAAAGGTCATGCCAAAGGTGTCTGCGCAACGGGTGACTTTACCGCCAGCGCTGAAGCTACAGCGCGCTTTGATGCAGCGCTATTCTCCGGTTCCGCTATACCTGTCAGCTATCGTTTCTCCCTCGCTGGCGGCAACCCGGCGGCACCTGACTATGCCAGCTCACCACGAGGTTTAGCGGCGCAGTTTACGCTGGCTGACGGCAGCAAACATAATATTGCTACGTTAACCACACCGGTATTTGGTGCGAAAGACCCGGAGAATTTTTTAGGCTTGTTACAGGCCTCTGTGCCTAGCGCGGATGGCAAACCAGACATCGCCAAAATTCAGGCTTTCCGTACAGCCCATCCCGATACTCAACCACAGGCACAGTGGCTGGCAGCTAACCCACCGCCATGGAGTTATGCAACGGCTGAGTACTTCGGCATTCATACTTTTTATTTGGTCGATAAAGGCGGTGAAAAAGTTAAGATACGCTGGCATTTGCAGCCAAAAGATGGCGTTAAAGGGCTTTCTGCTAAAGAAATTGCGCAGCAAAATGCTGATTTTCTTGATGGCAGATTAAAACAGCGTTTAGCTGATGGTGCCGTCGAGTTTGACTGGATTATTAGCTTTGGCGAAGCCGCCGATAGCGAGAATGACCCGTCAGTGCAATGGCCAGCGCGGCCAACGTTAAACGCCGGTACCTTGCGTATCAATACCAGTGGTGACGGTAGCTGCGTCAATATTAACTTTGACCCCAATGTATTAAGCGGTGGCTTTAGCGCCAGTGACGACCCGGTGTTAAGAATGCGCTCGCCGGCTTATGCTATTTCATTTGGTAAACGGTTAAGCGGGCAGTAGTTGATCTCTTGGCAGGACGCTGATTAGCCTGCGTTTAAAACAAATCCAGCGACTCACCTCTGATTGGTAAGTCAGTGTCCTTTTTCGCTTTGGCGTTTAACCTGGCCCGACGTTGGCTTAGCAGCTTTAGAATATGCGCGCGCTCTTCTACCGGTTTGGCATGCCAGTTAAAGCGTTCATCGCGTGAGCGCAAGCAGCCAATGCAGTAGCCGCGGCTGTTGCTCTGGCACACACCGATACAGGGATTGGGCAGTTCAAACAGCTCTAACTGATCCACAGACAACGCCGCTGGTTAACGAATAACCTAAGTTTACACGGAATAATTTTTTAGCAAATCAGAAAAACCTGTTGACTTCAGACTGATAGACGGCTATTTCTATTAGCCAATTGCGCTGTTAAAAAGCGCTGAATAACAAATACAGATTTCAACCAAGCAGATAAGTAAGAATCAAATTATGCGTTTAGCTACTGTTCTGAACATTATTGTCCTCGTGGTCGTGGTGATTATTAATCTCCGCGGGGGCGGTGTTTTGGAAAAAAAGTAGCGTAAAAAGCGAATTCCAACAAAACCCCCGCTCCGCAAGGACCGGGGGTTTTGTCGTTTCCGGGCCTTGAAAAAAGCGGTTAAGCATACAGAGGATACAAAATGAAAGGCGCAGAATTGGTACTTAAGGTGCTGCAACAACACGGGGTCGATACCATTTTCGGCTACCCCGGCGGCGCTATTATGCCGATTTACGACGCATTATATCAAAGCGACGTTAAGCACTACCTGTGCCGGCATGAGCAGGGCGGCGCCTTCTCGGCCATTGGCTATGCCCGTGCTTCCGGCAAGGTTGGCGTTTGTATGGCCACCTCTGGCCCGGGCGCAACTAACCTTATCACCTCGCTGGCCGATGCTATGCTGGACTCCGTGCCGGTAGTGGCCATTACCGGCCAGGTCTCGCAAGCGGTGATGGGCACCGATGCGTTTCAGGAGATAGATGTACTGGGGTTAAGCCTGGCGGTGACCAAACACAGCTTTATGGTACGCAGTGTCGACGAGCTGGCTGCAACCTTACATGAAGCCTTTGCTATCGCCTGTAACGGCCGCCCGGGCCCGGTATTGGTCGATATCCCTAAAGACGTGCAGTTGGCTGACATCGACTATCAAGCCGAATTTAACGCTGCGCAGCCAGCCGCGCCAATTTACACCTCACTGGCTAATGCCGCCAAAGCGCGCGCTTTAATCGCGGCAGCGCAAAAGCCGATGGCCTATATCGGCGGTGGTGTGCATATGGCCGGCGCGATGAGCCAGCTGCAGCAGTTTTTAGCCGCTAACCCCATGCCTTCTGTGACCACCTTAAAAGCTATGGGCTCGGTAGCCAAAGATAACGCGCATTACCTGGGTATGTTGGGAATGCACGGCACTCAGGCGGCAAATTTAGCGGTGCAGCAGTGTGATTTACTGATCTGCCTGGGCGCCCGTTTTGATGATCGGGTAACCGGCAATCTGCAAAAATTCGCGCCGGATGCGAAGGTGATCCACGTCGATATCGACCCGGCTGAAATTAACAAGGTGCGTTTTGCCCATGTGGCGCTGCTGGGTGATATGAAGCAAATATTGCCGGCAATATCAGCCGGCACAAACTGCGTGGATTGGCTGGCGCAGTGTGCGCAGTTAAAGCAGCAATACGGCTGGCGCTATGATCACCCGGGCGAGCGCATTTATGCGCCGCTGATGTTAAAGCAATTAAGCGAGCGGATGCCGGATAACAGCGTGGTGTGCTGTGACGTGGGCCAGCACCAGATGTGGGTGGCGCAGCATATGCGCTTTAGCAGCCCGCGTAATCATTTATCCAGCGGCGGTCTGGGCACTATGGGTTTTGGCTTGCCGGCGGCGATAGGCGCCAAGTTAGCCCGGCCGCAGGATACGGTTATCACCGTTAGCGGCGATGGCTCTTTTATGATGAACGTGCAGGAGCTGGCCACTATTAAGCGTTTTCGCCTGCCGGTAAAAATTGTCATAGTCGATAACCAACGGCTGGGTATGGTGAAGCAGTGGCAGCAGCTGTTTTTTAACGAGCGTTACAGCGAAACCGATTTATCTGACAACCCGGATTTTGTTGCGCTGGCGGCGGCCTTTGCTATCCCCGGCCACTGCATAACGCGTAAGGACGAAGTAGAAAGCGCACTGGAAGCCATGTTTACCTGGCCCGGGCCTTATTTACTGCATGTATGTATTGACGATAAAGACAACGTTTGGCCGTTAGTACCGCCGGGTGCAGCCAATGAAGACATGATCACGGAGGCAAAAGCATGAACCACGTACTGAATATCACCGCCACTAATACCCCGGCTGTAGTTGAACGCTTGTTACAGGTTACCCGCTATCGCGGCTATGAGCTGGCCGGCTTGCAACTGACACCACGCAGTGATGCCAAAAGTTTGAATATTACTTTGACAGTCAGAAGCGATAAGCCGATTCACTTATTAACCAGCCAGCTGCATAAACTGTACGATATTCAGCAACTGGAACTGGCCGGCAGCGAGCTGGCAGTGCTAAGCGCATAACACTGAATTAAACCTATACTTTTTTATTTACCGAACACACGGAGTACCACAATGCCAAAGTTAAGATCCGCCACCGTTACTGAAGGCCGCAATATGGCGGGCGCCCGCGCACTGTGGCGTGCCACCGGCGTTAAAGACACCGATTTTGGCAAGCCGATTATTGCCGTAGTGAACTCATTTTGCGAGTTTGTGCCGGGCCATGTGCACCTGCGTGATTTAGGCAAGCTGGTGGCGAAAAGCATTGAAGATGCCGGTGGCATCGCCAAAGAATTCAATACCATAGCGGTGGATGACGGCATAGCCATGGGTCATGGTGGCATGTTGTACAGCCTGCCGTCGCGCGAGCTGATTGCCGACTCGGTGGAATATATGGTCAATGCGCACTGCGCCGATGCGATGGTGTGTATTTCTAATTGCGACAAGATCACGCCCGGTATGTTAATGGCGGCGATGCGCTTAAACGTACCGGCTATTTTTGTCTCCGGCGGCCCGATGGAAGCGGGTAAAACCAAGTTATCGGATCAAATTATCAAGCTCGATTTAGTTGATGCGATGGTGTCGGCGGCTGATCCTAAAGTAACCGACAGCGACAGCGAGCAAATTGAACGCAGCGCCTGCCCGACGTGCGGCAGCTGCTCCGGTATGTTTACCGCCAACTCAATGAATTGCTTAGTGGAAGCCTTAGGCTTAGGCCAACCCGGCAATGGCTCACTGCTGGCCACTCATGCTGATCGCAAAGAGTTATTTGTGCAGGCCGGTTTCAGAATTATGGAGCTGTGCAATCGCTGGTATAAAAATGATGATGCCAGTGCCTTACCGCGTAGTATCGGCAATAAAACCGCCTTTGAAAATGCCATGATGCTGGATATTGCCATGGGTGGCTCAACCAATACCGTGCTGCATTTGCTGGCTGCAGCGCAAGAGGCAGAAGTCGACTTTACCATGGCCGATATCGACCGTTTATCGCGCATAGTGCCGCATTTGTGCAAGGTGGCGCCGTCAACGCAAAAATACCATATGGAAGATGTGCACCGCGCCGGTGGCGTGATCGGCATTTTAGCCGAGCTGAACCGTGCCGGTTTGTTAAACCCCAATACGCCGCATGTGTCCGGTAGCTCGCTGGCAGCCGTGCTGGAGCAGTGGGATCTTAAAACCAGCCCTTCCACGGACGTGCAGCAGTTTTACGCCGCCGGCCCGGCCGGGATCCGTACCACCCAGGCCTTTTCACAAAACTGCCGTTACCCCAGTGTTGACGACGACCGGGTGGAAGGCTGTATCCGCAGTAAAGAACATGCTTATTCGCAAGACGGTGGCTTGGCCGTACTGTTTGGTAACCTGGCACCGCAGGGCTGTATTGTGAAAACCGCTGGTGTAGAGAAAGAAAACTTAGTTTTTACTGGCCGCGCCCGGGTGTTTGAAAGCCAGGATGATGCGGTAGAGGCGATATTAAAAGGTAAAGTCGTGGCCGGCGATGCGGTAATTATCCGCTACGAGGGCCCCAAAGGCGGCCCGGGTATGCAGGAAATGCTGTACCCCACCAGCTACTTAAAATCGATGGGTTTAGGTAAAGCCTGTGCCTTGATCACTGATGGCCGCTTCTCCGGTGGTACTTCGGGGTTATCGATTGGCCATGTGTCACCAGAAGCCGCCAGTGGCGGCGCTATCGCGCTGGTGCAGGAAGGTGACAAAATTGAGATTGATATTCCCAACCGCAAAATTGGTATCGCTATCAGCGATGACCAGCTGGCGCGCCGCCGTGTGGCGATGGATGCCAAAGGCAAGCAGGGCTGGAAGCCAGAGAACCGCCAGCGGGTGGTGAGTTCGGCATTGAAAGCCTATGCCCTGCTGGCCAGCAGTGCCGACAAAGGTGCTGTGCGGGATTTGTCTAAGTTAGAAGGGTAAATATCGGAACCTATTAAGTGGGCTTCGACCACAAACTGCACACAAGGACGCCGTAAATACGTCCATGTAGGCTCCTCTCCAGCATCCTTGCTGGAGACGCCTTGTTTAGCAGTTTATGGTCTTCGCTAGCGACTTAAGCGATACGGATGGCACAAGCAGCAAGACTTAAGACGAAGGGACAAGGTGTACTTTCGTAGCAGCGGCAGGGATGCCGCACAGGCTGAAAGGGCACAGGGATGTGATCCTTGAAGGCGGCGAAGAAAGTATTTCCTTGGCGCTGAGTTTAAACCTGGGTCGCAGGCTTGGACCACAACGAAAGTAGTAGAACCAAACAACCGGAGCAACAATGAACAACCTGGCAACAGTACAAGCAGCGCAGACAGATACCGATTTGATGCAGCAGTATCTGCGTGAAATTCTGCTGTCGCCGGTATATCAGGCTGCGGTAGAAACGCCGCTGGATAGCATGACAAAACTCAGCCAGCGGCTGGGCCACAACGTACTGTTAAAGCGCGAAGACAAGCAACCGGTGTACTCGTTTAAGCTGCGCGGTGCTTTTCATAAGCTGCACAAAGTAAAACAGCACAGCCCCAATGCCAGCGTGGTGTGTGCCTCGGCCGGTAACCATGCTCAGGGTGTGGCGTTATCTGCCAGCAAACTGGGGCTTAATGCTACTATTGTTATGCCGATCACTACACCGGAAATAAAAGTTGCGGCGGTAAAAGCGCTGGGTGGCAATGTGGTGCTGCACGGTACCGCCTTTGATGAAGCCAACAGCTACGCTATTAACCTGGCCAACAGCGAGGGCGCTATTTATATTCCACCCTTTGACGACAGCGACGTTATTGCCGGCCAGGGCACAGTGGCCAAAGAGTTGCTTAGTCAGCATAACCAGCTAAACGCGGTGTTTATTCCGGTTGGCGGTGGTGGCTTACTGGCCGGGATGGCGGTGTATATCAAGGCGATACAGCCGAATGTTAAAGTAATAGGTGTTGAGCCGGAAGACGCCGCCTGTTTAAAAGCCGCCATGGCCGCAGGGGCGCCGGTAACGCTGGAGCGGGTGGGCTTATTTGCCGATGGCGTGGCGGTAAAGCGCATCGGCAATGAAACCTTTAATCTGGCCAAACGTTTTTGCGATGAAGTAGTTACGGTTAGCAGTGACGAAATCTGTGCGGCAATAAAAGATATCTTTGATGATTTACGTGCGGTGGCCGAACCGGCTGGCGCGCTGGCATTGGCAGGCTTAAAAAAATACAGCCAGCAGCTGAAAAACAGCACCTTAGCTAAGCCGCAGCAGTTCGCTGCAGTGCTAAGCGGGGCCAATTTAAACTTTGATACACTGCGCTATGTGTCCGAGCGCTGTGAGCTGGGCGAGAAAAAAGAAGCGGTGTTTGCCGTAACTATTCCGGAAGAAAAAGGCAGTTTCCGCCGTTTTTGCCAGACGCTGGGCGGGCGCGCTATTACCGAATTTAATTACCGCTACGCCAGCGACAATAAAGCGCATATCTTTGTTGGTATTAAGCTGCGCCACGGCCAGCAGGAACTGAACACCGTCACCAAACTGCTGAGTGACGCCGGTTATGATTATCAGGATTTATCCGATGATGAGCTGGCCAAGCTGCATGTGCGGCATATGGTCGGCGGTATGCCACCACGTGAACTGCAAGAGCAGGTGTATCAGTTTAACTTCCCGGAATACCCGGGCGCGTTAATGAATTTTTTAAATACCCTGGGCGAACACTGGAATATTACCTTATTCCACTACCGTAACCACGGCGCCGCCACCGGCGATGTACTGGCCGGCTTTGAAGTTGCCAATCACAGCGATATTGCAGCTTACCTGGATAAACTGGGTTATCAGTATCAGCAGGTCAGCAATAACCGCAGCTACCGGACGTTTTTAACGGCAGGCTAGTCAGCTACTGTTAGATGCGATGTCACATTTTTGTTTCCGTTAACTTGACGGCATTAACTATGTTGCCCAGACTTGATGGGTATGTTGCTTGGCCGCGTTGTCCGTTTTCCTGCAGTTTAAATCTGCTTATCAACACTAACAGCGGTTATCACTAATCTTGCAACGTCGCCGGATACTGCTGTTATTTGTTAACAAGGATCCTGTTAATGCTGAATGATAATCTTGGCTCTGCTATGAGTCAGCCCGATGCTATGCCCTTTTACTGGCCGCTGCTGGCACTGCTGTTGCTGGCGTTGGTTCTGTTGTTAAGCCTGGCTGGTGTATCGCTGTTATCACTGCTGTGTGCCGGTTTGCTGCTGGCCGCTACAGCAGGAGGGCTGGTATGGACCCGCCGCACAGTGCAGCGGCAATGGGCGGCAACGCAGCACAGTGGTAATACGCCGGCAGACAGCAACACGCAACATGCCGCTTTTAGCCGCGATTTGATGCAGTTGTTTTTACAGGCCATGCCAATCTGGACCAAGCAGATAGAAAGCTCGCGCAGCCAGACCGAAGAGGCCATAGTCGCGCTCAGTAGCCGCTTTTCCGGCTTATACACCAAACTGGAACAGACAGTTGCCGGCGCTGAAGCGGCACAGGCTAGCGGCGGCAAAAGTGGCGCCTTAAGCGTGATGACGCAAAGCCAGAGTGAACTGACCCAGGTGATCAATTCACTGAAGCTTACCCAGCGCAGCCGCGATGACATGCTGACACAGATAACCAAATTAACCGACTACACCGGCGAGCTCAGAACCATGGCGACAGAAGTGGCGGCAATTGCACAGCAAACTAATCTGCTGGCACTTAATGCTGCTATAGAAGCTGCCCGCGCCGGCGAGGCCGGTCGCGGTTTTGCCGTGGTAGCTGATGCGGTCCGTACGCTGTCGAGCCAGTCGAGTGAAACCGGTCAGAAAATGTCGTCTACCGTCGATATTATTAACGCTGCCATTACCAAGGTAGTGCAAGTGGCCGGCAACGCCGCGCAGACCGATGCACAGTCTGTTAGTCAGTCTGAAGCCAGCATTCAGCAGGTGCTGGATCGCTTCGCCACGGTTACAGAGCAAATGTCTGCTTCGACAGCGCAATTGCAGCAGCAAAATAATGATATTCGCCATGAAATTTCTGCTGTGCTGGTGGCGCTGCAGTTTCAGGACCGGGTTAGCCAGATAGTGTCTCACGTGCGTGACAACATTACGGCGCTGCACCAGTATTTACAGCAATGTGAGCAGGATCCAGAGCAGCGGCCCACGCTGGATGCCAAAACCTGGCTTAAGCAGATGGAGCAAACCTATGCCACTGACGAACAACGGCTCAACCATCATGGCCGCTCTGCCGCCCCGGCGCAGCAGCAAGATATTACTTTCTTTTAGGAGGCACCCCGATGGCAAAAACGGTAATGGTAGTTGATGACTCCAGCAGTGTGCGGCAGGTAGTTAGTATTGCACTGAAAAGCGCCGGCTATGACGTTATTGAGGCCAGCGATGGTAAGGACGCACTGGCCAAACTGACAGGCCAGAAAGTGCACTTGATGATCAGTGACGTCAATATGCCAAATATGGACGGCATTACCTTTGTCAAAGAGGTGAAAAAGTTACCGGCGTACAAATTTACGCCAATTATTATGCTGACTACCGAATCGCAGGAAACAAAAAAGCTTGAGGGGCAGGCTGCCGGCGCCCGAGCCTGGGTAGTAAAACCGTTTCAGCCGGCACAAATGCTGGCCGCCGTATCCAAGCTGATTCTGCCTTAACAGGAGCAGGTATGACTATTCGTAGCAGTATGTTCAATGAAGTGCCACTGCTGCATATCGAAGGCGAGATGACAATCTATACCGCAGCCCTATTGCAGCAGCAACTGCAGTTATATATTGCGCAATATAGCGAGCTGGAGCTGAATTTATCGCAGGTCAGTGATATCGACAGTGCGGGGCTGCAGTTATTAATGGCGGCCAAACGGCAGGCCGCCAACCAGGGGGCTGTACTGCGGTTAACCGGCCACAGCCCGGCCGTGCTGGAGGTATTTGATCTGTGCAATATGGCAGCCTTTTTTGGTGATCCGCTAATTATACCGGATGTCAGCCATGGTTGACGCTAACTGGAGCCAGCGATGAGCCTTAATCTTGAGCAGGCACTGCAAACCTTTATTGCTGAAGCCTACGAATTATTAGAGGAAATGGAAACCTGTCTGCTGCAACTGGAGAATAACCCGGCAGACCTGGATGCGATTGGCGCCATATTTCGCGCCGCTCACACTATTAAAGGCTCTGCCGGCTTGTTTGGTCTGGAGCCCGTCGTCAGCTTTACCCATGTTGTGGAAGATGTGTTAGACAGGCTGCGCGCCGGCGACATTGCTATCAGCCGTACGCTGATAGCGCTGTTGCTCGAATGCGGCGATCATATTCATTATCTGGTAGATGTGGTGGCGGTGCGCGCGCAGCAGCCTGATGCGGCAGCGACAGAGCGTGAAGCAGGCCTGCGCCAGCGTTTACAGCTATACCGGCAGACGTCAGTGAGTGAAGCAGTCAGCACCACTCCAGGCGTTAGTGCCGTCCGCCAGGAAAGAGGTAGCAGCTTTGATTTATGGCATATCTCAGTGCGGTTTGGTACAGAAGTGCTGCGTAATGGCATGGATCCGCTGGCATTTTTACGGTATTTGAACAGTATCGGCCAGATTGTCCGTATTACCACGCTGGCCGATAGCCTGCCTGAACTGAGCCAGATGGATGCCGAGAGTTGCTATCTGGGTTTTGAAATAGACTATCAGTCTGATGCCAGCAAAGCAGCCATTGCCGATGCGTTTGAATTTGTCCGGGACGATTGTCAGCTGCATATTTTGCCGCCACACAGCAAAACCGAACACTATATAGAACTGATAAAAAATTTGCCGGAGCAGGCCACTTTATTGGGCGAATTGCTGGTAGCCAGCGGGGCACTGACGCTGAAAGAGCTGGAAGACGGCTTACAGCAACAGGTTGATGCTGCGTTAAAGCCGGCTACGCCACTGGGTGAAATTCTGATAGAACAGCGCTTTGTAGAGCCCGAGCTGGTACAGGCAGCACTGGAAAAACAAAACCAGATCCAGGAACACAAAAGCAAAGAAAGCCGCTTTGTGCGCGTGCAAGCCGACAAGCTTGATGAACTGATAAGTCTGGTTGGCGAGCTGGTAATCGCCGGCGCCGGAGCCAACCTGCTGGCAAAAACCAGTCAGGATGAAACGCTGTATGAAGCTACGTCAACCGTGACGGCGCTGGTAGAGCAAATCCGCGATGGTGCCCTGCGTCTGCGGATGGTGCCCATTGGTGATACCTTTAACCGGTTTCAGCGCGTTGTACGCGATGTCAGCCACGAGCTGGAAAAACAGATTGAGCTGCAGATCAGTGGTGCTGACACTGAACTGGATAAAACCGTAGTGGAAAAGATCAGCGATCCGCTGATGCATCTGCTGCGAAACGCGATGGATCATGGCATTGAATCACCCGCGGCCAGGCTGGCGGCTGGTAAAAGTGCGACCGGCGTATTGAAACTGAACGCTTATCATGACTCTGGCAGTATTGTTATTGAAATTGCCGATGATGGCGCCGGCCTGAATACGGAACGGATATTACAAAAAGCCCGTGAGCGCGGTTTAGTGGCCGCCACTGCGCAGCCGTCTGAGCAGGAAATTTATAACCTGATTTTTGAGCCGGGCTTCTCTACCGCCAGTGCCATTACCAGCCTGTCGGGCCGTGGCGTTGGCATGGATGTGGTAAAACGAAATATTACCGCTTTGCGCGGTACGGTAGATCTGAGCAGCGCGGCAGGCCTGGGTACTAAGGTAAGGATCCGGCTGCCGTTAACACTGGCCATTATTGATGGTTTTCTGGTTGGTGTTGGTGATGCCAGCTATGTGGTGCCACTGGATATGGTGCAGGAGTGTATTGAGCTGGCCGACGACAGCAAAGCTGCAGCCGAACCCCGGCATTATATAAACCTGCGCGGCGAGGTGTTGCCGCTGGTGTTTCTGCACCAGCATTTTAATACCGGTGGCGGCCAGCGGCGGCGGCAAAATGTGGTGGTGGTAAAAAATGCTGACCAAAAAGCAGGTCTGGTGGTAGACGAGCTGCAAGGCGAGTTTCAAACGGTCATTAAACCGTTAGGTAAATTATTCAGCAACTTACGCAGTATCAGTGGCTCCACGATATTGGGCAATGGCAAGGTCGCATTAATTCTTGATGTACCATCGTTAATCCAGCAACTGGCGCAACAGCAGGTCCAGCCAAGGCTGGCATTGCAGACGCCTGCACTGCGCAACTAAAAGGTAGATAAAAATGAACTGGTTTTATAACTTAAAAATTGCCACTAAGTTGATCGCCTCATTTCTTGCTGTGCTGACATTAACGGCTTTTATTGGCCTGTTTGCTATCACGCAGCTGGCCCAGGTGAATGAGTCAACCACTGAAATAGCTGAAAGCTGGATGCCATCAATGCGGGCAGCGCAGGGCATGCGGTTTTACGCTGCGCAGTACCGTTTGCGTGAGATGCGGCACATACTGGCAGATACGGTAACAGAGCGCAGCCAGATTGAGCAGGAGGCTGCGCAAGTGATCCGAGAATTTGACAGCCGGCGCCAGACATATGAAAGCCTGCTGGCCAACGCTGATGAGCGCCGCCTGTACGACCTGTTGGTGGCTCACTGGAATAAGTATTTAAGCCAAAGTAATACGATGCTGGATATTTCCCGGCAAAACAGAAACGAAGATGCCAGAAGTATGCTGGCCAACGAGCAAAAACAGCTGTTTGATCTGCTGGCAGCTGATATTCAGCAAATGGTGCAGCTGAACGACGATGGCGCCAATGCAGCGAATGCACGCGGTGACAAATTGTATGACGGTGCGCGGCTAGCCATTATTATCGCGCTCATTGCAGCGCTGTTAATTGGCATGGTGCTGGCGTTGTTTATTTCACGCATTATCTCCAGGCCATTAATCAGTGCTGCTGAAGTTGCGGCTCAACTGGCAGAAGGCGACTTAACGGTAACGATTGACGTTAACTCAAAAGATGAGACCGGCATTTTAATGCGCTCAATGCAAAATATGGTGGCAAAACTGGCACACATTATTGGCGAGGTGAGAAATTCGGCTGACAACCTGGCCAGCGCATCAGAAGAGGTCAGCGCCACAGCTCAGGCTATGAGCCAGGCTACCAGCGAACAGGCCGCCAGTGTGGAGGAAACCAGCGCCTCGATTGAACAGATGAGTGCCAGCATTAATCAGAACACCGAAAACGCCAAAGTTACCGACGGTATGGCCAGTAAAGCGGCGGCAGAAGCCACAGAGGGCGGAGCTTCAGTGCAACAAACCGTGGCCGCAATGAAACAAATAGCGCAGCGCATCGGTATTATTGATGACATTGCCTACCAGACGAACCTGCTGGCGCTGAATGCTGCCATTGAAGCGGCGCGGGCGGGCGAACACGGCAAAGGTTTTGCAGTGGTTGCAGCAGAAGTGCGAAAACTGGCAGAGCGTAGCCAGGTGGCCGCGCAGGAAATTGGCGAGTTATCGAGCAGCAGCGTCGAACTGGCAGAAAAAGCCGGCCGGCTGCTGGATACGATGCTGCCGTCTATTAACAAAACCTCCGATCTGGTGCAGGAGATCAGTGCAGCCTCAGAAGAGCAAGCGTCAGGCGTCGGCCAGATTAACGCTGCAATGAACCAACTCAACCAGATCACACAGCAAAATGCCTCCAGCAGTGAACAACTTGCGGCAACATCAGAAGAAATGAGCAGCCAGGCGGAGCAATTACAACAGGCAATGAGTTTCTTTACCGTCGATGCGGCCATTGGCAGGCCGCAGGCTGCGCCCATAACAAAGCCGGCTAAGCCCAGGTTTACAGCGGCGCCAGTAAAAGCGCGCGCTACAACCACGCCCTCTGAAACCGAATTTACCCGCTTTTAACCGGAGGTAGTGATGGCCACAATGATGACCACCCGCCAGCAGGCGCTAGCACCGGAAGATGCTCAGTATCTTACCTTTACACTGGGGGGGGAAATGTTTGCTATCGGCATTTTGCATATCAAAGAAATACTGGAATACGGCCACCTGACGACAGTGCCCATGATGCCGGCATTTATCCGCGGGGTTATTAACTTACGCGGCGCGGTGGTGCCGGTGGTGGATTTATCTGCCCGTTTTGGCCGGCCTTCATCAGAGGTAAGCCGCCGCAGTTGTATTGTGATTATGGAAGTTGAGGTAGATGCTGGCGTTCAGGATGTTGGCTTGCTGGTTGATGCGGTATCTGCCGTGCTGGAAATACCGGCCAGTGAAATAGAACCTGCGCCAAGCTTTGGTGCGAGGATCCGGGCCGACTTTATCAGTGGTATGGCTAAGGTAAATGGTAAGTTTGTCATTGTGCTGAACGTTAACAATGTGCTGTCTGTGGATGAAATGGCGCAGCTGGCTGAAGCTGCACAGTAAATTACCGGCAGGCCTGCGGTACTGAGAATTTGCAGGAGTAAAAATGGAGGTTGTGCTTAACGACACCGAGTTTGAGCATTTTCAGCGCTGGCTGCATCAGGCGGCGGGCATTAAACTGACGCCGGCCAAGAAAGCGCTGGTTGCAGGCAGGTTGTTTAAACGGCTCAAGCATTTTCAGTTAGCCAGCTACAGCGATTATTTTTCTCTGATCAGCAGTGGCGAAGTACCCTCTGAACTACAGGTAGCACTGGATTTACTGACCACTAACGAAACGTATTTTTTTCGCGAGCCGCGGCATTTTGACTTTCTGCAGCAACAGATACTGCCGACAGCACGGGCTGCGCGGTCATTCCGGATCTGGAGTGCGGCCTGCTCCAGCGGCGAAGAGCCGTACAGCATAGCGATGACGCTGAGCGAACAGCTGACTACCCCGTGGCAATTGCTGGCGTCTGATATCAGCAGTCAGGTACTGCAGCAAGCCCGTTCGGGGCATTATCCACTGGCCCGTGCTCAGCATATCCCCCGGCCATTACTGGTGAAATATTGTTTAAAAGGCATCGGTAATCAGGAGGGGACCTTTCTCATCAACCGGCAGTTGCGGGAGAAGATCCACTTTATGCAAATTAACCTGATAGAGCCGTTTCCTGATATTGGCGAGTTTGATGTTATTTTCCTGCGGAATGTGATGATTTATTTTGATCAGGACACCAAACGTAAAGTGGTGGCGCATATGCTACCCAGATTAAAACCAGGCGGCCATTTTATTGTCAGCCTGTCGGAAAGTCTGAATGGTGTTACCGCCGCGCTCAAACTGGTCAGCCCGTCGGTTTATCAGAAGCTATGACACCTGTCTTACCGGAAAGGGAGATTTTTTTACAGCCAGGCGAGTTTTATTTTGGTCAGGCCCCCGCGCGCATCCGCACCTTATTAGGTTCCTGTGTGGCCATTACACTGTGGCACCCCCGGCTGCTGATCGGTGGTATGTGCCACTATATGCTGCCACGGCGCAACCGCCATCAGCATGGACTTAGTGGCAAATATGCTGATGAAGCAATGCAGTTGTTTCAGCAACAGGCGCATCATTACGGCACCCGTATGCAGGAATATCAGATTAAGCTGTTTGGCGGTGGCAATATGTTCCTGCCTGCCAGCTACTCTGCTTATGCCGACGTCGCGCTGAACAATATCACTGCTGGTCATATGTTACTGGCACAGTATGGCCTGACACTAACAGCGCAGGATCTGGGACTAACGGGGCACAGAACAGTTATTTTTGATCTGACCGACGGCCATGTATGGGTTAAACATCAGCGGCTGCAGGAGAGTTAAATGGCATTAAAAAAAATCAAAGTGATGCTGATTGACGACTCTGCCGTCGTACGCCAGGTATTACAGGCGCTGCTGGATAAAGAGCCTGATATTGAGGTCAGTGGTGTGGCGTCTGATCCGCTGTTTGCGATGGAAAAAATGCAACGCGACTGGCCCGACGTTATCGTATTGGATATTGAAATGCCCCGAATGGATGGCATTACTTTTTTAAAGAAAATTATGCACGAGCGGCCGACGCCGGTAGTCATTTGTTCATCCCTGACAGAAAAAGGCGCCGAAACGACGATGCAGGCGCTGGCGGCCGGCGCAGTAGAAATTATTACCAAACCCAAAGTAGGGTTAAAAGGCTTTTTACAGCAGGCGTCAGCTGAACTGCTGGCAGCGGTGCGCTCGGCTGCCCAGGCCCGGGTAAGAAAGTTGTTCAACGCAACTGCGCCGGTGCCGGTAAAGCTCAGTGCAGAAGCGATACTGCCGGCAGGCAGCTCCGCCATGGCACAGACGACGGAAAGAATCATTGCTATCGGTACCTCTACCGGCGGCACCCAGGCACTGGAATATGTGCTGACCGCGCTACCCCGGGTGTCGCCGGGTATTGTTATTGTGCAGCATATGCCGGAAAAATTTACTGCCTCTTTTGCTGAGCGGCTAAACATGCTGGCTCAGATTGAAGTGCGCGAAGCGCGCAATAATGATCGGGTAATGCCCGGGTTGGCGCTGATTGCTCCCGGCGGCAAGCATATGTTACTAAAACGCAGTGGCGCTTTTTACCAGGTTGAGGTTGTCGACGGCCCCCAGGTTAACCGGCACCGGCCTTCTGTTGATGTGCTGTTTCGCTCGGTCGCCCGTTTTGCCGGCAAAAATGCGGTGGGCATTATTATGACAGGCATGGGCGATGACGGTGCCCGCGGCTTAAAAGAGCTGCATCAGACCGGTGCCCGCACCTATGCGCAGGACGAAGCCAGCTGTGTGGTATTCGGTATGCCAAAAGAAGCGATTAAACTGGGCGCGGTGGACCATACCATACCGCTCAGTGACATCGCGCAGGTCATTATCAATGTAAAGTAGCCCCACCGGCGAGAGCCGGGTAATAGCGCTGTAGCACATCATAGGTGACAGCGTTTGCCGTATCCTGATAATGGTGCCGGGGTTATTGCCGAGTGGAAGCGCAGCAACACGACCAGTTAACGCATAAACATCCATACCCCGGCGGCCAGCATAAACAGGTTCTCAGTTAGCGAGACAAAACCCAGTGGTACCTTGCTGTCGCCGCCAACGCAGGCGCAGGTTAGTTCACGCTTATCAATATACACAGCTTTGATAACTGATATAGCGCCCACAGTGCCAATTAAAATGGCTACCGGTGCCACCAGAATGGCAGATAACCCCGCTATCATGCCAAGGCCGGCATAAGCTTCTAAAAACGGATAGATATAAGCATAAGGGATCAGTTTCATTGCCAGTAAATCGTAAGTAATAAACGAATTGGAGAAGGTGTACAGGTCGCGTAGTTTTTGTATTGCCAGCATGATCATCGCCAGCGCGACAAACAGTTCTGTCACTTGTATCACACCGCCGCTGAAGCCCCGCGCAGAAGCGATGGCCAATGCTGTCAGTAGGGCGGTAGCAAAAACAGCAATCACAGGCGTATAGCTGGTACCTTGCTGGCCAGCAGGAGGTTTATCGAAATAGCGGCGCAGGTCGTCATAACCGCCAATGCGTTTACCGTCGATAAAGGTTTGTGGTGTCGTCTTTACGTCGTGCTGCTGCTTAAAGCCGTCAGTTTCTTTGCGTGATGTCAGCAGATGATCTGTCACAGTAAAACCTTGCTGGCGTAGCAGATACTTCGATTTCAGCCCAAACGGACAGATATGCTCATCTGTCTTCATCCGGTATAAGGTTGCGTGTTTTGTCATCTGCTGCTCCTGCAAACTTGTTTAAAAGACACCTGATACTACTGCAGTATAGACTGTCAGGTTTCGCCGCCGTTAAACAACGCTGCAGCCGGAACTTATTGCCGTTGCTCAGGCCTAAGCATGCGGTTACACTGTGCATGTTTTTTAACCAGGAGTAAAAAGATGAACAAACCAGCGGCAACCGAGCATGGCCGCGGCGAGATCCGTGATAATGCGATAAAGGCCTTAGTCACCAGCAAGTTGTTTCAAACCAGGGTGGTAAAGGCGAAAAAGGGCAAAGGGTCCTACAACCGAAAAGGGCGTAATTCAAAAGATTACGCCCTTGTTGTTTCTGCACATCGCCATTAAATATCTCGCTATAATACCGGCATTAATTTTATCTAAAGACCAACCCATGCAACCCGAAGTAAAAATTGAAGACCTTATCGAAGGCACCGGCAAAGCCGCTGAGCGCGGGGCGCTGATTACTGCGCATTACCGTGGCTGGCTTGAAGATGGCACTGAGTTTGATTCATCTTACAAACGCGGTGAGCCTTTTCAGATAGTGCTGAGCAATAACCGCGTAATTCAGGGCTGGATATTGGGCCTTAAGGGTATGAAAACCGGCGGAAAGCGTAAGCTGTGGGTACCGGCAGCGCTGGCGTATGGCGAGCGCCAGATAGGCACTATGATCCCGCCCAACAGTAATCTGGTCTTTGAGATCGAACTGCTGGAAGTGCTGACGCGGGATGATTAAGCCGTAAAAAGCTATTACAAAGCCGCCGCCGCGATAGCGACGGTGGCTGGCATACTATATTTGCTGTAGTAAAGCGCTTAAATCATCTGCATTAAAGTGGTAGGTTTTATTGCAGTATTCGCAGCTGATTTCGAGCTTACCTTCGGCGATATGTTCGTTAATGATGTCGCGGCCCAGGCTGATAATGGCTGAGGCGCATTTCTCTTTTGAACAACCACAAACAAAACTGACTGGCTGCGGGGCAAACAGTTCTACCTCTTCCTGATGGAATAAACGGTATAACAGTTGTTCGGCCGGCAGGCTGAATATTTCGTCTTTGGTTAGGGTATCGCTTAACATCACTAAATCTTCGAAGTCAGCTTTAGCTTTTTGCTGATCTACCGGCAGTACCTGCAACATAAAGCCGGCCGCGCGGCAGTGTGCTGCTTGTAAGTCGGTGTACAGGTATAAGCGGGTGGGCAGTTGCTCTGACTGGGCAAAATAGGCTTCCAGCGTGCTGGTTAAGCTATCACCGCTTAGCGGAATAATACCCTGATAACGCTCGCCCTGTTTTGGTGTAATAGTTACCAGCAGATAGCCTTCACCGATCAGATCGCGGAAGCTCTCACCGGAAATTTCTGCCTGCATCCGCACTACACCGCGAAACTGCTGTTGATCAGTGCCATTTACTGCGGCAAAACGTATTGGGCCATCGCCCTGAATTTGTACGGCAATATCGCCATCCAGTTTTAACGTGGCAGTTAATAAACTGGTGGCCGCAACCAGTTCAGCCAGCAGTTGCTTTACCGGCTGCGGGTAGTCGTGGTGCAGTAACATTTGGTCCAGGCTGTCTGCCAGCTGCACCAGCTCGCCGCGCACGTTGCGGTTTTGAAACAAAAAGCGGAATAAATTATCTGAATTCATGCTGTTCTCTTACTGCTGCGATTTTAATAAAAGCAGCTTACGCCGCTCTTTTTTGTCTGGTTTAGTATCCGGGTGCGGTGCAAACAGGCTGTTGGTTTTTCTCAGCTCAGCCCGTTTTAACCGTTGCTCTATGCTGTCGGCTGTTTCTTCGTACAGCTGTTGTGCCAGCGGCGCGGCCAGGCGTTTTTCCGACAAACCCAGCACTATTACCACTTTTTCATCCGTGCCCTGTGGCAGGCGCACGGTGGCGCCGGTCTCTACCGTTCTGCTGGCTTTGCAGCGCTGGCCATTATAATGTACTTTACCGCCCTCGATCATCTCTTTGGCTAAAGCGCGGGTTTTATAAAAGCGGCATGCCCATAGCCATTTATCTAAACGTAACGCAGGGCTGACAGAATGTCCGGATTGTTTTGCTGACGACATAATTTACACTGTGTGGTCGAACTAAGATCGCCATTATAGTGCCAAAGCAGGCAAAATGGCGGCAGATACGAAAAAAACATGGTTAATACCTTGTAAATTTTGGCGCTGGCCTTGTTGGCTGCCGGACAACTGGGTAAGATAAATTTCTCTCTTAAAGTAGAAGTGTGCAATGAAGCCGTTATTAGACACGCAGCAGTTAGTGAGACAACTACAAAAAGTGCCATTAAACCGGGTGCAGCAGGTGCTGAACCTGGTTTTGGTTATTGTACTGGCATGGTTGTTGGCACGCTTTAGCTGGCAGGTGGTGCCTGCGCCTGCAAATAATGCTTTACCACCGGCCACTGGCCTTGCTGCAGTTAAACAAAGCGGTGGTGTTAATCTGGCCGCGTTAACCGGCTTTTCGTTGTTTGGCAAAGCATCTGCTGGGCCGGTACCACGGGCTGCACCGGTAGTGACTGAGGCGCCGAAAACCCAGCTAAATGTTAAGTTGACCGGCCTGGTCGCGGTGGGCGCCAGCCCTAACCAGGGTAGTGCCATCATAGAAAGCCGCGGTAGTGAAGCAACTTATGCTATTGACGATACCATCGAAGGCACCAGTGCGGTGTTAAAACAGGTGTTGTCAGACCGGGTATTGCTACAACAAGCCGGACGCTATGAAACCCTGATGCTGGATGGTTTTGAATATACCAAAATTGCGCAGGCTAATGCCGGCCTTGGCCGCGCCGATGAGCAAACAGACGAGCCCATAATGGATATGGCGCCGGCACCTGAACCGATGGAAATGCAGCCATTGCAGGTAAGTGAAGACCTGGATTTACGCCGTGACGAGCTGATTGCCCAGCCGATGAAATTTTTCGATTATATCCGGGTGTCACCACACCGGGACAATGGGCAGCTGGCTGGGTACCGCTTAATGCCCGGCAAAGACCCGTCATTGTTTACCCAGCTTGGCTTGCAGCCTAATGATCTGGCGGTAGAAATTAATGGTATTCGGTTAAATGATATGCAGCAGGCAATGAACGTAATTAATGAATTGCGCGATGCCAAAGAAGCGGCAATAAAAATAGAGCGCGATGGCGAGATCAGGGATATTCTGGTTAATCTGTCACAATAATTATTAAAACTAATTGGTTATAAATTAATGAAATCAGGGCAATTTTCTTTATTTTCCCGTCGTTCGCTGGCCAGTTTGCTGGTGGCGGCTGCGCTCACTGCCGTTGTGCCTGGTGTTACTGTTGTAGCACAGGAAGAGGTGATGTATTCGCCTAACTTCAAAGGCACCGATATTAATGAATTTATTAATATCGTTGGCATGAACCTGAAAAAAACCATTATTGTTGATCCGCAGGTGCGTGGCCGTATTAATGTGCGCAGCTACGAAATGCTGAACGAGAAACAATATTATCAGTTTTTCCTTAACGTGCTCGAAGTTTACAGCTTTGCCGTAGTGGAAATGGATAATGGCGTATTAAAGGTAGTGCGCAATAAAGACGCCAAAACCAGCAATATTCCGGTAGTTACCGATGATGCTCCGGGCCAGGGCGACGAAATGGTTACCCGGGTGGTGCAGGTGCGTAATGTTTCGGTACGCGAGCTGGCGCCGTTATTACGCCAGTTTAGTAACCAGGCCGGTGGCGGCCACGTAGTAAACTACGACCCGTCTAACGTGATTATGATGACCGGCCCGGCGGCCGTAGTAAACAGGCTGGTCGATATTATTCAGCGCGTAGATAAAGCCGGCGATCAGGAACTGGAAATTGTTAAGCTGCAATACGCCTCTGCACCTGAGGTCGTGCGTATTCTGGAAAACATTTATAAAAGCCAGGGCCGGGCCGAACAACCGGATTTTCTGGTGCCGCGTATTGTTGCCGATGAGCGTACCAACAGCGTGATTGTCAGCGGCGAATTGCAGGCGCGCCAGCGCGTTATTGAACTGGCCAAACGGCTGGACAGCGAGCTGCAAACCAGCGGTAACACCCGGGTGTTTTATTTAAAATATGCCAAAGCAGAAGAGCTGGTGCCGGTATTAAAAGGCGTGAGCGAATCTATAGTGGCTGAAGTACAGGGCGGTAGCGGTGCAGCAGGCGCCCAGGGTGGCCGCGGTGCAGCGGCTAATACCGGCCGTGCTATTAGCATTGAAGCCCACGCCGACAGTAACTCACTGGTGATCACCGCCCAGCCGGATATGATGCGCTCGTTAGAAGAAGTGTTGCGGCAGTTGGATATCCGCCGCGCTCAGGTACTGGTAGAAGCTATTATTGTTGAAGTATTTGAAGGTGATGGCACCGATTTAGGTGTGCAATGGCTTAATAAAAACGGTGGTGGCACTAACTTTAGCAATGGCAATACCATTTCTATTATTGATGCTGCAGGGGCTGCTCTTGCTGCCAGGCCAATTAAAAACCCGCCACGGGTTGAACAATCAACTATTCCTGGTGTGCCCAGTGTGACTGTACCTGTTCCTGATACGGAAGGTGACTACACGCTTGCAGGGCAGGTATTGGGCGGATTAAATGGTGCTTTGCTGGGCTTTGTCAGCGGCGATTGGGCTGCCCTTATACAAGCTGTACGCACCAGTACAAATTCTAATGTACTGGCCACCCCGCATATTACTACGATGGATAACCAGGAAGCGTTCTTTCTGGTAGGTCAGGAAGTACCGGTTATTACCGGCTCTACCACTGGTTCCAATAATACCAACCCGTTCCAGCAGGTACAGCGCCAGGAAGTGGGTATTAAGCTTAAGGTTACACCGCAAATTAATGAAGGCGATGCAGTGCAATTAACCATCGAACAGGAAGTGTCCAGCATTGGTGGTGCTACTGCGGTGGATATCACTATTAATAAGCGTGAAATTAAAACCACAGTTATGGCAGATGACGGCGCCACCGTAGTGCTGGGTGGTTTAATTGATGAGGACGTTCAGGAAAGTGAGTCTAAGGTACCTATTTTAGGCGATATTCCTATTTTGGGGCATTTGTTTAAATCGACTAGCGTCACCAAGCAAAAACGTAACCTGATGGTATTTATTAAAGCCACCATAGTGCGTGAAGGCTCGGCTATTTCCGGTATTTCTAAAACCAAATATAACTATATCCGTGCTGAGCAGTTAAAGCGCGAGGAAGAGGGCATTCGTTTAATGCCAAACACCCGGCAGGTGGTATTGCCAGAGTGGGATGATTCATTAACCCTGCCACCTACTTTTGATGATTATATGAATAAGCAGCAACCACCTGCCGGTATTGAGCAAGGGAAGCAAGACTAATGGATGCGCTGGAAGCAGAACAGATAAAACCTGCCAGCAGCCGTATCCGCTTGCCGTTTGGTTTTGCCAAACGCCATGGCGTCTTACTGAAATTGCAGGCCGATGAAGGCTGGCGGCTGTATATTCATACCGCGACCACCGCCGCTGCCGTGTTAGAAGTGCGGCGGATGCTGGCTGAGCCGTTTCAAATTCAGCGTTTATCAGCGGTAGAGTTTGAAGCCATGCTGGAGGCCAGCTACCAGCGGGATTCCTCAGAAGCGCAGCAACTGATGGAAGACATTGGCAATGAAGTTAACCTGGCTTCGCTGGCTGATGATATTCAGGAAAGCGAAGACTTACTGGAAAACGAAGATGATGCGCCCATTATCAAGCTGATTAACGCCATGCTGGGCGAGGCCATTAAGCTGGGTGCATCCGATATTCACGTGGAAACCTTTGAGAAAGCTTTAATAGTGCGTTTTCGGGTAGACGGTATTTTGCGCGAAGTGCTGCGGCCAAACCGGCGCTTGTCCAGCCTGCTTGTGTCGCGTATTAAAGTAATGGCCAAACTGGATATTGCCGAAAAGCGCGTGCCGCAGGATGGCCGGATCAGCCTAAGGATTGCCGGCCGGGCGGTAGATGTGCGGGTATCTACCATGCCGTCCAGCCATGGCGAGCGGGTGGTAATGCGTTTGCTGGACAAAAACAATTCACACCTCAATTTAGCTGATCTTGGCATGACGTTGTCAGTGCAACAGGCGTTTTCGCAGCTTATTTTAAAGCCACACGGCATTATTCTGGTTACCGGCCCTACCGGCTCAGGTAAAAGTACGACCTTGTATGCCGGTTTAACCGAAATTAATACTAAAGATCGCAATATTCTTACCGTAGAAGACCCGATTGAATACGAGCTGGAAGGCATCGGCCAAACTCAGGTCAATACTAAAGTCAGCATGACCTTTGCCCGTGGCTTGCGCGCTATATTGCGGCAAGATCCTGATGTAGTAATGGTGGGTGAAATACGCGATCTTGAAACTGCACAAATTGCCGTGCAGGCCAGTTTAACCGGCCACTTAGTGTTATCTACACTGCACACCAATACTGCCGCCGGTGCCATTACCCGGCTGGAAGATATGGGCGTAGAAGCGTTTTTATTGTCGTCCAGTTTGCTGGGTGTACTGGCACAGCGTTTAGTGCGAACCTTATGTATACACTGCAAAGAAGCCCATGAGCCCGATAAAGAAGAGCGCAGCCTGCTAAGCGTGACCAAAAAAGAAGGTGTACTGATCTACCGCGCCAAAGGGTGCGATCAATGTAATTTTACCGGCTACCGTGGCCGTACCGGTATTCATGAATTGTTGCTGGTAGACGAACATATCCGCGAACTTATTCACAACGGCAAGGGTGAACAGGCCATCGAAAAATATGTGCGCCAACACAGCCCCAGCATTCGCGCCGATGGTTTTAGCAAAGTACTTAGCGGCGAAACCACGCTGGAAGAAGTGCTGCGTGTTACACGTGAGGATGTATAGTGCCAGCCTTTGAATATCAGGCACTGGATGCCAGAGGCAAAAACAGTAAAGGTGTACTGGAAGCCGACAACGCCCGCCATGCACGCTCATTGTTGCGTGAGCAAAAACTCACTCCGGTTAGCGTAGCGCTGGCGTCACAGCAGGAAAAAATGCTCGCCTCAGGCAAGCAATGGTTTAAGCGTAATATTTCAGCTTCTGAGCTGGCGCTTATTACCCGCCAGCTGGCTACGCTGGTTGAAGCCGCATTACCGATCGAAAGCGCATTGCTGGCCGTTGCCGAACAATGCGACAAGCCACGGCTAACCAATATGATGATGACCGTGCGCTCTAAGGTAGTAGAAGGTTACAGCCTGGCAGAAGGCCTGGCCGAGTTTCCGTATGTATTTGACCATTTGTTTCGTTCTATGGTGGCCGCGGGGGAAAAATCCGGCCATTTGGACCAGGTATTAAACCGGCTGGCCGATTACACCGAGCAGCGCCAGCATATGCGCAGCCAGATTTTGCAGGCCCTGCTGTACCCTATTATTCTGACCTGTTTTGCCGTGCTGGTGATATCAATCCTGCTGGCGGCGGTGGTACCCAAAATTGTCGGCCAGTTTGAACATATGGGCCAAACGCTGCCCGGCACTACCTTGTTTTTAATTGCCGCCAGTGATTTTTTACGCGCTTACGGCATCGTTGTACTGATTGGCTTTATGCTGTTGCTGGTGCTGTTTAAGCGGGCGCTGCGCAAACCGGCATTTCGTTTTCGCTGGGATGCTCTGGTGCTAAAAAGCCGTATTATCGGCAAGGTTACCAAAGGCCTGAATACCGCCCGTTTTGCCCGTACCTTAAGTATTCTTAATGCCTCGGCCGTGCCATTGCTGGAAGCTATGCGTATTAGTGCCGATGTGCTGAGCAATACTTATATGCGCCAGGCAGTAACAGATGCTACCGCCAGGGTGCGTGAGGGTACGTCGCTGCGAAACGCGTTGGAGCAAACCAAGCTGTTTCCGCCGATGATGCTGCATATGGTTGCCAGCGGCGAAAAAAGTGGTCAGCTTGATTCTATGCTTGAGCGTGCTGCCAATACGCAGGACCGCGAGTTTGAAACCTTAGTTACAGTGTCGTTAAAAGTGTTTGAGCCGGTGTTGGTAGCGGTAATGGCCGGTATGGTGTTATTTATTGTCATGGCGATTTTGCAGCCGATTTTAGCGTTAAACAATATGGTAGGTGGTGGTTAATATGTTAAGGCAACACAAATTCAGACAGCACAGCGGTTTTACGCTGTTAGAAGTGATGGTGGTTATTGTTATTCTGGGCATTATCGCCAGTATGGTGGTGCCTAACCTGATCGGTAACCAGGAAGCCGCCGCACGGCAAAAAGCCGTAGTGGATATTCAGCAGCTGGAAAGTGCACTGGATATGTACCGTTTGCGCAATGGCTTTTACCCCACCACAGAGCAAGGTATGCAGGCATTGGTTAACGCACCAACGTCGCAACCGGTGCCGCGCTCATTTCCGGAAGGTGGCTTTATCCGCCGCTTACCGAAAGACCCATGGGATGAAGACTATATCCTGATAAGCCCGGGCCAGGTTGGCCGTATTGATATATTAAGTAAAGGCCCGGATCGCACAGCCGGTACTGATGATGACATCGGTAACTGGAATCTGGATGCCAACGGGAATTCAAACAACTAATGCTCTCGCGGCCAGCTGTTCAGCATCGTAGCAACGGCTTTACCCTGGTTGAGGTAATGCTGGTGATGTTGCTGATTGGTTTGCTGGCTACCACAGTGGTAATGAATTTCAGTGGCGAATCACGCGAAGAGCGGCTGGAAAAAGAAGCCGAGCGGTTTCAGCAGTTATTTCAGTTTGTCGCAGAAACCGCCATGTTAAAGCAGCAGGAGTGGGGGCTGTATGTGCTGCCCGATCGCTACGGCTTTTTATATTACGACAACAAAGAAGGTAAATGGGCTGAGGCCAATGAACCTGCCGGCTTGCGGCAATATAAATTACCGCATGATATTGCTTTAAAGCTGGAGCTGGAAGGCTTGCCGGGCGAGGAAACCAACCTGCTAAGCCAGCTGGACTGGCAACTGGCTGACGATGACAAACAAAGCGACGAAGACAGCAAAGTACCGGTGCTGCCACAGGTATTTGTATTGTCGTCGGGCGAAATCAGCCCGTTTCAGTTGTTGCTGACCGAAAGTTCTGATTTGACACCGTTGTATAGCGCAGTATCGACCGATTTTGCCATACCGCTTACCCGCACGCCGGTATCTGCGGAGCTGCCATGAAACGCAACGGCTTTACCCTGCTGGAGCTGCTGGTAGCCATGGCCATTTTTGCCACTGCCGGCATGGCTATTATGCAGGCCAGTTCGGCCCATATCCGCAGTTTAAGCCAGTTAGATGATTTAACCATGGCCAGCTATATTGCCAATAATCAGATGCAACTGGCGATGATGGAAACAGAGTGGCCGGGCAAAGAAAAAGATCAGGGCCAGGTAGAAATGGCCAATCGCAACTGGCTATGGCAACAGCAGCTAACCAGAGTGCCAGACGAAGATTTGCGCCTGATACAAATCAGCGTCAGCCTGGCTGAATCGCCGGAGCAGGTACTGTTTCAGTTACAAAGCTACAGGGGCAAACCCGGTGGTTAAGGCAAACGGCGGTTTTACCTTTATTGAAATGCTGCTGGCGGCGGCCATTTTTGCTTTGGTGGGGCTGGCGTCGGTAGCGGTGCTAACCAGCGTAACGCAAAGTGATGAGTTATCGCAGCAAGCCAGCGAACGCCTGGTACAGCTGCAGCGCACTATGCTGATGCTGGAGCGGGATTTTATGCAAATTAGCGTGCGGCATGTACGTATTGATGGCGAAGCTGCGCAAAAATACCGCTTGTTTGGCGAGAAGTTTTTATTGGAAAGTGAAGATCATGGTGTCAGCTTTGCCCGGCAGGGCTGGCGTAACCCGGGCATGATTTTGCCACGCAGTGAAATTCAAACTGTTGCCTACCGGCTACAGGAAGGTACCTTGCAGCGCTTATTCACGCTGTACCCGGACGCCGTAACCGGCACCGAGGCTAAAATCCAGCAGCTACAAAGCGGTTTATCCGGTTTTGAAGTGCACTACCTGCAGGGTGAAGAATGGCTGGAGCGCTGGCAGGATGCGAATTTCCCGGCAGCAGTGCGCATTACGCTGGTTGATGAAAGCCTTGGCCGGTTAGAGCGTATTTTTATGCTGCCCGATGCTGCCGTTGCCGCAGGGGCAATAGAATGAGGCCGCACAAGCAAGCCGGCGTAGCACTGGTTGCGGTATTAATGATTATTGCCATCGTAGTGGTGATTGCAGTAAATATGACCGGCCGCTTACAACTGCAGCTGCAGCGCCAGCAGAATATGCAGCAACAACAGCAGGCATTTTGGTATGCCATGAGCGCCGAGCAGTTTGCCAGAGTATTGCTGGCACGCGAGCTGGCCGGGCAGGAAACCGTAAACCTGGCACAAAACTGGGCGTTGGCGGGTGCGACCTTTCCGGTAGAAAACGGCACTATCGCGGGCGATATTATCGATTTACGCAGCTGTTTTAATTTAAATGCGCTGCAAAATGTTACGCCGCAAAGCGGTGGCAGAGTAGAGCAAAGCACAGCACAAAAAGCGTTTCAGCGCTTACTGGAGCTAAAAGCAGCAGATTTATCCATGCCGGCCGAATATCTGACAGCGCGCCTGGGCGACTGGCTGGATGAAGACAGCCTGCTAAGCACTGCCGGTAGCGCCGAAGATGATGACTATGCCGCGCTGCGGTTTCCGTATTACGCCGCTAACAGCCTGATGGCCAGTGTGTCAGAGCTGCGGGTAATACTGGATATCACACCGGCAGATTACCAGTTACTGGCGCCTTTTGTTTGTGTGGTGCCGGAGGATAACCGTTTACTACTGAATATTAATACGCTGACTGAGAATACAGCAGTGTTGCTGGCGGCGCTTATTCCTGAACTGACAGAGCAGGCAGCACTGGATATTATCGCTAACCGGCCGGAAGAGGGTTTTGCTACATTAGAAGAGCTGTTTGCCACCGCTGAGCTTAGCGCTATTACCGTGCCGGAAGATGCGAAAAGTATGCTGTCGCTTAAGTCAGATAGTTTTCAGCTAACAGCGACAGCGGCCTATCTGGAAAGTGGCTTTGTATTAACGTCGGTACTTAAAATAAATGATAATAATCAGGTCAAAGTATTGGCCCGGCGATTTGGAGGCCAGGGGTGAGTGAACAGTTGGTGATCCGGCTAGGTAGCCGGGCAGAACAAAGCATCAGTTGGCTGGTGTGGGCCAGCCATAGCCAGGAAGTGATCGCCAGCGGCGAACTTACCGGCACTGAACAATTGCCGGAACTGGCAGTACGGCTGGGTAACCGGCCGGTGGTGGCACTGGTACCGGCATCCGATGTGGTGCTAAAGCAGGTAACCCTGCCGGGCAAGCCTAACCGGCAACTGCTGCAGGCATTACCTTATATGCTCGAAGAAGATCAGGCCGAAGATATTGAGCAGCTGTTTCTGGCACTGGGTGATGTAACGCACCACGACGGCCAGTACAGCCAGCAAGTGGCCGTGTGTCAGCATGAGCGGATGCAGCAATGGCTGGATGCGTTGCAAGGTGCCGGTTTTACTGTCAGCCGTATGGTGCCCGATGCTTTGTTACTGCCAGAGCAGCAGTTACCTGCCTGCATTCAGTTACATGAGCAGTGGTTGCTAAAACAAAGCAGCTGGCAGGTTGCGGCCATTGATGCGCCCTGGTGGGCAGATTACTTGCAACTGGCGGCTTTGCCGATGCTAACCAGTTACAGCCCCTGGCCAGCAGAGCTGATGCAACCACATCAACTGGCAGAGCCGGAATTACCCTTGGCGTTGCTGGCCAGCCAGCTAAGCCAGAATAGCTTTACGCTGCTGCAGGGTGAATATAAACCCAAGCGTCAGGTTAACCGGCACTTACAGCTGTGGCGCAGCAGCGCCATTCTGGCCGGTGCCTGTTTAACACTTTATGTACTGCAACTGGGTTTAACTAACTGGCAATTAGGGCGGCAAAGTGCTGCGCTGCAACAACAAAGCCTTAGCGTATACCAGCAGGCCTTTCCCAATGAGCGGGTGGTTAACCTTAACCTGCAATTGCAGCAAAAGCTTGCCGCTGTCGGTGGCAATAATGAACAAAGCTTTCTGGCATTGCTGGACAGCCTGCAGCAACAACTGGCAAAAGTGCCGGATATCAGCCTGGAAAACCTGCGTTTTGACGGCAAACGCGCCGAGCTGCGCTTTCAGGCCAAAGGCGAGGGTTTTCAGAGTTTTGAGCGCTTAAAAACAGCACTGGAACAGGCCGGTTTTATTGTTGAACAGGGCGCGCTGAGTAATGACGGCGGCAAGGTACAAGGCAGTGTCGCGATGCGGGGCAAAGTATGAAGCAGCAGTTTTTAACCTGGTGGACAGGGTTACAGCAACGCGAACAGCGGCTGGTTGCCGGTGCAGCAGTAGTAGTGGTATTGGGTTTATTTTACTGGATGCTATGGCAACCGCTGCATCAGGCCCGTGATGTACAGCAACAAAAAGTGCAAAGCGCCCAACGTCAGCTTAGCCAGTTACAGCAATTACTGCCGCAGTTAAAGGCTGCCTCGGTTACTACTGCACGTAGCGGCGGCAGCCTGGCACAAATTATCAGTAACAGTGCACGCAGCAGCGGTATCAGCGTCAGCCGGATGCAGCCGCAAAACGAGCAGCTAACACTGGTGCTGGAAGATGTCAGTTTCGACAAACTGTTAAGCTGGCTGCATGCGCTGCAGTATCAGCATGGTGTGAAACTGGTAAATTTAGACGTAGCCACTGCTGAAACACCCGGCATAGTGCGGGTGCGGCGTATGGTAGTGGAGTAAATAAAGCTATGTCAAAAACCAAACTTATTGTTATTGGTGTAACCTGCTATTTAGTGTTTACCTTGCTGTTAACGCCAGCCAGCTGGTGGTTAAAATTAGCACCGCTGCCAGCCCAGCTGCAGTTAGGTACCGTGTCGGGTACTTTATGGCAGGGCGAAATAGCCGGTTTGCGTTATCAGCAGCTGCAGTTTGACAGCCTGCAATGGTCTTTAAGCCCCTGGCGGTTATTTACCGGCAAATTACAGTTTGAGCTGCAAAGTGGCAGCGCACAAAACCCGGCTCAGCCTTATGTAAAAGCCACCGCCAGTTATGGCTTTGGCGGAGGCGCTTTGCAAAACAGTCTGTTAAAGCTGCCGGTAGCGCAATTGGTACCCATGTTACCCTTGCCATTGCCGGTAGATGCCAGCGGCGAGCTGGTGCTGGATGTGGCAGGGTTTAGCCAGGGCCAACCCTGGTGTAAGGCCTTAACCGGCCATGCCAGTTGGCAGGATGCCCGCCTACAAACACCGACCGGTACCTGGCTTGAGCTGCAAAGCCTGTTTGGTGATTTAAGCTGTGCTGATGGCACTATAGTGCTGACGACAGATGGCGCTAACCGGCTGGGGCTGGATATTAAAGCCGTGGTTAATGCTGAGCAGTTACTGGTAAACGGTACGCTAAAACCCGAGGCCGATATGCCCGGGGAAGTGCATCAGGCGATGCAATTCCTCGGTAAACCCGATGCACAGGGGCGGTACCGTATCAGCTTTTAAGCCGTGACTTTATCGGCTTAGCTGCGATAGTTGCGAATATCATCCAGCAGCACGGTGTAGTCGGTAATGGCCGGAAACTCGGTAATTTGCCGGCTTAATTGCTGGCTGTCCGGGTTGGCTACGGCCAGTAAATGCTTAATACCAAAATTCTGCGCGGCAGTTAAAATTGGCAGGCTGTCATCAACGAATAAGGTACGCTGCGGGTTAAATCCGAGCCGTTGCTGCAGCTTTTGCCACAAGGCCCAGTTTTCTTTGGTGACACCAAATTCGTGGGTAGAGATCAGCGTATCAATATAACTGGCCAGCTCAGTGCGCTCAATTTTAAGCGATAAACTATCCGGATGAGCATTGGTTACCAGGGCTAT
Source organism: Rheinheimera pacifica (assembly GCF_900108485.1). Taxonomy (GTDB): domain Bacteria; phylum Pseudomonadota; class Gammaproteobacteria; order Enterobacterales; family Alteromonadaceae; genus Alishewanella; species Alishewanella pacifica. The sequence goes on along the minus strand of NZ_FNXF01000002.1, from coordinate 190,975 downwards.
CTGGCGGCCACTTTGTTTTAACGCAGTAAGAAACGCCGGCACATCGGCACGCATGGCAATTTTATGCATCACTTCGCGCTTTAGCTCGTTGATCGGCAGTTGCAGGCGTTTACCCCAGTAATCCAGACAATACCATTCCAGTTTACCGGTAAGCTCGGCGTACTCGGCTTTTAATTGTGTTTCTGCCTCCGTAACGCTAATGCCACTAATCTCGGCCCAGCGTTTTGGCAAATGCTGTAGCCAGAAATAATTATCAAAGTGCAGATCCAGCAAAGTACCGTCCATATCCAACAACACGGTATCAATTTCAGCCCAGTTCAGCATAGGTTTTTCCTGTTAATCGTTTTATAGTAGCAGCATTGGATTGTACCAGAGGTGGCAGCATGGCGCAGCGGCAGGATGACAAACACAGCAGCAAACAAAAGCCTGAAATTTTAAGTACAGATATCGTTGCACAAAGCCGCTTATTTAAAATTGAACAACTGGAACTGATGTTCAGCAATGGTGAGCAGCGCACCTACGAGCGCATGCGTGGTAGTGGCCGGGGCGCGGTAATGATTATTGCCTGCCCTGATGCGGAACATTTTTATCTGATCCGTGAGTATTGCGCCGGCACCCATGATTACCAGCTGGGTTTTCCTAAAGGCTTAATTGATCCGGGCGAAGATGTGATTACTGCCGCGAACCGTGAGCTAAAAGAAGAAATTGGTTTTGGCGCGCAACGTTTTGTCCAGCTGAAGTCGCTGGCCTTAGCCCCGGGCTATTTTAATGCTACAATGCATATAGTTCTGGCCTTTGATTTATATGCAGAAAGCCTTGAAGGTGATGAACCCGAGCCACTTGAACTGGTGCCTTGGGCACGAAAAAACAGCGAAGCTCTGTTACAGCAGGCCGATTTTACTGAAGCCAGAAGTGTCGCCGCTCTGTTATTAGCGCAGCAATATTTGGAAGCGAACCCGGATGTTTTTAAGCAGACTGCTTGACCCTGTTAAATCTGCGGCCAGAGAGGCCGGCGCGGAGCTATGGCAGCTATACCAAAGCGGTGATTTTCAGCAGCAGCAAAAAGCCGATTTAAGCCCGGTAACCTCGGCCGATCTGGCCGCCAACCGTATTATTATTAACCGTTTGTCTGAGCTGACACCCGATATCCCGATTATTTCAGAAGAATCTCATCTTATTCCGCTGGCTCAGCGCCAGCACTGGCCACGTTACTGGCTGATCGATCCTATGGATGGTACCCAGGAATTTGTTGCCAAAAGCGGTGATTTTGCTGTCAGCATTGCGCTGGTGGAACATGGCTGGCCCGCGCTTGGGGTGATTTACTGGCCTAAAGAAGAGGTTATGTACTACGCCTGCCGAGGTAATGGCGCTTTTAAACAGCGGCGTAACCTGATTAACCGTATGCGGGTTAACCAGCACCAGGCCGGGCAAACACTGAAAATTGCTGTTAGCCGGCGCCAGCCGCTGCAGCCTATTGTCGATTTACTGCAAAGCCAGCACGATGTGGAATATATTGCCCTTGGCAGTTGTTCGCTAAAAAGCTGCCTGGTCGCAGAAGGCAAAGCCGATTGTTACATGCGCCTTGGCCCTACCGGCGAGTGGGACACCGGCGCAGTACATGTTATTGTTGAAGAAGCTGGCGGTAAAATTCTCGACAGCGAATTTACCCCGCTAAGCTACAACCAGCGCGATACACTGGCAAACCCTGACTTTATGGTAATGGGGCAAGCGAGCATTCCGTGGCCCAAATTAATTAAATCCCGACCTACCGAACGTAGCCTTACCGCTTGATACTGAAAGCTTTCAGTATGGGTTACGAAGTGTTTTTCCTTACTATTATCTTACCGCTGGTAGTTTGGCAACTCCATATCTGGTAAGGCTTTTAGCCAAATCAGCGCATTTTCCGGCTATCTTTTATTCTGGCAAAACGCTATTATGTAGCCGGGTTTTTGCACAGAAAAACAGCATATTGTGACAAAAATACCGAAAATTAAGTCCGCCAGAGACTGCACCCTTACCTACAGTACCCTTAGGAGTTACATCATGTCCGATCTGGATCTGGGCCAATACGGCATCACAGATGTCACGGAAATCGTTTATAACCCTTCGTATGATCAGCTATTTGCGGAAGAAACCCGCAGTGATTTACAAGGCTATGAACAAGGCAAACTGACCAAACTGGGCGCGGTTTCAGTCGATACCGGTATCTTTACTGGCCGCTCGCCAAAAGACAAATACATAGTACGCGACGACACTACGCGCGACACTGTGTGGTGGTCTGATCAAGGTAAAAACGACAACAAAGCCATTACACCTGCAGTATGGGCTGATCTGAAAATGCTGGTAACAACACAGCTTTCGGGTAAGCGGTTGTTTGTCGTAGATACTTTCTGTGGCGCCAACAGCGACACCCGCTTAGCGGTGCGTTTTATTACCGAAGTGGCCTGGCAGGCGCATTTCGTTAAAAACATGTTTATCCGCCCAACGGATGCCGAGCTGAAAACTTACAAGCCAGATTTCATTGTGATGAACGGTGCTAAGTGCACTAACCCTAACTGGCAGCAACAGGGCCTGAACTCAGAAAATTTTGTCGCCTTTAACCTGACTGAGCGCATTCAGCTGATTGGTGGTACCTGGTACGGCGGCGAAATGAAAAAAGGTATGTTCTCCATGATGAACTACTTTTTACCGCTGCAGGGTATTGCCTCCATGCACTGCTCAGCTAACGTGGGCAAAGACGGCGATGTTGCGGTATTTTTTGGTTTATCCGGCACCGGTAAAACTACCCTGTCTACCGATCCTAAGCGCCAGCTGATTGGCGACGACGAGCACGGCTGGGACGACGATGGCGTATTTAATTTTGAAGGTGGTTGTTATGCTAAAACCATTAACCTGTCGAAAGAAAACGAACCGGATATCTACAACGCTATTCGCCGCGATGCGCTGCTGGAAAACGTAACGGTATTAACTGACGGTGAAATTGACTTTAACGATGGCTCTAAAACCGAAAATACCCGCGTGTCTTACCCGATTTATCATATCGATAATATCGTTACACCGGTGTCTAAAGCGGGCCACGCGAAAAAAGTGATTTTTTTAACTGCTGATGCCTTTGGTGTATTACCACCGGTATCTAAGTTAACTAAAGATCAGGCCAAGTACCACTTCCTGTCTGGCTTTACTGCCAAGCTGGCCGGTACTGAGCGAGGTATTACTGAGCCAACACCCACCTTCTCCAGCTGTTTTGGTGCGGCGTTTTTAAGCTTGCACCCAACCAAGTATGCCGAAGTATTAGGCAAGCGTATGGCGGCATCGGGCGCAGAAGCTTATTTGGTGAATACCGGTTGGAATGGCAGCGGTAAGCGTATTTCCATTAAAGCCACCCGCGCCATTATTGATGCCATTTTAGATGGCAGCATTGAAAATGCGGAATTTGTGCAACTACCGTATTTTAATCTGGCAATGCCAACCGCACTGCACGGGGTGGATGATGTATCTATTCTCGATCCGCGGAACACTTACGCTAATGCGGCAGAATGGCAGCTAAAAGCCAAAGACTTAGCCACACGTTTTATTGATAACTTTATTAAATTTACCGATAACGAAGAAGGTAAAGCATTAGTGGCCGCAGGCCCGCTGCTTTAATTTTAAGGTTATTGTTTAAAAGGCCGCACCTGCGGCCTTTTTTTATGATGCGTTTTATGCTGTTGTTATTGATATGCTACTATGTGCAGTATTAAGGCTATTAGGAATGCAAAAAATAGTGCAAAAAAGTATGCTGGGTAAGAGTAGATGGCTTATAAACCCTAATTGGCAGTGAATCATTATTTGGGAACGAGGTAACCGATGTTAAGAACGATTTCGATTCAAAAGCGGCTGTTAGCTGCTTTCGGTACACTGGCACTGCTATTGGCTATTACAGGTGTGTTTAGCTTACACAGCTTATCTAAAGTGCGTGAGCAGGCTAATTTGGTAGAAACAAATTTATTGCCTTCGGTCAGTTACTTAGGCGATGTTGATGCTGATATTGCCCGAAGCCAGGCGCTGACATTGCGGCTACTGCTGGCGATTGATATCAGGCAGGAGAGTGCTACGTTTGACAGACTCGAAGTGCTGAGGCAAGGAGTTGAAAAGTCAGAGCAAGCTTACGCTGCAACGGTTTATATGCCCGAAGAGCGCAAGTTGTATGAGGCATTTAGCGGCGTTAAAACGCAATATTTCGCGTTACAACAACAGGCTCTGGCGCTGCTGAAGCAGGAAGAAGTTGGTGCGGCTACAGATATGCTGGACAAAATGAACCCGTTGGCTGATCAACTGACCAGCATTTTAAACCAGCTGTCAGAGCTTAATCACAAAGCAGCCGCTAATGCACGGCTGGAATCTATAGCTACTTATGGCTCGGCACAGATGACGGTTATAGTGTTAATTGTTATTGCAATTATGATTGCGTTGGCTATTGCTATGCTAATTTCCCGCAGTATTAATCAGCCTCTTTCACGGGCTGTAGTATCAGCACAGTATATTGCTGATGGCGATCTAACCCAACAGGTTACGGTAGAGGGTAGTGACGAGCTTACCCAACTGGCAACCGCGCTCATGCAAATGCAGGAAAAACTGCGAGATGCGATTGGTCACATTGCCAGCTCTTCTAATCAGCTGGCTTCAGCTGCTGAGGAACTGAATGTCGTTACTGATGAATCAGCCAAAGCACTGCAACTACAAAATGATGAAGTACAACAAGCCGCTACCGCTATTACTGAGATGAGCTCAGCAGTAGATGAAGTGGCAGGCACTGCTCTGAAAACTTCTGAAGCCTCCGCACTATCAGCTAATCTGGCTAAAGACGGCACACAAAAAGTGGTACAAACCCGCAGCGTTATTGAAAAAATGAATGCCGATGTGCGCCAGAGCACTACTGTTATTAACACCCTGGCCGAGAAAGTATCATCTATTAATCAGGTACTTGAAGTTATTCGCAATGTAGCCGACCAAACTAACCTGCTGGCGCTTAATGCTGCGATAGAAGCGGCCCGTGCCGGTGAAGCCGGCCGCGGTTTTGCCGTGGTAGCCGATGAAGTACGCAGCCTGGCACATCGCACTCAAACCTCTACCGGCGAAATTGAATTGATGATTCAGCAAGTGCAGTCATCCGCCAAAGAAGCGGTAAATGCTATGCAACTTATCAGCGGCAACGCAGACAACGCGCAGAATGTAGCAAAATCGGCGGCGGATGCATTGGAGCTGATAGCTGAAAATATTATGGCCATCAGCGATCAAAACCATGTCATCGCCGGGGCTGCAGAAGAGCAATCAAAAGTAGCGCGCGAAATAGATCGTAATATAGTGACTATCAGCGACTTAGCCGCACAAACGGCGGCAGGCTCCAACCAGACTACCGCCAGTGCATCAGAACTGTCGCGCCTGGCAGTTGAGTTAAATACACTGGTAAGCAAATTTAAGGTGTAGCGTTTGGCAGTAATAAAACAGGCCGCAATTGCGGCCTGTTTTATTGGAGATATTAGTAAGTTAAATCAATCTGATATATTGCCGTGGTGCCGCTGACTTCATTACCGATAAGCAGTAGCGGTTTACCGTTTGGTGAGTTTTCTGCACTGACAAAAGTAATGCCTTCAGGCCCCAGATCACCGGTATTCGCCAGGGTGGTGCCTGGGTTGGCTGTAGTCCAGTCTTCACGGGTATTGAGGTAATCAACAAAGGTGGGGGCTGTTGGTGTACTGATATCAAATACCATCACACCGCCCATGCGCTCTAAGCCAACAAAGGCGAAGGTCTTCTCACCGAAGCTGCCAATAGCCAGCGCTTCCGGCTCTGGCCCTTTGTTATCGCTGCGGTTACCAAAGCTGCTGCCGGCACTGTGGTTAGAGTTAAAATAGTCAGCACAGGCAATATCGCGGGCACTGCCAAGTTTGCACTCGTCACTGGCCAGGTACTGTTCAAAGAAATCGCCTGAGTCCCACACCAGTTCACCCGCGGCAGACCAGATAGCAAAAGAGCGGCCGCCGTAGGCATAGACTTTGTCATACATCAGGCGGTCACCGTTTTCATCTTCAACACCGCTGCGGTTAAACAGTACCGGGTTGCCGTTGGCGTCTTTACGATAGCCGTCGGTCCAGGCCACGGTTAAGCGGCCCAGCAAATCATCTTCCCGACAATTACCGGGTTCACCGGGCTCAGCACCGCAATAGGCAAATACTTCCGGGTTTAATAAGGCACCCGCCGCCAGATTAATCAGCTGTGGTGGCATATCTTCGCCGACCCGACGGGCAAAACCGCTTTTATGGAACAGGTGTTTAAAGCGGATTTCTTCAACAAAGCCCTGGCTGGCATCACCATTCCAGTATGCCGGGTTGGTTTCTCCCCAGGCGCGGGCATCGCCTTCATTGGCGGTTACAATATAGGTAGCACCGTCTGCGGTATAACTGGCGATAGTATCTGGCTGGTACATGCCTACCACACCAGGCCAGCGCGCAATATTAATGCTCTTTTGGGTATCGCTGGCGGCAATGCCATTGCCATCAATACCATGATCTTTGTAACCCAGCGGCAGGATATCGGTAATGGTCGCCGTGGCAATATCCAATACGGCCAGAGCATTGTTCTCCTGCAAGCTAACCCAGGCTGTTTTGCTGTCGGCTGACACGGTAATGTATTCTGGTTCTAAATCCTGCGCTACGCTGGCATTGGGGCCGAAAATACGTACGCCTGCAGTTTTCAGCTCGGCTTTTTTACTGTTAAAAGTGCGAAAATCTGCTGTGGCAGCAAACAGTACATCAGGGTTACTGACATTGATTACACTGACAGAACCTTCGGGATCAATTTGATAGTCGTCGCTGGGTTCGCCTTCGTTGGCCACCAGAATATAGTTGCCATCGGGGGTAAAGGTCAGCATATCCGGCAGGGCGCCAACTTCAATGCTGTCGCGCAGGCTCAGATCTGCGGCGTTATATACAGCAACGAAACCGCGGTCTGTTTTCGGGGCACTTTCAATTGCCAGCGCCACCAGGCCATTGTGCACCGCCACGCTGTTAACTACGGCATTTTCTGCTATCGCTGTGGCGCTGATGCTATCGAGATATACCGGGTTTTGCGGGTCAATCAGGTACAGCACATCCACTACACCAGATTGCGCATTCACCACAAAAGCGCGTTTGCTGTCCGGGTCGTAAGCGGTAATTTCAGCGGCACTAACCAGGTACTCGCCACTACTGTGGCGGCCTAACAAACTTAAGCTTAACGTCGTAGGTGTTTGCACAACAGGTTCAGTGACAACAGGTTCCCGGTTATCAGATGAATTACAGGCGGTAAGAACCGCCAGCGTCAGCGCGCTTAGCAGGTAGCGGGTTTTCATTATGGCTTGTTTCCTGAGGGTTAGAATAACTAGCCCGTTAACATAAACAAGAAAAATGAAAGAGTTATGGCAGTTTTATGTCGTAATTATGACTACTGGCTGTTTTCCTGCTGCAGAAATAACTGTTTTGGCATCAGGTTAATGCTTTCATGTAGTTCAGAATACACAATCACAATTTCGCCACTTTTTAGCTGGCGTTTTACCGCGGCGACTTTTTCTGCCATCGTTACTTCGTACTCGCCATAATCGGTGCCTTCACGCAGTACATAGTATTCAATCAGGTTGTTTAGCGTATCTTCAGCGATGTCGGTATAGGGAATAATCATAGGGCTAACTGCTCAGTAATAAATTGCGGAATACGCTGGTTTAACCAGAATTTGGGTTTTAACGGGCTGCCATAAACAAAACCGACATGGCCGCCACCGCTGGTTAGCTCGTAGTGAATATACGGGCTTAATTCGTTAGCTTTGGGGATCACCTCAGCACTTAAAAACGGGTCGTCTTTGGCATGAATAATCAGTGTGGGTATGCAAATATGGCGTAAAAACGCTTTGCCACTGGCTTTTTGGTAATAGTCCTGCGCGTTTAAAAAGCCATGAATAGGCGCAGTGTAGTGCTCATCAAACTGTTCAATACTGCTAAAACGCCTTACCTGCTGCGGCGTGAGTGGCAGCGGAAAATCAGCAAATTGCTCGAGTTTGCGTAAAGTGCTGTGCTTTAAGCGCCCCAGCAAATAATGCTGATATAACTTACTGCTGCCGGTATTAATGCGCTTAGCACAGGCCGACAGCGACAGCGGCGGGCACACGGCAACGGCTGCTGATAGCGGGTTTTGCCCGGCTTGCTCGCCGCAATATTTCAGCAATACATTACCACCCAGCGAATAACCTACTGCCACCAACGGCCGGTTTGGGTAGCGGCGCTTAACTTGTGTTATTACCAGTGCCGCATCGGCAGTATCGCCACTATGATAAGCCCGTGGCAGCTTGTTGGGTTTGCCGTTACAACCGCGAAAATGCAGTAATACTGCAGTCCAGCCCAGTGTGTTGCATTGGGCCAGCATCGCCTGAATATAATGGCTGTTAATATCTCCGGCTAAACCGTGCAACAAAATAACCACCGGAGCGTTATCACTGTTGTTTTTACTATTATGCAACCAGTTTAGCTGTACTTCATCGCCATCTGGCAGGGCAATTGTTTCTGCTTCAGTGTTCAACCGGTGTTTCGGGCTTAAATATTTGGCAAAAATGGTTTGCAGATGAGCATGTTTCAGCCACCAGGCAGGCTGAAACGGTGTATGGCTTACTGGTCTGATCTGGTCTTGCAAAGTAGCGTATCCTGATAAACAATAAGTGAGTTTTTACTGCAGGCGCAGCACTATGGATCGGCGGCAATTTATTTTATCTGGCATAGCCTTAGGTACAACAGCCAGCTTAGGTATCGTTAGCTTAAGTTGGCAGCAAAGCCTGCAGCAGCATAATGATAACCGTGATCTGGTACTGTCTGCTTTATTACCTGCCTTATTGTACGGTGCTTTGCCACAGGATGCGACTTTAGCCGCCACTGAGCTTAGCCGCACTAAAGCCGCTGTTGCCGACTTTATGCCGTTTTTACCGCTGCGCCAGCAGCAGGAGCTGCATCAGCTATTTAACCTGCTGGCCAACCGGGTTACGCAACTGGCGCTAACCGGCTATATTGCTGCCTTACCACAACTTTCGATCAGCCAGCGGTTGCAGTTGTTAAACCAGTGGCGTGACAGCTACCTTGGCTTATTGCAGCAGGCTTATCATGGCCTGCGCGAACTACTGTACGGTGCCTACTACGGCCAGAGTGAACACTGGCAAGCGCTGGCTTATACCGCGCCAAGGTTTAGATAAGTTAGACAGATGGCACGACAAGTTGGGACAAGGTGTTCTTACGTAGCAGCGGCAGGGATGCCGTGGAGGCTGAGACAGCACAGGGACGTGCTGTCGAAGGCGGCGGAGTAAGAATTTCCTTGTCGCAACTATTGCAGCAGATTAATGAGATAAATACATGATGACTCACCATCTTGATGCCAGCCAGTTTACGCAGAACCGGCAGTTTGAAGCGGATATCGTTATTATCGGCTCCGGCGCCGGTGGTGGTATTGCGGCAGAACAACTGGCGCAGGCTGGCTTTAAGGTGCTGCTGTTAGAAGAAGGCGCCTGGTATACCCGCGACGATTTTGTTATGCAGGAACGCTGGGCTTATCCGCAGCTATACCAGGAAGGTGCTGCGCGCAAAAGCCGCGATCAGGCAATTAGCATTTTACAGGGGCGCACCGTCGGCGGTTCTACCACCGTGAACTGGACGACGTCAATTCGCACACCAAAGCCAACTTTAGATTATTGGCATGCTGAATTTGGTGTCAATTTCAGTGGTGATGCCGATTTAACCCGCTATTTTGCAATGGCAGAGCAGCGGCTGAATATTCAGCCGTGGCAGGTAGCACCCAATGCCAATAACGCCAAACTGCAACAAGGCTGCCAAAAGCTGGGCTGGCAATACACCGTGATTAACCGCAACGTTAATGGTTGTGCCAATTTAGGTTATTGCGGCATGGGCTGCCCGATTAACGCCAAACAATCGATGCTGGTAACTACTATTCCGGCGGCAATGGCGCTGGGAGCCACGCTGATATCGCGTATTTCCGTACGCCAGCTGCAGTGGCAGGGCGATAGCATCACGGGGCTGGACGCCGTGCCGGTAGATCAGTATTTTCAGCCGCGCAGCGATCTGCGCATTCGTATTAAAGCAAAACACTATATTGTTGCCGCTGGTGCCATTGGTTCACCGGCGTTATTGCTGCGATCAAAGGTACCCAACCCGTCTGGCCGTTTAGGTAAACACACTTACCTGCATCCTACGGTGATTTCCGGCGCTTTATTCGATGAAGGCATTAATGGCCACAGCGGCGCGCCACAGTCGATTTATTCTGATCAATTTGTCTGGCCACAACATAGCGATAAAGCCGGTTATAAACTGGAAGTGCCGCCGCTGCACCCGGTGTTAATGGCCACCAAGCTAACAGGTACCGGCGGGCAGCATGCCGCGCTGATGCAGCAATTTAACCATTTGCAGGTCACTATAGCACTGCTGCGCGATGGTTTTCACCCGCAAAGCCAGGGTGGCACCGTGCAATTAGATGATGCACAGCAACCGGTGCTGGATTATCCGATCAGCGAATATCTGTGGCAGGGTATGCGCGAAGCCTTGCTGTCGATGGCGGAGTTGCAATTTGCTGCCGGTGCTAAGCAGGTGCTGCCAATACATCACGATGCCAAACTGTATAGCAACTGGGGTGAAGCAAAGCGCGCGATACAGGCGTTGCCAATGCAGGCGCTTAAGCAAACTGTGGTATCAGCCCATGTAATGGGCGGTTGTAATATGAGTGCCAGTGTGGCCAAAGGTGTGGTAAACCAAAATGGCCGGCATCATCAGTTGCAAAACTTATCGGTGTTCGATGGTTCTATCCTGCCAACCAGTCTTGGCGCTAACCCGCAACTGACTATTTACGCTTTGGTGTGGCGCAATTGTCAGCAGTTAATCACCAGCTTGCAGCAAAACCACAAATTCGCCAGCTGATCCTGCCTTAATATTAAGAGCTGCTATAGTTTCTGAGTTTATTTCCTGATAAGGACACACCATGAAACTTAGCTCTATGTTGATCTGCAGCCTGATGTTGTTGCGTTGCGCCGTGCTTAATGCGGCGGAACACAAAGTTGTTAATAAGTTATATTCAGAAAAAGGTGAGGCCGGAGAGCAGGTTATTACCCGGCAGGAAGACGGTAACTACAGCGCATCGCTTAAAATGAGCTGGAACAACCGGGTAGTTACCGTTAACGAAACGCTGCAGGTTGATGCCAAAGGGGTACCCATAGCGTTTTCTGCCAGCGGTACTTCGGCTTTTGGTGCGCCAATAGCTGAGCAATTTAGCCTGGTTGATGGCGTGGCGCGCTGGTCCGGCAATAAAGATGAAGGCATGCTGCAAACTGGCGAGCAACGTTTTTACGTGCCTACCGATGAAGCCGGTGCTGCCAGCCATGTGCTGATGAAAGCATTAATGGCATCGCCAACCCGCTCGGTCGACTTATTCCCCGGCGGCACAGCCAGGCTGGATGCGCTGAAAACCGTTACGGTAAGCAATGGCAGCAATAGTAAAGAAGTGACGTTATATGCCATCAGCGGCCTGGCGTTTAACCCATCCTTTGGCTGGTTTGATAAAGATGGCCACTATTTCGCTCAGGATTTCAGCGGTTTTATGCGGGTGATCCGCGATGGTTTTAGCCTGGATAATTTTGCTGAGCTGACAAAAATACAAAAGCAGGCCGAGAATGACTATCTGGCCGATATTGCTAAACATCTGAGCCATAGTTACAGCACCGTGTTGCTACAAGGCGGTAGCGTGGTAGATGTGCTTGAGCGCAAAGTGCTGCGCAATACCGACGTATTGCTGCAAGACGGCAAAATAATGGCGGTAGCAAGCGGCCTGACTGCCCCGGCTGGGGCAAAGGTGCTCGATGCGCGGGGCAAAACTATTATACCCGGCCTGTGGGATATGCATGGCCATTTGTCGAAAAACGATGGCTTACTGAATATTGCCGCCGGGGTTACCAGTGTGCGTGATATCGGTAACAGCCATGACAATATTATGGAAATTGCCGGTTTGTTTAACAGCGATCAACTGATTGGCAACCGGGTATATCGCGCCGGCTTTTTTGATAAACAAAGTGAATATTCGGCCGGTTTGTCGGTTAATTCCTTACAGGAAGCGCATGAAAAAATAGACTGGTTTGCTGATAACGGTTATCTGCAAATTAAGATCTACAGCTCCATAGACCCGACCTGGGTAAAACCTATTGCTGAGCATGCACACCGCCGCGGCATGCGTTTAAGCGGCCATGTACCGGCCTTTATGACAGCGCGCCAGGCGGTAGAGCAGGGTTTTGATGAAATTCAGCACGTAAATATGCTGTTTTTAAACTTTCTGGCCGGCACTGAAGTAGACACCCGCACCCAACTGCGGTTTTCGCTGCTCGGTGAAAAAGCCGGCAGCCTGGATTTAGCCAGCAAACCCGTAACGGATTTTATTAAGTTGCTGGCTGACAAACAAATAGTGGTTGACCCCACCGTCGCTACTTTTCGCAGTTTGTTACTGGGGCAGAATAAAAAAGTTGACCCGGAATTTGCCGCTATTGCCGATCATTTACCGCCTGGCGTTGTCAGGCAGTTAAAAGGCGCGTCAATGGATGTCACGCCAGAGCTGCAACCGGTGTATCAAAAGTCGGCCGATGCTATGCTGAAAATGGTAAAAAAGCTGTATGACGCTGGTGTGCCTATAGTACCTGGCACCGACCATATTGCCGGTTTTACCTTACACCGTGAGCTGGAACTGTATGCCCTGGCCGGTATACCGCCGCTGGATGTACTGCGCATTGCCAGTTATGAGCCGGCACGGCTGGTAGGCGCGGCCTACCACAGTGGCTCAGTTGATGTCGGCAAAGATGCCGATTTACTGCTGATAAACGGCGATCCCAGCACCAATATGGCTGATATCCGCAAAGTGGCAATGGTATTTAAAGGCAAACACTACTATAAACCGGATGAACTGTACCCGGTGCTTGGCGTAACGCCCTTTACCAGCCCGGTCGCGTTTAAACCATAACCAATACAGGGTGCTATAGCACCCTGTTGCTTTGTAATATTAGCTTTATTTTATGTAAACCGGCCTGTACCACCAGATATCCTTGCTGATCCATGCTAAGGTTTAACAAATTTCCTGTTGTAGTCGTTTCGCAGTTTTATGAATACTGACAGTTATAAAGCCCTTAGCCAATATATTGATTTACTGCTGGATGCTATCTGCGTAGTAGATAAAGATGGCCGGTTTGAATTTGTCAGCGCCGGTGCTGAACGTATTTTTGGTTATACCCCAGAGGAAATGTTGGGCAGGCCAATGATTGAACTGGTACACCCGGATGACAGAGCCCGCACGTTACAAACAGCCAGTGAAATAAATGCCGGTGCGGTAAAAGTAGACTTTGAAAACCGCTATATCCGCAAAGATGGCCAGACAGTGCATTTGCTCTGGTCGGCCCGTTGGTCACAAACCGATAAACGCCGCGTGGCAGTAGCGCGCGATATTACCCGCAGCAAACAAATTGAAGCACGCCAGGCGGCAATTTACGCGATTTCAGAAGCGGCCTTTGCCAGCGACGACCTACCTGCGTTGTATCGCAGCATTCAGCAAATTATCGCTGGTTTAATACCTATGCGCTGTTTTGCGATTGTACTGCCCGATGTTAGCAGCGGACAGCTGGGCTTTGTTTATACCTCGGTATTGCAGCAAACGGCTGCACCGGCTGGCTGCGATATACTGGCACTATGTGCTGAGGTAGTAAGACGGTGTGAAACAGTATTAGTTACCAGTGATAACCAGGCTGAACTGCCGGTAAAGTTACAGCAACTGGTAGCCGGTGCGGCAATAAACTGGCTTGGTGTGCCGCTAAAATCGCACAGCGCTGTGATGGGGGCTTTAATGGTGCAAAACAGTGCTGACGCGCCCCGTTACAGCAATAGTGAAATGGAATTGCTCGAATTTGTTTCGGTACAGGTGGCAGTGGCCATAGAGCGCAAACAAATGCTGGACCGGCTGCACCGCAATGCGCTGTATGATCAATTAACGCAATTGCCGAACCGTGAGCTGTTTTACGACAGATTGCAGCTGGCGCTGACGACGGCTGAGCGTGAACAAAGCCAGTTTGCGCTGTTATATCTGGATTTAGATAAATTTAAACAGATTAATGACAATTACGGCCATCATATTGGTGACGAATTACTGCAGCATACTGCACAGCGCATACAGTGTTGCTTGCGTAGCAGCGACACTGTGGCCCGCCTTGGTGGCGATGAATTTGTTATCTTACTGCCGCAGGTAGACAGTGAAGATTTGGCGCTGCTGCTGGCAGAAAAAATCCGCCAGGCGCTAAACCTGCCTTTTACTTTAGCTGACAACTCCCTGCAGGTGCAGCCCAGTATTGGCGTGGCCTTGTATCCGCAGCACAGTAAGGAGGCTCAGGCCTTGATGCTTAGCGCCGACAATGCCATGTACCGGGCAAAAAAAGCGGGCGGTAACAGAATTATGCTAAGCGACGCTACGGTAGTAAAACACCGTGTTACAGCACCTGGCGAGCCTGTTTAAGCCTGATTTAGCCCAGCATCGCCAGGGCTACTGCTTCGGCTACTTTAATGCCATCGATACCGGCGGATAAAATACCGCCGGCATAGCCTGCACCTTCACCGGCCGGATACAGGCCTTTGACGTTAATACTCTGATAATCGGCGCCGCGTTTAATGCAAATGGGCGACGAGGTGCGGGTTTCTACGCCGGTTAATAAACCGTCTGCTTTGGCAAAACCTTTAATTTGTTGATCAAATGCCGGTATGGCTTCGCGCATGGCAGTAACAGCAAACTCCGGCAGTAACTGGGTTAAATCAGTTAGCGTAATATTGGGTGTATAAGATGGTTTGACATCGCCAAGCTCGGTAGAGGGTTTGCCGGCCAGAAAGTCGCCAATCAGCTGCGCCGGCGCAAAGTAGTTTTCTCCGCCCAGTTTAAATGCCTGCTGCTCCAGCTTACGCTGTAGCGCAATACCGGCCAGCGGGTGGCCGGGGTAGTCACGCTCCGGGTCTATGCCGACGACAATAGCGCTGTTGGCATTACGCTCGTGGCGTGAATACTGGCTCATACCGTTGGTAACCACGCCGCCGGGTTCTGACGCAGCGGCTACCACAGTACCGCCGGGGCACATACAAAAGCTGTAAACGCTGCGGCCATTGCTGCAATGGTGCACTAATTTATAATCAGCAGCGCCTAAAATCGGGTTACCGGCGTTAGGGCCAAAGCGGCATTCGTCAATCATCGATTGCTCATGTTCAATCCGAAAGCCGATAGAAAACGGTTTGGCTTCAACATACACGCCTTTGTCATACAGCATCTGAAAAGTATCGCGCGCGCTGTGGCCTACGGCCAGCACCACGTGGCGGCTGTTTAGCCGCTCGCCACTGGCCAGTGTTAACCCGGTAAGCTGGCCATCGTCGATATGCAGCTCATCAACGCGGCTGCTAAAGCGGATCTCGCCCCCCAGTTCTATAATAGTGGCGCGCATTTTTTCCACCATCGCCACCAGCTTAAAGGTGCCGATATGTGGCTTGCTAACGTACATAATTTCATCCGGTGCACCGGCTGCGACAAACTCGCTCATGACTTTGCGGCCATAATGCTTAGGGTCTTTTACCTGGCTGTACAGTTTACCGTCAGAAAAGGTACCGGCACCGCCTTCACCATACTGCACGTTTGACTCGGGGTTTAACTCTTTACCGCGCCAAAAACCAAAGGTGTCTTTGGTGCGCTCACGTACTTCTTTGCCGCGTTCTAAAATAATCGGTTTAAAGCCCATTTGTGCCAAAATCAAGCCAGCAAATAAACCACAGGGGCCCAGGCCGATCACAATGGGCCGCTCGGTTAAACTGGCCGGAGCCTGCGCGACAAATTTATAACTGGTATCGGGTGATGGTTTTACATGCTGATCTTTGGCAAAGGTGTGCAGCAGAGCTGCTTCGTTATCCACCTCAATATCCAGCGTGTAAATAAGCTGGATATCGGTTTTTTTGCGTGCGTCAAAGCCACGTTTAAATACCGTATAACTGTGCAGCTGCTCTGGTTTTAGTTTTAGTTTGGCAATAATGGCGGCAGTTAGGGCATTTTCGTCATGGTTTAACGGCAGTTTTATTTCGGTCAGGCGCAGCATAGGGGTTCCAAATCGGTGTCATTGCTGCACAGCAACAGGCGGGCAGCTCACAAGATAGAGGCTATTTTACGCCAAGCCTGAGGCATTGTCCGTATTCGTTTGTGGCAGTCATGCAGAAAAGTCTGTCTGTGAGCTTCGATACGAACAGGTTTGCCCACACCAACGCGCCGTAAACCCGTCCCTGGGGGCTCGATTCGGCCATCCTGGCCTGCAACGGTTGGTTTAGGGCAAACCTGTTCTCACTTAAATCCGGGTTGGCAGATAGTTGTTTTTTTACAGCGCTGCAGTATGATCGCCAGCCTGAAACATTAGGAACCAATACACTATGGCCTTTGTGGTGCTGGATAACTGTATAAAATGCAAATACACCGACTGCGTAGCGGTATGTCCGGTAGATGCATTTTTTGAAGGGCCCAACTTTCTGGCAATTGATCCGGTTATTTGCATTGATTGCGGCTTATGCGAGCCGGAATGCCCGGCCAATGCGATAGTGCAGCAAGATAAAGTGCCGGCAGAGCAGCACGGCTTTATTCAGCTAAATGCCGAATTGGCCGCGCTGTGGCCAAATATCCGCGAAGTAAAACCGGCGCCAACAGATGCTGACACCTGGAATGGTGTACCGGATAAACTGCAGTATCTGGCAATAGAATAACTATCAGCAGTTATTTGCCGTCGGGCTGTTCGTGCCCGACCTTATACATAAAGTACACGGCGTAAAAAATACATAAGCCAATCACAATTGCCAAACCAGTAAAAGAGATAAAAATTACCGGATCGTTTAAAAATTCCTGCCACAGGTTCATAACTTTACCCTCTTGCTGTGTTGTTAGTGCAAGTGTAGGTAAAGCAATAATCGGCTTAACTGATACAGATCAAAGATCAGCCACTGTGCTGATTTAGGCGTTGGTAAGCTTGACGCAGATCAATTATTTGCGCGGCTAGGGTATCGCTGTCAGCGTTGCTATCGGTATTAAACTGGGCTAAATACAGCTCCAGCAACGGTGTGGCTTGGGACATTACTGGCGGGCAGTGTTGTAGCAGCAGTTGTTGTTCTAACTGCTCCAGTGTCAGTTCGGCCTGCAGCAAAGCCTGCTTTAACGCTTGCTGTTGTGCCGGTGTTACCGCAGCAACTGCGGTGTTTTTGCGTAGTGCGCGTAATGGCTTGGTAAACTGCGCGCTAAAGTTGTTTAACTGTGCTGCCAGTTGCTGCAGCTGGGCGGCACTTAAACTAAGTTGTTGTTGTTCTAGGTAGCACAGTAACAGCAGCAGATTTACATTTACGCCAAGCTCGTCCTGCCATTGCAGGCACAGCGCTTTAACCTGCGGATACAGCTGCAGGCTAAAGTGCCACAACTTGTCTGCTGTGATGGCTTCAGACATTTTTTCTGCCACGGTTAGGCATTGTTCTGCCAGAACTGCGCAGTTTTTTGCTCCAGTTCGTCCTGTGCCATAAACCAGTCTTCTTCAATGCTGGCCAGGCTGCTGCTGGCGTTGGCTTGTTTGGCTAATAGTTCAGTCAGTTCGGCTTTGCGTTTGGCTTCGTAAATATCCGGGTCGGCCATTTTTTCTTCTATCGCCGCCAGCTCTTTGGTCAGCTTTTCCTGCTGTTGTTCTAACTTTTCCACTTTTTGCTTTACAGGCCTGAGCAAATTGCGCAAGTCCGCTTCCAGCCGCTTCTGATCTTTACGTACCACGTTGCTGCTAACGGCGCTGTCAGCCTGGGCGGCATTGGCTGTTTGCCGGGCGTCTTGTTGCAGCCACTGGTAATAGTCGGCTAAATCGCCGTCAAACGGCGCAACCCGGCCATTAGCGACTAAATAAAACTCGTCGGTACAACTGCTAAGCAAATGCCGGTCGTGCGATACGATAACAATGGCGCCTTCAAACTCCTGCAGCGCCATCACTATGGCTTCACGCATATCTAAATCAAGGTGGTTGGTTGGCTCATCCAGCAGCAACAGGTTGGGGCGCTGGTAAACTATAAGTGCCAGCACTAAACGGGCTTTTTCACCGCCGGAAAACGGTGCGCAGGCTTCCAGCGCTTTATCGCCATGAAAGCCAAAACCGCCCAAAAAGTCGCGCAGCTTTTGCTCGGGTACTAACGGGTCTAAACGCACCAGGTGTTGTAGCGGTGAATCTTGCGGCCGCAGCGTTTCCAGCTGATGCTGGGCAAAGTAGCCTAAACTTACGCCATTGGCGTACCATACTTCACCGCTTTGCGGTGTCATGCCGCCAGACAGCAGTTTAATTAACGTAGATTTACCGGCGCCGTTGCGGCCAAGTAAACCAATGCGGCTGCCGGGCAGTAGCTGAAATTTAATCTGGCTTAAAATAATTTTGTCGGCATAACCGGCCTGCACGTTTTCCATTTTTAATAATGGATTGGGCAGCGCTTTGGGTTCACGAAAACTAAAACTGAATGGCGAATCAACATGCGCCGGCGCTAACACCGTCATCCGCTCCAGCGCTTTAATCCGGCTTTGTGCCTGCCGCGCTTTGGTAGCCTGGGCTTTAAAGCGGTCAATAAACTTTTGCAGGTGCGCCACCTGGCGCTGCTGTTTATCAAAATTGGCCTGATGCTGCGATAACTGCTCTGCACGCTGGCGTTCAAACTGGCTATAGTTACCTTTGTACACTGTCAGGGCTTGGCGCTCGATATGCACGATATTGTCGGTTACCGCATCGAGAAAATCGCGGTCGTGGCTGATCAGTAGCAAGGTGCCCTGATAGTTAGCCAGATATTTCTCCAGCCACAGCACAGCGTCTAAATCGAGGTGGTTGGTCGGTTCATCCAGTAACAACAGTTCGGCGCGTTGCATTAACGCCCGTGCCAGGTTTAACCGCATACGCCAGCCACCAGAGAATGACTTTACTGCATGCTGCTGTGCTTCACCGCTAAAGCCCAGACCGTCGAGCAAAATACCGGCTTTGGCTTCGGCACGGTAGCCGTCTAAGGCTTCAATTTGCAGGTGTATTGCAGCTAAATCACTTTCGCTGCAACCGGTGCGCACTTTTAACAATAACGGAAACAGCTGCTCGTCGCCTTGCAGTACATAATCCATGGCGCTGCAGTCCAGCGCCGGTGTTTCCTGGGCTACAGTAGAAATATGCCAGCTGGCCGGAATGCTGACATTACCTGCATCGGCGTGCAGTTTATTTTGCAGTAAGGCAAACAAGCTGGATTTACCACAGCCGTTAGCACCGACAATTCCCACCTTTTGCCCCGGAAATACGGTAAGATCGGCGCCCTGAAACAAACACTGAATACCGCGGCGCAATTCGACCTGTTGCAGTTGGATCATGTTTTTTCCTGTGTACTGAATTGGGTTGCTAATTTACCCGTATAACCGCAACAAACCAAGGCTTGCCGGATAAAATTGCTGCCACTGATAAATGAGATACAAGATGACAACACGTAAAAAGAAACGTTTTATTGCCGGTGCCAGCTGCCCGAAATGCAAAGCGATGGATACGCTGATGTTGTTTTTGGAAAATAACGTAGAAAAAGTCGAATGCGTGGAGTGTGGCCACCAGATGGTGCAGCCCGAAGCGCAGATAGCCAAAGCCAGCCGCGCCGCCGAGCAGGTTATTGGCGTTTTTAAGCCAGAATAACGTAAGCAAGGTTAAACTTTGCGAGAACAGGGTTGCCCACACCAACACGCCGTAAACCCTTCCCTGGGGGCTCGATTCGGCCATCCTGGCCTGCAACGGTTGGCTTAGAGCAACCCTATTCTCTCAGATAGACTAATAACTTAATAATGCGGCGGTGGTGGCTCTTCCTCCGGCCGCAATATACCCTGATCGTCCGGCAGGTTGCGTAGTTTTTCGGCCAGTAGCATTACCTGCTGCGCCAGCCGGTCTATGCGTTTTTGGTGCTCGAGCAATTCATTGCTTAAGCTGTTTACTGTATCTTCCTGAAACGCCAGCTTGCTCTCTAACTCAACAATATGCAGCTGTAATTCCTGCTCACTTGGTGTCATGTGTTATCTCCCATACTTCGGCTATGCCACTGGAGCTTTCGCTTATCAGCTTATTATCTGTTAAAAAGGCAACCGCATGCACTACCGCACTGGGCGGACGGCTGTCAGGTTTTACGCCGACTTGCCACTGCTGTAACTCGCGGCCGCTTTGTACATCCCATAATGCCAGTTTGCGCGTCGGGGCGCCGGTGGCCAGATATTTACCATCACGGCTAAAGCGCACTGCACTGAATATTTGCTGGCGTGCGACAAATTTTAACGCACTGACTAACTGGCCGGTTTGAATGTCCCAAATCTGGGCTAAATCCTGACTGTCGGCGGTAAAGGCATAGCGGCCTTGCGGGTCCAGCGCTACTTTGGTTACCCGGCTGGGGTGGCTAAAGCTATATAAAATTTGCGCACTTTGTGTGTCCCATAAATGTGCTTTGTAGTCATTGCCGCCGGTTAGGGCATAACGGCCATTGGGCGACATGGCCACACTATTAATGCGCTCGGTATGGCCCAAAAACTCCAGCCGCCGGCCTGATGCCAGCGTAATATGCTGTACACCACCATTGCTTTTGCCAATAAGTAAATGCGCGCCGTTGTCCGACACTGCGACATCACGTACCGTGGCAGCGTCTAACTGCCAAAACCCGACATTTTCGCCGTTACTAAGCTGCCATAACGCATAAGTATTTTGATCGGCCGTTAGTACATGGCTGTTGTTATTGCTGATAGCCAGGCTAAACACCAGGTTTTCAGCGCTGTCCTGATGCTTCCACTGGTATTTTAATGCATTCGTTTGCAAATCCCATAACGCCACGCCATCCTGAATTGACGATACGGCACTGTAGCGGCCATCATCTGACAGAGCAGCGGCGTAGCTACCTTGTGCTACATGCGGAAATTGTTGCAACGGTGGCGTTGATGTCAGTTTTTCGCAGCCACCAAGCAGTAATAGCAGAAAAAACACAGGATATTTCATGTCGGGTGTTAACCTCATCCGCACAAACCGTTAGTATAGGTCAGTTCATTGGACACTATTAAAACATACTTTTGCAGCCTGGCTGCGTAAATCTTGGAGAACCGAATGCGCTTAGTTACCAAAATGTCACTGGTCGCAGTGGCTGTTATTACTCTTGCAGCCTGTCAGAAAGAAGCAGAGCAAAAGCCAGCTGCGCTGGATACTGACGAAGCAAAACAATCTTACAGCTTAGGGGTGTCTGTTGGCCGTTACCTGGACAGCACGCTGGATGAGTACAACAAAATGGGCCTGTCGCTGGACAGCGCATTAATTTTACGTGGTGTACAAGACGCCATTGCTGATAAAACTGCACTGACCGAAGAAGAAGTGCAAACCATGATGACTGCGCTGGAAGAACAATTCCGTGAAAAGCAAGCTGCAGTAATGGAAGCTGAAGCGGCGCAGGCTATTGCAGCCGGTAAAACTTACTTAGAAGAAAACGCTAAGAAAGAAGGCGTAAAAGTAACTGAATCAGGCTTACAGTACGAAGTGCTGCAAGCGGCAGATGGTGCAAAACCGGCAGCAACTGACACAGTAAAAGTGCACTACGTTGGCACCTTAACCGATGGCACCAAGTTTGACAGTTCACTGGATCGTGGCGAACCGGCACAGTTCCCGTTAAACCGCGTTATTCCGGGCTGGACAGAAGGCGTGCAACTGATGAACGTGGGTTCTAAGTTTAAGTTTACTATTCCATCAGAGCTGGCCTACGGCGAGCGCGATATGGGCGTGATTAAGCCAAACAGCGTACTGGTATTTGAAGTAGAGTTATTGGAAATTGTCTCTGCAGAAACGGTAGAGCAATAATCCGAGCCAATAAAAAAAAGCGGCCCCGGCCGCTTTTTTTGCTTTATGCGTAATGCTTATTGCACTATAGGTTCAATATGAATTTCTACCCGGCGGTTTAGTGCGCGGTTAGCTTCAGAGGTGTTTGGCACTATGGGGTAACTTGGGCCATAGCCTTGTGTTTCAATACGAATAGCCTGCACATTTTGTGCTGTCAGATACTTTTTAACACTGTCAGCGCGCGCTTGCGACAGCGTCATATTGTATTGATAGGCACCGGTATCGTCAGTGTGGCCGGCAATAACCAGCATGGTTTTTTCATAATCGCGCAGTACCTTGGCAATATCATTAAATACCGGGTACAGGTTAGAGCGGATGTCTGAGCGGTTAATATCAAATGTCAGCTGGGCAGGAATGTCCAGGCGCAATTTGTCACCATCGCGTACCACTTTTACCCCACTGCCGCTTAATTCTTCTTTCAGCGCTTTTTCCTGATTGTCCATATAGCTGCCTACAGCGGCACCGGCTAAAGCACCTACAGCGGCACCAATAACCAGACGTTTGTCTTTATGGTTACCTGTGGCTTTACCTGCAACAGCACCTACTACACCACCTATAGCCGCACCCTTGGCGGTATTGGAATATTCTGTAGACGCGCAACCTGCCATCACCAGGCTGGCAGATAATAAAGATACTAACAAAGCTGAACGGCGCATAATAAACTCCCGATAAATTATTCTGTTTAGCATAGTGCTGACAGCTGAATTCGGGCTGAACTATAACGGAACTAAGCAAAAGGTTTTGTTGCTATTTTGTATGTTTATGTAAGCATGATTCACTTTAGGTAGTTTTTTCAGTATTGTAAGCAGGATTTTGTCAGCATACAGTTTGCCAGTGTGCGTTAAGGGATTGAATAATGACAATAATGATACGGTTATATTTGCTACTCGCCAGTTTGCTGGTTGTGCCTTATGCCAGTGCTGAAGTATATAAATGCACGGCAGCTAATGGCGATGTGGTATTTCAGGGCGAGCCTTGCCGCAGTGGTAGCGAAGTAAAAGTGGATATCCGCTTTGGTGAACAGCAGGTGGTGGACATTAACCAGCTGATTTCTGGCAGCTGGTGCGAGATAGGTACCTCCGTTGTGGCTGATGGCACTGTGACACTGGATAACGCCATGCGTAAAACCTGGATTTTCAGCGAGCGCCAGATGGTGCAGCACATCAGTCAGGGCCAGCGGCAAGACACTTTTAAATATGCCATTCGCCAGACTCCGGGCTCTTTTGTTATTGACCACCCGGCCTTTGGCAGTGGCCAGGTTAGCTGGCAGGTAAGAAAGCTCACAGACGAGCAACTGGTTATTTCTGCTTATGGCGGTTTTACCCATTTATCGCCCGGTAACTGTGACGTAAAAGTGGCCCGCGCTCAAAATTAAATAGACATATAGACGCCTGAACTTTAAGCTGCTGGCACTATAGCAGCGTGAAGGTGTGTCTATGTTAAATTCAGCCTGGCGGCGCATTGTGATCAAAGTAGGCAGTGCGCTGATCTCCCCCGATGCCAAAGGGTGTTCTACCCGTTATTTACTTGCTATTGCCCGCTTTATCAGCGAATGCCGCCAGCTCGGAGTTGAAGTGGTGCTGGTGTCCTCCGGCAGTGTGGCCGCCGGGCGCTCGGCTATTGCTTTCTCACACCATCCGTTACCTATCAATATTAAGCAGGCTATGGCTGCAGTTGGCCAAACCCAGATGATGGCTACCTGGAGCCATTTATTTGATTTTCGCTGTGCGCAGATTTTACTGACACATGACGATCTGGCCGACCGGCGCCGTTATCTTAATATCGACAATACGCTGCGTACCCTGCTGGCAAACCAGGTGTTGCCGGTAGTGAATGAAAACGACAGTGTTGCCACGGCGGAGCTGAAAGTAGGCGACAACGACAATCTGGCGGCCATGGTGGCGGTACTGGTTGATGCTGATGTACTGATTATTTGCTCGGATATCGACGGCCTGTACAGCGCCAACCCAAGAACTACACCAGATGCGCGGTTTATCCCCAGAGTAGAGCGGGTTGATGCCAGCATTTATGCTATGGCTGGCGGCAGCCACCACGCCATTGGTACCGGCGGCATGGTAACCAAAATTCAGGCGGCAGAAAAAGCTACCCGGCTTGGCGTAGATACACTGATTATTAACGGCCAGAAAGCCGAAAGTTTTGATGCTTTACTTAAAGGTGAGCAGGCCGGTACGTTATTTGTACGCCAGCAAGACCGGCTCAGTGCAAAAAAACACTGGCTGCTGCACAGCCTGAAAAGCCATGGCAGTATTGTGCTGGACAGTGGTGCGGTGCAGGCATTGCTACATAAGGGCGCATCGCTACTGGCAAAAGGCATTGTTGCCGCTGAAGGTGATTTTGATAAAGGCGATGCTATCTGGCTATGCGACAGCGGCGGCAAGCAACTGGCAAAAGGTATCAGCCAGTACAGCGTGACTGAACTACAGTTAATTAAAGGCTTACACAGCCAGCAAATTGCAGACACACTGGGATTTTGCCCCAGCGAAGAAGTGGTACACCGCGATGATATTGCACTGACCAACTAAGGCAAATACCGGATGAAAATAGCAGTAGTAGGCGGAGGTATTAACGGCTTAAGCAGTGCCTGGCAACTGGCACTGGCCGGGCATGATGTGAGCCTGTTTGAGCGTGACGGCCTGATGCAGGCTACCAGCCAGGCATCTTCCAAGCTGCTGCATGGTGGCCTGCGTTATTTAGAGCAGGGTGAGTTCCGGCTGGTGCGCGAAGCATTGCAAGAGCGGCGCTGGTGGCTTAAAAAAGCACCGCAGTTAACCCGCCGCCTGCCCATTTTGTATCCGCTGTATAACACCTCGCGCCGGGCCCGCTGGCAATTAAAAATAGGCCTGTGGCTGTATGATACTTTTGCCGGCAGAAAAGGCATTGGCCGCCATCGCTGGTTAACGGCTGCGCAGGCACTGCGCTGTTCACCGCAACTAAACAGCGAAGGTTTAGCCGGGGCTTACCTGTTTTTTGATGGCCAGATGGACGATAAAAAACTCGGCCTGTGGATGGCTCAGCAATGTACCAAAGCCGGAGTGCATATTTTTGAGCACAGCCCGGTGCAACAGGTAACCACGGATGGCAAGGTATTGCTGAGCAGTGGCTGGCAGCAGTTTGAACGCATAGTAAACGTGGCCGGGCCCTGGAGCCAACAGCTGTTGCAGCAATCGGACTTACCGCAGCAACCGCTGGATTTAGTGCGTGGCAGCCATTTATTGCTGCCGCCAATCAGCCGTTACGGCCATATGCTGGAAGTGCCTGGCGAAGCGCGGATTGTATTTGTGCTGCCGTATCAGGGCAAAACACTGCTGGGAACTACCGAAGTGCGCCAGCAATTGGATGAGCCCATAGTGTGCTCAGATGCCGAGCGTGATTACCTGCTTGGTGTATATAACCATTACTTTTTACCCGCGCGCCAGCGTGAGGCGGTGCTGGCAGATTTTGCCGGTGTGCGGCCTTTGCTTGGCGGCACGGCCAATGCCAGCAAAGCCAGCCGCGAATATCAGCTTAACTGGCAGGGCCAGCTGTTAACGGTGTCGGGCGGGAAATGGACTACCGCGCGGGCGCTGGGTAAGCAGGTTGCGCTGTCAGTACGTAAAAGCTAAATCTTCCGGCATGGCCTGATCCGGCCGGGTGTAATCGCACACCCCATCTGGAAACACTGCTTTGAGCTGTGCGGCAAAAGGGCGCATGTCCTGCGGCTGGTAATCGCCGCGCGCTATTGCTTGATCCACGCTGATAAGTGCACAGCTGAACATCAGACCATGCTCAGGCGCACCGGCCTGGCGCCTGCTGTTGCTGAGCGGGGGATAGGTTGCTGCACATAGCTCCCCGCTGTGCCAGACATGATCGCCGCTGGCGATAACAGAGCCATCGGCAGCAAAACACCGGTCGCTAGCCTGCATTGGCTTTTCCTGCCGGGTTAGCCACTGGTCCATCAGTGCGATGGCTTCAGTTAAAGGGGTATAGCCGGGGTGGCTTACCCAGATTAACTGGTTAGCAGTGTGGCCGTTGCGTTTTTGCAGGCGTTCGCGCGCAGCAAACGACGGCTCAAGGTGATGCATGTCCAGCTCCGGGTCCAGATAATGCCGCAGATCCAGAACAGGTTTTTCTGTCATGCCGAGAAACAGCTGACCATACCGGTAAGCACGGGCAATGGCAGCTATATTGGCACTAAAACGGGGGGCGGTTTCATTGTTATTACGGCTGATAATATTTTGCCGGCCAAAAGCGGTATGCCACAGCGGTACATCAACCAGCGGCAAGTAGCTAATTTGTTCTGTCCGCATATCTGCCTGCACCCGCCAACTGCCTATAGCCGCGTTAAGGACGATAAAGTCTTGCGCATCAAGCTCACCTTTAATTAATGCGCTAAGGCCGTATTGTACGCCGCTGTTACCCCACAGGCTGTGGCCAAAACCATGTTCGTCTTTACCAAAAATACCGGCCATATCGCCCCAGTAACTCCAGTTAACCTGCGCCAGCAGCGGATCTGTGGTTAGCCGCTTCAGTTTACCCTGGGTGGGGTTATGTATCAGTGACGATAAACCAAGCCAGGCATTGTGGCATTGGGTAGCACCGTCGGGCAGCGTGGGCCGGATACCGCTGCCAAGCTGAGCCAACACCACCTGTTGGCTGAATTTTAGGCTGTGCTGTGCCGACACACTCAGCCCTTCGAGCAACTGGCGCTGGCTAATCTGTTGCCAGCGGGTTTTATCTGCGGCATTAAAGTAGTAATAGTTATGCAGTAAATCACAATCGAGCGCATACAGGGTCTGGCTTAGCATATCGGGGTAACTGTACAGCGCTATACCGCCGTCGAGCAGATCCGGGTGGTTCTGCAGCAGCAGGTACTGTGCTATACCCCCGCCCGACCCACCAATACCCAGAGTGTACAGTGGCTGACCGTACAGGCTGATAAACTGGCGCTTTACCCGGCTGGCGGTATCTTCTGCCAATAAAAAGTTATAACCGTAACTGGTTTTATTAATGCTGGCACTGGCAACAGCAAAACCGGCCTGCAGTTCTGCCAGCCGGTCGCTAATCAACCGTTCGGGACGTAAATAACCCTGGCGGTAACCAATGCCAACGCCGCCATGAAACTGGTAAATCAGTTTGCCGTTCCATAGCTTAGCGCTGCTGCGTGACGCGCTTTCTTCCGGTAGTACCGGCATTAGCAGATAGTAAAAGAACCGGTTGATTGTACCCAGTTCAAGCCGCAGTAATATATCGCCGGGCATTAAAGGTTGCTGCTGATAATGGCTGATGCTGCCGGCGGCGTTGACATAAAAATACTGCTGGCTGGCCGGGTGCAGGCAGTCTTTGCTGTAACCCACAGTGTTGTCCTGCTGTGTTATAGCAATACCATAGCCTTGTGGGTTATCTGCCAGCGGTGGTGGTAAACCCTGTTGCGAAAAATCGCAATACAGCGGGTAACGCAAGCCGCCACTGTATAAGGGCATTACCGGGCCGGGTTCACCCAGTGGTATCGGGTACGGATAGGGATCTGCCGGGCGGGCACTGTGGCGAATATGAGTGGTTACGGCCAGGCTATAACCGGCCTGATCAGGGGCAATAGCCTGCACCGGGTTGGGCTCACGCCAGCGCGGACCAGGGGTGCCGCTGCATTGTATTAGCAGCAGTGCAGCCAGCAGCAGTAACAACAGGCTTAGTATGAGTATACGTAGCACAGCTATCTATCCGTTTGGGTGGCAGATATTTTTAGTGTAGCCAGTTTGCAGCCGTTGGCAGCTGGCAAAAATAATTTAGGCCTGGTTTTATTGCCGGGTAGTATAAAAACACCGGGCCGCTAAAGCGGCCCGGTGTGGATCACAAGGTAATGGCCAGAATTTTAGAGCGGCGCTGGTAGTTATACAGTTGCTTTTTCTGTGCCGGTAAATCATCTACCGTTAACAGTTCAAAGCCTTGTTCTAAAAACCAGTGAATGCTGCGGGTGGTCAGGGCAAACAGTTTGTCGTATTTACGCTGTCGCGCCTGCTGGATAATACTTTTTAGCAGCAGGCTGCCGCGGTCTGCATCGCGGTAATCCGGGTGCACTGCCAGACAGGCAAATTCGCCGACATTTTCTTCCGGAAACGGATACAGCGCTGCACAGCCAATTACCAAACCATCGCGTTCAATTAAGGTAAACTGGTTTATTTCCATTTCCAGTTGCTCGCGGGAGCGGCGCACCAGCAGGCCTTGCTGCTCCAGTGGGCGGATTAAATCCAGAATACCGCCAATATCTGAAATAGTGGCTGCGCGCAGTTTTTCTGCCGATTCAGTCACAATTTGCGTACCGATACCATCGCGTGAGAACAGCTCCTGCAGCAGGGCGCCATCTTCATCGTAACTAACTAAGTGGCAGCGCGGTACGCCAGCACGGCAGGCGGTAATAGCGGCATGCAAAAATGCCAGCGTACCGGGGCAGGCATTGGGTTGCTGCTCCATATCCAGCATGATTTTTTCGGCGTAGTTTGGCATTAACTCTGCTGTTATTTCGCCATTTTCGCCAACGATACCGCCAATTTCACTAAAGCCAATCATTTTGTCGGCTTTTAGTTTTACCGCGACCTGGGTAGCTATATCTTCAGCGGTAAGGTTAAAGCTTTCACCGGTAACCGAGGCCGCTATTGGCCCCATCAGCACTATGCCGTTGTTATCCAGCTGGCGGCGGATACCGGCCGCATCAATGCGCCGCACTCGGCCGCTGTGGTGATAATCAATACCTTCATCGACACCCAGTGGCTGGGCGATAACAAAGTTACCGCTTACCACGTTAATTTGCGCGCCTTGCATCGGGGTATTACTTAAACTCATCGACAGCCGGGCTGTTATATCCAGTTGCAGCGCACCGGCGACTTGCTTAATCAGTTTAAACGAGTCGTCATCGGTTACCCGTACACGGTTATGGTAGGTAGGTTCCAAACCGGCCTGTTGCAGCGCTGCGTTTATCTGCGGCCTGGCGCCATACACCAGCACAATTTTAATACCCAGGCTGTTTAGCAGGGCAATGTCGTTAATAATGCTGCGAAAACCGCTTTGGCTAATCGCTTCACCACCGAGCATTACCACAAAGGTTTTGCCGCGGTGAGCATTAACATAAGGGGCAGACTGACGAAAACCGGAAACAAGTTCAGTAGTGCGCACGGGCTTGGGGCTTCCTTCTGAAAAGACAACACAGGTGTAAGGCTTAAAGATGGCAGCAAGATGACAAAATGCCAACTGCAACTGCGACAAAGTCGGCATTTTAGGTGATTAGTGGGTGCATATCTACTTTTTAAGCATATTTATTCTGCGTCTGTTACGGCCTTGAAAAACGCATACTAACCACCAGCATACCAAGGCTGAGCAGCATCATTAGCAAAGTAGCAGGCTCTGAAATAGCAGTTGTACCTTCCACCATGATTGTAGCGTTAATAAGCTGACTGTTAAGCGCGTTTCCCAAACCATCGGCCAAGCCGTTTAAACTGACAGCTAAATCGGCGTGTCCAGGGCTCAGTGCTATCAATGTCAGGCTGGCAAGGACAAAGCTATTGGCCTGAAAATTATTCAGATCAGTGGGAAGGTCAAAAGACAAATCGAAAATTCGCAGTTGGCCCGGAGCCAGCAGTTCGGTTCCCAGTATGTTCAAACCCAAATTGAATAAATCCAATTGGCCGGACGGATCGATAATTACGTTATCCAGCACGCCATCAGCATCTGCATCGGTACTATCCACCCCCAGGCGTGCACTTGTAAACGTAAATACCAGATCAAAAGCGCCCAGCGATGGCGCACCGCCGGGAGCCAGCTGGTCAATAACAATGTCTACAGCAAAGCTTTGTCCGGGTAGCACAGAACTTTGTGAAGGAACAATGCTGATAAGCGCAGCCTGGCTAAAACCAGATACCAGTAATATCAGCAAACCTAACAGCAATTTTATTGGGTTGATGCTCATTTTTTTAATCCTTATCCTTCTTAGTTTAAATGTCGGGGAAAGTGTTAACTTTCCCCGCTCCTTTATCAGGTTCATTCCTCAGCACATTGAGGACGACTGCAACGTAACCTCAGTAAGCGTGCATCGAGGATGTTGATAATGCCATCCCGATTCAAATCCATGGCGGCATTGCCAGCGTTAACGGGTTGATTTAACTGGCTCATCAGTAACTCCAGATCTTGCCGGTCGACATCGCCATCACCGTCGAAATCGCCTTCAACCTGTCCGGTATAACCTTCAAACTGGTTGGCAGCATACGCCTGGGTGGTGGCACCGACTGTCGACACCAGATTGGCACCGTTATTACTGAATACCAGTAGATCCCGAACGGTGTAGGGCCCAGCTATGCCATTGCTACCGATGGCGTGTCCGGGATAGTTCAGGATTAATGACTGATTACCCTGATTCAGAAAGCCCTGGCCGCTGCCCAAAGACAGTACCCTGCCATTAACATCCACCAGGCTGGCGGTCCAGTTATAATTGCCGGCCAGTACCACCTCGATACCGATGCTTACCCGCAGGTTGTCAAACAGGCCGTTGCCATTGGTATCTATGCCCTGATCACTGTTGCTGCCATTAAGCCGCAATTGTGACGTCTGGCTGGTATTTTCGAATTCTTCATAACTGAAACTTTGCGTAGTCTGAGGCACGATAACGACATCAGATATATAGTTGTTGGCAGTCTGAACCAGTATCAGCGTCAGTGTGTAAGGACCATCCATTTGCAAGTTATATATAGCAGCACCATCAAACAGGAAGCGTAGTAACTGGTTGCTGTTGTCAAAACGGATACTTTGTTCAGCAACCAAAAGTTTATTGCCGCTACTGTCTCTGAGCGTGGCTCTGATATTGAAGTCACCAATGGTACGGCTCAACACCGGAATATCCACCTGCAACTGTTCAAATCTACCGTTGCCATTGCTGTCAATTCCTTGCGCCTGCAGGTTGCCGCTGAACTCGATCAGCCCTTCAAACTGCAAATATTGATAGGGCTGGCTGAGCAGGGTTTTGCTGGCTACCGTGCGATCATTCATATCGGCGATATTGATTGCAATCTCAAAAGGACCGTCCGTTTGGGCGCGATAAATGGCCACACCGGAGAAATCCAGGCTAAGGCTTTGGCTGCCTTGTATCAGGGTAACAGGCAGCAGGATATTCTGCACACTGTTGCCGGCACCAAGCAGTGTCGCTTTAACCTGATATTCGCCAGCTGTCATAACATTCAGCTCAACCTGAACACGCAGCAAATCGAACAGAGAGTCGGCGTCTACATCAATGCCCTGATCGGTTCCAGACAGTATAGACAACGGCCGTTCGCCAAACAGGCGATGATCCAGTATTGGTGACACTGCAGATACCGCAAAGTGGAGACCACCAGGTCCTACAGCCTGCAGATTGAGTTCATAAGGGCCATCAACACCAGATTCGAGGATCTGCTGGCCGGAGAAACGCAGGCTGATTTCGTGTGAACCCGCTGTTGGTGCATCAAAAAACAAACTCACCGGTCTGGAATCATTGTCACTGGTACGGTTGGCTACCAGCGAGCCATCTTTAGTCAGCGATGCCTGAATGAAATAGAAGCCTGCGCCGGGGAAATCCAGTGACAGTCGGACCTGTAATTGCTCAAACATATCGTTGCTATCCTGATCCAGGGGTTCAAATACAGCTTCGGCTTGTACAGACATTGTGGCTTGTTGCGGGGTATCTGCCAGCGGCACCACAGGAGCAAAAGGAACTGGTGCCAGATATTCATAAGCGCCCCAGGTTTGTTCGTACTTGTTGGGTATGGCCGGAGCATAACGATAAATTTTTGCACCCTCTAGCGTAGTATAATGTGGGCCTCTTCCATCGGCAGACACACCGTCGATATTCCAGGCAATAAACTCATCATCCTGGCTGTAACTGCCGTTAAAGGTGGCATCATAGTAAACGGCTGAGCGCAGACGCAGGCTGTGAGTGGAGAACAAATACCTGTCATAACTGCTGCCTATCGGCCTAGCACTGCCTGGAAAGGCTGGGTCGAGCGAGGGGGCAGCGTTTGTTATAAAAAGGCCATCTGCAGCGCTGCCAACTTTCGTGATCGGGCTAAGCCCACTGACGCCTAACAAACCAGACATATTTTCAAACACATCACTAAATACATAGCAATCCGAATAGTTGCAACTGATAGGGTCGGCCATCAGCTCTGTCCATGAACATTTTACCACTGACCCAAATGTGCCGGCATGTGCACCATAACCATACTCCCAATGGCTATTGCCATAGCTGTATACGCCCTGTAGTACCTTGGTCAGGATCTGCTGGTCATCAGATTCGCCGCTGGCCCAGGCAGTAGCTTGCTCATACCAGTATGACAGCGGTTTGGCCAGGGTAGGGGCGCGCTTGGTGACGTACAAACTGCGGGTAACGGTAGGTAAAGCCTCTCCGTTCACCTGATAGTCAAAGGTGACATTGTAGGCCCCTATTTGGGCCGGAACATCTAGCGAAACTGTGCCGGCAGAGCCGGTCCAGGATGCACTACCCTGTTTAGACGTGCCCTGAATTGCCCATTGCGCCTGCACCTGTGCATCGTTGAGTAAATCGCCTGGACAGGAGCTTAACTGGGCATCCACATCCACCAGAGCGACCTCACTGGCAGCTGAAAAAGGTTTGTCTGCTGCAGGACTGCTGTCGTCTGTAAGGTTGCAATTAGCATCCAGGCTTTGGGTAAAAATGTCGGTTATCCGGGTTGCATTATCTTTCCATACTGGATTGCTATTGCTCGGTGTCAGTTTTAACGCCACAACAGGTTTAATTTCCAGGATCAGCGCGACCCAGTCAATTGCGGTACACCAGCGTCCACTGGATAAGGTATCGATATTAATTTGGATCCGGTTAGCTTGCGGGACGCCACTGCCCGGCGCAGGGAATCTGACCCTCCGGATATCAACGCTAAAGTTGTTCAACATCCAGATATTATCGTCGCCGGTAAGGGTACCCAACGATTGACCGTTAAAGAGCACTTCATTGCGCTCCGGTGGCGGTGCTCCGTTAACATCCACGTCAAAAGCAGGCATCAGAATACCCACAGTAGAGGGAATTATCCCTTTCGCAATCAGAGCATCAGCATTCAGCAGATAACCATTTGCATCGACCGGACCTACTGCTTTGTCAATCATTACATCGATCAGCAGTGGATGTCCGGGATCGGTGTTAAAAGTGCAACCGGTATCCAGACCTGGCCCTGAATCTGCTACGAAGCTATGGTTGGCTGGCGGGTCAAAAGGGGAGGAGCGGGATAATATGTTGAACTGATTTCCTGCTTCTACCTGTATGTCACCATCTTGGGTATGCTGGTCGGCAGCAAAGCTGACGGTAGATGAGAATAAGACGGCAATAAAGCCAAGTGTTTTGTGTAGCATTGTTAGATTCCGTTAGTCGGGTTTGCTGAATACCGCTGGCAAACTTTTGCTCAATGTAATGGCGGTGAGAGAACATCTCCCTGACTCACCGGCCGCTGATTCAACAGCGTCGACAAAGCAATAATTGCACCACTATTTTTTACAATAGTAAAAACAATGAGGTAATAATTTAACATTTTGGTTTGGTGTAAATGTGACGGAGGTTGTAAAATATTTTGACAATTGAGGTCGCACAGGCGGTCTCAATACTGCCAGCTTACCAGCTACATAGCTGTACCCAGCTGCTGTCGCTGCCTGGTGTAGATTGTGTCCACCAGTTGGCCTGATACAACGCGTTTTGGTGGATCAGTTGATCACCACCGGCGGCGTGTCCGGGTTGGCCCTGAATGTTGCTTTGCGGCCAGTCAGGGTAGGTGTTTACGCTACTCAGGTCATAACCCGGGCAGTTACCAGGCAGGTTATTGCCACCGCTGTCTGCCGGGCGCAGGTCAAGGTTATAGAAGGTGTTGTTATCCCGCACATAGGCACGGTTAGTTGCCAGATCGCTGCTAAAAACCACATTATCGCCGCTTAACACGCCAATTTGCAGCAGATTACTGTATTGGGTGTTTATCTGTGTTGCCAGTTCAGTGGCCCAGAGTGCATTGCCGATATTGGCGTTGGTGATCTGCCAGCTTTCGTCTATCAGCTCTTGTCCATCGGCATCAAATAGCCGTAGCTGAGCATAACCGCCTATTTCTGCCGGCGTTTGCAGGTTAACAAAAGCACCTTTATCAAACCATAGCACTGGCGAAGGGTCGCTGTTGCCATTTACCAATTCGATATCTGAGCAGTTATAGAAACCTTCGCCAACTACATCGACCCGCTGCCAGCGGGTATAAAGCACTGCCGGGCCGCTGCGATCTGCTGGTAGCTGCACATTAAGATTATAGTAACCGGCCTCGGCGGTTACGTCGTTTTGCTGGTGTATCAGCTGTAGCTGGTTCCAGCTGAGTGTTTCGCTGGCGCTGTCGAAACCGGGTTTACTCAGGTAGATTTGCCAGTAGCTGGGGTTATGTGGCGTGGTGGCGCGAAAACGCAGCGTGATCTCATTGCTTTGTGTCAGGTTAATGCTGGTGCGTTGCCAGTCGGTTGAGGGAATATCCATACCACTTTTGCGGCTGTCACCGCCGGCGCACAGGCTGCCATCGCTGACGACTGCCTGCACCGCTGCCATATTGCGGTAATCGGCAACGTTGGCCGAAAACTCATGGTGCTGCGTTAGCATATAACCGCCCGATTGTTGGTAAGCGGCGCGACAGGCAGAGTTAGGTATGCCGCTGCCATCGGCCGGCCACCAGTAACCGCCGTCGTCTTTACAAATCTGTTGCCGGGCCTTGGGGTAGTCGACATAGCCATGGCTGCTGGCCTGCAGGCTGGTAAATAGCAGGCTTGTTGTTAGTAATGCGGGCACTACATATTTTGATTTCATCGTTGAATCTCCTATGCAGCCAGAGAACCTTCAGGCTGCACCTTAGTTGACATTGGTGAGCGGCGTGACCTTGGCAGGGCGGCGCAGAGTGTTTGAGTGCCCGCCGAAGCGGGCGCGAGTTGCTGCGACGAGCCTGAAAAGCGTTACCCGCTCACCGGATTGCGCCAGGCCATGACCCTCGCAAGGAAAAGCGGTAAGTCTGCTACTCACCGTTTTGCGCTTGGTAACAGCTTACAAATTACAGATAAAACTCCAGCTGCCATCACTGCCCGGCACTGAGTTTGTCCACCAGTTGGCTTTGTACACGCCGCCCTGATGCGACAGGTAATCACCGTTGACAGCGTGGCTTGGGTTACCGGCCCAGTCGGGTTGCGGCCAGGCCGGGTACGGGTGAATAGTGGCGGTAATACCGCCACAACTCTCGCCGTTACCGTCGCCATCTCCGTCACCGGGGCCATCACCATTGCCGATGCTAACAACCGGTAACTGCGGATGCTCTTCAGCAAAGGCATAGCTGTTACCATTGGTGCTAAGGATCCAGTTAGACGGCATCGGCATTGGCAGCTGATAATTCAGCGTAACGGTAACGCTTTCACCGTGGGCTACGCTTAAATAAGCCGGCAGATTAAAAGCGACCCGGTGCAGGCTATTTTGCAGGCCACCAATATTATTGCCGCTGGCGTTTCGGCCGCTTTCCACTACCGTTAAACCAAAACCGCTTTGATCGCTGATGGTATCGGGTATCGCTGTGGGTACATCAAAACTGATGTTACTGCCAGCGGGAATAGTGCTGTTGCTGTGGTTCGTCAGCGTAAGCTTGGGGTTGATAGGAAAGTTTTGATCGCCCAGTTTAAAATCGCTGATACTTAAGCGCACATCTACTGCCTGGGTTGGCATAACGCGTTCGGCTTTTACTGCGCCGTAAGGGCTGGCATTTTTAAAGCTGTTATAAAACAGCGATGTCAGCGTGTTACCAATAAAGTACTCGCCTTTAGCTGCGTCCCAGTCGTAGTCGCCAGCCAGCTCCCAAAACATCACGCCGCCAATGCCGTTGTCAATCACATACTGCGCTTTGGTAGCGATGCTTTGCTCGGTTTCTACCGATAAAAACACCTGTTTTTGCGCATTCCATAACCAGGGGCCTACGGCAGTAGCATCATAGTGGCGGTTGTAGCTGCCGGTCAGCTGATGCTCTGGGTTGCCTGGGTCAAGATCATACAGGCTAAAGTAGCTGGCGCTGATACCTTCGGCCAGGTTCATGGTATGCCAAAGCGGATTTGAACCTGCCGGCATTTCACTGCCCTGGGTGTTTTTATCATGCCACAGGTTATCGATGCCCACTGCACCGTTACCACATTTGCTTACCGTGCTGCCACCAGTGCCGGGAGGGCACTGGCTCTGGTTTGGTAACGCTGCCGTGCCCCATAAACCAAAGCTGCCACCTTGTACATCTTTCCAGCCGCGGCTGTAATACGGAATGCCAATATTAATACGACCTGCAGGCATGGTGCCGCGAAAATACCGGTACGCCCAGTCGGTATTCAGGTAGCCAATTTGCTGGTACTGGCTGGTGTTGTAGTAATTCCACGCTACCAGTTCGGCGTCCTGGCCGGTGTCAAACAGTGCCGCATTGTGGCCAACAAACTGGTTCCAGGCACCGTGCAGGTCGTAGGTCATAATGTTAACGTAGTCCAGATACTGGGTTACCTGAAAGGCTTCCATACCGCGTAACAGATAGCCGGACGAGGGGGAAGCGATGGTAAGCAGATAATGCTTACCGTCGGCAGCACCGGCGGCATCCAGTTTTTGCCGCAGCACTTTCATCAGCTCGATATAAGAGCGCATCAGGCCACCACGCAGGCTGTTAGCCAGCGTAAAGTCGTCCGGGTTGCCGGCATCATTCATGCTGGTGGGGTATTCGTAGTCAATATCCACGCCGTCAAAACCATACTGGCGGATAAAGGCCACGGCTGAGTCGGCAAAGGTATTAATGCCCTGAGTGTTAATGCTTAGATCGCTGTTGGTGGTCATCGTATAAAAACCACCACTGGCAATGCGCTCGCCGTCGTTGTCAAAATAGCCACCGCTTTCGGCCCAGCCACCGACCGAAATCAGCGTTTTTACGTGCGGGTGTTGCTGTTTGTATTTTTGCAGCAGGTTAAAGTGGCCTTTATAAGGCAGGTTAGGGTCCAGCTCAGCGCCGGCCACGCCAGGCCATTCCATACCGGTGGATGCATTATCAGGCGAACCCGTATTACCTACTGAAATCTGGTTCGCACCATTTACATGGGCAAAGGCGTAGTTGATATGGGTAATTTTATCCCACGGAATATCAGAGGCTAAGTAAGCCGGCTGGCCGTTTTTGCCATGGCGCCAGCTGGTAAAGTAGCCAATAATGCGCCGCGGATGATCCGGGCTGATTATTTCGCGGCCTTCAGTATCGTACACCGTGCAGTAGGGTACGTTAATGCCGGGGGTTTGGTACAGGCCATCGGGCCGGCAGTTGTTATGATCAGTTTGCTGTGAAAATGCTGCTGTGCTAACCAGTGCCAGCAGCGACAGTAAAATAGATTGTTTCATAGTGGTATTCCCGGAAAATGCCGCAGGTTGCTGCAGGTCGAACCGGCTTGCTCACACCAACACGCCGTAAATACATCCCTGTAGGCTCGATTCGGCCATCCTGGCCTGCAACGGTTGGTTTAGAGCAAGCCGATTCTCTCTATGCGAGATAGCAACAATCGGCCGGCAATGTCAGTTATTGCTGCGTATGGCCTAAGCCTTCATGCATCGCGTTTAAAATATGGCCGTTGTCGGCATCTATTTCCCAGGCGAAAATACCGCCCAGCTGATGCTGCAGAATATAAGCCCCTTTTTCCCGTACTGAGCGCTTGGTATCAATGCTGATCAGCGTATTGGTTGTAGGGTTCCAGACATAGCTGGCTTTGGCAGTGTTATCCCAGCCCACGGTAAAGCCATTAACGCCGCTGGCTTCAGGCCCGCCCATATAGTCGGTTTCAATTTTTTTGTAGTCCATAATGCCGGGTTCCCAACCGCCACTGATGCCTGCACCACCGGTGCCGGTAAAGGGGTTATTACCGGTTACTCCCGCCACGTTTTGCCAGCCGCGGCCATACATGGCAGCACCCAGCGCAATTTTGCCTGCCGGTACGCCACGGTTAAGCAAATATTGCACGGCTTCATGGGCGCTAAAGCCGGGAGTGGGAGAATTAGCCGACGGATACAGGCCCGTCTGGTGGCCCAGTACGCCGTTCCAGGCGCCGTAGTAGTCGTAGGTCATCAGGTTAATGTAATCCATGTACTGGTGGGCATCTTCCCAATCAACAACACTAAGCTTTTCTACCCCGCCAGACATAGCGGCGGCCAGCTCGTAGTCACGGCCGGTTTCTATACTCAGTGCATCCAGTGCGGCACGCAGTTCCTGCATCAGGGTGGCAAAACCGGCACCGTCCTGAGCAGAGCCCAAATTGGGGTTGGCGCCACCGCCGCCGGGGAATTCCCAGTCGATATCAATACCGTCGAAGAAATCATAGGTGCGGATAAAATCAATAATAGAATCGATAAATACCGCCCGTGCTGCCGGGTTAGTGCCTACGTCGTACAAGGGATCAGACAGCGTCCAGCCACCAACCGATGGCAAAATTTTAATATGCGGATGGGTTTGTTTTAAACGGTACAGCTCGGCAAAAATACCGCGTATCGGTTGATCCCAGACATCGCCGGGGTAGCCTTTTTCCAGCGCGGCAAATTTGTCGTGTACTACCACCGAGTAATCCGGTTTACCGGCACATTGGCTGTTAAGAGCAGCGTAGCCCTCAGGGTTTGCTTGTTGTAAGCCGGCGTTCGGGCCACATAGCGGAATAAAACCGTAGTAAATATGCGTCAGGTTCTGTGCCGGTATATCGGCGGCATGAAAGGCGCGGCCATAAATACCCCATTCGACAAAATAAGCACCCACTTTTTTGCCGGTGGTATTCTGATACGGCAGATTACTTTGTTTTAGCGGGTGCGGCCAGGCGGTTAAATCCAGATCAGTCCAGGGGTTAAAGCCGCCACCATTGTCACCACCACCGTTATCACCTCCATCACCGCCGCCGTTACCGCTAATATTAATAGTGGTAATGCCACTGCTGGCGCACTCTTCTACAGTACCCGTTACCTGGCACAAGCTTGCCTGTAATTGATAACTACCTGGCTGGGTAAAGGTAAGGTTGGTAGAGCCGGTTTGCGCATTCTGGCCGTTGGGCGTTATTGCAGCAGCAAAGACAACGCTGTCATTTTGTTTTAAATACCACTTGTTGCCGTTGGTGCCCCACCACATATCCCAGCGTACCGGTACCTGCACACTACCATTTTGCAGGCTGTATTCGGTGGGCATCCAGCTGATCACCGGTGCGTTTGGTGTGGCAGCCTGTATGCTGGCTGCCAGTAGCAGCAGTGAGACAGTGCTACATAGGTTAACTGTTTGTTTAAACATAACTTCCTCCAGTTTTGTTGCTTATTTTTATGTTTTATTATTTTGCGGTGCCTGGCTGGTTTTACCGTTACGGCACCCGCTTGATGTTGCACATTATGGCGCCAGCCTGGCGTAAAACCCGGATCCGTGTTGTGTAGAAAATGGGCGAATTGACTATGGCAAAAATGACAGCGTTGTCAAAAAAGTGGTTTAATTTTTCAGTGATAAATTTTTGATTTAAGCTTAAATGACTGAAATAAGGCGAAATATTTTTACAGCATAGTGCCGGATTTTTTTACATATTATCGGGCCAAAAATGCACTTATCGGGAAGGATGTTAATTTTAACCGGAGCGCTTTAACCTGCGCTCCGGTGTATAACGGTGGATCAGTCGAGGATAATATGTGGTAAAAAGCGGGAGCTGTCTTTGGTGATCAGGCTGTTGTCTTCACGGATGCAAATACCGGCAGCACTGTCAGCCACTACCCAGCTGCCAATCAGTGTATAGTTGCCGTTAAATTGCGGTAATGGCGCTAACGCCTGGCGGATATAGCCGCTGTCGTTATAAGGGCCGTCTTGCTTTAACGCTTTGCCATCGTTGGTTACCAGCTCAATGTTGGCACCTTCGCGCGATAACAGCGGTTTACGCACCCAGCCGTTTTGCAACGCGCTGCCGTCATCAAAAAAAGCCGGCAACAGGTTAGGGTGGCCCTGATATTTTTGCCATAACAGCGGCAATATGCCTTTGTTAGACAATAAACATTTCCACAATGGCTCAATAAACTGGGTCTGGCTGGTAAGAATAGTGCCGGCAAAATCTTCCTGCAGCATAAATTCCCACGGGTACAGTTTAAATAAGCCCTGTACCGGAAAACCGTCTAAATCGACCAACTGGCCATCAATATCACCCAGCTGCTCTAACTGAATATAACGGCTGTTTAGTCCTGCTTGCAGCGCAATATCCATCAGATAATCTACCGTGCCTTTATCTTCAATACTTTCGGTAACACTGGCAAAGTAAAACGGCTGTGGCAGGTCTAACTCGGCAAAAGCTTGTTGCAGTTTGTCCTGTAAAGAGTTGAACTGATCAGCGCCTTGCGGTAATTCGCCGCGCAGTAGTTGGTCTTCCAGCCATACCCACTGAAAAAAACCGGTTTCATACAGCGATGTCGGCGTATCGTAGTTTAGTTCCAGTAACTTAGCCGGGCCGGTACCGTTGTAGCTAAAATCCATGCGGCCGTATAAATGCGGTTCTTTGCTGCGCCAACTGGCGCGCACCGCATCCCAAAACTGCGATGGAATTTGCAATTGCCGCAGCTTTTGTTCATCACTAATGATATCGTCTACCAGATCCAGCGCCATTTGGTGCAGCTCTTCGGTCGGGTCTTCCAGATCCTGCTCTATCTGCTGCAGGCTAAACTGATAATAGGCGCTTTCATCCCAATACGGTTCGCCATCAAAGGTATGAAAATTAAAGCCGACGCTCTGCGCAAAAGCTTTCCAGCCCGGCCTTGGGGTGCTGTTAACGCGTTTCATCAGTAATTAACCACCGTTGCTGCTGACATTGCGCTGCGCCGCCTGAGCACCAAAGCCTCCACGGCGAGCCATGGCCGCCGGCTTAGGCTGTACCGCTGAGGGCCGTATGCTGGTGCTACCCGGCTGGCTGGCAACGGCAGTATTAGTTGCCGTACGAAAAGTGCTGCGATCATCGCGTGATTTATACAGCGGCTGATTTGGTACCGGTGAACGGTTGGCGGCGGCTGTTTGCTGCTGTGGTGCGCCGGCCATACCACCCCGGTTTAACATTTGGCCGGCCATAAAACCCATCATCATCGGCATAAAAAAGCCGCTGCTTTGCTGGCTTTGTTGCGTTTGTTCTGTTGGCACAGTGTTGTTTGCTGCTAGTACCGGTGCGGTTTCGCACTGGCCAGTGCCAAAATCGGTTTCACATTCCTGCCGGCTGGCGTAGCGTGGTGCCACTTGCGGGTGCAACGCTTTTGCATCGTCAAAGGCGGCTTTACATTCTGCCGGTGGGTTATAATAAGCGGCGCACTCATCCTGCGAGTTAAACACCTGTACCTCAACCGGCTTTTCGCCACAGCCTGCCAGTACCATACCTGCGGCAGGTACCATCATAATCAGGCGGGCGGTTTTGCTGCGTTTAAATGTTTTAGTGTTAGTCATAATGCGCTCCTTAATAACTCATACAGGCGGCGTTTAGTATACCTACGCTGACAGAACAACAAGCTGAGAAAATACCGGCGGCCAGTTCACCCTGCGTAATACGCTGCGGCAGCTTTTTTAGCACAGCGGTGCTGATGAAAAAAGTCAGTACCTGTACCAGCAAGGCTACGCCGCCCCAGATAGCACAGTCGAGTAACGACATGGAATGCGTAATGGCACTGGACAATGGCCAGGCAAAACCAATTAAGGCGCCACCAAAAGCAATAGCTGCAGAGGCGTTATTGGCGCGGATCAGCGCAAATTCGTCATGTGGTGTTACCAGCGTATACAAGCGGACAAACAGCAGCACCAGCACAACGGCCAGTGCAAAGTACGCGGCAAAAGCCGGTAAACCGGTTAGTGAAGTTAAAGCGGTATTTAGCATAATAAATCCTGTGTTGTGGCGGGCTGTTTTAACTCATAGTGCCGATCCTGCGGAAAATACGGCTACAGTTCAAGTTAAATCGGTCTGCTGCGGCAGGTTATTTATCGCAGCAGTCCTTCTGCTTAACCTGTATTGGCTGGACAGCACTAATCATGCTTCTACACTGGCCTGCGTTAAAACAATAAGAACGTTAATAACCAGGAACCACTAATGATAAAAATGACAACAGTAGCGCTGAGTATTGCGCTGGCGCTGGGTGTGGCTTCATGCTCAAACAGCAGTGTAACAACCGAAAATAATACTGCAGTACAAACTCAAACCGGCCTGAGCTCAGGTATCGAGCTGGCGAATATGGACACCAGTGTCGCGCCGCAGCAGGATTTCTTCCATTATGTAAACGGCAGCTGGATGGAGAAAACCGAGATCCCGGCAGACAAAGCACGCTGGGGCAGTTTTGATGAGCTGCGCGAAAACGCCGAAAAACAAGTGCTGGCAATAGTGCAGCAACTGGCGGCTGAACAGCAAGCTAAAGGCTCTGATGAGCAAAAAATTGCTGATTTGTATAAATCTTTCCTCGATGCAGAATTAGCCGAAGTGCTGGGGTTAAATCCGCTACGGCCTGAGCTGGCGCAAATTGACAACCTTAAATCACACCAGGATTTAACGGCGCTGTGGGGCGAATGGCAGCGTTACCGCGTTGGCACACCGGTGGCGCTGTTTGTCGGCCAGGATCAAAAACAATCTGATCAGTATATTACCGGCGCATCACAGGCGGGTTTAGGTTTACCTGATCGTGACTACTACTTAAAAGATGACGAACGCTCGGTTGAATTGCTGGGCCAGTATCAGGCTTTTATTGCCAAACTGTGGACCCTGGCCGGTATGGACAACGCTGAACAGGCCGCCGCCGATATCGTAGCGCTGGAAAAGCAAATTGCCGCCGCGCAGTGGAGCCGGGTACAAAACCGTGACCGTAACGCCACCTATAACAAACTGACCATCGCAGAGTTAACTAAACTGG
Source organism: Rheinheimera pacifica (assembly GCF_900108485.1). Classification (GTDB taxonomy): domain Bacteria; phylum Pseudomonadota; class Gammaproteobacteria; order Enterobacterales; family Alteromonadaceae; genus Alishewanella; species Alishewanella pacifica. The sequence continues at coordinate 147,972 of NZ_FNXF01000002.1, read as the reverse complement.
CACCGGGTTTTAACTGGCAGGCCTTTGTAACTGCAGCGGGCCTTGGCAACATCAACGAGTTGGTGGTGCGCCAGCCCAGTTACTTTACTGAGTTTGCCAAACTACAGGCTAATACCCCGGTAGTGCAGTGGCAGCAGTATCTGAAGTTTCATTTAGTCCGCAGCAACGCCAGTAACCTCAGCAGCGCCTTTGCCGATGCCAGCTTTGAGTTTTACGGTAAAACCCTAAACGGCCTGCAAGAACAGCGTAGCCGTGAGAAGCGTGCAGTTAGCCTGGTAGATAGCAACCTGGGTTTTATGGTCGGTAAAAAATACGTAGAGCAACATTTTAAACCTGAAGCCAAAGCACGCATGGATCAGATGATTGAAAATCTGCGTGTGGCGTTTCGCCAGTCCATTGACGAACTGGAGTGGATGAGCCCGGTAACGAAAAAACAGGCGCAAATTAAGCTGGCCAAATTTAACACCAAAATTGGCTACCCGGATAAATGGCGTGATTACAGCTGTGTAGAAATTAGCCCGACTGACTTAATTGGTAACCTGCGCCGCAGCGCCGAGTGTGAATATCAGCGTATCATTGAGCGCTTAGGTAAACCGGTAGATCGCACTGAATGGGGTATGACACCGCAAACGGTAAATGCGTACTACAGCTCTACTATGAACGAAATTGTGTTTCCGGCAGCGATTTTACAACCGCCGTTTTTTAACGTAGACGCCGACGACGCGGTAAACTACGGTGCTATCGGCGGTGTTATCGGCCACGAATTTACCCACGGTTTTGACGATCAGGGCCGCCGTTCAGACGGCGACGGCAACCTGCGTGACTGGTGGACAGAACAAGACGCCGCTCAGTTTCAGGGCCGCGCTCAGTTGATGATTGACCAGTACAGCGCCTTTAACCCGATAGACGACTTACACCTGCAAGGCGCTTTAGGTCTAGGTGAGAATATCGCTGACTTAGGCGGTTTAACGGTGTCGTACAAAGCCTATCAGAACTCACTGAACGGCCAGGCTGGTGCAGTAATTGATGGCTTTACGCCAGAGCAGCGCTTTTTTATGGGCTGGGGCCAGGTATGGCGCATTAAATTCCGTGATGAAGCACTGCGCCAACAAGTGATCACCGGGCCACATTCACCGGGCATGTACCGTGTGTTAGGTACCTTGTCGAATATGCCGCAGTTTTATCAAGCCTATGACATAAAACCAGGTGATGGTATGTACCGTGACGATAAAGTGCGGGTAAAAATCTGGTAGGCTAAGTAGTTAAATAAGTAGTTCAATAAGCAAAAAAACAGGGGCTTAACCGCCCCTGTTTTATGTCAGCTCAGAATAAGATCCAAGTTTAGAAACGATAGTTTAAACCTACTGTCATCAGCGACACGTCAGACTCATAAAAGCCTTCGTCGTCATCTTCCAGCTTAGGCAGTACATTGTACTCGGCGACTAAACTTAACCTTTCTGTCAGGTTAAACGCGGCGCCGGCACCATACACCAGGCCTTTTTCTGTGCTCTTTTCAGAGCCACTGGCACCTAATATGTCATAAGCGAAGGCGTAACGGGTTTCACCGTAACCGGCAATACCGAAAATGGAGAAACGCTCACCCAGCGGTATACTGCCACGGGCCACTAACGCCATGTGGCGGTCAATTTCAAAGCGGGCTGAATCGTCGCCGTCGAAAATATCTTCGTCTTTAACGCCTACGGCATAACGCGCTTCCAGTGCCAGAAAGCTGGTCAGCTGGTAACCGGCATTCACACCGGCCACGCCAAATTTTAAATCGGTATCCGCTATATCAGATTCCAGTTCAACCTTATGCTGGCCATAATGACCACCAACGTAAAAACCGCTGTCCTGAGCTTGTGCATAACCCGCCACGGCAAGAAAAGAACCGGCAACAACGGTGGTAGGGATTAGCTTCAACATAATGATTCCTCATATTGGATTGCTAAAAGACACTGAAGGTATAGCAAAACCCAGATGAATCAATAATTAACAGATAGTGAAGAAATGTACCGGCAAACCGCTGCAGGGTTTGCCGGTACTTTGCGACGACGTTATTGTCTGGCAGTTTTAATATCGGCTATCAGTGCAAGTACATCCGGACGCTGCAAAATGACGTCGATGTTATCTGTCAGGCGCCGGCGCCAGTTTGGGTATTCGTTGCTGGTGCCCGGAATATTCACCGGGGTAGACATTAACAACAAATCCTCAAGCTGAAAGGCAAATAAGCGGGCCGGTTGTTGCGCGGTAAACAAGTGGCTGGCGCGGATCAACTGCTGATAGTCACCTTCATGTAATTGCAGGCGCTGGCTCATCAGTTGTTTTTCATCGGCACGCAGCTGATAAAGGCTGTCAGCTACCTGCGGGTTGGGAAATAAATCCAGCTCGTGGCGCAGCTGCAGATCATCTTGTTGCCAGTACCCCACCAGCGTGGGCATATCGTGCGTGGTTACCGTTGCCAGTGCCAGTTCCGGATAGGTTTGGGCGGCGTAATCATAGCTGCCTGGCTTTTGCTCAAGCATAAATACCCGGTACGACAATACCTGATATTGCGCCAGCAGGTGGCTGATCTCTACCGGTACTGTGCCTAAATCTTCCCCTATTACCACACAACTGTTGCGCTGGCTTTCCAGTGCCAGAATGGCAAACAGGTCGGCGGCCGGAAAACGGATATAGGCGCCGGCTGTGGCATCAGCACCCACCGGGCAACACCATAACCGTAACAGTGCCATCACGTGATCCAGGCGCAACGCGCCGGCAAAGCGCATATTGGCTTGCAGCAGTGCAATAAAAGGCTGATAAGCTTTTTGCCGCAACGTTTGCGGGTTGTAGGCTAACAAGCCCCAGTTCTGGCCTTTGGGCGCCATAATGTCGGCTGGTGCACCTACGCTTAAATCCAGCAGGTAATCTTCCGGTGCGCCCCAGCTTTCTGCACTGCTGCGGCTGGTGCCAACGGCAACATCGCAATACAGGCCAATGGCCATACCATGCTGCTGACACAAGCGTTTTACCTCTGCCAGTTGTAGTTGTGCCTGCCATTGCAAATACAGTTGCTGGTTGATGGCATCGCTGTTTGCGCTGGCAAATTCAGCCACGGCACTGCTGTGCGGATCGCGCAGTTGCTGCGGAAAGTTTTGCCAGGCGGCCATATTCCAGTCTTGCTGAAATAGCTGGCCCTGCAACACCTGATAAATAGTTAACTGGCGCAGGCTATCGCCACCGTCTGCTACAAACTGCTGAAACTGAGCAGCACGGGCGGTGTTTTTCGCCAGATGTTGCTGTTTAAACTGCTGAAACAATAACGTAGCCACTGCTTTTTTAGCTGCGGCTACGCCGATGTAGTCAACGTAAGTTTGTTCACGTAAATGTTGTAAGCGCTGCTGAAAGCTTTCAGAGTTAACCAGTTGCTGTGCAGCTGCACAGTCAGCATATTCTGCGGTGTGCTCCAGCGCGACATAGTCGGTATTTAGCCATAAGCGGCTGTTCGGGCTGTACGGACTGCAGTCTTGTGGCAGCTCAGGGTACAGAGCGTGTAGCGGGTTTAAGCCAATAAAGTCAACGCCTTGGGCGGCCAATGGCGCTACCATCTGCTGCAGATCGGCAAAGTCGCCAATGCCCCAGTTGCGCGCCGATTTAACCGCATACAGCTGAATGGCCGGGCCAAAAGTTTTATGCAGTACCGCTTTGTCATGCAGCTGAAAGCAGCGCTGCGGTGTAATAATCAGTTGCTGGCTATATTGCTGGCGGTTATTGCTTAGCGTTAACTGGTGATAGCCCAGCGGTAAGCTGATATCTAAAACCAGTTCGGCGGCCAGTACTTCGCCTTGGCGGGTTTGCCGGCGTTCGCTGATATCTTTGGCCGCGATGGTCAGGCTGCCGCTGAACTGCTGTTGCTCTTCGGTATTAATTTGCCATTGCCAGTCACTGACCGCGTTTTGTTGTAACTGCTGTACACGAATGCGCAGTGGCTCGCCTTGCTGGCATACGGTGACAGGGGCTATAACTTCATGCCAGGGTTGCTCGCTTAGCTCAACGATTTTGTCCTGTATCGCATCATTCGACGTTAAGTCATATCCCATGGCTTGCAATATGGCTTGTTGTTTGTCCAGGCTGATCACTTCAGTGTGGCCCTGCGCGTGTACGTAGCTGTCCTGCAAACCCACCAGTGCGGCGAGTTGCTTAATTAATTCCATAATTCACCTGTAACCCCGGCTGATTTAAGCCGGATAAATGACGACGTCTGTTTGCAGCGAGCTGTTGGCGCTGGCGAAATACGCCCGGTGAGCAACCCTGCCAGCACTTAAACGCTTTTTGAAAGCTGCTCTGTTCTGCAAATCCGAGCTGAAAAGCAATTTGCTGCAGGCTCAGGCTGGCGTCTTGTAAATAGTGATGTGCTAACTGTTGCCGGCACTGACACATCAACTGGCGAAAGCTGGTATCCGCTTGCTGCAGGGCCCGTTGCAACGTGCGGCTGCTCATATTTAATGTACTGGCGGCATCCGTTAATCTGGGTGCCTGTGGCAATTGCTGCAGTATAAACTGGCGCAGCTGCGCTAATACCGGTTGTGTACTCTGGCTGCTATCAAAAGCTGCCAGACTGTATCCCGTCGGACTATAATTTTTCATATTTTGCTCCGCGCTGGCAGCAAAGCAAGACCCACAAGTTTGCTACGGGCTGCCATATGGTGGTGCAAGCATAAATCAGGGTTATGTATTTATTAAACCTGTTGCATACGTATGCATTGAAAATATCATGCGACAGTACCCGGCAAGCAGCAGTAGAAGGGTTCAGGCAGGCGGCTTGAGCAGCAATCAGCTTGCCGTTATGCGTATAAAACGCAGCTTGCACCTTGTTGGTGCGTTTTTGCTACGGCCGCTCTGCATTTGTGCAAATTAGTAATTATGAATACGTATTCATGTTGAGGTGTTGCGCTAATAAGTTTAATAAATAGCCTTAGACAAAAGTCTGGTTGTACTGATACGGCTGCGCTTACAGCTGACAGACACCACACACAACACACCGGGGATGAAGGACATGACTAAATTTAAACTCAGTATGCTTACGCTGGCACTGGCTGCGGCCGGTACTGGCTCTATGGCATATGCGCAAACTACTGCTCAGGCTGCAGAAGAACAGGCCAAAGCTGATGAGCAAATCGAAGTAATTTCAGTAACGGGTTTTCGTCGCAGTTTGCAGGATTCGCAAAACATTAAGATGTTTAACTCATCTATTGTTGAGGCAGTGTCTGCAGAAGATATCGGTAAATTGCCGGACGTTAGTATTGCTGAGTCGCTGGCGCGTTTGCCAGGCCTGACCGCACAGCGGCTGAATGGCCGTGGCCAGGTGATCAGTATTCGTGGTTTGTCGCCAGATTTCAGCACTGCCTTGTTAAATGGCCGTGAGCAGGTAAGCTCCGGTGATAACCGCGGCGTAGAGTTTGACCAGTATCCTTCAGAGCTGTTAAGCGGAGTAGTGGTATATAAAACACCAGACGCCGCCTTAGTTGGCCAGGGTTTATCCGGTACGGCTGACATGCGTCTTATCAGCCCGCTGAAACATGGCGAAACCACTGTTGTTGTTAATGCCCGTTACGAGTGGAACCAGATCGATGCGTTAAATGCCGGCGCCGATGATAACGGCCAGCGTTTAAGCATTTCCTATATTGACCAGTTTGCAGATAACACCATTGGTGTGGCACTGGGTTATGCCAATATGTCTAACCCAACCCAGATTGAACGCTTTGAAGCCTGGGGTTACGCCGATACTGAAGATGGCAACAAAGTGATTGGCGGTGCCAAAATTTACGCTAACTCAAACCTGTTAGAACGTGATGGTTTTATTGGTGTATTTGAGTACAAACCTAATGCTGATTTCAGCACCACCCTGGATTTATACTACTCCAAGTTTGATGAAACCCAGCGTACCAGCTTTATTGAAATGCCACTGTTTTGGGGCGGCGCAGAGCTTAGCGATGCGGTGGTAGAAAATGGCCTGGTAACATCAGGCACCTACAGCGATGTAAAAGCCATAGTGCGTAACCATGGTAATTTCCGTGAAAGCGATTTGTTTTCTGCCGGCTGGAAAACCGAATTTAAACTGGCCGATAATTGGTTCGGTACCGTTGATGTCAGCCATTCAAAACTGGACCGTACCGACCTTATTCTGGAATCAGATGCCGGTACCGGTACTGCCGGTTCAGGTGCAACTGACACTATTCAGTTTCAGATGAACGGCAAAGGCGCCACCTTTAATGCCGGCCTGAATTATGCTGACCCAAGCCTGATTTTGCTTACCAGCCCACAAGGCTGGGGCGGCGATATCATTCCTGGCGGCCAGTTAGGCTATTACAATTCGCCTTCCATTACCGATGAGCTGAATCAAATTCGTCTGAGTGCAAAAACATTAACTGAGCATAATGTTTTTGACGAAGTAGAGTTTGGTTTGAACGTTAGCAGCCGCGAAAAAGACAAAAAAGCCAATGAGTTTTTCCTTGGCTTACCAAACGGTGCCACCAGTGCCACCATTCCTAATGTAAACGGTACTACCAGCCTGGCAGGTTTTGGTATTCCGGGCATGGTTAGTTACGACCCACGCGAATTAATATCGTCCGGCGTGTTAGAACTGGTGCGTAACCCTAATGCTGACGTACTGATCAAAGACTGGAATGTGCAGGAAGATGTGGTTACTGCTTTTGTTAAAGTAGGTATCAATACCAGCATTGGTGAAATTCCGGTAACCGGTAATTTTGGTACTCAGGTGGTGCATACCGATCAATCGTCTTATGCGCTGGCGGCCTCTGGTACCGGTATTGATGTATCGTCGTTCCGCCTTGAAGGCGGTGATAAATACTGGGAAGTGCTGCCAAGCATGAACCTGAGCTTTGATCTGGGCGCCGGGCATTTTGTCCGTTTAGGCCTGGCCCGTACTATGGCCCGTGCCCGTATGGACCAGCTGCGCGCCAGCCAGGATTACAGCTTTAACCCGGCTAACAATAACAGCCAGGCCACTCCTGAAAACAACTCGCCGTGGAGCGCAACCGGCGGTAACCCGGCACTTAAGCCATGGCTGGCTAATGCGCTGGACGTGTCATACGAATATTACTTCGATGACAGCCTGGGTTATATGTCTCTGGCCGCGTTCTATAAAGATCTTGAAACCTATATTTATGATCAGGCCACTATTCAGGATTTCACCGGTTATCCGTCAGGTGGTATTACTCCGGTAATTAATCAAGGTGTGGCCACCAAGCCGCAAAACGGCGACGGCGGCCGTATTAACGGCCTTGAGTTCAGCTTGTCATTAAGTGGCGCTATGGTGTCACCGATGTTAGAAAACTTCGGTACTATCCTGACGGGTTCATGGACAGACAGCAGCATAGAGTCTGATCCTAATAATCCAGCTACACCTTTACCTGGTTTGTCTAAGCGCGTTGCCAACGTAACCATGTACTATGAAAATGGCGGTTTTGCTGCCCGCGTCAGTGGCCGTTACCGTTCAGAGTTCCTGGGTGAGATTTCTGGTTTTGGCAGTGGCCGCGATTTAAAAATGATTGAAGCGGAAACCGTGGTTGATGCGCAAATAAGCTACAACTTCGACGAAGGTCAGTTTGAAGGTTTAACGCTGCTGTTGCAGGCCAACAACATTACTGATGAGCCCTTTGTTCGTACTGAAAATGGTCAGTTGATTGAATATCAACGTTATGGCCGTACCTTTATGGCGGGTTTATCTTATAAGTTTTAATCAGTAAGATAGCTGTCTATCAGGCCCTGCTTTAATGTTACGTTAAAGCAGGGCTTTTTTATTGCAGCAGGAGAGCTTCAACATGACAAACAACGCAGTAAAACAAGTGCTGATTGTTGGCGGCGGTACAGCCGGTTGGATGACCGCCGCTATGTTGTCAAAGCTGATGGGGCCCCAACTTAGCATCCGGCTGATAGAGTCAGACGCTATCGGTACTGTGGGGGTTGGCGAAGCCACCATACCGGCTATTCAGCACTTTAATGCGGCTTTGGGTATTAACGAGGCAGAGTTTTTACAATCTACCCAGGGCACTATTAAACTGGGTATCCAGTTTGAAAACTGGGGTAACGCCGGCGACAGCTACATGCACGCCTTTGGTCCGGTGGGCAGGCCACTGGGGTTTACCGCTTTTCATCACTACTGGCTGGCGGCGCAGGCGCGCGGTGATAACAGCAGTTTTTGGGATTATTCACTCAATTATCAGGCGGCCCATACCGGCAAGTATGCACCTTTGCCGCAAATTCCCAATACTCCGCTGCAAGGGTTAGTGCATGCGTACCATTTTGATGCCAGCCTGTACGCGGCTTTTTTACGCCGTTACAGCGAACAGCGTGGTGTGGTAAGAACTGAAGGCACCATTGGCGCAGTGGTTAAAACCCCGGCCGGTGATCTTGCTAGCGTGATATTAAAGGATGGCCAAAGCTTTAGTGCCGATTTATTTATAGATTGCTCCGGTTTACGCGCGTTGTTAATTGGCGGGGAATTGGGGGGCGGCTATGAAGACTGGCGCCACTGGCTGCCCTGTGACAGCGCCCTGGCCGTGCCAACAGCGGCTACCTTGCCGGTTATGCCTTATACCCGTGCTATTGCCCATAGCGGCGGCTGGCAGTGGCGTATTCCGCTGCAACACCGTACCGGTAATGGTTTGGTGTACAGCAGCCGGTTTTTGGACGATAACGCTGCGCGCCAAACCTTAATGAGTAATCTGGATGCTGAAGCCCTGGCCGAGCCGCGTAAAATCAGCTTTGTAACCGGGCGGCGTAACCAGCAGTGGTTGCAAAACTGCGTGGCTATTGGTTTATCCAGTGGTTTTCTTGAGCCGTTGGAATCAACCAGTATTCACCTGATCCAAAGTGCCGTGGTGCGGTTGGTGCAGTGTTTTCCGCAACAGACCGATATGGCCGCGCTGCGCCTGGAGTATAACCGCCAGTCACAGCAGGAGTTTGAAGCGATCCGCGATTTTATTATCCTGCATTACCATTTAAACCAGCGTAACGATAATGGCTTGTGGCAGTATTGCCGCACTATGGCGTTACCGGACTCACTGGCACAGCGCATTGAACTGTTTCGCCAGTCAGGAGCGGTATTTCGTCAACAGGATGAGTTGTTTACCGAAGTAGCCTGGCAGCAGGTAATGCTGGGGCAGCATTTACGGCCACAACATTATCACCCGCTGGCAGATAGCTTAACCGATGATCAGTTAAGCGGCTTTCTGGCCGATTTAAAAGCCATTATAAGCCGCACCGCCGCGCAGTTACCGGCGCATCAGCAGTTTTTGCAGCAAGGCCGTTAAGATAAAAAAGGCCACCTTAACCCGGTGGCCTTTGTGGTGTGGTTAAAGCCGCTATTGCGCCAGCAGCACCGCGCCCCATTTGGCCGGTATGGTCAGGCGGATTTTATCGCCGCTTACCGTTACCGGCAGTTGGTCAATCTGCTCTTGCCAGTTCAACTGGTCACGGCTTAGTGTTACTTGCTGCGGTTTATCGCTGTTGTTCAGAATAACCCGTACCCGTTGCTGCTGATAACGGCGCTCAAAGCCATACAGCTCTTTGTCGTTATCGGCAAGCAGGGTGCTGAAGTCACCCAGTTGTAACGCCGGCAGGCTGTTACGCAACCGGATCAGCTTACGGTAGTGCTGCTGCAGCGTTTTATTCACCGTAACCTTGTCGGCCGGGCGTTTGCTGCCGTCCGGGTTGGTTACTTCGTCTTCGTATTTAATATCTTCCCAGATCATCGGTTTGCGATCATCCGGGTCATTGGCGCCCCACATGCCTACTTCATCACCGTAATACACCATAGGCGCACCGACGTAGGTCATCTGAAAAATCACAAACAGCTTTTGCAAACGCAATTCTTCTTCATTGGGTTTACGTACTTTGTAATCCGGGTTGCTGCCAACCTGTGATAACTGAAAGTAGTCGCCCCAATCACGGAAGTTACCAATACCGCGGTTAACAATGTGCGAGCCAATCCGGTTGGAGTCATGGCTGCCAAACAGGTTTTGCGTTACATAAGCTACGCCTTTAGGGTATAAACCGCGCATTTCCAGCAGCTTGGCATCAAACTCTGTTGCGCTGATCTTATGTGGCGGCGGGTTAAACATAAACTCAGCGGCGGCAAAGGCGAAGTTGTAGTTCATCTCGCCATCAAACTCATCACCCTGCAGGTAGGGTTTTACCAGTTCGGGCGGCATCACAATTTCTGCGGTGATATACGCCTCTGGGTTAAGGGTTTTTACATGACCACGCCAGTCTTTCCAGAAACCATGCGCCACACAAAAAGCCACATCCAGCCGCCAGCCGTCGATACCATATTCGGCGCCTTTGCCTTTGGGGTTCATCCAGCGCTCGGTAGCGGCAAATACGTAATCGCGCGGGCCCTGCACCAGGCCGTTTTTATCTTCTTTAAATTCAGGCAGTGATGGCACACCAAACCAGCCTTCATAGCTAAATTCAGTGCCGGCTTTTTCGTCTTTAAAGCTGTTTACGGTAAACCAATCTTTATAAGGCGAGTTTTGCTGATGCTGTTTCAGGTGTTGAAAAGCAAAACTGTTGGCGCCCATATGGTTAAATACGCCGTCAAAAATTACCCTTATGCCGCGCTGTTTCGCTTGTTTAATCAGCTCCAGTGCCAGTTCGTCGGCTTTGGTCCATACCCAGGTAGACGGATCCAGCGGGTTTTCTTTCGCCATCAGCGCGCGGTCACCGTCCGGGTCCGGGCCAAAGTTAGGGTCGATATGGTGAAAGCTGGCGCCGTCGTACTTATGCAGCGAGGGGGCATCAAACACCGGGTTCAGGTAAATGGCGTTAAAGCCCATATCTTTAATGTAATCAAGCTTGTTGATCACGCCTTGCAAGTCACCGCCGTAGCGACGGCGCAGCAGGTGCTTCCACAGTTCCGGTTCGCCATTGCTAACTTCATACGGTTGCAATTTGTACCAGTCGCTGCCCCAGGGGTGTACCTGCCACACTTTGGGCTCTTCGACCGGATCTGCACCGGCAATATCGGCTACCGTTGGGTTATTTGCCGGGTCACCATCGCGAAAGCGCTCAGGAAATACCTGATACCAAACTGCACTTTTAGCCCAGCCAGGCACAAATTCGCCCTGTTCATTCAGTGCAATGGGGCCTTTGGGTGTGGCATCTGAAGTTTGCGGGCAAAAAGCCGCAGCTGCAGTGGCATAAAACAGTGTGCCTGCCGCCAGCAAGCCGGCCATTACCGGTGTCAGTTTAATGTTGAGCATATTATCTCTCTTTTTGGGGCAGGTGGCCTGCCGCGTACCTGTTAATTTGTTTTATTGGTTAACCATCCCGCTGGTTAATGGATAAACGTTTCGGCGGCTGCATACAAGTTTATGCATACGTATTCGTGCACCAAAGCTGTGCTTTGTCCTTACCTTGCCTGCACGCCAACAGTGCTTTGTGCGGTGTTCTACCTGTTTTATATACCAGTTTGGTGCGGCTGCGGGAACAGCGGTGGCCTTTTTGCACCGTGATGGACGACTGAATACGTATTCATATTGCGGGTTACCGTTTAACGGTCAATAAATAAACACTGAAACAACAGGCTGCAGGTTTTCATGCCGGTCGCATGGAACGCGCAACCCTTTATAAAAATAAACGCTATAAAAATAAAACGGGGATACAGGGCATGAATAAGTTCAAGCTTAGTCTGCTCACACTTGCTATGGCAGGGGTGGGTAGTCTGGCATGTTCTGCTGTGGCACAAACAGCAGAGCAGGCGCAGCAATCAGCAACTCAACAGGCAACTATACAAAACAATACTCAGCCGGCAGCGGAAGATGCGGTTGAGGTTATCCAGGTGCGCGGTTTTGCCAGCAGCCTGTTCCGTTCACTGGATGCCAAACGTTTTGGCGATACCGTATCAGAAACCATTTCGGCAGATGATTTAGGCGCCTTGCCGGATGTATCAATGGCCGATGCCTTAACCCGCTTGCCGGGCATTTCGGCGGTACGTACCGGTGGCCAGGCAGCAGAAATTAATATCCGCGGTATGTCGGGTGGTTTTGTGTTTTCTACGCTGAATGGCCGCGAGCAGGTATCTACCAGTGGCAAGCGTAATATTGAGTTTGATCAGTATCCGTCGGAGCTGATTAATTCGGCGGCAGTGTATAAATCGCCAAAAGCCTCATTAATTGAAGGCGGTGTGGCCGGCACGGTAGAGCTGCAAACGGCCAGCCCGCTACGTAATGACAAACAACACACCTTTACGGTAAATGCCCGCGGCATGTACAACGACCGCGCCAACGAAGTGCCGGACGGTGTCGATTTTGGCCACCGTTTCAGTATGTCGTATCAGGGTAAATTTCTTGGCGATACACTGGGTTTTGCTGCCGGTTATGCCCGGCTTTACCAGCCCAGCGTCGCCACACAGTTTGTCGGCCTGGCGTATAACGGCCAGAAAGACACTAACGATGATGGCGTAAATGAATATATCAGCGAAGGCTTTGAGTTGCAGCATAAAGGCGGTGAAGAAACCCGCGATGGTTACATGGCCGCGTTGGAGTGGACACCACATGATGCGTTTACGTTAAAAGCCGATGCGTTTTTATCTAAGTTTGACAAAGAAGCTTTTGCCCGCGGTTTTCGCGTTAAGTTTGGCGGCCCGACAGCGGCGTTGGGCAATCCGGTATTAAACGGCAGCTCAGTTATTGGCGGCACTTTTAACCGTACTTCCAGCAGCTTTACCCGGGTTGAACTGGTTAATGATGACAACCGCGACTACGACGAAGTACGCAGCTTTGGTATTAATGCCGACTGGGATGTCAGTACCAGCGTAAACCTGTCATTTGACGTATCGCACTCCAGCGCCAAAAGCGATTTTCGCAATGGTTTGTTATGGGGCCTGGTAGCTGAAGATGCTACCGCCGCAACGCCGGTACTGGATAGCAATGTGTCAATTTCTTACCTGCTAAATGGTCTTAACCTGCCAAGCGTGGGCTTTAATCAGGCGGCGGCGTTTTCTGATATCGACAAGGTAATGGTAAGCAAATACGGTATTTACCCTTACGTGAACGAAGATGAAGTTACCGCTTACCGCTTTGATGCCAGCTGGGTGCTGGATATGCCGGTTATTGCCTCACTGGAGGCTGGTGTACGTTACTCCGAGCGCACCTATAAAAATAATCGCTCAGTATTTGAATACGGCAGCGACGGTGCCTTTTTAACCTCGCAGCCACCGCTGCGCCTGACTGCCGACATGGTAGAAGTGGTGAATTTTAAAGGTGACTTTGCCACTTACCCCAGCTACCTGGCGATAGATTTGGATAAGGCATTAAATGCCTGGTTCCCGCAGGGTATTCCGCAACCGGTGCAAACCTGGGGCACCGGCAATGCCGGCATCCTGCCGTCCCAGCAAGTGGCTAATGGCCCTGATACAGGGTGGACAATGCTGGAAAGCGGTGAAGTATACGAAGATGTGCTGGCCGGTTATGTTATGGCGAACCTGGATACGGAAATTTTTGGTATTCCACTAACCGGGAATATTGGTGTGCGTGTAGTGCAAACCGATCAAAGTGCTACCGACTTAGCCGATGTAAATGGCGACCCGTTGCGCGGGGCGCAAAATATTACCGATGATGCCGGCCTGGTAAACACCCGTTATGCGCCTGGCATTTTGGGTGAAAAATACACTGATGTGTTGCCACAGCTTAATCTGAATTTTGCTATTACCGACAACTCGCAAATTCGTTTTGCCGCTGCCAAAGTGATGTCGCGACCACCGATTAACCGGCTGGCGTCTAATACCTCTATTACCATCAGCGATGACGGTGAAATTAATGGTAGCAGCGCCAACAGCCCGTTTTTACGGCCGTTTGAGGCTACCCAGTACGATTTGTCGTATGAATACTACATACCGTCGGGAGCAATCGCTTTTGCTTTGTTTTATAAAGACATTAAGTCATTTGTAAATGATTTTACCATTCAGGAGTTTGATTTCGCCGCGGCAGGTTTTGATGTTCCTGAGGTGATTATTGATGAAGATGGTATTCCGCGTACAACCTTTAACGGCGCTTTCTCTACTGCAGTAAATAACGGCGCAGGCGGTTATATCCGCGGCGCCGAGCTGGCCTTTACCAAGGTGTTCGATTTCCTGCCGGAGCTTTGGTCTGGCCTCGGCGTGCAGGGTAGTTACTCCTATACCGAAAGCGAAGTCAGCCTGATCAACAGCCTGGGTGGCGCCGCGATAGAAACTACCTTTGAAGGCCTGTCGCAGGATGTATTCAGCGGCACGGTGTTCTGGAACTATCAGGGCTTTGACGCCCGTATTAGTGCGCGTTACCGCTCGCCGTTTGTGTCGTCTCAGGTGGGTATAGATGAGCAAATCACTAACTTTGACAGCGAAACCGTTATTGATCTGCAAACCTCTTACGACATTACCGACCAGTTCAAAGTGCTGTTTCAGGTTAACAACCTGACAGACGAGCCAACAAAAAGCTATTTCGGTGACAAGGCACAAACCGGCACTATCCAGTTTTTTGGCCGCCAGTTCTACCTTGGCGCGGTGTACACCTTTTAACCGGATTTTGGAGCAAGAATAATGACTACAACTATAAAACTGCTAAAGCTCGCTGTACTGGCACTGGCTGTGCAACTGCTGGCTGCCTGCGGCGGCGGTGATTCAACTAAACCCGGTGAAGTGCTGCTAACCTGTAATGTGCCGCAAATTCCTGATGCGACAGGCACAGAATGTGTTGATCCACCACCGATAAAATGCAAAAAACCGTCGTTTCCCAGCGCGAATAATGAGTCCTGTATTATTGGCTATGACCCTGGCGCCCCTGTACCTGTGGTAATGGCTGGCGCAAATCAGGCGGTGTTATTCTATAAACGCCCCGATGGCAATTATACCGGTTGGATTTTACACACCTGGAATAATGAAAGCTGCGATGCGTATGAGCAATCCTCTGTTGCGCCATCCTGGCAAAATGGCCTGGTGCATAACGGTGTCGATGTAAACTATGGTGCTTATTGGCTACTTAACTTAAAACCGGGTTACGCTGGTACTGAAGGCGCCTGCGGTAACTTTATTGTGCACAAGGGCGATGAGAAAGACTTAAGCGACGCCGACATGAAAATGCCGCTGACCCAGCAGCAACCGGAAGGTGAGCCGGATTTCTCCCGCATGAACTGGACCTTCTCCGGCAAGCCGGATGTTTATCAGTACCCGGTGGTGTCGTTAGGTGTCAGCATTGCCGGGGCTGCTGCACACTGGATTGATCAGCATACGTTTGTCTGGAGTTCTGCGATAGCCGCAACAGCGACAGAGGTAAAGCTGCACTATGCTGTCGATGCCAGCCTTGACGTAAATTTCGACGAGAAAATAACCGGCAGTGCCGTGTCATTAACGCCGGTAAACCTTAGCGATGAGCAAAAAGCATTAGTGCCGCATCTGGCAGAGCAAAGCGCATTTAGCGTAGATTTTAGCACTGATGAAGCCAAAGCTATACTGAAAAACCAGTTAGTGCTGGCTGCGTATGACAGCGAAAACGTGCTGCTGGATGCGACCTGGGTGCAGGCGGCAAAAGTGCTGGATGATTTGTACACCAAAGCAGATAACGACGCCGATGAAGCCAGCTTAGGGATTATTTACGAGGGCGGTAATATTACTGCCAGAGTGTGGGCCCCCACAGCACGCAGTGTTAACCTGAAGATATACAGTGCGACGAAAACACTTACTGCCACCCATGCGATGACAGCAGACAGCGAAACCGGTATCTGGAGCCATACCGGCAGCAGTGCGCTGGACCGCCAATTTTATCGCTATGAAGTCACGGTATATCATCCGCAAACCCGCAAGGTAGAAACGACCGAAGCCACCGATCCGTATTCGCTCAGTGTATCCACCAATGGCCGTTACAGTCAGTTTGTTAACCTGGATGATGACGACTTAAAACCGGCTGGCTGGGATGCGCGTACTGTTCCTACTGTGGCCAAACCGGAAGATATCGTGATTTACGAAGGCCATGTGCGGGATTTTTCAATCCGTGATCAAAGTGTCAGTGCCGCTAACCGCGGTAAGTATCTGGCTTTTACCGAAACAGACTCTGCACCGGTAAAACACTTAAAATCTTTAGCGGATAACGGCTTAACCCATTTTCACCTGTTGCCGTTAAACGATCAGGCCAATATTAATGAAGATGCCAGCCGCCGTATTGAGCTTACCGATACCGTCGGCCGTTTATGCCAGTTAAATGCTGCCGCGCCGGTATGCGGCAATACCAGTGCCGGTGCAACCTTATTGTCGGTACTGGAAGGCTACTCGCTGTTTGGCGAGAAAGCACAGGAACTGGTGCAGGCTATCCGCGGTATTGATGGCTTTAACTGGGGTTATGATCCACAGCATTTTATTGCCCCGGAAGGCAGCTATGCCTCTAACCCGGAAGGTGTGGTGCGCATTAAAGAAGTGCGGGCAATGATTAAGGCGCTTAATGACCTTGGCCTGCGCACCGTGCTGGATGTAGTATACAACCATACCAGCACCTCCGGCCTGAACACCACCTCAGTGTTCGACAAAATCGTGCCCGGTTACTACCACCGCTACAACCCGGTTAGCGGCGCAATGGAGCGTTCCACCTGCTGCGAGAATACCGCTACTGAGCACCGGATGTTTGAGAAGTTTATGCAGGATTCGATGGTGATTCTGGCGCGGGATTTTGGCTTTAACGACTTCCGCTATGACGTAATGGGCCACCACCCGAAAGACAGTATCCTGGCGACCCGTGACATAGTGCGCAGCGTAGCACCTGATGTGTACTTTTACGGTGAAGGCTGGAACTTTGGCGAAGTAACTAACAACCGCTTATTTGTTCAGGCCAAGCAACAGGATATGGCCGGCTCAGGCGTTGGCACCTTTAACGACAGGCTGCGCGATGAAGTACGTGATGCCGTACTGTTTAGCGACAAAGCAACAGAGGAGAATCTGCGCAAACAGGATTTAATCCGTATCGGCCTGGCCGGTACGTTAAAAGACTATGTGCTGCAAAGTTATCAGGGCATCGCAGCTCCTGCATCCAGTTTTAACTGGGATGGCCAGGCCGCAGGCTATGCCGAAAAACCGGCTGATATTATTAACTATGTCTCCAAACATGATAACGAAACGCTGTGGGATCAGCTGCAGTATGGCTTGGCTCCGGGTGTTAGTATCGACGAGCGGGTACGGGTGCATAATATTGCGCTTGCCATACCACTGATGAGCCAGGGTATTCCATTCTTGCAAATGGGTGATGATTTTCTGCGCTCAAAATCAATGGACCGGGATAGCTACGACTCTGGCGATTGGTTTAACTATGTGGATTTCAGCATGCAAAGCAATAACTTTGCTATTGGTTTACCTCTGGCAGAGAAAAACCAAGCTAACTGGTCGCGTATCAGCAATATACTGACTAACCCCAATGCCAAACCGGCAGCAGACGATATCCGTTTTGCCAGCGACGTATTTAAAGAGTTTTTAAGTATCCGTGCCGGCAGCAACTTGTTCCGTTTGGTCAGCGCTGAGGATGTTATTGCGCGGGTGGGTTTTCACAATACCGGTAAAAACCAGACCCAGGGCTTAATTGTGATGAGCATTGACGACGGAGTCGGGTTAACCGATCTGGACCCGATGTTAGATGCCTTAGTGGTGGTGATTAACGGTACTCCAGAAGAGCAAGCGCATACTGTGCGCACGGCAGCAGGCTTTGACTTACACCCCATTCAGCAGGCATCTGCCGATACCAGGGTACGTGTAGCCAGTTTTAGCCAGGGCGCAGATGAGGGCACCTTTACCGTACCGGCGCAAACTATGGCGGTATTTGTAAAACAACAGCAGGGCGCACAGGGTACAGGGCTGGCAGCCGATGCTACCTCCGGTGCACCGGATATCCCGCCGTATGAAGCTACAACAGTGTTTGTTCGCGGTGCCATGAATGGCTGGGGTGAGGTTGATGCATTTAACTATGAAGGTAGCGGCATCTATATGGCCACCATTGATATAACTGCCGGCAGTTATGAGTTTAAAGTAGCATCGGGCGACTGGTCGTCGGTCGATTTTGGTGCGGGCGGCGATGGCCAGACTGTAACGCTGCAACAGGCGAAAACACTCAGCCCTGGTGGCGCTAACCTGCAGGTGAACTTTGCTAACTCAGCCACTTATGTATTTGTGCTTGATGCCACTAATAAAAATGCGCCGGTATTAACCGTACAGGAGCTGCCACCATACGGTGTGGGGGTTACGGTGTATCTGAAGGGCGATATGAACCCGGCCCCTTGGTCAAATGATAACCCTATGACTTACATCGGCAGCGATATTTACAGTATAGATGTGGTACTAAATACGATAAAAACCTACCAGTTTAAGTTTGCTGATGCGAACTGGGGCACTGTGAATTATGGTGCGCAAAATGGTGCTTTTGTTCTGGGGCAGGGCAAAACACTTGAGTTCGAAGGCGGCAACTTATCACTGGATGTCACCGAAGTCGGCACTTACCGCTTTAGCGTAAATGCCACTGACCCGGAGGCACCGGTAATGACAATCACCAAACTTTAACTGTGTTACCCCGGCATCAGCCGGGTTCCCCTGGTGTTTAGCCGCAGCTTGCTGCGGCTTTTTTATGCACCCGCAAGCATAACCGCTTTATTGATCCGCCTGCTGAAAGTATTTGAGCTGCAGTTGCCGGTATTGCGGGCTTTGCTGAAATGCCAGCAAAGCCTGATTAAAACGTTGTACCAGCCAGGTATCACGCCCCAGCAGGTGATAGCTGTTAATGCCAAACAGCGGCAGTTGCTGCAGGCGGGTATCACCGGGGGCGGTTTGCTGGTAATAGTACTCAAAAATATTTTTGTCCATTACCAATACATCAACCCGGCTTTTTAGCAGCATAGCCGGTAGCTGCTGCTGATCTACCACTTCCTGATAACTGGCAAAGCCGGGGATCAGCTGCGCGTAGTCTTGCGGTAAAAACAGGTGCGCATTTTGAAATGCCAGTACCCGCTTGCCGGTTAAATCGGCCAGCGTATTGACCGGAGGCTGCAGATCTTTGCGGGTAATCAGCACATTTTCGTAATGAATATAAGGCACCGTTGCATTAAAGCCATCCGGCACAGTGCGCTGCAGCGAAACAAAATCAGCCTGGCCTTGCTTAAACAGCTCCAGTAGCCGGCCATTAGGCGTATGCAGAAATACGGCGCAGCGGTGCATTTTTTGGCTGACCTGTTGCAATAACTCCAGCTCATAGCCGGTTTGCGTTGCCACCTCGATATAGGGTGGCTTATTTACGCCAACTAAAAATGTCAGCTCAGGCCATTGGCATGACAGTGCCGGGCAGCAGTAAAGTAAAAGTGCTGTTGTCCATAGCCTCATGCCTGCTCCGGTAGTGACAGCGTTACGCCCGCAGAGGTAACACTTTGCAGTAGTTAATAATTATAAAGTCAGCTTAACCAAGCTATAACGGTTGCGCCAGTGTCAGAATAGGAACAGTCAGCGGGTTGCTGCGGCAAAGGAATAACGGATACTCCTCGCGCTGACAGCGCTTTTGCTGTAAGCTGCGCGCCCCTCCGTATCGGAGGCAACTGCAGCTGCGGCAGACTTTTTTCGCAGCATTAACTGCGGGATATCGCATGCAATTTACTGATTTAAACCTATCGGCAGCGCTGCTTAAAGCCATTGCCGACAAGGGCTATACCACTCCTTCTCCTATTCAGCTGCAGGCAATTCCTGCAGTGCTTGGCGGCCGTGACTTAATGGCTGCGGCGCAAACAGGTACCGGCAAAACGGCGGGTTTTACCCTGCCGTTACTGCAATTACTGACCGATGGCCCTAAGGTGCAACCTAACCAGGTGCGGGCGCTTATTTTAACGCCAACGCGCGAACTGGCAGCCCAGGTAGCTGAAAGCGTTGCGGTGTATGGCAAGTACCTGCCACTGCGCAGCACTGTGGTATTTGGCGGCGTTAAAATTAACCCGCAAATGATGGCACTGCGCCGTGGCGTCGACATACTGGTGGCAACGCCGGGCCGCCTGCTGGATTTATACCAGCAAAATGCTGTGCGCTTTAGCCAACTGGAAGTGCTGGTGCTGGACGAAGCCGACCGCATGCTGGATATGGGCTTTATTAACGACATTAAAAAAGTGCTGGCACTGCTGCCGAAAAAACGCCAGAACCTGTTGTTCTCGGCCACTTTTTCCGATGACATCCGCAAACTGGCTAAAGGCCTGGTAAACAACCCGTTGGAAGTATCAGTCAGTCCGGCCAATACCACCGCTGAGCGGGTCGAGCAGGTTATTTACCCGGTAGATAAAAACCGCAAAGCCGCCTTGGTAACCAAGTTAATTAACGACAATAACTGGCAACAGGTGCTTATTTTTACCAAAACGAAGCATATGGCGAATAAACTTAGCCTGCATTTAGAAAATGCCGGTATTAAAGCTGCGCCTATTCATGGCAATAAAAGCCAGAATGCCCGCACCAAAGCCCTGGCCGATTTTAAAGCCGGCGCAGTACGTGCTTTGGTGGCTACCGATATCGCGGCCCGTGGCCTGGATATTGACCAGTTACCGCAGGTAGTTAACTTTGAACTGCCTAATGTTGCCGAAGATTATGTGCACCGTATTGGCCGTACCGGCCGTGCCGGTGCTGCCGGGCATGCTGTATCGCTGGTGTGTGCCGATGAAAGCAAAGAACTGGCCGGCATTGAGCGTTTAATTAAACAGGAATTACCACGCCAGATGCTGGATGGCTTTGTACCGGTAAATGTATTGCCGCCGTCTAAGCTGAATACCAAACCGTATTCACCGAAAAAGCCTAAAGCGCCTAAGCCAGAACATCGCGATGGCCAGCGCCCGCCAGCCCGGCCGGCTAACAGAGCAAAATAATCTTTAATCAGCTACATTTTGCCCGCGGCAAGGTGTAACCTGCTGTGCTAGAATGATATTTCCCCGAGTGCTCGTTATTTTAACCGGCACTTTTCTATTATAAGCAGATTGCAGTGATCAGAGCATATACCCGGTTTATAGCTATTTTCAGTGTGGTTAGGCAATGAGGTGGTTAGCCTTGTTGGCGGTAGTATTGTGGTGTTGCACCGTTAAAAGTGCAGCCGCAAGCACTGTTGTGGTCAATAACAGTGTGGTGCTGGATAAACTGACATCAGCACAATTACGCAGTATTTTTACCATGCGGCAAATTCAGTGGCCGGATGGCTCACCCATCTATGTTGTAGTGTTGCCCGATGACAGCGCCGAGCATCAACGTTTTAGCCGTGAACAGCTGCGGCTGTTTCCGTATCAGTTAACCAATATTTGGGACAGACAAAGCTTCTCTGGTACCGCCAGCCGGCCATGGCTGGCTAAAGACCAAGCACATATGATGGAGTTGTTACGCACTACGCCTGGCAGCATTGGCTATGTTGAGCAGTATCAGGCCGACCCGGCAGTAAAGGAGGTGCGCATTGAATAATACCTATAATATCGCAGCAGTGGCTTTGTTTAGCGTATGGCTTTATCCGGCCTCTGATGCTTCTGCCGCTATTGATTGGAACGGCTTTATTGCCCAGGGCCTGATCCAGGCCCCAGACAGCGGTTTTGTTAACAGCAGCGGGGATATTTCTGCTGAGCTAACCGAACTGGGCCTGAACAGCCGCCTGCGGTTAGCGCCAGCCTGGCACCTTTCCGGGCAGTTGGTCTATCTGGATGGCGGCAACCGTTATCCGCCGGGCTTGCGGCTGGACTACTTATTTCTGGACTGGTATTTCTACAACAGTAACGACCTGCAAGCCAACCTGTATCTGGGGCGGATAAAAAACCAGCATTGGCTGTATTCCAGTACCCGTGATGTGCCTTTTACCCGGCCTTCTATTGTGTTGCCGCAATCGGTGTATTTTGATGCCTTTCGCGATATAGCGGTAGGCAGTGATGGTATGGCATTGCAGGCGCGCCACTATAACAACCTGGGCGATTTCACCTTTAACTGGAGTCTCGGTACTACGCCGGTGTCAACGCAGCAAAGCGAGTTGCTGCTTGGCGGTGTTATTGACGGCAAACTAAAAATGAATTTTGACCATCAGGCCAGCCTGTATTGGCAGCCACAGCTTAGCCGCTTCAGTTTTGGTATGGTGCTGCTGGATTCTAACTTTAGTTACAGTGCCACTGACACCGAGCCTTTTTTTGCTGCTGACTTTACGGTAAGCCGGGTGATGCTGAATATGCGCTATCAACTGGAAAAATGGGAATTTTCCAGCGAAATCCAACAAGAACGGCTGCAAATTGACGGTTTTTTCTCACCACTATTTCGCCAGGACCAATTGGGCCAGGGCGGCTATGTGATGGCACAATACCGCCACTCAGCGCAGTTAAGATGGTTTGCTATGCTGGATTACTCAGTAGCCAATAAAGATGACCGGCGCGGGCAATTGTTAAATAAAAACAGTGGCGGTACTGTACCGGCATACTTTGCCTACCAGCAATCGGTAGCAGGTGGACTAAGTTATGATATCAGCAGCAGTTTAAGGTTAAGTGCGGAAATTCACTGGGTTGAGGGTGCAGGCCGTTTATCACCGGTAATATTGCCTGATGTGGTAACAAACCGGCACAAATACTGGCAGCTTTATGCCGCACAGCTGACATACAGGTTTTAACCGATGCGTTATCTGAGCCTGTCATGGAAGATACTGCTACTGATGCTAAGTATGTTGCTGCTGTTGCTGATCTGGTTTACCAGCCTGTCGCTGCTGCATATGAATGATCAGTTTAACCGCCAGCAAGCACTGCGTAAAACACAAGGCCAGCAGTATTTTCAATTATATAACCGCTCAGTAGATCAACAGTTATTAACCTGGATGCAAAGCTTTGCCGAGCTGCAACAGGTGACCGGCCGCGAGGGGTTTAGCCGGTTTGCTGCTGCGTTGCCGGGGCAGATTGAGTCATTACAACTTAACTTCGCTCTACGCCATCTGGCCCTGTTTAGCCCGGCACAGCAGGTCATTTATCAGAGTAGCCCGCAGTTATCCGCACACAGTAACGATATTGTGCAACACACCCTGCAGCAACAAAGCCCGCAAGCTATGATCCGCTGTGACGAACAATGCTATAAGCTACTGACTTTGCCATTGCTAAATGCCGATGGTGAGGTTGCAGTGGTGCTAATGGTTACTGAGCTGACAGAAGTGCTGTTTAATCTGCACCAGACACTGGGTACAGAAGTGGCTTTGCTTAGTTACCAGCCGGGCCAGACCATAACGCAGCAATTCCGCCTGCTGCAGGCATCTGACCGGCAGCTGATACGACAGTTGTATCAGCAGTTGCCAGACGATATAGAAGTGGGTTCATTACGCAGTAACGGCATTGTTATTGCGCTGAAAGATATGAGCTATTACCTGCATTTAATTCCGCTGGACCCTGACAACGCTATGTCGTATCAGCTGTTAATGGTAGAAGATGTCAGCAGTGCCATGCAGGATAAACAGCGCTATCAGCGGCAAATTTTATTGGTGGCAGCAGGTTGTTTTGTCGCTGTGCTGGTACTGATTCTATTTATTACCCGCCGTATTAGCAGCCGTATTTTACAACTGGCAGCTGCGTTGCCGTTGCTGGCACAGCGGCGGTATCACGAGTTTCGCCATGCCAGCCAATTGCCCGCTGGGTTACTGCAAGACGAACTAAGTACGTTTAGCCAGTCGGTACTTAACCTCAGTTACGAGCTGGAGCATCTGGATCAACGGTTAGCCGACAACACCACGGCACTGCAGCAAATTGCTATGTTTGACCCGCTTACCGGCCTGGCCAACCGTAACCTGCTGCAACAACAACTGCGGGTGGCACTGGCTGGTTTGCCGCTGCATAGCGGTTATGTCGGCTTGTTGTTTCTCGATTTGGATAAGTTTAAAACCATTAACAATAGCCGCAGCCATGCTACCGGTGACTTACTGTTAATCGAAACCGCACAGCGGCTGCAAAGCCTGTGCGATCACGGCGAGGTGGTATGTCGTTTTGGTGGCGACGAATTTGCACTGGTTATGCCGCATATCAGCGAACCGCAGCAAGCCGAGCTTATGGCATGGCGGGTGCTGGCGGTGTTTGATCAGCCGTTTTTACAAGGGCAGGGCGCCGTGTCGCTCAGTGCCAGTATCGGTATCAGCTTTACTGCAGAGCCAGCACTGGCAGAGGAGGAATTAATCCGCCGCGCTGATTTGGCTATGTACCAGGCCAAAAGTAATGGCCGCAATTGCTACTATGTATTTAATGAGCAGATGTCGAGCGACCTGGCTAACCGGCTGCAACTGGAGGCTGAACTGCGGCTGGCCATAAGCCAACAACAGTTTTCGTTAAACCTGCAGCCTAAAGTAAATTTACGCAGCGGCCAGCTAACCGGGTTCGAAGCCTTACTGCGCTGGCAGCACCCGTTACGTGGTATGGTGGGGCCGGATGAGTTTATCAGTGTGCTGGAGCAAGCCCAGCTGATTGTTGATGTGGGCTACTGGGTGTTTGAGCGCTGTTGTCAGCTAAGCAACGAGTTAGCTGAAATGGGCCTGCCGCATGTGGTTATTGCGCTTAACTTGTCGGCCGATCAGTTTTTGCAGCCAGGGTTGCCGGAGCGGTTTCGCCAGTTAATGCAGCAGTATAATGTCAGTGGCCAGCAGTTTGAGCTCGAACTGACCGAAAGCACCTTAGTCAGCCATGTCAGCCAGACGCTGGATATTATGCATCAACTAAAAGCGCTGGGGTTTAGCTTTGCTATCGACGATTTTGGTACGGGTTATTCATCGTTGAATTACCTAAAACGTATGCCGGTAGATACCATAAAAATTGATAAAAGTTTTGTACTTGGGATGCTGGATAACCCGTCTGACTACCAGATTATTGTGTCAACCATTGCCATGGTGCAAAAACTGGGGCTGCAAGTGGTGGCCGAAGGCGTGGAAAACTATCAGCAATTGCAGTTACTGCAACAGCATCACTGTGATTTGGTGCAGGGGTTCTACTTCTCAAGGCCGTTGCCAGAGGCGCAACTGGCAGCTTTTGTTAGCCAGGTTACGCAAAATAAATGGCCAGCGCAGTTGCTGCGCTGACCGTTTTATAACGTATTAACTACCTATCACACCGCCATCGTCTTTAGTAATAACAACGGTGGCAGAACGTGGCCGGCTGCTGCCGCCATCTGGCCAGTGGCTGGTGAAATCACCCGGTGCTGAGCGATCCCCCGGATGCTGGATATTAACAAACATGGTTTTCCGATCCGGTGTCATAATCACGCCGGTAACTTCGCAGTCAATTGGGCCAACTAAAAAGCGTTTTACTTCGCGGGTCACCGGGTCGGCGGCCAGCATCTGGTTGTTGCCGTAAGGGCCAGTACCTTGCTGCGAACCACTCATATCGGTTTGGATCCACAGTACGCCGTTAGGATCGAACCACAAACCATCCGGGCTGGCCAGATGATTGTCGGCTGTAAGCTCCAGTTCGGTGCCCGGTGTTTGAGTACCGACATCACCAGCCAACAGGAAAATATCCCAATCAAAGGCGGTAGCTGCCTGCGTTTCGCGCTCATTCCAACGGATAATATGGCCGGTGGCATTGCTGGCGCGCGGGTTGGCGGCGTCCACCTGGGCAGCAGTGCGCTGCGTATTGTTGGTCAGGGTAAAATACACTTCGCCTGTATCCGGGTGTACTGCACCCCATTCCGGCCGATCCATTTTGGTAGCACCGGCAATATCAGCAGCCAGACGGGTATTTAGCAACACATCAGCCTGATCGGCAAAGGTAACGCCTGCAGCTGTGGCTTTGGCAATAAAATCAGCGTTGTTGATATCCAGCGGTAACCATTCACCGCTGCCATCTTCGTTAAAGCGGGCCACATATAAAATACCGTCATTGAGTAAATGACCACCGGCGGTATTTTTGTGGTACGGCGCAGTAGAGACAAATTTGTAGATATATTCAAAGGTAGAATCGTCACCCGAGTACACTACTACAGGCTGGCCTTCTTCCAGTTTGCCAAAAATCACACCTTCATGGCCAAAGCGGCCCAGGGCCGTGCGTTTTTGTGGCACGCTGTCGGGGTTAAACGGGTCTATTTCTACTATCCAGCCAAAAGTGTTTGGCTCGTTACGGTAATCGTCTTTCGCTTCAGCGCCGATACTGCTGGCATTAAAGCGCTGATACACATCAGCTGCCGGTGCAGCGGTTTCCCAGAAATAACGGCCGTTAGCTGAAGCTACGCCATAACGGCTGTGTTCACGTGGTTTTTGCGCATCGGTATTAACAAAGTAACCGGCCCAGTTTTCTTCACAGGTTAAATAGGTGCCCCAAGGGGTAAAACCGTTGCCGCAGTTATTCAGTGTACCGCGGGTACGGCTGCCATCCGGGCTGTATTTGGTTACCACTTTCTCACTGCCGCGCACCGGGCCTGCCAGTTCCATCGGCGTTGCGCCGGTAATCCGGCGGTTAAACGGGCTGTTATTAACCAGTGCCCAGCTACCGTCAGCCTGCTGTTGAATATGTGCCACCGAGACACCGTGGGCAGCAACTTCTTTACGTACTTCGTCGGCCAGCCGCGGTACTGTGGTAATGCCATTGGTATGGATCAGGTTATTGTCGATATATTCATGGTTAAACACCAGCAAGCCTTCCTGCGAGTTTTCGCCAGCACCGCGTGCGTCAATTGGGAAAAAGTGTATACCGTCATGGTGGCTGCCCACTTGTTGTTCCTGATCGCTGCCGCTGTTACTGCCATCGTCCAGATATTCCGGGTAACTGCCATTTAACGGCGTACCCCAGGGCAAAAACGCCTGAGCACTATAACCTTGCGGCACGGTGATGGCATCGGCACGGTTAGTGGCAATGGCGGTAAAGCCCAGTAGTGGAACAGCAGTGTCCGGCGGTACTGTTACAGGGTCGTCATTACTGCTGCTGCCACAGCCTACCAGCGAGCCGCCGATAAAGGCTGCAACTGCGGCCCCGACACTGCCTTTAAGAAATTTACGCCGTGCCATACGGCTGTCAACAATGGCAGCAAAAGTAGGGTTAAGCGAAAAGTTAGTTTGCGGGTCAACGCCCGAATTATCTATCGTTACAACGGTTTTACTGTCTGACATTATTGTAGGCTCCATAATAAGCGCTTTAGAAGTTTGTGCTATTAAACCCATGCTTAATGTCAGTGTTGTTACAGTGAGATAGCAGTTTTATGATGCTAAGATGACATGGCGATGTCAGTGTCAGGGTTTCAGGATAGGCGTAAGGCTTTTTCCTCTGGTATAGTACGGTTTTACGTCGTCAGGGAGCGGGAATAAATGCAGTGGCAGGTACTAACCTTCGGTGAATTGGACACATACACGCTATATAGCTTGTTGCAGTTAAGGGTAGATGTGTTTGTGGTAGAGCAAAATTGCCCTTATCCGGAGCTGGATGATAAAGACTTACATACGCAAACCCGCCACATTATTCTGAAAAAAGGCGATAAAGTCATCGCCTATTCGCGGGTACTGGCGCCGGGTGTTAGCTTTGATGGTTTTCCGGGTATTGGCCGGGTATGCGTATCACAAACCGCACGCCGCTTAGGTTTGGGCCAGGTATTAGTAGAACAAACCCTCAGTGTGGCAGCAGAGCTGTGGCCGGATACCGATATTCATATTTCTGCCCAGTGTTACCTGCAACAGTTTTATCAGGATTTAGGCTTTAAGCCTGCCAGCGAACCTTACCTGGAAGATGATATTCCGCATATAAAAATGATAAAACCGGTGCAATAAAAAAGCCGCGTTAAACGCGGCTTTTTGCTGTTGCAAAGGGTTAGAAGCGTACGTTTACGCTAACCCAGAAATTACGCGCTTTATCTTTGTTATTGTAGTCATCCACATAGGTGGCGCTGTAACCATTGGCGCCATTGTCGTCGTAGATACAACTGGCGGCAGTATCACTACATTGAGTAAAGGCGATATTGTAGGTTGTGAAGTCACGGTCAAACAGATTATTAATGCGGGCATTAAAGGTAACCGATTCACTGGCTTCAAACGATGCGCCTAAATGGAATACATTATAGGCTTTGTAGTACAACGCTTCGTTTTTGATCGGATCCCATGAGCGGTAGCGCTTGGTGCGTAGTTCTGATGTCAGAAACACATTCAGTGCGTCTGTCGCTTCCCAGCTTAACGTCAGGTTTGCCATATGCTTAGCACTACTACCCAGTGGACGGCCTTTTTCAGCGCCACTTTTTTGCTCGCTATCGGTATAGGTGTAGTTGGCGCGAAAGGCAACGCTGTCAGTTATTGCCCAACGCCCGGCCAGCTCAGCACCCTCAATAGTCACTTTGTCGATATTCACCGTTTTAGTGCTGGTAGCGTAACCTAAATCAGCATACTCACCGGTGCTGCTACACTCCACATTGGTGCCGGTACCACAGGGCTGAGAAGCAATTTTGTCGTCAAAGTCATTTTTAAAGATGGTGGCATTAAAGTTATGGCCATTTGGATGCTGCCAGTACACGGCGATTTCTGAAGATACACTGGTTTCTGCTTTCAGATCCGGGTTACCAAACATTGGTGAGGTACCCTGGCCGCCAAAACCAACCACACCGTCATATAACTGGGTGGTTTTTGGCGTTTTAAAGCCGGTACTAACGCCACCTTTAATGGTCCATTGCTCATTTAACGTGTAAACACCATACAGTCGTGGGCTTAGCTGGCTGCCAAATACTTCATGGTCGTCACGACGTAAACCGGCAGTTAAAGAGAATGACTCAGTCGCATCCCAGGTATCTTCGGCAAAAATAGCCCACATATTATGCTCCTGGATTGCGCCAGGGGTGCCGCTTTCAATGCCAAACACACCGTCTTCCAGTTCACCGCGGATCACCTGGGCACCAGTGACCAAAATATGCTGGCCTGCCAGTTCAAACGGCATATCCAGTTTGGCATCCAGCGTGTATTGATTGCTGGCCATTTTACGTTTTTCACGCGGTAAGAAAGTCGCTTCAGCTAAGTCTTTGCGTGCATCCAGGCTTAAACCGGCATACTCACCGGTAGCGTCAAACATCGCCAGCAACAGTTCACGTTCAGAAGCGGTGAATGGCAAAGTACGGCCATGATTTTGGGTATCTACGTAAGATAGCGACACAAAGCTGTTACCAAAGTCCCATTTACCTTCATGGGTTAAAGACCAGGTATCACGGGTAAATTCCTGAGTGGGGCTGTAACCTACCTGCGGGTTGGCACGGCGTGCCCAGGTACCACCGCCATCAGCACATTTTTGCTGCTGATTACCGCCAGAAGAGGGGGTAAAGCCGCGACAGAAGTTACCTGCCACCCAGATACTGTCAATATTATCTACCGTACCTACCGGATATTCTTTGGTGCCGTTGTCATTGATAACCGGTGTATTGTCATATTGTTGTTTAGAGCTTTCAATATCAAACCAGATTGTTTGATTAGTAGCTGGGGTCCAGCTTAAGCGGCCGCCGAAAACTTCGTTTTCGTTGTCGACTGTTTTACCACCGGCACCAAAGCCTAGCGAGCGGTTGCGCACTTCACCATTGGGATATTCTACCGGCGCATATTGTGGCATAGAAGATAAACGGTTATAGAAGCTACCGCGCAGAGACATACCTAGCACGCCGGGGATTAATGGGCCCATCACGTTAAAATCGGTAGTGATATCATTGCCAAAAGCGTCATCGGTTTGTACTGTACGGCTGTGGCTGACAGAGCCCATCCACTTATCGGTAACTTTTTTGGTAATAATGTTTATTACACCGCCTAACGCATCGGCTCCGTATAGCGTTGATGCCGGGCCGCGGATTACTTCAATCCGGTCTACCGCATCCAGCGGCGGAATATGGCCAAACTGGTTGCCGCCGAAGCTGTTAGGGTATATATCACCGTGGTTATTCTGCCGCTTACCGTCTACCAGAATTAACGTATAGTCAGAGCCCATACCACGCATACTGATGGTACCCTGGCCGGTTTTATCACGGGTTTCGCCGATATCCACGCCTTCTAAATCCCGCACTGCGTCCAGCAGGGTGGTATAAGGCCGTTTACTTAGTTCTTCCTGTGTTATCACCGAAATACTGGCGGGTGCATCTACCAGCTTTTGCTCAAAACCAGAAGCCGTTACCACTATTACTTCCATATTGTAATCAGGGGCTGCAGCTGCAAGTTCTGCATGGGCAGAGGGGAGGGTAAACACAGCTGCAACAGCGCACGCCAGCGCGGTAGGGCGAAACAACATTTTGAACTCCTTTAATAGTGTTTTCAGGCAGCAGAGCCAGATCGCATGTAAATTAATGTAAATGATGCGGCGAATGATAATTATTATCATTATTAAGATCAATCATTATTCTGTAGTTATTTTCACAACACGAAAAGGCGAGTATTTAACTTAACATTAAGTTATCAATTTGGTTGCTATTCATATGTGCCGTGAGGTTGCGCTGTACCCCTTATAAATACTGAGTTCAAATGAGATTGATTCGTATTTTTTACTGTGTTCTAATTGCGCGCATTACAGGTTATTTGTTAACAAATGGAGTTTTTATGCAGCTGAAATTGTCGCGCTTAGCCGTTGCCGTTGTGCTGGCTTCGGTATCATTAAGTGCTGTGGCACAGCAACAAACCGCTACGAAAGAAAGCAATATTGAGCGTAAAAGTATTATGCCCACGCTGGAAGTCATACGGGTAGTAGGTGAGGCAGCACCTGTATTGTTGGAACAAACCGGTACTGTGGTGGTGATTGACCGCCAGCAAATAGAGCAAATTCAGCCCCTATCTACCGAAGACGTATTGCGCCGTATTGCCGGTATTAACGTCGCCAGCGAAGAAGAAACCTCAATTGTGTCTAACTTTGGTATGCGTGGTTTATCTGCCAGTGAATCAAAATCGTTAGTGCTTGAAGACGGTGTACCAGTAGCGCCTGGGTTGTTTATTGGCAACGACCGTTACTATAACCCACGCATTCAGCGGGTAGAGCAGGTTGAGATATTAAAAGGCTCATCGTCGTTACGTTATGGCCCTTCTACCATTGGTGGCGTAGTCAATTACCAGACCAAAACACCAGACGATGGCGTTAAACTGTCCGGCCGTGCCGGCTCGTTTGACTTGCGTGAAGTGAATGTAGAAGCCGGTGGCAAGAGTGTTTCAGGCGATGCCTTCGCCGGTGTCGTTGCCACCCATGCGACCAGCGATGGTTTTATGGACAAAGGTTACGAAATGACTGACGTGATGGCCAAAGCCGGTGTGGTATTCAGCGACAGCCACAAGTTGGGTATTAAAGCCTCACGCCATGAGAACGATGCCAACATCTCTTACCGGGGTTTATTACTGGCCGATTATCAGAATGGTGCAAAATATAACCCGGCACCGGATGACTATTATCTGACCGACCGTACCGCAATAGATCTGAATCATGAATGGACGTTATCGAGCCAGGCTACATTGAAAACGCTGCTGTACTGGAGCGAATTGACCCGGGATTACTGGCGTTATGATGTTAACACCGCAGCCTCAAATGCTGCTGGCCGCTGGGTATATGCTGATACGTTAACGGGGAACAACCGCAGCTTTGACCGGGTTGGTATAGAAACCCGTCTGACGCTGGATCACAACTTATTTGGCAGTGCAGCCAGCAGTGAGTTTGGTCTGCGTTTTATGCAAGAAGAGGCTAATGACACCCGTATTCGCGCTGTGCGTGGTTCAGACCGTACCGGCGTAAATGACCGGCATATTGTCGATTCAGCCGACAGTGTAGCCGCTTATGCGCAAAGCCGGATTGAGCTGACAAAGCGTTTTGCTGTTACACCGGGTTTACGGGTGGAATCTTACGAGCAAAAACGGCTGGTGTTATCCGACAATAACGCAACAGCCAAAACCAGCAATACAGAGTTTTTGCCTGGCGTTGGTGCAACCTATGATCTGAATCAGTCTGCGCAGTTGTATGGTGGGGTATACCGGGCTTTTTCACCCGCCTCTAATGGCGTGGCACTGGACGGTCTGACCGATCAACAGCTTGATGGCGAGCGCTCGACCAATTTTGAGCTGGGTATTCGTGGTAAACAAGGTGCTGTCAGTTATGAAGTGGCTGCCTTTGCTATGGACTTCAGTAATCAGGTTGTTACCGGCAACAGCGATCCAAACTTATCGCAGTCTAATGCAGGTAAAACTGAACACCGTGGTATGGAGTTTATGTTCGGTTATGCGTTGGGCGCCGGGTTTAGCCTGGATACCAATGCAACCTGGGTACCCACCTCAGAGTTTAAAACCGGCAGCAACCAGGGTAACCGCCTGCCGTATGCGCCGAAAATTATTGCTAACGTAGCGCTGAGCTACCAGTTAGAGCAATTAACTGCAGCATTAAGCGCGCACCATCGTGGTGAGCAATATGGCGATGCCAGCAACCGTGAAGATATTCCGGCAAATGCTGCCGGCGGGATCTGGGGTGGTTTAATACCGTCTTACACCGTGCTGGATTTAACCGCGCAGTACAAACTGGCAGATAACATTAGTGTCTCAGGCAGCGTAAAAAACCTGACCGACAAGCGTTATATTGCCGGCTTACGCCAGGGTATTTATGTCGGGCCAGAGCGTGCTTTCGAACTGGGTGTACGTTACAGCTTCTAACTAATGCCGTACCAATGGCAGCGTATACAGGGCAGACTATTCTGCCCTGTTTTATTTATGCTGTGGCGGCATACTTAACGTTGCGGCGGGCCGTATATTTGCTCGGCACTGTTAAACAGGATCCAGCTGGTTAAAATATACTTGTCATTTGAGACCGGTACACAGCCGCGATGGGTGTGGGTAAAGTAGGCCGGTGCTATTACCATACGGCCGGTTTTGGGCGAAATGCTTTTGTTTTGGTAGTAAAACTCGGTTTGGCCGCCCTCGGCTACGTCATTTAAATAAAACATAAACAATAAGGTACGGTGCAGTGGCTCAGTGCTGCCTTGCTGTGGATACACTTCACTATGCCAGTAACCGTAATTACCTACGCCAGCCTGATATTTCTGCGCCTGAATATTACCCAGCCGAAACAGCGCGCGCATAAAATCCAGTGTTTTGGGCTCACCCAGTTCGGCAAAGTTGTCATGTGTAATGGCGGTGGGCTGGCCGGTTTGCGGGTGCGCTATGGTTAACCCCATTGGGCCAATCAGGGCAAAATGGTACTTTTTAAAATAGTCACTGGCATAGCGGGTGGTGGCTTCCCAGATCACTTTTAGTAGCGGCTGGTATTCTGCATGTTGGTACAGATATAAATCTGTACTGATTTTTTTACTGGTATCCACACCGCCGCCGGTGCGGCCGGCCGTGGTATGCGGGCTTTGGTCAAACACCTTAATCAGCTGTTGGCAAAACTCGCTGCTTAACGCATTATCGTACACCTCTATAAAATCGGTCATCGGGTTACCTTTATGTGGCAAGACATTATTTCTCCGCGTTTCTCTGACACGGATGCGCTGGGGCATATCAACAATACTGTGTTTGCAGTCTGGTTTGAAGGCGCAAGACAAGATGTTTTCAAAATTTTTACACCAGAGCTTAATTTACGCCAGTGGCCGCTGATTATTGCCAGCGTCAAGCTGGATTACCATGCCCAAACGCATTACGGCGCCGATGTTGAAATCCGTACCTATATTAGCCGCATTGGCGGCAGCTCTTTTGATGTGTACCAGGAAGCCTGGCAGCACGGTGTAAAAACGGTGTCGGGTACGGCAGTATTGGTGCAGTTTGATTATGCAGCCAATAAAGCCGTGGTTATTAGTGCAGAACAAAAACAACAGCTTAACCAACACATGTATAAAGCGTAAACATCGCAGGCTACGTTTCACTGGTCGTAAAGCTCTGGTATGGTAGTCGCAAGCTGAGTAAGGTCGAGCAATAATCATTTTCCGGAGTCTGCTATGAAAAGCGTGTTTATGGGGCTGGCCGTTGGCGTAAGCCTGGTGTTGGCCGCTGGTGCCCAGGGTTACGACCGCATTACCGGCGCAGAGTTTGCCAGCCGTTCTGAAGTGATCGCTCCTAATGTTATGGCGGCTACCAGCCAGCCTTTAGCAACGCAAATTGCACTGGATATTATGCGCCGCGGTGGCAATGCCATCGACGCCGCCATTGCTGCCAATGCCGCCTTAGGGCTAATGGAGCCTACCGGCAATGGTATCGGCGGCGATTTATACGCTATTGTCTGGGATGCCAAAACGCAAAAGCTGCATGGCTTAAATGCCTCCGGCCGCTCGCCGCTGAGTTTAAGTTATGAAATGCTGGCGCATGAACTGCAAAAGCTTGGCCGCACCGATTTACCACCACATGGTATGTTGCCGATCAGCGTTCCCGGCGCGGTTGACGGCTGGTTTGAACTACACCAGAAATTTGGCAGTATGCCGATGCCGGAAATTTTGCAGCCTGCTATCAGTTATGCTGAAAACGGCTTACCCGTTAGTGAGTTGATTGCATATTACTGGGATCGCAGTGTGCCGGTATTAAGCCAGCAACCTGGTGATTTCAAAGGCACTTTTACCATTAATGGTAAAGCCCCGGCCAAAGGCGAAATGTTTAAAAACCCGGCGCTGGCCAATACTTTTAAAGCGCTGGCAAAAGACGGACGTGACGCCTTTTATAAAGGCGATATAGCTGTAGAAATTGATCGTTTTATGCGCGCCAATGCCGGTTATCTGCGTTATGCCGATTTTGCTAATCACCGTTCAAGCTGGGTAGAGCCGGTGGGGGTAGACTACAAAGGTTATACCCTGTGGGAACTGCCACCAAATGGCCAGGGTATAGCTGCCTTACAGATGCTGCAAATTCTGAAAAACTTCGATTTAAAAGCCGCTGGTTTTAACACGCCGGAAAGTTTGCACCTGCTGGTTGAGGCGAAAAAACTGGCCTTTGAAGACAGAGCTAAATTCTACGCGGATGAAGATTTTAACAAGGCGCCGGTAGAGGCACTCATTTCAGAGGAATATGGCCGCGAGCGCGCCAAACTGATTGGCGACAAAGCCGCCAAACGGGTTGATGCCGGTAACCCGAATTTGTATGAAGGCGATACTATTTATATGACCACCGCCGACAAAGACGGCAATATGGTGTCGTTAATTCAAAGCAATTACCGGGGCATGGGCTCAGGCGTAGTGGTGCCGGGGTTAGGTTTTGTATTTCAGGACCGTGGCCAGTTGTTTTCGATGGACAAAAAGCACGCCAATGCTTATCAGCCGGGCAAGCGGCCATTTAATACCATTATTCCTGCCTTTATCACCAAAGATGACAAACCGCTGGTGAGCTTTGGCGTCATGGGTGGTGCTATGCAGCCACAGGGCCATGTGCAGATTTTAATCAATATGGTGGATTACGGCATGAACCTGCAAGAAGCCGGAGACGCCGCACGCTGGCAGCATCTGGGCAGCACCGAGCCAACCGATGGCAGCGACATGTATCTGCAAAACGGTGGCTATATTGAAGTAGAGCGCGGCATACCTTACGAAACTGCGCGCGAGCTGATGAAAAAGGGCCACGATGTTCGCTACGGCTTAGGCGGCTACGGTGGTTATCAGGCCATTATGCGTGATCACGCCAACGGTGTTTGGGTGGGGGCATCTGAATCACGTAAAGACGGCCAGGCGGCAGGGTACTGACAAATTGATCTGCCGTCACAGCTACAAATTAGCTGTGACGGTAGCCAATTTAGCTATCTAACATCGTGATCAGAATACCCGGAATAATTCGAATCAACTGCGGGCTTTAGATTCTAATAATACGGCGATTGTTTTAATCACGCAAAGCTGACTTCATATAAGTGAATTTTGGTAACACCTGTACTTCTACCCTTGGAGTTAATTGGATGATCATACATCAACCCAACATTCTCATTCAGATTACTTAGGATAAAGAGACAAGCTCCGATTGCCATAGGTTTTGTGCCAATAGGTGCTATATGTAGTACCTTGTCTGGTAAGCATTTTTTAATAAACTTGAGTTTCCGGAATGTTTCAAAAGGGTTGCTCGCACAGCAAAATTCAGGCTTGTCAGAGACTCTGACAAGCCTATCTATATTTTGATAAGCGCTGTGTTTGTCAAATGAGGGGCGAAAACTCGGGACTCCAAAAATGGGTGTCACTGCTTCGATGAATGCACCTTCATCATTTTGAAGTAACTGCCCTAACCTAACTCTTTCGAATCCTAGTAGCGCTATTAAATGTGCCTTTTTTACGGTAGAAGTTGTTCTAGTGAAACCCGGAAGGGCTCTATATCCGACAGAAGACGAAGATAAATTAAAATGGTGACGTCCATAGTCGCTAGGTGCGTCAAAAACGCTGGGATAGTTCTTGGGTTCAGCGTAAATAATTTTTGCTTTGAGCTCCAGTCTTAATGCCCATCTAAGTATGTACAGTAATTCCGAAACGCCCAAGGTGGTTGCGTCGACGATAATTTGTCCAGTTATATTTTCCGGTGATATTTTATTTAGATATGACGAAAAATCTCTTAATGGAATACTCGCGCCATTAATAGTAAAAGTCATTTTAGAAGCGTCAAATTTAACAATTACTTTTTTGGGGCTTAAATTTTCCTGAAGAGCCAATACGACGAATTTCCCCCTGTCATCCAATGGCTCCCCAAAGAAGAATATGTCTGCTTTTATAGTTAATAGCTTGGAACGATCAACTTCTAATAAATTCTCAAATTTCATCGAACAGAGTTCCTTGCATTTCCCTTGCCGACGAAAAATCTGATTCACTTGTACTCTTGTTTAAATAGGGTTTGCAGAAAGTAATGAAATCATCTTCGGAGCCGCAGAATATTATCTCAATATCTTTTACGCTGAATGTGTGTTTTCGAATCTTTCTAAACGATATTGAGAAATTCGGGGAGAACATTGGGTGTAGCATGTATTCATAGGATGTGAAGTCTAAGTGAGATTTTCTCTTTGTATCTCCTTGATACTCTATTAGCACTGACCAGATCTTAAGCTCACTCAAGAGTAACTTAATATTTTCAGGCAACATTTCGACACTCGTTACCTCAATACCGAAATGGACGATTTCAGGTTCACTTTGAGACTTCCGTTTTTGCAGTAGTTGGAAGAAAAGCCCAAGACGGTTAACTATGAATCGAAGATTGTTTCCCCATCTGCCAAGTTCTACTACTTTTGCAACCTCTAGTTCACTGTTTTTTCGAGCTGCAAGAGCTTGTATAGATACGGGAATTGAAGGAATCACTGTCTCTGAAAGTTCACTAAATCTTTTGTACTCTACAAGGCATTGGTGACAGAACTCGAGGAAATGCCTCATGTTTGACCTTGCCATAAGACATATTCTGTCAAAACCAGAATAAATAGGAATTGTTCGTCTACCTGCGGATATATAAATCCATAGTAGTGCGCCTACAAGAACATCAGTGTAGCTTTTATAAAAGGTGTTATCACCACTCTTCTTGAGTTCATCAAATTTTTCTAAGATATACTTTTCTGATTGAGAGGGCCTATTCAATAGAATACCATTGAGAATAGATTCTACTGGAAATCTAGAATCTATGAAGAGCTCAGGAGTAAGTTTAGTAGAGTGCAATGCGGGCTTGACCAAAAAGTCTCTTAGTCTCTTTTCAAGGGTTTTATCTTGAAATACACCTTTTGCTACATCTTCATATGAAATAGACGGTAGGAAGTTATTTGCGAAAGCAAGTAGATTTTCTGAGTAATTATTGTCCAACCTATGATTTATGAGGGACTCGTCGCACAGTAACTTCCTGTATTCATTTATAAAGCTTTCTTCTACGCATCCTTGTAGTTTTAATATTAGTATTTCTGCAGCAAAGACTTTAAACTCATTAGTGCTAAAGTCCTCTAAATCAATTTTTCTGTAGTCGTTTCTTAAAACAAGACTTTCTTTTCCAGAAGTGCTTCTAGAAACATTAGCATGTTTTTTATACGCAGAGGATATTATTAAATCATCTGCTCCGTGCTTTATCCAATCATTTATTAATTCTTGTTGTTCAGTGGTGAGGTTTTCATATTCGTCGATGTACAAAGTGAAGGCAGTTGACTTTGTATGTTCTGAAAAATCTCTAAAGCTTTCTATAATTGATTTTAATATGCTGCGAGTATCGGGGAAAACAGGCTTTTCAAAATAATCAGGATCACTGACCCAATCGTTTAACTCTGCAAGCAATTCATCAGATAGCGTGCCCAACTCAGATATGTAAGTTAAATTAGTTCTCATTCTATCGTTGAATTTTCTAGGAAGCTCTAAATTAATTATGCTCTTTGACGGGAAGTTGCTTTTTTCGAAATTGCATTGCGATATATTGTTTACAACAGAAGAAAATTCTCTTAGTACGTTGATTAAGATGTATTTAGAAAATATCTTTTTCCATGATGCCCCATATATTTCTTCGGTTATACTGCTACAAAAATGAGTATCAGGTCGTAGATAGAGTCCAATCTTTCTAACCTCTCTTACTGCAACATTTTCTCTTTTATTGCTAAAACGAGTGTCATGGCAGTGATATCGTAGAAACATGGTCTTGCCAGATCCTCGACCACCTTCTACCATCACCGCTTTATCAAAATTAAATAGATTTATCGACTGATAATTTGGTGGAAGGACATATTCTCCCCAGACATCTATAGGGAACTCTTCAGCTCTGTTCTTGGCAAATATTTTAATTAGCTCAGAGTTCATTCTATTTATTCCTATAAAGTAGGTTGTCCCATTCCAACCCATTTTTTCTGTGATAGAGAATCTTTAGATTGTTATTAGGTGTAGAAAGGTAGAATGCAAAGCAAAGGCCTTGCTCACCTTTTCCAAACAGGTAGTTTTCCTTTCCAAAACCTTTGTTAGAGCAAAGCTTTTTATAAAAAGCTATTGCGCTATCGACAGTGTTTGTTTTATCACCTCTAAAGTAACCATTAATTGGATAAAAAAAGGAGTCTTCGAGAGTTAGTAATTCGACAGGAGAAACTTTAACTTCTGGCAACTGTTGTTGGATATGAGCCAATGCTTCGACGTGTGCAGCTAAAGGTATGAAAAGCACCTTAACACCATCAGGTAAAATATTTTTCAGCTGTTTTTGATAGAATCCTACAAACTGTTCTCCCGTTCCAGAGAAATCATCTACTATAACGATAGCTTTTACTGTCGCAGGCATATTAGGAATCTGGTCTATTTTTAGGGATAAATGTCCCGCGAGGTCTAGCGTCTGTTTTAACTGTCTGATAACTACAGGACCACTTTTCCCTGTTTTCTTGTCAACACTTTCTATTGAAATGAATCTTACCGGTACGTTCTGTCCAGTGCTTAAAGACGTTAGCCAACTTTCTATACACTGATTTAACGGGTGACCGATTTCATACAAAAATTTCGGGATTTTTGATGATGCAATTTCATTTATACTAGCATCAATCATTCTTTTTGTTCTGAAAACTAGAGAATCTAATATACAGACAGAAAAGTACTTTTCTTCGTCAGTCTTAAAATTTTCTAGCCAAGACTTGAGTTGGTACTTGTCGATATCTTCCCAGTAGCCGCTCTTGATATAGAACTCACATTTGTTCGTTATGTCGTCGTAGTAAGATTCCCAGTCAGTCGGTGCTTCGAACATCGTTCAGGAATTCCTTTATTATTTTTTGGGTTAGGTACTTCGCACCAACTCCAAGAGAGCGTTTATATAATAGATCTTTGGTGTCTGGTCTTGTGAGTTTGTGCCAAATTTTACTCGCAGACTCTTCGTTGTCGGGTCTAACAACTATAATACAGTCGCTTACAATCGCTTGCCCTGAAGTTACTCTCGCGATTCTACCTAAACATCTCCTTCCAACCCTTGCTATTAAAATGT
Organism: Rheinheimera pacifica; assembly: GCF_900108485.1. Classification (GTDB taxonomy): domain Bacteria; phylum Pseudomonadota; class Gammaproteobacteria; order Enterobacterales; family Alteromonadaceae; genus Alishewanella; species Alishewanella pacifica. The sequence continues at coordinate 108,160 of NZ_FNXF01000002.1, read as the reverse complement.
CCCTAGGTTTAGTAACTACTTGACTCAGGCATGTTTTGTTATCAAAACTAATTTCTGAAGGGGTATTTGTTAGTCCAGTAGTATGTATAAAGTTATATTCGGTTCTCTTTAATTCGGCATAAGAGGTTTTCCCTCGGAAAATGGAGAATTCGATATTTTCTACTTTTTGCTTTATTGGGTTGGAAGTTTGGCTGGAATAAAACTCGTAATCGCTTCTCTGTATAGCTTCATCTTTTGAAATGAAAATAGAATAGTTTTTGTAAACATGAGATAATTCCACGAGATTATTTTTGTCTTTACTTCGCATTTTAAGTATCAGAATAAAAGCCTGAGCTTCTGTATTTTTAAAGCTGCCAGATGGGAGCTGAATTATTCTTTTTATATGAAACTTTTCTAAAAGATGGCTCCTAAGTGATGCCCATCGTTCACCAGAGATTAGCCCAGCAGGGAGTATGATTGCTAGTTCGCTATTTTCATTAAGGAGTCTTATATTCTGAGCAAGGAATACTAGTTCTGCTGGTATTGTTTTAACATTTGTTGAGATGAAGCTGTCAAATCCAACACTTTTAAGAATTTTTATAATATCAAGGTCTAACTCTCTGGAATAATATGGGGGATTGCTAATAAGTAAGTCTATGGTGCCATATTTTTCTGTTATGAGATCAGGTAGATGTGGACAGAATCCGTCGTGATGTATAGCGTTAATAGACTTTTTAAGATTTGCCTCTTGGACATTTCGAGGGTCTATATCGATTCCTATTAAATCTAAAGTGTTCCATCTTCGCTTAGCTGCATAAAGTAAATCACCTGCTCCAAAGCCAAGATCGACGGCACGATAAGGCGCTTCAAGGCTTAAGTTGCTTACAAGCAAATCACTGAACTCAGATTTCGTATAGTATTGGTTTAGATTCATACTTTACACTGGTAGCTAGGGCCAAGTTTTAATTAAATTATTTTAATAGTGCACAGTTATACAGCTAATAAAGCCATTAATGAAGTTGTAAATTCGCCTAGCAAAACATAATGTTAATTTAGTTCAACTTTGACTTGGTAATTGGCTGTGATTTGCTCGATGGCCTGCTGCATATCACCGTCAAAATCGGCGCACAGCTCGGCATAGCTGTGCCGCAGTTTCAGGCGTTGAGTGGTTTTTACAAAGCGCAGCACTTCTTCCTTACTGGTTAAAATCAGCCGGGGTACCCGTACATTGTTGCCCTGCTCATCTTTGGCGATCATGGTAAAGTACGATGAATTACAGTGCTTTACTTTACTGGTTTGAATATTCTGCGCTTCAACGCGAATACCCACCACCATTGAACTGTTACCGACAAAAATCACCGATGCTTTTAACGTGACCAGCTCGCCGACTTCAATCGGGTTAAGAAAATCGACTCTGTCTACCGAGGCAGTCACACAATAACGGCCACTGAATTTTGAACCGCAGGCAAAGGCGATTTGGTCCATCAGTGACAGCAGGTAACCACCGTGGATTTTACCGCTGAAATTGGAATGCGACGGCAGCATCAGCTGCGACAGTGTTACGCGGGAACTGCTGCTTTTTTTATAGAGATCAGTCATAACGACCCTGTATGTTGGTTAAGCTGCACCAAGTTTAGCAAAGCTTAGTGTGCAGCAAAGCTTAATTCAGTTCTTGCTGTAGTGGCTTATGTTGTACCAGTATCCACGGCGAAATTACCACCGCCCATAGCTCAGTTTGGTTATCAAACCACTGTTGTGCCTGCTGTTCACTGGTGCGCCCTACGGTACCCTTTGCCAGCAAGTCAGCAACTGTGGCTTTATCGTCCAAGCTAAAGGCAAACGCTACCTCGATTAGATCCAGCTCAGACGCCACCGTAATAACCGCACCGGCGGCGTAAAACTTCTGTAGCTCCAGCCAGTTAATACGGGCCGTTTCACTGACAATTTTAGCTTTTATCAGCTCAGGGCTTTCTGCTTCGTCAGCCAGATAAGCATCGGGTGGCGTTATTGCTGTCATACCTGCTCGCTATTCCGTTTCATCGCTTTGCTCAGTGATCTGAGCGGCGCTGAGTTCATGTTTTTTCAGTAATTTATAAAAGTCGGTGCGGTTACGCCCGGCCAGTTCTGCGGCGCGGGTAACATTGCCTTCTGTCATCTGCAATACGCGGATAAGGTACTGGCGCTCAAACTGGTCACGCGCTTCGGTTAATGTCGGCCAGTAGCTGCTGTCATGCGATAGCGCCTGTTCTACCTGGGCTGCACCAATAACCGGGCTGTGCGTTAACGCTACGCATTGCTCTACCACGTTTACCAGCTGGCGCACATTGCCGGGCCATTTTGCGGTGGCTAATAATTGCAGCGCATCATCAGAAAAACGGGTTACATCCACCTGGTGTCGTTCAACACTTTGCTGTAGCACATGGCGCGCCAGCAGCGGAATATCTTCCGGCCGCTGCTCCAGGCTGGGCAGTTGCAGGTTAACCACGTTTAAGCGGTAGTATAAGTCTTCACGAAAGCTGCCATCGCCCATCGCCTGCTGTAAATCGCGGTGAGTTGCCGACAGCACCCGTACGTTGATCGGGACGGTTTTACTGCTGCCTACCGGGCGTATTTGCCGCTCTTGCAGTGCACGCAACAGTTTTACCTGCAAAGACACCGGCATATCGCCAATTTCGTCTAAAAACAGGGTGCCGCCATCGGCTTCACGAAATAGGCCGCCGTGCTCGGTAACGGCACCGGTAAAGGCACCTTTGGTGTGGCCAAATAATTCCGATTCCAGCAGGTGCTCTGGCAGGGCGCCACAGTTAATAGCAACAAATGGCTTACTTCCGCGCGGGCTGGCTTTATGAATTGCTTTTGCCAACAGCTCTTTACCGGTACCGCTGGCGCCGGTGATCAGCACGCTGACATCGCGCTGTGCTACGCGGTAGCTTTGTTCCAGCAGCTCTTCCATTAAACGGGAGCGGGTAATAATTTCCGCACGCCATTCGGCCTGTTCCGGCACAGACTGATGCACCGCATTTTGCAGAATATCACGCAGCTCATTGGTGTTGAGCGGTTTGGTTAAAAAGCCAAATACACCGCGCTGAGTGGCAGCAACAGCCTCAGGGATTGAGCCATGTGCAGTCATCAACACCACTGGCAGGCCAGGGTAACGTTTGGCTATTTCATCAAACAGGCTCATACCGTCCAGGCCGGGCATCCGCAAGTCGCTTAGTACCACATCAACGCTGTTTTTCATCAGCAGTGGCAAAGCAGCTTCTGCTGAGTCAGCACTGATCACCTGATAACCTTCACCTTCAAGGCGCAAGGTTAGCAAACGCAGTAAGCTGGGATCATCGTCAACAAGCAATAACTTAGGCTTAGGGCTGGCCATTATTGTCCTCTTTAACCGGCGCGGGCTGGTTTAACTGCGCTTCTATCTGGGTTAGCGCATCAATTTTTTTCTGCAGTTCTTTGTTGGTTTTTTGCAGCCGTTCAAGATTATCGTGCTGCTGGGCATTAAGCCGGGTTAAGGCACTTACCGCCGATTCGGCTTCCAGTAATTTTTGGTTAAACACCAGATCCCAGCTTAGTAGTGCGGCCAAAGGCGCAGGTAAGGCCGCCAGTTGATCGGCCGACTGCATCTGTACCCGTAAGCGGGTAAGGTAAGGCGTATCCGGGTGCAGCTGTAAAATGGTGCGCTTTAATATCCAGACATCGTCCTGTGCCGTTTCGCTGTTAAGTAAATCGCGCTCTTCATTAATGCGGTTTAACATGGCAGCACGGTAATTTACCCAGGCCTGCAACGTTGCAGCATCATCGGCAATGGCTAAAGGGGTTTTTACCGGCTCAGGCTCAGGTAGTATTACCTGCTCTGGTTCGGCCTCCAGCAAGGGTTCGGGTATTGGTTCAGGCGCTACCGGTTGTGGCGTAAGCTGGCAGCCGCTAAGTGCCAGTATGGCCACAAAAATTAACCCAGTTCTCATCCCAGTTTTTCCTCTAATAACGGTAGCCGTACCCTAATACAGACATCGGCATAAATAACATCAACAATATCAGCATGACCGCCCAACAGGCGGGCACAATCGGCAACAATCGACAGCCCCAGGCCAGAGCCCTGCACTGAGTCAAAGCGTGGTGTAGTGCCGCGCTGAAATGGTTCAAACAGTTTTTCCCTTAATGATGTAGGAATAGGGTTGCCGTTATTTGCGACATCTAAAATCAGCTGATGTTCCTGCTGATATAATTTTACCCACACCGGGCTGTCCTGACTGCCATATGCTTGCGCATTGTTGATCAGATTGTCGAGTATACGCCGGAACAGCGTAATATCGGTATAAATTGCGCTTAGCTGGCAGCTAAGCTCAACAGCCTGGCCGCGTTGCTGCAGTGATAATGCATGGTCGTTAAAGCAGTCGGTAAATAATTGCTGTGGCGAATGCCAGTCTGGCTCGGGTTTGGCTTGCTGTAATAAGCGGTTGTAGTCCAGCAGTTGCTCAGTTAACTGGCTTAGCCGATCGGCACTGCCGTTTAGCAGGCCAACCACTTCCAGTTGTTGTTTGTTCAATGGCCCCACCAATTGTTCACTTAGTAAAGCGCAGCCTTCACGAATGCTGGACAGCGGCGTTTTTAACTCATGCGAAGCATGGCGCAGTAAAATCAACCGTAAGGCTTCCAGTTGTTGCAGGCGTGAACTAAGCCAGCGTAGCTGTTCGCCCAGCTCTGCCAACTCACGCGGGCCGGTAAGTTTTTCATCGGGGAATTGATGCTGCTGGCCAATAGCGCGGATCATTTTATCCAGTTTACGCACCGGGGCGGTGATCCGGCCAGACGCCCACAGCACTATCAGCAGCGTTAACAGCACCAGTGCTACTGTCTGCCAGGCTAACTGTTGCTGGCTTTCTACCACAAAGCGTTGTTGTTGTTGCAGGTTTTGCTCCAGTAGCAGCCAGATTTGTTGTGTAAGCTGTTGCTGTTGCTGGCGGAACTGCTGCATCAGCGGTTCAAGTTCTGTGCTGCTAAGCTCAGTAAAGTTATCCAGTAGTATGCCAAGCTGCAGCTGTTGTTGCTGACACAGTTGCGACTGGCCGACATTGTCACATACCTGGCGCAGCAATTGCTGATAACTATTCAGGTGCGTACGCGCTACCCGGGCCAGCGCATCGGTTTTTACCACCGCATGCTGGCGTACTGCGCGTTCTATATCCACCACCAGGTTTTGCATGTTTTCTGCCCGGCGCACACTGGCTACCGAGGTTTCGGCTTCGGCTACTGCATTCTGGCTAACACCGCTTAGTGCCTTATGGCTTTGCCATAGCAGCACCGCCACGGGGATCAGAGCCAGAAAAAAGCTCAGCAATACCAACTGGCGTAAAGACGCGGTCTGAATCGAAAAACGCATAATTGTTTGTCTTAATCTCTGGGTTGTTAAGCATACTCTATTTTCGCGGCAAAAAAAAAAGGCCAGTGGGGTGCTGGCCTTACAAAAATTCAGCAAGTGCTGAACTCATGGGATCATCATGCAAAAGTGCTGTTAAGCGGCCTTTGCCATATAAACCGGTTGATACTGAGTAGCCGGAACCTGAGGTGCTGCAACTGCTGGTGTTGCTACAACCTGAGCCTGCTCCCAAGCCAGTACGCTATCATTGTTTAAATTTACACGGCGTAACATGGATACTGCTACAGCTACGTTAGCCATTAAAAACAACACTGTACCAAGTAAGAAAAAGTCCATAACAACCTCCGTAAGTGCAGCGTCTATTTCGATTTGGCTGCGTTAAGACGTTTTGAAGGAGAATGTTGCAAAGGCAGCTTCCGGTGTATCTGGTTGCGCTTGCGACATTCTCCTGAATCGTCGCTTGCCATAACTAATACAAGCCTTGTGCCAACTTTGAAAATTATTTTATTTTACTTATAAATCAATCATTTAGTTTTATTTCGTGGGCGGGGCTAACAAGGTGGGGGAATTAACTGTCGCTGTTTAGCAACAGTTAATAGGATGCAATTTTAAAAGTGTTATTTTTCAATGATTTAGTGTGTATGCTTTTTGCGACACAGCATATATATTATTGATTTTAATCAAATAAATCCGTATCGCTTTGCTACGTGGTCAAAATACTCCAGACATTGTTTGGCATATTCGCGTTTTTCCACATAAGTGCCCGGAAAAAAGCTCTTTTTAAAGCCATAGGCTACGATGTCTTTTAGCCGCTTTAACGGAATATCAAAGTTATCCAGCGCCAGTTGGTATTCTTTGCTGACAGTGGTGTTAGACACTAAACGGTTGTCGGTACAAATAACGGTGGCAATGCGGCTTTCCAGCATATTTTTAAACTTATGCTGCTTTATATCGGTAATAGCCGGGTTGGTTTGCAGGTTGCTGGTTAAACAAACCTCTATCGCGATACGCTTATCAGCAATATAAGACGCCAGGTTGCGGATATAGGCTGTTTTATCGCTGATATCAGGGTCAGTGATCATCTCCGGGATAAACATAGAGTAACCATGGCCAATACGGTCGGCATAACACTCGGTAATGGCTTCAAATACGCTTTCAGCGCCATAGGCCTCACCGGCGTGCAGGGTTTTTAGCAAAAAGTGCTGATGGGCATATTCGTACACTTCTTTAAACTTACTGGCCGGATAACCGGATTCCTGGCCGGCTAAGTCCAGCCCGACAATAGGAATAGCTTCTTCGTCGCGTAATCGCACACTGGCGCGCACCAGCTCCATGGCGGCCAGCTTAATGACATCGATTGGCGCAAAATCACGCATTAGCTGAAACAGGTTGGTGTAGTAGGGCGAAAAGCCTTTATCGCCAAACATCCGCATGGCGCAGTTAATAATGCCGTAGGCAAACGGTGGCCTCTGGCCGCTCATTACCACTTCGCTGCGGTTATACTCACTCATTGCCCGCTTTAAACCGTTATTAACCGCATGCATTACGCGGTCAAAATCGATACCGTTGGGCAGATCAATTAACAGCTGCGGCGCAAAGCGCACTTCAATATAGTTTACGCCTTCCAACTGGTTATCTATTGCCAGCTCATAAGCTGCACGTTCTAAGTTTTCCATATCGCGCAGCACAGCACAGGTGTACTGAAAACAGTGCAAATATTCGCCCAGGTTGTTGTACTTTTCTTTAAATACCAGCTGTTTTAAGCCTTCCACTGTATCGGCTGGTAGTTTAGTGCCGGTGCGTTTGGCCATTTCTATCAGGCTATCAAGCCGCAGGCTGCCATCCAGATGCAGGTGCAAATCAGACTTGGGCATCTCTTTAATAAATTCAGCAGAATAACGTGGCATAGCGGCTCCTTAACAAACCCTTACTGCAACAAATAATTGTTGCTAAGTGTATCGCAATTTCCGTGGTTTTCGTTGGCAAAGCGCTTAGTTGGCGGCATATTTATTGATATTGGCAAAAGCCAGCAGAATATCTTTGGCGTAACTGACTCTGGGGTGCTTTAGTGCCCCTTTGCGCCACACCAGGTAAATAAAATTCTCTGGCCCGGCTTCACCCAGTTGCACCAGCTCGCCGCCACTTATTGCATCGCGGCATAAATAATCCGGCAGCACACTGTAACCGACACCGGCTTTTACAATACCGGCAATAGCGCGGATATCCGGGCAAATAGCGGCAATGGGTGATTGGCAGTTATCGTTAAACACGGCATTAAAGTAATGGCGGATCAGCGGCAGAGTTGGGTCATAACTGACCACCGGATATAGCCGCAGCCGCTCTGCACTTAGCGGTTGTTGCAATAAATGCGCGCCGGTAAAACGGTTGGCAACCAGCATCAGCCGTTCGCTGTCGATAATCTGATAGTCGTACAGGGCCGCATCGGGCGTTGAACCGCTGATCGCCAGTTCGGCCGTGCCGTCGGCCAGCCACTGGTAAATGCGGTCTTTATTGCCGATATGCACCACCAGATTCACTTCACCGGCCTGTAATAAATTGGCAAACTGTGCACCGGCAATATGGCTGACGTACTCGGCCGGGCCGGCAATGTTCAGCGTGCCGTATACGGCATTGCTGCGGTTACGCACCGAGGCTAGTTTTTGCTCAACAGCGTCTAAATGTGCTGATACCTGCAAGGCCAAATCGTGCGCGGCAGCGGTGGGTATTACGCCGCGTGCTTTGCGCTCAAATAACGCAAAGCCAACCAGCGATTCTATGCTTTGAATATGCGCCGTCGCCGCCGGTTGCGATAAACCCAGGTTAGCGGCGGCGCGGGTAATAGTGCCGCAGCGGTACACTTCAACAAAGGTACGTAACTGTACAAAATACGACATAACCTATCAGCCATCAGAAATATGATGGCTGATAATAAAAGCACTGAATTCTCATCGCAAGCTAAACCGCCTAAGCTGGTGCCACCTGAAACAGCACTGAGAGTGCTTTAATGCTCACCCCAGTGTTCACCTTAATGAGGAAAAACTATGTTTAAGCACACTATTTTAGCAGTGGCCCTGCTGGGCAGCTTTAGCCAAACGACACTGGCGGCCGATAGCAAAGGCCAGATTTTGGTGTTGTTATCCAGCGAAAGCCAGATGCAACTGCAGGATGGCAAAACACTCAGTACAGGCTACTACCTGAATGAATTTGGTGTGCCGGCCGATGCGTTTATTCAAGCCGGTTACGAGTTGGTATTAGCCACACCAAAGGGTAACGCTCCGGTGGTGGATCAGAAGTCGGTAACGGCACAGTATTTCGGTGGCAGTGAAGCTGAAATGCAGCGTATCAGCCAGGTTGTTGCGGCTATTCCGGGCATTGACGATACGCTGTCATTAAAACAGGTTATTGACGGCGGTTTGGCGCAATACGATGCCGTGTTTATTCCCGGCGGCCATGCGCCGTTAATTGATTTAGCCAATAACGCCGAAGTAGGCACTATTCTCACCCATTTTAATGCCGAGGCTAAACCTACCGCCGCCATCTGTCATGGCCCCATAGCGCTGTTGTCGGCGCAGCAAAACCCGCAACAGTATCAGCAGGCGCTGGTACAGCAAAATCCGGCCACGGCAACCAACTGGATTTATGCCGGTTACAAAATGACTATTTTTTCAGACGCCGAAGAAACTGTATTTGAAGGCTCATTAAACGGCGATAAGTTGCAATATTACCCGGGCAAGGCCATGCAACAAGCAGGTGGTACTATGCAATACAGCGAAGCCTGGACACCGAATGTAGTGGTGGATCGCGAGCTGATCACCGGGCAAAACCCGTTTTCAGATAAAGTGCTGGCGCAAGCTGTGTTAGAGCAACTGCAACAGCAGCGTTAATTGTCTTAAGTGAATACCGGAGTAGTTATGTTAAATTTTAACTTTAAAAATCAAACCGAAATCTTATTTGGCAAAGGCCAGATTAAAGAAGCGAAAAGCCGTTTACCCAAAGACGCCAAAGTATTGCTGTTGTACGGTGGCGGCTCGATCAAACGTAACGGCGTGTACGACGATGTGGTAAAGCTGCTGGAAGGTGTTAGTTACCACGAATTTGGCGGTGTTGAACCCAACCCGACACTGGAAACCCTGATGCAGGCAGTTGAACTGGTACGCGCCAAAGGTATTAATTTTATTATGGCTGTCGGCGGCGGTAGTGTAATCGACGGTGCCAAGTTTGTCGCCGCCGCAGCGCACTTTGACGGCGAGCCCTGGCATATCCTGGCCAAAGGTGCTGCTTTTACTTCGGCATTACCGATCGGTGCGGTGCTAACCCTGCCCGCTACAGGCTCAGAAAGCAACGGCAACTCTGTGGTGACCAATAAAGCCACAGCACAAAAACGTGCTTTTGGTTCAGATTTAGTGCAGCCGGTATTTGCCGTGCTCGACCCGGTATACACCTATTCGTTGCCGTTAAAGCAAGTGGGTAACGGTGTGGTAGATGCCTTTGTGCATGTGATAGAGCAATACCTGACTTATCCGGTAAACGCCCCGCTGCAGGATCGCTTTGCCGAAGGCATCTTGCAAACGCTGATCGGCGAAGGGCCCAAAGCACTGGCCACGCCACAAGATTACGATGTGCGCGCTAATGTTATGTGGTCTGCCACTATGGCACTTAATGGTTTGATTGGCAAAGGCGTACCGCAGGATTGGGCTACCCATATGATTGGCCACGAGCTAACTGCGCTATTTGGCCTGGATCACGCGCAAACCTTAGCTATAGTGCTACCGCCGCTAATGTATGTGCAGCGCGAGACTAAACGGCAAAAGCTGCTGCAGTTGGGTCAGCGGGTGTTTGATATCAGTAACGGTACTGAGGATGAGATTATTGATAAAGCCATTAAAGCCACGCAGGACTTTTTCGAGCATATGGGGGTAAAAACCCGCTTGTCGGACTACAACCTGGCCGCGACGGATATCGACAAACTTATCGCTAACCTGGAGCGTAACGGCATGACCGCCCTGGGTGAACACGCAGATATTGATTTAGCTAAAGCGCGGCAAATTCTAACGCTGGCGTTATAACGGTAAAGGTTGCACTGTACCGCTTCTATCAATAGAAAACCCCGGCGCATATGCTGCCGGGGTTTTTCGTTGGCTTACTGAGCTTTAGTAGCCGGACTGAGTGGGCTGCACTATGATCTCATCCACATTCACATCGTCGGGCTGGGCAATGGCATAAGCAATAGCGTTGGCTATGGCTTCTGGTTTTAACGCCACTTTACGGAAATCCTCCAACCACGCCTTAGTTGCGGTATCTGTAGTAGTGTGCGCCAGCTCACTTTCCACTACGCCCGGCGAAATGGTGGTAACCCGCACCTTTTTTGTTTCTAAGCGCAGGCCGTTTGAAATAGCACGCACGGCAAACTTAGTGGCACAATACACCGCAGCGGTGGGAAATACATTATGTGCGGCGATAGAAGCGGTATTAATAATGTGGCCGCCACGTTGTTCCATCGACGTTAAAACAGATTCGATGCCGTTTAGCACACCTTTAATATTAACGTCGATCATCTGCTCCCACTCATTCGATTTAAGCGCTGCCATCGGCGATAGCGGCATTAAACCGGCGTTGTTAACCAGTACATCAATCGGGCCGAACTCATCAGTAGCTGCTGTAACCACGGCTTTAAAATTGTCACGTGATGTCACATCCAGCGCATAGGCTTTGGCAATGCCGCCATCTTGCTTAATTGTCTGAACAAGAGCTTCCAGCCGGTCGGTGCGCCGGGCGGCAACGATAACCCTATGTCCGGCTTTTGCTAACACTTTTGCAGTGGTTTCGCCGATACCACTGCTGGCACCGGTGATCAGAATAACTTTGGCTTGATTAGTTGTCATAACAAAACTCCTTCATAGATAAACAAGACATACAGCTGGTTAAATACGGGTTGCCCCGATGCCTGTTATGCTAACGGTATGAAGCGCTGTTATGGATACCCAAAGATACGGTATCATTGCCTGATTATCCAACTTGTGCAGGTAAGCAATATGGAAAACAATATGCTACAGCAAAAGCTTTTGCAGCTGGTGCAGCAAGTTGCCGTGAATGAAGGCTTAAATAGCACGGCCATCCCCAACGTGTTCTGCTACAAAATCTGCTGCCCCCAAATCACTATGCCGGCTGTGTATGAGCCTTGCCTGTGCATTATTGTACAAGGCCGCAAAAACGTGCTGCTTGGCACGGAAATGCTGTCTTATGGCGAACTGGAGTTTCTTATCGCGTCGGTGGATTTGCCTATCCTGGGCACCGTGGTTGAAGCATCAGAACAACGGCCGTATTTTGTTATTCAGATAAATATTGATGTCCGGCTGCTTTCTGAGTTGTTGTTGCAAATGCAACATCTGGCTGTAGCCAACAAAACAGCGAAAAGCGGCTTATTTATCGGCCAGGTAGACCGGCAAATGGGCAACAGCCTGTTGCGCTTATTTACACTGCTCGAAGAGCCCGACGATATACCGGTGTTAAGCGAAGCACTTATTCGTGAGATGCACTATCGCATGCTGCGTAGTAATTATGGCAAAGAAATTGCCCAAATTTCGTTAAAAGGCACACCGACACAACGCATCTCTGTCGCCATTCAAAAGCTGCGTCGTGATTATGATCAAACAGTAACGATAGAAGAACTGGCGAGCCTTGCCGGTATGAGCGTGTCCTCTTTCCACGTGCATTTTAAATCTGTAACCAATATGAGCCCGCTGCAGTTCCAAAAATCAGTCCGGCTGGTAGAGGCACGAAGCTTAATGATCTCGCAGCAAATGGATGCAGCAAGCACGGCTTACAAAGTTGGCTATGAGAGCCCATCCCAGTTTAGCCGTGAATATGCCCGTATGTTCGGCCGCCCACCAGCACGGGATATTGCCAGAATAAGGCTGTAAACAGTTGAGGTGTTAAACCCTTAATTAAACGGCAACTTTCCTTGCTGTTGTCGGCGCACACAGCGGATCTGGTGCGTAACCGCCGGTTGCTCTTTGCTCAGTTGCACGGGGCCGGTATATGGTCTACTCTGTGAAGCTCCGCATATTTAATAGTCAGCGTTGTAAATCTTATCTATAGAAATTAAGTTTTCCCTAAAAACAATAAGTTGAAGGATACATGCATGATGAATAAATTTGTAGCAGTCGGCATCGCAACTGTGATGTTAATCTTCGGTATGGGCCAGGCAAGCGCCGGTGTATACAGTTCAGAGCAGGTAATTGCGGCGCAACAGCACCAATACAACAAGCAGCAGGTGTTATCTTTTGTCGACAGTGCAGAAGTACAGAACAAGCTGATTGAACTGGGGGTAAACCCTGATGATGCCAAACAACGTATTGCTGCCATGACCACTGCAGAGCTGGATGCGTTAAACAATGAGCTTAATGATATGCCGGCAGGTGGTATCGTGGGTGTTATCATTACAGTGCTGGTAGTCGTTGCCGTGCTGGACCTGATGGGGATTACTGACGTTTATCCGTTTATCCGCCCCATCTGATAAATGTTGTTTATCCGTTTAGTTTGGCAGACCAGCCTGTTGGCTGGTCTGTTGCTTGGTTTAAGCGCTTGCCAGACACCACCACAAACCCGGCAATTACTAGCCAATCCACCTGATATTGCCCGCCAGCATGTTATTGCCCAGGTACCGTTTTATCCGCAGCAACAGTTTTTCTGTGGCCCGACAACCTTAGCTGAAGTCGCGGGTTTTTATGGCCTGAGTAAAAGCCCTGACGATATTGCGCCAGCCACCTTTATCCCCGGTCTGGATGGCACCTTACAAATTGAGATGGCAGCCGCAACCCGGCAACTGGGTCTGGTGGCTTATGCACAGCCGCGTGCCACTATGGCGCAGCTACTTAGCCTGGTAGAAGAAAACATTCCGGTGATCGTGCTGCAAAACAACTCCATTGCGTGGTTGCCGCAGTGGCACTATGCCGTAGTAATTGGCTACGACCTTGACGCAGCTGAGGTGGTTTTGCATACCGGCGTGACAGAGGCGCACCGGCTTAACTTTGCCACCTTTGAGCGTACCTGGCAGCGCGGTAATTATTGGTTGTTAGCCATGCTGCCGCCGGATAAAACCAGTGCGCAATTAGAGCCGTTTTTATACACCAGAGCCAGCCAGGATTTACTCAACACCGGCCAGCCTGATGCCGGCCTTGCTGCGCTTAAAAGCGCCACCCGGCAATGGCCGGACTACTGGCTCAGCTACTTTTTACTGGGTAATCATTATTTTTCCACCCAGCCGGCTGTTGCCGCCAGCTGGTTTGCCCAGGGTTTGCCTTTCGCGCAGCAAGAGGTTAGCTACCTGAACAATTACGCCATGCTATTAAGTGAGCTTAGTTGCCACAGTAAAGCGGCAGAATTAATAGCAACGGCACTGCAAATAGCACCGCAGGATGACAATTTACTCGATAGTGAAAAACAAATCCGCGCGGCGCAGCCGGGCTCAGGTAAGCTTTTAGAATGTCAGGTAGAAACTGCCGGTTGGCAACAGAATAACTAAATGGTGCCCGGGGCCGGACTTGAACCGGCACGCCCTTTCGAGCGAGGGATTTTAAATCCCTTGTGTCTACCGATTTCACCACCCGGGCAGAGTCGTTTGCGCCAAAGCGCTTGGTAAGACGGCGCGCATCTTATGTAACCTGGCAGTAATATGCAAGTGCTTTTCAACGCTAATAAAAGTTTTTTGCCATTTAGCCATCTATACTGTTGCAGTTAAAAAATAACCATGCTATTACTATTGGCGTTTTGCTAACCAATCTAATGAACAGAGCAATCAATGAATTTTAACCGTCGCGTTTCTACAATTAGCCTCCTCGTGCTCCTCACCGGCGCGCGGGGTGCTGCTTATTGGTAAAAACGTAACGAACCGATAAAGCTAAAACCCCGTGCCACTGGCCGGGGTTTTTTGCATTTAAGCCCCCGCCACAGGTTGCAACCTACACCGAGATAACGGAACAGGAAACACAAGATGAGCGGCGACAATAAAATCTGGATCTTTGACACCACCTTACGCGACGGCGAACAGGCCTTACGCGCCAGCTTAAGCCAGAAGCAAAAAATTCAACTGGCGCATGCCATTGCCAGGCTGAATGTTGATGTAATGGAAGTGGGCTTTCCGGTATCCAGCCCCGGCGATTTTGACTCAGTGCAGCGCATAGCGCGGGAAGTAAAAGGCCCGATTATTTGCGGCCTGGCCCGTGCGGTTAGTGCTGACATTGAAGCCTGTGGCGCAGCGTTAAAAGACGCCGAACGGTGCCGTATTCATACCTTTATCGCCACCTCACCGCTGCATTTACAGTATAAATTGCGTAAAACCCTGGCTCAGGCCAGTGAGCAAGCCGTAGCCTGTATTAAACTGGCCAGCCGTTATACCGACGATATTGAATTCTCCTGTGAAGATGCCGGCCGCACGCCGATTGACGATTTATGCTGGATAGTTGAGCGCGCCATTGCCGCCGGGGCTACCACCATCAATATTCCGGATACCGTCGGCTACACTATCCCGAATGAGTTCGCGGCCATTATCAGCGCCTTACGTAATAAGGTGCCAAATATCGATAAAGCCCGCTTAAGCGTGCACTGCCATAACGATTTAGGCCTGGCAGTAGCCAACAGCATCAGCGCTATTCAGGCCGGGGCACGGCAAATTGAGTGCACGGTAAACGGCATTGGCGAGCGTGCCGGTAACTGTTCGCTGGAAGAAGTGGCGATGATTATTAACACCCGCAAAGACGTATTGGCACCGTTGTATACTGATATTAAAACTACCGAGATTTACCGCAGCAGCCACTTAGTCAGCCAAATTTGTAATATGCCGATCCAACCGAACAAGGCGATTGTCGGTGAAAACGCCTTTGCTCACAGCTCCGGCATTCACCAGGATGGTGTGTTAAAGGCACAAAACACTTACGAAATTATGGCGCCGGAGCAAGTCGGTATTCGCCAGAACGAGCTGAATTTAACCTCACGCTCGGGCCGGCATGTTATTTCGCACCGTTTAGCCGAATTAGGTTACACCGACGGCGATTATGACCTGGAAGCGGTGTACAAAAGCTTTGTCGCGCTGGCCGACCAAAAAGGCCGGGTGTTTGATTACGACTTAGAAGCACTGGTGTTTTTTGAAAACATGCAGGAGCAAAACGACTACTACGCGCTGGAGTTTTTAAGCTCGTCTACCCATACCGGTCATGTGGCAAGCGCTACGGTTGGCCTGCGCTGTGGCGATAAAGTCTTTACTGAAGCGGCGACCGGCAATGGCCCGGTTGAAGCGGCTTTTAGTGCCATTGCCCGTATCAGTAAGCTGAATATCAAGATGGTTGATTTTAACTTACAGGCCAAAGGCAGCGGCGAAGATGCGCTGGGCCAGGTCGACATTATTGCCGAGCATGAAGGCCGCCGCTTTCATGGCGCCGGTTTGGCCACCGACATAGTGCGCAGCTCGGTGCTGGCCTATGTGCATGTGCTGAATATGATCCAGCGCGCCCAGACTATCGACGCCCATAAACACGCCCGTCAGAACACCAACAAGATTGCCGCAGGGGAATAGTAATGAGTACACAGAGCAACAAGCATTATAAAATCGCGGTATTAGCCGGTGATGGCATAGGCCCGGAAGTGATGACCGAGGCGGAAAAAGTATTACAGGTCGTAGCCGATAAATTTCAGTTTGGCTTAACCTTAACACCGGCGTTAGTTGGCGGCGCGGCGATAGATGCTACCGGCGAGCCTTTGCCGGCGGCCACGCTGGAACTGTGCAAACAAAGCGATGCCATTTTATTTGGCTCGGTCGGCGGGCCAAAGTGGACCGGTTTAGCCCCGGATAAACAGCCCGAGCGCGGCTCGTTATTACCACTTCGAAAAACCTTCGATTTATTTTGTAACTTGCGGCCCGGCCAAATTTACCCGGCCTTTGCCGATTTATCGCCGCTGCACCCGCGCGTTAGCAGCTTGGGCATGGATGTACTGTGCGTACGCGAGTTAACCGGCGGTATTTATTTTGGCGAAAAAGGCCGCAGCGATACCGATGCCTTTGATACCCAGCGCTACAGCGTGCGCGAGATTGAACGCATTGCCAAAGTAGCCTTTGAAGCCGCGCAAAAGCGCAGTAATAAAGTTACTTCTATTGATAAAGCCAATGTGCTGCAAACCAGTATTTTATGGCGCGAAACGGTAGAGCGGGTAGCCAAACATTACCCGGGCGTAACCCTGGAGCATATGTATATCGACAACGCTGCTATGCAGCTGATTCGTAGCCCGCAGCAGTTTGATGTATTACTGTGCGACAACCTGTTTGGCGATATTTTATCTGATGAAATTGCTGCTATTGCCGGTTCCTTGGGCCTGTTGCCTTCGGCCAGTTTAAACGGCAAGGGCTTTGGCTTATACGAGCCGGCTGGTGGCAGCGCGCCGGACATTGCCGGTAAGGGCATTGCTAACCCGATAGCACAAATTTTAAGTGCCGCTTTAATGCTGCGCTACAGCTTTGGCGAAGAAGACGCCGCCCGCGCTATTGAGCAGGCGGTACAGCATTGTTTAGCGCAGCACATAGTAACGCGCGATATTAATCCGAAATCCACTTATGGCACGGCTGCGGTTGGTGCAGCCATTGTTGCCACTTTGCGCCAGGAGCAAAACTAATGGCTAAAACCTTATACCAGAAAATCTACTCCAGCCATGTAGTGGGCAAGCTAAACCCCAGCACCGACTTGTTATATGTGGATCGGCATTTAATTCACGAGGTCACCTCGCCGCAGGCGTTTTCCGGCTTAAAGCTGGCCAACCGCAGCGTGCGCCGGCCCGACTTAACCTTTGCCACTATGGATCATAACGTGTCAACCCAGCGCCGCAGTATTGATGCCGCCGGTGAGACTTCGCGCAAGCAGCTGGAAGCCTTAGCGGCCAACTGTGACGAAAACCGCATTCCACTGCTGGATTTAACCCACCCCGATCAGGGCATAGTGCATGTGATTGGGCCGGAGCAGGGCCTAACCCAGCCTGGCATGATTATCGTTTGTGGTGATTCGCACACCTCTACCCACGGCGCTTTCGGTGCGCTGGCTTTTGGTATTGGTACCTCAGAAGTCGAGCACGTACTGGCGACGCAAACCCTGCCGCAGCAGCAGGCCAAAACATTAAAGGTGGAGATTAATGGCGAGTTAAGCGCCCATGTGACGCCAAAAGACGTGATCATGGCGGTAATAGGCAAGCTGGGTACTGCCGGTGGTAATGGTTATGTAGCTGAGTTTAGCGGCAGTGCTATCCATGCTATGAGCATGGAAGGGCGCATGACGCTGTGCAATATGAGCATTGAAATGGGCGCCAAAGCCGGGCTGATAGCGCCGGATCAAATCACCTTCGATTATATCAAAGGCAAGGCGCATGCGCCCAAAGCCGAGCATTGGGACGGCGCAGTAGCCTACTGGCAAAGCCTGTATTCTGACGCCGATGCGGTGTTTGACACTGTGGTGGAAATTGATGCCGCCACTATTACGCCGCAAATTACCTGGGGCACTAACCCGGAGCAGGTAATGGCAGTGGATCAAAGTGTACCTTCACCAAACAGTTTTACTGATGCTACCAAGCGCGACGCCGCCGAGCGCGCACTGGCTTATATGGGGCTGGAACCGGGGCAAAAGCTGACCGACTGTAAAGTAGATGTGGTGTTTATCGGTAGCTGCACCAATAGCCGGATAGAAGATTTACGCGCTGCCGCAACTGTGGTGCAGGGTAAAAAAGTCGCTGCCGGCGTGCGCGCCTTAGTGGTACCGGGCTCGGGCGTGGTAAAACGCCAGGCCGAGGCAGAAGGTTTAGCGGCTATTTTTACCGACGCCGGTTTTGAATGGCGGGAACCCGGCTGCAGTATGTGCCTGGGCATGAATGACGACAGAGTCGAAGCCGGCCAGCGCTGTGCTTCTACATCAAACCGTAACTTTGAAGGCCGTCAGGGCCGCGGCGCCCGCACCCATTTGGTTAGCCCGGCGATGGCAGCGGCAGCGGCGATTGCCGGTAAGTTTGTTAATATCGCAGCGGCGACAACCACAACCAACGGAGAGCAGGCATGAGTAAGATATTTGCACAGGGCCTGGTGTGCCCGCTGGATAAAAACAACGTTGATACCGACCAGATTATTCCAAAGCAGTTTTTAACCAGCGTTAGCCGTGACGGCTTTGCCGAAGCAATGTTTTTTGACTGGCGCTATTTAGCCGATGGCAGCCCAAACCCGGACTTTGTTGTTAATAAGCCGGAATACCAGGGCGCCAGTATATTGCTGACCCGCGCTAACTTTGGCTGTGGCTCCAGCCGCGAGCACGCGCCCTGGGCCATTAAGCAATACGGTTTTAGCGTGATTATTGCTGAAAGCTTTGCCGATATTTTCTTTAATAACAGCGTAAATAACGCCATGTTATTAATTCAGCTGAGCAAAACCAATATCGACTTGTTGTTTAATCGTTGCCAGCAAGGCCCGCAGCAGTGGCAAATTGACTTAGCCAGCCAGGAAATTATGTTCGGCAATAACGCCGCTATGGGCTTTAATATCGACGCCGATATTAAACAACGGCTGTTATCCGGGCTGGATTTTATCGGCTCAAGCGAGCAGTTAAACTCACAAATTGCCGATTACGAGCAAAGCCGAAAAGCCAGCCAACCCTGGCTGGGGTAAGAGGCTGGCTACAGAGCACCGGCACTGTAAATAAGGTGCCGGTGTTCTGCAAAATTTTCACACGGCATGGCTGGCGTACTGATTCCAACCGTGATTATCTTTAATTAAAGATTAATATAATCAAAGTGTTAAATTAATCTGTGGCGTAACTTCACACTTGGCACTGCCTTTGCGTCCTTTACCCTATTTGCATAAGTTGAAGGGGTAAACCATGACTAGCACCGTTACTACTATTAACCCATACACCGAACAACCGATTACAGAATATCAGTTACTGGATAAAGAAGCCGCGCAGCAGGCGGTAGACAATGCCGATAAACGCTTCCAAACCTGGAAGCTGACCAGTATCGGGCAGCGTGCCGAGTACGCGCTGAAACTGGCGCAGGTACTGGAAAGCCATCAGCAGCAACTGGCGCAACTAATGACAGATGAAATGGGTAAAGTGCGCGCCCAAGGCTTAGACGAAGTGCAGCTTTGCGCCGAAATTTGTCGTTACACCGCTCAGCAGGCCAGTAAAGTATTGGCCGATGAAGAGCGTGATGTGGAGAGCGGCAGGGCCATTATCAGCTACCAGCCAATTGGCGTAATTTTAGGCATTCAACCGTGGAATTTCCCCTTATATCAGGTGATCCGCTATAGCATTGCTAACCTGATGGCGGGTAACACCACAGTGCTAAAGCATGCTTCAAACGTGTTTGGCATGGCAGAAAAAATTGAGGCCATGTTTATTGAAGCCGGTTTTCCAAAATACTGCTATCAGTCGTTATTAATTGACGGCGATACCGCCACCAGCTTAATCAGCTACCCTAAAGTGCAAGGCGTTAGCTTTACCGGTAGCGACGAAGTAGGTAAGGCAGTAGCCGGAGCTGCAGCGAAACTGGCGAAAAAAACCGTACTGGAGCTGGGCAGCAACGATGCTTATCTTATCCTGGACGATGCCGATATTGAGTTAGCGGTAAAGACCTGCGTGAAAGGCCGCATTGTTAATAATGGCCAAACGTGCGTGGCGGCAAAACGCTTTATTGTTACCGAAAAAAATTATGCTGCCTTTAAAAGCGCAATCTCAGCGGCGATGAGCAGCCTGAAAATGGGCGATCCTAACGCTGAGGACACCGATATTGGGCCGCTGGCAAGAGCTGACTTACGCGATAAAATTCACCAGCAAGTAACCGAATCTATCGAAGCCGGCGCGACGGTGGTTTGCGGTTGCGAAATTCCTGAGCAAACAGGGTTTTTCTATCCACCGTCGATTTTAGAAAATGTCAGCCCGCAAATGCCAGCTTACGATGAAGAGTTGTTCGGCCCGGTGGCGTCACTTATTCGGGCAAAAGATGATGCTCAAGCCATGCAAATTGCCAACGACTCCCGCTACGGCTTAGGTGGCGGGATATTTTCTGCCAATGTCGGCCGTGCTGTTGAACTGGCAAAAAAGCATTTTGATACCGGTATGGTAAATATTAACGGCTACGCACTGGCGCAGCCTAATCTGCCGTTTGGTGGTGTAAAAGACAGTGGCTACGGCCGCGAGCATGGCGGGTTTGGTCTGCGCGAGTTTGTGAATATAAAGCTGATTATGATAGCAGCTAGCGACTAAACGAGTCTTTTATATTGTATTCAACACCAAGCGCGATAGGGCCAGGCGGTGCTTTTGCCAATTAACCAGGCAAGACACAGAACCCGTCCCTAGTAACCCAACTGCGATCCAACAGGCTGGCAGTTAATAAAAACACCTTAGCGGCATATCTGCCCTAAGGTGTTTTTTTATATTGTTGCCTGTGCCAGCTAGCTGCTATAAATTAGGAACTTAAGGCAGGGTGGCATAGAAATATAACGCACGGCCACCGAAATATAATGCATGCTTGTTTTTTCCAGACTGTGAAAGTAGAAATTGAAAATTTATGTTTATTTTCCAATGAATTATTAATTCATGTTTCCTTTATCGGAATTTAGAAAATGAGCTTGCGCAAGAATAAAAAGTTAGTTTCTTAAGGATAGTTATGAAAAGTATTTTAATGCTGTTGTTTTGCACTGTGTTTTTCAATGTGGATGCAGCCACCCTAAATAAAAATGATTTATTTGTTAGGTGGATTCCTCAAAATGAGCATTTTAAGACCATATCTAGTTATATGGAATATAAAGCAGATGGAGAAGTTATATTTTCTCATGGTGCCAGCGGTGAGAATATCTATAGGTCGAAAATGGTTAAAGAAGTTGATGATCTATATATATTTCATTTTTATAACCCTGATAGCACTCTGCGTTTTAAATTTGTGGCCTCTGGCTGGAAAACTGAAACGAGCTATATAAGGATGTTATTTGGTATTTTGTATGAATATAATGTGATTGAGGGAAAAGAACAAATAGTGAATGGTTTTCCCTTGAATTATCTCCTTAGAGAAAACTAACAAGGCGCAGCAATCGCGGCATGCTGCCGCAGGGATGTCTACCCGCTGCGCGGCTCGTCTCCTGTGTGCTAAGCGGTCTGTGTACGCTTCGAACTGCAACGGAAAATAGGCTAATCAATGAATGAAAAGGAGCTTCTGGAAACTTTAATAGGCGAGGGATGGAGGGTTTCGTCAGATGAAGTTGGTGACCAATATTGCCGAAAAGAAAAAAATGGGATGCTCGTCCAGTTGCTGCCATACATAAAACGAAGATCCAATCATTACAGGCTTGGGCTAATGCCATCACTTTCTACAAGACAATTCTCCGAAGCCGTATCGTATATTTGCGACACTGAAGTAGACTTTGAGCCAATAGTATCTAGCAATTTGCCCGCAACAAAGCTGAGTTATGTTTCGCAGGGATCTGTTCTTGACTTACTTGATAGCGCAGAAAAATGGGCAGAGAGTCAATGTATTGAGGACGGATTAAGAAGGTATTGTGAATTACAAACTGACTGTAAAGGGGCTTATCCATTGCGCCATTTGGCCGCGCTTGCTGTGGCCGGCGAAGTTTCTAGATTGGAAGACTATGCAAGTAGCTTCCTACAAGGTAATAGACTTGGCTTCGTAAATTACATAAAAAAAGAGTTTATTGATAGGGCAGCCGCATTCTCTAAGACCACGAAGCAGAGGGGTTAGGAAATGTGTTTTTTACCATCAAATTAAAGAATCACATAACAAACGCGCGCAGTTCGCCGCAAAAAGCGCGGCAGGATTGCCTGTACTGCGTTTCGGCAACCCTTGGCGCGGGCGTTAGCGCCAAAATCGTTTCACATTCTAATCTCGGCTGACATTTTCAATTTTTTTTAAAATTAAACGGAATAATAATGAAAAAAATAATTTTTAGTTTAATGCTGCTTATTTTTGGGGGCCATTGCAGTACTTGGGCTGCGGGGAATTACACTGAAATTCAACAGCTGGGTATTGATAGCACGGTGCTGGGAGAACAGCGTAACCTGGTGGTGTATCTGCCTGCGGGTTATCAAAATAACAAAGATCATTTTCCGGTTTTATATATCACCGATGGCGATATACAAGGGCCGCATACGGCCGGTACTTTAGATTACCTGGCAAAATTCGATCAAACGCCAAAGATGATAGTCGTGGGTATTGTGAACCCGCCGCAGACTCGTGTCAGAGATCTGACTGTTACCAGTGCAGATAAGCAAAACACACAGCAGTTAGACAATGCAGACCGGTTTTTAGCCTTTATTGAGCAGGAAGTTATCCCTTTAGTTAAACAGCGGTACCGTACCCTGGATTATCAAGCGCTGTCTGGTACGTCACATGGTGGTCAGTTTGCTATTAATGCACTGGTAAAGCGCCCGGGGTTGTTCAATGGTGTTATCGCTATCAGCCCGTCTTTATATTGGGATAAACATCAAATGCTTGAGTTAGCAGAGCTGGCGATGAAGCGCCAGCAACTACAAGGGCGTTTATATGTTTCTATTGCCAATGAAGAGTCGACAATGACGGAACCCTTCCAGAAATTTGTCGAATTAACACAACGCCATTCCAGCGAAAAGCTGACCGTGGCGAACCAGACTTTTAGCAACGAAACTCATAACACAACCGTGTTACAAGGGCAGTATTATGGTTTAAAACACTTATTCTCAGGTTGGGCCATCCCTGAATCGCCGCAAACCTTAGCCGATTTGCAAACTATCTTCGAGAATCGTTCGGAACTACTGAATACGCAAATGGTGATTCCTGAAGACACAGCCGCTGGATATGGCCAGTGGTTACAATACTTAAACCGGCAGGATGATGCGTTGGCACTACTCAAGTGGAATCGGAAAACCTACCCTCAATCTTTGAACGCGCATGTCGCCTTAATCAGGGCTTACTTACATTTTAAATTAGCGGATGATGCTAAAGCAGCACTTGAAAATGCATTGAAATCGATAAATGACCTTAGCACTGAACAAAAAGCACAGCTTGAAGGTTTATTTGCTTAACATGGCAATACCCTGTCAGCTTTGTATACTTAAGGTCGGTTTAATTTAGCGGCGGGGTAAAATATATGCGTAGCAAAAACACGAAAATTACTGTTATCAGCGCGCTGGCGGCGATAATGCTTTGGTTACCCGAAGTGGCAGCGCACCATGGCTGGGCCTGGACCGAAGACAAACAAACAGAAATGACCGGCACTATCACAGAGGTTTTTATCGGCCCGCCTCACCCACGGCTGATGATTGAAACCGATGCCGGCCCCTGGCAGGTGGATTTAGGTAACCCCCGGCAAACCAAAGCTGCCGGTTTTGTTGAAGGCGAAGCCAAAACAGGCGACAAGGTACTGATACGTGGCCACCGCTCTGCCAACAAAGATGAACATATTATCAAAGCCGTACGTGCCACTATTAATAGCAAGCAATATACCTTTTACCCGGAATTGCTGCGTGAGGATTAAACCGCAATGCTGACGGCGTTGTTGCTGGGCCTGGGCGATACAGCGTTAGCATCGGCACTGCGCCAGTCGGAAATCGGCTATCCGCTGGTAGCCTCAGCACATATTCTGGGCCTGGGTTTGCTGGTGGGTAGTATCGTCACGCTCGACTTACGTATTTTAAACCTCATTAAGCGTGGCACTCTTAGCGAACTGGCACCGTTATTAAGCCGGGTTGCTGCGGGCGGCTTTATGCTGGCAATACTAACCGGGGGGCTGTTATTCAGCGTGCAGCCTGCGCACTATCTTGGCAACAGCGCTTTTCTGCTGAAATTGTCATTAATTAGTCTGGCTTTAATCAATGTAATGGTGGTGCATTGCCTGCCGTCTTGGCGCACCATGCTGGCAGGCCAGCCAGCCACGTTACTGCTGAAACTCACCGCCTTTATCTCACTTACTTTATGGCTTGCCACTATAACTGCCGGGCGTTGGATCGCCTTTGTCTAGCTTGGCGTAAGATGCTGATTTGCAGCCCGAAAGGCGCTGTACCTTCGCCTATTGCGGCAGTAAACTTATCGCACTCAACACTCAACACTCAACACTCAACACTGAGCAAGGTTAACCATGGCTAAACTATTCTCTTACGGCACCCTGCAGCAAAAAAACGTCCAGTTGGCTAACTTTGGCCGCGAGCTAAGCGGCAGCAAAGATATTCTGCAGGGCTATATTATTGGCGAGGTGGAAATAACCGACGAGCGCGTGCTGCGCGAAAGCGGCAAGGCATTTCACCCGATTTTACGCCTTAGCGGTAATACTGCCGATGAGGTACCCGGCACCGTATTTGAGCTGACCGATGCTGAACTGGCCCAAGCCGATGACTATGAAGTAGATGCTTATGTGCGCGTAAAAGCGACGCTGAAATCCGGTATTGAGTGCTGGATTTATGCGGCGGCAGATCTTATTTAACGATGTTTGGCATAGTTCTGACTTAAGGAGATAAGATGAAATCACTATTTGCCATATTGCTACTTGTTACCTTGCCTGGCTTCGCATCTGACTGGCGTGACAACTCAGAAATTGAAGCTTTGTTCACGCAGGCGGGTATAGCCGGCACTTTTGTACTGTATGATGTCGATGCTGATCAGTTTATTGGTTACAACCAGACTCGCGGCAAAACACGATTCATTCCAGCGTCGACGTTTAAGATCCCCAATAGCCTGATTGGTCTGGCAGTAGGCTCAGTAAAAAATGTTGATGACATTCTGCCTTATGGCGGCCAGCCACAACCTTTTGCTGCCTGGGAAAAAGACATGGCTCTGCGTGATGCGATTACCGTATCCAATGTGCCGGTTTATCAGGAGCTGGCCCGGCGCACTGGTCTTGAACGCATGCGTGAATATGTTTCGGCATTTGATTTTGGTAATGCAGATATTGGTGTAACGGTTGATACCTTCTGGCTGCAAGGGCCGCTGAAAATAAGCGCAGCTGAGCAGACACTGTTCTTGGCAAAACTGGCTAAAAACCAGTTACCTCTCCCTAAACACATTCAGCAAAATGTGCGTGAAATTATCTTACTGGAACAAGGCGAGAACTGGCAGCTATATGGCAAAACCGGTTGGGAAAATGTGCCTGGTCCCGGTGTAGGCTGGTGGGTTGGCTGGGTACAAAAAGAGGGGCGTATTTATACGTTTGCGTTAAATCTGGATATTAAAAACGCGTCCGATGCAGGTAAGCGGGTAACGCTGGGTAAAGCTAGCCTGGAATTGCTGGGGTTATTGTGAAATAACATGGCAAAAACCTCGTTACTTCAAAAACCTCGTTAATTATAGTACTGGCCGATACCATTTTAGTTGCTCACTTCTTATTTGGGTTATTCGTGGTATTTGGCCTGGTGGCCATTTAATGCGGCTATGGCCTGCATTGGCGTTGGGTAAAAAACAGGCCTTTTCGTATTTTGCATTGAGTCGCTCCGGACGTGCTAGCACACCGCTGTCACGTTTTACTGCGCTGATTTGTCTTATTGGTACTGACAACTGCAGGAGTTACCGATGACGACAAAACAAGTATGCCAGCCAGCTGAATCGCCGCTGTGGCAAGGCGAATTTAGCGAACAGGACAAACACGACATTGAACAGCTGCGTGCCGGCCAGGCGGCGGCTATAGTGGCCGGTGATGCCAGCGCCTATGCAGAGCTTTGCAGCGATGATATACAGCTGTTAATCCCATCTAAAGAGCTGGTTTCAGGTAAAACCGCGTTTCTGCAGGTAGAGCAGGCACTGTTTCGCTCTGCCAGCTTTACCGGCTTTGAAAAACAGCCGGCGCTGGTGGTGCGCAGTGGCGATTTGGCCTACGAAGTGGGCGTGCAGCAGGTACAGATAAAAAACCAGGCAGATGCCGCCGGCGTTTATGCCGCCAGGCAGAAGTATACGCATATCTTCCGCTGTACCCGCCAGGGCTGGCGCTTTGCTGTGTTAATGTCTAATCCAAACGAGTAGCGGGTATGGCTGACCAAAGAACAGAAATTTTTGCACAGCATCGTAAAACCATAGAAGGGTTGGCTTACCGCATGCTGGGCACGCTTGCCGAGGCCCATGATGCGGTGCAGGAAACCTATCTGAAGTGGCACCATGCTGATATTACGGCAATAGAGCGGCCACGGGCCTGGTTAATTACTGTATGCAGCAGAATTGCGCTGAATCAGTTGCAATCAGCCCGCAGGCAGCGGGAAATGTATAGCGGCGAGTGGTTGCCAGAACCTTTTTTGGATGAGGTTGCCATGCAACCGGATGACCCTGCATGGCAGACAGAGCTTAACAATAGTATGTCATTTGCCTTGCTGCTGGCGTTAGAAAAGCTGTCGCCACTGGAGCGGGCCGCATTTTTGCTGCATGATATTTTTGAGTTGAGTTTTGCTGAAATTGCCCAGGTACTGCAGAAGTCTGCTGTGCAATGCCGGCAGTGGGCAACGCGGGCCAGAAAACATATTCGTCAGCAGGGCCGCCGTTTTGTCACCACGCCGGAGATGCACAGCGCCTTGCTGGAGGGGTTTATAGCTGCAGCGCAACAACATGATAGCGATAAGTTGCTTACGCTGTTGGCGCAGGATGTGGAGCTCTACTCTGATGGTGGCGGTAAGGTGCAGGCGTTGGCAGAAGTGATGCGGGGCGCCGGCGAAGTGGCAGGCTTTCTGGCCGGAATTTTCTCGGCTTACCGGCAAAATGGTATTGAAATCTGCTTTCAACCGCAACGTTTTAATGGCTCGCTAGGCGTGTTAGTGTTTGAAGATCAGCAGCTTGCCACTGCCTTCACCATCGAAACCCACGCCGGGCGCATTCAGCATATCTATGCTGTGCGTAACCCGGACAAGCTAAGTGGGCTGCATTAATGATGCGTAGCTATCACAGCATGTGGTTTAGCATAATATTGCTATTTGGCGCCGGTGTGATGGCGGCTTGTCAGGTTGGCAAGGCGCCAATGGCAATGCTGGCGGTGCAGCAGGAGCTAGGCCTTAGTTTGAGTACCGCATCCTGGCTGATCTCAGCATTTGCGGTAGTAGGGGCGATTGCCGGCGCGCCTGTCGGACTGTTTGTCGACCGTGTTGGCGCAAAGCAAATGGTGGTGCTGAGCTTATTATTAATGGCGGCGGGCTCTGCCCTGGGCGCAATAACAGCCGGCGCCGGCAGCCTGATGGCAAGCCGTGTGCTGGAAGGGCTTGGTTTTCTTGGTCTTATTGTCGCGGCACCGGCCCTCATTGTCGCCGTGGCTACAGAGCAAAGCCGTGGCAGGGCTATGGCGCTGTGGGCCACGTTTATGCCGGTCGGTATGACGATAGCAATGCTGGCAGCACCATTGCTGCACTGGCTGAGCTGGCGCGGTTTCTGGCTACTGAACGGTGCAGTGTTGCTAAGCTATGCCTTGCTGTTGCTGTGGGTTTTGCCTGCGGTAAAAGCGGCCACAGTAACGCCGCGGTCTGTGCTGAAGGATATCGGCGAAGCGATTACGGCGCCCGGCCCCTGGTTGCTGTGCGGCTTGTTTGCCGCCTTCTCCGTGTTATTTTTTGCCCTGTTTGGCTTTTTGCCGGCGCTGCTGACGCAGCGGCTTAATATCAGCAGTGAAGCGGCCAGCATGCTCAGTGCAGTGGCCATTGCAACCAGTGGTGCAGGTAACCTTGTTTGTGGCCAATTGCTGGCACGCGGCGTGCAGCCGGCGCGGCTACTGTTGCTTAGTTTTGCCATCATGGCGATCTGTGCTGTGGGCGCATTTAGCGCACTGCTACCGGGGCCGGTAATGTACGTTTTATGTATAGTGTTTTCTTTTGCCGGCGGCTTAGTGCCGGTGGTTATTTTTACCAGTGCAGCGCGCTTTGCGCCCCGCAAGGAACTGCTCGGTGCCACCCTGGGTTTTGCTATGCAGGGCAATAATATCGGCCTGTTGCTTGGCCCCGTTGCCGCGGGTGCAATTGCCGGCGCTTTTGGCTGGCCAGCGGTGTCGCTGCTGGTTGTTATAACGGCGTTGCTTGCTTTTATGCTGATAGCTGCAGCGGTGAAGCACTCTTTTGATTGACGGGGTCACGCAAATGGATAATCACAACGATGCCGGCACCGAGCTACTTAATAAGGTGCGCCACTGCACCTTGTGTGCGGAGGTTTTGCCGCTGGCGCCGAAGCCCATTTTACAATGGCACCCGGCGGCACGCATTTTAATTGCCGGCCAGGCTCCCGGGCGAAAGGCGCATGATGCTGGCGTGCCATTTGCTGATGCAAGTGGCGAGCGTTTGCGACAGTGGCTGGGTTTAACGGCTGAGCAATTTTACAACCCGCAACTGGTGGCAATTTTGCCGATGGGTTTTTGTTTCCCCGGTACCGGCAAAAGTGGTGATTTACCGCCGCGGCCGGAATGTGCCGCCACTTGGCGCCAGGCACTGCTGCAGCCGTTAAAAAATCTGCAACTGACGATTGTGATAGGCCAGTATGCTCAGGCTTATCATTTACCGGCAGCCCAATCGTCGGTAACTCACACCGTGGCGTCCTGGCAGGATTACTGGCCAGACATCATACCGCTGCCACACCCCAGCCCGCGCAATAATATCTGGTTGAAACGCAACCCCTGGTTTACCGAGCAGCTGTTGCCAAAGCTGCAGGCCCGGGTTAAACAGGTTTTGTTACGGAAAATGGAATAGCCTTGCCAGGCTAATCGGCGTACTGTGCTTAGTAAGCAATAATAACATTATATTAATAAGCATAGTGACCTGAGGACGGACGGATGGATCTGAAAAGCGGCTACCCTTTCTGGGCCATCAAAAACGGCCTGATGTGTGTTTTTCCGCAACTGCAGGCCGATATTCATTGCGATGTCGTTGTAGTGGGTGGTGGTATCACCGGCTCACTAATCGCTGATGAGCTGGCAGCGCATGGTTTTGACACCGTTGTGGTAGAGCAGCGCGATATTGGCTGGGGCAGCTCTGCAGCAAGTACTGCTTTATTGCAGTATGAAATTGATACCCATATGGTCGATTTAGCCACAATGTATGGCGAAACTCAGGCCGTGCTGGCTTATAAGGCGTGCGCTACGGCAATTACAGATATCGGTAAACTGGCAAATGAGCTGGGCGATGTCGACTTCAGCCTGCAGCACAGCCTTTATTACGCCAGTAAACGCAGTGACAAAGCAGCAATACGCGAGGAATATCTGCTGCGCAAAAAGCATCAGTTTGCTATGCAGTGGCTCGATGCTACAGGTGTAAAAGAGCAATTTGGTATTAAAGCGCCGTGCGCTATTCTCAGCAAGCAGGCCGGTTGTATTGACCCATACCGGATGGCATCCCGGTTATTGCTGCGCCTGGCAGAACGTGGTGGCAGGGTGTTTGACCGCACGGTCATAGCCAGCATTAAGCCCACTGCAAACAAGGTTACGTTGCGCACTGCTGAAGGGCATCAGATCCACACTAAACACGTGGTAATGGCGGCAGGTTACGCTTCGCAAAAATGGCTGAAGCAGCCGGTGGCAAAAAATCGCAGCAGCTATGCATTTATAACCGATCCGATGGCGGCAGAAGATCTGGGGTGGCTAGCCTCCACCATGGCATGGGAATCGGCCCGGCCGTATCTGTATATGCGTACCACTGGTGATAACCGCTTGCTGGTGGGCGGCGATGACGACGATACCGACATACCGGCGCGCCGTGATAAACGAGTTGAAAGCAAAGCCAAAGGGCTGGTTAAAAAAGTAGAAAAGCTGCTGCCGCAGCTGACTTTGCGCCCGGCGTTTTCCTGGGGCGGCACCTTTGCCGAAACCGAAGATGGCCTGCCGTTTTTTGGTGAACACCCACAATGGGGCCCAAGGGTATTGTTTGCCATGGCGTATGGTGGCAATGGTATTAGTTACAGCATGATAGGGGCTGGTTTACTGCGTGCCACTATTGAAGGGCGTAGCCATCCACTGGCGCCATTATTTGGCTTTTCACGGCTAAGTTAGTTTTGCAGTAATAAAGTGGATTATCTGCAGTAAGCAGGCTTGCGCTGTTTGAAAATGTAAAGCCAGCACGCTGTTGCTGCTTTAGCTTACAGGAGGATCTGTATGTCAAAAGCGTCGTTACTGCTTGGGCTTGCCGATTTCATTTTAACGCTGCACTTTCTGTTTGTGTTACTCGTAGTATTGGGTTTGCTTGCTATTTACCTGGGGTATTTTCTCAATTGGCGTTGGGTTAGAAACCGCACCTTTCGCATCCTGCATTTAATCGCAATAGGTATAGTGGTGCTGCAGTCGTGGCTTGGGGTTATTTGCCCGTTAACCATTTGGGAAATGGCGTTGCGGCAAAAGGCCGGTGCAGCGACTTATGCCGGTTCCTTTATTCAACACTGGTTGCAAAGCTTGTTGTATTACACGGCGCCGGATTGGGTTTTTATGCTGTTGTATACCGGCTTTGCTGGGTTGGTAGCAGTGAGTTGGTTTTTAGTACCGCCGCAGGCCAGCCGGCGCGGCGGTTGACAGAACAGCTCTGCCAAAGCTGCAGTTTGGCGTATAAATAAAAAAGCCGGCGGGGCAGCCGGCTTATCAGGCGTATCTTAGTTAGCGGTCAGTTTCAGATTGGCGTATTCAATCATCGCTTCCGGTGTCTCCAGGCCAGGCATGGGTTCACCGGTCGCCAGTTTTTCAAATTGCAGTGGCTCGGCAAAGCTAAAGGTTAGCTTTAACTTTTCCGGTTTATTGACAAAGGTTGTCAGGCTATCTTTCATTGGCTGTGGCAGCGGTTCCAGCATCGAAATATTCAGCAGCGCCATGCCCTGTATGGTTTTCAGATCCGGTGCCTGGCCTTGCTCGGCCGCCATGGCCACAGCGCGCTCGATAAAACCTTTGTTTTCAATGACAACATTGCCATTGCTTAATGCGCCGCTAGCCAGTTTAGCCATTACCTGCTGTACATAGTCTTCGCTGACAGTCAGTGCTTGTTGTTGCTCTGGTGGCAGGGCACTGAATTCTTTGGCGTATTGCCAGAACTGCTGCATTTGCGCCAGTGTGAAGTCATAACTCAGGCTAAACTCGTCGTTAATACGGGTTTGCTGGCTAAATAACAGTTGGCCATTGGCCTGATACTCGTAACTGTAATCACCGTGCAGCGCCAGGCTTTGCACAAAGGCGCTGACATGGGGCGGCAGCAATTGCAGTGCGGCAGGAGCGGCTTTAATGCCGGTTATTTGCATGCTGGCTTTGTCGGCCAGGCTTTGTGGTTTAACACCTTTGGCAGTAATAAGGTCGATAGTGGCAATATTGCCCAGTTCTGCCATGGTTACTTCCAGGCCACTAATGCTATAGCTGGAGGTTAGTACGTTGGCCGATACATCTTTATAAGCCAATGAGAACTGCGGCATTTCGCCGTTATCGGCAAGGTCGCGGTAGCTTTGGTTTGCCTGTTCAATCTGCTGTTTAATGGCGTCTTCTGCCAGCATATTGGCATAATACAACCCGCCGCCTGCGGCTACAGCTACCACAACCAACGCTATCACTGACTTGTTCATACTAATCCTTTAAAAGTGTTTGTTAAAAAAACGGTAAAATGTTAACACAAGCCGGGCTGGCCGAACAGCAAAGCGGGCGGCTTTTTTATCGTTATGCCACCTATTTACGCTGTTGCCAAAGCCTGTTACTTTGGCCGCTGAAACAGCCCGGGGGCAGATATGGAAAGCTATTTTCACTGGTTTGATTTACTTGGCATTGCGGTATTTGCTATTTCCGGCACTTTAGCAGCATGGCGCAACCAGATGGACGGCTTTGGCGTGATAGTGCTGGCCAGTGTTACCGCTATTGGCGGCGGCACCTTGCGCGATGTTATTCTGGATACCCCGGTGATCTGGATTAACAATAACAGCTATTTTTACGCCATTTTTATTGCGGCTGTGGCCACCATTTTACTGGTACGCAACCGTTTAACCATTCCGCATAATACTCTGCAATTGTTTGATGCGCTGGGGCTGGCATTCTTCGTTATTATGGGTACGCAAAAGGCGCTGGATCACGGCACCTCAACCATGGTAGCAATATTGCTGGGCACTATGAGCGGGGTTTGCGGCGGGATGATCCGCGACGTGCTGTGCCGTGAGGTGCCCATGGTGTTTCGTGGCGAGCTATACGCCGTAACCTGTATTTTTGGCGGTGTGGTATACACCGGCTTGCTGGCACTGGGCGTGGCGCAACTACCCGCTATGCTCAGCGGTATGCTGGCGTTGTTGTTGCTGCGCTTAGCGGCAATGAAATGGCAATTAACGATACCGGTGTTCAGCAAGCACCATAACGAGCTGAACGAGCCTTAAGCCGGCGCCAGCTAAACAGTAGCCCCAGCAGCAATAACACCAGGCTAAACACGCCGGTGCACAATAACGCCAGCTGATACAGGGTGCCACCCACCGCAGCAAGATGCAGCGGGTAGAAACTATTACGCAGTCGATCGGCCAGCGCCAGTTCAGCTGCCGGCAGCGCGAACAACACACTGTTATCTGACGGGTTAATTTGCAGTACACCGCGGCCATTCGGGTGCCATTCGTCTGCGGCTTTGGCACGAAAGCTTATTGGGTCGCTGTCTTTTTGCCGCAGGCTTACCAGGCGCAGTGCCTGCACGGGCCAATGCTGCTGTGCGCTCTGTAAGGCTGCGGTCCAGTTGGTGGCATTAAGCGGCACCGGCGCGATACTGCGCAGCGGTTGTGCCGGCGGCGCAGAGGGCGGTATTAAGGTATGCAGTACGGTTTGGGTTTGTGTACTGAATACCATCATGGCGCCGGTGGCACTGGTTAACAGCAGTAACGGCAATAGCAGCAACGCCAGCACACTATGGTATTGGCGTAAGCTGCGCAGGCTGCTGTCAGGTTTTGGCAGGTTAAACAGGCGGCGGTTAAAGCGGCGCGGCCACCATTGCCACAGGCCGCTGAGTAATAGCAGCATGCTAAGCAGGCCAATAACACCGTTTGCGGTATGGCCGCTCTCACCAGAGAGCAAATGCAGATGAAAATCGTACAACCAATCCAGCCAGTCGCCATGTACGTCGCGGGTTAACAACAGCTGGTGCTGTTGATTGTAATAGTGCCGCTGGTTATCAAATGTAACGGCTTCCAGCCAGAGCGCATCGGCGGCGGGGAATTTCACATAACGAAATTGCGCATCCTGCTGCAATTGGTTTAGCAGCGGCCCCCAATGGCTGATATTCGCTACCGGCTGAATGTGCTGCAACTGCGGGTATTGCCAGCGCAGCAGCGGGTTTTTATACAGCAACACCGCGCCGCTAACGCTCAGCAATACCAGCCAGATGCCAAGCGCCCAGCTTAGGTAGCGATGCAGCCTTGAAGCGGTGAAGGCCATTCAGAATAAGCTCATTTAAAGTGAACCCATTTAAAAGCTATGGCTCCAGCTTAAGTTCAGCGTACGGCCGATACCGGCGAAGTAACGGGCATTGGCCGGTGTACTTTGCGCATAGTAGGTAAAGTACTGTTTGTCGGTCAGGTTTTCTATGCCCAATGTCCAGCGGCCGTAGGCTGTATCGTAATTGCTGCTGAGATCCAGCGTGGTGTAACCGTTAAACTGCTCAGCCGTGTTCAGCCTGTGGCTAAACAGAATATTGGCTTGTAAGCGGCTGCTCAGTGCCGGCAGCCACTGCTGTTGCCAGTACAGGTTTAACCGCTCCGGTGCGATATTCACGCCGCCCAGATCGGTGTCAACCTTGCCGTCGTTATCACTGTCGAACCGGCCATTAGTGCGGGCATAACTAAAGCCAAGCTGGCTGTCGCTGCTGAAATAGTACTGACCTTCGGCTTCAATACCGTCTATCTCGGTTTTCTCCCGCATTACGCTGTAAATGCCGTCGGCATCGGGTTCTAAGCGTGAGCCTAAGTCAGAGTCCGAGCGATAGGCGCTGGCACGCAGTTGCCAGTTGTCAAAGCTGAACTCCACCCCCAGCTCCAGGTTATCGGAAATCACCGGCTGCAATGTCAGAAAACTGTCTACTGACAAGCCCGGGGTGTTGATATCCCGCAGCACGCGGCCGACATCCGGCATGCTAAAGCCTTCGCTGTAGCTACCGTACAACCTTACATTAGGGTGAAATTGCCATACCACACCGGCATTGGTTAGCAGCTCGTTAAAGTCCGGTTCGCCGCCCTCAACAAAGGTACTGTTGTATGACGCCAGCGTAGTAAAATCAGCGACTTTTAGTTTGCCGTATTCATAACGGCCACCAACGCTGAACGTCCAGTCGGGCACGGCGCTGTAACGTAATTGGGCAAAGGGCGCGATATTGTTAAATTTCGCCTCTGGTACCCAGTTGCGGCCGGTCAGCGCCAGTTCCTGATAGGTTTTATCCTGCAACCAATCAACGCCGGTGCTTAGATCCAGCGCGCTTAATGCCAGGTTAGGCTTAAACCAGGTTAAACGGCTACCGTACTTGGTGGATTTATTCTGGGATTGGTCATACAGGTTTTCGCCGTAAGCCGGGTCCTGAAATGCCGCAAAGCGACCACCGCCATACAGCGCCGCAAAATCTTGTAAAAACAGCTGCCAGCTTAAACTGCCGCCCAACACCGCCTGGTTAGTGTAATCAAGCGAGGCCGTTGTTATCTTGTTTTGTGGGGCTTTGCCTTCGGTTTCGCCGCGTACCGAGGTAGCCGCTACTCCTTGTGCTACATTGCCCGGCACCTGCACATAGTCGCCGTTACCGCGCAGTTTATAATGGTTAACCATCAGCTGCAGTGTTTCCGTAGCGCTTAATTGCTGCCGGGTCTTAATAAACACATCAATGCTGCGCGAGTCCATCGTATCGCCCTGGGTACCGTCAACGCCAATCAGCTTACCATTGCCATCGCGGTACATACCGGTATTGCTGGCTGCTACGCCGGCCACCACAGCAAAACCCTGCTGCTGATAGCTGTGCAAATAACTGGCTTTATAGCTTTGGCTATCGCTGCCGCCGGCCGTAGGCGCAGTAAAACCGGCGCTAAGCTGATGGCGGTTGTCTGCGGCTGATTTGGTAATAATATTAATAATGCCGCCGCTGGCGCCCATACCCTGGATGGCATTAGCGCCGCGGATCACTTCAATGCGTTCTATCATTGCCGGATCGATGGTTTTGCCATCGCGTGAGCCGTTACGCAGCGGGTTAGACTGTGGCACGCCGTCAATCATATACAGCGGCTCGCGGCCACGCAGCGTTTCACCGGCCGAGGTCAGTTTTTGCCGGCTAGGCGAAAAACCGGGTAACAGGTTGCCCAAAATGGCCGAAATATCCTGGGTAAACGCCAGCTGGCTGGCAATTTGCTCTTGCGTGATCACGGTAATGGTGGCCGGCACTGTACTGACCGGCGCACTGCTGCGGGTAGCGCTCACCTGAATATGCTCTATAGCATCGTCGTTGGCCTGCAACAGTGGGCTGCATAATAACAATGCCAAAGCGAGGCGCGATGGGGTAAAGCGGGGCAGAGCAGACATAACCAACCTTATTAACACAAAATGCAATGAGAATGGTTCGCATTTATAATGCTGTTGTTAACAAAAGTCAAGCCAGCACTGCATAAGCCGGCTAACGGCACTTACGATAGCTGCGTTCCGGCCGGCCGATAGCGCCGTAGTGTTGATCGACCATCAGTTCTGCACTTTCCAGCAAATATTCCAGATAGCGCCGTGCGGTAGAGCGGCTAATGCCCAGTTGCTCGCCAATGCGCTGAGCTGTGTAGGCTTGCTCGGGCGTAGCATTGAACACCTGCCGTACTTTTTGTAGTGTCAGGCTGTCTACCCCTTTGGGCAGGCGGATACTAGTGTTGTCTTTCGGGTTGTCGGCCGGGTTTAAAAACAGCGCATCTACCATTGATTGTGTGACTTCACGCGCAGCAGATAAATGCTGCTGTTTTTCTTCAAACCGGCTTAATGCCTGGTCCAGCCGGGATAACATTATCGGCTTGACCAGAAAGTCGCAAACGCCCAGTTGCATGGCTTTTTCCAGCACCTGTACTTCTTTAGCGGCGGTTAATAACATAATTTCGCTGTTGGTATCGCGGGCCCGCAGTTCAGACAATAAAGTCAGGCCGCTGCCATCAGGCAGATACACATCCAGCAGGATCAGCGCCGGGTTGAGAGCCGACAGCACTGAGCGCGCCGTGGCCAGATCGCTGGCAATGCCCAGCACCTGATAACGCGGCGCATTGGCGCGCCTTTTGTCCGGCGACAGTAAGTATTGCGCCAGTAATTGTGCCACTTCTATTTCATCTTCCACTATAACAACGCTGTAGGTCATGCGTTTTGCCTGCCGTGTTTGGGAATAAACACACTGAGCCTGGCGCCGCCAAGATCAGACTTACCCACTTCCAGCGTGCCGTGGCAAGCGTCAAGGTGGGTTTTTACCAGATACATACCAATGCCGTGGCGGGCATCGCTTTTAGAGCTGTACTGTGGCGTAAAAATGGTGTCCAGATCGGCTGCCAGGCCAAAGCCGCTGTCTTCAACATCAAAAATCAGGTTAGTACCGACATCATCCAGCGTTACCCGTACCGCCGGCGCCCTAAAGCGCACTGCATTTTGCGCTGCTTCCAGGGCGTTGTCGATCAGGTTACCCAATATAGATACCAGTTCTGCCATGTCCTGGCGCTGGATGGAGGCTAGCTGGCTGTCGCTGCTAACTTCAAAGCGGATATTCATTTCACGGGCTTTATGGTGTTTACCCAGTAACAACCCGGCAATCAAAGGCTCGCTGATATGCTCGAGCAGGTTATGAATTTGTGCCTGAAAGCCCTGCGATTCCTGGCCAATCAGCTCTATGGCTTTATCGTAGGCGCCCATCTGGATTAATGCGCCCAGGGTGTTGAGTTTATTGGCGTAGTCGTGGGTTTGCACCCGCAGCAGCTCGGCAAATTCTTGCAACTTGGCCAGTTGCTGGCTTAGGTATTCCAGCTCATCCACCGGGCGCATGCTTAGTAGTACGCCGTCGGTTTGGCCCTGTACCTGCAATACCGAGCGGCCCATCACAATGCGTTTACCGGCAGCAAACAGCTCGAAACCGCGGATCGGCAGGTGTTGATCGGCCAGCAGATAAGCGCTGTGAGCGGGCAGGACTTCATGCAGGCTGAGTTTGCCGTTATGCCGTGCTGGCGCCAGTTCAAGAATTTCACAAGCGCGTTGGTTCAGCTTGCGGATACGGCCATCCGGGTCTACCGCGATAATGCCGGAGCGCACGGTATTTAAAATGGCTTCCTGCTCGGCAAATAACCGGCCGATTTCATCCGGCTGCAGGCCAAAAATAGCATGGCGTACACGGCGGCTGATCCAGATAGAGCTAAATATACTTAATGCCACCAGCAATAAGCCCAGTAGCAGTAACTGCAAGCCGTGGCTGTACAACAAAGGCCGGATAGATTGCTCTAAATAGCCTACCGACACCAAACCAATAATAGCGCCGCTGTCGCTTAGCACCGGCACCTTGCCGCGGATAGACAAACCTAAACTGCCGGTGGCTTCAGAAATATAACGCTCGCCGCTAAGCGCACGCTGGCTGTCATCGCCGACCATTGGCAGGCCAATTTTGCTGCTGTCCGGGTGCACCAGCCGCAGCTGGGCAGTATCGCCAATTACAATAAAGTCGGCGCCGGTATGCTGGCGCAATTGTTCTACAGTATTAAGCAGGTTGGCATCGGCCCGTTGTTGCAGCAAGGCGCGTTGCACATCGGGCCGGTTGGCCACGGCGTTGGCCAGTGTTAACGCCCGTTCACCGGTTTGCTGTTGCAGGTTTTCTGCCAGCAACGCATACACTATGCTGCCAAATACCAGCAATTGCAGCAGGCACAGGCCGGTAACCCAGAGAATTAACCTTGTTTCGAGCTTTTTAGGTCGTTTCATACTGTTCCTGCTGCATATTCGCACTTAGCTCAGAGAACCGGCTTACTCACGCTAACTTAGAGTAAGCCGGTTCTCTTTATCTTACTGTTTCAGCGCCGCTTTACGTAAGCGTAAAAAGCTTAGCAACGGCATAGCCAGTACCACGATAGCCAGCAGCATAATACCCAGTGTCAGTGGCTTATCCCAGAAGATACTCAGTGAGCCGTCTGATGTCATCATGGCGCGGCGAAAGTTACTTTCGATCATATCACCGAGGATAAACCCCAGCAGCAGCGGCGCCATCGGGAACGCCAGCAGGCGCAGCACCAAGGCAACCAGCGCAAAGCCAATCATCATAAACAGGTCAAAGGTATTAAACGACACCAGATAAACGCCAATCAGGCTGAAAAACAGGATCATCATAGTCAGGATAGCTTTGGGCATAATCAGCACCCGCGCCAGATATGGGATCAGCGGCAGGTTAAGAATAAGCAGCACTATATTACCCAAATACATACTGATAATTACCGCCCAGAATACATCGGGGTTGTCCTGCATCAGCATTGGCCCCGGCTGAATACCATAGGCAATTAAGGCACCCAGCATAATGGCCGTGGTGCCGGAGCCCGGAATACCCAGCGTGAGCAGTGGCACAAAAGATCCGGTACAGGCGGCGTTATTGGCCGACTCCGGCGCGGCCAGGCCACGCAATGCGCCTTTGCCGAATTTTTCCTGTAAGGCTTTGGGGGCCAGATTACGCTCGGCAGCATAAGCCATAAAGCTGGCAATAGTGGCACCGGCACCCGGCAGTACGCCGATAATAAAACCCAGTATTGATGAGCGGCCAACAGCCGGGCTGATTTCTTTTACTTCCGCTTTGCTTAAGCGGATAGAGCCAATTTGCATCGGTTGTTCGCTGTTGGCTTGTTTTACTTCCGGTTTCAGTACATTGCTCAGGGCTTCGGCCAGCGCAAAGGTCGACATGGCAATCAGTAAAAACGAGATGCCGTCCAGCAGGTCGGTATTGCCAAAAGTAAAGCGCTCGGTGCCGGAAGACGGGTCTATGCCGACGGTAGATAATGTCAGGCCGAACACTGTCATCATCATGGCTTTTAAAAAGGTACCTTTGTTAGAAAACGCTGCTATGGCGGTCAGGCCCAAACACATTAGCGCCACATAGTCGGCCGATTGAAAGCTTAGCGAGACTTTAGCCAGCGTGGGGGCGGCCAGCATCAGCAATAACGCACCGATAGTACCGCCGGTAAACGACGCCCAGGCAGCAATGGCCAGTGCTTTACCGGCCATGCCTTGTTTGGCCAGCGGATAGCCGTCAAACGATGACGCCACCGTGCCAGCTACGCCGGGTGCGTTAATTAAAATAGACGAGGTAGAGCCACCGAAAATAGCGCCGTAATAAACCCCTGCCATCAGTATCATGCCTGAGCTGGGGTCAATGCTGTAAGTAATGGGGATCATCAGTGCAATAGCGGTAATGGGCCCAAGGCCGGGCAGCATGCCGATAAAGGTACCGACAAAACAACCGGCAATAACGTATAGCAGATTCTGCCACTGCAGGGCGGTCGACAGACCCAGTAAAATGCCATCTAACATAAGTTAACTCCACAGTTCGCCGGGTACCAGATAGATCCCCAGCAACTTTGTCATAATCAGCCAGAACACCACGGCAACCGGCACCGAGGCCAGCAGCAACACGCGCCAGCGGCGTTCACCCATAATAAAAAAGCCGGCAGACAAAAACGCAGAGGTTGCCAGCAAAAAGCCGATAGGTTCCAGTAACGCGGTATAAACCCACATTAACAGCAGCAATATCGCGGTTTGGCCGATGCTTCTGCGGTTAATCTGTGGCCAGCCAGCGTCGCGGTTATGCTGGCGCTTAATAGCTTGTGCCAGCAGTGCCAGCAGGCTGAATATCAGCCCCAGCACGGCATAAACTTTGGGGATAGACGCCGAGTTAACGGCGTCCATTTCTTCAAACGGCAGCAACGGAATTTGCCAGGCAAACACTGCATAAGCGGTGAAAAATGCCAGGAAAATCAGTGCGCCTAACGTATCGCGATTTAACATTGCTGCCTCTGACGGTTAGTTACGGATAAAACCCAGGTCCAGCATGACCTGCTTAAGTTCCTGCTCTTGTTCGGCCAGTGCGGCAGCAAACTCCTCCGGCCCCTGATACAGGTTGAGCCAGCCGTTACGTGCGCGTACGGTTTCCCATTCAGGCGTTTGCAGCATTTTCTGTAGTGTGTCGTTATAGGCGGCTATTTGCTCTGGCGCAGTGCCGGGGGCGGCGAAAAAACCACGCCAGTTAGTAAAGCTCATGTCATAACCGAGCGACTGCAGCGTAGGGATCTCCGGGTAATCAGCCACCGGCTGCTCTGCCGTCATCGCCAGAATGCGCGCCTGGCCGCCGTTGGCCAGCTCCAGTGCTTCACTTAACCCGGTAGACAGCAGCTCTACTTCACCTGACAGCAAACCGGCTTTTGCCTGGCCGCCAGCGTCGTAAGGGATATAGCGCAGGTTGCGGCCGGGGATGCCGGCTGCTGCAATAGCCTGCGCTGCCACCAGATGATCCATACTGCCGCGCGCCGAGCCACCGGCAAACTTTAAACTGGACGGGTTAACTTTCAACTGCTCAATCACCTGCTGCCAGCTGGTTAGTGGCGAGTCGTTACGTACTACAAAGGCGCCGTAGTCGGCTATCAGGTTAGCTACCGGGGTTAAGTCGCGGTGGCTGAACGGAATGGCACCCGACAAAGCGCGGATCACGATCGGGGTAGAATTCACCATCAGAATGTCGTTTTTCTTGTTACCTATTTCAATCATATAGGCAATAGCGCGGCCACCGCCGCCGCCAGACATATTCTGAAATGAAGTACGGCTTTCCAGGCCTGATTTCATCAGTGCTTCACCTACACTACGTGCTGTGGTGTCCCAGCCGCCA
Organism: Rheinheimera pacifica; assembly: GCF_900108485.1. GTDB lineage: Bacteria > Pseudomonadota > Gammaproteobacteria > Enterobacterales > Alteromonadaceae > Alishewanella > Alishewanella pacifica. The sequence goes on along the minus strand of NZ_FNXF01000002.1, from coordinate 66,988 downwards.
CCGGGGCCGCCGGGAATAATAATGTGCAGTTCGGCCAGTGCGCTGTGGCAAAAGCCCGCCAGTACCGCTGCAAGAACGGATTTTTTCAGTAAGCTGATCATCTTCATAATAAGGTTTCCTAGAATAAGTACTGTACGCGGGCGGCAAAGCCGGTGCCGCTGTCTTCTTCGCCGCTAAGCGCCTGCTGGCCTGCGCCAGACACGCTGCTGTGCATCAGGTTGGCCATAAATTTTACTTTCGGGTTGAGGTAATAAGCGCCGCCGAGGGTGTAAGTGGTGACATCGGTACCCTGACCCGCGTTGGCGGTGTCAAGCTGGCTGACACGGGCTACCAGCTCCCAGGCATTGCGGATGTCTTTCGGCTGGCCAAATACGGCAGAGCCAGCACTGTAAGGGCGTTGCTGCCCGCCCGGAAAAAAGCTGACACTGAGGTGATAACCGCTGTGATCGGTGCCATCAAGCAGGCTGCTGTTATCGAAGGTATTCAGTGTGCGTTGGGCGTATTCCGCTTCCACTGTCAGGCTGCGCAGCTGATAAGCCAGCTCCAATCCGGACTGGCGTAAACTGTCCAGCGCGACCACATCGCCACCGGCGGCATAATCAACCAGCCGTACTGCAGTTTCCCGCAGTTCGCCGCGGGCAACCCGTGCTGCCAGTTCATTGCCGCCCATATCGCGCTGCGAATGCCAGGCACCCAGGTGCCACACCTGATCGGCAGAGGTTTTCGACCAGGTTAAGCGGCCGGTGTAGGCCAGCGCTAACTTGCCGCTGTCATCTTCGCCGTCTGAGCCAAAAGCATCATTTTTATATACCCCCAACGCCCAGCGTAGGCCGTTGTCTTTATTGTACTGATACGCCGATGCGCCCCAGCGGAAGTAAGGTGAGAAGGTATCGGCCAGGCTGCTGCGTTCAATCAGGCTGATATTGTTGCTGCTGGTGAGGGCGTTAAGTGAGATATCTTCGCGCAATTTACCAAATTGCAGGCGCAGGCCATTGTCGAAACCGGAATAGCGCACCCGCGCCATAATAATTTCGGCGGTGCCTTCGGCAAATTCCAGCAGTAAGGTGTGGTCCCAGTTTTCAAATTCTGAATCTATCGCCGCCCGCACGCGGCGTGGAAATAAATCACTGCCGCTGCTGCCGTTTTCATTGGCGTTATAGGCGCCGTTAAACCAGTTGTAATCCAGCTGTACGCGGCCGCTGAAACTGATAGCAGGGGAGTCAGCCTGTTTTTGCAGTTCAGCTACCTGTTCGCTGAGTTTGGCAACCTGTGCCGCTAAATCTTGTTCGGTTTCAGTGGCGTACGACGGTGCCGCCAGGCACGACAATGCGAGCACCGGCAAAAGTGTATTATATGGTTTCATCTATCCAGCCCTGTTGATCATAGTTTTATTTTTGTAGCGGCTGAACAGCAAATGAACTCAGGCCGCAACGCAAGCCTGGAAGCAAACAGGGTTTTGCTCAACATTGTGTGCTTAAGCTGCAATTAGAGCGTTTTGCTGATTTTGTGCATTTTGTTCATGCACATTAGTGGTGCGGTGGCTTGTTGTGCTGCCAGCGCTTTTCAAACTGGCATTTAGCCGCATTCCATGGATAATAAGCCGCATTAAAATATTGACTGCGGTGCGCAGTGATTGCACCGCTGACAGGATGCGCTATGTCTCAATTACTTCGTATTGTGCTTATTCACACCCACCTGCCTGGAGTGGTGGAACTGCAACTGGATGAACACACCAATATCTGCGGTACTAATGCCTCGGGTAAAACCACCTTACAACGCCTGGTGCCGGTATTTTTTGGTGAGCAGCCCAACCGTGTGGTACCGAAAACCCGCAAAAAGTTTGATGAATTTTATCTGCCGTTTTCTAACAGCTATATCGTGTATGAATACCAGCGCGAAAACGGTGATATTTGCCAGGTGGTATTAACACGCAAAAATGATGGCGGTGTCGATTACCGCTTTATCAATGCGCCTTACAACAGTGAGCAGTATTTGCAGCACACCGCAGAGGGCGTAAAAGGCCACAGCTATAACGACTGGGCCGCTGCTATGCGCAGCCTGGCTGATGTGCAGGTATCGCATAAAATCAGTGCTACCAGTGAATACCGCAGCATTATTCAGAACGACGCTGCCGCGCTGCGTGGCAACAACGCCGATAGCGTAAAATTACGCCGTTTAGCAGCCAGCTTTAGTTTGGTCAGCAGTGGCCATAAGCTGCGCCACATTGAAAAGCTGGTAAGCGCCGTGCATGCCAAAGAAGGCAAAATGGATACGCTAAAAGCGATGTTAGCGGCCATTTTTGAAGAAGACGGCGTAACTCTGCCTACTACCAAGGTGAAAAACACCAAGGCGCGCGAGTGGATCCAGCAAATGCGCCAGTCGATGCGGCTGGACAAACTGCAGCAGGATTTTGAACGCTTAAAACAACTGGCATTACAACTGGACAGCGCTGAAGCCCAACTGGCCGCGTTACTGCCGTTATTGCAGCAGGACGAGCAGCAACAAAAACTGCAAAAGGCCGATGCCGAGCAACAGGTGCAGCTATTACGCGGCCAGCTGCAACAGTTAAAGCAGCAGTTTGAACAGCAGCAGATGGAGCAAAACAGCAAACTGAGCAAAGCTGAAGCAGACTTAACCGAAACCAGCGCGCGGTTAGATCAGCTGCAACAGCAGTACGATAATTTTGAAAGCCGCGATATGGCCAAACTGCAGCGCGATACCGACGCGCTGCCATTGTGGCGCGATACGCTGCAGGAATTGCTGGAGCAATACCAACTGATGGTAGAGCAGCACGGCGATATGGAGCGGCAGTTAGAGCAGCGCAAAGCCAAACTGCTGGAGGCTTTTAACCGCTTAAGTGAGCAGCAGCGCGGTAAAGCCAAACAACTGCAACAGCAAAAAGACAGCACCCGCGAGCAGCAAGATACTAAACTCTCGGCGCTCGAAAATGCTTTTCAACAGCGTTTACAGCAACAACAACAGCGCTTTGCCGAACAATTAACCCAGTGCAGTAACGGTATTGCGGTACTGCAAAGCCAGCTGAGCCATTCGGCGTTAACCGACACCGAACATGATGAATTGCGCAGTGCTGAGCTGCGGCTGGAGCAAACCCAGCAGCAGGCCCAGCAGCAGGCGCGGCAGGTACAGCAACTGCAGCAGCAATATCAGCAAGCCCGGCAACAGCGCGAACAGGCCGATAAGCAACTGGAACACGCCAGTAAAGCGCGGCATCTGGCTGAACAACAACTGCAGCAACTACACCGCCAGCTTACGCCGGAGCAGGGCAGTTTACGCCATTATCTGCGCCTGCATTACAGCGGCTGGGAGCAAAAATTAGGTAAGGTGCTGGACGAGCGTTTATTAGAACGGCAGGACTTACAGCCGCATTTGGCAGAACTGGGCGACAGCCTCTATGGCCTGCAACTGGAGCTGGCGGCAATAGACACGCCCGACTACGCTCAGGATGAAGCCGCCATCCGCCACCGCATACACAGTGCAGAGCAACAACTGGAGCAGGCAACGGCTGCTAAGGCTGCCGCCGAAAAAACGCTGAAAGACAGCCATCAGCAAGCCGAGCTGGTGCAGGCTCAACTGGAGCAGGCGCAGTGGCAATATACCCAGGCTGAGCAGAATATTGACTACGCCCGCGACGCCCGTAACCGGCTGGAAGCTGCGCAGCGCGAGCTGGTTAAACAACGCCAGGCCAGTGCGCGTGCCGAACTGGCAGAGCAGCAGCAACAACTGGAAAAGCTGCAACAGCAGCAACAACAGGATTTACAGGCGCTTAAAGCCGATCATCAAACACAAAAAATTGAGCTGAAAGCCGACTGGCAGGCCGAACTGCAGGTATTTGATGAACAACTGGACGAGCTGGAACGCCAGCTGGAGCGCAAGCGCGACGACAATAAACAACAGCTTAGTGAGTTGCAGCAAGCATTTAACGAAGAGTTATCGGCCAAGGGCATAGATCCGAAACGGCTGGTCGAGCTGAAGCAGCGCCAGGAGCAACTGAAAACCGATATTAAAGCCACCGAAAGCCGCCAGGACGAACTGACGCAGTGGCAACGCTTTATGCAACTGGACTGGCAGCAGCTGCGGCCACAGTTACTGAGCAAAGAAACTGAATTAAAACAACAGCAACGTGAGCTCAGCCAACTGCTTGGCCAGTTAAAAGCCGATTTTGCTGCCAGCCAGAAACGGCTGGACGAACAAAAACGCCAGTGGCAGGAAAAAATGCAGCAGGCCGATGTCTGGCTAAGCCAGTTAAAACCGTTGCTGTTAAAACTGGCAGAGCTGCATCTGGCAGAGGTCACACCGGCCGCGCTTGCCGCATCAGCCGATTTAGTGGAGCGTTTAGCCCGCAGCAATGAAGCGCTGGAGCAGCGCAGCAAGCTGGATCAGCAGTTAAAATTACAACTGGAACAGTTTGAGACCACGCTGAGTAAAGATGCCGGTAGTGAGTTTCTTGACCGGCTGGAGCACGAAAAACGCAAACTGCCCGATTACGCCGGTAAACGCCAGCAATTGCCTATTCTGGCCGACTTACTGCGGATCTTACAGGATCAGCAACAGCAGTTGCTGGAAATGGGCGAAAACATTGGCGGCGATCTGAAAAAGTTTTTTACCGTATTCAGCGACATTAACCGCCGTATTGCCCTGCAAAGCCGCCGTTTAAGCGAAGCGGTGGCCGACGATCTGGTGCTCGAAGGCATCAGCAAATCCGAAGTGCGTATTTTATCTACCATTGACGAGCTGGGCTTTTGGCAGCCGCTGAAACACTTTGCCAAACTGTACGACGACTGGGGCGCCTCGGGCAAAGCATTGCCTTCCGAGCAGTACCTCAATGCGCTGGCCGATGTGGTAGAACTGCTGCGCGCTGATGAGCAATATACTATTGAATCCTTACTGCGGCTTGAGCTGCATTTGAGCGAAGGCGGCTCTGAGCTGGTGATTAAAAATGACCGCCAGTTGCTGGAGTCATCCAGCCACGGTATGGCTTATCTTATTTTATGTAAGTACCTGCTGGCCTTTACCCGCTTATTGCGTGGCGAGGCCAAAGTGGCGATTCACTGGCCGATAGATGAAATTGGCACCCTGGCCTATCACAACGTAGAAAAACTGTTTGCGGCCTGCAGCGCCAATAACATTATTATTGTCGGTGCCTTTCCTAACCCTGAGTCTGACGTGCTGATGCTGTTTAAACACCGCTATCTGATCGAACCCAGCCAGCAAGATCCGAGCAAACGCCAGTTAAAACGTATTCAACCTAAAACCAGCCGGTTAGCTGAGCGGCTGGCACAGCGGCAACAGGAGGCCAGCTAATGTTACAACATGGTCCTTTACTGGAACGGCTGCTGGCCGGTGATTTTATCTGCCAGGTTAGCGACGAAGATGCATTCCGCCATTTAAGCCTGGAACAAACGCAGCAGGATATTAACCACTATCTGCGCCCGCTAAACCGTCGTTTAGTTAGCAATGAAGATAACAGCGTGTATTTTCTGGCGTATCACGAACTGAATAAAGCCGCGCGCGAGCAATTAAGCGGCCAGTTTGCCTTAACCGTACAATCGCTGTTGCCACTGCTGGAATGGCTGCAACTGGTGCAGGAAACCCTGGGCCGCGACAGCGCCTTAACGGCAGGCGATACCATTAAGCTGCAGGAGTTTGTTCTGCGCACCGAGGACAACCAAAGCCTGCGCCAACGCTTAAACCAACTGGCCAGCGACCGCTTTTTTAACAGCCAGAGTGATGCGCTGGACAACCAGGTAAAACTGATTTTCCGCCGCTTAAAAGAGCACGGCTACCTGCTGCAACCGCACAGCGACCGGCAGTACTATATTGTTACCGGCAAAATTGACTATTTAATTGATGTTATTCGGTTTATCCGTGATGAAGAGCATCTGCCAGTAGATGACACCCCAACCCAGCAGGCGATATTGTAATGGCGCCGCTGGACACGGGTTCTGCCTCTAACCTGTTTAGCGTCGGCGCCGAACGGCTGGCGCTGCTGGGCAAGCACCATAAAGCACTGATGCAGGGTTATCTGGACGGTTTTATCGATGAAGCCGCCTTTAGCGAAACTGCGCTAAAAAAGCTGATTGCGGCGCGTATTTTGTGGCGGCCGGATGAGCAGCAACCGCTGGCGCTAAGGCCACTGGTTAGCGAGCTGATTGCCAGTATGGTGGCCGACGAAAACCGCCGCCAGATTAATGCCGATGTGGCAGAAAAGCTGGAGCAAATTCGTAACCGGGTGCAGGCGTACCGCGATGCACAGTACAAAGGCGATTACAGTGTGGCCGAGCTGCAACTGCAACGGTTAACCGAGCATGTACACGACTTAAGCGGCCAGTTTGAAGAGGCGATAGACAGCTTATGGCACCGGCTGAACAGCGATTTTGGTTTTGTTGCCAGCCTGGATGATAAAATCCGCGAGAACGAGCGGGCGCAAAAGCAATTACGCCGTTTGCTCGATGGCCTGGTGTTACTGGATTTTAACGAGTTAATTGAGCTGTCAGAAGGCAATAACCACCTGCGCAAATTACTGGTCAGCCAGCTGCAAAACCAGCTTAGCTCGCACCACAGCAGCCTGTTGGAAGTGCAAAAACGCTTAGTCGAGCTGTTAGCGCGTTTTCGCCAGCAGCAGTCGCGTTCCATGCTGATCACCAATATGGCGGCATTTTTGCGCCAGCACCCGAAGTATCAGCCAGCCGATTATCCTAACCGCTCTGACGTGCCGGTGTTATTTAATCAGGCTGCAGCAATACAGCCACAAGCGGCTATTGCGCTGGATAAAGCCAGCGAACGCCAGATCCTGGCCGAACTGGTGCGGGCGTTACCCAGAACCGCCGTTATAAACCTGCCGGATCAGCAAAGCGCCAGTTTTGCCGCAGTAATGGAAGATGAAGAAATTGCCGCCCGCCAGCAAGCGCTGAAAACTGACGTGGAAAACTTCTACCTGCGGGTGATTGATAAAGCCGGACCTTTAAGTGCGCTGGATTATCTGGCCGAGCACCAGCTAAACTGGGACAGCGAAATCTGGCTGTATCAGATCATTGCCGAGTATCAGGCGCTGCCGGTAGATGAAAAGCATATGTTTGCCATTAAGCGCGACGAAGTGCCAGCCAGCGCCGTTAACAGCCTGCTGCTTATCCGCGATATCAGCCTGAGCCTGCAGGCGGCCTGATGAGCTACCCGCCGCTGAGTGCACAAACACTGCGCTATTTGCAGCAACTGCAACAGCGGCTTAATGCCAGCGGCAGCTACAACAAGCCTGCTATCTGGATGCGCCAGATCAACACAGCAGATTAGACAATGCCGCGCGTAGCCAGCAAGAGCTAAAAAGCATCGGTCTGCAGCCGCGCCAGCAACGGGTTTTACTAAAACTAAATACGCCACTCGATAGCGGTCTGGGTATACAGGGTGTAGGGCAGTGCGGCGGTCTCTGCCCTCTTAACTTCATCAGAAGCAAATGGCTGACACTAACTATCATGGCGTAGGCCAAAAGCAGGTTGCAAGGGCTTTGCTATACTAACGGCTGACTTATTCATCACAGGCTGGAGATATGTTATGACTCGGCAGCTGTATGCGCTTCTTCTAGGGTTAGTTATCACGTTCTTGGCATCGGCGCAGGATAAGCTGCCGTTTCAGACTGAGGAAATCACCCGGTTTGACGAGCCATGGTCGATGGCCTTTCTGCCAGATGGGCGCATACTGGTCACTGAAAAGAAAGGGCGACTGACCATTGTTACGCAGCAGGGAGAGAAATCTCAACCAGTTGGTGGGTTACCGAACGTGGATTATGGCGGCCAGGGTGGCTTGGGGGATGTGGCGTTGCATCCTGACTTCGCCAATAACAAACTTATCTACATCAGCTACGCTGAGTCAGGTGAGGGCGGAGTGCGCGGTGCAGCTGTGGCCCGCGGCACTATGGTTGAGGGCGGAAGCAGTCCTCAGCTGAAAAACCTGCAGGTGATCTGGCGACAGTACCCCAAAGTGCTGGGCTATGGCCACTATGGCCACCGCCTGCTGTTTGATAACAGCGGCTATCTGTGGATTTCCTCGGGTGACCGGCAAAAGTTCACGCCTGCCCAGGATATGCAATCATCTATGGGCAAGATACTGCGCTTACATGACGATGGTTCGGAGCCCAAAGACAACCCCTTTGTTAATTACAGTGATGAAGATCCCTTTGTCGGCAACGAAGCAATTTACTCACAGATCTGGTCGCTGGGTCATCGCAACCCGCTGGGGATGACGTTCGATCTGACTGGCAAATTATGGGTCCTTGAGATGGGCCCAGCTGGCGGTGACGAACTTAATTTAATTAAACGGGGCGCCAATTATGGCTACCCGGAAGTATCTGATGGCATACATTACGATGGCCGGGACATCCCCAACCACGACACTCGGCCTGAGTTCACTGCACCGGCAATCAGCTGGACACCGGTGATTTCACCGGCCGATATTATAGTGTACCGTGGCAACCTTTTTGCCGGCTGGCGGGGCGATGCCTTAGCGGCTGGCCTCTCCTCTCAGGGCATAGTGCGCATTAAGTTCGATGGCGAGAGTGCCACCGAGGTAGCGCGTTATAACATGGGCGCGCGTATTCGCAAGGTTACCGAGAGCCCGGATGGAGCTATCTGGGTACTCGAGGATGAACGCGGGGATAGCAAGGGGCGCCTGCTGAAGTTAACGCCTGTTGCTCGTTAGTCACAATTCTAAATACTAATAACGTTAGCCAGCATTCGCTCTGACACTCAGAGCGAATAGCTAATTTCTGCTTGTATCAAGGTATGTTTAGCTGCGCTAATACTGTTGCCGGTTGTCTTAGCGGCAAAGCTACAATAACCGCTTCACCCGAGCGGGGGAAAATACCGGTTAGGGCGGTGAAATTTACCTGATGGGTTACCAGTACTGTGGGCTGGCGTAACTGAGCTTGGGAAAAGTACTGCATTAACGCCTGAGTTTGTTTATCGCCATCACCGCGGCCGGCAAAAAAGGAATTAAGCAGCGGCAGCGGTTGTGGGGTAGATAGTGCCATCAGCCGGGCAGTATCTAAACAGCGGCACCATTGGCTGCTGTAAAGCTGTATATTGCCGCGGTATTGCTGGCGCAATAATTTACCCCAGCGTAGTGCCTGCTGCTGTCCTTCGCTATTCAGGTTACGCTGGGTACTGCAATCGTCTAGTACAAAACCGGCGGGGTCACCGGTGCCGGGGGCTAAGGCATGGCGCATTAGCAACAATGCTTTACCCTCACGCCAGGCTGCCCAGGCGGTGTCATCTGCCTGGGCGGTGGTGGGTATTAGTATAAATAACAGCAAGATAAGGGCTTTCATTAAGTAGTTTATCCGCGATATTTGGCAGTTATACGCAGGTTTAGCTCTACAGGTTTACTGCTTTATTGCATCACTGTACTTTTTCGGCCGCTACTGGCTGGCAGCTTCACCTTTAAACCAAACAGCCAGCGGCTAAGCCAGAAGCGCTTGATTAGCTCGTAACCGGCCCAGCAGCCCAGGCAAGTCAACACGATCAACGCTATGGCTTCAATCCCCACCGGCAGTGCTAAAGGTTTTAGCCATACAGCAAATACAATAATCAGCGTCTGGTGCAGCATATACCAGGGCAAGATAGCGTTATTACTGTAGTGCAGCAGGCTGCCGTCTTTATCCAGCTTACTGGTTGGCCGGTTCAGGTAGCGGCCTGCGTAACCGACTAATGCCAGGATCCAGCACCAGTGATTAAGCGAAAGTACGACAGAGAAAACCAGCCGCAGCACAAAGCTAATTTCATTGTCCGGTAGGCTGCCAAATACACCGTTACGATCAGCAATAATCAGGCAGTAGCACAGCAAAGCGGCCAGCAGAAAGTAACGCCGGCAACGGATAACCTGTTGCCACCAGTTCCCTTGCTGTGCAAACAGGTAACCGCCAACAAACGCCAGCATATATTTACCATGGTTATACCAGTCATCAAGCAGCGCATGGGTAGATGGAAAATGCGCACGTAATGTCAGCCAGACTACCATCATGCTGGGCACGATAAGTAAAAATGCATAGCGTCCGGGTAGCGCCTGCAACCAGTTGGCCTGAGCAAGCCGGTTTAACGGGCCGGCGAACAACAGCACCAGTGCGCTGTAGCACCATAAATACGGCAAAAACCACAGATGGTTCCAGGTTAGCAGGCCAATAGGGCTGTGATGATCTCTTAATAACTCTGTATTGGGGTTAATATACTGCCACCAAAAGCTCAGATAACCCGGTTCAATCAACTGCTGCGATAGCGCTTCAAAATATACCTGCGGCACTACCACAATAAACATGCCGCATAAAAGCGGAATAAGTAAGCGGTTACTGCGCAGGCCAAACAGGCCTAACCGGCTGCTGCGTTGCTGCGCCAAGGCCAGCGCCATAGCACTGATAAAAAACAACAGCGACATACGCCATTGGTTGGTTAAGATCATCAGGTTTTGCAGCGCTTCACTGGTCACGTCACTTTTAATATGCCAGCCCCAGTCGGCAACATAGTACATGCCAATGTGATACAAGATCAGCAGGCCAAAGGCCAGCGTGCGCAGCCAGTCCAGGTCGTAGTGGCGCTGATAAGGTGTGGTTGTCATGAGTGTGCTCCGTTATTACTGTTGCGCTATAGTGCGTTGCTGCACTAGCATGAGAAACCGCAGAATGACTCACCGGCGGCGTTTGGGGATAACAGGTGGCACAGTGTGACGAACGGTAAAACAAAAAGTCTGTTTGCGCGGTTTGACAGGCATCCGCAATTATTCAGCTATCTGCTACTGGCAGCATATTTTTTTATTAATGCCGCTATTAACGCCAGCTCTGTCTGGATGGAACACAACAGAAGCAGCAACAATACGCTGCAGTTGTGGGAGCCCATAGTGTGGGAATACAGCAGTGCTGTAAGCACCTTATTGCTGTGCCCGCTATTTTTCTGGTGGTTTAGCCGCCACCCGCTGCAACTAACAGGTATACGCCGCCAGTTACTGCTGCATTTGTTCGGCAGCCTGGTGTTTTCTGTCTGCCATGTGGCCATTATGGTAGGCCTGCGCGAGCTGATTTACTACTGGCACGGCTGGAATTACAACTTTGGCCCACTGCTGCGCGAGTTTTTCTATGAGTACCGTAAAGATGCCTGGGGCTATCTGTTCTTTTTACTGGGATACCAGCTGGCGCAGTTTGTTTACAGCCGGATCAAAGGCGAGGCGCATCAGTTAGATAATGCTGAAGACAGTGGTGCCACACAGTCGCTAAAAGCACCTGAGCATTTTCTGGTAAAAAAGCTGGATAAAGAGTTTTTAATCCGGGTAGATGATATTGAATGGCTGGAAGCGAGCGGTAATTACGTTAATTTGCATAGTAAAGGCCGTATTTATCCGTTGCGTGCTACGTTAAGTAATACACTGGCTCAACTTAGCAGCAAAGGCTTTAGCCGTATTCACCGTAGTTTGGCAATCAACCACAATGCGATAGACAGTATTAGTTATGACAGCAGCGGTGATGGTGATATTTTGCTAAAAAGCGGCCAGCAACTGGCGTTGTCACGCCGTTATAAAGAGGCGTTCAGAGCAGCATTGCAGCCAGACTGACATCAGATCTGGCTGCAGGTATTACTATTAACGGCCGTCGTTAATCTGTTGTACCACTTTAGCCTGCATAGCCGGGTTTTCGATTTGCAGTTCTACCTCTTGCTGCAGAATAATATTACCCTCTACCACAGCATCAGCGCCGATATACAGGGTTGGCTTATTGCTATTATTCCAGCCAAAAAAGGCTTTTTTCTTACCACGCGGTTTGTATACCACATCACCTTTTACTACCGTCTTGCCAGTTAGTTTAATATCACCATTTACTGTTGTTACATCGCGGCCTGCCTGGCTGTTGTCCAGCACAATATCGCCATTCACAGTGGTAACATTGCCACCAATTACCGCATTACTACCGGGCAAAATTTTACCGTTAACGGTGCTTAGTTCATCTGCTACCTGTAAGCCGCTGCCACTTTCTATACTGCCGTTTACGGTGCTGGCGCTGTGCAACTTTACGTTGTCACGTAGCGCTATGCTGCCGTTTACCGTAGAAACGGTTTTGGCACTGCTGTTACTGGCCATTTTTACACTGCCATTTACCAGGGAAATGTCGTCATAGTGCTGGTTGCTGCCCACTGAAGCTGAGCCCAGTACTTTATCAATACTGCCATGCTCTGCGGCATAAGCATTAACCAGACAACCTGATGCGATAACTAAACTTACAGTGGCAACAATTTGAGATAATTTCATGGTGATGTCCTTTTTATAGTTAGGTTGCCATAGGTTTTGCAAAAGCTTTGCCAATTTTAATTTATTGAAATATATAGAGTTATTTTATTTCGGTTCGGCTGTAAACAGTCATTTTCGCCACATTGTAGCGAAAATGACTAAGTGCTGAGGGCGGTGGTTTTACAAATGCCGGGTTTCGGCCGGTGGTTGCCACCACAGGTTGTCGCGGCCATTGGCATAACGCACCTCCGCGCGGATAAGTTCTTCAGGCGTAGCAGTGTCCAAAGTAGCCAGCTGTATTGAAACGAAGTCACCGCCGATTTCTTCGACATAGCCTTTGCTAAACGGATGAATACCACAGTGACGACAAAACAGATGATGGCAGGACTTGCCGCCAAACTGATAATCGCTCAGCGCGTCCTCACCGCTTATCAGGCGAAAATCGGCTGGTTTAATTACAGCATTCCAGTTGCGCATCTTGGTACATAAAGAGCAATTACATTTGCCGCTGCCGGCTGTTAAATCAATATCCGCTTCAAAACGCACTGCGCCGCAGTGGCAACTGCCGGTATAAGTTTGTTTCATGTCTGGTCCTTCTGTCAGGTTTAGGTGGGCGGCTCTTTCATGGGAAAGGACCTCAGCCGGGTTTAATCTTAACGCCACCGTACTGACAGAAGTTGTCAGTAGCCGTTAAGGTTTATAAATCGGCTAGGTTGAGCTGATGCTATAGTGGCGAAAAGCAATATATTTGCTCATAGCAAAATGCAGGGTGAATTTACCATGTGCCGATTTACCGGCATGGCCCAGCAGAATAAAATCGGCGCCGCTTAGCGCATCCAGGTCGGCCAGGTTAAAGCGTTTAACCAGGCTGCGGCGCAGATCGGCGTCGATAAACACACTCGGTTCTTTGCGGTAGTCACCAATATTCAGCCACAGCTCGTCATCATCCGGGTTGTCAAATTCGCGCTCGTTAACGTTGTTGATCCGGCCCCAAAAAATATACAGCGCCTCTAAATGCTTATCGCTGATATCATTCACATGCACTACATAATCGGCCAGTTTACCGGCAATCAGCTCACGGCCGGAGGCGGCCAGTAGTTGTACTTTCTGACCCTGCGCAGCAAAATCCGCATTGCGGCATAAATGGCTTAATAACTGACGCAGCGCGCTGTTAACATCATAGCCGTCGCTGCCACCCAGTTGCGGCGCTTTAATGCTTTGCCATAAACCGGCCGGAGCATATCGTGCGCTGGGTTCACGTACGGTATCTGCTTTCTGGCCCGGGTTTACGTCATTCTCTGCGTTCAGGCGCAAGGTGGCCGCTTCGCAACCGTCTTGGTGGTGCGCGCCAAAGCAGGCCGCACGGTTTAGGCTGTCGCTGTTAACCGCTTTAATAAACCAGGCTTTTTCACTACACAACGGGCATAGCAACAGGCCACGGTAGTGCTCTGCAGCGCTAAGGTAGTCTGTAGTGTTAATTAAACGCTGGTCGGTAAGAAAACGGGCCTGCTGCAAAAGTGTATCCTGCGCTTAAATGGGTTAGTTAAGCTAAACATAAATACAGTGGCAGGCAACAGCTTTGTTGGCCCGGGTTCAGGCGGGTGTGTTAATCGTCTTGCTCAAGCGCCCGGGCTTTGCGCTCTTCAGCTTCGGCAAAGGCGGCTTTTATTTGCTCCAGTACCGCGTCGACATCGGTTTCGCTGGTGTCGGCAATAAACTCGCCGCTTAGTTCTACTGCGGGGTGTAGTTCACCGGCTTCATACAGCGCCCAGATTTCTTCGGCGTATTGGGTGCTAAGTAGTGCCGGGGCATATTGGCCGTAATAGTCGCGCATATTGTTTACATCGCGGCAGAACATCCATTTGGCATTGTTATTGGCGGCGGCATCAACGGCTTGCGGCAGGTCAATTACTACCGGGCCGTGGTCATCCACCAGCACGTTAAATTCGGATAAATCGCCGTGCACCAGGCCTTCGCACAGCATAATGACAATGTAGTGCAACATGGTGGCGTGGTCGGCGATGGCTAAGTCGGCATCCATCGCCACATCGGCTAAACGTGGCGCTACCATGCCTTCATCGTCGCACACCAGCTCCATTAGCAATACGCCGTCGTAACAGCCATAGGGCTGCGGCACACGTACACCGGCTTTAGCCAGTTTAAACAGGGCATCTACTTCGGCATTCTGCCAGCTTTCTTCTTGTTGCTGACGGCCAAACTTAGAGCCTTTTTCCATTGCACGGGCACGGCGGGTGCTGCGTACTTTACGGCCTTCCTGATATAACACCGCTTGCTTAAAGCTGCGTTTGTCGGCTTCTTTATACACTTTAGCGCAGCGGATATCTTCGCCACAGCGGACGATATACACAGAGGCTTCTTTGCCACTCATCAGCGGCCGGATAACTTCATCCACCAGGCCTTCATCGACCAGCGGCTGAATACGTTTTGGTATTTTCATTGCGCCGTTATACCTTAGTTAACGGCGCATAGAAATAGCTGAAAGGGGCTCTGACCTGAAAATAATTGCTGCACCGCTGCCAATTATCTGGCTATGTAGAAACGGACAAAATACAGCACAATAATAGCCAGCGCAGACAAAGCAATAACGCCGAATGTCACTAGCATGCCAAACACACGAAATTTAAACGGTTCTTTTATCTGACGCACGCCCCAGGCGTGGCTTAACCGGGCCAATAGCAGCGTAATACCCAGTAGATGCAGATACAGCGGAGCTAAACCGCTGTACTCGGCCAGAAACATCAACAACAGAGCAAAGGGTACATACTCAGCAAAATTAGCATGTACCCGGATAGCGCGCTCCAGGCACAGTTCACCTTTGCTGCCTATACCTATCTGAAAACGGCGGCGCTTCGCCACCACGTTAACACTCAGCACCAGAAAGAACAGGCCGAGTATTGCGGCATATAAAGCAGTTGTCATAGCGTATCCTCAGAAATTATAAAGCCCGTTACGGGCACGGGCTTTAGCATAGCGTTGTTTTAGCCAATTTACAGCATCTTACTGTGGGTGGCGAAATAGTGTAGCAGCCGACAATACGGTATGCTTATTTATAGTCGCTACTGGATCGGGGGCAGTATGCAAAAAATATATCTGGTGCTGGTGTGTGTATGGCTGACAGGCGCGGCTGGTGTGGCAGCAAAGCCTTTTAGCTGGCCAAATGGCGCTAAAGCGGCTGTAAGCCTGGCGTATGATGATACGCTGGCCTCACAGCTGGATGTGGCACTTCCTGCACTAAATGCACAGGGCCTGAAAGCCAGTTTTTACCTGCAGTTGTCCAGCCCACTGTTAACTGCGCGTTTAAGCGAGTGGCGCGCGGCAGCGGCACAGGGCCATGAACTGGGTAACCATACGCTGTTTCATCAATGTTCTGCGGACAAGCCCGGCCGCGAGTGGGTTGCAGCAGAAAATAACTTAGATACCCTCAGCGCCGTGCAACTGGTGCAACAAATTCGTTTAGCTAACAGCATGTTATTTGCCATTGACGGCAAAACCGAACGCACCTTTACCGCGCCCTGCGGTGATGAGTTAGCTGGTGGCCAGCCTTATTTACCGATGATATACAGCGATTTTGTCGCGATAAAGGCCAAAACAGGGTCTATTGTTGCCGATATGGCGCAGTTAAATGTGCACGCCGTAGAGGTGATAGCACCGGTGGGCAGCAGCGGCGCCGAGCTAATCGCGCTGGTGAAACAGGCTGCGCAGTACGGCACTATGGTGAATTTTACTTTCCATGGCATAGGTGGCGATCACTTAAGTGTGTCGGCAGACGCTCACGCCGAGCTGCTGGCTTACCTGGCCGCCAACCGCGATACCTACTGGACTGACACCTTTATTAATATTATGCAGTATGTAAAAGCAAATTAGCCTGAGCCTTTGCCCAGCTCGTTGTTTTTTAAATTAATCTATACTTGCAGTACTCATTCTGCCCTAATGTTTGTCAGAGCTACAGCACAAGGAAATCTTCATGCACTCTACGCTAAAAATGCGGCTGTTATTTAGCAGCCTGACCGCCGTTTTAGTTACCGTGATTACACTGGTTGGCCTTACTACCTACTTTATCCGCCATCATGCTTTGATCGACACCCAGGAAAAAATAGACCAACTGGCCATTACCTTTGCCGGTGGTGTAGGGCAGTGGATGGAGGACAAAAAAAGTAACATCAGCAGTTTGAAATCCATCATTGAAGCAGACCCGGAAGTAAATGTGCGGCTGCATTTACTGCAAACTCAAAATGCCGCCCGGTTTGGCTCTACCTTTTTTGGTAGCGAAGCAGGGGTAATGATGTATCAGGACGCAGCATTGGATAACGCCAACCTTGACCCGCGCACCCGGCCCTGGTATCTGGATGCAAAAGCTGCAGGCACTATTGCTATTACCGCGCCTTACATTAGTTCATCGTTAAAAAAACAAGTTGTTACCATCGCCGAACCGGTAATGGTTTCCGGCCGGCTGCATGGTGTGGTTGCTGCCAACCTAACTATTGAACAGTTAACCGATGCCGTTTTAAAGCTGAAAGTACCTGGCGATGGCTACGGCATTATGGTGCAAAAAACTGGCCTGATTATCAGCCACCCCGACAAAGCACTGAATGAAAAACAAATTACCGACATAGACCGCAGCTTTACGCTGCCGTGGTTAGCCCAAACTATGGGCACCGCAACGCTGACAGAGCACAAGTTGGATGGTGCCACCAAATTGGTTTACACCACTGCTATTCCACACACCGATTGGGCCTTAATTTTTGTTATGGGTAAGCAGGAGATTATGGCGCAATCTACCGGCCTGGCCTGGATTATGTCATTCGCCGGCGGTGCTTTAATGATATTGTTCGGCATTATTCTTATCGCCATTTTTAAACTGCAGTTCCGCGATTTAGAGCGCGTGGCCCAGGCACTTAACAATATTGCCGAAGGTGAGGGGGACCTTACCGTAAGCATTAAAACAGCCAGCCAGCACGATGAAATTGGCATACTCGCCTCTGGTTTTAACCGTTTTGTTTCGCGTTTACACGGCATGATTTCACGTATGCACGATATTGCCGGCCAACTGGAAGTTCAGGCCAAAAGCAGCAGTAACTCTGCCATGCAAACCAGCCAACGTATTGAAGTACAGCAAGATGAAGTCACCATGGTGGCCACTGCTGTTACTGAAATGGCTGCCGCGACTGAGGAGATTGCCAGCAATGCCGATCACACGGCGCAAACGGCACAAGATGCCGTCGGCTTGTCTGAGCACGGCAAACAGCAAGTAACAAAAAGCCAGACTTCTATTCGCGATCTGGCCCATGAAGTAGAAACAGCCGGTACCATTATTGGTGAATTAAACGCCCACTCGCAAAAAATCAGCAGCATTTTATCCACCATCAGTGGTATTGCCGAGCAAACCAACTTACTGGCGTTAAACGCCGCTATTGAAGCCGCACGCGCCGGTGATCAAGGCCGGGGCTTTGCCGTGGTAGCCGATGAAGTGCGGGTGCTGTCGCAGCGCACGCACTCATCAACGCAAGAAATTCAAACCATGATTGAAACTTTGCAACAAACTGCTGCTAAAGCGGTGAAGTCGATGACGCAAAGCCACCAAATGGCAGAAACCAGCGTAAGTGACGCCCACTCAGCCAGCGAGAGCCTGGTAAAAATCAGCCAGGCCATTCACGAGATTTCAGGTATGGCTATTCAAATAGCCACCGCAGCCGAAGAGCAAACCTCGGTTACCAGCGAAATTAACCGCAACACGGAATCTATCCGCACGGTATCAGAAAGTTTATCAACTGAAGCGCAGGCTGCCAAAGCGCAAGCGCAGGAACTGGCAAACCTTGCCGCATCACTGCAACAGGAAGTAGGCCGCTTTAAATTGTAGGGTTTAATAAAAACGCTGTGTCAGGATAAATGCCCCTCTTTACTCTTCGCAAGGAGTTAACGGGGGGCATTTAAATGTAAAGCAGGCTGTCTCTTGTGTTATTCGCGTACAAAACGGCACATACCTTTACCAAGCTCCACACCATCGCGCTCAATAAAACCGTAGTGACGGTAAAATGGCTCTTTGCCTTTGGCAGCCAATAGCCCAATGGTAGTGCAGGTGGAGGCCAATGGCTTAGTTGCTTATTGATCGAAAACAGACCGGCCGCTAACGTAGCCACAAAAGGCCATTACTCATGGCTGCCGCAACTGGTGACTACTGAGCGGGAATAATCCAGCTGCACGTCCAGGCTAGGATCATTAAACTCAGCGCGATAGGTCTGGTTAAAGAGGTTCGCCAAATCCTCAGATGACTTATTCGTTGTGCCATTGCTGGTGCCTAGTATCTGAAAGATCTCCATTATATTGCCGTGCAGGCACTCAGCTTCCGGCTCAGCTGATTCGCTGCAATACTGCGTCAGCTCCTCGCGGGCACCATTATTGTTGCTGCCGTTGGCGGTGGCCAAAAAGCGAAGCACACTAATGTAGCGGGCGGTAACTTGCTCTGGATCATCAGGCAGCGGCTCCATCGCGTCCAGTATGGCATTGGCTTTATCAAAGTCATTAGTGTTTTGGGTTTTAGCACCGCGCAGAATTAAAAACCGCGCAACATTGTTGCCTACAACATACTCGCGGTCGTTGCCGACTTCACGCATGGCGGCGATCGCCGCGTCAGCACCCTCGGTGTTATAGCGATACTCTGCACTGCAAAGTTGTAGGTGCATACGGGCATTATTATCGCTGCAAGCGGCGAGGATAGTAACAAGGGGCAAAACGAAGATTTGCCAGTAGCGCATACAGGAGTCCATTTTCTAAATCGTTGCAAGGCGCATACAAGCGACAGGGTAGTGTGTTGGTGGATGGCAAACTTATATGGGGTGCAGGGTGCTGTCAATATGGTGTATCTCTAGCATTGGCTTACTTTTAAACCATAACCCGTTGGCTTATAGCCTAAATTCCACTCATGCTTGCCGCTGACAAAGGGATTGTCGTGACCTATATGTTGCTGGGTGCATTGGTTTAGCTTAGTCCCTTGTGGGGTTACCGGGTCTTGTTTATGTCAGGCGATATACGGTTGTTGCTTGGGGCGGGACAGGTTGGGGTTGTATTTGTGGGCATATAAAAATATATCAGGAGAGGACAACGAAAAGAGAACTAAAGTCTCTTTTCGTTGTTGTTTAATTAGGCTGTGGCAACCTTTTCTGCACCGGCCTGTTCCAAAATGTCTTTGATTCGGTCTTTGTTTTGGCTGGTATATTTTACACCTACCAGAACAGAGCCTTCTTTAATGGCATCTTCATAGTACTTTATTTCATGTTCAGGAATAAAAGCACCGATGATTGCACCCAGTGAACCGCCAACAGCGGCACCTGCACCACCGGCGGCAAGCGCGGCAACTAAGGGGCCTGCTACAACAAGGCCTGCACCGCCGGTTGCTACTGCGCCGACCGCGGTCATGCCAGCGACAACTGCCGCTACAATACCGGTTGACGCTGCACCGATTACTCCGCCTTCACTGGCTTTAGTGCCTTCATCTACGGCAAAATTTTCTTTAGAGTGAGTGCCATTAGCAATAACTGAAATATCATTGTGGGTAACACCGGCACTTTCTAAACGAAAAATAGCGTTGCTGGCAGCCGAAGAACTTTTAAATAAACCTGTAATAACTTCGCTCATTTTAACTTTCCTTATGGGTAAGTGGTTTTTTGCATCCATGTAGATAAAGCAAAGAAGGTGCCAGCGCCGAATTTCTATAAAACATGATATATATTATATGGTTACAATTTGTCTGCTGTCAGCGCTGTCGTACCGTCAAGGTAACTATTGCTTGCGACTGGTAAAAGTTACCCGTCACTTTACCGGCTGACTTTCAAGCCATAGCCCGTTGGCTTATAGCCCAAATTCCACTCGCGCTTGCCGCTGACAAAGGGGTTGTCGTGGCCCATATGCTGTTGAATGCGCTGGTTTAACTCAACCTCTTGCGGCGTTACCGGGTCTTGCCTGTGCCAGGCAATAAACAACTGTTGCTGGGCGCGGGACAGGTTTAGGTTATATTTGTCGGCCATATAAAAGTAGATACGGGCTATATCACCACGCACCGGCGGGGCGGGCTCGAATACCTGTTGTTTAAAATCTACCTTAACAGGGCAGGCGCCGTATTGTGCCGGGGTAGATGGCAGTACCCCAAAGCGGAAGTTGCTGCGATCGCCGTTTACCTCGCCAATGGCTGGTACCAGGTTGTATAAATCGGCTTCCATAGCGCGAAATACGCTGTCGGTTTTTACGCAGTTTTTGCGCCCGCCGTCTTGCCAGCACTGGCGCTGGTGGCCAAAGTGATGCGCCGGCATAACGTGTTCCCACTCTATCCGGTTAGCGCGCGGGCCGTTTTTACGCACCTGGTAACCACAACCGGCTAAATCGGGAATACCTTTACCGCCTTGCCAGCGGATATCGCAATCGCAATAAAAGCTTTTCGCTTCAGGGGCATGAATGCGCTGGGCTAAACGTTTGGCCTGGTCAAAATTGGTGGGTGCAGCTAAAGCAAATACAGAAAACAGCAGCAAAAAGCTGCCGGTACAACAGGATAAAAACTTCATTCACTACCACTTACTTCAGTGAGAACAGCGTTGTAGCTGCTATCGCAGAGCTCGCCCTGCTACGATCATTTATTTTCGCCGCTCAGCTTAATCAGCCGCGCTGAACAGCAACTGACTTAATGCGTTTTACCGGCAATTTGCTCGATGCGGTGCTGCAGCGGTTTGCGCAGGCCAAGTTTAAAACCCAGTTCGGCCATAATAAATAACGGGCCAATCAGTAAGCCTGTTAAGTCATCGACAAAGGCCGGTTTTTTGCCTTCGTAATAATGGCCAATAAACTGCAGCACCCAACCGACAACAAAGAGGGCGATTGAACTGCTAAGCCAAAGCCCGAAGGGTAAGGCGGCTAATTTGCCTGCCAGCAGCAGGCTAATACCGCTAAAAACAAACATAACCAGGCCAAAGCGCAGGTCCAGCCGCAGGTAAAACGCCATACTGCCAATAAACAACAATAATGCCGGTGTAATAACCATGCCTGCCAGCGTAAATAACGGCCAGTACAGCAAGGCAAATACCGCCACCACTATTAGCGGTATGCCGGCGTAGTGGGTAAGAATATTGCGCTCATCGCGGTGGTACAAAGCGTACTGGCTTAAATGTTCGGTCAGGTTTTTCATTGTTATTCGCTGTTAGGTCAGGTGTTGTTAAGCCTAAATCCGGCATGGCAGCGGGTCAATGAGATACTTTGTTCCCAATGTAGCTAAGTTGTAAAATTGGCGTATATAGGCAATAAATTTTGCAGTTAAAGGCGTAGGCTCGCGGTGTGTTAACGGAGCTTGTTGTCAATAACACTTAGTGGTGTGAGCTTAACCACACTGCTGCCCATTCACGGATGGCTTGCATAAACCAATGAAAAATAAAGGATAGACCAATGCAAGTAATCAGTACCATGTTAAAGCGTCAGCTATTGTGGCTGACATTAGTTGTTAGTTCAGGCGTATTTTCGTCAGCTGCTGTTGCCGATGCGATTTTACATGCGTTTGACTGGCACTATGACGAAGTTGCCGCCAAAGCGACTGAAATTAAAAATCTGGGTTACAAAGCGGTATTGGTGGCACCGCCGCTAAAATCGAACGCGGGTAACTGTGCCTGGTGGCAGCGTTATCAGCCGCAGGATATCCGCGTAATTGATCATTGCAAAGGCAACAAACAGTCGTTTGTAAATATGATTAATGCCCTGAACGATGCCAACCCGGCGCGTAAAGTTGATGTGTACGCCGATATAGTATTAAACCATATGGCAAATGAGCGGAACGGCGCGACCGATTTCCCCGGCCAGGCGGCAGTAAATAGCTATGGCAGTAACAGCAGTTACTGGAATAACCAGCGCTTATTTGGCAATTTAACCCAGGGCTTGTTTGGCGCCAGCGACTTTAACCCGGCCAACTGTATCAGCAACTATAACGATGTATGGCAGGTACAAAACTGGCGGCTGTGTGGCGGCGCGGGTGATGCCGGTTTGCCGGATTTAAACCCCAACAGCTGGGTGGTGCAGCAACAGCGTAACTACTTAACGGCACTGAAAGACTTGGGCGTAAAAGGCTTTCGGGTTGATGCGGCCAAGCATATGACTATCTGGCATATTAATGAAATTTTCACCAACAGCATTAAAAGCGGCATGTACGTATTTGGTGAAATTATTACCAGTGGTGGCGCCGGTAATAATGAGTACGACAGCTTTTTATCGCCTTACCTGACCTATACCGACCATAAAGCCTACGATTTTCCGCTGTTTAGCGCGATTCGCAGCGCCTTTGGTTTTGGCGGCAGCTTAAGCCAGCTGGTTAACCCGTTATCTAACGGTCAGGCGCTGCAAAACAGCCGGGCGGTAACCTTTACTATTACGCATGATATTCCTACCAATGACGGCTTTCGCTATCTGATTATGGATGCTACCGACGAGTATCTGGCTTATGCCTACATTATGGGCCGTGATGGCGGTAAACCGCTGATATTCAGCGACAGCACCGGCACTGATAACAACCGCTGGGTCAATGCCTATAAAGCTGATCATATTGGCAAAATGCTGAATTTCCATAACCGTATGCAGGGGCAGGGCATGGAAATGCTGGCCTGGAATGATTGCGCCATTTTGTTCCGCCGAGGCCAGGAAGGGGTGGTGGGCATTAATAAATGCAGCAGCAACCAGAGCTTTAACATTAACACCAATGGCCGTTTTTACTGGTATCGCAATTACCGCGATGTGCTAAGCGGCGGCAATCTGGTTTATATCAATGGTGGCAGCTACAACTTCAGCATTCCGGCGCGCCAGGCCAGAATGTGGTACGCCGACTAAGTAGTGTGTGCTTAGTCAGCACTGAATAACGCCAGTAAATCTTCGGCCTTGCCCTGCCATGGCTGGCCCTGGCCGCCGGCAAATAGCTGGTCGGCTAGCTGGCGTTTGTGTTGCTGCAGCAGTTGTACTTTTTGCTCCACCGTATTGCTGGCGATAAGCTTATAAACAAATACGGCTTTTTTCTGGCCGATGCGGTGGGCGCGATCGGTAGCCTGAGCTTCTGCAGCCGGGTTCCACCAGGGATCGTAGTGAATTACGGTATCGGCAGCAGTAAGGTTTAAGCCGGTGCCGCCGGCTTTTAAACTGATCAAAAATACCCGGGTTTCACCACTTTGAAAGGCATCAATCTGTTGCTGGCGGTGTTTGGTTTGACCGGTGAGTTTGCTGTAGCTGATGCCCAGAGCGTTCAGCTCATCTTCTATCAGCGTCAGCATGCTGGCAAACTGGCTGAAGAGTAAAATATTGCGGCCTTCTTCCAGCATTTCCGGCAGGGTGTCGCGCAGCCATTGCAACTTGGCATTGCTTTGCACCGAACGGGCATGCTCAACCGGCACCAACCGCGCGTCGCAACAGGCCTGGCGCAGCTTTAACAGTGCATCTAAAAACTGGATCTGGCTGGCGGCCACGCCTTTTTGCACAAATAATTCGCGCACTTTGGTTTCCATAACCAGGCGGATACTTTCGTACAGGTTGCGCTGGTCGCTTTCTAATTCCAGCAGCTGCACTATTTCGGTTTTATCCGGCAACTCGCTGGCTACCTGGGCCTTGGTACGGCGCAGCATAAAGGGCGCGATACGGGCTTTTAACGCATGGGCGCGCTCGGCATCGCCATGTTTTTCAATCGGTTTGCGATATACCTGGTTAAAGTGGGCGTCATTACCCAGCAGGCCGGGCAGCACAAAATCAAAAATAGATTTTAACTCGCCTAAGTGGTTTTCCAGCGGGGTACCCGACAGCGCCAGTTTAAAATCGGCTTTTAATAAGCGCACGGCTTTGGCCGCCAGGCTGCCGGCATTTTTAATATGCTGGGCTTCGTCCAGAATAACGGCGCTCAGCGGCTGGTTCTGATAATACTTATGATCACGCACCACCAGCGGATAGCTGGTTACGATCAGATCATAATTGGCCAGTTCATTAAACAGAGGTTGGCGTTTATTACCATGAATTTGCAATACCCGCAGTTGCGGCGTAAACCGCTCAGCTTCAGCCAGCCAGTTACCCAATACACTGGTAGGGCAGATAATTAGCGCCGGGTGTTGCAGTTCACCACGCTGCTTTTGCAGCAGCAGCAGGCTTAGCGTTTGCAGTGTTTTACCCAGGCCCATATCGTCGGCCAAAATGCCGCCTAAACCAAACTCGCGTAAAAAGCTCAGCCAGCTTAAGCCCTGCAACTGGTAATCACGCAGTGATGCTTGCAGGCCCTGCGGCACGTCGCACGGCGTAATACCATTAAAATTATGCAACAGGTGGCTCAGGCGCTGTACACGCTGGGCGTTTAAAAACTGAATGTCCTTCGCGGTTTCTGGCGGTAATAATGCCGCTTTAAAGGCGGGTAAATCCAGGCTGAACTGCGGCTTATTCGGGTTTAGCAGTTCAATAATGGTGTCGATAAACGGCTGGATCAGCGCCAGCGGTAACGCCAGCTTACCTTGCGGCAATGACAACCAGATGGGTTTACCGGCGTCGGGCAGGCCGTGCTGGCGCAACCACTGGCTGATCAGCGGCAACAGCGGCACCTGGGTGCCGTCGATATCAACCTGTATGGCCAAAGCAAAACCGCCGACACTGTTGTCCTGCACCTGCAGGTAGGGCGCGTCGCTTAAGATATCCAGATTAAAATTATCATCGCGGGCGATATGCCAGCCTTGTTGTTCCAACTGTGGCAGCGCGTCCAGCAAGGGTTGCCACAGTAGCGGGTTGTCTGGCCCTTCGCCGACACCAAACGCACTTTGTTCGTTATAAGGTGGTGGCAATGCCGGCAGTTGCAGCAGTTCAAGCTGTAACAATTGCTCCAGTGCGCTGGTTTCTGTCGCCCGGTGACGTTTTATAAAAACGGTGGTGTTGTCCTGTACCAGCTCAGTTTGTGCTTGTGCCAGATTAAGCGGCAACAGGTAGCTGGCATACTGAAACTGCAGCACAGCAGTGGGTTCGCTGCGGCCTTTAGCTTTGTGTGGCAGCATTTTTAGCTGCAATACCGGCCGTGGTGTGCTGCTGATTTGCTTTAACCCGGCAGCGCTGGGTAATGGCAGGCTGGTTTGGTTAAACAGCTGCTGCAAGCGGCTGATGCTGGGCGCCAGTGCCTGCTGCGGTATCGGCGGCATTTTGTTTAACAGCTTTAACTGCGCACTGCTAAGAGCGGTGTCCAGTTCGCCTATCTGGTAGTAACTGGTGTCCAGGTAACAGGGCGGATCGGTATATACCAGTTCGAAGTCGCGGTCATCGTCGTCCAGCTGCCAGCCCAGTTGCTGGCCTGCTGCGGTATCCTGCCAGGTAAAGGCCAGGGCCCGTTTCGGCCCTTGCTGCACCGCGTAGCGCGCTTCAGAAAAAAAGCAGCGGCCACTACCCAGTAATTGTTGCAACAACTGATAACCCCAGTCACCTTCCAGTAGTGGTAAATCGCGCAGGCTTTGGGCACGGAAGTAACTGAGCAGGCGGTAATCCTGTTCATCAATCCAGTGCGGTATGCCGGGGGTCACTAAATCGTATTTGCCAATGGCAACGCCTTTGGTATAACCGCCTTTTTTGCTTTCGCGCACCCGGCGCGGGCTAAGTTGCAGCCCGGCCTGGCCGTATGACAACAGATATAGCACCACATCTTTTTCATCCTGCGCCGGGGCAAGTGATTGTTCTACCTGTTCAAACCACTGGTTAAGCTGGCGTACCGGTTGTTGTTCCAGTTGCAGCTTGTGTTGCTGGTAATCGCGTTGCAGCCGCAGTAATACGGCCAGCACATGCTTGCAGTTAGCGCCTACCGGGCAAGTACAGCGGTTTTGCAACTGCCAGGTGCTGCTGTTGTGTTTCAGGCTGATAAATTGCCGGTACGGCGTAAAGGCGGCGCCCCACACCTGAGCACTGATCTCAGATAAGTCGCTGTTGTATTCCAGCTTGACCACTTTACCGGCCTGCAAATACGCCTGAGCCCGGTGAAAGGTCACGGCATCAAACCAGTGTTCCAGCTGTTGCTGGCTAAGTGGAAACGCAGTATCGGTTGTCATAACGCCTGAATGTTGAACACAAAGGCGTAATGCTACCGCAGTTTTGCCTTAAGCCAAATGCGATAGCGTGAAATAAAATAAATTTGTGCAGATTTACCGCTCAAAGCCGCCACTGGAGTGTTAACAAAAAGCCAGCTATGTTTATTGCGGCCCGGAGCAACTTAGCCCCGTTAACACAACAAAATAACTACAGGGGTATCAAATAATGATTAAAAAACTACTGCTCGCCATAGTTGTGCTGCTGGCAATACCACTGGTAGCGGCATTATTTGTAAAGCAGGATTATAAAGTAGAAACCCAGGTGGTTATTCAACAGCCTGTGCCGGTGGTGTTTGATTACATTCGTTTTTTAACTAATCAGGACAACTTCAGTGTATGGGCCGCCCAAGACCCGAATATGCAAAAAACAGATCGCGGTGTTGACGGCACTGTGGGTTTTGTTTCGGGCTGGCATAGTGAAAATTCAGACGTCGGCACCGGCGAGCAGGAAATAAAAGCCATAGTGGAAGGCTCGCGGATAGATTACGAGCTGCGTTTTTATCAGCCTTTTGCTGCGGTGTCGCCAGCTTATATGCAAACAGAAGCCGTTAGCACAGAACAAACCCGGGTGACCTGGGGTTTTGCCGGCCATATGCCTTACCCAATGAACCTGATGCTGCTGTTTATGGATGTTGAAGCGATGATAGCGGCAGATTTACAACAAGGCCTGGAAAACCTGAAGTTAATTCTGGAAACTCCAGCGGCAGAGCCGGCAGAAACGCCGCTTAGCTGAGGCGTTAGAAGTAAAAATCCAGGCTCAGCTGCAGGTAGTCGTCACGGCGCATAAAGTACAGTGGGTCTGATGTCAGCTGGCTTTGAAAGAACCAGGCATCCAGTCTTAAACGCAGGCTGTTCGACAAACGCATAGAGGCTTCGAGCTTGCCACTGCGGCTGTTGCTGTTCCGCAAATCCTGCATAATTCCCAGCAGAATTTCGCTGCCTGCCTCATCATTGGCCACAATACGGCCACCGATAAACACATCATTCTGCCCTGGTACTGGCGCCTGCCGGTCGCGGCTGTCGTACTGGTATTCGGCTATCCAGCCCAAATCCCAGCTACTACCGAATACACCGACCTGGGTATATTCAAAGCCGGCAGTGCTGGCGATAAAGTCTTGCTGCCGGGTTTTGCGATAAATGCTTTCCAATTTCCAGGCCCAGCTACCGCTAAGCCACTGGCTGTCCAGCCCCAGTTGCTGCATCTGCAGATACACCGGCTGCAGGTTGCCAGCTGAGGTTAGCTGTAACTGCGGATCACGATTATTGCCTTCAAAATAACTCAGGCCTAAATCCAGCGCGCCAAACTGCCGGCTCCAGCGTAAGGCGAAGTCGAGGTTTTGCTCAGCCTGTGCTGACTCATAAAGCGGATTATCGCTATCTATAAGTAGCGGCGGCCTTAGGCGGCCATCAGGGCCAGGCAGGGTGCGCTCGCGAAAGTAAGGCAGCAGATACAGCGAAAAAGTACCAGCGTCGCCATACAGGTTCCAGTTTAACATCGGCTGCCCTAACTTGGTTTCGCCATCCACACTGGCGACCAGATCGGTCTGGTTAATAACATCTACCAGATGCTGCGACTCCGTCACGCCCCAAAACACGATGTCAACACCGGCTTTAATATCATAGCCTGTGCCGGCATACTGCCAGTAAGCCTGGCGCAGATCGGCCAGGTTGCGCTTGCTATCACGCTGATCCAGCCGCAAAAAAGGCTCAATGGCGACCTGGTGAGCACGGTTATCACTTTGCCAAACCCACTCGGCGCTAACGGCCACACTGCTGTGTGCTTTGGCCTGGCCTTGCTCTCCCTGCTGTGGGTAATAGCGTTGCTGCAAAGTCAGGCTGTAATCACTGCTAAGATTTTGCTGCCAGCTGTTTGGTGTAACTTCCGGGTTGTGGCCGGGTTGTGCTGTGGCTATTGCCCGGCGCTGTAATATTGCTGCGCCACTAAGCTGTGCCGCCGAGGTGGGCAGTTCTGTGTCGGTAGTACTGGCAGTATTGATAGCGTCGTGGCGGTTTTCTGCTACTGGCGCCGCAGCAACATTGATGTACTGTGCTGGCGTAACCACACCAAGCGGCTTATCGGCAATGGCCTGATAATACCATTGCCGGGCCTGCGATACCGGCGTAGCCAGCATTTGCGCCCGCTGCGGCACCTTTAATACAGCGCCGCGCTGCAGAGCGTTGATATTGTTAGCGCGAAAGGCCTGCGGGTTAGCCTGCCACAGTGCATAAACCACCTGCACCATCGCCACCTGTTCATCCGGCCGGGCTGCGGTTGCCAGTTTCCATAAGGTATCTGCCGGCTGTACCGGAGGCAGTTGCTGCGGCTGTGCCTGAGCCAGCGCAGTACAGAATACCAGAGCAGAAATCAGCTGATGCATCGCTAAAGTATCCTTGTGCTAGCGCACCCGTTGCAGCGCATTGGTGTCAAAGTCTGCCGCCGTGCGGCCAGTATTAAAACTGATCTGATGGATTAACAGATCGGTGCTTTTTCCGGTTTGGTGATTCACCATACTGAGCTTATGCGGTCGCCAGTATTTATCCAGATACAGCTGATAGTCGTGCAATGTCAGTGTTTTTAGCAGCGTATTTTTGCGGTCGTAATATTCGGCTTTATGTAAACGGTAATGCTGCTGGTCTACCCAAACCACTGTTTTGCTATAGCCGGAAAACTCGTCAGCAGGCACTTGCTCCAGTACAAAGCAAGGCTGGTCATTACAGCTTTCGTCACGCAGGTAGCTAAAACGGTATTTTTCGATTTCAAACGAGCTTAAATCTTCGTAGGCAAATTCACTGCCCATAAAAGGTCCGGATTTATTGCGCGAGGCGATACGTTTCACCCGTTTTACGGCGGGTAGATACAACCACTGATCATCTTCTGCTGTCGGATGTGAGTGGTTTAAAAAGGCGGTACCCCTTACATCACGCGGCTCGTCAAAAATGGTCAGCCCTTTATCGCCATCGCCCTGCACTTCCAGTGCGGCAGTACGGATTTCCCGCTGGCTTTCATCCCCTTTGGCATTACGCAGTACCATAGTGGTGCGGCTTTCACTGTCACCCCAACCGGCATCGCGCACTTTGCGCTCCTGGGCAATAGCCAGACCTTTGGTTTCGTCGGCTACTGCAAAACCGGCTAGCCAGACTGCGCCGGTCAGGCCCAGTATTAACAGCGGTGTGGGTAAAATATTACGCATGATGTTGGCTTTCCTTAGTATCAAATTTAAGCAAAAAGGCTGGCAAGAATAAAAAGTCGATTACCAGCGCGGTAAAAATAATGATAGCGGTTAACAGCCCCATATCCGAGTTGAGCCGGAAACTGGATAACATCAACACGCTAAAACCAATTACCAGTACGGCAGTGGTGATCCAAAGCGCCCGGCCGACACTGTTGAAAGCATAGCGCACAGCAGCTTCAGCATTATTACCTTCGTGGCGTGCATGCTGGTACTTGGCCAGAAAATGCACGGTATCGTCAACAATAATACCCAGACTTATGCCGGCGACCACCGATAATCCCAGATTAATTTCACCGCTATACAGGCCCCAGATGCCAAAACCAATAGCCGCGGGGGCAATATTAGGCAGCAGGCTGATTAGCCCCATGCGCCAGGAACGCAGACTAAATACCAGCAACAGCGAGATCAGCACCAGTGCCAGTGGCAGCGTTTGCAGCATCGACGCCATATTACGCTCACCAATATGGGCAAACATCAGCGCTGTACTGGCCGCGCTGGCCTGATACTGCGGAAACTGACTGGCAAAATACTGCAGGGACTTTTGTTCAAAGCTGGTAATCTCTTTACTGCCCATATTTCTCAGGGCAGCGGTCAGGCGGGTGGCACTTTTATCCAGATTCAGCTGGTTATTCAAGTCGAGGCCGTAGGGCAACGACATTTCATACATCAGCAGATATTGTGCTGCTTCGTCCTGGGTTTGTGGTATGCGGTAAAAGGCCGGGTCGTCGGCATGCATATTTTTGTTCAGGCGTTTAAACACGTCACTGATGCTATTAACATGCGCCACTTCTGGCTGCTCTGCCAGCCACTGACTGAAGTTTTCCACTGCCGCAATAAATTCCGGCTGGTTTACGCCACTGCTTTGGCCGCTGTGCAACACAAAGTCCATCGACATTGATGCCGTCAGATGCTGATCAAGAAAATCCATCGCCTGACGAAAATCAGTCGCGGGTGAGAAATATTTAACCGCTTCATCATTCACTTTGTTCAGGCTGATAAAACCGGCAAAAACGATCATCAGTAGTGCCATTGCCGGTAATAACAGGCGTTGGCGCAATATCACGAAACTGGCCAGTTTATCCATTGCAGTATCCTGCTGGTGCTGCGGTTTTACTTTGCCTGGCCTTACCGGTAACACTGCCAGCAGTGCCGGCAAGGTGACGACACTGAGTAAACACGCCAACATCACGCCAACCGCAGTCATATTGCCTAAGTCTGCCAGAATGGGCACCTCAGAGAAATTCAGCGTTAAAAAACCAATGGCAGTCGTTGCACTGGTAATAAAAATGGGCATTAAATTGCGCTGCATGCTGTATTCAATAGCACTTTGCTTATCATGGCCCCGGCTTAGCGCAAACTGCACCGACGCTATAACATGTACACAGTCGGCCACCGCCAGTGTCATCAGAATAGTGGGTACATTGACGGTAGCGGTACTTAAAAAAATACCGGCCGCACCTGCCAGACCAAGGGTACTGGTGATAGTCACCACAATAATAATGACAGTAGCCAGGGCAACAACAACTGAGCGCAGTAATAACGCCAGCATAATTACGATAACGATGAACATCACCGGGATCAGCGTCCGGGCGTCGTGCTCGGCTTCATAGGCAAAAGAGTGGTTCATTGCTATTACGCCGGCCAGATAGAATCGGACATCCGGATAACGTTGGCTAAATTCGTCTGTTAATTGGCGGGCAAAACCAAAGGTATCAAACACCTCTTTATTTTTATCCAGCTCGGGCAACTGCACAGTGATATTAATAGCCGTAACGGTGCCATCTGCGGTAATCAGCCGTTTTACCAGTGTTGGCTCTGCCAGCGCAACACGCCGGATGTGAGCTATTTTTGCCTCATCCAATTGCGCTGTATCGAGCAGCAAATCGGCCACCAGCAAATCATCGGCATCGGCTTCAGTATGCTGAAAATTACTGATCGAGTCGACCCGGATAGAATAAGGCGTCTGCCAGGCGGCGTCAGTTATTTGCTTAACCAGTGTCAGATTGGTTGTGTTGAAGATCTGCCCGTCTGCCGGCGCGATACCAATAAGAATGTTATCGCTCTTATTAAATTCGTCCTGCATTTGCTCAAACATGAGCAATTGCGGGTTGTCAGCGGCGAAAAATACCCGGAAGTCACCGCGAAAGTACAACTTGCTCATGCCGCTGCTCATCAGCAATACCAGCACCAAAGTACCCAGTAACACCCACCACGGATGTTTCAGCACCCAGCCAAGCCAAAGTTGCCTCATCTTTTGCTCCCTAAGACAATTTATCAATCTGACCAACAGCTTGGGCTGAAAATATAGCGCTCCGTGCTGTGTTACCCAGTGTAGCCGATTTAGCCTGTGGCTTAGCAGATTATTTAACCTTGCTAATATTTAACAATATGCTAAATATTAATTATCTTTTTATTTTGTCCACGCAGGAGACAGGATGTCACTGGCCGTTGTTTTCAGTCGTGCCCGTCATGGTTTAGATGCCCCTTTAGTTACCGTTGAAGTGCATATCAGCAATGGTTTGCCTGCTTTTCAGCTGGTTGGCCTGCCCGAAACCTCGGTAAAAGAATCGCGTGACCGGGTGCGCAGTGCCATGGTAAACAGCGGTTTTGCTTTTCCGGATCGCAAAATCACCGTTAATTTAGCCCCGGCTGATTTGCCCAAAGAAGGCGGCCGTTTCGATTTGCCAATAGCGCTGGGTATTATTGTCGCTTCCGGCCAGTTAGCCGAAAAAAGCCTGCAAGGCTATGAGTTTTGTGGCGAGCTGGCGCTGTCGGGCGAGATCCGCAGCATAGTAGGCGAAATTCCGGTAGCCATAGCCTGCCGTGATGCCGGCCGTGAAGTGGTGCTGCCGATGTTAAATGCCCAGCAGGCGCAGCAGGTACCCAAGGTAGTAGTGCACGGTGCTGAACATTTATTGCAGGTGCACAGCTTTTTATTGGCTCAGCAACCATTGCCTGCTATTCCGGCATTACCAGTGCGTGAACAGCAACATTTGCCGGATTTAGCTGACGTGAAAGGCCAGGCCCATGCCAAAAGGGTGCTGGAAATTGCGGCGGCCGGTGAGCATAACCTGTTAATGCTGGGCCCGGCCGGTACCGGTAAATCTATGCTGGCGCAGCGTTTACCTGGCATTATGCCGCCGCTTACAGAGCCGGAAGCATTGGCTACTGCCGCCATATACTCTATTGCCGGGTTAAAGCGTAACTTAACCGACTGGCAGCAAAGGCCGTTTAGATCGCCGCATCACACCAGTTCTGCAGTGGCCTTGGTTGGTGGGGGTTCTGTGCCCCGTCCCGGAGAAATATCGTTGTCGCACCACGGAATTTTATTTTTGGACGAGCTGCCAGAGTTCCCGCGCAAGGTGTTGGATGTGTTACGCGAACCGCTGGAAACCGGTGTGGTACATATTAGCCGCGCTGCACGGCAAGCAGAATTTCCGGCACAGTTTCAGTTGGTAGCGGCATTAAACCCCAGCCCGACCGGGCACCATCAGGATGGCCGGGCCACACCCGAGCAGGTAATGCGTTATTTAAACCGGCTGTCAGGCCCTTTTATTGACCGCATAGAGCTGCAAATTGAAGTACCGTTACTGCCCAAAGGCATGCTTAGCCAGCATACGCAGGAAGAAAGCAGCGCCAGTGTGCGCGAGCGGGTACTGGCAGCCAGGCAGTTACAGCTGGCACGGCAGGGTAAAGCTAATGCCCGTTTAAGCGGCAGTGAAATTGCCGATTTTTGCCCGTTGCAACAAGCCGATGCGCGCTTTTTGGAAGACACCATTCACCGCTTTAAACTGTCGGCCCGTACTTACCATAAGATCATCAAAGTGGCGCGCAGCATTGCCGATTTACAGCAGCAAGCCCAAATAAGCCGCGCCCATTTAATGGAGGCACTTAGCTACCGCGCGCTGGAGCGGTTGCTAAGTTATTTGAAGAACTGAGCTAATCATCCAAACCGGGGAGAACAGTAACCGGTTTGCTCACACCAACACGCCGTAAATACGTCCCTGTAGGCTCGATTATAAACTTCATCCATGAAGTTTATCCTGCGGACCAGCTTCGCTGTTCAAATTCGCTCCGAGCGAATTTGTCAGCATCCTGGCCTGCAACGGTTGGCTTAGAGCAAACCGATTCCTGTCAATCGGAACATCAGCGTTACACCAATTTCCAGTTTAACGTTTCGCCGGCATAAAACGGTACAATCGGGTTGCCGTTGGGCAGGGTAATCTCGTTTGGCACCTGCCACTGCTGCTTTTGCAGTGTCACTGTGCCGCTGTTACGTGGCAAGCCGTAAAAGTCAGCACCGTAGTGGCTGGCGAAGCCTTCCAGCTTGTTCAGGCAACCTAAATCATCAAATACCTGAGCATACAGCTCTATCGCGCTGTGGGCGCTGTAACAGCCGGCACAACCGCAGGCGGATTCTTTGCGGTGTTTTTCATGCGGCGCAGAATCCGTACCTAAAAAGAACTTGCTGGAACCACTGGCCACAGCTGCACGCAGCGCTTCCTGATGAGTACGGCGTTTTAATACCGGCAGGCAATAGTTATGCGGCCGTACACCGCCAACTAATAAGTCGTTGCGGTTTAGCAGTAAATGCTGCGGTGTAATAGTGGCCGCCACATTGTTTGATGCTTGCGCGACAAAGCTGGCGGCATCGGCGGTGGTAATATGCTCAAACACCACTTTCAGGTCAGGTAAGCGCGCAACAATATGCTGCAGGTAGCGGTCGATAAATACTTTTTCGCGGTCAAAAATATCAATATCGTGATCGGTAACTTCGCCATGAACCAGCAGCAACATACCTTGCTCTGCCATGGCTTCAAATACCGGATACAGGCTGCCCAGCGCACTTACCGCAGCGCTGGAGTTAGTGGTGGCACCGGCCGGATACAACTTAGCCGCAACCACACCGGCGGCTTTGGCTGCGCTGATATCGGCAGCGGTAGTTTTATCGGTTAAAAATAAGGTAACCAGCGGCTGAAAATTACTGCCAGCCGGGCGGGCAGCCAGAATGCGGTTACGGTAGGCTACTGCCATGTCTGCTGTGGTTACCGGCGGTACTAAGTTCGGCATCACAATGGCACGGGCGAATTGCCGGGCTGTGGCCGGTACGGTTTCGCGCAGCATATCGCCGTCACGAAAGTGTAAGTGCCAGTCATCCGGGGTTTGTATGGTAAGCGTGGTCATGGAGGCTCCTGCAACTGCTGCGGCAAAAAAGTGGCGCTATGATATCAAGTAACCTCGCCAGGTGAAATTGCTTCAGTGCGTATTGTGGTAAGTTGGCGTTCAGCGTAGCTTAGCCATCATTGATATTTACTTACCGGAAACCGCAATGACATTAGAACAGGGAATGCTATTTGCAATTTTGCTTTGCACTATAGCGTTGTTTATTTGGGGCCGCTGGCGGCACGACACCGTCGCGCTGGCAACACTGATGGCGGCAGTTGCAGCCGGCCTGGTGCCAACCGACACCGCCTTCAGCGGTTTTGGCCATCCGGCAGTTATTACCGTTGCCTGTGTACTGGTGTTAAGTTATGCGCTGCAAAATAGCGGTGCGGTTGATTTGTTAGCCCGCAAATTGCTACCCGCCAACAGTGGTGTGATGGCCACTATCGCCCTGTTAACCACCTTAGTTACGCTACTATCGGCATTTATGAATAACGTTGGCGCTATGGCGCTGATGATGCCGGTGGCTATTCAGGCGGCAACCCGGCTTAAGTTAACGCCGGGGCAAGTGCTGATGCCGGTGGCCTTTGGCTCGATACTGGGCGGTATGACAACCTTAATTGGTACGCCGCCTAACCTTATTGTTTCGGGCTTTCGGGATAGCAGTCAGGGCAGCAGTTTTGCCATGTTCGACTTTAGCCCGGTGGGGGTGTTGGTGGCACTTGCTGGCTTGGCCTTTATTACCCTTGTTGGCTGGCGTTTGGTGCCTAAACGTCAGCAGGGCGGGGTTGAGGGTTTTGATACCGCCAGCTATTTAACCGAGGTGCGGGTAGACGCTAAAGGCAAAGCCGATGGCCTGCGGCTGGCGGCACTTGAGCAGTTACTGGAAGAGGCCGATGCGCAGGTAGTAGGCCTGGTGCGCAATAAATTCCGCGTGTCGGCACCTACCGGGTATCGCATGTTAAAAGCAGACGATGTGCTGGTTATTGAAGCTGAGCCGGAATCGCTGGGCAATATATTGTCTGAGCTGGGGCTGACGCTGGAAGAAAACGTTAAAGCCGATGTCGACATCACAGATGCTGAAAAAACTTCAGGCTCTGGCAAAGAAGAAGTACTGCTGGAGCTGGCAGTAATGCCCGATGCCCAGTTAATTGGCCGCTCAGCGGCAGATCTTAGTTTACGTAGCCGGTTTGGTATTAATTTGCTGGCGTTATCGCGCCAGGGTAATCGCTCAATCAAGCGGTTGCGCCGCACCGAGCTGGTTGCCGGCGATGTACTGCTGATGCAGGGCGATGCCGAGCTGCTGTCTGCTTTTGCCAGTGAGTATGGTTGTGTACCGTTGGCAGAGCGGTCTATTCAGGTACCAGACAAACGCCGCATCTGGTTAACCAGCATTATTATGTTAGGTGCAGTAGCCGGTGCGGCCTTTGGTTTGGTGCCGGCAGCAATCTCGTTTGCTGCAGGTGTGCTGGCCAGTATGCTGTTTAAAGCGCTGCCATTAAGTAAGGTGTATCAGGCTATCGACTGGCCGGTAGTGGTATTGCTGGCGGCGTTAATACCAGTAGCTGAAGCGATGTTAAGCACCGGAGCGGCAGCCTTGTTAGCTGAGTTAATGTTGTCACATTTGTCGCAAGGCAGTGCGGTAATAACGCTAATTCTGCTGCTGGTACTAACGATGACATTGTCTGATTTTATGAATAATGCTGCCACCGCTGCGGTAATGTGCCCGATAGCATTAAGCATTGCCAACCAGCTGGATGTCAGCTCAGATACCTTTTTAATGGCTGTTGCCATTGGTGCCTCTTGTGCCTTTTTAACGCCGATAGGCCACCAGAATAATACCCTGATCCTGGGGCCGGGTGGCTTTAAGTTTGGTGATTACTGGCGACTGGGTTTACCACTTGAATTACTGGTTGTCGCCGTGTCGGTACCGGCACTTTTATACTTCTGGCCGCTTTAGCCTGGCCGTAGCCTTTGCTACACTATCAGGGCTATTTAACTGAGGGTAATAATGATGTCTGAGCTGGATTTTGATTTAGACCATCTGGACTTTGCTGAAGCAGAACAGAATGTAGAGCGCCAGCAACAAGCCGAACTTAGCCGTGCTGAGGCGCCACAATATGGTGATGATGACGATGAATGCAGTGGCGGTGCCTGCAAAATTTAGTCTGGGCTGGCTGCTGTAGCGGGCAGCTCAGCAGGTTTATGCCATAACTGACTTACCGCAATACACAGCACCCCTGCCAGCATCAGCAATGAAAATGGCAGCGGGGTGCCGTTATAAAACAGCGCCAGCAACGGCCCTGCCAATGCACCTATACCAAAGCGCAAAGTACCTATTACCGCCGTTGCGGTGCCGCTGTTATCCGGAAATTTCATCAGGATCATCGCATCAGCGTTTGTGGCTATCAGGCTTAAGCTGGCCATTAGCGGGGCTATCGACAATACCGTATACACCAGCTCAAACTGCCAGAAATTAAACAAGGTTAGCGCGCTGGCGCTGACAATGGCCACAGCCAGGCCGGCACGCAGCATACGTTGTGGGCCAAGGCGGGTAACCAGGCGGCTGTTTATCAGGTTTGCCAGCATCAGCATTAACACATTAAAGCCAAATAACAGGCTGAACAGTTGCTCGTCTACCCCAAAGAATTTGATATAAACAAAAGGCACCGCGGTTAAAAAGCAAAAGAATGAAAACGAGGCAAACATCGAAGTAGCAATATCCGGCCGGGCAGAAACCCGCGAAAACACCACTTTATAGCCGGCAAAAAACGCCAGCTTTTGTGGCGTTCCGGCCGGTTTAATTTCGGGCAGATAACGCCAGCTAAGCAACAGGATCAGTAAACCGTACACTGCCAGTGTAACAAAAATCATCTGCCAATTTGCCAGCCACAATACGCCGCTGCCAATGGCCGGGGCCAGCAGTGGGGCCAGCATCATAATCATCGACACATAAGACATACCTTTGGCGGTATGTTCCTGATAAATATGCCGTACTATACCCGGCACCACTACTGTAGCTGCCGCGCCGCACAATGCCTGAATAGCACGCCAGAATAAAAACCACTCAATAGTGCTGACTAAACTTAACGCAATACTGGCCAGCACAAAGCCGGTTAAACCAAAAATAGCCAGTGGCCGGCGGCCAAAGTTATCGGCCAACGGGCCGCAAATCAGCATGCTGATACCAAAAAAGGCCAGGAAAATACTGAGTGATTGCTGCACCATGCCAATAGAGGTATTCAGTTGTTGCGCCATAATGGGCATGGCAGGCAGGTACATATCAATGGCCAGTGGCGTGGTGGCGACAACAGCTGCCAGTAATATAATGATCCAGCCAGCGGGTTTATTTGACATAGGTTAAGGCTCTTAATGTGGCAGCGCACTATAATACGCGGTTTTGTTAGCCTCAGCTAATAGCTGAGTGTAAAAATAGGTTAGCAAATATGTCTGGTAGCTCAGGGAGTTGTAGTTAACGCAGCAAACTAATGTACAGGCTGCAACAGTTGAATCGCAGTGTAGCTATCGGAACAGAATAGCCTAAGCCAGGGTATTACGCTTATACTGAACAAACTCAGATTGTTGGATCCGGATAATGAAAAAAACCAAAATAATTACTACAGATGAAATATTACTAACGTTGTGTCAGTCGGTAACCAAAGTATTATCGGGTGCAGGCAACAGTAATGTGGCTTATTCGCCAATGGTACAAAAAATACAAAAAACCTGTCTGCGGCCTGATCTGGGTTGCTTTGTATTGTTTGACGGCGGTTTTTCCGGCCTGGTGATTATTAATTTCACCGCTCAGGCAGCAATGGAAATTTATAAAAAATATTTAATGAGCATGGGCATGCCGGAAAGCGAGCTGGCACAGTTTCATACCTCTGACGAAGTAGGCAACGTCATGGGTGAGCTGATGAACCAGATCGTTGGCGACTTTACCAACACGGTACGCTATGACCTGCAAACGTCAATCAACCAGAGCCAGCCGAAAATGATGGCGATTAATAAGCAGGTGCAAATTTTAATTAATACCCAGCTTGATCAGCCACAGGCACGCCGCGTTACCTTTAGTACGCCAGAGCATAATATCTTTTATCTGGAACTGGCGATGGATAAAACCGAGTTTATTCAGCTGCATGAGTTTGACAAAGCCGAGCAGGAACACCCAGACGATATTCTGGCCAATGCCCAGCAATATACACCGGAAAACACCGTTAGTGCCTCGGCAGAAGTGGATGATGATTTTCTGAAAACACTGGGCTTATAAATACGCCCAGCCCTAAGTTACGCATTCAAAGGTGTTGCCTGGCGAACCGGCAGGCGCAGACAAAAACGGGCACCACCCAGGGTAGCAGATTCACTTACGCTGATGCTGCCCTGATGCCACTGCATAATACGCTGCACTATGGCCAACCCCAGGCCAAAGCCGCCACCTTGCTTATTACGGCTGGCTTCAAGGCGAAAAAAAGGTTTGAGTATTTCTTCACGCATGGCCTGCGGAATACCGGGGCCGTCATCTTCAACGTCGATATGCCAGTAATTTTGCCGTTGTTGCAGTGTCAATGTAATGCGCTGCCGGGCGTACTTTTTGGCGTTAACCAACACATTTTGCAGTGCCCGTTCCAGGTAATGGCCATCGCCAAACAGCAGTGCCTGCTGCGGCATAGTTAAATTGATCGCGGCGCCAGGTATCGGCGACAGTTTCTCGTTTAAGTTGGCAATCAGCTCGGTCAGGTTTATCTGTTGCAGCTGCAGTGGTAGCTGGCCGGTTTCCAGCCGGGCATAATCAAGAATTTCATCGACCAACTGCTGTAGTTCACGCACGTCTTCACACATTAGCCGGCGTTCGTCTTCCGGTAGCTGGGTTGCCATTTCCAGCGCAAAATTCAGCCGGGCAATAGGCGTGCGCAGCTCGTGCGATACGGCATGGGTCATTTCACGCTGCAGGTTTAGCAAGTCGCGGATTTGCAGGCTCATCTGGCGGAAACTTTGCGCAATGGGCGCAATAAAGGAATGTGCCGGTACGGCAATTGTGCTGTCGCTGTTACCGGCAAACTGCTTCAGGCTGAGTTGCAGGGTACGGATATCACGTGCCACCGGCCACAGCCACAGCGCTACCGCAACGGCTAACAAAACAAAAAACAGCAACGTAAACCAGGTGGCGCCTTCTTGTTGGATCAATGGCAGCGGGCCCAAACGCCATAATTGCCCGGCCTGCTGATAGTAAAAATATACGCTGTCGGCTTCAAATAAGGTAACAATGTCGCCTTGCTGCAATAACTGCTGTTCTTCGGGTAACCAGCTGATGCTGTCCGGGCTCAGTTCAGTGTAAGGCAGGCTGATATGGCTTTGCCATTGGATGGCGGGCTGTTGCAATTGCTGCTGCAATAGCTGGGTGTAGCTGTTAAGCCAGGGCGGTGCGGTGTCGGGTTGCCATTGCTGCCACAGCTGTTCTACTGCCCAGCCAATACCAAGCAATACCAGAAACAAAAACAGGTAAAAATGCCAGAATAGCCTTTGCATACTCAGTGCCAGGCGTCTGCGACAAATAAATAGCCTTTACCCCAGACGGTTTTAATACGAAACGGTGTTTCGGCGTTGTCGCCCAGCTTACGGCGTAAATGCGAAATCCGTACATCTACGGTACGGTCCAGGCCGTCGTATTCACGGCCAATGATCTGCTGGTGAATAGCTTCGCGTTTTACGGTCTGGCCGGCATGTTTGGCCAGCATCCAGAGTAAATCAAATTCATAGCTGGTGAGTTCTACACGCTCGTTGTCATACCAGGCTTCACGGGCACGTTGTTTTAACATTAAACGGCCAAACTGCAGCTCTTGCTGCTCGGTTTTAGTGTTGCTTTGGCTGCGCCGTAGCAAAGCGTTTATGCGTGCCACCAGCACACGTGGCTCTACCGGTTTTACCACATAGTCGTCTGCACCCAGCTCCAGCCCCAGCACCTGATCAATATCACTTTGTTTCGCCGTTAACATTAACACCGGGCCTTTATACCAGGGACGGATCTGGCGGCAAACACCAAAGCCGTCCAGGCCCGGCAGCATCAGGTCCAGCACTATCAGATCGGGCTGAAACTGGCGGCAGTGTTCTGCCACCGCGTCGCCCTGGCTTTGTTGCTGTACGGTAAAGCCGTGTTGGGTCAGAAAGCTCTGCACCAGAGAGGCCAGGCGGGCATCGTCTTCTACTAACAATATTTTGGCCATCAGAAAATACTCCATGGGCTGGCGATCCGGCGCCGCATTGGTTTGCGGCTTAACACTTTCAGTTCTGTTTGCAGCAATACAACATTATTGCTATTACGCAGGCTAAGCTCGGTATGTTGCCACGACAGCGGCTGCTGCCATTGGCCTGTTGTGGCGTCTTGCCAGCATTGGATAAGCTGCTCTGCCAGGAACAGGCAGGGGCTTAGCTTTTGCTCGCTGTACCACTGCACCTGCAAGTCAGACTGGCAGGGTTGATTGGGTTGTTCGGTCACACAAATTTGTGGTTTTACGTTCCAGCATAGCGCAGCCGCACAGGGGGCGGGTGCAGCCTGTGGTGCAGTGACTCCGTTCAGTGCCAGTAACAACCAGAAACCGTGCATTAATAAAACCGGTAACTCACGCCTAAAAACCAGGTTGTTACATTATCAGACCGCACCAGCGGGCTTAGTGTCATAGCATCATCCAGATGTAGGTAGCGTACAAAAGCCAGTACAGAGACGCGTTCAGACACGGGCTTTTGCCAACTTAAACGCAGCTCAGGCTGCCAACTTGGCCTGCCATCGTAGCGTGGCAGATAAAACGGCTCATTATTATCAATGCCATAATAAGTATCAATCAGTTTGGCGCTTTTCCAGTTTAGTTTGGCACTGGCTTGCCACAGGCCACTATTTAGCTGCCAGTTGTGGCCGAGACTGATGCTGGCATGCTGGCCTTTATAAGTGTTGCTAACGTCTTGCCACAGTATCGCTTGGGCCTGCCAATCTTCATTAAACCAGTCCAGCTGCACGCCCAAATCAAAGGCAGTGGGCCGTTTACTAACCTGGCGTACAGAAACGACCTGGGCACTGCGCTCTTCTGCAAAGCTGGGCCCTACCATAGCGGTATGATTAAATTGCATCAGGTTGCCGCCAAACCATTTTTGGAAGTAGCCTTTTTCCTGATTAAACTGACCCAGCACACTTAATTGCCAGTTGTCTGACAATGCCAGGCTGCTGCCAAGTTTACCGTTGTCAAAAAACCAGTAGCGGCTGTAATAGTAAATATCTGGCAGGATAACCAGCGGCAACTCTTCGCCACCATATATAGGGTTGCTGCGTTGGCCATAGCCCAGCGCCCAGCTCAGGTATAGCCGCTGTTCTTCCACGCACTGAGCGCCTTGTGCGCACACTGGCGCGGGCTCGGCTTTCACCTGCCAGCTTAGCAGCAATAAAAGTATGATCAGGTAGCGCAATCTTCACCTTAGCTCAGCGGTTAGTTTACAGATATTTTTACGCTGTTAGTTTAGCAAGTTGTGCGGCAAGACATAAGCAGGCATAACAATGTTTCACAATTCGCTTCACTAAATTTAAGCTTCGCCAGACTGTAGCAAAGTGATCCTAAAACCAGCCG
This sequence comes from Rheinheimera pacifica, assembly GCF_900108485.1. Classification (GTDB taxonomy): domain Bacteria; phylum Pseudomonadota; class Gammaproteobacteria; order Enterobacterales; family Alteromonadaceae; genus Alishewanella; species Alishewanella pacifica. The sequence continues at coordinate 24,586 of NZ_FNXF01000002.1, read as the reverse complement.
TTCAGGTATAAAGCAGGTGTGGCGCAAGATGTAAATTGAATCCCCTGCCAATTCACTTTATGATAAGGCCACAATAATTCTAAGATACCGGTAGCTGCTGCGGCGGGCGGCCGGTGTTGATAAGCGTAGTAATATCGCTGTCATAGCAGAGCGTTTTGATGAGAGACAAAGCTACTTCGTTCGACATTGCTTATATGGCTGGAGTATCGCAGTCCACGGTGTCGCGGGCGCTACGAAACAGCCCGCAGGTTAATAAAGAAACGCGCGAGAAAGTGCAGGCGATTGCACGGCAACTAAATTACAAAGTAGATAAAAACGCCAGTAACCTGCGCCAGCAACGCAGCAGTACGCTGGCTTTGCTGTTATTTGAAGACCCCACCACCGACGAGTCGCTGATTAATCCGTTCTTTTTATCTATGCTTGGCAGCATTACCCGCGCCTGCGCCAAACGCAGCCAGGACTTACTGGTGTCTTTTCAGCAATTAAGTGACGACTGGCACGCCGACTACGAAGATAGCAATAAAGCCGACGGCATTATTCTGCTCGGTTATGGCGACTACAAAGATTACGAAGAAAAACTGCATAAATTACTGGCACAGGAAACCCATTTTGTCTGTTGGGGCGCTGAAGTGCTGGGCCACCCGGAGTTTACGCTGCGCAGTAATAACCGCGAAGGTGGCCGCCTGGCCGGTGAGCATTTGCTGGCTACCGGGCATAAGAAATTTGCCTTTGTCGGTAATGCCTCTGAAGGCAGCCCGGAATTCAGTGCCCGTTATCTGGGTTTTATTGATGCGTTAAATAAAGCCGGTATCAGTGCTGCGCAAGTACCACACTTTGATGCCATTTCCACCGAAAGCGCCGGCGATAAGGCCACTGAGCAATTACTGGCTGGCCGCCATCAGGTTGACGCCATTTTCTGTGCCAGCGATCTTATCGCCATTGGCGTTATGCGCTGCCTGAAACGGCGCAACTTAAGGGTGCCGGAAGATATTGCCGTAATGGGTTTTGATGATATTCCCGTGGCGTCTTTTGCCACTCCGGCCCTTAGCACTATTCAGCAAGACACGACCCAGGCTGGTGAGCTGCTGGTAAATAACCTGCTGCAACTGATTAATAACCAGCCGATTACTGTCAGCCAGATTGAGCCCAAGTTAATTATCCGCCAGTCTTGCGGCTTTAACCGTACCTGACAAGCCAGCAGTAGCCGGCAACTACTGTGGTTTGTTTACCTGCCTATAACCTTGCTTACGCCACTGCTGCTTTGTGTTAATATCCTGCGCCAGAATATTGGTTTAAACAGGGACAAGTATCAGTGCGTTTATCTTCACTTCATTTTTTACTGTTGTTTTGCCTGCAATTAGCCGTGCCGGTTATGGCCAGCCAAACTTTAGCTGACCGCATGCTGGATGTGCGCAAGGTTGAAGGCGTTGATGTGTATTACAACCTCAGCAATGGCCTGGCGCTGCAAGGCGAATACCGCTTAGTGCGCGATAGCCAGGGTTATACACTGGCCACTTTCGATCAGGGATTGGTGCAAGGCAACTGGCAGGTGTTTGATCAACGTAATCAGCGTGTTTTAAGCGGCCACTATCAGGCCGGGCGGCAGCATGGTGAATGGCAGTACTTTGCCGCTGATGGCAGTGTGGAGCAAATAGAGCATTATGATGCCGGTGTCGCCAGCGGCCTGTGGCAGCGTTTTAACAGCCAGCAGCAAGTGATAGAAACCACTCAATTTGAGCGTGGCGAAAAAACCAACGTCAGCCGTTTTTACGATAACGGCAAAATACGCAGTGTTGAAACTTATCAGGACAGCCTGCGCCACGGCGTGTGGCAAACCTTTCATCTTAACGGTGAAGTGGCCGAGCAGTGGACTTACGCCAGCAACCAGCTCACCGGGTTATATCAAAGCAAAAACGAGCAGGGAGCGGTATTACTGCAGGGCGAATACGATGCTCAGGGCCAGCAGCATGGCCAGTGGCTGCAGTTTTATGCCGCCGATGTGGTGGAGGTTAAAGTGCAGTACCTTAATGGTAAGCGCCATGGCTTAACCGAGCAATTCAGCACCGATGGCACTCTGGTGCGCCAGTGTCATTATCAGCAGGGAGCGCAGCACGGTGAATGCCGCGACTTTTACCCTAATGGCCAGCTGATGAATGCCTTACTGTTTAAGCAGGGCAAGCAGCATGGTGAACAGCAGTGGTTCAGCGACCAAGGGCAACTGCTGCAGAAACAGCACTATATTGACGGCATGTTCGCCGGTGAACAACTGCATTATCACAGCAATGGCGAGCTGTCGAAACGCATTACCTACCACACAACAGAACGCAATGCTAATGGCCAGTTTCCGCTGCATGGTGCCAATGAAACCTATCAGGAAAATGGCTTGCCATTTGATCTGTCCAACTTTGTGCTGGGCGAACGTGACGGCGTGCACAAGCGTTTTATCGACGACAAGCTGGTAGAAGAGTCGTATTACAAAGCCGGTAAACGCCATGGTCTGAGCAAAACGTTTTACTCATCAGGTGAACCGCGAGAACATAACACCTATGCCGACGGCCAGTTAAATGGGCCCTTTAAAAGCTGGCATATGAATGGCAACTTACGTGAAGAAGGTGAGCGCAAAGACGGCCAGCTGACCGGGCGCTATCAGAGCTTTTACGACACCGGCAAACCGCAAAAGCTGGAACACTATGCCAGCGAGAAAAAACCAACAGAGCACAGGTTTGCCCAGGTAGGTAAATACCAGCAATGGACGGCAAACGGTGATCTTACGCAGGAGGGTACCTACGCCGACAACAAACGTCATGGTAACTGGATTAGCTATCAGCAGGGTGAAAAAAGCCGCGAGCAGGAGTTTGTCAACGGTAAGGCCGAAGGCCGGTTTGTAGATTATTATCAGGGGCGGCGCCGCAGCAGTGGTTATTACTACAACAACCAGAAAACCGGCGAATGGATTGAATACTATTATCAGGCTGACGATCCCACTTACGGTTTTATTCCGGAAGGCACCATCAGATATAAAACACAGTGGCAGGACAACAAGCAGCACGGTAAAGCCGAGTTTTATACGGCCAAAAATATCCTGCACAAAGTTGAGCATTGGGACAAGGGCGTAAAAAGCGGTGACTATCAGGAGTTTTATGTCAGCAACGGCGAACCTAAGCTGGCCGGCAACATGCAAAAGGGCGAGTGGTTTGGTTTATGGCAGGCCTGGTATGAAGATGGCACCCTGGCCCAGGCAGTGCATTACGATGCCAGCCGTAAACATGGCCTGGCGCAGGAATACTACGACAACGGCCAGCTGAAAAGCGAAATTGAATACGAGTACGACAAACCTCATGGCCGGTATCAGCTGTTCCATTTAAATGGCCGGCCTCAGCAAAAAGAAAGCTATGTTAAAGGCTTAAAAGAAGGCAAAGCTGAATACTTTCACCCCAATGGTAAACCGCTGCAACAGGGCGATTATCTGCGCGATCGTAAAGAAGGCGAGTGGCTGGAATATTGGCCCAATGGTCAGGTGCGTACTCAGGGTAGTTATATCAGCAACCGCCCGTCAGGCGACTGGCAGTATTTTGATCAACACGGCAAGTTAATTAAAACCGAGCATAAAGGCTAATTAAGATCCGCTGCTGCCGGCAATGGCAGCGGATTGCCTGACAGTTTTAGTGCATTTTTATTGTAATAGTAATTATTATCATTTACACTTCGCGGCCTGTTTAATTCCTCCTGCGATACAGGTCGTAATATAATGTTGCCTTTCTCTGCTATAAGTCTGCGTCTTTCTGCTGTCAGTTTATTCTGCTCTATGGCATTTTCTGCTACCACTTTGGCCGATACTGCACCGGCTGATACTTCCAGTACCGCACTGGAGCATATTGAAGTTAAAGGCCGGGCCCAAACACTGTACCGGGTTGACTCGTCTAATCTGGGCACCCGTACCGACACACCGCTGGATGAAGTACCACAAAATATTCAGGTATTGCCGCAAGCATTAATCCGCGATCAGGCCGCCCGGCAAATTACTGATTTATATCGCAGCATGAGTGGCGTCAGTGCTTTTAGCTACTCGGGTGTGACGTTGCGCGGTTTTCGCCAGGACGAAATTTTATATGACGGTGTGCGCGGTGATCCGTTTAACGGCTTTGCGGTACCGCAGCTGTTTAACGTAGCCGAAATTCAGGTGCTTAAAGGCGCGGCCGGCGCCCTGTATGGCAGTATGGCCCCCGGCGGCCTGATTAACTACAGTACAAAAAAACCAACAGCGCTGCCCGAGCGGCAGCTAAAAGTAGGCCTGGGTAACGACAGCTTTTACAGTGGTTCACTGGAGCTAAGCGGGCCGTTAACCGATGACGCGGCCCAGCGCTACCGGGCTGGTATTTACAAAGACAGTGAAAAACCATTTCGGCAAAACACTGATGTAGAAAACCAGATCATCGATTTAGGTTACGCCATAGACCTGACACAGGACACCACGTTGACACTGCAATATACCGACGTAGAGCAAGACTACGGTGGCGCCCGCTTACGTGGCGTAATTACCGATGCAGCCGGTAACTTTCTGGCAGACCGCAGCTGGAACCATAACGAAAGCACGGATTTTCAGCTGTTAACCGCCAAAGTGTATCAGGCCAGGTTAGAGCATCAGGTTAGTAGCCAGTGGAGCACTGATATTACCGTGCGTGGCTACCAGAACCAGGAGTTGCAAAACTACCATGAACCGTTTTGCAGTTATGACACCGACGGCGATGGTGTTATTGATTACTGCCGCCGCCAGTTTCGTGATCAAAATCGCGAGAATGACTCGCTCAGCCTGACCTGGAACAATATTGTTGAGCTAACCACCGCCGATATTGAGCATATGCTGTTAGTGGGTGCTGACTATTTACAACAGGATTCCTATTTCTCCGGCCGTAATGCTGTGCCGCTTGAAAACGGCGGTACTGTGCCAGGCCTTAGCCTGCGTGATCCGGTATATGGCCTGACCAGCGGGGCGGATTATAACCTGGCCGCCGTAACACCCAACATTACCGATACCGAAACCGTGCGTAAGGGCCTTTACCTGCAGGATCAGTTAACGCTGTCGGACAACTGGAACCTGCTGTTGGGCGTGCGCTGGGACAACTTTGAAGACACCAACAAGCGTGATGGCAGCAAAGTATCCGGTAACGATACGTCGTGGCGGCTGGGTACCACTTATCAGCTAACCGACTATGCCCGTGGTTATCTGGTTGCTGCTACCGGCTTTGTGCCGCAGGCGGCAGCGTCGCAGGCCGAGGCTGTGGGTGGGCCGTTCGAGCCGGAGACCTCGCGTTTATATGAAGCCGGCGTGCGTTTTTCGCTGCTAAACGATAGCGTGCGGCTCAATACCGCCGTGTACGAAATTACCCGGAAGAATATTCTGCAGGCTGATCCGCGTGGTGATGTGGCTAACGATGGCCAGGACGATTTACTGGCGCTGGGCGAAGTGCGTAGCCGTGGCTTTGAGCTGGATGTGTTAGGCGATTTAACCGACAACTGGGTAATGAACCTGAGTTACGCCTACAACGATACCCGGGTAGTACAGGACAACGACGGCATTACCAATGCGTTTAACGGCCGCTTTGCCAATGCACCACAGCATCAGTTAGGGTTGTGGAGCCGCTATGAACTGTCGGCGCTGCATTCATCTTTTGCTGCCGGTGTCGACTACGTTGGTGAGCAACAAAGTATTGGCGGCCAGGCGGTAAAAGCCTATACGGTGTTTGATATCAGCTGGCAAACCGAATGGCAAAGCTGGCTGGTGCAGCTAAACGTAAAAAACCTGTTTGATAAAACCTATGCTACCAGCGGCTTTATTGACCGTACCGGACATTTTCCGGGCGAGCCACGCCGGGTTTATCTGACTACCACTTACCAGTTCTGATATGACTAACCGGCAATGGTTTGCACTGCATTCCTGGGCAGGTTTTGTGCTGGGGGCGCTGTTGCTGCTGGTATGCGTTACAGGCGTATTAGCCACGCTTAGCTACGAAATACAGTACCTGAGCGACAGCAAATACCGCGCACTTAGCAGCCGCAGCGGGCCGGTTAACTGGACACAGCTGGAGCAAAACCTGGCCGCTGCTTACCCGGATAGCCAACTTATCAGCGTACAGGTGCATCAGCAGGCTTACCTGGCGGGCGAAGCGTCACTGGCTACGCCAGACGGCTTTCGCTTTGCTTATTTTGATCCGGCCAGTGGCAGCCTTACCGGCAGTGGTGACTGGGGGCGATTGTCACGCTTTTTGCGCAATTTACATATGTATTTGTCGGTTGAGGGCGTTGGCAAAGTTATTGTGACTTCGCTGAGCTTTTTACTGCTTATTTCGCTAATCTCCAGCTTTTATGTCTATCGTAACTGGTGGCGGCAGTGGTTACGTAACCCCGGTAAATGGCGCTGGGCAGTGCGCAGCAGCTGGGCGTCGTGGCACAAGCTTATTGGTTTATGGAGCTGGTGGTTTGTACTGCTGATGACGTTAACCGGCCTGTGGTACTTTACCGAGCACTGGCTGCTAAAAACACCGCTGCAATATTATCCGCCGGTGCCAAGAGCGACATTAAGCGCCGCAGCGCCAACACAATCCTTATCGCTAACCGAAATAACCAGTATCGCCCAGCAGCATAGGCCACAGCTGGATATCCGCGCAGTGTTGTATAACAGCAATGCCAAAGCGCCGATTGTGGTTAGCGGACAGGCGGGAGATTTACTGCTGCGCGACCGGGCTAACCGTATTTATCTGGATAGCGCGGGTAATGTGATGGGCAGCCAGAGCAGCGCCGATTTAGCTGCGTTGGCTTACCTTACCGATATGGCCGACCCGCTGCACTTTGGTAATTTTAGTGGCCTGACAGTTAAATTGATTTATGCGCTATTTGGTACCGGCCTGTGTATTTTGGTGGCCGGTGGTATGCGTATGCAGTGGCTGCGTACCAAACATAAACAGCCAAGTTTAGCCCGCTGGCTGGGCCTGTTCGGCTGGCTGGCTCTGCTGCTGGCGTTAAGCGGCATTGGCTGGACCAGCACGACATTCTCGCAGCGCGAGCTAAGCAAGCCACCGTTATCCCCGCTGCTGGGTACGCTGGCGGGGGCTCAGCCGTCTTGATCTTCTGCGGCCGCTGCTTGTTGATATAGTGTTTCCAGCGCTTCGCGTAATGTCGGGTAAAAACTAAGCTGGCCCGGCACGGGTTTTACCCCGGCTTTAGCCAGCGTTTTTAGTGGCTGAAACTGTAAATCGGCGATCACCAGCTGGGTTTTGCTTTTATGGCACTTGCTGATCAGCTTATTTAGCGCCGCCAGGCCACCTGCATCCAGCAAGGGTACGCCGTCCATATACAGCACAAGGCCACGGCTGCGCTCACTTAAACGGGCGATATCGGCAAAAATACGGTCTGCTGCGGCAAAAAACAGCGGCCCGCTGATCTTCAGCACCTGCCAGCCGGTGGGGATCGGTTGCTCAACCTGTTTACGGTTATGGCTGATATCGGTCACTTTGCTCATTTCGGCAATTTCTTTAACAAACAGCAAGGCCGCCAGCAGAATACCGGCGGTAATGGCAATCACCATATCAAACAGCACGGTAAGGGAAAAACAGGTAATAAATACCCAGATATCACTGCGCGGGGCGGTTTTCAGTAAATGCACGGCTTTGGGCGCTTCGCTCATATTCCAGGCTACTATTATCAGCAGTGATGCCAGTGCGGCCATGGGTACATAAGATAACACCGGCGCCAGCAACACCAGCCCCAGCAGTAATACCAGTGCATGCACCATAGCTGCTACCGGCGACTGGGCACCCGCCTTAAAGTTGGCCGATGAACGTGCCAGCGCGGCTGTGGCGGTAATGCCGCCAAAAAACGGCGTAATAATATTGCCAATGCCCTGGCCGAAGAGTTCGCTGTTGGCGCTGTGGCGCCGGCCCGACATGCCATCCAGCACTACAGCGCAGAGCAGGGATTCAATAGCGCCCAGCATGGCCATAGCAAAAGCGGCTGCCAGTAAATCTTTAACCAGTTGCCAGCTAAAGCCTAACAATTCGCCGTCGGGGCCGGGCCTTAGCCAGGGCCAGTCAAAGTAAGGCAGGTAAGGCGGAATGCCGCTGCCGCTGGCGCCATCGGGTGTAGTGTAACTAAAGCGCGAGCCTATGGTGTCGAGCTCAGCGCCAAAACCTAGTAGCAATAATGCCAGTAAGGTGCCAATAAACAGCGCCGGTAAATGCGCCGGTATGATAGTTTTTAGCCTGGGCCACAGTAGCATCACGGCCAGAGTAACCACGGCAACCAGCAAACTGGGCCAGGATAATTGCGGCAGCATTTGCCCCAGTATCAGCAGTTTGTCGACAAAGTGCTCTGGCATAGCCGCTATTGGCAGGCCAAAAAAGTCTTTAACTTGCAAGGTGGCAATAACCACGGCAATGCCGCCGGTAAAGCCTAAAGTAACGGATTCGGGAATATACTCAATTAGCCGCCCCAGCCGCATAAAAGCCATAACCAGCAGCAGCACACCGGATAGCACGGTGGCAATAAGTAAGCCGCTTAAACCATACTTTAATGCTACCGGATACAAAATAACCACAAAGGCTGCGGTGGGGCCGCTAATGCTGTAGCGCGAGCCGCCGGTTAACGCAATAACCAAGCCGGCGATAATAGCGGTGTACAAGCCGTATTGTGGCGCCACGCCTGAGGCAATTGCCAGCGCCATCGCCAGCGGTATGGCAATAATGCCTACGGTAATACCGGCCAGCAGGTCTTTACCGAGTTTATTCAGGCTATAACCTTCAGCCAGCACGTCACGCAGGGCATGGCCAGCACGCAGGGAAAACAGGTGGGAACGGTCAGACATAACAGCATCCGCTATAAAAGCCGCTAAGGGATGAACTTAGTGTAGCGCCGACAAAGGCTTACGCCTATGCGCTTTTAGTATGGTTGTGTTACTTTCACAATGGCGCAATACTGCCTCTCTACAATCGTTACCTCTGTCAAAACAAAAAGAGTCGTTATGATAAAAACCATTAAGTTTGTTTTGTTGTTCAGTATATTTACTGGTTGCAGCATGCTGGTAAAAGTAAGCGCCACCAGCCTGGTTGTTGAAAGCTTTAATATTCGTTACGACAACCCTGATGATGCAATCAATGCCTGGCCAAACAGGCAGCAGCTGATATATGCCCACTTAAAAACACTGCAGCCTGATGTGCTGGGTTTACAAGAGGTGTTGCACCATCAACTTAGCTGGTTAAACGAGCAATTGCCTGATTACAGCTACATTGGTGTTGGCAGAGACGATGGGGTTATTGCCGGTGAGTTTGTGCCGTTGTTTTATAATAAAAACACTATTACTAAACTGGATGGTGGCAATTTTTGGTTGTCTGAAACACCCGATGTTGCCGGCTCAATCGGCTGGCAGGCTCAGCTTCCCCGGGTTGCCAGTTGGGGGCATTTTGAAAAAGACGGCAGTGATTTCTTTGTATTTAATGTGCATTTTAGCCATGTAAGCGATTTGGCCCGGCAAAAAAGTGCAGAATTTTTGCTGACACATATTCCGGCTATTGCAGGTAACAAACCGGTTATTTTACTGGGCGATTTTAATATGCTGAACAATAGCGCAGCTTACAAAGCACTCACCTCCAGCCGTTTACTGCCGCTGACCGATACCGCAACTGTGGCAAACGCCGAAGATGTCGGTACCTACAACGGTTTCACTGCAGGCGACAGCAGCCGCATCGACTATATTTTTATCAGTAACGGCTTAAAAAGCCATGACTACCGCACTTATCAACTAGGCGTCGCCGGCGTATATATTTCCGATCATTTTCCTATTTCGACGGTAATTACCTTACCGCAAAAGCCATAATAGCTTGAAGAAAAACCGCCGGTATGGCCGGCGGTAACAGCGGGAGTGTTAGGGCGCGCTTTGCAGGAGTAGCAGACCATGGCCGGCCAGTTGACTGCCATCAAGGTCAAACGCCCAGCTGGCGGTTAAACCGCTGCGGTTAATAGCGCTGATATCCTGCGCGCTGTCACTCAGGTTTAAGATAAACAGGCTTTTACTGCCGTTTAGCTCACGGCTAATTTGCACCACACCATTTGCCAACTGCGTCACAGCATAGCTACCGTCAGTACCCAGCTCTGGCCGTTGTTTTTTCTGTGCAATTAAAAGTTTATAAAGTGACCAGATAGAATCCGGCTGCGCCTGTTGTGCCGCTACGCTGCGATCTTCTGCCTGCAGTTGCTTTGCCAGAAAATCCGGCCACCAGTTAGGGAAGCCTTCACCAAACAGGTCCATTTGTTCTACCCAGCTGCTGTCTGCTTTGGTAAAGCCAGCCTGTTTGCTGTTATCCCATTGCATTGGCGCGCGTTTAAATACGTCATGGCCGCTGCGATCCTGGGTTAGGCCAATCTCTTCACCATAATAAATGTAAGGTGTACCCGGCGAGCTAAATAGCATAGCGGCTGCCAGTTTGGCTTTGGCATCGTGCTGTTTTAACTGATAGGCAATACGTTCCTGATCGTGGTTTGTCAAAAACGGCGCAAAAAAGTGCAGCGGAGCCTCAGACTCAGTACGTTGTTGCACGTTTTGCTGTAATACCGAGGCATCTGCTACTTGTTGTTGTGCTGAGTGCATAGTGCCAAACTGCGCTTCGCCACCGGCGTTGGGTTGCAGTAAGCCAAGAATTTTATAGCCGACTTCAAAATCAAAACCCTGGTCCAGGCCTTTCCCCCCGCCGTAATAGCGCGCCGCTACCGGAATATCTACCCAGGCTTCGCCGACTAAATACGCCTGTGGGTTAACGCTTTTTACGTACTGGTTAAAACTCTGCCAGTAGGCGATAGTTTCATCGGTGTCGGCCTGGGCATCGGGGCCGCCTTCCATCGCAAAACGCACGGCATCCAGGCGAAAGCCGGCTACGCCTTTATCCAGCCAGAATTTAGCCATTTTTTCCATTTCGGCAATAACGTCGGGGTGGCGCAGGTTTAAATCAGGCTGGCTGGCGCCAAAGGCGGCGTAATACCAGGCTTTGCGCGTGTCGTTATAATGCCATACGGCTTCGGGCTTATCATTGTCGCTCCAGGCATGGCCCCAGCCGCTGCCCGCTGGCGGCATATCATCACGCCAGACAAAGTAGTCTTTGTACGGTGCTTCACCCTCGGCTGAGCGTTTAAACCAGTCATGTTCACTGGAGATATGGTTAATCACCAGATCCAATATCACCTTCATGCCTTTGGCATCAGCCGCCTGAATAAAAGCTTCAAACTCGGCCATAGTGCCGTAATCACTTTCTACCTGATAAAACTCGGTAAAGTCATAACCGTGGTATGAGGGTGCCTCAAACATTGGCGTTAGCCATAACGCATTTACGCCCAGTTCCTGCAAATAGGGTAGTTTGGCTGTCATGCCGTTAAAGTCGCCGTGGCCATCGCCACTGGTGTCATAAAAACTGCGTGGCCAGATTTGATAAAACACCGCATGCTGCCACCAGTCTTTAGCAGCCTCACTTTGCTGCACGGCGGTTACAGTTTGTGCAGTATTGGGCTCTGTATTGCTGATTGGTGCAGGCTTACAGCCGGCCAGTAATAAAGACAGCGCCAGTGCGCTTAAGGTAAAAGCTTTCATTGCGTCCCCGTCAGAGTATTATTTTATGCAGCGTGCCAGTATTTAGCACAGCGCGGCAATATGGTGCAGTTTTGCTAATTAATGGTTGGTAATAACGCCAAAACAGTGCAACAACAAGATGAATACGTATGCACAGTTTTGCGTAAAATGGCTGCTATCGTGTAGTTTAGGCCAACATAAGAAGCATCATAATAGAATAAAAATATCCGGGGACCTGTAATGAAACAACCTAAGCTCTCTTTCTGGCAGATCTGGAATCTCAGTTTCGGCTTTCTTGGTGTGCAAATTGGTTTTGCGCTGCAAAACGGTAACGTTAGCCGGATTTTGTCAGACTTAGGCGCTGATCTGTCGTCGCTGTCATTATTCTGGTTAGCAGCACCTATTATGGGTTTGCTGGTGCAACCTATTGTGGGTGCCGCGTCTGACCGTACCTGGAATAAACTCGGCCGTCGGTTACCCTTTATGCTGGGCGGTGCCATAGTCGCCGCGGCTGCCATGGTATTGCTGCCTAACTCGTCAATGATGGTGGCTTTTATTCCGCCAATGCTATTTGGCCTTATTATCTTTGCCATTAAAGATGCCGCCTTTAACGTTACCTTTCAGCCGTTTCGTTCGCTGGTGTCCGATATGGTGCCGGCAGAGCAGCGTAACCTGGGCTATTCGGTGCAAACTTTATTGATCAATATTGGTGCGGTATTTGGCTCTATTTTGCCTTTTGTTTTAACCAATGTGGTTGGGCTTGAAAATGCTTCTAAAGCCGGTGAAGTGGCCCCTTCGGTTATTTGGGCATTTTATATTGGTGCTACGGTATTGCTGGGCTCTGTGCTGTGGACAGTATTTCGCACCAAAGAATACGCACCTGAACAATATTACGCCTATAAAGGGCTGGATTCAGAAGCCCAGACTTTGGCCGAACAGGTGCGCCAGTCGCGTTCACTGGGCGAGAAGTTAACCGATTTCTGGCAAACCATGAAAAGCATGCCGCGTATTATGAAACAGCTGGCGCTGGTGCAGTTTTTCTCCTGGTTTGCCCTGTTTATTATGTGGACCTATTTCCCGGCGGCTATTGCGCAAAATACCTGGGGCGTTGGCGTTGAGTGGTATGACGGCGCTTATATTGCCCAAATGGGTGGGGTGCCGGCGCATATCGCTGCCGCTAAAGGCGCTGCCGGTGACTGGGTAGGTATTTTATACGCCGGTTACTCGCTGTTTGCCGTGCTGTTTTCATTGGTAATGGCCAAACTGGCTAACCTGTTTGGCCGCAAGTTTGTTTATTCAATATCGCTGTTGGCCGGTGGCCTGGGTTATTTAAGCTTTGTGCTGTTTACCGACCCGACCATGACCCATGTAAACCTGCTGATTACTCAGGTAGAAATACCCAAAGGCGCACTTGGCCTGATGATCCCGATGCTGGGCGTGGGTATTGCCTGGGCGGCTATTCTGGCCATGCCATATGCAATACTGGCCGGTGCCTTACCGGCAAATAAAACCGGCGTTTATATGGGTATTTTTAACTTTACTATTGCGGCGCCGCAGATTATCTCCGGTTTAATTGCTGGTTGGATCTTAGGCTCGGTATTCCAAAACCAGGCAGTATATATCGTGATGCTGGCCGGCGCCGCTATGGTGCTGGGGGCGCTGTCGGTATGGCTGGTTAAAGAGCAGGACGATACTGCGGCTGATTAAGCCTGTCAGCGGGCGCTGTAAAAGGTAACGGTATTGCGCCCGCTACGTTTGGCTTCATACAATGCTTCGTCGGCTTGTTTTAGCAAGGTTTGGAAATCCAGGCCACTGAACTGCTTAACATAGGTTGCACCAATACTGATGGTCAGGTTAAGTGGTTTACCATCAACCATACCTGCGTGCTGCTCAACTTGCTGACGCAGGCGCTGGCCAATACAGCGGGCTTCTGCCTCTGAAGTATTGGGCATCACTATGGCAAATTCCTCTCCGCCCATACGGCCGATTAAATCTGTTTTACGCAGCACCTGTGTCAAAATTTGCGCGACCTGCTTTAACGCCGTATCTCCCACGGCATGGCCAAAGGTGTCATTAATGCTTTTAAAATGATCCAGATCCAGCATCATCACCGCCAACTGCGCATTAGCACCATCTTGTGCCAGATAAGCTGACGATTCGCGCAAAAAATGCCGCCGGTTTGGTAGCAGCGTTAGCTCGTCTAAATCAGCTTGTTGCATTAGCAACTGTTCACGGGCGATAAAAAACAATAATGGCAGCAGCACCGCTGCAACGGTGGTAAGCAGAATATGGCTGAGTAAAATCAGTTGTAATAAAGTTACCGCTTGCTGGGGTAACGCTGTATGCCAGTGGCTAAGATACAGATAGATTTCTGCCAGCATGGTTAAAGCGTGCAGTGCCAGCACACTTTGCAGCAACCGGCTGGCGAATTGCGGCTTTGTTAAGGCTTGCAGCAACCGAATACACCAGATACAACTGGCGGTAATGGCAATAGCATTAAGTACGGCAGTACTGTGTGAAACCGTGTAACTGGCGCTTAATAGCAGCAAATAAACTGTGGCACAAATGGCAATGGCTTTTAGCGGCTGCGCTGCTAAAGGGCCGCGGATAAACCGGACTAAACCGGTACCCACCAGTAGAGGCGGCAGTGCCAGCAGCGCATGCGCCAGCAACACACTGAATATAGGTGGCACCTGATGCAAGCGGCTAGCCGCCAACAGGCTGGCGACAACAAAAATCAGGCATGACAGTGCCCAATGCCAAAATGCGCTTTGCTGCGGCTGTAATTTGGCCAGTAACGCCATATAACCGGCCACTAACAGGTTAATTGTCAGTGTCAGAACGATTAATGTGGGTAAATCCAGACCTGGCATATTAAGGCTTGTTAACGGAAAAACACTGAGATTGTAAACACATAGGTAACAATTAGCCAGTGTTTCTATTGTAACTACGTGGCCTGACAGCTAGCGTTATTATTTAATAGCCACGCCGGCAACTTCGGTTACGGTATTGGCATTAGCGCGCTCTATTATTTTCACCAGCACAGACTGAATAGTTTCATCTTCGCGCACATCTTCAGTACTAACAAAGCGTTGCTGTTGCGGCGCTTCACCCTCAGCAGACATAAAACTCACCACCACTTCAGTGGCGCAATCGGCTGTGGCACCAAAATAGGCCAATGAAATATGCGGGTAACCGTCAAAGCCTTTGCTTATCTGCTTTGCAATGCGTTTTTTTGCTTTATCCAGCTTCATACTCAAATCTTGCGCTAATGGGGGCTGGCGAAACTATAACACCAAACTTAACCGGTGGTGGTAGTTAGCGTTTAACTAATAGCCTCCGCGGTTAAACCGGCGCTTTCTTCTCAGGGTGCTACACTTACCTGCCAGTACAAAGTGAGGAGGAAATTGTGATTGTCAGCGATGATCGAATACATCAACCCAGGCTTCATCCTATGCATGGGGTGCTGCTTGCGGGCACTTTAGTATTATTTTTCATCGGTTTGCTCAGTGATCTTGCGTATGCATCCAGCTATCAGATCCAATGGAGCAATTTTGCCTCCTGGCTAATTGCAGCTGGGCTGCTCTTTGGCGGCTTGGCACTGCTGTGGGCCATTATTAATCTGATCCGTGCGGCTGAGCATAGCAGGCCGCTTTTGCTGTATACCGGGCTGCTGTTGGCTTTGTGGGTGCTGGGTTTTTTTAATGCTTTAATCCACGCCAGAGATGCCTGGGCTATTATGCCTGTGGGGCTGATTTTGTCAGTAATTGGCGTTTTGCTCGCTGGCACTACCACCTGGCTTGGCTTCGTCAGGTTCGGCGTGGGAGGTGTAAGATGATTTACCTGCTGTTATATAAGCGCTTATTTGTCGCGGTTGCTGTTGCCGGGCTATTGGCTGCCTGTAGTGGCGAAGATCCGGATCCTGCGCAATATGGCCCAAACCCGACACTGCCCGCGCCGCAGTATGGGCTCTTGCCCGATATGACAATCGCCGAACCGGCGCCATGGGGCGATCTGCTGCCAATGGTGCCGGAGGGGTACACTATTTCGGCTATAGCTACAGATTTAAAGGTGCCGCGGCAGATGTTGCTGCTGCCAAATGGCGATATCCTGATCGCCGAAGGTAAAGGGGGCAATGCATCGGCGCTAAAACCCAAAGATGTGATAGCCGGTTACATTAAATCAAAAGGCACAACCAGCGTTGAAAGCGGGGATCGCTTGACCTTATTACGCGATGCCGATGGCGACGGACGTTATGAGTTCCGCACCGTGTTCGCTGACAACCTTAACGCTCCATACGGGCTGGCGCTGGTTGATAACAAGCTGTATGTGGCGAATCAGGATGCGCTGGTGCGCTTCGATTATCAGGAGGGGCAGACAGAAGCCACAGCGCCGCCGGTCAAGGTTACCGATCTGCCATCACTGATCAACCACCACTGGACTAAAGCACTGGCTGCGAGTGCCGATGGGCGTTTTCTTTACGTCGGTATTGGCTCTAACAGCAATATTACTGAGCGGGGCATGGAAGCTGAAGCAGAGCGCGCAATGATCTGGCAGATTGACGCTGAAACCGGAGCGCACCGGCCCTACGCAACGGGTTTACGCAACCCAACTGCGCTGACGATACAGCCAGAAAGCGGCCAATTATGGGCAGTGGTGAATGAGCGTGACGAGATGGGGCCAAACCTGGTGCCGGACTATCTGACCTCTGTTAAAGAAGGTGCATTTTATGGCTGGCCCTATAGCTATTGGGGCCAGAATATTGATGACCGTGTACGGCCGCAAGATCCGCAAAAGGTGGCATCGGCAATTAAACCTGATTATGCCTTGGGTTCACACGTAGCCGCGCTCGGGCTCGATTTCTCTGTAGCCGCCATGGGAACCGAATTCGCAGAAGGGGTATTTATTGGTGAGCATGGTAGCTGGAACCGTAAAAATCCGGTGGGCTATAAAGTGGTATTCGTACCGTTCCGTAATGGTGTTCCCGCCGGGCCACCGGTAGATTTTGTCACAGGCTTTCTTGGTACCGACGGCAAAACCCGTGGCCGACCTGTCGGAGTAACAGTAGATCCAAAGGGCGCATTAATTGTTGCTGACGATCTGTCCAATACTATCTGGCGCGTGGTGCTTGCTAATGCGGTGCAGCGGGCTGATTAATCATGTCTACCACGACATTGGCTGATTGCACAGCCGATTCCAGCAGCGGCACGCCCTCATAGGCCCAGGAGCCACAAAAAAACACCTGGCGGCCGCTTTGGCAGTGCCATTGCTGAAGGGCCCTATGCACCTGTGCAGTGCCTGGGGTAACCACTGCGCGTTGCAGTGGTATGCGTGCCAGTACGGTATCCGGCTTGGGTTCAAACAGCGGGTTCCAGGTTTGAAACACCGGCGCGCTGTCACTAAGCGTAGGTTCTACCCTGTTAACCCAGACAGTAAACATCGGTTTTGTTAGTGTTCTATCCAGCTGAAAGTTCAGTGCTGTCCAGTCTTGTTGTTTTAGCGGCATAAAGCGGCTGTCCTGATGCACCCAAAGCTCGCCTGAATCAAAGCCAATGTTTTGCAGCATGTCGCGCTCAGCGCCAAACTGGGCGTCATCCAAAAAACTTAGCTGGTTAGCCTGGGTGGCAACAATTACCCGGTCAAACACGCCACCATTGCCACGTTCGTTATAAACCTTTACTCCTTGCCCGCCTGTTTTAACCTGTACTACAGGGCTACCACTATGCAAAGGCAGGCCTTTAGCCAACGCCTGCACCAGTGCTGACGTGCCACCTTCCAGCCGGCAAAGCTGGCTGCTGTACAAAATGCCATTCAGTAATAACAATAACTGCGCTGCCGGCCATTTCAGCAGGTGTTTTTCCTCGCAGGTGCAAATGGTGGTAAGAATGGGTAGCACCAGGCCGCGCCAAAACAGTGGGTCAAAGTTGTGTTGCTGCAAAATGTCAGCCAGCGTGGCATCCTTCAGTGTGGCATCTTTGCTATGGTGCTCAAGCTGGCGGGTTAACCGCCGCAGCTGCCAGATACCCAGCCCTATGCGCAGGGCGTTGCGGTTCAGATAGCGCCACGAGCCAATAAAGGGCCAGCCCAGCAGCGGCACTTCGCCACTGCGAAACCAGGTATGGCGGTTAGTCCAGCTGCAAGAGGTATGGGTTTGCACGTTAAAAGTGCCCACGCCCACTTCTTTGGCCAGCGCAAGCAGGCTGGGCCAGCTTTCGGGGCTCATTACGCGAAGGGGCACATCCACCAGGCCGCTGTTTACGCTAAGGCTGTGAGCATCCATACCATGGTTGTTATGGGTTTCAAATACCGTAACATTATGGCCGGCACAGCGTGCCCGATAAGCCGCCGCTAACCCCGCCATACCGCTGCCAATTACAGCAATAGAGTATGTGATCCCACGTTCAGCCATCAATGCCCTCCCGGTTCGGCTATAAAAGCAACATCTGGCGACGTTGTTTTTAGACAATAGGGCACAGTAAAACACATTTTGGCTTTGTCTGTCGCCAAAGGGCAAAAATGGCAGGGCTGGGTCGGGTTAAAGTGTGCCTACTTCTGTGCGCGATAATAGGCTACCAGCGCATTCGACATGGCAAATAAAGTATTATCAAAAAAATGCAACCGTTTGGTTGCATGTTTGGTTATGCTGTGCTTTAGTTAAGCCGTAGTAAAGCTAAACTCAGATACGGAGCAACTTATGCAAAACACTATTCAGCGTGACCTTACTATTAACGCCACAGCAGAGCGCATATACAACGCCATTGCCACGCCGGAGCAGGTGGTAAAGTGGTTTCCCGATACGTTAACAGGCGAATACCGGCAGGGGGCACAAGCCGTATTCAGCTTTGGTGAAAAACACAGAAGCAGTGTTTATATTGAAGCGGCTAGCCCTTACAACTACTTTGCCTATCGTTGGGTGCCAGGCGGCAATAATTTCATTGGTGAAGTACTCACTGTGCCGCATACTCTGGTCGAGTTTCGTATTACAGAGCTGAAACCGGGCCGCTGCAAAGTCAGCTTAACTGAAACCGGCTTTGCCGATTTACCGTCTGACATCGCCGCAAACAGTCTGGCACAAAATAGCAATGGCTGGGACTTTATGCTGGCGCGGTTACAACAATACTTCAGTGAGGAGGGCAAGTGAGCCAGGCTGCTATTGCACAGATATTTAAAGCATTGGGCGACCCGGTACGGTTGCAGATAGTGCAGCGCTTATCGAATGGCGCAGCACTGTGCCTGGGGGAACTGTCTAAAGATCTCGGCATTAGCCGCCAGGGGGCACGTAAGCAAATTCAGGCACTGGTGTCAGCAAAAGTGGTACAGTTGCACCCGACTGGGCGCGAAGTAAAAGTGCAGCTGGATGCCGCCACACTGGCACAGAGCAAGGCATTTATTACCGCGCTGGAAGCACAGTGGGACGAGCGCTTACAGGCATTAAAGCAGTTTACCGAGCAATGAATGTCAGCTTTGGCGCTACCCCAGCGCCGGTCTATTCGTTCCAGGAGCGCGCCAGAAAGCGCGCCTTACCGCCAGCCAGCACATATATCGCCAGTTCGGTATTGCGCGCCTGTGCCTCAGCGGACTTTAGCCGGGCCAGATAGCGTAAAATTTCTTTTTGCAGGCTTGGCACAAGGCTGTTCCAGCGCTGGCTGGCTGCTGAGTTCTGTTCTAACGCTATGCGAAACCAGTCTGGCATCGGATCAACAGGCCCGGGTACGTAACCGGCATCAAATTGCAGCGCTACCTGCACCACGTCACCAACCCCGGTGCCGGATGCGTTGAGTACATCGGCATGCAGATATAAATAGAAACTGCCGTCACCAACCGGCATCATATTAATCCGCCACGGTGGCTCGGGCTGGCCGTTTACCTGCACCAGTACCGGCAGTGGTTTGCGCCACTGCTCTTTTAGCTGCTTAGCCAGCTCGCCGCTCACCAGTACGTACGGATTAATACCGCGGATGGTGATTGTTGCGTTAAAGGTAATGCCAGTCATTGTCAAATTTCATAGTATTGTTGGCTCCTGCTTGCCCGATGTTTTGCACAGCGGCGGTGCTCATTTGTTGGCTTAATTAAATTGGATCTGAGACAAAGAAGATACCATTAGAAGGTCTGCCTAGATAAACATGGTTTCCCATGTTTGTGCCATTAGCTTCTTGGTCGGCCCCCAGCGGTAACCACCCAGAGCACCACTTTGCTGTATAACCCGATGACAAGGGATCAGCATCGCAATCGGGTTCGCCCCAATGGCGTTACCAACTGCTCTTGCTGCCTTAGGATCCCCGAGCATTGCAGCGACCTGTACGTAGCTGGCCACAGCGCCAGGAGGTATTTTAAGCAGTGCACGCCATACCGCGAGCTGAAAATTGGTGCCTGCTACATGCAGCGACAGAGGCCCCTGCCTGGACGCTGCATGTTGGCCAAAAAAAGCGTCAATGGCATGACGTGTAGCCGGGATGCTTTCTTTGATCGAACTTAAAGGCCAGACGTTATGCAAGTCGTCCAGTAACGCTTCCACAGTATTAAAGCCGATGAACTCTGCCCGGCAAACACCGCGCTGGGTTACTGCTACAAACATAGGCCCCAGCGGGGTAGAGTGTACGCCATATTCTACATTGACCTGCTTTCCCCGATTTTTGTACTCGCCCGGAGTGACTGCTTCAATCTGCACAAAATGATCATGTAGCCTTGAGCTGCCACTTAATCCAATCTCATGTGATACGTCGAGCAGGGAACGGGATTCGTCCAGTAACTTTTTACCCCGTTCCAATGTCAGGACCTGCAAAAAGCGCTTTGGAGTTGTGCCTGCCCAGCGGCAAAAAAGCCGCTGAAAGTGATAAGGGCTAAGGTATATATGGGCGGCAATCTCTGCCAAACTGGGTTGCTCAGCTGCCTTGTCTACCATATAGGCCATAGCT
The DNA here is from genome assembly GCF_900108485.1 of Rheinheimera pacifica. Classification (GTDB taxonomy): domain Bacteria; phylum Pseudomonadota; class Gammaproteobacteria; order Enterobacterales; family Alteromonadaceae; genus Alishewanella; species Alishewanella pacifica. The sequence goes on along the minus strand of NZ_FNXF01000002.1, from coordinate 4,066 downwards.
TTCTCAATACGGTCGTAGTCTGACATGACACCGCCTTTTAAACCCGATTTATGGATACACCACCGTCTACCAGCATCGCTGAGCCCGTAGTAAAGCTGGACGCATCGGAAGCCAGATAAAGCGCGGATTGGGCAATCTCCTCTGGCTTAGCAATACGTTTAAGCGCGTGCAGGCTGCAGACAAACTGCCTTTCTTCAGGCGTAGGGGCAAATTCCTGCGCCGCCGCTGTATCAGTTCCACCTGGCAATAATGCATTTACCCGGATGTTATGCGAGCCATACTCACAGGCAAGTACCTGGGTAAGGCCAATCAAACCCGCTTTGCTGGCGGCATAGGCAGACATTCCTGGCATACCCGCTGTATAGCCCACAAAGGTAGAGGTAAAAATCAGGGACCCACCACCGCCAGCCAACATAGCGGGAAGTTGGTACTTCGCCGCCAGAAAAGCACTCGTCAGATTCGTGGCGATAACCTGGTTCCAATCGTGCAAAGACATCTCGGGAACTGGCCCTCTGGCACCTAATATGCCAGCATTATTAAATGCAACGTCCAGGCGGCCAAATTTGGCTAAAGTCTGCTCCACCAGAGTTTTAGCAAATGCCTCTTCGCCAATATCACCTGCTATCGCCAGCACCTGGCCTCCTTCTTCAGTAATAAGATTAGCCAAAGCTTGCAGCTCAGGCTCTCTTCTTGCCGCCAGCACCAACGAAGCACCTTCTCTGGCGAACAGGCGTGCGGTTGCACGACCAATACCTGCACTGGCGCCAGTAATAATAACGACTTTATTCTTCAGCGTATTCATATTCGACCTCTTGGCTCTGTTTGAAATGGGTATCTAGTTGAAACAGAGCCAATTCTAAAAGGTCGCGTCCAGCCTGCCGACCCGGATCTTGCTGAGTTGAAGTGCAGCGTAAGGCTTTAATTAGCTAAGCCGCCTTTTCCTAATGAATTGCTATATTTCCTGTCAGGCAGCAGAATGCTTTAGTTCACCCACCACTCAGCTCAAACATAAAAGGACAGGATTATGACTTTGCATATTGACCTTATTCCAGTGCTCTCCATCATTGCCGGTATTCTGATATTGATCCGGCCGAAGATCCTAAACTATGTTGTGGCTATTTATCTGATTGCCATAGGCGTAATCCAGATTTTTGGCTTGTAAAGTGGATTAACGGGGGGCAGATTAAAATTCAATCTGTAAAGAGACTGATGTTAATCAGCCCCTGATAGTTTGCTAAACCATATATTTTGGCTGGCCAACAGCGAAAGAAGCGGTTTTAATTAAGCCGTTTTTCACTTCGTAAACACATAACATTTCAATTTCGCCTTTGCCTTCGGGAAAATTACGGGTAATCACTTCGTGATCTACTACGATATTTTCCATAACAGCACGGCTTAAAAGGCGGGCATGCAGGTCGGGCTCTGTAAACCGAACCAGCATGCGCTTACGCATCTCCTCATGGCCAGAAGCCAGACATTCGCCGTGTAAAGCAAATTGCTGTGCATCTTCGGCATAGGTACTTAACCAGGCTTCAATGTCTTTATTATTGTAAGCATCCAGCTGGCGCTGAATTAAAGCTGCGTAATCGTTCATTTTACTCTCTCTGATGCAAAGTCTTGATGGGGGGGCGGTCAAAATAAATCCAGGTAACAATGCTGGCTCAATATCGTCAATAATAGCGGCAATCAGGGCAAAAATAAGCAATCAATTTGCTCTGACTGTTTGCTCTTCCTTCCAGCGATTGCCGCTAACAAAAGTGGACAGATCATTGCTTCTTACTCCCTGTTCGCGCAGCACCTTAAGGGCTTTTCTGGCCACCAGTTGGCGTAAATAGAATGGCTGATTCACCACAAAATGATGGATAGTATGGGTACTGCCAAAGTTAAAACAAAATAGCTGCAGCGGCAGAAAATACCAGCGATCCAGAATTTGGGTTTGTTGCAGCAAGTTATGTACGTTGCCATAATAATGCATATGAGAAGTGATAAAGTTTAAACAGAACGAGCGAAGAACGTTAGGGGCGATCAGCACTACCACTGCGAAATCAATGCCTTGCATCAGCCATATTAAGCTGTCCGGATAAGGTGCTGCGCTAATGCCGCCGAAGAGGGCATCATAGGCGTGGAATAACAAAAACACATACCAACAAAGAAAATACAGGCTGGCCAGCGGAAAGCTCGCTTGCAGCAGCTTTTGTACTGAGAAGTTGTCTACTTCGCGGCGCAGAATAGCGCGACGTATAAACAGACCCGATAACCCATCAAACATCACGATAAAACGGCTCAAGCCATAGGCGATACCATTGCCTACCAGGCGTTCTTCCATATCATTGGCGGTGCCGGAGACTTTGTGATGTAACAGATGCATATCGCGCCTGTACCAGGGGCTAACTGTGTTAGGGCGCATCAACCAGGTTACTAGCATCATGCCATGGTAGAGGATTGGCGTATTACGAAAATATTGGCGATGGATTAGATCATGTTCAATTTCATGCGACAGGGATGCACACAGTGCGGCCACGATTATACAGGCCCAGGCTGGGATCAACTGCAGATAATATAAACCAGCGGCAGTTACCATACCCGTTAGTGCAAACAATAAGATACCCAGCCCAAGCCAGTCCTGGTAGCGCAGGATGGGGTAGCGTTCGCGCCAGTATTGTTCTTCGGCACGAATAGCCTGAATGATGCAGCGGATGCGTTGCTGCGGCGATAGCTCATCTGACACTTTGCTTACTGACATATATGTCGCCTTTCCAAATAGACCAGCCTGACAGCTGGAATTAACTAACGGTGGGCTCTTTCTCTGTGCCTGACACAGCGCTGAAAGCAAAGCTTACCGGAGCAGGATTTTAGCCAGCGTTTTATGCTGTTCGATCATTCGGGTAGTTGCAATTGACGCTCACTACGCCAGACGCGGATCAGGCTGATACAATCTGCTTCGCGCAGGTATACCACACGAAACGGCGGCAGGATAATTTCACGGATATTGGCCTGATTAAACTCCGGCACCATCCGGCCGGAATCAGGCTGATTTGTCAGGCGCTGGGCAGCTGCCATAATGTCTGTAACAAAACGCTGACCAATATGCGGCACGCCTTGTTCGAGGTACCAGGCTTTTATTGCCAACAAGTCAGACAGCGCGGACTGAGCAAGCTCTAACCTCACTCAATCAATTCCCAGCAGTTGTTTAGCCTGTTCGGCAGTTACGGTATTGCCATCACGAATATCCGCCAGGCCAGTGGCAATGGCTTTAACAAAGCGCAGTTCTTCAGCGGTGTTTTCGTAATCTTCCAGTGCCTGCACCACGGCAACGCCGCGGCCACGGCTGGTAAGCAGCACTGGCCGGTGGGTGCTATTGGTTTGCGTTACCACTTTACCGGGGTTTATTTTTAAATCCGATAACGGCACTACGTCTTCAGAGAATTTGGTTTGCATCATCAGCTCCTGCTGTTAACAGTAGCCATTAATAGCACCTGTTAAGAGGTGCCGTCAAGCGAGTGAAAACTGCCAGGCCTCTTTAATCAGCGGTTCAATGTGTTTAAACTCAACCAGATTGGTAATTTTAGCGACATGAGTAACTTGTTTGCCGTTAGCAACAATTTTAATAAAAATCGGGTTGTCGATTCGGCGGCTAAGATGTATTGCTACCCGCACTGCGTTTTGCATGACCGACAGGTCGACAAAGATGCGGCGGCTGCGAAACAGTACATAGCGGTCGCGGGCGACTGTTTCTACTTTGCCAAGCTTATTAATAAAGCTTTCTATCGCCCGATAAACCTCAATAACCGCTTGCGGCCTGTCACGCAGCACATCAGCACTATTGCCGGTGCCACAAGCATGGCGCTGATTTTTTCGGCTAAACTCGCGTGCACATTTCGGGCATTGCCATATTTCCCTGGGCATTCCTACCTCTGATAAAAGGCATTAGGGGAGTTTGAGTTTAGCTTGTGGAGCTAATTAGCTACGACCCTGAGGTATCCCCACAAAATTGCTAGTTAAAACAAAAAGATGAAATCAGAAGGAACATTCATGGCGTTCAGTGATCAGATCTATCGCCAAACAA